>NZ_JAKKCQ010000029.1:0-1583 GCF_021728315.1 Vibrio sp. L5-1 | reverse complement strand
CAAGGAGATGGCGCGTAAGATGCTGCTTAATGGTCTAGATCAACAAACCATTATGGATGTCACGGGATTGAATACAGACGAACTAGCACAACTTTCTCATTAGCCGCTCAAGCATAAAGGGTTGTGTGGCAAAGTGGTGGTGTTGATAAAATCTGTCTGGAGACAAAGCTACATCGTCTATGGCTAACCGTGGGCTTCTAACTGGCATACCTTGAGCTATAATTTTGTTTATAGTTTTGACATTTACTATCATTTCACCTATTTGAGCGTTGTTGTATCTCAAACTCGCTTTACCGCTTCATTTATTGATCCACTCTCTTCCCAAAGCATTGCATTCTTTCGAGGTGAGTTTCAGGGAGGTACCACCTTTCTTTTTTAGAGGCTCATGGCACAACAAAACTGACTTCCGCACTCATGGTTTCGGGTGTATCGACATGAACAGCTAAGTGCAGCTTTTGCTATGTTCTGCGTTTCTTTGCACCAAGCTTTTTCACTTTTCACTCTCCCTGACCAAAAAGGTGGGGGCTAATTGAGTTAATGGCTAGACGGCGAATCGCCCTTTAGATTTATTGCGATATTTGACTTGAGCCGCCTTCGAACGCTTACCCTTGAAGATTGACTACGGACGGTTCTTTTTCTAACGCCAATCAATCTATAAAGTACACATTAAACTTAAATATTGGGCGTTCTCCCTTCGGTCGGCTCATTCCGTCGCTTCACTCCTCTCGCGATAACTTATGGCACTGTTATCGAGCAAGCTCGAAGTGACATTAAGTTACTGCGAACAATCACCAACGCCTCCGCTACTGCGTAGCTGCGCTTCGTCGTGCCTCCTTATTGCCTTTCACTGGCTTCAATTAAGGTCGAGTAAGGGCTTGTTTTCTTATGTGCCGATTTTCCTTTCGACTCGCATCACTGGATGGCGCTCGCAGACTGTTCACCATCCTCAATCAGAACCTTCTCTGCAAGGGTTAATAAACGCTTCGCGCCCCTGCAGAGAAGAACCCTGTTTGAGATCTGGACAGCCAAGCGGCTCCATAAAAGTGATACTCAAACAGAAAGGAAACTTGTCATGGCACAACAAAACTCAACCCCAACTCTCTCTACATTGACGCTCAGCGACCAGCGTTTCGCCGCTGGGCACGAAAGCTCACCAAAAAATGATATCTCTTTACTGCGTATTCCTCAGCGGACAGAGGAAGAAGAGCACGGCTTTTCTCTTACGCCGTGTAGCGACATTACCTTAGCTGAACTCAAAATCGCAGGATTTACTTCGCGTGATTCTAAGTCCTACCCATCCACTCTGGCTGAGGTTGAGAAGAGTATCTTACACCACTTTAAAATAGGGGACTTAACTGACAATTTTATTGTGAAGGATGTATCAACCCCTTCGAGAGCCCTCTTTTCGTTCCACCGTTGCCCGTTTTAATTACTGGGATATTTTTGTATTAACGTCAGGAGTAAGTCATGAAATATCTCTCTCACTATATTCAAGCCAAACAAACGCAAGCATTTAATGAGGCTGGGGCATTTTTTGCCTTTTCCACTAAACAGTTCGATGAAGCAAAAAAAGAGGGCGTGAA
>NZ_JAKKCQ010000028.1:0-1732 GCF_021728315.1 Vibrio sp. L5-1 | reverse complement strand
CAAGGAGATGGCGCGTAAGATGCTGCTTAATGGTCTAGATCAACAAACCATTATGGATGTCACGGGATTGAATACAGACGAACTAGCACAACTTTCTCATTAGCCGCTCAAGCATAAAGGGTTGTGTTGATAAAATCTGCCTGGAGACAAAGCTACATCGTTTATGGCTAACCGTGGGCTTCTAATTGGCATACCTAGAGCTATAATTTTGTTCATAGTTTTGACATTTACTATCATTTCACCTATTTGAGCGTTGTAATATATCAAACTCGCTTTACCGCTCGTTAGCGCTTTTTCCGCTTCATTTATTGATCCACTCTCTTCCCAAAGTATTACATTCTTTCGGGGTGAGTTTCAGTGAGGTACAACCTTTCTTTTTCAGAGGCTCATGGCACAACAAAACTGACTTCCGCACTCATGGTTTCGAGTATATCGACATGAACAGCTAAGTGTAGCTTTTGCTATGTTCTGCGTTTCTTTGCATCAAGCTTTTTCACTTTTCACTTTTCACTTTTCACTTTTCACTTTCCACTCTCCACTCTCCCTGACCAAAAAGGTGGGAGCTAATTGAGTTAATGGCTAGACGGCGAATAGCCCTTTAGATTTATTGCTATATTTGACTTGAACCGCCTTCGAACACTTACCCTTGAAGATTGACTACGGACGGTTCTTTTTCTAACGCGAATCAATCTATAAAGTACGTATTAAACTTAAATATTGGGCGTTCTCCCTTCGGTCGGCTCATTCCGTCGCTTCACTCCTCTCGCGATAGCTTATGGCACTGTTATCGAGCAAGCTCGATGTGACATTAAGTTACTGCGAACAATCACCCAACGCCTCCGCTACTGCGTAGCTGCGCTTCGTCGTGCCTCCTTATTACCTTTCACTGGCTTCAATTAAGTTCGAGTAAGGGCTTGTTTTCTTATGTGCCGATTTTCCTTTCGACTCGCATCACTGGATGGCGCTCGCAGACTGTTCACCATCCTCAATCAGAACCTTCTCTGCAAGGGTTAATAAACGCTCCGCGCCCCTGCAGAGAAGAACCCTGTTTGAGATCTGGACAGCCAAGCGGCTCCATAAAAGTGATACTCAAACAGAAAGGAAATTTGTCATGGCACAACAAAACTCAACCCCAACTCTCTCTACATTGACGCTCAGCGACCAGCGTTTCGCCGCTGGGCACGAAAGCTCACCAAAAAATGATATCTCTTTACTGCGAATTCCTCAGCGTACAGAGGGAGAAGAGCACGGCTTTTCTCTTACGCCGTGTAGCGACATTACCTTAGCTGAACTCAAAATCGCAGGATTTACTTCGCGTGATGCTAAGTTCTACCCATCCACTCTGGCTGAGGTTGAGAAGAGTATCTTGCACCACTTTAAAATCGGGGACTTAACTGACAATTTTATTGTGAAGGATGTATCAACCCCTTCGAGAGCCCTCTTTTCCTTTCACCGTTGCCCGTTTTAATTACTGGGATATTTTTGTATTAACGTAAGGAGTAAGTCATGAAATATCTCTCTCACTATATTCAAGCCAAACAAACGCAAGCATTTAATGAGGCTGGGGCATTTTTTGCCTTTTCCACTAAACAGTTCGATGAAGCAAAAAAAGAGGGCGTGAAATATGCGTCGTTAGGTATGGGTTTAATTTGCCCTGTTGATAATGCGAAGCAATTAATGACCCGTTTAGATTCTATTGCTCAAGAAGGGATCGCCGAAGACATCGAAGATA
>NZ_JAKKCQ010000027.1:0-2413 GCF_021728315.1 Vibrio sp. L5-1 | reverse complement strand
CGCCATACCAGCTTCACAGCTGGCGGTTTTACTCACTCCTCTCTCCGAACCGGACGTGCGAGTTTCCCCGCATCCGGCTCTCCATTTGACAATCATCAACTCGCAGTTTCTTGTGTTCCATCATGTGATGCTTTCGACATAATGTTACCAAGTCTTTTACCGCCCACGATTTAACGCCTCTACGGTGATGAACTTGGATGTCATTTTGTTCTTTGCATATCACACATGCAAAGCTATCTCGCTTTAGTACCTTTAGTCGTCTATAGTGCCAGTCCTTTGGATACTCTCTATTATCTTCACGGCTCATCCGTGCTGTTAGATATATCGAAGGCTCTGGACCTTTGAGTCCTAGTGGTGGTTGGATTTCGTTACTGGACGGGACTAGATAGGGATGTTCAAATCCATTTCTGCCACGATTCCAATAACGAGAACGATTGAGCTCTTTTGCTGATGGCAGCCATTGATGTACTTGAATACCGAATGTATTCGCTACCCATCGTTGACGTTTCATGATTGTGCATGTTTTGTCCTTGATGAGTTGCACCTTTCTACTTCCTTTGTATTTTGCCAGTAACCACTTGTGGTATCTGTGCCACGCATAGCGACTGATCGCTTCTAAATCACTGAGTAAAGATGTATGTTTATAATATTCACACCACCCTCTAACTACTTGATTTATTTGTTTCATCTTCGTAACTTCATCATATAAAGTTTGGTTTCGTGTAGTAAGACTTTTAAGCTTAGCTTTCACACGCTTCACACTTTTCATTGAGGGGCGCAAGTGTACCACCCATCGTCCTTCCGAGTAGTTCCGTTTAATATAGAACCCCAAGAAGTCGTATCCTTTGTTAACGTGTGTAATTAAAGTTTTCTCCTCAGAAAGAGTAAGTTTTAGCTCTTCCTCCAGAAATTCCTTAATTTCAGCTTTAGCTTGCCTTACTCCAGCTATCCCATCATTTGATACGACAACAAAATCATCGGCATAGCGAACCATGGTATAATTACCGCGACCCGCTTTCCTCGTATTTTGTCTTTCTGATTGAGATAGCTGCCATTTCTTCGCTGCCCATTGATCAAATTCGTTCAAGTATAGATTTGCTAGCAGTGGGGAAATGATCCCCCCTTGCGGTACCCCTTCACGAGTTTGAGCAAATAGCTGCTTTTCCATGACACCGGCACGAAGAAAGCGATGGAGCAGAGAGATGAGTTTCCTATCTGCTATCCGCTTTTTTAACAATTTGAGTAATATTCGATGATTAACAGTGTCGAAGTAGCTTTTTAAGTCCCCCTCAATAACATAGAAATGTTTTGATATGGAGTTAGCTAAGGGCATCAACACTGCAATCGCATCCATAGTGCATCGACTTTTCCTAAACCCAAAGGAATAGGGATGAAAATCCGTTTCGTATATAGGATCGAGTGCCATTCTTATACCTTCCTGAACAATACGATCTCGTAAAGCCGGAATACCGAGAGGACGTTTGGTTCCATTCGGCTTTGGTATATAGACCCTCTTTACAGGTAGTGGACGGTAATTCCCTGACTTTAACTGTTCTATGATCAAAGACAGTTGTCTTTCATAGGTTTGTTTAAAGTAGTCGCGAGTTTTACCATCTACGCCATCTGTCCTACTTCCTGGCCTAGATAACACATTAATAGCAGCCTGATGTATCCATGTCTCCCAATGAAGAAGATCGTATAAACGATTAAATTTATACTCTGGATTCTCAGTTGCTTTCTTTGCAAGTGTTTGTTGTTTTTGGGCGATCGTTGAAAGCAACATTACCGTTGTTCTCCTGCTTAATTCACTTTTACAAACGTTTTGTCAAACTGCCTCCCTTCGCCATGTGATTAGCTTTCCTAACCTCGGACTACTACGAAGGCTCCGCCCTTTCTAATTGCATGTAGGTTCAGGCTCCCAGATCTTGTTGCCAAGATAACAATAGAAAGTTCCCAAGTTCACATATGTAACGTCACCATCTTGCCTTAGACTCTGACTGTACCCCTTGCACGGCTCGTCGCCGTGCTCGTCACTGGGAGACTTGAACTCGTATCTCTGTAGGAGCGTTCAGTCTCTATCCAAGCGAGATTTCTCCCCCCGTCATAGGTGGAGATCCAGTGACTCTGTCTTGTCCCTACCTTCATAACAGACAGTCCAACCTTCGAGGCGTCAAACATCAGTTTCTTTCGTAGTCTTAGCAAGACTCTGATTAGCAGCTCTCCATTTCGTAGGGGAAATGTCAGCCACATTGTCAAAACGGCTTCATACAACAGCCAGCCTAATGGAAGTTGCATGCGTTTCTAATCATTGATTACTCCTTGAAATCAAGCAATTACATTGCGTTTTACATATGCGCTTCTTGGCGCACCACTTGGGTGGTTATGATAGAGAATAACCGCACTCGCGTTCGTG
>NZ_JAKKCQ010000026.1:1576-3003 GCF_021728315.1 Vibrio sp. L5-1 | reverse complement strand
TGAGTCCACAAAACCCCTTGGGTGTTGTATGGTTAAGCCTCACGGGCAATTAGTACAGGTTAGCTCAATGCCTCGCAGCACTTACACACCCTGCCTATCAACGTCGTAGTCTACGACAACCCTTTAGGACACTTATAGTGCCAGGGAAAACTCATCTCAAGGCTCGCTTCCCGCTTAGATGCTTTCAGCGGTTATCGATTCCGAACTTAGCTACCGGGCAATGCCATTGGCATGACAACCCGAACACCAGAGGTTCGTCCACTCCGGTCCTCTCGTACTAGGAGCAGCCCCTTTCAATTTTCCAACGCCCACGGCAGATAGGGACCGAACTGTCTCACGACGTTCTAAACCCAGCTCGCGTACCACTTTAAATGGCGAACAGCCATACCCTTGGGACCGACTTCAGCCCCAGGATGTGATGAGCCGACATCGAGGTGCCAAACACCGCCGTCGATATGAACTCTTGGGCGGTATCAGCCTGTTATCCCCGGAGTACCTTTTATCCGTTGAGCGATGGCCCTTCCATTCAGAACCACCGGATCACTATGACCTGCTTTCGCACCTGCTCGAATTGTCATTCTCGCAGTCAAGCGGGCTTATGCCATTGCACTAACCACACGATGTCCAACCGTGTTTAGCCCACCTTCGTGCTCCTCCGTTACTCTTTGGGAGGAGACCGCCCCAGTCAAACTACCCACCAGGCACTGTCCGTAATCCCGATTCAGGGACCAACGTTAGAACATCAAAACTACAAGGGTGGTATTTCAAGGACGACTCCATCACATCTAGCGACGCAATTTCATAGTCTCCCACCTATCCTACACATGTAGGTTCAATGTTCAGTGCCAAGCTGTAGTAAAGGTTCACGGGGTCTTTCCGTCTAGCCGCGGGTACACTGCATCTTCACAGCGATTTCAATTTCACTGAGTCTCGGGTGGAGACAGCGTGGCCATCATTACGCCATTCGTGCAGGTCGGAACTTACCCGACAAGGAATTTCGCTACCTTAGGACCGTTATAGTTACGGCCGCCGTTTACCGGGGCTTCGATCAAGAGCTTCGACCGAAGTCTAACCCCATCAATTAACCTTCCGGCACCGGGCAGGCGTCACACCGTATACGTCATCTTACGATTTTGCACAGTGCTGTGTTTTTAATAAACAGTTGCAGCCACCTGGTATCTGCGACTCTCGTCTGCTCCATCCGCAAGGGACTTCACTGATAAGAGCGTACCTTCTCCCGAAGTTACGGTACCATTTTGCCTAGTTCCTTCACCCGAGTTCTCTCAAGCGCCTTGGTATTCTCTACCCGACCACCTGTGTCGGTTTGGGGTACGATTCCTTACAATCTGAAGCTTAGAGGCTTTTCCTGGAAGCATGGCATCAATGACTTCACTACCGTAGTAGCTCGACATCGTATCTCAGCGTTA
>NZ_JAKKCQ010000026.1:0-1476 GCF_021728315.1 Vibrio sp. L5-1 | reverse complement strand
TACTTGAACCTGGACAACCGTCGCCAGGCCCACCTAGCCTTCTCCGTCCCCCCATCGCAATTGTAAGAAGTACGGGAATATTAACCCGTTTCCCATCGACTACGCCTTTCGGCCTCGCCTTAGGAGTCGACTTACCCTGCCCCGATTAACGTTGGACAGGAACCCTTGGTCTTCCGGCGAGGGAGTTTTTCACTCCCTTTATCGTTACTCATGTCAGCATTCGCACTTCTGATACCTCCAGCATGCCTTACAGCACACCTTCAACGGCTTACAGAACGCTCCCCTACCCCACATACCCTAAGGTACGTAGCCGCAGCTTCGGTGTATAGCTTAGCCCCGTTACATCTTCCGCGCAGGCCGACTCGACCAGTGAGCTATTACGCTTTCTTTAAATGATGGCTGCTTCTAAGCCAACATCCTGGCTGTCTGAGCCTTCCCACATCGTTTCCCACTTAGCTATACTTTGGGACCTTAGCTGGCGGTCTGGGTTGTTTCCCTCTCCACGACGGACGTTAGCACCCGCCGTGTGTCTCCCGGATAGTACTTACTGGTATTCGGAGTTTGCAAAGGGTTGGTAAGTCGGGATGACCCCCTAGCCTTAACAGTGCTCTACCCCCAGTAGTATTCGTCCGAGGCGCTACCTAAATAGCTTTCGGGGAGAACCAGCTATCTCCAGGTTTGATTGGCCTTTCACCCCTAGCCACAAGTCATCCGCTAATTTTTCAACATTAGTCGGTTCGGTCCTCCAGTTGATGTTACTCAACCTTCAACCTGCCCATGGCTAGATCACCTGGTTTCGGGTCTAATCCTAGCAACTGTACGCCCAGTTAAGACTCGGTTTCCCTACGGCTCCCCTAAACGGTTAACCTTGCTACTAAAATTAAGTCGCTGACCCATTATACAAAAGGTACGCAGTCACACCACGAAGGTGCTCCTACTGCTTGTACGTACACGGTTTCAGGTTCTATTTCACTCCCCTCACAGGGGTTCTTTTCGCCTTTCCCTCACGGTACTGGTTCACTATCGGTCAGTCAGTAGTATTTAGCCTTGGAGGATGGTCCCCCCATATTCAGACAGGATATCACGTGTCCCGCCCTACTCGTTTTCACTGATTATGATGTGTCGGTTACGGGGCTATCACCCTTTATTGCGAGACTTTCCAGACTCTTCACCTGCATCATTAAAAGCTTAAGGGCTAATCCAATTTCGCTCGCCGCTACTTTCGGAATCTCGGTTGATTTCTCTTCCTCGGGGTACTTAGATGTTTCAGTTCCCCCGGTTTGCCTCCTGTTGCTATGTATTCACAACAGGATACTTGCTTATGCAAGTGGGTTTCCCCATTCAGGAATCCCAGACTCAAAAGGTTATTACTACCTAATCTGGGCTTATCGCAAGTTATTACGCCTTTCATCGCCTCTGACTGCCAAGGCATCCACCGTGTACGCTTAGTCACTTAACCATACAACCCGAAAGGGT
>NZ_JAKKCQ010000025.1:0-3296 GCF_021728315.1 Vibrio sp. L5-1 | reverse complement strand
CGTTTTCAAATTCGCGACAAGCTGCATTGAGCGCTTGCTGTTTTTCTTTCTTAAACACTTTATCATGATAGGCCTCATACTCTTCGCATAAAGCCTCGACTTTGTCTTTATCATTGAAAAAAGGGCGTTCAAGTAAGTCCATTAACTCCTGTTCAAGCGCTTGCATCAAGCGATTTCGGATATTGGTTTTGAGTTTTTTTGAGGTCAAAAATGACATCAAGTGCTTGACCCAGACATAGCGAAGATGGTCGAGCTTTTTATCATAGGGAGCCAGTTTATTTTCGTATTCAGAAAAAAGCTGATCGACCTTAAGCTCAGCCTTTTGATTACGACGTTCATTTTTTTCTATCTTCCTCCAGAGCTCAGATAAATAATCTGACTGAGAATGTGGAACGTTATTTGAGTGAAAAATAGGGAGTGTCATATCCATCCTTTTCTCTTTTTCTAACCCATCAGATCTTTAGGCTAACAGCGTAAGAATAGAAACACATCGAACTAATACTAATTTATGCTCCCTGAGCCTAAATTATCTTCTGACGCAGATAAATCGAAACGCTAACCTTAACGTTCAGGGGCCTATTCATTTTGTAAAACAGTAAGCTTAATCTGCTGAATAAGAACCGTGACCATTTTATGAAATTAAGAAGGAAAGTATCTCACAGCGCCATACTGCTCTTTTTATGCTGCTATATAGACAACAAAACTCTAGCTCTGCTAAGCCATACCATCCGGATGAAGGTGGACGTTAAGTGAAGAGATGATGAAAGGGGGCCACATTACTTAGCGTTTAATCGAAGAAGGCACCTGTCGTATGACAAAAGATAGTTTCCGCGTCGTTTTTTTTTGCTTGTCCTTAATTAATTATTTTTTATTCATTTAACTATTTATCTTCATATGTAGTGGTCTAATGATCCCGGACACCAAATTAGGTAGTAAAGTCTCCACTATAAATGAGGCGTTCAATGACAAAACGACAACGACGTACATTTTCTACTGAGTTCAAAATAGATGCTGCAAGTTTGGTTCTTGAGCAAGGGTACTCCATACCTGAAGCAGCTAACTCTATGGGCGTAGGTGAAACAGCTTTACGGCGATGGGTCGACCAACTCAAAGTTGAGCGAGGTGGGATGACTCCAACGACTAAAGCCCTCACGCCTGAGCAAAAGAAAATCCAAGAGTTAGAAGCCCAGATTAACCGGTTAGAACGAGAAAAATCCATATTAAAAAAGGCCACCGCTCTCTTAATGTCGGACGAACTCGAACGTTCTCGTTAATAGACAAGTTGAGGGAGCATGAATCGGTCAAAATGCTTTGCGAGCTGTTCAACGTAGCTTCGTCTTGTTACTACGAGTTTAAGCAGCGCAAGCCGGATGCTAATCGCATTCGTCTAGCTAGCCAAATTAAAGAACTCTTCAACATGAGTCGAGGCTCTGCTGGCCGTCGTACTCTTGTCTCAATGCTGAGCGAAAAAGACATAAAAGCCGGACGATTCAAGGTTCGCCAGATAATGCGTGAAGCTGATTTAATGAGTAAACAGCCAGGTTCGCCTCGATATAGACATGCAAAAGTAGAAAGGCTAGATATTCTAAATCTACTGAAGCGTGAATTTTCTGTAAGTACTCCGAATCGTGTTTGGTGTGGCGATATTACTTATATTTGGTCAGGTTCGAAGTGGGCCTATTTAGCGGTAGTGCTTGACCTATTTAGCCGACGCGTTGTGGGGTGGTCTTTATCCGATAAGCCCGATACCTACTTAGTATCTAAAGCTTTGGAGATGGCCTGGGAGCAACGAGGATGTCCGAAGAACAGCAGAAGGGTTATCAACTAAGGAAATAACTCGTATCTTAAAACGTTATATAGCGAGAGAGCTATTCCCGCTAATACTGAAAGATCTAGCGAGTCTGTCTTGACATAGGAGCGTCAACGCTCCCATGGAGCGGCTATTTAGAAGCTTGAAAATCGAGTGGATACCAGCAACAGGTTACCTGACACAAGCTCAAGCTAAGAAAGACATCAGCCATTACCTGATGAGTTACTATAATCGGCAACGGCCTCATCAAGCAAATGATGGGCTGTCGCCAGTAAATGCCGAAAATCGGCTTAAGTCAGTGTCCGGAATTTGTTGACCACTACACCTACGTTTTTCTTCTTTGATTTATAGGCTTTCATTGAAATTTTTAAAGCAAGCTGTTTTTGTTTAATTGAAATGAGTTGTCTAGTTACGACCTTATGGTGTAACTCTGTGATAAAGTTTTTTTCCCAAGGCGTGAGGCGGTCAAACCTTAATAAAATAGTGTCATTGAGTACATTGAACAACTCGTATTGGCTTTTATCCATTCGACTGCTAAGCATTCAATTAGAGCACTTAGCTAAAGAAATGACGTTAAGGCTTTCTACGTTCTCATTTTTGCCTAAGGTAATGATTCGATAAGAGATCCCATTCTCTAATAATGGTCTTATTTCTATGTCGTCACAAAAACTAACGGCGACCTTTTCTACTAAACTGCCCATATTCAAAGTTTTCTTTTTTACGAAAACAAGAGTGACACTATTGCCCTTTGACTGAGCATTTACGAGTGTGATTGAGCCTAACTCTTGTGGCAGTTGGCTTGAGATAACCGTCGCTCTATAATCGGCAAGCCCACTAGATTTCATTGGGCTTATCTGACAACCGTTAAGCATGACACTGACGGAAATAATTACTGCTGTTCGTAGCATTATGCGTTCCTTCTTGCTTTCTTCTCCCTTTAGGTGCCTTAAAATATTTATTGATATAACGTGAAGACATAGAAGATAAGAGCGCACTGTAATCTAAAC
Organism: Vibrio sp. L5-1; assembly: GCF_021728315.1. Lineage (NCBI taxonomy): Bacteria > Pseudomonadati > Pseudomonadota > Gammaproteobacteria > Vibrionales > Vibrionaceae > Vibrio > Vibrio sp. L5-1. The sequence continues at coordinate 479 of NZ_JAKKCQ010000025.1, read as the reverse complement.
CGAATGTGACTTTTTCCCCTACAAATAGTGGTTTTCGTGAGGATTCAAGGACAAGATGATCACTGGTTGAAGACATGATCTTAATCCCATTCGGAGCCTTAAGCCCGCTGACACAAACATCTTGGCGGCCTAATGCTACAATAGCTTGTGAGACCTCCCCTCTATCTTGAAGGCTTTCTTTTTCACCAAAAGCATTTAACCCCCGACTCCCCCAAGGCAAAGTCGGTTTAGTCTTGGATTCAATCACTTCAGCGGTCAAAGAAACCGCATCCGTATGTAAGCCTTTGATATTTTCGTGCTCTAAAGGCTCACAGCCTAAAAAAATTGCTTCTCCTATACGAAGGTTATTTATTCGAGTTAAGCCTGTTCTCTGAAGAGCCCAGTTAACTGAAGCAGAATTACCCCCTGAAATAATTTCTAGACTGATCCCAAATGTAGCTTCAATTCCATCGGCAAGCTCAGAAAGAATATTCATATTT
>NZ_JAKKCQ010000024.1:0-5405 GCF_021728315.1 Vibrio sp. L5-1 | reverse complement strand
CTAACTTAAGCGCTTCGGCTTTGAATTCAGGAGCATGTTTGATTCGTGTTTTCTTAATTGTCATTGTTCACCTCGTTAGTGATTGTACTCACTTAACTCAGTGTCCAAAACTTCTGGTGCAGATCATAATTTATCTCTCATCTTTGCGACCAGAGCACACCTAACTTCTTTACCATTCACCGAAGCAAATGACTCACGAAACTTTTTGGCAGAATTTTTATCTTGTTTAAGCAAGAAAATATTCCTATCAATTACTTCAAAAAATTCGGAACTACTTTTATGTCTCAGAAAATCAACTCTGCTATGAGCAGACCTACTTGTAATTTGTTGCTCAAAGCTATCAACGAGAGTATTTGCCGCTTTAAGACTTTTGCCCCATTCGAGCGTCATACTTTCAAGCGTCAAATATTTCGTTGGTAGATTATATTTTTTGTGTTCTCTGATGGCGGTTTCCACTAACATCTGTGTCTGATTGTCACTCAACTCCAACTCATTCAAGTTAAAAGAACCATAGTGCATTATTAACTTATCTCCCTCTTGCAGGATTGCTAATGCCAAAGGTGTCCTCAATTGAGGCCACATTTTACCCATAGATAAATAACTACAGAATAAGTGCCTCGATACAATCATAATTTCACCGAAAACATAAAATCACTTACGGTAAACTAAACCACTAATATCGATTGAATTAATAATTAACTGATAATTTATTAATTGAAAATCAATACATACCCTAGAATCACAAGTCAAAAATCATCAGGCATATATAAGATATGGATAACAATAATGACCCTTGGGATAAAATACGCTGGCATAATGAAGAACACTTCTCTATTGATGAAGTTGGATTTAATTTGGTTTCTTGGGGGAGTCCAAAAAAGAAAACTACGGAAAATAATTTCGTTCTAGTTAAAGATCCTTCATTCGCCAAATCAATGGCACGAATCTGTGCACCTTTGACTCCAAAGAACATTATTGAGTTTGGGTTATATCACGGTGCTAGTCTCGTTTTACTAGATAAGATTTTCACCCCTGACTCCATCATAGGCATAGACGAACGCCAAGAACACCCAGCCTTAAGTCAATACCGAAAGGGATCTTCAGCACACTCGGTAATAGAGCCTTATTGTGGAGTAAAGCAAGATCATACAGACAAGCTCATTCAAATATTAGAATCACACTTCCCCAAAAAAAATGTAGACCTAATTATTGATGATTGCAGCCATTTATATGAACCAACAAAAGCCGCCTTTTTGACATCATTCCCTTATCTAAAATCAGGTGGGATATACATCATAGAAGATTGGGGATGGGCGCATTGGCCGGGCGAGTTTCAAAAGAAAGAGTTTTTCCCCGGAACTCCTTTAAGTAAATTGGTTTTCGAATTACTCATGCTTCAAAGTGTCATTCCAAATGTCATAGCTAAAATTGAAACTGATTATAATCACGTTGCTATTACTAAAGGAGAAGAGAGTAGCCCCAATAACCGAAAACTATTTGAACTCATAAAATGTAAGACCTCGATTCACATTGAGAAACAATGATAAGTTCATACTCCATACTAGCTATAGCTATTATTTTAATTTCATTAGACAAATGGATATCACGAATCTTCCTTAAGAAAAATAATTTATGCAATGAGTACTTACTAGCCTATCAAATAACATGCAGTGTACTAGCTGCGCTGTTTGTTGCATTCGAAATCAAACAAATCCCCACAACACTCGACAATACAAGTAAACTTTTGGATCTGTTGGTTTTGAGCATATTCAGTATTTTCTCGTGGATGGGTTTTGCATACTCGACCTTCAGGGCTCGTACTTCAATTGAATTAGGCGTTGTCTCTATAATCTCTAAAACAAAGATAATCTGGAGTGCTATTTTCGGAGTTAGCTTTTTAAATGAGAAACTTACTTTCCTTCAAATAGTGGGCGTTATGCTCATACTTATCGCCTCACTACTCATCAGTAAAAATAACAAAATAGGTCTTCTTTTTTCAAACAATTTACACGCGTGGCTCGCCCCAATCTTTCTCACTATAGCTATAGGTATTGATAAAGTGCTTACGATGTACTTACCCTCTAGCATTATCCTTTTCATCGGTTTTTCTGGAACTGCTCTTATGACGCCTCTACTATTTAAAGTTCATTATGGGTTAATCAAAAAAGTTCTAGCTAACGCGGTAATAACAGCTACTTGTGGCACTGCAAGCTACTATCTTCTCTTAAAAGTGCTCAACACTAGCGCTTTTAGTTTAGTCATGGCTTTATTACAAGGAGCCTTCATCCTCGATATTCTTTTTGGTTACTTCTTTTTAAAAGAGCACACTAACCTTACAAGGAAAATAGTCTCTTGTTTACTCGCCACCCTTGGTATTTTGACTTTGGCTTCATAACGTACACTTATTTACAGAACTCCAAGTGTGACTCCCCAAAACACAAACTTCACAAAAAAACCTAACCTTAAAATTTGATGTACTTATGTTATTCCGACAGATATTTTAATCACCATTCCCAAAAATCCACTTCATATCTAAACCGTTCAACCTCCTCATCGGTCAGTTCCGGTATTACTTTGATAGGTCTTCCTCTGCGTTTAGGGGGAGATTTCGTCGGCTTAGATTTGGAGGCTCTCACTTTTCGAGTTTTAGGGTTATTCACAAGCTGGCCTGATAATATTTCACTAATAACTTCCCCTATCGCCTCAGCAGATTGCGATACTTGCACATCATCCACGTGAGCATAACGAAGCGTGGATGAAAGACGCGTGTGACCCAACAGTTTCGACACCATCGGAATAGGGTACCCCTCTAACACCGCATAACTGGCAAAGGTATGACGCAAATCGTGAATGCGAACATCCTCGATATGAGCTAAGGCTCGCACCTGTTGCCAGACCATACTAACCTTAGTCGACCGACTCACAAAACGACGCAAGGGCATAAACACATCATCGTGTGATTCACTACGATGCGCCCATACTTGCTGTGGTATGTCTGAAAGGAGTTGCTGCGCTTCCTTGCCCACATACACCACCTTCGCACCCGTTTTACTGTCCGGCAAGTGCCACTCCCTGCCTTTAACAAAAGACCATTGCAGGCCTGTTACCTCTGAAATTCGACATCCCGTTAACAGCACCAGCTTTAGCACCTGACAACAGCACGCTTCCAGTTCACCTTGCTGGCTGACTACCGTTAATGCGTTATGCAACCGCGCTAACTCGTCCAAACTCAAAAAACGATTGAGCTTTTTTTTGCGATTTTGCTTGAGACCGTCACAAGGATTGTCCATGCAATAACCTTGCTTCACCGCATATTTGAAGATTGAACGAAGCACATCAAGATTACGATTAGCTGTGCCTGCGTAACTCTGACTAAGTTCATCAAACCAACGATGTACATGACACGAATCAATACGGCTGACAGGGTAGCGTCCAAACTCGGGCAACAAATGCTTTTTTAAGGCGCTCGACGCTGTCCCTTGTGTACTCAGTTTCCATCCCTTGCAGACCTTCTCCGTCCATTCTTCTTTCACCAAAGCATCGAAGCGGATCAACCGTATCGGTTTCGTCTCTTTATCTAAAAAAGAGGCCTGTAAAGCTTGTACGTGTTGTCTCATTTGTTTTAGTGTCAGTTGCCCCACTGTCCCCAACGTCTTATTGGGAATGGATAAATGAGTCACATAGAAACGGCGACCATCGGTATAAACTCGAACCCCTAACGCCGGCACTTGAGTATCCCACACCGTATACGTTCGAGTTTTTGAATTAAGTGATTGAATCACTTTAGAAGTGAATAACAGTGACTTCATGAGCGCATCCCCTTAACGAGCACGCCCGACACATGAGAGGCCGCCTGACACACGTCCTCACGTCCAAAATGCGCATACTTTAGCGTCGTTTCTGCTTCAGCATGCCCCAAAAGACGACTAAGCACGATCAAGTTCACCTTCGACTGAATGGCAATACTGGAGTAGGTGTGACGTAAATCATGCAAACGCACGCCTTCCAATCCTGCCAACTGGCGAGCCTGTCGCCAAAATATACCCAACTGATTGGTCGATATAGGTTGGGTGTTACAAGGGCTCGGAAACAGGTAATGACTTTCTGAGTGCCATGCATCAAGATAAGCCCTGACTTGTGAGCAAAGGTAAACCGTTTTCGCCCCCGTTTTACTGTCTAGTAAATGCCAGTGACCACCTCGGTACTCTTTCCATTGTAAGGTTCTCACTTCCGATGAGCGGCAACCTGTGTATATCAACAGACGTATTATCATGACCTTCGCTGGGTTATCGCCTTCTAACGTGTCTAACACTCGCCAAAGTTGGCGCAATTCGTCTTTACTAAGATAGCGCTCTACCTCTCCTGCTTTATAGCGCTTGAAACCACGGCAAGGATTGGTATTTTTAGGACGATACTCCCACGCTTCACATTGCTGCATCATAACCGACAGCAAAACTAACGCTTGGTTAGCTGAGCCTTTCACATGGCTTAACTGAGTAAACCACTGCTCAACATCCTTTCGAACAATGGATTGCACTTCCCTATCTCCAAGATAAGGCACGATCTGAAGACGAAAGGCACTTTCATTCTTTTTCAAAGTGTTAGGTTTCCAATGACGAGGATAACGCTTGAAAAACTCTTGGCCGAAAGCCTGTAGCGTTATGGAGGGCAAGGTTTCCATTTTTGGGCTGCGCACCTGCTGAACAAGCTGCAAGGCTTCTCGCCTTGCTTGACGTAAAGAGTAATCTAACGCGCCACCTAACTTATGATTCCTCCTCAATCCGTTGTGCTGAAAACGAACAAAGAACACTCGCTTTCCTGATGGATAGACTCGTAAGTACAGCGTAGACACCTTGGTGTCATAATATTCTCGTGTGGTCGAAGTCGGTTTAACGCGTTCGACAAATCGTTGAGTAAGAGACCTTTTTTGCATTTCAAGCTCCTGTTTACAGGGGCACTTTTGAACCGTAGAACGCTATCAAACATGCCATAACACTAAAAAACAAAAACTTAATACCAATAAATTTCAATTAGTTACTACAGACAACCACCCATAATCGCCAGATTATGACGTGGTGTGTGGATGATTCCCAAGTGGTAACAATGACCTCCAATGAGTCTGCATCTAGTTTGTTTTCTTGGGGTGTGTTTTAGGGACGTCGAGCTCAAAAGCCGAACCGTTGGCGATTGAATCTAGGGTGATTGAGACCATTAGGGAAGGAATGTAAAACGGAAAAAGAAGATCGTGACACAACTAGCGCTGCACCGTTATGGTGCGAGAAAGGTTATTTTAATGGCGACTGATAATAGACTTTTTGAACTTTTTTGATGTATATTTTTCTGGCGCTTTCGGTACGTTTAAGAAATCCTGCATTATAAGCGCCTACGCTATTCCAGTTATAACC
>NZ_JAKKCQ010000023.1:0-5444 GCF_021728315.1 Vibrio sp. L5-1 | reverse complement strand
AAGTTGCATGCGTTTCTAATCATTGATTACTCCTTGAAATCAAGCAATTACATTGCGTTTTACATATGCGCTTCTTGGCGCACCACTTGGGTGGTTATGATAGAGAATAACCGCACTCGCGTTCGTGACCAGCGACGCTTTAACAACCTCGCGCGGGTAGACCGAGGCGGCATTAATGGTTCCGTAGAACATCTCTTTGGTGCGCAACACTCGATGTTGATTATCGAGGAAGATAATCCCAAACACTTCAGACTCACAAGCGGCCAAGGACGTTTGACAGAACGATTTCACCAATTCAGGCGAGGTTAATGGCGTTTGTTCTGAAATAAACAGTTTGGATTTGAGAATGCTTGCGGCTTGGTCAAGGATGCCCTTTTCTTCTGATGTGAATAACGAAACATTTGAGTATTGAACAAGTGCTGACATGGTATTTCCTTTCGGTCTTGGTGAGCGTCTGACTGTCCGTACCCAGTTGCAGGTTCTGTAGCGCAAGGGCGCGCAGCGGCGAAGCCTCCCTAGCGCGAGGGTTCTCAAATGGGACGGTTTAAAGGAAGTCGCGACAACAAGCCAAAAGGACAGCCTAAGCCAGTACCTCAACCCAAAGCACGTCGCCCAGTTAGAAAGGTCCCTTCCCCACCAAGAGGGCGCCCTACTGGTTACTCGAATTACGCCACTCGATATTAATGCCTGCTCGTTACGAGCGTTTTTCCCGGTTTACTTGACTGGGTGATAACACACCGAATGTTCGCATCCCCCTCAACCAAGGACTCCCCCTCCGACGACGCGATCATATTTGTCATCAAAGGGCCTCAATACGCACACTCGATAACCTTGGTCACTTAAGACAAGACCGAACAAGGCGTTGCTCGTCGAAAAACATAACCCGTTTGAATGCCGCTACCGGCTAGAATATCGAAACAAAATCCAGACACACTAATGACCTTCTCTTATGAGTGTTTGATGACGTTACACAATAAGCAGACTTCAGTCGTCATACAGAGAAGAGAGTAAAGCCTTTGCCGATGCACGATGCTCGGAGGTGGTTTCTATCGTCCTTTCCGTTTTCTTCGCGTAGGCGTAGTCTTCTCGCATCTGCTTAATGGTGGTAGTGTTATCACACACACTGATACTCACCCCCTTCCCTCGGTTGCCTTCCTCTAGTATTAAAGAGTCGGTATACCCAAACTCATTCACCAAAATCTCATGAACCTTGACGGCCTTTACGGTGGAGTAAAAGTCGGTTGAATTCACCCAAATCACGTGCATGGATATGTCAGCGGATACTGTAGAGCGAACTGTCATGTGACCCCCTAAGCGCCAAAACGCACATCGAAACAAAATCCTGAGCACTTAAACGTTCCCGCCCCCGTTGTCACAAAGCGCAACGCTGGAAACACAGACCCGTAAGTGGTGTACATAATGATGTGATCCACTCGCTCGTGAAGAAACCATTCACCAAAGCCAGCGCCATTTAATTCGATGAAAAAGTCACGGATTTCATGGAAAGCAAAACGACGCGACACCAATTGCGGAAACTGCTGCTTGATAGCGTCAACGAACCCTTGGTCTTTTAACGCTGCGATATCAGCCAGTTGCTCCGGCGACTGACGACGACTGAACATTTTCAAACGCTGGATTTTGGAAACAAAATCAGACTTTCTTTTCGTCTCATCACGACACTTTTTGACTTGATAGCGCAACTTCAATACCGCCAAAGGACTAGAGATATCATTTTTTGGTGAGCTTTCGTGCCCCAGCGGCGAAACGCTGGTCGATGAATTTGAATTAGAGAGAGTTGGGGTTGAGTTTTGTTGCGCCATGAGAGTTTCCTTTCTATTTGAGTATCACTTTTCGGAGCCGCTTGGCTGTCCGCTCTCTCAACATCGTTCTGCTTTGCAAGGGCGCGCAGCGGCGAAGCCTCCCTTGAAAAACAGGTTGTGGGGAGAGACGGTTAACAGCCTGCGAGCCCGAAAATGAGGCGAGTGAAATAAATCGGCGCATAAGAAAACAAGCTCTTATTCGAACTTATTCAAAGACAGAGAGATCAACGAGAAGGGAACGACAAGGCGCTAAGACTCTTAGGGCAATCAGGCCTAGCCCGCAGGGTGACGCCTAAGACAACGATAGGAGTCGTGATAAAGACACGTTTAAAGTGTTTGTCTTTAAAATGAGAACAGGCTCAGATGTGTGAACAAAACTCTCGCGTTTCATGTAGACCAATATTGGAAGTTAAGTCCGCGCCAAGGTTCTTTAAAATGGCTACTCATCAAATCAAAGCTAATGGGCGTAATAAAAAAGCGAAAACGTACTTATTGTGCATTCAAATAATGGATCATATTAACAGTGTCAATCATACCCACATAGTCTCCAGAATCGTTGATGACAACCCAAGGCAAAGGAATATGGTTCCGAATTTTCTCATGGATTTCGCTCGCGTTTATTGTTTCGTGAACACAGGTAATCAATGGTTCCATCATCGCACTCACCACTTTATCCAAAGAACGATACTCTTGCATCGTTTCTCGGTCAGTGCCGAGTGTGGGCGTAGCATGGAGATTGTATTTTTCCTTGGTTAGGACGCCCACACACTGCTTATCAATGATTACGGGTAAAACATGAACCGAATTACGGTCAAATAAGGCTTTGACCTCTCTTAAGGTGTGAGTGGGAGATAACAAAGGAGGAGTAGTAAATAACACCACGTCTTGAATTTCTGGCTCGACCAAGTCACGGAGCTCCTCTCTATCGTTGATTTCAGCTGAGAGGAGTTTAACTGGTAGGGGTTTTGCGAAATAAAACCCTTGTAAATAGTCCACTTTAAGGTCTTTTAATATATTAACTTCTTTAATACTTTCAACACCTTCAGCCACCACTTCTACTCCTAAAGTATGAGCAAGTTGCGTAATCATTTTAACGATGTAGTAATTGTGAGAGCCGAAAACGAGATTAATAATAAAATCCCGGTCGATTTTAAGTACATCGAAGTTACCATCTTTCAAGTAGGAGAAAGAAGAATATCCAGTACCAAAGTCATCAATAGCTATCTTTACCCCTTTTTTACGTAGCTCAAACAGCAGATCACTGTTCTTGTTTTCATTGCTAAAGTAGGCTGACTCTGTGAGCTCTACGGTAACATAAGGGAGATGCTTACGATGTTTTCTGAAAAGCGACATCAAGTCTTTGAAGAGGGACTTCACTGGTTTATCTGAGTTCAAAGACACATTAATGGTGATCTCGACTTCATTGCCATATAGTTTAACCAGTTGATTTCGTTGCTCCATGGCTTTATCTGCTACGGCCAAATCTAGCTCAGAAACGAGACCCATATCTTCTGCAATCTGTATCATTTCCTGAGTCTCTAGGGGCTCGCCTTGACTGTCTGTAAATCGACACAATGCTTCGAGTTTACAGACTTTAAAACTTTTGGTTGAAATAATAGGTTGAAAGAAAACCTGCATAGCCTTTGCCTTAACCGAATACCTCACTATCTCTTCTAACACCTCGCGTCGTTTGACTTTTTCATGAAGGTTTCGGTTATAAAAGCATATGTTGTTATTATTAGAAGTATGCCTTTCATACATCGCTTGTAAAGAGTGAGATATCATCTTGTGTGCATTATTCGCATCCAATCCAAGTACTGATACACCAATAGTGCCTCCCATACTTCGTCGATATACTTCTTTGTCCATTCTTGTTTTGATTTTATTAAAGCGTTCTCGAATCGCTTCGAAGATAGAAAGCGAGTGAGGTTTAGCTTTGTCATGCTTATAAATGATGGCAATGGTAAACACTGTCTTTTTAATAAAGCCTGCCGTACAGTCACTTTCATGGTACGCGAGCGCGCTTGCAAGTTGTTTTTTTTCATCGAACTCCAATGTTTCATCAAACTTTGGTACAAAGGACATTAGTAACATCCCTTCGCTATCTTTTAGTTCAGCCTGTCCATTTTGTACCTTAGCCAAAAATTCTTCTTCACCGGGCAGTTGAGTTAATAACTCAATACCGCCATGTTCAATACCAGCAACGCGGTAGAGTTTACTCGATAAATCTAAGGTAATCCCCAAGTAATAGGTGTTGCCTTTTAGAGACTCTAACTTCTGGATGAGTAGCTCTTGAGGCTTGACGTTCCCGGATTTGGCTTTACTTAAAATGAGACCGCTCCAATAATCGTGTTGGATAATTTCCTTCCACATGTTGCTAAAGAACGGTGCTCCGTGCTTGCCAGCATTGAAAATAGACGTCTTTTTACCAAGAAGCTCCTCTACTTTATAACCGGTTGATTTCTCGAAGTAACTATTGCAGGCAACAATACGGGTGTGTTTGTCCGTCACCACCATACCGTGATGGTGATTTTCAAATATTTGATAAAAAAAGGACGATAAGTCTTCTTGAGTTGGAGACAAGAGCATAGGCATTATCATACCTGCGATCAGATTTTCAGTGATTTTTTTTACGGAGACTAAACTCAGGTTAACGTTAGAGCCTCGCGTGACTATGAATGCTTTAATGGGATCTGGCTCCTCCCCTCTTTTTACTTGTAAGAGCATCTCAGAGACTCGGGCTTTATTAGAAGGTGAAAACAGATCTAGAAAATGTTCGATAGTAGTCACGGTGCATGTGACCCCCAAGACTTCTTGTAGATCACATGCATCGATAGTTAAATTATTGGTATTCACTTGCCACGTAAAAGAAATCTCCCTTTTTTGATGAAATTGGACAAATTCATTTTTAACTAACTGCATAGTTGAGGCCCATGTGGTTAACGGTTTACTACTTAAAACTATAGAAGATTTTTAACTATTTTCCTTTTAATTTAAGGATATGGTGTTATTCATGAACGTGGCAGGTTAATTATTGAAGAGTACAAACAAGGCAGTCATAGAGCGTTAAACATCTTAGCGAACAACGGAAATAAATATGATACTTATCACAAATTTTCATGAGCGATTATTAGTCACGAAATAGTTAAATAAGCTTGACGTTTTCTCTCCTATTGCTGTCCACTGACGTAACTTCATATTCATTAAAGCTAGGCGAAAACAGTTGTTTGTGTGCATCTCAATACATTTGGGCTAGCAAAGTTAGAGCTTAATACCCACGCACCTAATGAAACATTAAAACAAGGTTCGTAGACATTGGTTTCATTGACATTAAATTCAGCCAGTCGAAGAAAACAACTAGAGTTAATTTGCATGAGTCCAAAATCACGACTGGTTACTTGACCTTTTTTATTTTTGTTTTCGTTATAAGCATTAGGATCAAGACTGCTTTCAACTTGTGCTATCGCTCGCAGCAAATCTGGCTCAACATTATAATGTTGTCCTGCTTCATCAAAACAAAACGAATACCCGACACTTGGAAATACCGACAATAATAAGATTAGTTTTTTCATAAGCTAAAAAATGGAGTCCAAAGGAACTCCATTATATCGCGTGAATTGACGT
>NZ_JAKKCQ010000022.1:0-6454 GCF_021728315.1 Vibrio sp. L5-1 | reverse complement strand
CGACCTGGAGATATGGACGCTCACTTAGTGAGTTGACCACTGCGGAGTGGTAGTTCAGTTGGTTAGAATACCGGCCTGTCACGCCGGGGGTCGCGGGTTCGAGTCCCGTCCACTCCGCCACTTATTAAAAAAGCCCTGCTAGAAATAGCAGGGCTTTTTTACATCTCAAGAAAAGTGTTTTGCCCTTCGGCCGAATGAGTCCTACAAAGGGTTTGCCTGAAGTCCGCAACCCCGCCCATTCCGCTACTTATTAGAAAGCCTAGTCTGACGACTAGGCTTTCGTCGTTTCTGGGGTATGAGTTTTTGGATTTTGGTTACAGACCTTATCGCTATATATTGAGGCGTCTCTCTAGATAGAGGGAGGCTCGTGCTGTTTTACATTTAAACCTGACGAATTGAGATGGTTACCTCTAATTCTTTTTGCTACACCCTCTAAAGATAACGGAGCATCAAATTAGACTAATATTAGCGCAAGTGAGTATAAGGGGGGTGCCAATAACGCTAGTTCCTCGTTGTAAGGAGTGGCGATTAGGATATAGAAAGTAATTGTCGATTGAGTTGGTATCTTACTTGGTTGTTATTTGTATCTGATAGCCTTAATTATTAGGCTGACTAAGAAAGGTAGATACTTGGAGATTTAGGCGTTGGCATTAGTCTTGAGTAAATAGTGAAATTACAACAAACAAACTTATCTCGCAGATACAAAAACGCCTAGCGTTTGCTAGGCGTTGATAAATATCGACTACAATATTTGTTTAAGGACTCTATCGGCTTTGACACGAGTGATCTTACGAATCAACTTCTGAACCTCCATCGGATAGCTCTCAATCTTGTCCAATTGCTTATAAGTGCAGATTAGCTGTGTGTGTTGAACAATATTATCAACCTCAGCTTGGAATTTATCCGTTATATGATGATAGTTATCTTGGATGAATATGCCATTTTCTAAGTCCAACTTCCATGCGCGTGGGTTTAGGTTATTACCTGTGAGTAGCATGTAGCGTTTATCAACCCAAATGCCCTTCAAATGGAAGCTGTTGGAATCGTGTTGCCAAAGTCGGATAGACAGGTTACGACTTGCTATATTCGCTTCATTTGCCTTCGCAAATCGACGCAGGTTCAATTCGTATAAGTAAGGCAAGCCACCAATCGTTTTAAACTCTTCCTCTGGGGAGATAAAGAAGTCATTGGCTGTCTTATCGCCGACAACAATCGTGACCTTTACGCCACGCTTAAGTGCTCTCTTCACTTCCTTCGCTAGGCTAGGCGGAAAATTGAAATATGGCGTACAAATGAAAATTTCATCTTTAGCTTGAGCAACCAGTTGGTTTATTCCCTGATTTAGGCGGTTACGTCTCTTACCTATACCAACTAAAGGAGTTACGGCCACTTGTTCTGCGGAGACATCTTGAGAGTCGAACTTGTATTGAGAGCGTGCTAATGATGCTCTGAATTGACGGATTGCAGGTTTCAGTTCTTTGGTAACTGGTTTGTTTTTATCAGCCAAATCATAAACAGCGATGTCTGAGATCATTTGTTCTTGGACATAGGAGAACATCGAGTCAGCAAGTGTTGCGTTGTTTAAAACATGGTAGCGATCGAAACGGTAACGATCATGATAACTTAAATAGATATTGTTAAGGCTTGCACCGCTGTATATCACGCTGTCATCGACGATAAAGCCTTTTAAGTGCAATACGCCAAAGACTTCTTTGCCGCGGACTGGAATGCCATAGACGGGTACAGAGTGCTGATATTTTTCCGCAAACTCTTTATACATGGCTGCATTGCCTTCAGAAGACTCCGCACCAATCAATCCACGTTGAGCTCTGTGCCAATCGACACATACACTCACATCTAATTCTGGATTCTTTTGCTTTGCTTCATATAAGGCAGTTAGGATCTCACGGCCAGCCTCATCATCTTCAAGATACAAAGCGACTAAACTAATACGAGTTGTTGCGCGAGATATCTCATCAAGTAAGCGAGTTCTAAACTCTTGCGCTGATAGTAGTACTTCAAACTTGTCAGGATTCTGCGCTATGGTTGGCAACTGTATGAATGGATTCCTACTGGCAATCATATTGACTGTTTTACCTTAAAAATATGCAAAATTGCGAACCTTTAATTTTACCAAAGGGATAGCATCAAATACTAGATAATCGAGTCACTCTCTAACAATTTTGCTGATAATGCATAGGAATGAGATCTTTTCCGCTATTCGAATAGCGCTCATATAAGACTCTCAAACCATTTGGTAGTTCATTGGGATCGATTTGTATGAATTGATGACGATTGTAGAAATTAGTCAGATGAGAATACGCGAAGCAATAATCTTTTTCCGTCAGCGTGTGAAGAACACAATAATCCATTAGCTGTGAACCTAATCGCTTGCCACGGTATTCCTTAGAGATAGCCATTCCGGTAAGTAAGCGTGCATCTTCTATCGTTCGAAAGCGAACTACACCACATAACTGGCCGTCTAGTTCTAATGAGTAGATTTTTTCGCTTTTGTTGGCTTTACCTGTTGGGTAATGCTCTTTGTAAAAACGCTTAACGAGGGGAACCTTTACGGGGTCTAATTGAGTAATGATGACATTGTTCATTCAGTCACTGCGCCATTTGTTTATCTGCTGTAGAATGATGGCAGTGTAAGTTAATTGAATATCGCCATGCAATTCCATCTCAATGCTAGTTTAAAAAATGTTCATACTTTTTCTATCGATCAGACCTGTGATGCGTTGGTTGAAGTAACTACGATCGACGAACTGATTTCGGTTTATAGGAATCCTAAATGGTCAACTTCACCTAAGTTAATTCTGGGTAAGGGTAGCAATATGCTTTTTACAAAGCATTTCGCTGGTTTGATCATTGTGAATAAATTAGCTGGGATTGAGCTGACCGAGACGGACCGTCATCACCTTCTGCATGTGAGTGGTGGTGAGGATTGGCCAAGCTTGGTTGAGTGGAGTGTTGATAAAGGTCTGGGTGGTCTAGAAAACCTCGCAATGATACCTGGTTGTTCAGGTTCTGCTCCGATTCAGAATATTGGTGCGTATGGTGTTGAACTGCAAGACGTATGCGAATATGTTGATATTCTGTATCTGGATACTTATACAGTTAAGCGGTTAAGCGAAGAGGAATGTCTCTTTGGCTACCGAGATTCTATTTTTAAGCACGCTCTCTATGGCAAAGCGATTGTTGTTGCGATTGGTTTGACCCTACCTAAAGAGTGGAAGCCATGTAACCACTACGGCCCGCTTAAAAGCTTACCTTTAGAGACACTTTCCCCTCGTTCTATATTTGATGAAGTGTGTGCTATACGCTCAAGCAAGCTACCAGACCCTTCCGTGCAGGGTAATGCGGGAAGTTTCTTCAAAAACCCTGTGATCAGCAAAGATCATTTTGATCGGCTGTCTGCGTTATACCCAAACATTGTCGGTTATGAGAGTAACAACATGATCAAAGTTGCCGCTGGGTGGCTCATTGATCAATGCCAGCTGAAAGGTGTGATTGAAGGTGGTGCTCAAATTCATCCAAACCAAGCTTTGGTTATCATCAATTATGATGAAGCGTCTGCTACGGATATCCTCAGACTTGCAGCGCGAGTACGTCAAGCTGTCCTAGACAAGTTCGACATATTATTGGAACACGAAGTTCGCTTCATGGGTCAAGACAGTGAGACAAACTTAGACAAGGCTTTGGAGGCCATGGCATGAGAGAACACAGTACCAAGCTCACATTGCTAAAATGTCTTGCTGATGGCGAGTTTCACTCTGGTGAAGATCTGGGTGAAGTGATGGGTGTGTCGAGAGCCGCTATCAGCAAACATATTAAAGGTATTCAAGAGTGGGGTTTGGATATCTATCGAGTGCAAGGTAAGGGATATAAGTTAGCCAATCGTTTGGATATGCTTGACCAAGAAAAATTGTCTGCGGTCAGTCGTGATGCTTCTCTTGAACTCATTCCAATCATAGGTTCAACAAACCAACACCTATTAGAGCGTACTAATACCCTCGAATCAGGTTCGGTCTGTATTGCTGAATATCAAGCTGCAGGTCGTGGACGTCGTGGAAGAGAGTGGGTATCGCCATTTGGTGCAAATCTTTACCTTTCAATGTATTGGAGGCTCGATGCAGGTATGGCTGCCGCTATGGGGCTAAGCCTTGTCGTTGGCGTTGCTGTTGTTGAAGCCTTGGAAGAGATGGGTGTTGAAGGTGTTAAACTGAAATGGCCGAATGATCTTTACCATCATGACAAGAAACTCGCGGGTATTTTAGTCGAGTTGTCAGGACAGTCTGGTGGCGCTGCTCATATTGTTATTGGTTTGGGACTAAACCTGTCCATGGACCTGACAACATCAGGTATTGGTCAGCCGTGGACGTCTCTCAAAGAGGTCTGTGATGGAAAAGTGCCCGACCGTAACCAGTTAGCACAGGCTCTGATCAATGCTTGGGACAAGTCACTTGCCGACTATGAGTTGAAAGGAATGTCTAATTTTGTCGAACGGTGGAACCGCTTAGATAATTTCTTAGGTCGCAACGTAAGGTTGATTATTGGACCTAGAGAAATTGAAGGTGTCGTTCAGGGGATTGATGAACAAGGCGCCGTGCTGCTCAAAACTGAGAGTGGTATAGAGAGCTATATCGGGGGAGAAATCTCGCTGAGAAAAGGAGACTAAGGCTCTACTATTTTCTTAGTAACACTTCTTCGACCATATGATCTGCGCCCTTGCGTAGAATCAGGTGAGCCCTTTCTCTGGTCGGAAGGATATTCTGCTCTAGGTTTAAACCATTGATTGATTGCCAAATACCTTCTGCTTTTTCCTTAGCGGCTAGATCTGATAATTTAGTGTAGTGCCCGAAATATGACCCAGGTTTAGCGAAGGCACCTTCACGAAACTTCATAAAACGATTTACATACCATTGTTGAATTTGAGCGCTTTCAGCATCGACATATAACGAGAAGTCGAGGAAGTCTGAAATGAAGACTCTATGAGGCTCATGTGGGTAATTCATACCGCTTTGTAGAACGTTGAGTCCTTCAATAATAAGCACATCTGGTAAGTCGACCTCTTTTACTTCATTGGTAATGTTGTAGGTGAGGTGAGAGTACACAGGTGCTGTCACATTACGCTTGCATGCCTTCACGTCTGATACAAAATTAACTAGCGCTTTAATATCATAAGACTCAGGGAACCCTTTTTTACTCATTAAGCCTTTTTCTTCCAGTATTTCATTGGGGTATAAGAAGCCATCTGTCGTAACCAGTTCAACTTTAGGATGGTTTTCCCAACGAGATAGCAACGCTTTCAGTAGACGAGCTGTTGTACTTTTCCCTACCGCAACACTGCCAGCGATACCAATAATGAATGGTGGCGCAGTTTCTTTCTTATCCAGAAATTGATGGAGCACTGAGTTTCTATTTTGTCGAGCGGCCACATAGAGGTTTAACAGGCGCGATAACGGTAGATAAATCTCTACGGCTTCTTCCATTGTCAGCTTTTCATTGATGCCTTGAAGCTCTTTCAAATCGCTCTCAGAAAGTGTCATTGGAACTAAATTCCTTAGTTCAGACCACTGCGCGCGGTCAAATGACATAAATGGGCTCATACAAAACTCTATAGTGGATAACAAAACAAGTGCATGGAAAATACATCAAGCGATAGATAAATTAAATATCTTCCTTTGCTAGATGCGGATTAAAGGCAGAAACCTTGAGCTAAATAACCGTATATAGGAATTTGATAAGAGAATTTTACACTTTTTTGCAATTTACTATTGCAAGGTGGAAAATCATTCAATAAAATGCGCCCCACTTGTGCCGACTTAGCTCAGTAGGTAGAGCAACTGACTTGTAATCAGTAGGTCACCAGTTCGACTCCGGTAGTCGGCACCACTTTCTCCCTTCTATTTATAGAGAGCGAGAGAAAGATCAAAATTTGGAGGGGTTCCCGAGTGGCCAAAGGGAGCAGACTGTAAATCTGCCGGCACTGCCTTCGATGGTTCGAATCCGTCTCCCTCCACCATATTCTAAAGGTTAAATAGCTCAAAAGAGTTACGTGTTGCGTGCATCGTATAATGGCTATTACCTCAGCCTTCCAAGCTGATGATGCGGGTTCGATTCCCGCTGCACGCTCCAACTCATTTTTGTGTGCTGATATAGCTCAGTCGGTAGAGCGCACCCTTGGTAAGGGTGAGGCCCCCAGTTCGACTCTGGGTATTAGCACCAGTCTAAAGCTTCTTCTCCTTTAATAAAAAAAACCATTTTTTTTGGTTGCGTGGTCTTATTTTAAGCCACCTAATCCGTACCTAGAGGGACACCCCATGTCTAAAGAAAAATTTGAACGTACGAAACCGCACGTAAACGTTGGTACTATCGGCCACGTTGACCACGGTAAAACAACTCTAACTGCTGCTATCTGTACTACACTTGCAAAAGTGTACGGCGGTGT
>NZ_JAKKCQ010000021.1:0-6560 GCF_021728315.1 Vibrio sp. L5-1 | reverse complement strand
TGCATTATCTCATCATCGGAGATGACCGTAACATCGACCAATGGAAAATCTTGAGTATAGAGAGCCTTAGCCATCTTAGGGTTAGCAAACCCTTTTAACCAATTCATTTCATATGGGTAGGGCGAGATTTGACCATGGTAAAACTGCAAAGGTATCACCAGGGGTAAGTGCTCATGACCCGCTTCAATATGCTGTTGCATGGCAGCGATAGCATAACGTATCAGTCTGAACGCCATGTGTTTATCTGGCCGACTCTGGTGCTCAATTAACGCATAGACGTACCCTTCCCCCTGAGACGTTTTAAGAGAATAAAGGACATCCGAATAATAAGGCCGTAAGTTTTCTTCTATAAAGCTGCCTGATTCGAGCTTTAGGGTCGTCAAATCACAGATTTCACGCAGCTCAGCAGGTAGGTGGATATCCAATAAGTCCTTAGCGGTTTCAGGATGAGTGAGAAACTGCTTAAAGAGCGCATCATGTGGCGTTGGCGTGGTCTTTTTCATACCGTTACCTTAACACTAAATAAGTCAAATCAGTATTAGGATAAAAATCCTGCACCACGTTGGTTTCTTTCTACACATCAATTTGTGTTCATTTACACAATTTAGTTCACACAATTTGGTGAATTTACTCTAAGTAATCTTTGCCCCAAAATGGCTTAGTGCAAATACTCGTTCACATGCAGTTCATGGTCTTTTGCCATATTAAAAGTTATCTGAAAGTTTGTCCAAATAGGCACTTCGTGCCTCATGAAAGTGATAATGGCTGACAAGCGCAATTAGGCGAAAATGCCCTGAAAGCGTCACAAACTTTCAAGTACCTTCTCGGATTAATAGAAAATTAGCCCTATGCGTTTCTCATGTATGATTAAGAACTACTTTCCATGTACAACGTTTACTGTTGAAAAACTGATACTTGGCATTTATGGTTCTCATTCTTCAATTGCAGCCTTGGCACCATTGTACTGCTATCAAAATCATAAATGATAACTTCTGGGTGGTGAGTATCATAAGCCTGACCAATGAAAACAGCCGCAGCGTTTGAAGCACAAGTAAATAAGTGTATGGTTTGAATGCTATAATCAGATTTTAGTTTGTGAAAAATAGACTGAAGTTCGGCAGTCAAAGCTTTTCCGTTTTCAGGGTGTGGAATTGCACCGTTACCCATATATTTTTCTTTGGCTCTTATAGTGATGATCTGTGCGTTTTTATTACCACTTAAAGCTTTTGAAGCACCAATAAGACTTTCTGGTTCGGCAGTTAAGGCGATGTTTATGATGATGTCAGCATTTTCTGTTAAATCGTTTAGACCTTCTATTTCATAAAAAGCACCTACAGCTACTTCACTAGGCCAAGACCAGTTCCCACTTTCCCTAAAACGTAACATAGGCGTTACATCATTTTTATTACCCAATTTAGCTCCTAATCCAATAAGTGAAGATGTTGGTCCGAAGCCAAATAAAGCAGCATTGAAGCCACAACCCTTTGTTTGTTGAATGATCTTGTCTGCTGCACTTTGAATTACACTAGGCATCAATTGCCAAAATATATCTGGGGAATCAATCAATAAGTCTTCATTGTTGCTCAGAATGTTTATCTGTTCATGCATTCGGCGTTTAATTCTGGAGAGGCTACTGGCAACCTGAAGATATGATGGTGGCGAAACAGTTTGAGAGTTTACTGGCCATAGTACTGCATAAACTGGAATTGGCTGATATTTTAGGCCGTCCAGTAAGCTATTAGCAACAATACTAAACTCTTTTTTCATTGCTGATAACATTGGTGCGGTGTAGTCGCTTGCAGCTACTTTATCTATAAGTCTATGGTGCTTGTCACATAGAAGTAAAACGTTGTCAGGATTGTTGGAAAGCTTATTAGACAGTTCTGTGACCCCTCTGGCACCTTGCTCAGAAGACGCAACGTTATGGGCTAAATAAGCATAGTTTCCAGTCGTCCCTGAAATAGTATCATGGTCTAACTTTTCACCACATCCGGTGAACATGCAGCGACCATAGCTTTCTCTCCATACAGTATTTTTGGTATCTGCAGTGAAGTCTTTCCCTCTGCCTTTTAGTTTCCGATCATCCTCGAAGCGGACGAATAAATTCTCTAGTTCATCGATCGATAAATTAACGCTTTGTTGCCCCGCTTTAATCCAGATACCACTTATTGAGTCTAGTGTTAACAGATCGTAGCTCGTTATTTGATAACCTTGGATATTTCTGTATGTAATCACACTTTTGCTTTCAGATAAATTTGCTAGACAGTTTGCAGTGTCACGTGGTACTAGACATAACCTTAGCGTAGCTACTACTTCTTCATTAAGGCTAAGTAGAATGATGGTATTTTTATCATCGTTGTCAGTCAAAATTCCCACATCATTCCAGCTTACTAGCTTCTTAAGGTTTTTGTGGTATTGATTAAAATTATCCAGTGAATCAATTGGAGAACTCGCTGCCTGATTACAAAACTGATCAACTTTATTAGCCATTCACTTTCCTCGATAATTTTCAAATTTATTATTTATTTTGATGTAAATATTACTTGTCTACTACCAACAATAACAAAAAAGTTGCTATTCCGGATTGCGTATTTAGCATCATAGCCATTTTCAAAGTTGACGTTCAGCACGACAATAGAGAACAGTTATTTACAGCATTTCCACATAGTTAGCAATGTTCCTCCTGAACGATTGATAGTTCGATGACTTTTCCCTTTTCCAGGGTGTAGACCGACGTTGTTTTTATGCCTACGACAATAAAAAACAGTGGGCGATCGGAGTTGTCCTGTTCATGGGTTCGCCAGTCAGTTTTATCAGGGCTTGAGGGGCGCGGCACGTCTTGGGGGTGAGTGTGCCAGGTTCCAACATAGCCCAACAACTGTTCTGATGCGGTATAGGCTTCTTCAATTTCTGCCTGGTGAGCCTGTGAATCCAGCTTGAACGTCGTCCGGGTTCTTTGATCGGATGCTTTTGGAGTAGTCAAGGTATCTATCAAGACTTCACCGTTCCGGTTGTAATACCCAATGAGAAGTCCAGCTGACTCCACTGATGCTGGCTCTTCTTGCCGGTAGGTACACAACTTTTGATGAAGAGTCTGGGGGAGGTAAAGGCGCTTTCCACACTTGCTTTGATAGGTGATGAAATCCTTTGGCTGGCATATGTCACACAGAGGATGCCGTAAGGGTTGCTTCTTTAAAGAGGATGTGAAAGTTTGATATCTTGGAGTGAGATTGAGCCCTTCGCGCTCTGCATCTGCGTTATCGCCTTTCCAGCTAACTTTCTTTGACTCAGTCAACTTCCCTTCCAGATATCCGACAGCCAGATCTGCTGCGATAAGAGCTGTTTGTGTGGAGCTGATTGCGCCATAAGGGATAAACATCTCACCACAGCCAGCGTAGTTTTTAACTACATTCTGGTCGGATTCTATGAAATTGAGGTTGGATGCTAGACCGCGTACCCCAGTATTCGGCTCAACATACGCACATCGCAAACACCCCGGTTGACGCAGAATGTCTAGAACTGCATGTCCTCCGATTCCGTATCCTTCAAGCCAGCTATATATTACAGGGACTTTAACGTCCGATTTCACAAGATAATCGTGGAACAGGCGTTCATGGGTCGGCGCGCCTATGGCGATGACGACGAGATCATAAGCACTTAAAACATCGCGCTTTCTGTAATCGAGTAAAGAGTTGCGGTAACCATCTGCTTTCAGCCATGGAAACTTTGCTTGCAACTGAAAGGCTACAGCAAGAGCTTTCGGCCAGTCGGTCATGTTGCCCTCGAGGGTATGACGATACAAGTTAGACGTACTAAACCTGTCCGGATCTACAATATCAATACGGCCAATTCCTGCTGCTCCCAGCTTATGTGCTATTTCACTTCCTACCGAACCACAGCCAATCAGCAATACTTTCTTGTTATCAAGAGATGGGTTGGCACCACTGCGTGGCAACATGAGTTCTTTGTTGAAGACCTCAACAAAGATTGGCTCGATCTTCCACAACCTCATTTTTTCAGAGGTAAGGGGAAATGCCCGCTTCTTATCCAAACTGAGCTTTACCCCAACCCAGGCTTTGCCTGATGGTGTTACCGTGTTCAGCACTAGCCAGAACTCTTTAGCTCTGATAGGAAACAGCTCCTTGTCTGCCCTGCTTTTTGTTTCATGAGGGAGCCTTTGGAGGGCGTCCAGCAACCATGTTTTCAATCCGTCAGCATTGTGAGGAATAACCGGGTCTATGGATTGCAGCGGAAGAATACAGCCAGCGGCATCTTTTTGTTGCTGCCGTGCACCTATCTGGAAAAAGCGTGCCACATTTTGATCATTCCCCTCATATGGCAGGGCTGTGAAAGATGCGGAAATGCTCATAACGCTATCTGGTGAAATAGGTTTGTAAATATCCAGTTGAGTAAAATTGGCTACGCATGACGTGCAGTACAGTGTCTTTGCCGATTTGCTCATCATGCCCTTAGTGTTTGTGTACCAATTTGTGCTGAATTCCCTAAGTAACTCACTCTGGTTAAATTCGGAGTCTGTAATGAGTGAGCGTAGCAATTCAACATGCCGCCTTATGGATTCCTCGAAGGCCAGTTCTGGCCTTTCAAAGTTGACTGATACGGAGTCCAGGTGATTCACACAAATTGAGCCAAGCCCTCCGAAATTTTGAGTTGTCAGAACGTGGGCCAAGACCCCGAAAGATGCAGGGTCCTTTAAAAAAAAGTGCGGTAACTGCTGTAATTCATCAACGCAGAAATGCACCAAACTGACAAGGCGGCCATCAATTTCTACGCAGACCGAAAGTGTATCCAGATCCGAGTAGCTAGAGGGCTGAACTTCAAATTCACTGTCGAGGAAATATTCTAGAACAGAAGCGTAGTCCACGTTATGCACCTTGCGACGTGCCGGAAGCTCCTGCCGTGCTGAGGGGGGCGATCCCCGCAGCCGTTAGCGATGAAGCAGCCTTGGATGATGATTGCTTTTCTTGCTTGGGCACTTTGAAATCGTCGCCAAACAGCTTATTCAAGATTTCGCACTGTTCTACTTCGTCCGTCTCATCCGAGGCTTTCTGTAGGTCCTCTTGAAGCTTGAGCAGCTTGTTTCTAAGTTGGGCACCGACATTTAAATCACTACCATCGGCGTGCCCACCTTCCACCTTGTGTTGGAAAATATCGCGTTTCGGTTTTTTTGGTAACTTGACATATACGCGATAATCGTCTGTTCCCCATGGAGCTGAAATGTAGTCAGCATCAAGAATTGCATCAACCGTGCTTTTCAACGCCTGTAGATCGTCATCCACCTCGGCTGACAGCGAGTTAGGGCTATATTGTTCTTTCAGCATGACGGTTAGGCCAATAGAGAAGACCTTCTTTCTTACCTCTTCAGAATTAAAGTTCACCTCTCTCCAGCGTTTTATGTAGCGGATCAGACGTTTAAGCTGCTTGCGTTTTACTGTAGCCCCAAAAACAAAGTCATCAACGCTATCGATCCACTCAATAAGTCCTTTTTGATCAGCCTCTGACCATTCCTTGTGATCATCACTGGAACCATTTTTACCGACAGCGAGGTAGTAGGTATCATCGCCAAAAAAAGAGGTCTCTTTTTTGTATACGGTATAGTCAATATGCAGGTTGATTGATTTGTAGTCCGCTGTAACGCACGGCTTTTTGATTCTCGGATCCTTGAAATTCCGCTTATCCAGCACTTCTTTTATGACTTTCTTTGGAGCAACAGGATCTTCTGGTGCTTTCTCTGCATCAATGACGATTGCGCGATCTATGTCAAAATCACCATCCAGACTGTTGATGGCAGTGTTAACAGCAAATGATCCTTGCATGAATGAGTCGATTACAGGGTAGCCTGCCTCTTTGAAAGCGATTTTGATTTCCTCGAAAATGCTTTTATCTTTTTCCTTTGCCTTTTTATATCCTTCAGAGTGGCTGGTTAGGTAGATTTTCTTATTGAACTTGTTGAAATGATTTTGAATAGACATTGAGCACAGATCTCCCAGGTGATGGAATGAGTCAGGTAGTATATGGGGATGCATACAGTCAACTTCAAGTGACTGGATAGAAAAAAGACAAACTGTTCAAGAGAGCTACAGAAATCAGTTGACCTGCACCACTAATACCGGACGCGCTGTTAAGCAACTTTTCCATACTAGAAGTAATTTATGGATTGCTAATTTAGTAAAATGACTAACGAACTTCTGTCCAAAAATGTGTTGAAGGGTAGTCTCCTACCCTATTTCAATCAGCGGCCATAAGCCGCTTTTTTAAATCCAGCCTCGCTCAGAAAAAGACACCACACACTCAAATGAAACCACAAAGTGGTCCAGTACTCGGATATCAACCAATGCCAACGCATCCGTCAGTTGACGGGTAATGCGTCGGTCAGCTTGACTTGGGGTGGCGTCGCGTAGAGTAGGAGCAAGTTCGCCATACCAGCTTCACAGCTGGCGGTTTTACTCACTCCTCTCTCCGAACCGGACGTGCGAGTTTCCCCGCATCCGGCTCTCCATTTGACAATCATCAACTCGCAGTTTCTTGTGTTCCATCATGTG
>NZ_JAKKCQ010000020.1:0-7482 GCF_021728315.1 Vibrio sp. L5-1 | reverse complement strand
AAATATGAATATTCTTTCTGAGCTTGCCGATGGAATTGAAGCTACATTTGGGATCAGTCTAGAAATTATTTCAGGGGGTAATTCTGCTTCAGTTAACTGGGCTCTTCAGAGAACAGGCTTAACTCGAGTAAATAACCTTCGTATAGGAGAAGCAATTTTTTTAGGCTGTGAGCCTTTAGAGCACGAAAATATCAAAGGCTTACATACGAATGCGGTTTCTTTGACCGCTGAAGTGATTGAATCCAAGGCTAAACCGACTTTGCCTTGGGGGAGTCGGGGGTTAAATGCTTTTGGTGAAAAAGAAAGCCTTCAAGATAGAGGGGAGGTCTCACAAGCTATTCTAGCATTAGGCCGCCAAGATGTTTGTGTCAGCGGGCTTAAGGCTCCGAATGGGATTAAGATCATGTCTTCAACCAGTGATCATCTTGTCCTTGAATCCTCACAAAAACCACTATTTGTAGGGGAAAAAGTCACATTCGGTTTAGATTACAGTGCGCTCTTATCTTCTATGTCTTCACGTTATATCCATAAATATTTTAAGGCACCTAAAGGGAGAAGAAACGCATAATGCTACGAACAGCAGTAATTATTTCCGTCAGTGTCATGCTTAACGGTTGTCAGATAAGCCCAATGAAATCTAGTGGGCTTGCCGATTATAGAGCGACGGTTATCTCAAGCCAACTGCCACAAGAGTTAGGCTCAATCACACTCGTAAATGCTCAGTCAGAGGGCAATAGTGTCACTCTTGTTTTCATAAAAAAGAAAACGTTGAATATGGACCGCTTAGTAGAAAAAGTCGCCGTTAGTTTTTGTGACAACATCGAAATAAGACCTTTATTAGACAACGGGATCTCTTATCGAATCATTACCTTAGGAAAAAATGAGAAAGTAGAAAGCCTTAACGTCATTTCTCTAGCTAAGTGCTCTAATTGAATGCTTAGCAGTCGAATGGATAAAAGCCAATACGAGTTGTTCAATGTACTCAATGACACTATTTTATTGAGGTTTGACCGCCTTACTCCTTGGGAAAAAAACTTTATCACAGAGTTACACCATAAGGTCGTAACTAGACAACTCATTTCAATTAAACAAAAACAGCTTGCTTTAAAAATCTCAATGAAAGCCTATAAATCAAAGAAGAAAAACGCGCGTTCCAACGTTTAATTTAAGCTTGTGTATGCCTAATCTGTTCAAGGTCCTCTAAACCTTGGACAGATTAGTAGTATTTGCACTTAACGTATTGAAAATAATCAAGTATAGAGGTGAATGGGTAACAACTTTCAGCGTAATGGCAATTGAAACAACTAAGTATTTAGGTTCCTTTTCGATTAACACTCAGTACCTTTTGAAAGCAACAATGCATCTTCTAATTCAACCCCAAGATAGCGGATTGTATTATCTACCTTGGTATGACCAAGTAGTATCTGCACCGCTCGGATATTTTTCGTTTTTGCGTAGACTAACGTTGCTTTTGTTCGCCTCATCGAGTGAGTGCCATACAAGTTAGGATTCAACCCCAGATTAGAAGCCCATCTCCTCACTAAGTATCGATAGTACGAATAGCTAATCGGTTATTGCTTTCGCCTTTGGCTTGGGAAAATAAAATTGCTGTCATGTAGCGAAGCCATCAAAATCCATTTCATTAGACTCTGTTGCGTTCTTGTCGTTATCTCAAATTGAACTTCAATATCTGTTTTGCGCTGGATATGCTTAACGCGGTTAAATATCCTATCTTGCGAAGATACATCGCAAACTCTGAGAACGAGCAAGTCACTTGCTCTAAGTTTGCTATCAATAGCTAAGTTGAGCAACGCAAGCCGCATCAAATTATTTTCAATTTCTAATCTGGTTCTGATCCGCCAAATTTCCTCAAGTCGAAAAGGCTTTTTGACGCCACTTCGTTTCGTTTTGTTGAAAACTACCATGATGGCCTCCTTTTTGATTGGTCATCACGATTGTAGTTGCAAGGAAATGGACAAAAATAATTTAGGGCAATTACTTAAATTGAGTATGTTCGAATTACCTTTTTATGGCAAACCAAACTCTTTAGCAATTAGGAACAAGCTAACTTGGAGCGTGGCTAAAGATTATTACTACATTTGTGCCACATTTTTATTGTAAATTCACAGGTGTATACAACCCACCTAAAGTCTCATCTTCTTTGTAGCAAGTAAGGAAAGCGTCTACTACACAGGGGTCGTATAGTTTATTTCGGCCTTGTTCTAAGGTATTGATAGCTTTCTCCGCTCCGACAGCCTTCCTATATGGTCTATCACTTGCCATAGCATCGAAGGTATCTGCAACAGCTATAATCCGAGCCTCAAGTAAAATTTCATTCCCTTTGAATCCGTTTGGGTAGCCCGAGCCATCCAACCTTTCATGGTGCTGTTCGATCATTTCGACGATTGGCCAAGGAAAAATTACTTCATGAAAAATCTTTGCTCCTACTTCTGAATGACTTTGGAGTAACTTGTACTCTGCTGGCATGAGCTTCCCAGGCTTATTTAAGATTTGAGACGGGATCGTAATTTTCCCGATGTCGTGAACCAATGCTCCAATGACTAGTCCTTCTTTAACAGAGTCTTCTAGTGAAAGTTTATCAGCTATAAGATTACATATATGAGCGACATTACGTTGGTGAGAGGAAGTGTATTCATCACGAATTTCAAGCGCACGAGATATTGCGCCTAGCATATTAGTCATAATCGCGATTGGGGTAGAAGAATCAAATTCTAGCTTGTTTTTAGCTAATCCAGATTCGATCTTACTTACCTTTGTTTGTACCTGAGGCCAGATGTCATTGATCATACTGTAAAAATAACTTACGAAGTCATGAGTGTATGGTTCGTTGTTGTTGCTTATACCGATGACTGCAACTACGTCATTATTTTGTATTACGGGAAGACTGAAGTGATGAGTTAGTTTTATGTGGCCTTTCGGTAAAGAGTCATCTATGGAATAGTTTGCATCATAGTGGTTGTGTATTACGGGCTTTTTCATTCTTATACTATCTGCCCATATTCCTGCAGATGATAGTGGGTAGTGAGTTTCATAACTGCAATGGCAATGTTCCAAAACAGAGGTTGACCAAACATTTAATACGATTTCTTCGTTAGTATGAGAATAGAAGTGGAAATATCCGATATCGCTCTTGGCTTCTTGTACAAAAAAATCAATGAGATCTCGATAGAAGTCATGACTCGTTAAATATTTCTTTCTTGTAAGAAAATCTATACTCATAGAGCTTTCAGTCCGTTAAAATCGATATTAACTTTAAGTCTAGTTCTTTTTCGCGTATTTCATCTGACATTAGCAGAATTTAGGCTGGCTAAGAAAGTGCTTGTTCTGGCTGAAACTAATATTGGGGCGTGCGACGTGAAGTCGTATGAAGCGCTGTTCACCGCTTAATGTGTGAACCATCTGTATCACCAGATGAACCTAAGGCTCTGAATAAAGTAGCGAGCCTGACAATGTAACGAAGGTTGGTCATAGACCAATCGGGATCAAAATCGTGAGAGGACGCTCCTCCTGATAACCACAATCGGGTGAGTGCTAGGTAGTCAGCATGATGAACATAAGTGTGTCCGCATAAGGTGCGTTATGTTATGAAACAGCGGAAGTGGTTAATACGCTGTGGCCAAAAGGCACGAGAGTCGGAAAGGGATTGCCCCATGCTCTTTCGTGATCGTCGAACTCTCCGCACTTATATGGACTCCTCGTTTTAATCAATGCCTTTTTAAATAGAACGATAGTTGCGCACTTATATACGGGCTCTTATTGGAGAGCTACTCCTGCCCTTTGATGTGTTCGCTCCAATGGTCCGAGTCTATAGCGCAGTATCTAAGTACTTTTGTGCGGATCTGAATTCCATTGGTTGTATTATCGCTTTATTTTATGCAAGTCATTGAATTAAAATTTAATTAACACTACTTATGCTTGAATCGCCAATGGGTGATACTCACTATCACTTTTTATGAGTGCAACGGCGGTTCTAACCGTCTTATTTGCCAGAGCAATAGCAGCTATTTTCTTACCACGTCGCTCTATCATAGATTTTAACCACCGTTCTTTTTCTGTTGTTGGTGCTCGAAGTGTAACTTTGTACACTATAGACATTGCTCCTTGATACAAGAGGCTTCTCAAACGCTTATCTGCGCAACTTTTAGAAATATGCCCTATACGCTCTTTACCGCCAGTAGAGTGTTGTTTAGGCGTTAATCCTATACAAGCAGACGCATCTCGACTTCGAACAAATTCTTTACCATTACCTAAACGTACCATTAGACCTAATGCAACGATTGGCCCAACTCCTTCTAGTTTACTAAGCTTTTTACAGATTTTATTTTGACTAACATGCTCTGTGATTAAACCGTCGTAGTATTCTATTTGTTCTGTATACATAGCTAATAAATCAGATTGAGATGCGAGTACTTGGCGTAAACAATCTGGTAACCCATTTTCTGCATCTTCTAATATTTCTGGGATCCGTTTTGCTAAAGGAGTTATTCCTTTGGGCAAAACGATGCCAAATTCCATTAAGAACCCACGCATTTGATTACTAAGTGCTGTTCGTTGGGCTATCTGTAATGCCCGAGCACGATCCAAACACTGTAGTCCTTGCTCTTCTTCAGACATCTGACTGCAACTAGATATATGAGGAAGTAGAGCGGCAACCCCTATCGCATAAGCATCATTCTTATCCGTTTTCTGTTTGAGTTGTAGACCTGTAACTGCACGAGGGGGGATGACTTTAATTTCGTAATTATTTTTCTTCGCTAAGCGAGCCCAGTAATGAGAACCACCACAAGCCTCCATGACCACTAAAGAAAACTTCTTCTTTCCAGTTAGCAGTCTGATCAAACTAGTACGGCTGATAGCTTTGTTCATGAGAACTTCACCATTGATTCTCATATAGCAAACTTGAAATGAGTTTTTCGCTAGGTCGATGGCAAGTATTAGATTGTCTTCCATATCTGAGCTCCACTATTTTTACAGGTGTATTTATAACGTAGTCCCCGAGGGGAGAGGAGTCCATACATCTATAGCGGGCATCTACACTGACACTGCGCAACATACGGAACACGGTAAGCCTGTATCACTCCCTCTGGGAAAGCCTTCGTGGCCGATAGTGATGCAGGTATAGGAGGTTGGAAAAAACGAATGCTGCATTGTAACGATGCAGATACAGACTTGTGTCTGGTCACGAAAGTGAGCCCACTTCCGACTGGTCTCCCGTTGCGAGAGAATTTGAAGAACTTTATTCAAGGAGAAATGCAAATGATGATCTCAAAAGAGATTAGTGCCGCTCCTGACAGCGCTCAATGGCAGTCAATTGACTGGAAATCTGTTGAGGCGCATGTATTAAAGCTTCAGATGCGTATCGCAAAGGCAACGAGAGAAGGTAAACGTGGCAAAGCGAAAGCATTGCAATGGATACTGACTCACTCTCGTTCAGCAAAGCTTCTTGCTGTTAAACGAGTATCGCAAAACAAAGGCAGTAAAACGTCTGGAATAGACGGTGTCATTTGGAACACAGACACACGTCGCATGAAAGCCGTACATCAATTGAGTCGAAAGGCCTATCAAGCTAAACCACTCAAGCGTATCTATATCCCCAAAAAAAATGGCAAACTTCGACCATTGGGCATCCCATGCATGATAGATCGAGCGCAACAGGCACTTTATCTATTAGCATTAGAGCCTGTGTCTGAGGGTCTTGCCGATCCTAACAGCTACGGTTTTAGACCAAGGCGCAGTACTGCTGACGCAATCGGACAGTGTTTTATCTGCTTAAGTCAGAAACGGTCAGCACAGTGGGTTCTCGAAGGGGACATCAAAGCCTGTTTCGACAAAATCGGGCATCAATGGCTGATGGACAATATTGTTGTTGATAAACGTATGTTGGGACAATGGTTAAAGTCTGGCTTTGTAGACAAAGGGCTATTTCAAGACACCGATGAAGGCACGCCTCAAGGCGGGATTATATCCCCAACCTTGATGTTAATGACGCTCTCTGGTCTCGAACAGCAGATTAAGTCTACCGCTCTCAAAAAGGGTGCAAGAGCTAACTTTATTGGATACGCCGACGATTTCGTCGTCACTTGTGCTTCAAAGGAAGTATTAGAGAACGATATCAAACCGTTGATCGCTGATTTCTTAGCAGAAAGAGGCCTAACACTTTCCGAAGAGAAAACGCATATCACTCACATTAATGATGGCTTTGATTTCCTAGGTTTTAACCATAGGAAGTACAAAGGGAGATTGCTCATTAAACCGAGTAAATCCAACACGTTGATGTTCTTGAGTAATCTGCGTGAACTCGTCAAAAAGCACGTAACCCTACCAGTGAATGATCTTATCAAACTGATAAATCCGAAACTTAGGGGGTGGTCGAACTACTACCGACACTGCGTTGCCAAACAAGTATTCGGATATGTAGGCCACAAGCTATTCCATACATTGTGGCACTGGGCAAAAAGGCGCCATCCAACAAAGTCTAAAACTTGGATCGCCCTAAAATACTTCATCAACCGAAAAGGCCAGTGGCAGTTTCACGGTTGGCAGAAGATCATGGATATGGATTGCCAGTTCAATCTCTTCCAAATAGCCAAAGTGCCAATAGAAAGGCATGTGAAAATCCGAAGTGCAGCGACTCCATTTGACCCTCAATACCAAGAATACTTGGCTAAAAGGAAGTCCAAAAGGCTAGCTCGTAACTCTTGGAACGAACCTGCTCCGACTGCTTTATAAGTTGCTGGGTATCAAACGATGCCTTCGTGGAGGCTTGAGCCTAGTGCAGTGAAAGTTGCACGCTGGGTTCTTAGGGAGACGGCACTTGGTAACAGGTGTCGTCCACCCGACAAAGATTACTTAGAGTAAATAAACTAAATTGTGTGAATGAACTAAATTGATGTGTAGAAGGAAACCAACGTGGTGCATAATTTTTATCATGGTACTGATTTGATGTTAGGATAATGGAATGAAAAAGACCACGCCAACGCCCCATGATGCGCTCTTTAAGCAGTTTCTCACTCATCCTGAAACCGCTAAGGACTTATTGGATATTCACCTGCCTGCTGAGCTGCGTGAAATCTGTGATTTGACGACCCTAAAGCTCGAATCAGGCTGCTTCATAGAAGAAAACTTACGGCCTTATTATTCGGATGTCCTTTATTCTCTTAAAACGTCTCAGGGGGAAGGGTATGTCTATGCGTTAATCGAGCACCAGAGTCGGCCAGATAAACACATGGCATTCAGACTGATGCGTTACGCTATCGCTGCCATGCAACAGCATATTGAAGCGGGTCATGAGCACTTACCCTTGGTGATACCTTTGCAGTTTTACCATGGTCAAGTCTCGCCCTACCCATATGAAATGAATTGGTTAAAAGGGTTTGCTAACCCTAAGATGGCTAAGGCTCTCTATACTCAAGATTTTCCATTGGTCGATGTTACGGTCATCTCCGATGATGAGATAATGCA
>NZ_JAKKCQ010000002.1:1010590-1228107 GCF_021728315.1 Vibrio sp. L5-1 | reverse complement strand
AATTGGCAGAGCAGCGGATTCCAAATCCGCGTGTTGGGAGTTCGAATCTCTCCACCCCTGCCATCTTCAAAGTGCATTTTTATGCATGAAAAAAGGCCACTCATTGAGTGGCCTTTTTGCTATCTGCGATTTATTTTATCGACGTTTTCTTCGGCGGGGCGATCGCTTTCTGTTGGTAGTGCCTTTTGCTTTCACAACACGCCCACCTTTGGCGAACCGATATCCCTTTTTTAGGGTGCCATTACTCTTTAATCCGGCTTTGGCCATGTTTGCTGCTCCTTCTTTTTTGACTCTAGTACTGTTAGGCGTTTATCTAGCTCATGAAACAAGTTTTTAATTTGTTCCAGGTTTGAGCTGTTGCGACGTAAATTTAGCCACAGTAAATACAGCACCCCCAACATTGAAGGCGTGAAACCCAGCTCGCGCATCAAAGTGAGGATAGCGGCTTCCATTATTTATCCTTACGATCATTGCGGAGAATAGAAGTAGTCGAAGCAACCGTGCCCGCTGCAGCGATAATGCCGGAAACGATTCCACCGGTCGCGATGGTATCGACCACGGCGCCAACAGTGAGTGCTCCAGTGGCTATTCCTTCCCAGGTCGACGCTTGTGTGAGGTAGTTCAAGAGTGTTTTCATTAGGCTCTCCTGTCTCTCGACGTTAGATTATGTTTGTGTCAGCTAAACCAAAACCCCCGCCATTCGGGCTCCTTGCTCTACGGTCTCTCGGTCTAGGTACTCACCATTTTCATGCTTAATCATGTGATAGATAAGCTCTGGAATATCGGATTCTTGAATGGGCTCATAGGGGCTGACGCCCAGTTTGCTCGCGACATGCTCTGCGTAAGCATTGGTGTCGTTTTCATGACTGGGCGCCCAGCGGTTAATGATGCCATACACGGTCCGCAGCCCATGACGCCTCATGTAGTTTCGAACCAATTTGGCGCCGGCTCTGACGCCATACTCCATCGATCCAAAGGTCGCAAAGCGACCTGCAGACTCGATACCCGTTTGTCCGGTCCAGTTATTCCTTGGGTTGTATTCAATGTTCAAAGGGTTCTTATTTCGAAACCCGCGCGGTAAGTGGGCAGTGATCCCCAAGATTGGGCTTGCGTTTTTACGAGTCATATATACTCCTATAGCCAGAAGCGAGAGGAGTGTAAGGATCCAACTCCGTTCGCTCATTGGCCTATTCCTCTTCTGAGGTTAAAAAGTCGGTACTTGGGAGAACGGTGACTAACAGCGCTCGGCATCTATCACGATTCATCCGAATCTCTCTAGGGATTGCGATCCCTGTCTCCAGTTTCCGTGTGACGTAAAAATCCGTTGCCGCCAAGTAGGCTTTGGCTTGCTTCGCCGAATTGTTTTCGCTAAAGCGCACAAATTCGCCCTCTTGGTAACGGTAATGTTCGGGGGCTCTTAAGACTTCGATGGGCAGCTCTGTTTCAATGGTCACTAAGTCCGGACTTGGTTGCGGGGCGTTAATGGAAACAATCACGCCTGTTTGCGTCAGTTGTACGTTCATTGGATCACCATCTCTTGTAAAATTTTTACCGACATTCCATCAGGGCAGTCAAAGAAAGTGAGGCGGTTCTTGGAAGGGCTCACCACAAGAGTCATGTACTTTTCGTTAAAGTTGTTACTATCAAAGGCGTGCAGCTCGGTCACATGGCTATCCATTAATAAACGGGCAATTTCATTTTGATTCTGAGCTTGCATTTGACTTGGGCTGAGTGACATCAAGCCCAAAGAGAAAAAAACGAAATCTCTACCATCCAAAACGCGCCTTCTATCTAATACTCTGATTTCTAGTGTTAAAATGGCCCATTTTTTGTCGGTTTCTAGATTGAAGTGCAACATACCCCCTGTATTTGAGGCGATGCGACCATAATGAATCCAGCCATAAGGGGTTAACCAGTTCTTACTAAAACGGGCTTGAGGTATTTTTTGATTCACACGTCCGATGGCTTTTTCACTGGCAGCCACCCCTGAGCGAGTTCCCGTAATTGAGTCGGAGAGCGCTAATTGTTCAGGAAATTCAATCTTAAATGGCGGTGGGATGATAAAGCTCATGCGGTCGTCTCCGAGATAAACAATTTACAATTCGTCGGAATGAGCACCTCCACAGAGGCGCCATTGCTCAACACAAAGCCTTCACCTGGACGAAGGCCATAACCTTTATCGGCGTAACCTCCCATCCAAATGGTATCGGCGTTGTCATCTGATGCTTTTAAGATCAGCTCTTTACGTTTGACATTGCCCGTAATTGTGCCGCTTTGCGTCATCGTTTCATGGGCGACAAAGCGCAAGCTTGGCGTGCGCTCGGCCACCACATTGACCTTTTGAATCTCCGGAAAATGAACGGGGTTTTCGACCTGCACCGACAGCACATCCGGAAAATCTTTCAGCGTAGCGATGACTTGCTGGGTAGGCGGCAGTGAGACCGGCTGGCGACCATCGAAACGCACATCGAGATTTTCTACGGTTAAGTCAGCGGCCATGTTAATGCTTGAGCCATCAATGGTTGGGTAAAAACGACCATCGATACACACCAATTCGATGTCTTCATCTGGGCCTAAATTGGTCACTTCGACCGCCTCGAAGGTCATCCCATCAGGCAATCTGATTTGGTCACCACGACGTAAGGTGTAAACATGCTCACTGGGCTTACAGATAACCTGGACTTGTTTGCCACTAGCAAGATACACATTGGTGCCACTGGCACTGGCCGTGAGTTTTTGGCCACTTTTTAGATACCCTTCTACGTACATGACTTACTTCCTCGAGAACATCATCATGGCAGTCAAAACAAGCATCAGAATTGTCCCTGCAATGATGAGCGTCTTTTGATTGTCCAACACATCACTGGCGCCATCGGTATTATTAGATTTCACCGTACTCTGAATCCCTTGAAGCAACTGAAAGTTATTGGAGGCTTGCTCTCCTTGCAGACCTGATAACGTATCAAGAGCACGGTTACTTTGCTCTTGGAGTGCTCCCATGGCTTGGCTGGTGATAGCTCTCTGACTATCAAACGCTTCATCGGCGAGACCGCCAGCAAAATTAAATGCCTCCTCGGAGAGGGCATCAAAACTTTTGAACGCTCGGCCAGTAATACTTTGGTTACTGCTCAAAGCTTCTTTGCCGATGGCTTTCACGGTATCGAGAGCGGTATTCGCCGTTCTCATCGATGTAGCGGCCGCTTTATTGACGCTATCAAACGCTTCATCGGCGAGGCCGCCAGCAAAATCAAACGCCCCTTTGATGGCGCCGCCATCTAAGACATTGTTGATGTTGGTATTGGTTACGCTGCTGCGTTGTGAACTTTTTGAACGACTCATGCTACTTCCTCAAGGCTCACGCGATACACTAGCCCTTGAAATTCCTCTTCATTGACCGGTTGAGGGTGTAAAGGACGAAGTAGGCGCACTAGGGCTTTTTCATCCTCATCAAGGTGAAAGCGAATGGCACTGGCACCACGACGTTTCGCTCCTTCAAGAAAGGTGTTGACGTGCTTGGTGAGTCCTTTACCTAAAGAGGCCATCCACACCACCTCAAATCCGTCCTTAAAGGGCTCAAGTCGAGCCACAATCAGTAAGCCTTCTATGGCGTAGAGTTCCCCCAACTGAGTCAACTCTTCGAGGATGGGTGGGAGAAAGCCCGCCGCTTGAAAGCGCGCTCGGTGCTCTGGCGTCCACGCTAAGAGAGCAGGCGCTACCTTCTTAGCCATAGTGCGGCCACAAGGACAATAGCAGCCAGTAGGGCATACATTGTTTTGTTACTCCCACTGCTGCCTTGTTGATTATTAAAGGTGACGCGTCCACCTTGACCACCCCCCGTAAAGTCACCGTTTTCGGCACTGGAAGTGCCTCCACTGATGCTTCCTCCTCCCGTCAGACTCGACAACATCCTTCATTCCCTCTTTCCTGAGTTATTTAATCCACCCTTTATGCCAGGCATAGAGGGCTATCATGATGAAGATAAAAAGCCATGGCAGTCCTTTCGCTCCGGTGGTGGCTTCCACGGTTTTTGTGGTTCCCCACCACCCAAGACCCACTCCACTTAATAACGCGGTGAGTAAAAATGGCATCGTGTCCCCTTATTTCTTAAAGAAAAGAAGGAGGAAGATCGCTAGGAGCAAGACGCCGCCACCTACCTTCATCAGAGTGTGTTGTTGCTCAGACTGTTGGCTCTGATGAAGATTAGCGATACGCGTCTGCTCGGTTAGGGTCGCGTTCTCTGACACCGCTCGTCGGGTTCTGGCTTGTTCGGCTTTGGCTTTCTCAGACTCCGCTTGCGCGTTAAAATAGCCGGAGACACCATCGGATAACTCGCCAAGACCGTCTGTAAAGCCATCCCACCAGGTACTTTCCTTTGCCATAGTGCCTCACTTATGCCGGCAACTGCTCGACATCAATAAAATCATGTTTGATGTCCACCACACCCGTCGTGCGTTTTTCCAGAACCAGTTTTAAACTGGCCTGAGCAAAGGGGATGAACGCTTGTTCGTTAGCAAACCCTTCCAACGTGAAATCAATAAAGACGCCTTGACCTGGAGGCAGGCGATCACCATAACGTTTCTGGTTGTATTTGATGTCTTCGACCGAGGATTCCCAAATGATCTCGTTATCGCGCTTAACCGACACTTTAGTGATGTCGTTATTCTCGGTATCGAGGAGCAGAGAGCGCAAACGGACATTCGCGCCCACCAGTGGGAAATCGTGTTTTTGTTCACCCACAACAGTGTGGTTAATGGACGTTTCGGTATAACGCTGTTGGAAAAAACGCACCGGCTGATAATCCACGATACGGGCGTTGGCCTTGAATTGAGGGAACTCAGGGTCGGCCGTTTCTTTGGCTTTCACCTGTACTTTTAGGATGAGCGTTTCTCCCACCTGATGTATGTATTCACCACGGCGTATCCCTTGTAAGGTGCGAAGCTCTTCACTGGCAAATGGAATGATTAAACGCGTTAAAGACGCTCGTGATGTCCCTTTATTTTGCACGGGAAACTTCAAGAATCGGTCGCGTTTATGGAAGTAGCCCGCATCGATACCGATGATTTCTTTGTTATTGCGTTCAAACGAAATTCGACCCAAGCGTTCGACCGGCAGATCGGTAATGATTTCGATGGAGGCGTAAGTGTACAGCCCCTTTAAATCCAAGATGGCGTGTTTGCCATACGGGCTTCCTGCACGAAACGGATCAAGTTCAATAGGTCGAACGTTAAACGGGCCTTTCATCGCAGCCATTTGGGCCGCGGCTGAAACGTTAACGGCTTGATTGGATTTAGCCATGGTCATGATTCCTTTGATGACGTAATTTCAAAAAGACGGGTCAGAGCGGAGTCGATTTAGGTGTTTAACCCCACCTTCTCACCGACCTCTTCTAGCGCCTCGACGTTGGTCAGCATATACATCACGCCAAGAATGACCACGGTGGCCACGGCGACGACTTTCCACTGTGCTTTAGTAATCCCAAACATACTTTCAAACCCTTTGCTGATGAATGTACTGAATGCAACGGTTGCAAACATAAAGCCCTCCGTTTGGTTGGGCTCATTGGTGATAGGTAGACCATAGAGAGTGGGGTGGGGAGAAGGCAACAAGAAGTAACCTATAGGTTAAACGGGTAACCTATAGGTTTAAACTTGACTATTTTCGGCGGTAATGGGGGGTTAATAACGCCCCGCTTTTGCAGTTCAAGGCCCCTTTTTTGACATTGCCGATACCATCACGCACCAGTAAATAGTCGGCGATGGGTTTACCTATTAGAGTTTTATTGACTTTGGCTGAGGTCAGCTCGGCAATTTGCGCCACTTCTAGCCCTTTTTTGCTGGCTAGCCAACGGGCATCCGAAAGCGAGTTCACGGCGCCTATCCACCACGTCGAAGATTGTTCCGTGACGGTTTTGGGCACTTCTTGTCCTCGCTGGAAGATGGTGTGCACCACCAATCCGTACTGGCGACCTCCACGTAATAATTCCCCCGGCTTACCTTGAAGCTTGCCACTGCTTTGGGTACAACTGGCGAGCTCTTCTATCACCACATGCAGCTTAGGGGCTCGGCCACAGCCCATTCCCCAAACGATGGTACTGAAGAACGTCAACTCGTTCAGGCAGGCGCCATGGGTTGGAATATAGGCCAACTTAAAAGGCTGACCTTTACGCCTGGCTTGCAACAGGGTTTTGACAAAGGCGGAGCGAGAGGAGGTGCCATGACACCGCTGTCCTTGAAACACTTGACCGGCATAGTTGGTGTACGGATCAAAGAACACGGCTTGAGACTGTTTTGGTACAAGCCCTAGATAGCGAACGGCGGAGGTTTTGCCTCCCCCTGTGCCCGCCACGTACACCACGTGCTCTGCATCAAAGCTCGGATTGGCGTGAAGGGGTCTGATCTGATTCATCAGCGGTGTCAGAGTCACGTGTCGCCTCCTTTTGAGTGTCAGCCAGTTTCTCTGCTTGTAAGGTTCGGAGATTGACGCGCGCACTGTATAACAGGCCAAGTAAGGCAAAAATCAATAAGCACTCTTCACTGTATCGGCCTAACCAATCCATAACAGGGCTGTCGTGTTTCCCCAAAACCGGTAGAGCCGCCTGCACCACTTCTTGTTTGGCCTCCTCGTCAAAGTGAAACGGTAAACCGGTGACAAGAGCCGTGGCTTTCTCGGTTAACGCAAACAGGAGCGTCAATATCCCCTCCATGGCTTCATTGGCGCCTTCTTCGTTGATTGGGGGCGCCTCTGGGGTATCGACTTGGCTTTCTTGCTCTTCTAAGCTTGCAATGACGGATTCAAAATCTCCCCAATCGTCATCCGCCGGTGAAAAGATCTCAGGCGATTCGTTCATCTTGCCCCTCCTCTGCCATCAATGTTTGATAAGCCCACCAGACGAATAAGGCGAGCCCGAGAGCGCCTAGCAGGACTTTGCTCCAAGTGGGGAATAACGCGTTCTCGCCAGTTACCGGTTCGGTTACTTGGCCGGTTAAGGGATCTGGCTGAGTAACCTTATCTGACGGGGTTTGAGCGTTAGAGGGAGCGTGACTTTCATTATTCGATAAATCGGTGTGTTCCAGGAGGTCGGTTACCTCACTGGTTACTGGCTCAGGCTGAGTAACCTTATCGGATGGGGTTTGAGCGTTTATTTGCGCTTCTCGAATGTAGGCGTCCACTCGTTTACTCACTGAACTGTTCCCACAGTCAGGACAACGGTAATACAGTAACCCTAAATTACGGCTGTTCTTAGGCGGCTCACCGCCCGCGATTAAACGACCTTCTCCCACTTGATGCACGGTGGCGGTGGTTTGACAAACCGGACAAGAGACATGGCCACGGACGGGGTTCGTATGAACTTTACTCATCGTGACTTTCCTCCGTGTTTTCCAGAGCGGTGAGTTCGGCTAAGTTCTGCTCCACAATGGCGCGGTACTTTTGTCTGGCCTCACTGTTGAGCTTGACTAGCATCTCCAATTGCTCGAAGAACTGCTCTGATAAGCCAAATTCAGAGAGCGATAAATTCCCGCTTAAGATCATGGTGCTGGCTTTTTTGATAAGCGCCGTCGGCGATCCTTTTAGGTTATTCACTTGCTCGAAAATGGCGTGCTCTAGCTTGTCAGCCGCCGCTAAAGCGGAGAGGTCACGTTGGCAATGTTCTGCGTTGAATGATTTCATGGAGGTTCCCCTGTCTCACGACGTTAGAAGATTTAATTATCGCTTTTTTCATCAAAATTTAAAGCATCGATGAATAAAATCGATTTAGGTCACGCACAGCCGGTTATTTCGCAAGCTGAGGGTGGTGTTTTTGTCTATAGGAATTTTAGACCCCATTCTGAGTGGTTTTAGGAGACATTGAACCCCTTTCACGCTCCATCCGGTCACGTCCATTAAGGCTTTTTCAAGCGGGGAAATCTCCATTTTTGGCGGTGGGTTACACTTATTTTCAGTGCTCCAAGGGACAGCGCTCCGCGCTTTTTTCCACGCGTCCACATCGCACTTCGCCACCACCGAAAAGTGATCGCGGCAGGTCTCGATCACGTGACCTAACCATTCCAACCCGATCACCCGCTTGGTGGTTTCGCCATACTGGTTAATCTGCGTTTCATGGGCGAGGCGCAAATCCCCAATGTGCTGGGTAAAGTCTTTCCAGCGTGATTTATCCGCATGCTCATGCAGGTCGATTAACGCTTCATCAATCGCTACATCGGCTTTGTTCGCGCGTCGGAGTTGTCGCCATAGACCCACCGCTGGGGAGCCCGATTGAGAGAACTGTTTGATGCCCCACGCACTGGCCCAAGCGCGTACAGAAAGAGCCTTACTGGCCGCGTTACCCTCTGGGAGGTGCGCCCCGTTGATGTTCTTGGAGATGTATTTGATGATGTAGCCAGTAGCGCTGCCTTTCTTAGGGTTGCAAGGTTTCGCGTGAAAACGGGCTTTGCGTTTCTTTTTTTTGTAGAGCTCGTCGGCATCTTCACTTCGGGAAATCTTCGCACAAATACGCATGAGTTCGACTTTGTATTCTGCAGGGCAATAGACAAACGCATGCAGGTGAGGTGTCCCGTCTTTGTGGGGCTCGGCCACCCGTAGGCCAAACCAAGGAATGTCTTGTTTGGCGAAGTGGGCACGGGTGAGCCTCCATTGTTCCATCAGGTTTTGATGCGCTTCTTTGACGGTGCAGCCGTTCCACTTAGGCGAATTACGGTGATATTGGGAGGGCAACGTCCAAGTGATGAAGACCCCTTCGAATCCCATATCGATCGCCCGCTCTTCATCCCCGCGACTGCGAACCACCAACTCAATGTATCGATTTTCTGGATTGGCGGTCGTACGAGAGGCCACCTCATCGAGATTGAATTCTTGCAGGGTCTCGTGGTTGATGACCACCATGCTTTTCATGAAGGCTTCGGACTCGCGTAATTGCTGCTTGAAGTTGGAGAGAGTCAGGCGCGACACATTGCAATGTTGGCTGGGTTTTTCCCCGACATTGCCAAGGGTGACTTGAGCGTGTTCAATGTAGCGCTTGCGAAGGCGTTTGAATTTACGTACTAAGTTTTTAGGGTCTATACAACGACGAATCGCGCACTCTAATAAGATCTCAGCGTCACGAACTGTGAGTTTTTTACCGATATCACGCGTGTCGGCACTCGGAGGCTCGATGAAGACCTTGAGCATCAAGTCACGGATTTGTTCAAAGGCATAGTGCAGGGCGTAATAGTAATCGGTTGGGCTTTCAGGAATGCTATCGATAGGCGCTTCGGTGTCAGTGTCGGTCACGGCAATATCATTCATGATATCAACAAAGGCCACGGTGAGTTGAATGGCGAAATTTTTAAGCGCATCATCGCTCATCAAGATGTCATGAGTCAGTTCGAGCGGTTTGGGCTCATGGCTGACGAAACCAAACGGAAATTTTTTGGTAAAGTGGTGGACGACGTTATCCACAAAGCTCACGCGTTCGGTGATGAATAAGGCGAGATTACGGTCGGTTGGATTGCTGCGCTTTTTCCTCAGCCCCAATTTTAGTTCCAGATCTTGACGCATCATCACCGGCAGGTGCGCTGTGAGATTAGAGACATACTGACTTAACGACAGATTGATGTTGGGTTGATGGAATCGTTTGTAGGTACTCATTATGCTACTCTCTGCTCAAAAAATGAACGATAATTTGTGGATAAGTACTTTTTTAATTTATCCTGGAAGGATGGTTTGGTCTTTAAGGATTGATAGTGATTATGAAAGCTAAAGTGTATTTCGATAACGGAACAGTTCCGCATCAAGAACACGCGATAAAGGATTTCGTTAGTAAACAACCAACCTCTCCTAGGCTTGGAGTTATTCGAAAAATTGCCATTCTTCCCGTTGGTGTTATTGACGAGGAAGTTCGACGGTTTAAGCCCTATAGAGTTTTTAAAACTGTTGGAGAAAAGGAATTGATCACTCTTTGTGATTTCCTTGAGGGTATTGACTTTGAGTGTATTAACTTTGGGTCTGGTCCAATTAATGGTTATGACGTTGTATTTTGCGTCCCAGAAGAAGAGTTGACGTACTACGATGAGCAACTCCAGAGTGATTTTTCCAATGCTTTGCGAGATGTTTTTCAATCGAGCAATAAAGCCGACAAAGAAGACGCCATCGATAGACTTAAGGCTGTAAACAAGCAAAGAAATCATGATAATACCTATAATATTGATGGAGTTGAATTTGAGTTCATGAGTTCAGATGACGTTGATAAGAATAATGCTTCTTAAAAATCGCTTTAATTTCTCGATAAACGTCAGGAAATAGTGAGCGGCTTTTTTGAGCTTGGCGGCAGCAGTATTTTGCATACTTGATTTTCGTTTTTACTGTCATACGATTCTCCTTAAGGTTTACCCTTGTTGACCATTCCCCAAGGCTCAATGCAGCCTCGTTCTGTGCAGGTGTAATTCAAGGGTTTAGGTATCGGTTTAACGCGCTTTTTAATGCCGTGCTTTTCTCTTAGCTTCGATATTAAGAAACGCGCTCTCTCGGTTTTTTCTGGGTCAAAGTCTTTGAGCCCTTCCATGTCGGGGCAAGGCTTGTGGATGGGATCGCAGATAGGCAAGTCCACACTGGATACCGACTCTGTGTGATCAACATCCTCCATGACGACTACTTCGGTAAGTCAGGCCAAGGACTGCCTGAATTCATGATGCGATAAACATCCGCTTCATTCTCTTTTTCATCAAGAGAGTCGGCATAGAATCCCCAGTAACGCTTAACCCTTTCCGCTTTACCGTCTAAGCCAGTATCGAGGCATTGAATGAACGCGAAGCCGCGCCCGTGGGTTCGGGCAAAGTGGATCTGGCATTTTGGGTGATTGCTGTCATAGACAAGGTTGTTCTCGGTTTGGATTTTCATTGGGCTAACTCCTTGCTGGGTGCTTCGTTGAACAAGTACATTTTTGTGCAAGCGTCATCAATGGATTGTGCTAAGAGGTGTTCGCCGCTGGTTTCGGCGTAGACGCGAACTTCATGTAAACGCTCAAGAATCGATTCATGAATGAGCTCAGACTGCGCTTGAGTCACCAAGCTCGATGGGGCGCTCTCTTTTAGGCAGTGCATATCTTGGTGATACGCTTCCACCCAAAAACGGTAAAGGTGTTGAGTGACGTCGGCGTGAGTCATGGGCTTATCCTTGTACGACTATGCGCAAATCACCCTCAAGCGGGATGATGGCAAGATTGGTGGCCATGAACGACGCAGGGTGACCGGCTCGGTCTTCCATCTCTGACACGGCACGCGAGAAATTCGAGGAATGCTCATTGGCTGGCACGACTTCCACCGGTAGGCATTTTTGGTTTGAGAAGATTTGAATGAGAGGAGTCATGATTTCTTCCTCAATATCGACAGTTTGAATTGTCCTGCTTCCATACGAGCCGCGAGTTCAACGAGGTCGACATACCGCTTCCCTGCATCGAGTTCTTTTTCCACTTCGGGTAAATCAGCATTATCAAGACGATCGAGTACCTGTCTTTCACTCATTCCGTGAGAACGTGCAAATAAAGGCACAGACATGAATAACGCGGGCAGCATTGGCATGTGATATCCTCGTAGGTTTGATGATTTTCGTGAAATACACGGAAATAGACACTATTCAAAGGGGCGTTGATTAGCGCCCCTTGAAGAAAAGGTACGTTAATTAACGCCTAGGATCAAGTATGGAATTAGGAAAAAAAATCAAAGCAATTCGAATTTCTGAGGGTGTTAGCCAAAAAGAAATGTCTCAAATGATTGATATTCCAATAGGAACATTGAAAAATTACGAACAAGAGAGAAATGCAGTACATATCGAGATTTTGATGAAGATCACAAAAAATGAGCGTTTTAAAAAATACGCTTATTGGCTTACTACAGATGAAGTTCTGCCTGAGTCGGGTCAAATTAGCCCCGACTTTTCTATACTATCAGAGCTCGGCATTGTCGAAAAAATAACCAGCGACAAGAAGCTTGCCTAACGGTTTGCTTGCTTAAATACTACCGATGGGGGAAGAATGATTTTAAAGAAGAATGCGAATTATTATTCAAGTCTGGCCCCTAACCAGGTGTTTGAGAGTGAGCGAAAGGCCATGCAACTTGATAAGCGGTTAGCCTTAAAACTTGAGCGAGAATGTGCGGGTAAGGACTTTCGAACGCTGGATGAATTGATCACGCTTTGGTATCGAATGCACGGTAAGACGCTCCGCGATCACATTCGGCTGAGAAAGAGTCTTTATCGAATATCAGAGCGTTTGAGTAACCCCATTGCGAGTGATTTCACCAGTAAAGATTTTGCGCACTATCGAGAGCAGCGAAGTATTGAAGTGACAACGACCACCATAAACCGAGAGCATGCCTATC
Organism: Vibrio sp. L5-1; assembly: GCF_021728315.1. Taxonomy (NCBI): domain Bacteria; kingdom Pseudomonadati; phylum Pseudomonadota; class Gammaproteobacteria; order Vibrionales; family Vibrionaceae; genus Vibrio; species Vibrio sp. L5-1. The sequence continues at coordinate 1,215,757 of NZ_JAKKCQ010000002.1, read as the reverse complement.
TTAGGGCGATGTTTAACGAGTTGGAGAGGTTAGGGGTGATTGAGTTTGATAACCCGCTGATTAAAATTCGTCAGTTCAAAGAGCGTGAAAAAGAGTTGAGGTATTTGGAGCATGATGAGATCGCAAGGCTATTGGAATCTTGTCAAACGTTCAGCAACAGATCTTTACCGTTCATCGTGAAGATTTGCTTGGCCACAGGTGCTCGGTGGGGAGAGGCGGAAAGCCTAAAGCCCTCACAAATCAAAAATAATCAGATCACGTTTTTGAATACCAAATCATCCAAGAATCGTACGGTACCCATTAATCAAACGCTTTATGATGAACTCACCACTCTTGAACCTGTCAGTGAAGAAAAGATGTTTTTGAATAGTTTATCGACTTTTCGAAAGGCGGTTTCAGAGGCAAATATTGATTTACCTAAAGGGCAAATGACTCACGTTTTACGTCATACCTTTGCGAGTCATTATGTGATGAATGGCGGCAATATTGTGAAGTTAAGAGATGTTCTTGGTCATAGTGAGATCACAACGACCATGCGTTATGCACACCTGGCTCCTGAACATTTAGAAGAAACTTTGACGCTAAACCCTTTGTATCAGCATCAAAAAATAACGGAGTTGGTTTGATCCAATGTATTTTAAGTCTGTTTAATAGTTATAGTCGTTCCAGTTTCACTATGGGGGGCCGCGCCAGATTGTCCTCAAAAACGTGAAAGTATTATATGTCGTTGTTCTGTACATCAGGTCTTCAATCTGGTGGAGCTGAGCATAGTTCCTAAGGTTTATTTTTTGCTAGCATACTTTGATCTATATCTAATATCTAAAGCTCAAAATACTGAAAAGAACAATTTTAAAGCATTCAAGCCTCTTATCCCTTGACTGAAACTAATCACATAATATTATAACGATCCCTGGCATTAGGCGGTTCGCCCGCACCTCTTACTACTGTCACTCTGTGATTCGCCTGATGAACGATGCGATACTCTTCGATTCATATCGAAATTATTCGTATCAAATGTTCATCATCTTGGAATAAAGTCACGCGCTTGCGCTGGGCATGTCAGGGGCTGTAAGAGGAGAAGTAATTATGAAAAATAATTATGGCCCTGTTGATAAAAGCACACAACCGAAACAAAGTCGCTTGAAGACAATGTTGAAAGGCTTTGATCTTTGCGTGCGCTGCTATGCGTATGCTGAGAAGTTTGGACTGCTTGCCAAACTAGAGGAAGTGGATGGTGCTGAACTGTTACAAAAGTTTTTAGATTTGTTGTAATAGAACGCCACCATTAGCAAGTACGCAACTAAGTCAGGCAAAACTTAACCAAATCTTAGTTGTGGAAACTATCAACGTGGCTTTTTTTATTGAGTATCGAAAATATGCCACCGACTATTAGCTGGACAAGTAAGTATGAAATGAAACCCGGCAGGTGGGTCTATGTCCAGTCAGACGAAGCAAAAAAACTTGGTCAAAATATAAATAAACATATTCGAAAGCACTGGAAAACTCCTTCATATTTCTATCACCTTCAGTTAGGTGGTCATGTACAGGCTTTAAAAGTACATATCGACAATAAATATTTCTCATCCCTTGATATAACGGATTTTTTTGGCTCAGTTAGTCGAACAAGGGTGACGAGAGAGTTAAAAGTTTTAATTGGATATGAAAATGCAAGAGCTATTGCAAAAGCATCAACGCTTCCACATAGTAATCCAGCCGAACATAGCCACTCGCTCCCCTACGGATTCAGTCAGTCACCTTTACTTGCATCAATTTGTTTAGCTCAAAGTTACTTTGGTTCATGTATCCGAGATTGCCATGAGGCAGAAGGAGTTTCATTAAGTGTATATATGGATGACATTGTAATTTCTTCTAACGATGAACAGATATTATCGCTTTGGCATAAAAAATTAAAAATTGCTGCAGGAAAATCTAAATTTATGCTGAATCCTCTAAAAGAAAACCTTTTATCGACTTCAATAGAAGTTTTCAATATAAATCTAAGTGCACATGAAATGTATGTGAGTGACGAAAGATTTTCGAAGCTACATATGGTCTATTCATTAAGTGAATCAGAACATCAAAAGAGAGGAATTGGTGGCTATGTTTCGACGGTCAACCGAGTGCAAGCAAAAAAGCTAGACCTCTAATTAACCAGAAGACAGTTAGAATAGAGCTCCAAGAAAGAAATATCCCTTTTGGATAGGCTCCAATCGTGACGCGCTTGACAATGATTTTTCATCTGTGGAGATGCCTTTGATCACCTTTAAAGACTGTATTCGTTACACATAAAGCTTCTCTCTCCCCAGTAACGTGAAATGTAGCTAAATAAAATACAGAAATAGACGGAAATACTTGTTTTTTAGTTTTCTATTGATTTTAAGTGTTTGTTTTAAAAGTTGGTTTTGTAGAATTCCAAATCCGCGTGTTGGGAGTTCGAATCTCTCCACCCCTGCCATATTTAAGGCTCTAGCAGAAATGCTAGAGCCTTTTTGCTTTCTGAATCTAACATACGCCATTAGCAGAGCAGCGGACTTTCCTACTTACCAAAACAGCGCGTGTTGGGAGTTCGAACGCCAGCCCTGTCGAACCTCCGGAGTGCCGGCTCAGTTCCCCCTGCCATATTTAAGGCTCTAGACTGCGCGTCTCGGCAGAAATGCTCGAGCCTCTTTGTTTTCTATTATTTGGATATTAACCATCTCTCCAAATAAAAACCTCTCTTTATCTTCAAAATATCATCCTCGATATGCACCTATTTCCTAATGACGACTAGTATGAAAATAGAGATCATTTATTTGGAATTGTTATGAGGTTATTTTGTACATCAGCTCTTATCTTTTGTTCGTTTTACGTATCGGCAACCCCATGGGAAAAAGAAAAGAGCCCGACAAGAAATTCAACCTCATCTATCGGTAGTTACGCTAATGGCTGTCTAGACGGTGCGCAGGCTTTGCCAATTGACGGTCAAGGTTACCAAGTAATTCGTCTTCAGAGAGAGCGCTACTATGGACATACAGAGGCCATTCAGTTTATTGAAAGGCTAGGTGTGACCGCGAGCGAACAGCTCAACACTAATTTATTGGTTGGTGATATTTCTCTACCTCGAGGAGGGCGCTTTTCGTCTGGTCATTCAAGTCACCAGACTGGCTTGGATATTGATATATGGTTAAGGCTCACTGATAAGAGGCTGTCCGAAAATGAACTCGCTGTTCCTAAGCCAATCAGCGTTGTCGATCTTACCAACTACAAATTGCGCAAATCGAATTGGACTGATGATCACTTCCAAGTCATTCGCTATGCCGCCAAAGATGAAAAAGTGGTGCGTATTTTTGTCCATCCAGTGATTAAACAAGCTCTTTGTGAACAAGAAGATCCTGATGCCAATGATAGAACCTGGTTAGGCAAAATCAGACCTTGGTGGGGGCATCATTCCCATTTTCATGTTCGCTTAAAATGCCCTAAAGGCAGTTATAACTGTATCGCTCAAGCAAACCCGCCAAAAGGTGATGGTTGTGGCGATGAACTTGCAAGTTGGGCTCCGCAGACCATTCCAGTTCCTCCACCTAAAAAAGTGGCTAAAACTAAGAAAAAAAAGAAAGTTAAAGTGATGCCGAGTCAGTGTTTGGCCTTGATATCGAATAGGTAATGTATTTATCGAGGTGTTTTACAGTGGTAATGCCACTGGTTTTCGTGATTCTAAAACTGGAGAAATGTCACACTTTTGTCTAGAGTTTATAAACACGTAATTAAGAACATCGTTTGATATTAAAAAAACAACAACGACAACAGTAGGAACAATGGCGAATTTGATAACGTTTGGTCAGGGATGGAGAGTTTTGGGGTGAAAGATACGGCTTATGTGCAGTTGTGAAATCAGAGTCTGATACCCGTCGATAGATAATTCAAGGATAAGACTATGACTATGATTTGTGCAAAGGAATTTTCAGAATGGTTACGACATAGGTTCAGTACGGAAAACTCAGGTATTTCTATCTCAAGAGATGATATTAATCAACTGACCGGTAGACAACGATTAGACCCTAGTTTCGTCAATGATGTGCACTATGAATTAATGCAGTATGGAATGGCATTTGTAACAGACACCAGTAGGGAAAATTTTTATCTTGTTCCTATAGCGCAAGCGATAAATTGGCGAGAGCGACTCGAATATCAATTTGAAAAAGAGCTCTTCTGCAATATTTATCCAATTGGTAAATCGGGATAAAAAAAAGGTTCAACTTATGGTTAAGTTGAACCTTTTCTTTTTTAGGTCAAGCCTTGAATGATAACAAACTTCTCTAGTAGCTCGTCGTCAGTTTCAATATGGTTTGGGTCAGTGATTATGCACTTTGTAATAGGGCACACTGACTGACATGTTGGCTTCTCATAGTGACCTTTACACTCAGTACATAAATCAGGATCGATTTCGAAGATACTGTCACCCATCGTGATTGCGCCATTTGGGCATTCTGGGTCACACATATCGCAGTTTATGCACTTGTCAGTTATTAACAGAGCCATTGCTTTCTTCTCAGTAGAGTTTCTAGGTAAAGTTATTTACCTGAAGCGTTACGTGTATCTTGGCCTGCGCTCAAGTTACGCATTAACAAACCAAATTCTAGGTCAAGGTCAGCCGGTACTGGAATAAATACAAAGTGACCGTTACCTTTTGCGTCATCTACTGGCTGAGATTTACGGTTCTCCATAACTTCTAACTTGAAAACGATGTTACCTTTTGGTGTCATCATTTCTAAGCTATCGCCAACTAGGAACTTGTTCTTCACTTCGACTTCCGCTAAGTCACCACGGCGGTTGCCAGTGAATTCACCTACGAATTGTTGAGTATCTGAGATTGAGTAACCGTATTCGTAGTTTTGGTATGTGTCGTGAGTGTGGCGACGCAAGAAACCTTCAGTGTAGCCACGGTGAGCTAGGCTCTCTAGCGTACCCATAAGGCTTTCATCAAATGGTTTGCCAGCTACAGCATCATCGATAGCTTTACGGTAAACCTGTGCTGTACGTGCACAGTAGTAGAAAGACTTAGTGCGGCCTTCAATCTTTAATGAGTGAACACCCATCTTAGTTAAGCGCTCTACGTGTTGGATTGCGCGAAGATCTTTTGAGTTCATGATGTAAGTACCATGCTCATCTTCAAACGCTGCCATTTTCTCTTCAGGTTTGTGTGACTCAGAAAGCAACACGACTTCATCAGTTGGCTTGCCAAGGCCTAGAGTGTTATCTGGACGTTCGTCTTGAACTTCAATACCCTGAGTTTCTACTTCTTGAATCGCAACACCTGTTGGGTTTGCTTCAACGATCTGACCGTTTTCGTCTTCTTTCGCAGCTTCGGTTTTGTATTCCCAACGACAAGCGTTAGTACAAGTACCTTGGTTTGGATCGCGTTTGTTCATGTAACCAGAAAGTAGGCAACGACCAGAGTAAGCCATGCATAGAGCACCGTGAACAAAGATTTCTAGCTCTGTTTCTGGGCAGTGTTCGCGAATCTCTTCGATCTCTTCAAGAGATAGCTCACGAGATAGGATCACACGCTCAACGCCTTGAGTTGACCAGAACTTAACGGTCGCCCAGTTTACTGCGTTTGCTTGAACTGAAAGGTGGATCGGCATTTCAGGGAATGATTCACGTACCATCATGATAAGACCTGGGTCTGACATGATAAGTGCGTCTGGGCCCATCTCAACAACTGGTTTAAGGTCGCGAATAAATGTTTTTAATTTAGAGTTGTGTGGCTGAATGTTACATACAACATATAACTTTTTGCCTTGAGCATGAGCTTCATCGATACCGATTTGTAGGTTTTCGTGATTGAACTCGTTGTTACGAACACGAAGGCTGTAACGTGGCTGGCCTGCGTATACTGCATCTGCGCCATAGGCGAATGCGTAACGCATGTTTTTAAGGCTTCCTGCCGGTGATAATAGTTCAGGTACAAATGGTTTCTGTGTAGTCATTGCTTCGTTCTCTAATCTGATCTCAAGTCAGGTTGATACCACCAAGTGATATCAAAGGGGCGCAAATTTTACGCTAAAATGAGTTTGGTTGATAGCCCTAAAGATAACAATGGTATTAAGAAGCGAGTTGATAGGTATTGATAAGCGGGAGTGGGAAAGAAATAAGCTCAGATATCGTCGATACCTGAGCTTCAAATAGGAACAATTAAGCGTTAGGTTGAGTTAACCCGCCTAATGATTCAAATAGGTTTGGTAGGAAAACACTGAACTCACCACAAAGTAGAGAGAAGTCTGCATCAAAACGTGCAGCTTGATCTTCACGAGGAATATCGTCGTTCTCATCTTTTAGTTCATCACTGAATTTCAGGCGCTTGATGCTGCCATCTTCAGCAAGAATGAACTCAATGCGATCTTGCCAGTTGATCAGAAGCTTAGTCACAACTTTGTTGGCTTCAATGTGGTTCTTAATCTCATCAGCTTCTAGTTCTTGTTTCTTAACTCGAACAATACCGCCGTCTTCTTGGATTGATTTAAGCTCAGCTTCATCAAGCATAGTGATACCTTTAGGCGTATCACCTGACTTAACCCATTCAGTTAACGTTGTTTCAATCGCTTGCTCTGGAATAGCGGGCACTACTGGCAAGCTACCCATTGTTTTACGTAGTAATGCTAGTACGTCTTCTGCTTTTTTGTAGCTACTAGCATCAACAACAATAAAGCCTTCTTTCGGCATGATCAGTGCGTAAGTGAAGTTACTGCGGCTGAAAGCACGAGGAAGAAGATCGATGATGATGTCTTCTTTTAGGCTGTCTTTCTCTTTCTTTTTCAGAGGAGTACCAGACTCCGCTTCAAGCGTTTCTACTTTTGCATTCAATGAATCTTTGATCACAGAAGCTGGAAGCATTTTCTCTTCTTTCTTTGCACAGATGAGAATGCGGTTTTCTGATACGTGCGTCATCATATCGCCGTGTCTACCCATCGCATTTACCCAACCAAACTTCTGTTTGTCTTGGCTACCACAAGGGGTAAAACGGAACTCTTCAAGTTGTTTCTCTAGCTGATCTGCGTTGAAGTCTATATCACGATTAAAGCGATAGACGAGGCAATTCTTAAACCACATAAATATTTCTCATACCTTTATCTGAAGACGCTCATCATAGGAGATTTCGATCCATTTGTCTTATACCTGCAATAAAAATTAAAAGTGAAATGTTTGAGACAGTTATATGAAAATTTGTTTTCAAAGGTCACAAAAGTGTCATAATTAAACCAGATAATGCAATGCGTTGATTAAATACTAAGGCTATTCAATTATGTCGAGAAGGATTCTGGTCGTTGAAGATGAAGCACCTATTCGTGAGATGTTGTGTTTTGTACTTGAGCAAAAAGGCTACCAAGCAGTAGAGGCTGAAGATTACGATACAGCGGTAAACAAGCTATGTGAACCTTTCCCAGATCTAGTATTACTAGATTGGATGCTACCTGGTGGTAGCGGGATAAACTTTATCAAGCACATGAAGCGTGAAGAGTTAACTCGCAATATCCCAGTGGTGATGCTGACGGCTCGTGGTGAAGAAGAGGATAAGGTTCGCGGTTTAGAAGTTGGTGCTGACGACTACATTACCAAACCATTTTCGCCAAAAGAGTTGGTCGCTCGTCTGAAAGCGGTGATTCGCCGTGTAACGCCTACTGCACTAGAAGATGTTATTGATGTACAAGGTCTTAAGCTAGACCCTGTATCTCACCGCGTTACCGCAAGCGAAGGTCCAGTTGATATGGGACCAACCGAGTTCAAAATGCTGCATTTCTTTATGACTCACCAAGAGCGAGTATACAGCCGAGAGCAACTGCTAAATAACGTTTGGGGTACTAACGTTTACGTTGAAGATCGTACGGTTGATGTCCATATTCGACGTTTACGCAAAGCACTTGAATCTGCTGGTCATGACAAATTAATTCAAACGGTTCGCGGCGCAGGCTACCGTTTTTCTACAAAGGCTTAATGTGGCTTCACTGCCCAGTTTATGGAGTCCTGAATGGTTGAGAAGTTAACCTGGAAGAAGCTAGCTTGGGAGCTGGCTTTTTTTTACGCACCTTGGATTATAGTCGGATGGATATTCGGTTATTTGCCTTGGTTATTGCTGGCTGCAACAGTATTACAGTTAGCATGGCATCTACACTATCAAATGCGTTTGTCTGCTTGGTTGTGGGATGAAAAGCGGTTAACACCCCCTTCAGGTTCTGGAAACTGGGAGTCTCTGTTTAACGGTATCTATCGTATGCAGCAGAGACAGCGTCGTAAGCGCAAAGAATTGACCAACCTTATCCGCCGTTTCCGAAACGGTGCTGAATCCCTTCCCGATGCCGTTGTGGTGTTTCGCGGTGAAGGCAATATTGTTTGGTGTAACAAGCTTGCTCAGTATTTACTGGGTTTTCGCTGGCCAGACGATTCAGGTCAACCGATCTCTAACTTGATCCGCACGCCGGACTTCATCAAGTACCTTAATAAACAAGATTTCTCAGAGCCGTTAGAGATGCCTTCGCCACTTAATGTGGAGCGCATGCTTGAGCTTCGTATCGTACCGTATACCGAGGGCGAACACCTCATGGTAGTACGTGATGTTACTCAGCTAAAACAGCTAGAAGGCATGCGTCGTAACTTTTTCGCTAACGTTTCTCACGAGCTACGCACTCCAATGACCGTACTTCAGGGGTATCTTGAAATGACGGAAGATCCAGACATGGTCGTTGGGCCTATGTGGCCTAAGGCTCATGGTGTGATGACCGAGCAGTTGAATCGCATGAACAGCCTAGTGAATCAGCTTTTAACACTTTCAAAAATAGAAGCTGCACCGATGCATGAGCTCGATGAAGTGGTTAACGTTCCGGCGATGTTGGAAGTTCTTGAAAAAGAAGCAGCTAGTCTCAGTGGAGAGCGAGAACACAAGCTGGAATTTGATATTGATAAGAGCTTACGCGTATTAGCTGATGAAGATCAGTTAAGAAGTGCGATATCGAATCTAGTGTACAATGCAGTGAAATACACGCCGCCTGGTGCGACCGTAAAGGTTCGTTGGTATCAAACCAGTCAAGGTGCGTGTTTGGATGTGTCAGACACTGGAGACGGTATCGAACCACAACACTTGCATCGACTTACAGAGCGTTTCTATCGTGTTGATAAAGCACGCTCACGCGATACTGGCGGTAGTGGTCTTGGACTCGCGATTGTGAAACATGCGCTTAGTCACCATGATTCACATTTAGAAATTCAAAGTGAAGTTGGCGTTGGTAGCCGATTCCATTTCACACTACCTAATCGATTGACAGTATCATGAGTTGTTTGATACGCAGTATGCGTTTGCCAGTCTGCTCATTATTAGCGTTTACTTTGGCCAACCCTGTTCATGCCGAACAAGGTGTCGATTCTCTTCCTAATTATTCTAAGGTTCCGGGCATTTCTGGCAGCTTGTTGTCTGTCGGTTCGGATACTTTAGCGGGAATGACTACGTTATGGGTTGAAGAGTTTAAGTCTTACTACCCGAACGTGAATGCTCAAGTTCAGGCTTCTGGATCATCCACTGCACCTCCTGCATTAACGGAAGGTACTGCTCACCTTGGGCCTATGAGTCGTCCAATGCGCCTACGAGAAGTGGAAGCGTTCGAAAGGGAGCATGGCTATAAGCCGACGGCGCTTCGAGTTGCTATCGACGCGATTGGTCTTTTTGTACATCGTGATAATCCTATCGAGGGGCTTAATTTTCGCGAAATTGACAGCATATTTTCAGAGACATTGCGCTGTGGCGCGACTAAGCCGCTAAATAATTGGCAAGATTTAGGTATCAGCCAGCCATGGGCAAAACATAGATTCCAACTGTTCGGTCGTAATTCCGTTTCGGGAACCTACGGCTACTTCAAACAAAATGCATTATGTAGTGGCGACTTCAAAAACCGAGTCAATGAACAGCCAGGATCTGCGTCGGTTGTACAGTCGGTCGCTTCATCAATCAGCGGGATAGGGTACTCAGGTATTGGTTATCGAGTGGCCGGTGTTAAGTTAATTCCTATCGCAGAGTATGGTTCTGATTATGTAGAGCCGACTCGAACGAATATCTTGAGCGGTGATTACCCTCTATCTCGCTTTCTTTATGTGTATGTGAATAAGCACCCAGATAAACCCCTTTCTCCTGTTGAAAGAGAGTTCCTCACTTTTGTGTTCTCAAAGCAAGGGCAAGAACTGGTAGAGAAAGATGGCTATTTAGCGATACCGTCAGAGTTTGCTGAGCAAGAGTTGGCAAAAATCGGACTCTGATTTAGGTACTATGGACGTAGAAACTTAACGTATGAACAGCTTGCTAGCCGCAGGCTGTTTTTATTTTGTCGGCGCATCATTCAAGCTTCAACGACCATCCAACATCTTGCCAGCGTCGTTGTTCTTCTTTGAGTTCATAATCAAGCAGTTGATTTTCAGCTAACCAGTCTATGGTATCTCCTTCTAAACACCAATTTTCATCTTGCTCAATGGTTAATTTTACATTCGGTATTGGCGATTGGCTTCGCTGTCGATTGAGCAAGATTGCTATCCTCAGTATTTGAATTAACAACGCTACCTGCCCTGTATTGAATAGCGTGAGATCCGGTAAGTAACTAAGCTTAATCGCTTTTCTTTGATAGCGAACTAATGTTGAGATCAGACGCTGCTGCTCAGTATTGAAACCGGGCATAGTCGTATGTTTAAGCAGATAAGCTGAATGACGGTGATAACCTTGGAATGCTATACTTTGTCCAACTTCATGAAGCAATGCAGCCCATCCAATTAGATCATAAAGTTCATTATTTACCGCAGTACTCACCTGAGGTTGCGCTTGTTTCAGTAATGAAAGGGCGAGTGCTTTGACTTTCTGGCCATGAACTATGTCAACATGGTATCGAGAGACAAGCGTTTCGGCGGTTCTTGTTCGAACATCAATATCTTTAAACCGATCTTCCATGTCATAAAGAACCCCTTCTCTTAAGGCACTATCGGAGAAATGCAATTCATTGATGTTGAGCATATCCATAACTGCTGAAAGAATGGTGACGCCAGCGGCAAACACCGGCTTTCTTTCATCACTTAAACCTGAAAGGTCTAACCCCTTAGATGATGGAAATTCACATAAGTGGTTCCTCAAATAGGATAGGCGTTGCGGCGTAATGAGACCATCGGTGAACCCTAAGCCAATGAGTACCTCTTTTATTGATTTAGCCGTCCCTGATGAGCCAAAGGCAACTTCCCAAGAGATTTGTTTGTATTCTTCAATTAATGGCATCAACAGGCGAGTAGCAGAGACATAAGCATCGGAGAAGTGCTGTGATGTCAGCCCTCCATCGGCAAAGAAGCGCTGAGTAAAACTGACGCATCCCATCGGTAAGCTACGCATTATTTGGGGTGTAAAGCCTTGCCCTGCTACGATTTCGGTACTCCCGCCACCGATATCAATAACTAATTTGGATTCGGAAGCGGCTTGAGTGTGCTCTACGCCGTTATAGATAATTCGAGCTTCTTCTTGACCTGAGATGATCTCTATTGGAAAAGGAAACAATGGTTTAGCTTGCTCTAAGAAGTCTTTGGTATTTTTAGCCTTTCTTAGGGTATGAGTCGCGACGACTCTGACATCATCAAGTTCAAAATCCGCTAGTCGTTCTGCGAATACCTTGAGGCACTCCAATCCCCGTTCGATAGCGCTTTCGGATAAGAAGTTACGCTCATCCAACCCATCGCCTAACCTCACTTTCTGTTTATGTCTGCTGACTAATTGCAGGTGTTGTTCGAATACTCGGGCAACCACCATATGAAAGCTGTTCGAACCTAAATCGATAGCGGCAATACATCGAGAATGTTTGTTATCAATTAGCGGCATGACTTCTTCTCTTGTTTGTACTTCTTGCGAGCAAGTTTCTCCATACGTTTAATATAGTGGTAAGTGGAGAGTTGTGACGTCGGGTAATCAAGTGGGTTTGCTGGTGGTTGTATGTAAGGGTTGCTCATCGATTGCTCTAGCACTCGGGCTTTGTTGCTGTCATCGAAATGAAACTCGGTGATATCGATAACGGTTTGCTTGATCTTTGGATCTAAAATTGGGGCTGCAACTTCGATACGATGATCAAAGTTTCGTGTCATCCAGTCTGCAGAGGAGATATAGACTTTTGGATTTCCAGCGTTACCAAAGATCATCACTCTTGGGTGTTCGAGAAAACGATCGACCACACTAACAATCTCAATCTGCTCACTGATGTTGGGGACTCCTGGTACGAGAGAGCACATACCACGAATGACCATTCTCACTTTTACATTGGCTTGGCTGGCCTGATAGAGCTTCTCAATGATCTCTCGGTCGACCAAATTGTTGAGTTTGAGAGTGATGCTTGCAGGCTTGTTCTCTATCGCGTTTTGTATTTCATTATCTATCAATTGATACAGACGTTTTCTTGTATTCTTTGGTGACACAATCAGTTGTTTGAACTGTGATTCTTGATAAGGGTTTTCAATATACTTAAAGGCTTGTCTCACCTCTTGGGTCAAATCTTCATTCGCAGTGAGCAGAGAAAAATCGGTATACACGCGCGCTGTTACTTCATGAAAGTTACCGGTGCCAATATGAGCGTAATGCGCCGTATGCTTGCCTTCTTTCCGTTTAATGAGCAGCAGCTTAGAGTGAATTTTCAAACTTGGGATACCATGGATGACTTTTATACCGGCTTCTTGCAGTTTCTTTGTCCACTGAATATTGGCTTGTTCATCAAAGCGGGCTTGCAGCTCAACGACGACAGTTACTTTTTTACCATTGTGTGCCGCATCGATGATCGAGCTAAGGAGTTTTGAGCCTTCTGCAACACGGTAAACGTTTATTTTTATGGAGGTTACCTTCGGGTCAAAGGAAGCCTGCCTCACGAGTTCAGTAATGTGATTAAAGGTGTGATAAGGGTAATGCAACAAGATATCACGAGCTTTGATCGCTTCGAAATAGTTTGGGTAGTGACTGAAATGCGCGCACTTAATCACGGGTAGTGGACGATTAACTAAATCACGTCGATTAAGGCTTGGGAACTCAGAGAAATGTTTGAAGTTATGATAGCGTCCTCCCGCAATGACACTGTCATAGTCAGACAGCTTAAGTCTGACTTGTAAGAAGTGGAGCATTTCAGCAGGCATTTCTGACTCATAGATAAGGCGTATCGGTAGTGCCGTCAAGCGCTGTTCTAAACCCAACGACATAGATTCTAGTAGACTATTTTCATTGCTCTCTTGAAGGTCATAATCGGCATCACGCGTCATTTTTATAGCAAAGCAACGCACGGAGTCATACTCAAAGAATCCTTTAAGCAAGTCATCTAAACAAAATCGAACTATATTATCTAATAAGATCAAAGTCGTACGCTGTGAACCCGAAGTGTCTGGTAACTTAACAAATCGAGGGAGAGCTTCAGATGGGATTTCGAGTAACACGTATTGAGAAGATGTCTCTCGCTCAATGTCGATGGCTAAGTAACTTTGCTCGTCTTTCATAATATTGAGCAACTGGCGATCTTCGTTCAAGAGAAACGGAGTTAAATGTGGAAGCACTTTTTTCTTAAAGTACTTTTTGATCCACTCACTTTGCTCTTCGCTGATTTGCTGTTCGTTGACCAGAAAAATACGATTGCGCGCCAGTTCCAATAGTAAGTCGCTATACAGTTCATGGAATTGAGCATCGAGCTTACTTGCTTTGCTCTGCATTTGAGTTAGTAGGGTTTTCTGCGAGTTGGCTGGTAATTGAGGATCTTGAAGTAAGATCTTTCGTTTCACATCAGCAAATCGGACTTTGTAAAACTCATCGAGGTTTTTCGAGTAAATACCTAAAAAACGAACTCTTTCGATTAAGGGTACTGATTTGTCGGCTGCTTCTTGGAGCACTCTTTCATTGAAGGATAACCAGCTAAGTTCTTTTGTGACATAGTCTTTTTCCATCGAGATGATAATCCTTGAGTGCTGGCTATAGAGCTGATTACTTTAATTTAGAATGACAAAATTCACAAAATTTATGATCTTACTTGAAGAAATATGGTCAACAAACTTGTTATTAGTTTCAGTTGTTTAACGTAACTTGTAATATAATTGTCATCTAACGTACATATTATGTCAGTAGCTAAAAAAAGGTAGATAAACAGATGGCTTCAGCCCAATTTTCATTGAAAGAGCGCGACAAAAAAAGATGGTTGAAAGATCGTCTCGTCCGTTTTTCGGTGACATGTGGTGCAGTCAGTGTTCTAGCTGCTCTGGTGCTGATCTTTGTTTACTTGGCGATGGTCATTTTACCGGTATTTTCTGATACTGGTTTAGAGACTGACCAAGTCGTGAAGACCGTTGCTGTAGAAAAGCCTATCGCCTTATCCGTAGATGAATACGGTCAGCATGCGTTTACTATCGAAAAATCCGGTTTGGTTCAGTTTTGGGATTTAGAGTCTCAAAATACACATTCTTACTTTGAGCGTAGTGTTTTAGCTAACCCCATCGCTTTTTCTCGAAATACCCCATCTGAAAATTGGTTTGCCTTTGCCGATAGCGTAAGCAACCTTACCTTTTTCTACCCTGAGTATAGTGCGCCCGTGCTGCAAAAGGGTAGTGAAGCCGATCCTAAAATTGAGCAAATCGATCTCCCTGAACCATTTTTAAATGATGAATCATCAAACGGAGCAACAATCGAAAAATTCGCGTTCTCTAAGAATGGACGTGGTATCACGGTTGCCGCTCAGTTAAGCGATCAACGAGTTTTGGTTAAGTGGTACCAGAGTGATCTTACTGGTCAGTATGTTTTTCAAAAGAGACAATGGTTGTCGGATAAGTTGGGTTTACAGCAACAGTTGTTAGTCACACCTGATGGTCAAACCTTATATCTCCGAGCACAATCGGATTTAGTGATATTAAAGCTATCAGATAGCGGCTTCAATGTTCGTGAAGTGATTGATCTTAGCTTGAATGATGCAAAGCACTCGGTGAAAAGTATCGATTTACTGTCTGGAGCTTATTCACTGTTGGTTACGCATGAGGACGGACAGGTTTCTCAGTGGTTTGATGTACTCAAAGATGAAAAGCGTAGCCTGACCCATATTCGAGACTTCCAACTTGCTGAACAAGTGCAATTTATTCTGCCCGATACTTATAGAAAAGGTTTTTATAGTTTCTATAAGAACGGCACATTACAAAGCCACTATACGACCAGTGAAAAGCTGTCGCTGTTCGAGCGCGCATTTGATAAGTCACCACAATTAGCGGCTATGTCTGCCAACGAACTGCATCTGGCTACGTTGATTGATGGCACCATCAGTGTGGCTAAGGTCGATAACGAATATCCGCAAATATCATTCTCATCGCTTTGGCAAAAAGTCTGGTACGAAAGCTACCCAGAGCCGCAATACGTTTGGCAATCAACGTCGGCGAACGATGACTTTGAAGAAAAATTCAGTTTAGTCCCTATCACGTTTGGTACCATCAAGGCCGCTCTGTTTGCGATGATGTTTGCCGTGCCAGTTGCTGTGCTCGGAGCCATTTACACCGCATACTTTATGTCTCCAAGAATGCGAAGAGTCGTGAAGCCGTCGATAGAACTGATGGAAGCTCTTCCGACCGTTATCATAGGGTTCTTGGCTGGGCTTTGGTTTGCTCCAATTGTCGAAACGCATCTAACGGCAGTCTTCTCATTAATGGTGTTGTTACCACTGAGCACATTGTTGACTGGACTTGTTTGGTACTGTTTGCCGAAGATGGTGACGAGCCGCTTCGCTAATGGTTGGCACGCCTTGATATTGATTCCGGTATTGATGATTACCGTGGTCGCTGTATTTGCTGGTGGACACAGCATTGAAGCCTTGTTGTTTGACGGTGATATTCGTACCTTCTTAGCTAGCTATGGCATCGACTTTGATCAACGTAATGCGCTGGTGGTTGGTTTCGCTATGGGCTTCGCTGTCATCCCTACCATTTTCACGATTGCAGAAGACGCTATTTTCTCTGTGCCAAAACATTTATCCGATGGCTCACTGGCTTTGGGAGCGACGGCGTGGCAGACACTTATCTATGTGGTGCTATTAACGGCTAGCCCAGGTATTTTTTCAGCAGTTATGATGGGACTTGGGAGAGCGGTTGGCGAAACCATGATCGTTTTGATGGCTACAGGTAACACCCCAATTCTTGACTGGAATATTTTGGAAGGGATGAGAACGTTATCGGCAACGATTGCTGTTGAATTACCAGAATCTGAGGTGGGCGGTTCTCATTTCCGCTTGCTGTTCTTGGCTGCACTCTTGCTGTTTATCTTTACATTCGCGGTGAACTCAGTTGCTGAGTGGGTTAGACAAAGACTGAGAGATAAATATCGTGCGCTGTAGTTTTAAAGGTTCACCTCAATCTCTATCAATGGCTGTTAGCTGTTTGATTAGCGTATCTCACGAAGTTGGCTCTTTCTTGGGTTCAGCACGTCAGAGCAAGGTCGTTCATGATGAATAAACTGAAGTCATTATTGTCTTGGATTAAATCAGGCTCTCCGTGGATTTGGCTTACGGGCGGTGCAGTGAGCATCAGTATGCTCTCTGTTCTTGGCCTAATGCTGTTGATTGGCTGGAAGGGTTTAACCTATTTTTGGCCAGCTCCTTTGTATCAATGGCAAGTCGACTCCAAAGATTTGTCGTTAGTGGTCGATCTTGACGAAACGGTATCAAAGCAAGATGTATTGATTGGTCAGTTATATGAACGTAAATACATCCCGATAGAGCAAGTTCCACAAGTACACGACCACTTGTCGCCTCAAAATTTGTCGACGGGACTAATTCAGCGCTTAAGTATCAAAGTCGCCAACAGAGAACTGTACCCTGCGGACTTTGTTTCTATTCTGGATGTTAACTTACGAGAACCAACAACTCCGCTTGATTGGATTGTGATTGAACGAAGTCGAGGTGGTTATTTCTTTGGTAAACCGGTGGGTTTTAAAACCGCTTCTGGCACCTTTGATTCGAACATAGACCAAAAATTCGAACAAGGCTTGGCGTTCGCTGATACGTTACGTAAAGAAACGTCGCGTGTTGTGAACCAAGAAATCCGCAATATCAGTTGGCAATTGGAAAATCTGCGCTTAGAAAAACGTAAGCTTGAACTCAATGAGTCAGTGAGCGATGAATACCTTAAAACTTATACTCAAACTAAACTGGAACTAAATCGCCAGTTAGCGGAAGCAGAAGTAAAGCTTGAGCATCTTAGAACACAGCTCAATGTCGAAAGCTTGTTGGTGGAAGATATGACAGGAGAGCAGGTTGAAATTTCGCTCAGTCATATCTTGGATTATTGGTACCCGAATAATATGTCTTATCTTGAAAAGGTTGGGCATTGGGGCAAGCAAGTTTGGAAGTTTTTATCTGAAAACCCACGAGACTCAAACTCTGAAGGTGGGGTGTTTCCTGCGATCTTCGGCACTGTGTTGCTGGTTATTCTCATGTCGATCGTAGTGATGCCACTTGGTGTCGTTGCTGCTATTTATCTTCATGAATATGCAAAAAACAACGCACTGACTCGTTTGATCCGTATTGCTGTAATTAACTTAGCGGGTGTACCGTCGATTGTGTATGGCGTATTCGGCTTAGGTTTCTTCGTCTATACCATCGGTGGTTCTATCGATTCTTTGTTTTATGCAGAGCGATTGCCAGCACCGACATTTGGTACTCCAGGTCTTTTATGGTCTGCATTGACCTTGGCGGTATTAACATTGCCCGTTGTTATTGTAACAACGGAAGAGGGCTTAACGCGTATCCCTAGCTCGGTGAGGCATGGTTCATTGGCGCTTGGTGCTACTCAGTTTGAGACCCTTTGGCGTATTGTTTTACCGATGGCAAGCCCTGCGATTATCACGGGGTTGATATTGGCCATCGCGAGAGCTGCGGGGGAAGTGGCTCCATTAATGCTGGTAGGTGTTGTGAAGCTAGCATCAAGCTTACCTGTAGATGGTCAGTTCCCATATCTACACTTAGAGAGAAAGTTCATGCACTTAGGCTTTCATATCTACGATGTTGGTTTTCAAACATCTAATATCGAAGCGGCACGACCTTTAGTGTATGCGACTTCATTTTTATTGGTTACGGTTATCGTTGGACTGAATTTAACAGCCATTAATATCCGTAATAACTTGCGTGAAAAATACCGAACCTTAGGACAAGATTAAATGTTCTCGATTAATGAAACCTTGGGTTACCAAGCACCACTTGATGTTCACAACCTGAAGGATGAGCAAATTGCTATCTCGATTGAAGGGCTGAATCTTTATTATAAAGAGAGCCAAGCACTCGATGATATTTCAATGCAGATCCCTAAGGGGCAGGTGACGGCTTTTATCGGCCCTTCTGGCTGTGGTAAGTCGACTCTTTTGCGCTGCATTAATCGCATGAACGATCTTGTTGAAGGCTGTAAGGTTTCCGGGAAAGTGAAGCTTCATGGTAAGAACGTGTATCACCCTAAGGTGGATGTCGCGACTTTACGACGTCGTGTCGGCATGGTGTTTCAACGTCCAAACCCTTTCCCTAAATCTATCTATGAGAATGTGGTTTATGGATTGAGGTTGCAAGGTGTGAGCAACAGCCGAGATCTTGATGATGCAGTTGAACGCTCTCTGCGCGCCGCGGCGTTGTGGGATGAAGTGAAAGACCGTTTGCATGAAAACGCTTTTGGTTTATCGGGTGGTCAACAGCAGCGTTTGGTTATCGCTCGTGCGGTTGCCATCGAACCTGAAGTGTTGTTATTGGATGAGCCAACATCGGCACTCGATCCGATTTCGACATTGACGATTGAAGAGTTGATCAACGAACTTAAAACCCAATACACCGTTGTTATTGTTACTCATAACATGCAGCAGGCAGCTCGCGTGAGTGACCACACCGCTTTTATCCATATGGGTAAGTTGATCGAGTACTCAGATACTGATTCTATATTTACTTCGCCATTGAAAAATCAAACGGAAGACTACATTACAGGTAGGTACGGCTAACGTTTAAGTTCGCGCTATCTAGAGCTAAGTCACTCTGAAATAAACGACTTTATTCATTTCTTTTAAGGAGCTGACATGCATTTTGGTCGCCACATCTCAGGACAGTTTAATGTCGAATTAGAATCTATCCGTACACACGTATTAACTATGGGTGGATTGGTAGAGCAGCAGTTGTCATTTGCGATGCAAGCGCTTCATAAAGATGACGCGGAGCTGGCCAAAAAAGTAATTCGTGACGACCATAAAGTGAATGCGATGGAAGTTTCGATCGATGAAGCATGTACTCGTATTATCGCGAAGCGTCAGCCGACTGCCAAAGATCTGCGTTTGATTATGGCGATCATCAAAACCATTACTGATCTAGAACGTATTGGCGATGTTGCTTCTAAAATCGCACAGGGTGCGATTGAGATCCCTTCTACGAAAGAGCAAAAGTTTCACGTCTCGTTAGAGCCATTGTGTCGTCAGGCAATTACTATGTTGCATCAAGTATTAGATGCTTTTGCTCGTATGGATGTCGATGCGGCGGCAGAAGTACATAAACTTGACGATAAGCTGGATGCGGAATATGAAGCTGTGATTCGTCAGTTGATGACGTACATGATGGAGGATCCTAAGAACATCCCCAATATCCTACAAGTGATGTGGTCAGCCCGTGCGATTGAGCGAGTGGGAGATCGTTGTCAAAATATCTGTGAATACATTATTTATTTTGTGAAGGGTAAAGATGTACGCCACCTTGGTGATCAAAGCTTAGATGACGCACTGAAGTAGGTATTAACTTTAGAATCGAATAATTGCACCAAGGTTAAGGTTGATTGTTGTGTCGTAAGGCACGAAGGTCTTATTGTGATCAAAAATATTCATATCAACACCAGCACGTAGCCCAAGCATTGGTGTCGCTTGGTACACGTAGGCACCGCCTAGGCTTAAACCATGTGCAGTCTTCTCTTCAACTTCGTCTGAGCGCGTTTTTGTACCGTCATAACTAGCTACACCAATCTCCGCCTGAAAGCCGTGGTTTTGGTTTCTTCCAAACATGTTCTGGATACCAACGCGATACGCATCAACCGTTTCATCATATCGATCGCTGTCATACCATAGGTGAGAATAGATCAGGTAAATGGCGCCTAGATTTGCCACATCAGTAATACCTGCTTGCATTCCAAAACCATGATAAGAACCAATCTTTAGTTCTGGGGATAAATGAAGACCATTTGAAAATGCAGAGGTTGAGAATAAAACAGAAGCTAAAAGAAGTGTTTTAAATTTCATGGTACCACCGAAGTAATTGTTTGCTCTCCTTAGCATTAGGTCGCTCCATGTGTAAAACCAGTGAAGCAATTGAATAACAATCATATTGTAATATTTTAGAAAGAGTAGGCTAATTCGTATTGGTTATATCGGTGATAATGCCTACTTATTGGTATGCATGATTACTTTGCTCACAACCCAAACAGATTGTGAACAAAGTGTTTAATTGATGGAAAGCTACGCTTAGAACTTGTATCCGACAGTAAAAGATAACTGATCGATGTCATAGTCATCCATCATGATGAAGTTGAATCGTAGGTCGGTATAAAGACCGAAATCAAAATTTGCTCTAACTCCGGTGCCGAGCAGTAGAGAAGTATTGTTGTCTTTGATACTTGCACTACCGTCAGGCGTATTTAACGTGATCTTTTCCTCTACACGAGCAAAACCAATAGCACCGTATGGCTTTACATCAAAGCCATTGAGGAAGAATGCATAGCCGATGTCTGTGTCTATTTTGAAGGTTGAAACTTTAGTCTCATATCCATAGCCTTCAAAATTTTCATCTTCTTTACTCGTATCTGATGAGATATTCACACCAAAGATTCGGTTAATGTCATAACCATATTCGAGCTTTAACCCATTACCTAAATCGCTTCGAGAGAAATTTGAATCTAGATGATCGACTTCACTAGAAACAATACCGAAACCAATACGATGTCCAGAATAGTCTTTCTGAGCATAAGCTGATGAAGCAGAAGTGATTGCGATAACGGTTAGTGCTGTAGTTAGTAATTTCATATAAATAACGCTCTTAATGTTTAATTATTGCATCCTTATATTTGATTGACTCCCTGTCGATGGAGTGAATATTAAACAGTGTTATATTTTTAAGCTAAATAGGTTCTCGTATATCTGTAATAAGCATTACTTATTAATCTGTTGTAGTAGCGCACCTTTGATTACATCGAAAAGCCAGGATATGAGAGGGTTATTGCGGTTTCTAGTGTGTATGTGGCTGTAAACACTGACATTTTTGTATTTAGTGTCAAGATCTACATCTATAGCTCGCAGCGTTGGGTAGTTATCTATGGGGAATAGGTTGGAATGTGGCATGTACATATCGGAGTTCGCCACGACATCGATGATAGCCATCAAAATCTCGGAACGAAAGCCAATACTGTGTGGAATTGAACGTGACTCTAATATGTTGGCTGCATGGCTAAAATTGTCGTTCCAGCCAGGAGATATCATTGATGCTATTTCATAACCTGCTAATTCTTCGGGACTGACTGAAGCTTGCTTTATCGGATGATCCTTTCTTACAAATAATCGGCCGGTAATTTCCACCAGTTTTTTTACATAAATCTCTTTTGATGTAAAAGGAAGCTCGTAAGCAACGCCTAATAGAACCTCTCCTTTCTGTATATCTTCACAAGATGAGGTAGACCAACTTACAAGCTCAAGTTTTGAATTTGGTGCTTGTCTCATAAGCTCTTTATATAAGGTACCGGATAAACAAGCGAGTACTACAGGTGATAACGCTATCTTTAAGGGATAGTCAATCTCACTTGGGTTAAATCGATTGGATGCATTCACCGCGGTCATTAAGCCATCAAAGTGTGGTGTTATTTCATTGATGAGTTGCTCACTGAATGAGGTAGGTTGCAGGCCACCATGAACCTTTACGAAGAGGTTATCATTGAAGTGATATCTTAGCTTCTGTAGGGCTTGGCTGACTGCTGGCTGTGAAACAAAGAGTCGCTCCGCAGCCTTTCTGGTATTTTTTTCTTGATAAACGATGAGGAATGTTCGTAACAGGTTTAAATCAAGAGTACTGAATAAGTCTTTAGCCATATCTATCCGTGAAAAGTTTACTGCACTATTAAACCTAATATACGTTAGCGGGATAGATTAGTCAGTGAGGTTCTCTTAGATTTTTGGTAGCGACTATTGTCCTAAAGCGGTGAGGGCAGCTCTTACATCGGATATCTTATTCGCATCAGTCACGGGGATTTGATAATCATCAACGTTATCGTTACCCATTTGAGCACTCGAGTTATTTTCCATTAGGCTTGGTCTTGTCGATTTACCTGAAAGATGAAGTGCAGGCACTTGGGTATTGCTTCGAATCATCTTAGCATTCGTTGCGTTGACGCCAGCCCCAGCCATGATGTCGATTCTTCCATCGGCTTGTTTGACCATATCTGCTAATACATCGATGCCTTGCTCTGCATTGGCAGCAATCCCTGACGTTAGGATCCGTTCACAGCCGAGCGCTATGACCTGTTCTAAAGCAACTTGGTAATCGGTACATTGATCTATGGCTCTATGAAACGTCATTCCAAGCTTCAATGAGTGCGCTTTGTCAGCCAGTTGCTGCATTTTTGGCATATCAATACTTCCGTTCGGCGCTAATACACCAAGTACGACTCCATCCAACCCAGCACTTGCACAAGCTTCAATATCTTCAAGCATACAGAGCATATCGTCATTATCGAAAATGAAGTCGCCTTGTCTTGGTCGTATCATCGCGTAGACAGGAACGGACGAAATTTTTGCCGCTTGTTTCATCATTCCGAAGCTTGGAGTTAACCCGCCAAGTGCCAATGAAGAGCAAAGCTCAATTCGATTCGCGCCGCCAGACAGCGCGTTGTGTAGAGATTCTAAGTTATCGATACAGACTTCAATTTCGATGTTCATCATGTTTGCTCATTTAAAGAGATACTGACTAAATAATAGCAATCTAGGTATGATTTTGAATAGGTGTTAGCAGAGGGAAATAGGGGTAAACTTTTGCTTTGTCGCTACCCCAATTCACTTTCAGGTAGGGGAGTGGTGAGGTCGTGTAAAAACAAAAAGCCCGAAGCGTTAACTTCGGGCTTTTAATAGGACTTTACTTCTTAACTGATTGGCGGTGCGCTTTGCGCTATTAGCTTATGCTTTATTTCTCTTTGTAGAGAATGTTCCAACCATTAACCTGAGTTGAGTTCAGGCTTAAGAGGTAATTACTTGCTTAGGTCGTCAGCGTGCTCAGATAGGAATGCTGCAACACCTTGTGGAGATGCGTCCATACCTGATTTACCTTCTTCCCATTGTGCAGGACAAACTTCACCGTTCTTCTCGTGGAAGTTTAGTGCGTCTACCATGCGTAGCATTTCGTCGATGTTACGACCTAGTGGAAGATCGTTAACTACTTGGTGACGTACAAGGCCGTCAGCATCGATTAGGAAAGAACCACGGAAAGCAACACCTGCTTCTGGGTGCTCAACATCGTATGCTTTGCAGATCTCGTGCTTAACGTCAGCAATTAGAGGGTATTTAACTTGACCGATACCGCCATCAGCGATAGCAGTGTTACGCCATGCGTTGTGAGAGAATTGTGAATCGATAGAAACACCGATTACTTCAACGCCTTTAGCTTGGAAATCTTCTAGACGGTTGTCGAAAGCGATTAGCTCTGAAGGACAAACGAAAGTGAAGTCTAGTGGGTAGAAGAAAACTACAGCTTTCTTACCTTTAGTGAATTCTGCGAAGTTGAAGTTATCAACGATCTCACCGTTACCTAGAACAGCTGCTGCAGTAAAGTCAGGGGCTTGACGACCTACTAGTACCATTTGGAATCTCCTAAAAAATTAGTTGGCCCAACACATCTTTGTTTGGGCTCCGTTTCTACGGGACAAACTATAGTACAATCGGTACTATAGAAAAAAGCGAATTAAATAGATTAAGTTAATCGAAAAAAGCGATGAGCTTAATCTTTGTCCAGTCCTTAGGTCTGCTGACCTTTACGTAACTTATCCTACTCATATTACAAAGTAATTTCATGAATAAATGGCCAAGTCTTAAGCAGCTTCACTATCTTGTTACTCTTCACGAAACTCGTCACTTTAGTGATGCAGCGGATCGCTGCTTCGTGAGTCAATCGACGTTAAGTAAAGGCATTCAAAACCTCGAAGAGCTGATTGGTTGTCCTCTCTATGAGAAGAAAGATAAAAAGAGCCCACTCGTTTTCACTCAAGCGGGAGAGCTGGTGGTCAAGCATGGTCGAGAGTTGTTGGCGAAGGGGCAAGACTTGGTTGAACTCGGAAACCTATGTAATGGTGATGCAATGCAAGGGCAGTTGCGAGTAGGGTGTATTCCTACCATTGCGCCATTCCTTCTGTGTGATTTGGTTCAAGAAGCCAACCATCGTTTTCCACAGTTGAACTTACTGTTACGTGAAGACACGACGACTAACTTATTGGCTGCATTACGTCATGGTGAGTTAGATGTGTTGATTCTGGCTCTGCCTGTCGATATCGACAACATGGAGAGTAAAGTTGTCGGGCAAGACCCGTTCAGAATGGTGATCAGTCGTAATCAAGCCGAT
Organism: Vibrio sp. L5-1; assembly: GCF_021728315.1. Classification (NCBI taxonomy): domain Bacteria; kingdom Pseudomonadati; phylum Pseudomonadota; class Gammaproteobacteria; order Vibrionales; family Vibrionaceae; genus Vibrio; species Vibrio sp. L5-1. Next base: position 1,191,122 of record NZ_JAKKCQ010000002.1, on the reverse strand, counting down.
GGCATTCGTGTTCCGATTAAATACGATGATTTGCCAGATGAGTCTGTATTCTTGTTGGAGAACGAGCACTGTTTAACCGAACATGCGGTGTCAGCGTGCAAGTTAACTGATAAAGAGAAGATCAATCCGTTCACGGCAACGAGCTTGCACACATTGGTGCAAATGGTGGCCAATGGTTTAGGTACCACCTTTATTCCGCAGATGGCCATCGATCATGGTTTATTGGAAAACCAAAACCTAGTGGTGATCGATCCTCCAGGCCAACAGGCATACCGAGACATTGGTCTTGTCTGGCGACCGAGCTCATCGCGCCGTGAAACCTTCCACCAATTAGCCGATGTAGTTTCTGAGTTGTTATAAAAAACCTAGAACATCAAAACAAAAAGAGCGGCCATTTTAGCCGCTCTTTTTGTTTGTTCATTTGTGAAGAGAAACGCCACAAAATGTGGCGTTGGAAATTTATCTATAGCGTTAGATTTTGAAAAAACTCAGTAAGTCTTTTTGTTTCACTGCTAATGAAGATAGCTCCTCACTTGCTTGTTTGCTTTGTTCGATTCCTGAGACATTTTGATGAACGATATCAAAGGTCAAAGAAACATTTTGTGAAATATCCTGTGTGACTCCTGATTGCTCTTCAGATGCTGTTGCTACTTGTGTATTCATATCTGAAATCAGGCCAACAGACTCCGTTATTGATGCGAATGCCGTTCTAAGCTGTTCGCTGTAATGACGCGACTCTACGGCTAACGATAGGTTAGATTGCATGAACTGGTTGGCATCTTTTGCTTGTGCTTGAAGTCGAGAGATTATCTCTTGAATATCGACAGTTGATTGTTGTGTTTTAGCCGCCAGAGAACGAACTTCATCAGCAACGACAGCAAAACCACGCCCTTGCTCACCAGCTCGTGCGGCCTCAATGGCTGCGTTGAGTGCTAGCAAGTTCGTTTGCTCAGAGATGGAGTTGATCACTTCAATAACAGTACCGATCTCTACCGAGTACTCTTGCAGTTGATTTACGATATTTGATGTCTCTTCGATTGAGTCTTCAACCTTGCGAGATATATCATCTGAGGCATCGAGTGAAACGCCGCCCTTTTTAACATTGGAAGTTGCACCAGTTGCCGCGTTCTCAGCACTAGCTGCATTATGGCTAACCTCATTCGCAGTACTAGAAAGTTCATTGATGGCTGTTGCTATTTGCTCCATTTGGCTCAGTTCTTGTTGAGCATTCCCTTCTGTTTGACTCATCACGGCCGTTAACTCGACTGAAGCCGCTGAAACGTTGTCTGAAATTTGGTGGAATCCATCGATGATGCGACGTAGCTCTTGGCGCATCTCTAAAATGTTTGCGTATATACCCGTTTCTTTACCTGTTATTGGAATCTGTTTTGAAAGGTCACCGAAAGCGACTTCCTCTACAATTGCTTGAATATCGCTAGGCTCTCCCCCTACGACTTTCCAGACGCTCCGATAAATCGAGATGGCAATGCCAAGGGCAATCGCGATAACAATAATTGAAAGAGCACCTAAGATAAATTGAGCATTTGAAAATCGTTCAACCATGCTTGGTCCGACGGAGTCTTGTTGTGACTTGGTAGATAGCTTTATTTCTTCAATTGTTTTCGCCGCATTGCTACCTGCAATATCAAGGGTTCCAGAAACGATGTTGTTTCGTTCCTTTATCGTGTTAACAACTTCTGAAAAAGTGACTCGGTAGGTTTTAAAGGCATTATTAAAATCAGCTAAGTAACGAATTTGCTCGTCTGACATCAATTGAGATTCTATGGTTTCTACGAGAAATGTGGCGGACGCAAACTCTTTTTGAGCTCGTTGAGCATCTTCTATTTTGTTGCTAGTCAAAAATTTAGAAGCATACAATCGTGATAACAACACATGTTGTTGAAGTTGCCCTGAACTGACAGCAACTTCTAAATCTTCTTCAGCAGAAGCTTGCGTCATTAAGTTAGTCACTGCTTGTCGCATCTTAAGACCTGATGGATCTAAGTTTTCTTTAACTAAGTTGTTCCTAGTATTGACCAGTTGCACTACCTGGTTAAAGCCCTGGCTGTATTGTTTAAGCTGCTTCTCTATCGCTAAAAACTCATTTTTATGTAGGTCGTCAATATGAGCGTCCAATACTTCGTCAATCAACTGAATTGATGTTGTGATGCGCTTATTGAGCTCTGAAGCATGCGATACAACAGGGTTCTTTATATATTTTAATGCAGATAAACGAGCTTCCAATATGTTGGCTTGGATTCGCCCAGTGGATACACTGGTTAATGCAAGAGAGCGATAGGTATTAAACCCATGACTAGATTGATAAAAGCGCAATGAAGCAACGACTGAAATAACCAAAATTAGCGCAAGAATCACGCCAAAACCCAAGGACAGCAATTTCTTTAAACTCATAAGTATCATTCCCAGAAAGGCAGTTTGTTTTTATTGTTAACAAATTTTTACATTATCCAAACGATAGATATATCAATAAATCTAATTAGAGTCTTACATTCTCATATGTAAGAACAATAAGTCAGATAGGTTTGTTGAGATGCTTATTTTTTGGAACAGGTCTCTAAGAAGAAATGAAGGGTGCGGTGAGTTTCACAGTGAATATGTGAGAGTTGGGGCATGAAAAGAGCCTTGGATTGAAAGGCTCTAGGGGGTTTGCGGGTAAAACAACCTTGATTAACCTTCAACTTCTTCGGGTTCTACTTCTTCCTGTAGCTCTAATAAGTTAATCGCTATCGTGACGAAATCACTGTCGGTGATAATGCCTACTAGTTCGTGATTTTCTACGACAGGTAAACAGCCCACTTTGTGCTTCTGCATATAGATAGCCGATTCTTTTAACCCAGCACGCGGCTCTACTGACATAACACTTTTGTGCATGATGTCGTTGAGGGGAGTGGCAAGAGTAAAAGATTGAGCTTGTGGGATGTTTTGTAGGCTGGATTCTTGAGCGGCTAGAACGTCTCGCTGTGTGACGACGCCAAGTAGTTGCCTGTCGGAATCAACGACCGGAATATGGCGGATATCAAGCGCTTCCATCATGTGCTTAGCATCGGCCAGTGAGTGTGAGCGCAATAGGGTATGAGGGTTGCGAGTCATCATATCTTCAACCTTGATCATACGAACCTCCTTCTTTTTTATTTGTTGCTATTACTATAGTTTTTTATCCAAAAAATAACTGAGATCTGACGCATTCTTGGGTGAGTTTTATGCAACTAATTCTTTAGTTTGAGGTGGTGAATCAGTAGCACTATTTTACGCCTCTTTACAATAATCCAGTGCTGTAAACCTTGCTATTGCGGCTCGTGTGCCTATACTAGCCCACTGCGAAATTTTTAGTCGTGTTTGTGATGTGTTTCTGGTAACGATTGACTTACCGTAACGATTGATCTGCAACCATGATTTATTCTTCGTCAACAGCACAAATCTCATCAACTAAGACAAGACTACAAACATGCAAGTTTCAGATTTTCACTTTGACCTACCAGATGAACTCATTGCTCGCTACCCTCAAGAGGAGCGCACAGCAAGCCGCCTGCTTAAATTAGATGGCAACAGCGGTAACCTAGCTGATGGTTCGTTTAAAGACGTTTTAGACTTGGTTGAGCCAGGCGATCTTGTTGTTTTTAATAATACTCGCGTGATTCCTGCTCGTGTATTCGGTCGCAAGGCCTCAGGCGGTAAGCTTGAAGTGCTAGTGGAGCGTATGCTCGATGAGAAAAGCATTCTTGCGCATGTTCGTTGTTCTAAATCACCGAAGCCGGGCACCAAGTTGTTCCTTGGTGAGAATGATGAGTATGAAGCTGAAATGGTGGCGCGTCATGATGCGTTGTTTGAAATCCATTTCACATCCGATCAAAGCGTTTTAGAGATTCTTAACAGCGTTGGTCACATGCCACTGCCTCCTTACATCGATCGTCCTGATGAAGATGCAGATAAAGAGCGCTACCAGACTGTCTATAATGAAAAGCCGGGTGCGGTTGCAGCGCCAACAGCAGGTCTTCACTTTGATGACAAGCTCATGGCTGGCATGAAAGAAAAAGGTGTCGAGTTTGCTTACGTGACGCTTCACGTTGGTGCTGGCACGTTCCAGCCGGTAAAAGTAGATAATATCAACGATCACCACATGCACGCAGAGTACGTTGAAGTACCGCAAGAAGTGGTTGATGCCGTTGCAGCAGCAAAAGCTCGCGGCGGACGCATTATCGCTGTAGGTACAACCTCTGTGCGTTCACTAGAAAGTGCGGCTCAAGATGCATTAAAAAATGGCACTGAGTTAGTTCCTTTCTTTGGTGACACAGAAATCTTCATCTTCCCTGGTTATGAATACCAGTTGGTGGATTGCTTGATTACCAATTTCCACTTACCAGAATCAACACTGATCATGTTGGTGAGTGCATTTGCTGGTTATGACAATGTGATGGGCGCATACGATCACGCAGTGAAGAGCGAATACCGTTTCTTCAGCTACGGTGATGCGATGTTCATCAATAAGAAAACGAGCTAATTTTAGCTGGTTATAAACGATATAAACAGAATTTACGGGTGCTAGCAGTAAGCTAGGAGTCGGGCAGGGTGTCTGTCTAATCTCTCGCAAGGAATACGCGACCGCTCCTCATAGAACTCGCTAGATTGAACTTATGTTTAGCTTAAGGTTCTGAATTATCAGTCAGATTGTTTCTCTGGCATATTGGAGGCTTCGTGAAATTAAAATACGAACTTAAAAAAACAAACAGCGGCGCACGTCGTGGTCAACTTCAGTTTGAACGTGGTAGCGTTGAAACACCAGCATTCATGCCTGTAGGTACTTACGGTACGGTTAAAGGCATGACTCCTGAAGAAGTGAAAGACACAGGTGCTGAAATCTTGCTAGGTAATACGTTCCACCTATGGTTACGCCCTGGTCAAGAGATCATGAAACTGCACGGTGACTTGCACGATTTCATGAACTGGAAAGGACCTATCCTGACTGATTCAGGCGGTTTCCAAGTATTCAGCCTAGGTGCGACGCGTAAAATCACTGAAGAGGGTGTTCACTTCCGTAACCCTGTAAACGGTGACAAGATCTTCATGGACGCTGAAAAGTCGATGGAAATCCAAAAGGATCTAGGCTCAGACATCGTAATGATCTTTGACGAATGTACGCCTTACCCTGCAACGCATAAAGAAGCTAAAGACTCGATGGAGATGTCTCTTCGTTGGGCTCAGCGTTCACGCAATCACTTTGACAAGCAAGAAAACCCGAACTCACTATTTGGTATCGTTCAAGGTGGCGTATACGAAGACCTTCGTGACGTATCCGTTAAAGGCTTAACAGAAATTGGTTTTGACGGTTACGCTGTTGGCGGCCTAGCAGTAGGCGAACCAAAAGAAGACATGCACCGTATTCTTGAGCACACATGCCCTCAACTGCCGGAAGATAAGCCACGTTACCTAATGGGCGTAGGCAAACCTGAAGACTTAGTTGAAGGTGTTCGTCGCGGTATCGACATGTTTGACTGTGTAATGCCAACGCGAAATGCACGTAATGGCCACCTGTTTGTCACTGAAGGTGTGATCAAGATCCGTAATGCGAAGCATAAAACGGATACAACACCACTAGATTCAGATTGTGACTGTTACACTTGTAAGAACTACAGCAAGTCGTACTTGCACCATTTGGATCGTTGTAACGAAATCCTAGGTGCTCGACTGAACACGATTCATAACCTGCGTTTCTACCAACGAATTATGTCAGACATTCGTCAATCTATTGATGAAGACCGTTTTGAAGAGTTCGTTGCTGAGTTCTACGCAAGAATGGGGCGTGAAGTGCCACCGTTAGGTAAAGAATCTTAGTATTTCTTTTTTTGCGAGCCCCATCTCTATTCCTAGAGATGGGGCTTGAAAATAAAGGGATACAACCCAATTAGACAAACAATTACCAAAATATAATAGAGGATGTTTTTAATGTTTATTTCTCAAGCTCACGCAGCAGTAGAAGGTGCACCAGCAGGCGGCGGTTTCGAAATGCTTATCATGCTAGGTATGTTCGCTGTGATCTTCTACTTCATGATCTACCGCCCACAAGCTAAGCGCGTAAAAGAGCATAAGAGCCTTATGTCTTCTATGGGCAAAGGCGATGAAGTTCTAACAAGCGGCGGTCTAATCGGTAAGATTACTAAGATTGCAGAAGACAGCGACTACGTTGCTATCGAACTGAACGCAAACAACGAAGTTGTTATCAAGAAAGACTTCGTTACAGCAGTGCTACCAAAAGGTACTCTGAAATCACTATAAACAGCTAGAGGATCCTCGCTGTGCTAAACCGTTATCCGTTATGGAAGTATTTGATGGTGGTGTTTGCCATCGCTATCGCTGCGTTGTACGCGCTTCCGAATATATACGGTGAAGATCCGGCAGTTCAAGTTACAGGGGCGCGTGGCGCCTCTGTAGATCTGTCTACGCTGGATGCTGTCACCAATGCTCTGGAAGCAGAGAACCTTTCTACTAAATCCGTTGCTCTAGAAAACGGTTCCATTCTTGTTCGCTTTAACGATACAGATACGCAAATTAGTGCCCGTGATATCATCACAGAAGCACTAGGTGATGATGTTATCGTTGCTTTAAACCTTGCGGCTTCAACTCCTGATTGGCTTGAATCTATTGGTGCTGCACCAATGAAACTGGGTCTTGATTTACGTGGTGGTGTTCACTTCTTAATGGAAGTGGATATGGATGCTGCGATGCAAAAGCTAGTTGGCCAACAAGAAGAAGCCTTCCGTAGTGAACTTCGTGAAGAAAAAATTCGTTACCGTGCTATTCGCCCATCGGGTAAAGATGCAGTTGAAGTGATTCTACGTAACGAAGAGCAGCTTGCTGAAGCGAAATCGCTACTGCAATCTAAGCACCAAGATATGACGTTCGTAGATTCAGAATCTAATGGTCGCTTCTCTTTGGTTGCTCGTTTTACAGACGCTCGTCTTCAAGAAATCCGTAACTACGCAGTAGAGCAAAACATTACCATTCTACGTAACCGTGTTAACGAACTTGGTGTTGCTGAGCCTTTGGTTCAACGTCAAGGTGCTAGCCGTATCGTAGTGGAATTGCCTGGTGTTCAAGACACGGCGCGCGCTAAAGAAATTCTTGGTGCAACGGCGACACTTGAGTTCCGTGAAGTTGATAGTAGTGCTGACTTAGCCGCTGCCGCTTCTGGTCGTGCCCCTGCGGGTAGCGAAATCAAGCAAGACCGTGATGGTCGCCCTGTGGTACTTAAGAAGCGCGTTATTCTAGGCGGTTCAAGTATTACTGATGCAAGCTCAAGTGTTGATGAATATGGTCGCCCACAAGTTAACATCTCGCTAGACAGCGAAGGTGGTAGCAAGATGTCTACATTCTCTCGTCAGAATATCGGTAAGCTTATGGCTACGGTATTTGCAGAGTACAAAGACAGCGGTCGTAAAACACCAGAAGGTCGAGTGATCTTAAGTAAGCACGAAGAAGTGATCAACCAAGCGACGATTCAATCTGCGCTTGGTCGTAACTTCCGTATTACGGGTATCGACTCAACGGCTGAAGCTCATAACTTGGCACTTTTACTACGTGCTGGTGCATTGATTGCACCTATCTCGATTGTAGAAGAACGTACGATTGGTCCATCTATGGGTCAACAAAACATCGATATGGGTATCATGGCGATGGTTTGGGGTATGGCTGCAGTAATGTTGTTTACTCTGCTTTACTACCGTACTTTCGGTTTGATTGCGAACGTTGCTCTGATGGCTAACTTGGTGTTGATTATCGGTGTTATGTCGATGATCCCGGGGGCTACTATGACTCTGCCAGGTATTGCCGGTATCGTATTGACGGTTGGTATGGCGGTCGATGCCAACGTACTTATCTTTGAGCGTATACGTGAAGAACTTCGAGATGGACGCAGTCCACAACAAGCGATTCACCAAGGTTATGCGAACGCATTTAGCACCATCGCCGATGCCAATATCACCACACTACTGACAGCAATTATTCTATTTGCTGTAGGTACAGGTGCAATTAAAGGCTTCGCGGTAACGCTGTCTATCGGTATCTTAACTTCAATGTTTACAGCTATTGTCGGAACACGTTGTATCGTGAACCTGATGTATGGCGGCAAACGCGTTAAGAAACTGTCGATCTAAGGCTAGGAATTAATATGTTTCAGATTCTAAAAGCAGAAAAAATGATCGACTTTATGCGTTGGTCAAAGGTTGCCTTTTTATTCTCAATCTTGATGATTGGTACTGCCATCTTTACCTTAACAACGAAATCGTTGAACTGGGGTCTAGATTTTACCGGTGGTACTCTGATTGAAGTGGGTTTTGAGCAACCAGCAAACCTACCTGATATCCGTAGTGCACTAGAAGCTGAAGGCTTTGGTGATGCTACGGTTCAGAACTTTGGTTCTGCGCGTGAGGTAATGGTACGTCTACGTCCACGTGACGGTGTTGCTGGCGAAACGCTTGGTAACCAGATCCTGTCTGCAATTAAAGATGGTACTGGTGAGCAAGTTGAGATGCGTCGTATCGAGTTCGTTGGCCCTAATGTGGGTGACGAGCTAACAGAAGCGGGTGGCCTTGCTATCCTTGTTTCTCTGATCTGTATCTTGATCTATGTGTCAGTGCGATTCGAATGGCGTTTGGCAGCAGGTGCGGTATTAGCACTGGCGCACGACGTTATCATCACACTGGGTGTGTTCTCTCTAATGCAAATTGAGGTGGATCTTACCATCGTAGCAGCCTTGCTAACGGTAGTCGGTTATTCCCTCAACGATACCATAGTCGTATTTGACCGTATTCGTGAGAACTTCCGTAAGATGCGTAAGGGTGAAGCACCCGAAGTACTGAACAGCTCAATCACACAAACATTGAGCCGTACATTGATTACTTCTGGTACAACGTTATTCGTAGTTATCGCGCTGTTCGCTCAGGGCGGTGCTATGATTCACGGCTTCGCGACTGCACTTCTATTGGGGATTACCGTTGGTACTTATTCTTCTATCTACGTTGCATCTGCACTCGCTATGAAGTTGGGTATTACGCGTGAACACCTAATGCCACCACAAGTGGATAAAGAAGGTGAAGAGTTTGACGAAATGCCTTAGGCCTTGGCTTAACAATTTTCGCTGAACCAAAAAAAACCGCTAGGCAACTAGCGGTTTTTTTACGTCTGTATTCTGTCGATAAGCTCTACGCAACTTATTGGCGAATTGCGTTGTGCTCGTCGCAGCTAACTGCCATCTTGCTCGTATCTCGTATCTCGTATCTCGTATCTCGTATCTCGTATCTCGTATCTCGTATCGCAGATACAAAAAAGCCCCGCAATAGCGAGGCTTTGAAAATCTTCTGCTCTTAACTAAAGAGCATTAACGTAAGGTCTGAATTACTTCAGCATACCTTCGTTAGAGTTCTCACGAACGTGCTTAAGAATAGACTTAACACCACGTGCGCTTGAAGCAACAACATTACCAGACGTCATGTAATCAGTACCGCCAGCAAAGTCAGTCATGATAGCGCCAGCTTCACGAGCGATTAGATCGCCAGCTGCTAGATCCCATGGCTTAAGGCCTAGTTCTAGGTAACCGTCAACACGGCCAGCCGCTAGGTAACATAGGTCAAGTGCTGGAGAGCCAGTACGACGGAAGTCCGCACAATCAACGAATAGACCAGAGATGATCTTCATGAAAGATTCAGAGTGTTGTTTTTGCTTGAATGGGAAACCAGTCGCTAGAACAGTACCTTGAAGGTCTTTAAGTTGAGTAACACGCATACGAGCGTTGTTAAGTTGAGCGCCAGAGCCACGTTGAGCTGTGAATAGCTCGTTTAGCATTGGGTCATAAACACAAGCAACTTCTGTACGACCGTTCATACGAACAGCAATAGATACAGAGAAGTGAGGGAAACCTTTTACAAAGTTGTTGGTGCCATCTAGTGGGTCAACGATCCATTGTACGTCAGAATCTTTACCTTCAGTCAGGCCTGACTCTTCAGAAATAATGCTGTGCTCTGGGTAAGATGATTTGATTGTCTCAATAATCATGTACTCAGCTTCTTGAGCAATGTTAGTAACGTAATCGTTGTTACCTTTTAGAGACGATTCGATCTTATCAGTTGTTTCTAGAGATTTAGCAATATGGTTGCCAGCTTTACGCGCAGCGCGTATCGCAATGTTTAGCATTGGATGCATATGGTTTTTCCCACAAGATGTTAAAGAACAATTTAAAGCGGCGGCGAGTATACCAAAGTTTCCCCAAAAGGGAAGTGGTTATTTTTTGAACTCTTAGTTTCACATTCCGAGAAGGGTCTGACCATTTTACTTTGCTATGTGTTAATATCTCGCGATTATTTTTAAAGTGGTGTCATATAGCATGTTAGACAATGTAAAAGTCGTTCTGGTTGGTACGTCTCATTCAGGGAATATCGGATCAGCAGCTCGCGCAATGAAAGTGATGGGTTTGAGTCAATTAGTTCTTGTAGACCCTCAATGTGAAGTTGACGAGCAGACCTTAGCACTGGCTGCGGGTGCGGGTGACATCGCAGAAAACGCGACCATTGTGTCTACATTGGATGAAGCAGTAAAAGACTGTGGTTTGGTGGTCGGTTCAAGTGCGCGTTCAAGAACGCTTGAATGGCCAATGCTAGAGCCTCGTGAGTGCGGACAAAAGTTTGCCGTTGAAGGTCAAAAGCACCCAGTCGCATTAGTCTTCGGCCGTGAGCGCACTGGCTTGACTAACGATGAGCTTCAGAAGTGCCACTTCCATGTATGTATCCCAGCCAACCCTGAGTACAGCTCATTGAACCTAGCGATGGCCGTGCAAACGCTAAGCTATGAAGTTCGCGTGGCACACCTTGATATGGTTGCGAGCCAATATCAACCACAGCAACAAGATGAGTACCCACGTCACGAAGAACTAGAAATGTTCTATGAACACCTTGAAAAAGTGATCATTGATACCCAATTTATCTCTAAGGATAAACCGGGTCAGGTGATGAACAAGCTACGTCGTCTGTTCAGCCGAGCTCGTCCTGAACTGCAAGAGATCAATACTCTACGTGGTATTTTGACTTCAATTGAGAAGAGCAAAAACGACAAATAAAGCCCACTCTAGTTGTAGGGATGAATACCTGACTAAAATAGTCAACTAAATACTTGACCAATTTAGTCGGGTATGGGAAAATTCCAACCACATAAACAATGTGGATACGGTGTGATATGAAACTTACATCTAAAGGAAGATATGCGGTAACAGCTATGCTAGATGTAGCACTGCATTCGCAAAAGAGCCCAGTTCCTCTGGCTGACATTTCAGAGCGACAAGGCATCTCGTTATCTTACTTAGAACAACTATTTTCTAAGTTACGTAAAGCTGGCTTAGTTGCTAGTGTTCGTGGTCCTGGCGGTGGTTACCGTTTAGGTGCTGAAGCGAGCGACATCGCTGTCGGAACTGTGATTGCTGCAGTAGACGAATCAGTGGACGCAACTAAGTGTCACGGTCGAGCAGACTGCCAAGGTGGTAGTCGTTGTTTAACTCACACTTTATGGCGTGATTTAAGCTCCCGAATCAGCAGCTTCTTAAACGACATTACGCTCGGTGAGCTAATGAAAGATAACGAAGTTTTACAGATTTCTGATCGTCAAGATATCGATCTTGCGGTTAATAATGGTTTTGCACATAAAAATACGAGCACTACAACGATTAGTGCAGCACCTCACGGTGTTAATGCCCGCTCTTAGCGGTCAGTTTTTACATTGGAGTAGAAAATGAAACTGCCTATTTACTTTGACTATTCAGCTACATGCCCAGTCGATCCACGTGTTGCTGAAAAAATGGTTCAGTGCATGACGATGGACGGTAACTTCGGTAACCCTGCATCTCGTTCACACCGTTACGGCTGGCAGGCAGAAGAATCAGTAGATAATGCTCGTGAGCAAATTGCCGATCTACTAAATGCAGACCCACGTGAAATTGTTTTCACGTCAGGTGCTACAGAGTCAGACAACCTTGCTATCAAAGGTGCAGCGCACTTTTACGAGAAGAAAGGTAAGCACGTAATCACGTGTAAAACAGAACACAAAGCGGTTCTTGATCCATGTCGCCAACTAGAGCGTGAAGGTTTTGAGGTAACTTACCTTGAGCCAGAAGCAAACGGCATCATTGATCTAGACAAGCTACAGTCTGCAATGCGTGAAGATACTGTTTTAGTTTCTATCATGCACGTTAACAACGAGATTGGTGTAATCCAAGATATCGGTGCAATCGGCGAGTTATGTCGTGCACGCAAGATCATCTTCCACGTTGATGCGGCGCAGTCTGCGGGTAAAATCCCACTAGACGTAAAAGAGATGAAAGTTGATCTTATCTCTATGTCTGCACACAAAGCATACGGCCCTAAAGGCATCGGCGCTTTGTACGTTCGTCGTAAGCCACGTATTCGTCTTGAAGCGCAAATGCACGGTGGCGGTCATGAACGTGGTTTCCGTTCTGGTACGCTTGCTACTCACCAAATCGTGGGTATGGGCGAAGCGTTTGCTATCGCTAAACAAGACATGCAGAAAGATTACGATCACGCACTAGCACTTCGTGAGCGCCTATTGAAAGGTGTTCAAGATCTAGAAGCAGTAACTGTAAACGGTGACTTAGACCAACGTGTACCACACAACCTAAACGTGAGCTTTGCTTTTGTTGAAGGTGAATCTCTGCTTATGTCTCTAAAAGACCTAGCAGTATCATCAGGTTCTGCATGTACATCAGCAAGCCTAGAGCCTTCATACGTTTTACGTGCTCTTGGTCTGAACGATGAACTGGCACACAGCTCAGTACGTTTCTCATTCGGCCGTTTTACAACGGAAGAAGAAATCGACTACGCGATTGCACAAATTCGTGTAGCGGTAAATAAATTACGCGACATGTCTCCTCTATGGGATATGTATAAAGAAGGGATTGATTTGAACACTGTTGAGTGGGCTCATCACTAATCTCACGGAAATAGAGGATTCGAGGTAACTATCATGGCATATAGCGAAAAAGTAATTGATCACTACGAAAACCCACGTAACGTAGGTTCGTTTGATAAAGAAGACCCAAGTGTAGGTAGCGGCATGGTTGGCGCTCCAGCTTGTGGTGACGTAATGAAACTGCAAATCAAAGTATCTGCAGAAGGTATTATTGAAGACGCAAAATTCAAGACTTACGGCTGCGGTAGCGCAATCGCTTCTAGCTCACTAGTAACTGAGTGGGTTAAAGGTAAAAGTATTGATGAAGCAGCTGCAATCAAAAACTCTGAAATCGCAGAAGAGCTTGAGTTGCCACCAGTGAAAGTTCACTGTTCAATTCTTGCTGAAGATGCAATCAAAGCAGCTGTTGCGGATTACAAAAAGAAGCACTAATCGCTTCAATACCGTAATCACGTCGAAAAAATAAGTAATATTTGGGAGCACCCTTTGTGCTCCCACCTGAGTTCTCAATTTATATAAAACACAAGGTTGTAGTATGGCCATCACCATGACAGATACGGCAGCAAGCCGAGTTCAAGCTTTCCTAGATAACCGTGGTAAAGGTCTCGGATTACGCTTAGCAGTAAAAACTACTGGCTGTTCGGGTATGGCGTATGTACTGGAATTCGTTGACGAGCTTAACGAAGAAGACGAAGTGTTTGAGCATTCAGGTGTTAAGGTCATCATTGATCCAAAGAGCCTAGTATACCTAGATGGTACTGAGCTTGATTATGTAAAAGAAGGCCTAAACGAAGGTTTTGAATTCAACAACCCGAACGCGAAAGGCGAATGTGGTTGTGGTGAGAGCTTCAATGTTTAAACGCTTGAATCGTTAAGCGTTGTAAGCGAAGAATAAAATTAGGCTCTGAACAAAGAGCCTAAACTTAGGACCACCTTTACATGAATCATTTCGAATTATTTGGGCTACCACTTCAGTTTCAACTGGATGGTAGCCTTCTTTCTTCTCAGTTTAGAGATCTGCAACGCCAATTCCATCCTGATAAATTTGCGATAGCTTCTGAGCGAGATCGCTTATTAGCCGTGCAAAAAGCGGCACAAATCAATGATGCGTACCAGGTATTGAAGAATCCAATTAGCCGAGCAGAATACCTGCTGGTTCAACACGGCGAAGACATTCGTGGCGAACAACAGACCATGCAAGATCCAATGTTCCTGATGGAGCAGATGGAATTGCGTGAAGAGCTAGAAGACATCGCAGACAGTTCTGATCCCGAAGATGCGCTATTTGCATTTGAAGGCAAGGTTAGCAAAATGTATAAACAACAATTAAGCGCTATCCAACAAGAACTCGAAAGCGAAGCTTGGCTTGAAGCTGCAGACCGAGTAAGAAAGCTTAAGTTTATTGCAAAATTAAAGAATGAAATCGAATTAGTTGAAGATCGTTTGATCGGCTAGTTTGTATAACAAGGACACCTCCATGGCACTACTTCAGATTGCAGAACCAGGGCAAAGCGCCGCTCCTCACCAGCATAAGCTTGCTGTGGGTATTGATTTAGGTACAACAAACTCGTTGGTTGCTGCAGTACGCAGTGGCGAGGCGAGTACACTCGTTGATCAACAAGGTCGAAGCATTTTACCTTCAGTTGTTCACTACCAATCGGAATCTTATACGACTGGTAATGAAGCGCGTGCAAATGCACAGACTGATCCTAAAAATACCATTATCTCAGTTAAGCGATTAATCGGTCGCTCACTGTCAGATATTCAACAGCGATACCCGTCTCTGCCATATCAGTTTGAAGAAAGTGATAATGGTTTGCCTGTGATTCGCACAGAGCAAGGCAACAAGAATCCAATTCAAGTATCAGCAGACATTCTGCGAGCGCTAGGTCAACGTGCTGAGTCAACACTAGGTGGCGAGCTATCTGGTGCAGTGATTACCGTTCCTGCGTACTTTGATGATGCACAACGTGCTGGTACGAAAGACGCGGCGCAACTGGCTGGTCTTCACGTGTTACGTCTTCTTAATGAACCTACTGCCGCTGCGATTGCTTACGGTCTGGATTCAGGTAAAGAAGGGGTAATCGCCGTTTATGACTTGGGTGGTGGTACGTTTGATATCTCTATCCTACGCCTATCTAAAGGTGTCTTTGAAGTTTTAGCTACGGGTGGTGACTCTGCGTTAGGTGGTGATGATTTTGACCATTTGATTGCAGAACATTTCCAAGCGCAAATGGGCTTATCAGAGCTAACGGCAGAACAGAACCGTATTCTTCTAGACGCAGCAACAGAAGCGAAGATTGGCTTATCTGAAGCTGAAAGTGTTGATGTTGACGTACTAGGTTGGTCTGGTTCATTAAATCGTGAAGAGTTCGAAGAGCTCATCAAGCCACTAGTTAAGAAAACTCTACTTTCTTGCCGTCGCGCACTGAAAGATGCTGAAGTTGACGCGGACGAAGTTCTGGAAGTGGTTATGGTTGGTGGTTCAACTCGTACCTTACTTGTCCGTGAAATGGTGGGTGGCTTCTTTGGTCGTACGCCATTAACCAGCATTAACCCTGATGAAGTGGTTGCGATTGGTGCGTCGATTCAAGCGGATATCTTAGTTGGCAACAAGCCTGACTCTGAGATGCTACTTCTAGATGTTATCCCACTTTCCTTAGGTATCGAAACTATGGGTGGCTTGGTCGAAAAGATCATCCCTCGTAACACCACGATCCCTGTTGCTCGCGCACAAGAATTTACCACGTTCAAAGACGGTCAAACTGCAATGACAGTGCACACCGTGCAAGGCGAGCGTGAAATGGTCGACGACTGTCGTTCACTAGCTCGATTTGCTCTGAAAGGCATTCCGCCAATGACAGCAGGTGCTGCGCATATTCGTGTCACTTACCAAGTGGATGCTGATGGCCTGCTATCGGTTACCGCGATGGAGAAGAGCACTGGCGTTCAAGCTGAAATCCAAGTTAAGCCTTCTTACGGTCTAAGTGACAACGAAGTAGCTAGCATGCTGAAAGATTCGATGACGTTTGCAAAAGAAGACATGCAAGCGCGCGCTCTGGCTGAGCAACGCGTAGAAGCGGATCGTGTTATCGAAGGCCTTATTGCTGCGATGCAAGCCGATGGTGACGAGCTGCTTGATGAACAAGGAAAACAACAACTTGTTCAAGCGATTGAAGCACTGATCGAAGTGCGTAATGGCGATAATTCCGATGCCATTGAACTAGAAATTAAGAATACCGACAAAGCGAGCCAAGACTTTGCTTCTCGTCGTATGGATAAATCAATTCGAGCTGCACTGTCAGGTCAGTCAGTCGATAATATTTAATAGTTAGAGAATAGATAAACATGCCAAAGATTATTGTTTTACCTCACGAAGATCTATGTCCAGAAGGCGCTGTTTTAGAAGCAAAAACTGGTGAGACGGTTCTTGATGTTGCACTGAAGGCCGGTATTGGTATTGAACACGCATGTGAAAAGTCGTGTGCATGTACTACATGTCACGTTGTGATTCGTGAAGGTTTCGACTCATTAGAAGAAAGTGATGACCTAGAAGACGACATGCTTGATAAAGCATGGGGTCTGGAAATGGAATCTCGTCTTGGTTGCCAAGCTAAAGTGGCGGATACTGACCTGGTTGTTGAGATTCCAAAGTACACATTGAACCTAGCTTCTGAAGAGCACTAAGAACTCAGCTCGGCTAAAACTGTTAGTAAAACTGGCATAGAATATAAATCATGAAGATGACAAATCGTCGCTGATAAATATAAGGAAGTGTTATGAGCTTGAAATGGATTGATTCGCGAGATATTGCGATTGAACTATGTGATTTATACCCAGATACCGATCCTAAAACGGTGCGTTTTACGGACTTGCATCAATGGGTGTTAGATCTCGAAGATTTTGATGATGAGCCGAATCACTCGAATGAGAAAATTCTAGAGGCCATTATTTTGTGCTGGATGGATGAGATGGACTAGCCCTCTTGTTCTATAATTTGGCCGTTGGTTGGAATTTATCCAATATAAAACACAGCCAAGTTAACAATTCTTACTAAAAAAAGCGGACCTTATGGTCCGTTTTTTTATCAAAATGACATTTTTCTCCTACATAATGCTAACATCAGTCCGCTAATAAAAAATAATCAGAACCACACACTCAAGGTGGTTCATGACAAGGAGAAATCATGTCTACACAGATGTCAGTATTTTTAAGTCAAGAAGCTGCCCAGCCTCAGTGGGGAGCAAGAGCTATTTTATCGTTTTCTGAAGCGGGAGCGACAATTCACATTGGTGAAGGCCACGATTTAGGGGCGGTTCAACGTGCTGGTCGTACGCTTGACGGACAAGGTATCGCATTGGTTTCACTTAGCGGTGAAGGGTGGGATTTAGAAAGCGTTTGGGCTTTCTACCAAGGCTACCGTGGACCAAAGAAAAAGAATGCATTGGAATGGGATACACTTTCAGAAACCGATCAAGCTGAGCTAGAAGCTCGCATTCGCTCTACTGATTGGACTCGTGACATTATCAACAAAACCGCTGAAGAAGTGGCCCCTCGTCAATTAGCGACAATGGCTGCGGAATACATCAAGTCAGTGGCTCCTGCGGGCACAGTTAAAGCGAAAATCGTTAAAGACAAAGACCTACTAACCGAAGGTTGGGAAGGCATCTACGCGGTAGGCCGCGGCTCTGAGCGTACTTCTGCAATGCTTCAACTGGACTTCAACCCTACCGGCGACGAAGACGCACCTGTATTTGCTTGTCTGGTTGGTAAAGGTATCACTTTCGACTCAGGCGGTTACAGCATCAAGCCAGGTCAATTCATGACAGCAATGAAGGCTGACATGGGCGGCGCAGCAACTATTACGGGTGGTTTAGGTCTAGCGATTGAACGCGGCTTGAACAAGCGTATTAAGCTTATTCTATGTTGTGCAGAGAACATGATCTCGGGTCGTGCATTGAAGCTTGGCGACATCATTACTTACAAAAATGGTAAGACGGTTGAGATCATGAATACCGATGCGGAAGGTCGCTTGGTTCTTGCTGATGGTTTGATGTACGCAAGTGCACAAAACCCTGAGTTGATCATCGACTGTGCAACGCTTACCGGCGCGGCTAAAAACGCACTGGGTAATGATTACCACGCGCTATTGAGCTTCGATGATGAGTTGTCTCACCAAGCACTAACGGCTGCAAATCAAGAGAAAGAAGGCCTATGGCCATTGCCTCTTGCTGATTTCCACCGTGGCATGTTGCCTTCAAATTTTGCTGATCTATCAAACATCAGCTCTGGTGATTACACTCCGGGTGCAAGTACAGCTGCTGCGTTCCTTTCTTACTTTGTTGATGACTACAAAAAAGGTTGGATCCACATGGACTGCGCGGGTACTTACCGTAAGTCATCAAGTGATAAGTGGGCTGCAGGCGCGACCGGTATGGGTGTTCGTACACTGGCTCGTCTTCTTATCGACCAAGCAAAATAATAATAAGAGTGAGCGGTATTTCGATACCGCTTATTCATCAACTCAGATCGAATGATCTCAGTAATTTCAGTATTTAATAACAAAAAAATGAAGTGAAGGAATCCCTATGGCTCTAGAAAGAACGTTCTCAATTGTTAAGCCGGATGCAGTTAAGCGTAACCTTGTTGGTGAAATCTACCACCGCATTGAAAAAGCAGGCCTACAGATTATTGCCGCTAAAATGGTTTCTCTTACTGAAGCGCAAGCAAGTGGCTTCTATGCAGAACATGAAGGTAAAGAGTTCTTTGGACCACTAAAAGAGTTCATGACTTCTGGTCCTATCATGGTTCAAGTACTTGAAGGCGAAAATGCGATCGCTCGTTACCGTGAACTAATGGGTAAAACTAACCCAGAAGAAGCGGCATGCGGCACTATCCGTGCTGACTACGCAATCAGCATGCGTTACAACTCAGTACACGGCAGTGACAGCCCTGAGTCTGCAGCTCGCGAGATCGAATTCTTCTTCCCAGAATCTGAAATTTGCCCACGTCCAGCTGAATAAGCAGACAGCAGCAAATATCAATAAAGGCTTCACTTCGGTGAAGCCTTTTTCGTATGTGGACTTTGCATTCTCGATAATCTATTTAGTCGTCATTCCCGAGAGCGACGTAGGAGTGTAATCGGGAATCTCTGTTAGTTGTTGGAGATTCCAGATACCTCGTTCCTCAGTTCTGGAATGACGGGGCCACAATCTTGTGGTAAGTACTGGTGAGCTTGTGGAGATTATTTACGTCATTCCCGAGAGCAACGGAGGAGCGTAATCGGGAATCTTTTCTTTAATTTAGGTATTCTCAGACCGAACAAAACAATTGTTCAAATTTTAATCGCTTAACTTTGAATGTCTTAATAAACACAGGGTTTTACAGCGCTTGTTGAAGTTACGTAAAGCCTGTACAATTCGCGCCCTTAATTATTGTTCCGTCATTGAGAGGCATCATGACCACAGCTAAAGTCAATCTACTCGATTTTGATCGTAAAGGTCTTCGTAAATTTTTCACAGAAGAACTGAATGAGAAAGCGTTTCGAGCAGAGCAAGTGATGAAGTGGATTTATCACTTCGGTGTCGATGACTTCGAACAAATGAACAACATCAACAAAAAATTACGTGAGAAACTGCTGCATCGCTGTGAGATTGTTGCACCTATCGTTTCTGAAGCTCAGCACTCTGCGGATGGCACCATTAAATGGGCTATGAGCGTTGGTGACCAAGACGTTGAGACGGTATACATCCCAGATGGTGACCGTGCGACGCTATGTGTATCTTCGCAAGTAGGTTGTGCGCTTGAATGTAAATTCTGCTCTACGGCTCAACAAGGCTTCAACCGTAACCTGAAAGTTTCAGAGATCGTTGGTCAAATCTGGCGTGCTGCACGTGAAATCGGTTTAGAGAAAGATACGGGTCGTCGTCCAATTACTAACGTCGTAATGATGGGTATGGGTGAGCCTCTGCTTAACATGAAGAACCTAATTCCATCATTAGAACTGATGCTTGATGATCTAGGATTCTCACTGTCTAAGCGTCGTGTGACAGTATCAACATCTGGTGTTGTTTCTGGTCTTGATCAGATGACAGACAACATCGATGTAGCTCTGGCGATTTCTCTACACGCACCAAACGATGCACTACGTAGCCAAATCATGCCAATCAACGACCGTTGGGATATCCAAGATTTCCTAGCATCGGTTCGTCGTTACATTGCTTCTTCAAATGCTAACCGCGGTAAAGTAACGGTTGAGTACGTTCTATTGGATCATGTGAATGACGATATGGACCACGCTCGTGAACTTGCTGAGCTAATGAAAGAGACGCCTTGTAAGATCAACTTGATCCCATTCAACCCTTATCCGGGTTCGCCTTACAAGAAGCCAAGCAACTCTCGTATTGATCGCTTCCAAAAAACGCTGATGGAATACAACTACACAGTAACGGTTCGTAAAACACGTGGCGATGATATTGATGCCGCATGTGGTCAGTTGGTTGGTGATGTTATTGATAGAACCAAGCGTACTAAAATGCTGAAAGCCGCCTCTGAAGCCAACTTAATCGCAGGTGATGTGATTCAAGTAAAAGCGGTTTAAATACCATTTAGATCTAAACAAGCCAGAAGGATTCCTTCTGGCTTGTTGCTTTTCTGGAAGGTGAATTTCCAAAAATTGGATTTTTTCCCCACGCTTTCTTACATTTTTCGTTAAATTTTGGACAAAACCATGAGCTGACGGTAAATTTTGTCGAAAGTGTTTTTGCCTTGTAATGGCATTAGCTTATGATTAAATAATCTTAAATTAATTTAAGTGCTCGCTTGTTACCCGATAATCGTCAATGTGTCTATTTAGGTTGGCTACTTGATAAACTAGCTTCCTGAGAAAGTCGCTCACCAACAGTGTGTGGTTTTCTACTTTAAGGGTTGATGAACCGGGTGACAGGAAAAATTCCACATAGTAGGTTGTAAGATTGAGCTTAAACGAAAATAAAAAATGCTCTCATCAACCTGCAATAATACTTTAGAAGTTCACTCTCTATGAACACAGAACAAGAAACACAAACGCAAGAAACTGTCGCTCCAGCAATTGAAGCGGGAACGCTGCTCAAAAATAAACGAGAATCTCTTGGTTTAACACAAAAGCAGATCTCTGATCGCTTGAAGCTACGCGTTACGCTTATCCAGCAAATTGAAGAAAACCAATTCGAGTCAGATCAGGTTGCCACCTTTATGCGTGGTTACATTCGTTCATACGCGAAATACGTCAATCTTGATGAAAAAGTCGTGTTGAACGCGCTTCATCATTCTGGTGATGCCCAACATCAAGAACAAGAAATGTTGAGCTTCTCTCGTAAGACTAAAACCGAGAAGCACAATAGCCGTATTATGCTCCTTACTTGGAGCATCTTTGCTGTGATTGTGGGTATCTCCTCTCTTTGGTGGTGGCAGAATCAACAGCAAGACACCTTATCTCAATCTTTAGCCAATACTGAAAGCTCGGAAGAGCTAGTGGTAGAAGAGTCGCTTGATCCTGAGCTGACTTCATTAGAAGTGATTGAAGCAGAACAAAACACAGAGACATCACCTGTTACTGAAAACTCTGATGAGCTTACTGAAGTGAGTTCAGCTGAAGATTCAGTAACTCTTGACCCTGTTGAAGTCATTGAAGAAGCACCAGAAGCAGCAGACGTTGCTTCGGTTACTGCGGAACCAGAGACTGTAGCGCCTGAAGCTGTGGTTAACGAGCTAGTGATGCAGTTTTCTGCTGATTGCTGGATCCAAGTGAAAGATGCTTCGGGCAAAACGTTATCTACTGGCATTAAAAAAGCAGGCCAGACATTAAATCTTTCTGGAACTGCACCATATAAAGTGATTCTGGGTGCGCCTGAAGGCGTATCGATGACATTTGCAAGTGAACCTGTCGACCTTTCTGGGTATACTTCAGGCAAAGTAGCTAGAATAACCTTACCTTAGAGTTAATATGCAACACGAATCTCCTATTATTCGTCGCAAATCAACCCGTATTTATGTGGGTGATGTGCCGATCGGTGATGGTGCACCAATTGCTGTGCAATCCATGACCAACACAAGAACAACAGATGTCGCCGCGACCGTCGCTCAAATTCGAGCTTTGGAAAAAGTGGGGGCAGATATCGTTCGCGTATCTGTACCGACTATGGAGGCCGCTGAAGCCTTTAAGCTAATCAAGCAGCAGGTCTCTGTTCCTTTGGTTGCTGACATTCACTTCGACTACCGTATCGCTCTTAAAGTGGCAGAGTATGGGGTTGACTGTCTGCGTATCAACCCAGGTAACATCGGTAACGAAAGCCGCATTCGCTCTGTTGTGGATTGTGCTCGTGATATGAATATCCCGATTCGTATTGGTGTTAACGGCGGTTCTCTTGAAAAAGAGATCCAAGAGAAATACACAGAGCCTACAGCAGAAGCGCTGGTTGAATCTGCAATGCGTCACGTCGATATCCTAGACCGTCTGAACTTTGATCAATTCAAAGTCAGCGTGAAGGCTTCTGATGTATTCCTAGCCGTCGGTTCTTACCGTTTGCTTGCTAAGCAGATTGATCAACCACTTCACCTAGGTATTACTGAAGCGGGTGGAGCACGTGCGGGTTCTGTGAAATCGGCTGTAGGTTTGGGCATGTTATTGTCTGAAGGTATCGGCGATACGCTGCGTATCTCGCTAGCAGCAGATCCAATCGAAGAGATCAAAGTGGGCTTTGATATTCTTAAATCTTTGCGCATTCGCTCGCGTGGCATCAACTTCATTGCGTGCCCAAGCTGTTCTCGTCAAGAGTTCGATGTTATCAACACCGTTAACGCCCTTGAAGAACGCTTAGAAGACATAGTGACTCCAATGGACGTCTCAATAATCGGTTGTGTCGTTAACGGCCCTGGTGAAGCTGAAGTGTCTCACTTAGGCCTTGCGGGTAGTGCTCGTAAGAGTGCCTTCTACGAAGACGGTAAGCGTCAGAAAGAGCGCTTCGACAACGATGACCTTGTAGACAAACTTGAAGCTAAGATTCGTGCAAAAGCGTCAGTGCTTGATAAAGCAAATCGCATTGATGTAGAAAACTTAGAAGATTAATACAACGCGATGGGGTGTGATTGTCTATTCGCACTAACACCTGGTCGTGAGAAATTACGGAATAAATACTGTGGCTAAAAATATCCAAGCAATTCGAGGCATGAACGACTGCCTTCCAACTCAATCACCACTGTGGCAGAAAGTAGAAAGCGCAGTTAAAAGTGTGGTGAGTGCATACGGTTACAACGAAGTACGTATGCCTATCGTTGAAGAAACGAACCTATTTAGCCGTGCGGTTGGTGAAGAAACTGATGTTGTTTCTAAAGAGATGTACACCTTTGATGACCGTAATGGTGATAGCCTAACGCTGCGTCCAGAAGGCACAGCAGGTTGTGTACGTTCATGTATTCAAAACAGCCTTATCAACCGTGATGAGCAGCGCCTATGGTACATGGGTCCAATGTTCCGTCACGAGCGTCCTCAAAAAGGTCGTTACCGTCAATTCCACCAATGTGGTGTTGAAGTGTTTGGCCTAGACGGTCCAGACGTTGACGCAGAACTTATCATGATGACAGCACGTCTATGGCGTGAACTCGGCATCGATAAGCACGTTCGCCTCGAGCTGAACTCAATCGGTTCTCAAGAAGATCGCGTAAGCTATCGTACAGCGTTAGTGGCTTTCCTTGAGCAACACATTGATGTGTTAGATGAAGACTGCAAACGTCGCATGCACACTAACCCTCTACGTGTACTTGATACTAAGAACCCAGATGTTCAAGCGATCTTAGGTGACGCACCTCGACTATCTGAATATTTAGGTGAAGAATCGAAGCAACATTTTGCTGGTTTGTGTGAACTTCTTGACGCTGTTGGTATCGAATACCAAGTTAATGAGCGTCTAGTACGTGGCCTAGATTACTACAACCGCACAGTATTTGAGTGGATCACTGACAGTCTTGGTGCTCAAGGTACAGTTTGTGGCGGCGGTCGTTACGATGGTCTTGTTGAGCAACTAGGCGGCAAAGCAACCAATGCTGTTGGCTTCGCAATGGGCCTAGAGCGTCTGGTTCTTATGATGGAAACGCTAGAGCTAACAGAAGTTCGCCGTAGCGTTGACGTATACGTGGTTGCTGCTGGCGAAGGTACTATGATCGCAGGCATGCAGTTAGCGAATCAATTACGCGATACCGTTGAAGGCGTACGCGTAATGAACCACTTCGGTGGTGGTAACTTCAAGAAGCAATTCAAGCGTGCTGACAAAGTAGGTGCTGTTGTAGCACTGGTACTTGGTGAGAACGAAGTTGCTGACAATACAGTTGTGCTAAAAGATCTGGTTGGCGGCGAGCAAGAAACCGTGTCTCAAACGGACGTTGCAGAGAAAGTTGCTGCGCTAATCTAATTAGCCATTGAGCAAACGCTCATCATGAATATCAACGTCAGCACTATGCTGGCGTTTAAAGAATTAAAGAGGACAGGAAGTGGAACTTTACGATAGCGAAGAGCAACAAGTTGAAGCCATTAAAGATTGGTGGAAAGAGAACGGTAAAGCCGTAATCTTTGGTGCAGTTATTGGTTTAGGCGGTCTATTTGGCTGGCGCTATTACCAAGATTCAGTCGTTGAAGCGCGTGAAGTCGCTTCAGAAGGCTACACCTCTGTAATTTCAGCTCTTGATGCTAAGGGCGTTGATGCTCAATCTGATATTCAAGCTTTTATCGACGCTAACAAAGACGCTGAATACTCTGTACTTGCTGCTATGCAATTAGCAAAAGCGCAAGTTCAAGCGGGTGAGCTTGCAGCAGCACTTGAACAGCTTGAGTGGGCAAAATCGGCAACTAAGGATGCGGCTCTTACGCCACTACTGACTTACCGTGCTGCACGTATCAAAGCTGAGCAAGGTGAATTTGACGCAGCATTGACTGATCTTGAAGCGATGACTGACGAATCTTGGACTGGCCGTGTTGCTGAACTGCGTGGTGATATCTCACTTCGTAAAGGCGATACAGATGCGGCTTACAGTGCTTATTCTGAAGCACAACAAGCAGCTGATGCGAGCCAAACGCTTCAAATCAAACTTGACGACCTAGCTAAATAAGGCGCTTTGAATGAAGAAGATGTTTCCAAAAGCGGCGTTGTGTGCGATTGCTCTTGGCCTATTGGCTGGCTGTGCGGGTGAAGAAGACACCGTAATCATGGCGCCAGTACCAACAGTAAATAGCGAATTCACTCCTAGCCAGGAATGGTCTACGTCGGTTGGTGATGGTGTTGGCCACTACTTTTCAAAACTAACGCCAGAATTGGCTTACGACAAAGTGTTTGTTGCGAGCCGTGAAGGTATGGTTAAAGCGCTTGACCCTGAAACAGGTAAAGAGCTGTGGAAAGTCGATCTTGAGAAAGAAGTACTGGCTCGTTTATCGGGTGGTTTAACGGCGGCTTACGGCAAAATATTTGTTGGTTCTGAAAATGGCGAAGTGATCGCTATGGATGAATCAACCGGTGAAGAGCTGTGGCGTGTATCAGTAAATGGTGAGGTGCTTGCATCCCCAGCAACTGAAAGCAACATGGTTATTGTTCATACCAGTCGCGGTATGTTGATCGCGTTAGATCAAGAAAGCGGCGAACAAAAATGGACGATTAGCACTGAAGTTCCAAGCCTAACACTTCGTGGCGATAGCTCGCCTGTTGCTGTTTCTGGCGGTGTATTCTGGGGAACGGCAAATGGTCGTTTAGCAGCCGCAATTGTTGACCGTGGTCAGCTTATTTGGCAACAGCCAGTAGGCACACCAAAAGGTGCAACGGAAATAGATCGTTTGGTTGATGTTGATGCATCACCGATTGTTCTTGGCGGCACCCTGTATACAGTAGGTATTAATGGTCAGCTAATCGCTATCGATCTTCGTTCTGGTAAGCCAATTTGGAAGCGTAACTATTCGTCAGCGATTGATTTAGCAAGTGACGGCAGTCGTTTGTTCGTTGTTACCGACAAAGACCATGTGGTTGCGGTTGATGCGCGTAGTGGTACTGAACTTTGGAGCACTCCATTGTTAGAAAACCGCTTACTGACAGCACCTGCTATTATTAATGGTTATGTAGTTGTGGGTGATACTGAAGGTTATCTGCACTGGTTAGATCGTTCATCGGGTGAGTTTGTTGCTCAACAGCTCGTCGATGATAGCGGCTTTGCGGTTGCGCCAATTGAAATGCCTGAAGGCTACTTAGTGACGACTCGCAATGGCGATGTAAAGAAACTAACGATTAGCCAATAAAAGCGTGATACAATTCACAGTCGGCTCCTGGTTGGTAACAGCCAGGAGCCGTTTTGTTGTTTAAAATTAATAAATCGTGTGGTTATAGGTAAGAGTTTTAACTTGAAAACAAGTGCTTACCTATAACTACATTTATAGAAGAAATTGTAGAGGTTGTTATGGTACCTGTTGTTGCTCTAGTAGGGCGTCCGAACGTAGGTAAATCTACGTTATTTAACCGATTGACTCGAACTCGTGATGCATTGGTTGCGGATTTCCCTGGCTTAACGCGTGACCGTAAATACGGTCATGCTCATTTTAGCGAGCATGACTTTATTGTTATTGACACTGGTGGTATCGACGGTACCGAAGAAGGTGTTGAAACTAAAATGGCTGAACAGTCGCTAGCGGCGATTGATGAAGCTGATGTCGTTCTATTTATGGTAGATGGCCGCGCAGGTCTAACTCCTTCAGACGTGGCTATCGCTAAGCACCTTCGTCAACTAGAAAAGCCTTCAATGCTAGTCGTAAACAAGGTTGATGGTATCGACCCTGATGCTGCAAGTGCTGACTTCTGGCAACTAGGTGTAGAAGACATGTATCAAATCGCAGCTGCGCACGGTCGTGGTGTAACAGCGTTGATTGACCTTGCTCTTAACCCGTTCGCAGAAGCTTTAAAAGCTGAGAATGGCGAAGTAAGCGATTTGACTGAGTTTGAAGACGACGAAGAAGAGCAAGTTGATTTCACTGAAGAAGAAGCAGAAGAAGAATTCAAGCGCCTTCAAGATCAACCAATTAAGCTAGCGATCATTGGCCGTCCTAACGTAGGTAAATCAACACTAACTAACCGTATTCTTGGTGAAGAGCGTGTGGTTGTTTACGATATGCCAGGTACAACTCGTGATTCTATTTATATTCCAA
This sequence comes from Vibrio sp. L5-1, assembly GCF_021728315.1. NCBI lineage: Bacteria > Pseudomonadati > Pseudomonadota > Gammaproteobacteria > Vibrionales > Vibrionaceae > Vibrio > Vibrio sp. L5-1. Next base: position 1,163,932 of record NZ_JAKKCQ010000002.1, on the reverse strand, counting down.
TGCAGCGTGATGAGCGTGAATACGTTCTAATCGATACTGCTGGTGTACGCCGTCGTAAGAATATCAACGAAACTGTTGAAAAGTTCTCGGTTGTTAAAACACTGAAAGCGATTGAAGACGCTAACGTTGTATTACTGCTTATTGATGCTCGAGACAACATTTCTGATCAAGACTTAAGCTTGTTGGGCTTTGCGTTGAATGCTGGTCGTTCTATCGTAATTGCAGTAAATAAGTGGGATGGTCTAGACAGCGATGTTAAAGATCGCGTTAAGAAAGAACTAGACCGCCGTTTAGGTTTTGTTGATTTCGCACGTATTCACTTTATCTCTGCACTTCACGGTACAGGTGTTGGTCACTTGTTTGAATCTGTTCAAGAAGCTTACAAGTCAGCAACGACTCGTGTTGGTACTTCTGTGCTAACTCGTATCATGAAGATGGCGACTGATGATCACCAACCACCTATGGTTCGTGGCCGTCGTGTTAAATTGAAATACGCGCACGCTGGTGGCTACAACCCACCGATTATCGTTATCCACGGTAACCAAGTACGTAACTTGCCAGATTCATACAAACGATTCTTGATGAACTACTACCGTCGTTCACTAGAGATTATGGGTACACCTATTCGCATTCAATTCCAGAACAGCGAGAACCCATTTGAAGCTAAGACAACCAAGCTGACAATTTCTCAAGAACGTAAACGTAAGCGTATGATGAGCATGGTTAAAGGTCGTAAGTAAACCTTTCCAATAGATTTGATACCCGAGCCTGTCTCGGGTATTTTTTTAAGCAAAATTCATGTTAAGCCATAACCTCATATCTCCATATCGTGATGGGTTAACGAATTAGACTCAATTTCAAAAGAAGAACGATATGACCACTAGCGATTCCATGACACCAGCGACATCCATGAAACCAATAATAGTTATCACACCAACCATCACTCAATTTTGTCATCAGGCTTGGCAGATCAAAGCAAAGGCGTTGTACGTTGAAAACGACGACAGCAAAACCTACCTGATCACCGACATGACACCTTTCCACCCAGTGAGTCATATTTGGCCAGATCACCCTGCAGACCAAGGCTTTGTTAATGTTGGTGACGTGCAATATCCAGTTGAAGACTGTCTTGTTGGTGCAATAGAACAATCTACTGGCAAGCTTCATATCGCAGCAGATATCCCTGTTAAGCGTGATACGGAAGGGTGGGCGTTTGTGGTTGTCCACCAGCTACCTGTATCTGCTTCTATGATTAAGGTTAACGACGAAGTCATGTTGACGGTTGATAAAGAGTATCAAGCTAGTTTGAGCCGTGGTCACAGCGCTGGCCACATCGCTTTCCTAGCCTTGAATAAAGTATTGGCTGAGAGCTACTGGCGTAAAGATGCAGATAGAAAAGATCCGCTTGGCAGTTACGACTTCAATAGCTACGCGCAAGTGACTAGCTTTGTGACTCCCGAGTTGTGTACCGATAAGTATCGTTTGGGAAAAACCCTGAAGAAGCGCGGTTTGAACGTTGCAGACATGCTAACCAATCTTGATGGTATCGAAGCCGACATCAATCAGATGATTAAAGGTTGGCTCGCAGACTCGACGCCAGTAGCAATGAGACTGGAAGGTGAGGCATTAACAGACTCTCGCTATTGGGAATGGCAGTTGGATAGCGACACTTTAGTGTCTATTCCTTGTGGTGGTACTCACATCGAGAATACGTCAGAGCTTAAGTCTTTATCGGTTAAGTTAACCCAGTTAGATGACCAGCATATTGAAATGCTGACGCATGTAATACGATGATTTAGACTACAGATCGAAATGGCTTATGCTGTTTGTTTTGTTTTAATAGGTAACTTTTAATATAAATGACTATTTAAAATTGAAATGCAGCACATGTAACTTATGCTTTCGGTGTGTGGTGATATAAATATTCTTTTTGGGGTAGATCGCTGATCAAAATAGATAAAGCGAAAGATCAACCTATGATCTTCGATTGTGTGTACAGCTTATTTAGTGTGTTATTATTAACCAATAGTAAGCTTGCATAAGAACAAGCTGTACCCTATTACACAATTGAAAGCTTTAGTGAATGGAACAACAATTTTTATTAGAAGGCCATCGAGCCGTCAACAGTTTGCTGCGCAAGCTTGCTCTTGGGATGGATCGCAAAGATTTAAACCATAAGATCATTCAGCTTACCGAGCAGATTTTTGGGCAGCGCATGGCTTCAATTTTACTGCTCAACTCTGAGTCAAAGACTTTACACCTTGAATATGCCCCAAACCTGCCTGATTTTTACAATCAGCAGATAGAAGGGGTTGGGATTGGTGCAGGGATTGGTTCTTGTGGCGAGGCGGCTGCACTCAAGAAAGCAGTGATGGTCTCCAATATAAATACACACCCAAACTGGGCACCTTTCTTAGCCTTAACCAATCAAGCCAATTTACATGCCTGTTGGTCGGTACCTATCATCTCATCGCACGGTCATGTACTGGGTACCTTCGCCATTTATAGCCAGTACATATCTGAGCCGCATGAATTTGAGCTTGAGATCTTAGAGCTATTGGCCTCCCTATATTCGGTCGCACTAGAAAAGTTTGAACTGGAGAATCAGCTTAACTTTTTTGCTAATCGTGATTCTCTTACCCATTGCTTGAATCGTCGCGCATTGTTTAATGAAGCTGAGAAAGTGTTGGCTAAGCGATGTTTTGGTGACAAGGTTATGGCGTGTCTGTTTGTTGATGTCGATAAGTTCAAATCGATTAACGATACTTATGGTCATAGTTTTGGTGATGATGTGCTGTTGGCGGTTGCAAAAGTCCTCGATGAGGCTACCACAGCATGTGCCAAGATAGGGCGTTACGGTGGCGATGAGTTTGTGGTGTTCTCTTGCTTTGATGATCAAGAAAGCGTTGTTAGCTTCTACCACGACTTAGAGAAAGCACTGCAACAAGCGCTTTATATCAATGATGTGCAGTTCTCAGTGAGTGTTGGGTTGTCTTGTGAGAAAGAGCCTCAAGGATTAGACCAGTTGATCGCACAAGCTGATAAGAACATGTATCAAATCAAGCAAGCCAAGTCTCAGCGGTAGTAGATTGTAAAAATAGTAGTGAATTAGGAAATGCTAATGAGTGAAAATATCTGCCCTAAGTGCCAGTCTGATCTAACTTGGGATGGCAAGTATCACTGTGAAAGTTGTCAGGCTCACTTTACTAAAGTTGGGTTTTGCCCTGAGTGCAGTAGCCAACTTGAGAAGCTTCAAGCCTGTGGTGCGGCGAGCTATTTTTGTAATGCCGATTGCAACGAATTGAAGTCTAAGTCGAGAGTAAAATTCGAATTCCAACCAGCGGAATAGTCTTAAGCTACATGGTTTGAACGATTATCGTTGATGCTTTATCAAAGACCCAGTACCAAAGTGTTGGGTCTTTTTTGTATCTGATGAACAGGAATGTGTCATCTTGGTTCATTCTCATCGCCACTGCACCAGCATGAAACATAGTGACATGATCGCTATGCACTCCATTGGTGTTAGTTTCTTTTAACTTCCATCAATACAATTACTTATAAATAATTTTGTTGGTTTATAAGTTTGGCACTCTTCTTGTAACTCTGTAATTGAATAACAAAAATACAATTATGGAGTAATATCATGAACAAGGTGTTCAATTTATCGCTAGCTGCACTGTGTACAACACTTTCATTTTCTTCTGCAACAGTGCTTGCTGCTGATGAGACCATCAAGGTCGGTGTTCTACACTCACTCTCTGGCACTATGGCGATCAGTGAAACCACGCTAAAAGATACCGTGCTAATGCTTATCGAAGAGCAGAACAAAAAGGGCGGTTTGCTTGGCAAGAAGTTGGAACCTGTGGTTGTTGACCCTGCGTCAAACTGGCCGCTATTTGCAGAAAAAGCACGTGAGCTTATCGAAAAAGAGAAAGTGGATGTGGTGTTCGGTGGTTGGACATCGGTATCACGTAAATCCATGCTGCCTGTTTTTGAAGAACTTAACAGCATCCTTTTCTACCCAGTACAGTATGAAGGCGAAGAGTCTTCTAAAAACGTTTTCTACACCGGTGCCGCGCCAAACCAACAAGCGATCCCTGCAGTGGATTACTTGATGGAAGAGCTTGAAGTTGAGCGCTGGGTACTTGCAGGTACCGATTACGTTTATCCACGTACCACCAATAAGATCCTTGAAGCCTACCTAAAAGATAAAGGTGTCGCAGAAGAAGACATCATGATCAACTACACGCCATTTGGTCACTCTGATTGGCAATCTATCGTTTCAGACATCAAAAAGTTCGGCGAAGCAGGCAAGAAAACCGCTGTGGTTTCTACTGTGAATGGCGATGCGAACGTGCCTTTCTATAAAGAGCTAGGCGCTCAAGGCATTTCATCTGAAGACATCCCAGTTATCGCATTCTCCGTTGGTGAAGAAGAACTATCAGGTATGGACACAGAACCACTGGTAGGCCACCTAGCGGCATGGAACTACTTCATGAGTGTTGATACAGAACCCAATGAAGAGTTTGTTGAAACGTGGCAGTCGTTCATTAAAAGTGAAAAACGTGTCACCAATGACCCAATGGAAGCTCACTATGTTGGCTTCAACATGTGGGCTCAAGCGGTCACTAATGCGGGCACAACCGATCCTGAATCTGTGCAAGATGCCTTGATTGGTGTGTCTGTTCCAAATCTTTCTGGTGGCTACTCAACCATGCTGCCAAACCACCACATTACTAAACCAGTCCTGATCGGTGAGATCCAAGACGATGGTCAATTCGACATTGTTTGGGAAACCACTGGACTAGTGGCGGGTGATGCCTGGTCGAGTTACTTACCTGAATCGGCAAAACTGTTCTCTAGCTGGTCGAAGCCATTCTCATGTGGTGCGTTTAACGTCGAAACGAAGAAGTGTTCTGGCGGTAACTAGAGCGTTAAGTCAGGAATATTGAGCCTTCCTGTTTGGGAGAACGCCCTTGTTTAAGGGGCGAAGCGACCGGAAGGTTCATAGTTTCAGGTAACAACCACTATCCACACATCCTCCAAGTAAAAATAACAATATCTAACTTGGTTGGTTAAGGAAGCAGGGATGAAAAACGTATTAAACGTATTTAAGGCACTATTGCTCATGGCAGTCAGTGCTCAGTTGGCTTTTGCGGGAATAACGGATGAAGCTAGCTTTACCAAGGCGCTAGTTGGTAAGAAAACATCGGATAAAGAATTAGCTATTGATTGGGTGATTGAGACGCAAACGGAAGATGTGTCGAAACCTATTTTAGATGGCTGGTTAAACGGAAACCTTTACTACTTCAATGAGAAACAGAGCGAGCAGTACAAACAGCTCTACCTCATTCAAAACATCAAAACGGCAACGTCAGCTCAGTCAGTATGGACTGATTCAACGCTTAATATCGAGAATGCTAGACAGTTTAAAAAGGTTCGTGTGAATAACAAACTTCGCGGGATATTACGCGGGGAAATTGCTTCTATTGGACTGAACAGCGGCAACCCTGATGTGCGTTATAAAGCGGTTTTGGATTTGTTAGGAACCAAAGACGCTGACATTATCGAACGACTCACTGAACTCAGAACCAATGAATCAGATGGCAAAGTAGCTGAGCTAATGGATTTGTCGTTAGCGATTTCCACCTCTCTTAATAACAGTGCCACCATTGAAGATCGTGTGGCTTCAATTGAACGAGTTGGCGACTTCAAACACTCGGTCGTTCTGAAAACACTGAACCAACTACTGAACAGTGAGCAAGATCCAAGCATTACCGCTGCAGCAGAGCGTGCGATGGATAGCTATCAACAAAGCCAAGCACTCTATTCGGGTGTAGAAACGGTATTCTTCGGTTTGAGTTTAGGTTCGGTATTGGTGTTAGCGGGTATCGGCTTAGCGATCACTTTTGGTGTGATGGGTGTTATCAACATGGCTCATGGCGAGTTGATCATGATTGGCGCTTATACCACCTATGTCATGCAATTGTTGATGCCCAATCATATTGGTTTGGCACTGATACTCTCTATCCCTGCTGCGTTTATTGTTTCAGGTTTGGTGGGCATTGTGATCGAGCGAAGTGTGATTCGTCATCTTTATGGTCGCCCATTGGAAACCTTACTTGCGACCTTTGGTATCAGCTTGATCTTACAGCAAGCCGTTCGCTCGATTTTCTCTCCTTTGAACCGCTCAGTGAGTACACCTGAATGGATGTCTGGCGCACTTCAATTGAACCCAATGTTGTCCCTGACTTACAACCGACTTTATATCATCTTGTTCTGTGGTTTGGTGTTTATGGGCTTATTAATGGTTCTGAAAAAGACACCACTAGGCTTACAGGTTCGTGCGGTTTCTCAAAACCGTGGCATGGCTCGTGCGATGGGGATTCGTTCTGAGCGAGTTGATGCGATGACCTTCGGTTTAGGCTCTGGCGTCGCAGGTGTTGCGGGTGTAGCGCTTTCTCAACTGACTAACGTTGGCCCAAATATGGGGCAGGCGTACATCATCGACTCATTCATGGTGGTGGTATTCGGCGGGGTTGGCAACCTATGGGGCACACTAGTCGCAGGGCTCAGCCTTGGCTTATTTAATAAGATTTTAGAACCATGGGCTGGTGCGGTTCTCGCCAAAATTCTGGTACTGGTTTTCATCATTCTATTTATTCAAAAACGCCCACGCGGACTCTTCCCGCAACGTGGTCGTGCGGCTGAAGGTTAAGGACAACATCATGCAGTCAAAATCATTTGTACTTTCGGCAATGCGTGGTGACAAAGGTGGCCAACTGACCATCCTTGCCATTCTTGCGGCCGTCATTCTTATCCCACTGGCTAACACCATGTTACCAAGTGGGCACCCGCTCCATGTCGAGACTTTCACTATCTCGCTGATGGGTAAATACCTGAGCTACGCAATGTTGGCGTTGGCGCTCGATCTTGTGTGGGGCTATCTCGGAATCTTGAGCCTCGGCCACGGTGCTTTCTTTGCGCTTGGTGGTTATGCGATGGGCATGTACTTAATGCGTCAGATTGGTGACCGTGGGGTTTATGGTGATCCAATCCTGCCTGACTTTATGGTGTTCCTTGATTGGTCGGCGTTGCCGTGGTTCTGGCAGGGTTTTGATCAGTTCTGGTTCGCGTGCTTAATGGTGGTGTTGGTGCCGGGCGCATTGGCTTACTTGTTTGGTTACCTTGCTTTCCGCTCTCGCGTATCAGGGGTTTACCTTTCTATCATGACTCAGGCGTTAACTTACGCATTGATGCTGGCATTTTTCCGCAACGAGATGGGCTTTGGTGGTAACAATGGACTGACAGACTTCAAAGACATCATAGGTCTGAGCTTGCAGAGTGATGCGGTCAAGATAGGTCTGTTTGTCGCGACTGGTATTGCGCTTATTCTCAGCTACATCGCTTGTCGTATGGTGGTGACCAGTCGATTAGGTCGTGTGGCATTAGCGATTCGTGATACGGAATCACGTACTCGTTTTATGGGCTACGACGTCGATGGCATCAAGCTGTGGGTCTTCGTTCTTTCTGCTGTTATCGCGGGTATTGCTGGGGCTTTATATGTCCCTCAAGTTGGTATCATTAACCCGGGAGAATTTGCCCCGCTTAACTCGATTGAGATTGTGGTTTGGGTTGCATTAGGCGGTCGTGCCACTCTGTTTGGTGCCATTGTTGGGGCTCTGATCATCAACTACGCCAAGAGCTGGTTTACGGTTGAGTTCCCAGAGGTGTGGTTATTTGCTCTGGGTGGGCTATTCGTTCTTTCGACCATGTACTTCCCACAAGGTGTGATTGGTTTTGTCAGTGAAAAGTGGCGGCAGCTGCGCAAGGCATCGAATGGGAAAAACCAAGATAAAGATAAGGATGATCAGCACAAAGCCAAGGAGGTGATCGCATGACCACATTTAATAGCGTAAAGGAATCGGTTCAGGCGTTCACTCGTCGAGACCAAGTCTTTGATTACCTCAAACCCGATATTCATCCCGCCATCGATACCCGTCATAACGTGCTGTTGTATGTAGAAGGCGTTAACAAAAGCTTCGATGGTTTCCAAGCGATAAACGATCTGAACCTTTACATCAAAGAGGGAGAGCTTCGCTGCATCATCGGTCCTAATGGCGCAGGTAAAACCACCATGATGGACATCATCACAGGGAAAACTAAGCCGGACACTGGTGAAGTGTGGCTAGGTTCGAACATCAATCTACTCAAGATGAACGAAGCTGAAATTGCTAATGCAGGCGTTGGGCGTAAGTTCCAAAAACCGACCGTGATTGAGTGTTTAACCGTGTGGCAGAACCTTGAGTTAGCGATGGCCGGTGACCGCTCAGTGTGGGCAACTTTCATTGCTGTGATGTCTGGTGAGCAGAAAGACAAACTGACCTCGGTACTTGAGCTGATTCATTTAAAAGACGAAGCGGCGAATTTGGCAGGTAACCTGTCTCACGGTCAGAAACAGTGGTTAGAGATCGGCATGTTATTGATGCAAAACCCCAAGCTGTTGCTGGTGGATGAGCCCGTTGCAGGCATGACTCACCAAGAGATGGACCGTACCTCTGAGTTACTTAACTCACTAGCAGGCAAGCACTCGGTTGTGGTAGTCGAACACGATATGGACTTCGTGCGCTCCATTGCAAGCCATGTCACCGTGCTTCATCAAGGTCATGTGTTGGCCGAAGGCACTATGGATCAAGTGCAGGCTCACCCAGAAGTTAAACAAGTTTATCTCGGAGAATAGGATGCTAGAGGTTAAATCAGTTAATCAATATTACGGTGAGAGCCACACCTTGTGGGATTTAGACATGCAGATCCCAGAAGGCAAATGCACGGTATTGATGGGACGCAATGGCGTTGGTAAAACGACTCTTCTGCAATGCATCATGGGGCTAGTTAAAGTCAAAAGTGGTGACATTTCGTTATCGGGTGAATCGCTTTTGAAAACCGATGCCGAAGATCGTGCTCGCCAAGGAATCGGTTATGTGCCGCAGGGACGTCAGATCTTTCCGATGCTTACTGTGCAAGAAAATCTAGAAGTCGGTTTGCCGATTCGCGACAAGGGTGACCGTAAGATCCCAGAGTTTATCTTCGATATCTTCCCTGTATTAAAAGAGATGCTGCATCGACGTGGTGGCGACTTATCTGGTGGTCAGCAACAACAGCTCGCGATTGGTCGTGCGTTGGTGGTTAATCCTAAGCTATTGATCTTGGATGAACCGACAGAAGGTATTCAGCCCAATATCGTGCAAGAGATTGGCGACATCATTCGTATGCTCAACGAGAAGATGGGACTCACGGTTCTGCTTGTTGAGCAGAAGCTACCATTTGCGAGAAAGGTCGGTGACCGTTTTTGTATTCTCGACCGTGGGCGTCAGGTAGCAGAAGGTGAAATGAAAGGGCTTAATGAGTCCTTGATCAAGGAGTACCTGACCGTATGAGTGCTTTATTTTCTTTGAGCGAAGAAAGGGACGCTTCTCTAACCGAGGCTTTGTCTCTGAATGAAACCATCGAACAAGATATCCGAGACGGTTGGCAGGCGAGCTTAAACCTCACCTTTGTTGACCGTGGTGATAAAACCGTTTTAAAGAATCGTCAGCAGTCTGGTCCGCTTGCGGTGCAACGCCCCTTGTATCCTGATGGGGAAACGTGTCACACCTACTTACTTCATCCCCCCGGCGGAGTCGTAGGTGGTGACACACTCAATATTGAAGCGACCATCGAAAGCGGTGCACATGCGTTGATCACCACACCCGGTGCGACCAAGTTTTATCGTTCTAATAATAAGTACGCCAAGCAGAAGCAGACACTGCGAGTGAAGAAAGATGCACGCTTAGAATGGATGCCGCAAGAGAACATTTTTTTCCCTAATGCACACGTACGTTTAGACACTGAAATTCGGCTAGAAAAGGGTGCACAGTTTTGGGGTTGGGAGATGCACTGTTTTGGGCGACCTGCACAGAATGAGGGATTCGAGCATGGTCACCTTGTTGGGAAAACGGAAATCTATCTTGATAATCAAAGGCTTCTCACCGAAGGTTTTAATTTTCATGGTGGCGATAAGCTCATGATAAATATGGGGTTACTTGATTTTTCAATGATGGGTACCTTTTATATTACGTCAAATGAGAAGCAAGATTTAGAGTTGGTACAGAGCTTGCTCTTATCTATTACACAGCAAGCTTCACAGCAATCAGTTACATCGAAAATGCCGAATGAGCCCACATTAATAATGGGTGCGACGCAAATCGAGGGATTGATTGTGGTGCGAGCCTTGGGTAATTGGAGTGAAGACATCCTCCAAGCCTTTGGTCAGATATGGCAAGCAACTCGCTCTCATTTGTGTGGTACGACTCCTGATTTACCAAGGATTTGGGCGACTTAGCGATTAGCCCTATTTGTACCGAGGGCGACTTCCGGCCCTCGGTACATTTTTTCAAGCTTGCTGTGATTGAATCCCACTTACTGCTCATGTGTTTCTGAGCAATAAGAAAACAACACTAACAGCGGGCGTCTAAATGGAATTAACACCAAGAGAAAAAGATAAGCTACTTATCTTCTGCGCAGGAATGCTGGCACAGCAGCGCAAACAAAAAGGCTTAAAACTCAACTATCCAGAATCTATTGCACTGATCAGCAGTGCCATTCTCGAAGGTGCCCGCGAGGGTAAAACCGTTTCAGAGTTGATGGATTTTGGACGCACACTGCTTACTGTCGATGACGTTATGGAGGGGATCCCTTCTATGATCCCTGATGTACAAGTCGAAGCCACTTTTCCTGATGGCACCAAGTTGGTGACCGTTCATGAACCTATCGTGTAGGGAGAAGTAATATGGCTGGTTCCACAAAAAAATACTCAGGATTCGTTCCCGGCAAAGTAGAAACCGCTCCCGGTGACATCACCTTAAATGAAGGCCGTGAGACGACGTCCGTTAAGGTGCAAAACATTGGCGATCGTCCTGTTCAAATTGGCTCTCATTACCACTTCTATGAAGCAAACCCTTCGCTGATCTTTGACCGAGAAGCCACTAAAGGCTTTCGACTCAATATTCCTGCTGGTACTGCAACCCGCTTTGAGCCGGGTCAGTCGCGCAGCGTCGAGTTAGTGCGTTACGCCGGTAAATTAGAGATCTATGGCTTCCAAGGAAAGGTGATGGGCAAGCTTTAAGCGCTCTTCACGGAAATAATTAAAACAACAAAGGATTGATCATGGCGACGATATCCAGACAGGCTTACGCCGAAATGTTCGGGCCAACAGTTGGAGACCGAGTGCGTCTTGCTGACACCGATTTATGGCTAGAAGTTGAAAAGGATTACACCGTATACGGCGACGAAGTGAAGTTCGGCGGCGGTAAAGTTATCCGTGATGGACAAGGGCAAAGCCAACGTCCAAGTGCCGAAACTCCAGATTTGGTGATCACTAATGCGATTGTATTAGACTACTGGGGCATCGTGAAAGCCGATGTCGCAATTAAAGGTGGGCGAGTTCTGGCATTAGGCAAAGCGGGTAACCCAGATGTTCAACCGGGTGTTGATATTGTGATTGGTCCGGGCACCGAAATTTTAGCGGGTGAAGGCTCTATTCTGACGGCAGGTGGCATTGATTCACACATCCACTTTATTTGCCCGCAACAAATTGAAGAAGCGCTAGCGTCGGGTGTGACAACCATGATTGGCGGTGGCACTGGGCCAAATACGGGTACCAACGCAACCACATGTACGCCGGGGCCTTGGAACATGCACCGCATGCTGGAATCACTCGATCAATTCCCAATGAACTTTGGTTTGCTCGGTAAGGGTAATGCCAGCCAACCGGAAGCTCTACGTGAACAAGTCGCCGCAGGCGCAGTCGGTTTGAAGTTACACGAAGACTGGGGAACCACACCTGCGTCAATCGATACCTGCTTGAGCGTTGCTGACGAGATGGACGTACAAGTTGCGATTCATACCGATACCTTGAATGAATCTGGCTTTGTTGAATCGACACTTGGCGCAATCGGCGACCGCGTGATTCATACCTATCACACCGAAGGTGCGGGCGGTGGTCATGCTCCTGATATTATTCGTGCTGCAGGTGAGCCGAACGTTCTGCCTTCTTCAACTAACCCAACACGACCTTACACCATAAACACCGTCGATGAGCATTTGGACATGTTGATGGTATGTCACCACCTTTCCCCGTCTATTGCTGAAGATGTGGCGTTCGCCGAGTCGCGTATTCGTCGTGAAACCATTGCCGCTGAAGACATTCTTCATGATTTAGGCGCGTTCTCTATGATCGCTTCGGATTCTCAAGCGATGGGGCGAGTGGGTGAAGTAATAACTCGAACTTGGCAAACTGCGCACAAGATGAAAGTACAGCGTGGCAGCCTAAAAGAAGATTCTGACTACAGCGATAACTTCCGTCTAAGACGTTACGTCGCTAAGTACACCATCAACCCTGCGATTACTCATGGCATGTCGCATGAAATCGGTTCTATTGAAGCGGGGAAATTAGCTGACTTAGTGTTGTGGAAGCCCGCTTTCTTTGGTGTGAAACCCAGTGTGATTTTGAAAGGCGGCATGATCGCCATGGCGCCGATGGGTGATCCCAATGCTTCTATCCCAACCCCTCAGCCAGTTCACTATCGCTCTATGTTTGGTAGCTATGGCAAGGCGTGTCAGAACACATCGATGTTGTTTGTCTCTAAGGAAGCCAAAGCGCAGAACATTGATAAGCAGTTGGGTCTGCAGAGCTTGATTGGCGTAGTGAGCAACTGCAGAAACATCAGCAAAGCCGACATGAAACTCAATGATTGGATGCCGAAGATTGAGGTGGATTCTCAGACGTACCAAGTGCGCGCCGATGGTGAATTACTGACGTGTGAGCCTGCTGAGGAACTGCCAATGGCTCAGCGATACTTTCTATTTTAAGAGCTCGGCTGAAGGCTCTTGTTTTAAGGCTTAGCTGAGGGGGCTCATTTTAACTCTGAGCTGAAGACTCCTAATTTAAACGTTATAAATCTCACAAGGAGATTGAGGTAATAGCATGATTGAACTGACTCAACTGAATACTCAAATACAAAATGCACCGGACGGCTACTTGAGCCTACCGATCGATAGCCGCATCAAAAGCCGTCTTAAGGTGATGCTCGATGACGGGCGCAATGCAGGGCTGTTTCTACCACGAGGTCATATCTTGCGTGGCGGTGAACAACTCTCAAGTGAATGCGGCTTGGTCGTGGAAGTGAAAGCGGCACCTGAAACCGTTTCGACGGTTTACTGTGAAGACCTGCTCCTGTTAACGCGAGTGGCGTACCACCTTGGCAACCGACATGTTCCGTTGCAGGTGGAAGCGGGCTGGGTTCGTTATCAACACGACCATGTTTTGGATGAAATGGTTGAAGGCTTAGGCGCTAAAGTGACTACCGAGAAACAACCGTTTGAACCAGAAGGCGGCGCTTATGGCGGTCGCTCAGGTGGTCATCATCACCATCATTAATCGAGTCATTGATGACTCAAAAAAACATTGATTTAAACACCAACGATATTAATAACAATAATACCAATCATAGTAAGTAAGTGATCAACAATAGCGCAGAAAAAAGGCTTGAGAACAAGGCATAATTTTTCGATAAGTAGTTATTCTACAATCAAAAATTATAACGCAGTTATCGAGCATTTTAGCAAGCTAGGGTGAGCAATTATTTACTACGATTGGTATAAAGCAAGGAACTCGCGATGAACTTTAAAACAGCTGCAGGCTTATGCACTTTCACAATAGCTTCTCTAACAACATCAACATTGGCTTTAGCTCACCCAGGGCATGGAGCGCACTCGGTTCATGAGTCTCACTCGTTTATGTCTGGCTTAACTCACCCTGTGACTGGTATGGATCACCTGATCATGCTGATCGCTTTTGGTCTATTAATTGGCGCACTGTCGTTTTCAACCAAGATAAAAGCCGCTCTGATTGGCGGTGGATTGGCGTCTTTAGTGGTAGGGCTTATTGCAGGCCAAGCCTTAGGTTTCTCTGTAATTGTTGAGCCAGCCATTATCGCTTCTCTGTTCGTCGTCAGCTTATGTTTATGGCACGTGTTCTCACCATCAACCAAGCGTGTAAACAGCGTATTAGTCGCTTCTATTGCTATGCTGTTTTTCCATGGTTACGCACACGGTGTTGAAGCCGCGAGCAATCTGACTCAATTTGCAACCGGTATGAGCATCAGTGCTCTGGCATTAATGGTTATCGGTACTTTTGTTGGCCGCGCGGTTTACTCTAAATGGATGTCGGTCGGTGTGGCTTCAGCAAGCGCACTATTGCTGTTAGGCGCGTAAGCTCTCGAACTTTTTGATTCTAGAAGACAGAGAGCAAGAGTATGACCACAACAGAAAATGTCGCCATTTATCGTCTCTTTCAATTGATCAGTCCATCGTTGCCGATTGGTGGTTTCACTTATTCGCAAGGCTTAGAGTTAGCGGTTGAAGCGGGGTGGGTAACCAATCGCGATAGCATGGAACAGTGGCTTAATACCATTGTCAGTTCCAGTGTCGCGACCTTGGAATTACCCATCTTAGAGCGTCTTTATCATGCTCTAGAAAAGGGTGAAATCGATGAGATTGAGCATTGGTGTAACTACTTATACTCAAGCCGCGAAACCAGTGAATTACGAGCGGAAGAAAAGCAGCGCGGGCATGCATTGAACACCTTGTTGAAGCGCTTAGATATCGATATTTCGCTGGTGGATTCTGTTGATAGTCATCCAAACCAATTGTTGGGCATGTGTATGGCGGCTCAGCATTGGGGCATTGATTTAGAAAGTCTCAAGCAAGGTTACTTATGGAGCTGGCTTGAAAATATCGTTACCGCAGGCGTGAAACTGGTGCCTTTGGGACAAACCGATGGGCAGTTGGCATTGATTAATATCACCAACACGTTTCCCGAGATCATTGAGAAAGCACGCACGATAGAAGATTGGATGATAGGCAGCTTTTCGCCTTCGATGGCATTAGCGAGCTCACTGCACGAAACACAATATACGCGACTATTTCGTTCGTAGCGGTTAGCACGAGCGATGTAGCAAAAAGAATATAAGGAAGTAGACAATGGAAAGTTATAAGCAACCCCTTCGAATTGGTATTGGCGGCCCGGTAGGCTCTGGTAAAACAGCGTTATTAGAAGTGCTATGTAAAGCGATTCGCGACAAGCTCAACATTGCGGTGGTAACCAACGACATCTACACCCAAGAAGATGCCAAGATACTTACGCGAGCAGAGGCTCTAGAACCGGATCGTATTATTGGTGTAGAAACGGGTGGCTGTCCGCACACTGCGATTCGTGAAGATGCCTCGATGAACCTCGCGGCAGTAGAAGAGCTGGCTAAGTTACACAAGAACCTCGATGTGGTATTCGTCGAAAGCGGTGGTGACAACCTGAGTGCCACGTTCAGTCCTGAATTAGCCGACCTTACTATCTATGTAATCGATGTGGCGGAAGGGGAGAAGATCCCACGTAAAGGCGGGCCGGGTATTACACGATCGGATCTGTTGGTTATCAATAAAATCGATTTAGCGCCGTATGTTGGAGCGTCGCTTGAGGTAATGGAGCAAGACACGCAGCGCATGCGACCAACCAAGCCATATGTGTTCACCAACCTAAAAGAGAGCCAAGGCTTAGATTTCATCATCAACTTTATTGTGACGGAAGGGATGCTCACCATGAAGGAGCCTTCTACGGCTGAGTAGGATTTGAATCAGGTCGTTTCTTTTGAAGCCAGTAGATACAAAAAAGCCCTGTCGATTATTCGATAGGGCTTTCTGGTTTTAAATGATTTTTAACGTCCTAGTTGAATCTAAAGCTCGCTCTTCGCGACTCTTGTTGTCACTTGCGATTCAATCACGCCATCTTCAACTTGAGTGGTGATCACTTCACCCACCTCAACATCATTAATCGATGACACGGTCTTGCTCGATGCTGAATGAGTAATGCTGTAGCCACGCTTTAGGGTTGCAAGTGGACTAACGGTCTCTAACTTCTCGGCAGCCATGGCTAGCTGGTGGCGAGTGGTTAGCAGTGTTTTATCCATTGCATCCAATAGCTTTTGCTCTGAACGTTGCAGATGCAGTTTTTGTTCACCAAGGCGCTTTACTGGTGAGTTCAGCTGAAGTTGGTGCTGCTTACGCTCAACACGCTGTGCATGCTGCTTTAAGTATTGAGTCATACCACGACGCAAACGCATGTCTAAGTCATCAAGCTGCTGACTCTGCTTTTGCAGTTGGTAGCTCGGGTGTTGTTTCTCTAAGCGGTATTTCAACGTTTGAGTTGATTGCGCTTGTTTGATTAACACATGACGAATCGCACTCACTAAACGAGCACGTTTAGAGGCATAAGCTTGTTCTTTATGACTATTGTCACGGCTAACCAATTCAGCGGCTGCTGATGGCGTTGGAGCACGCATATCTGCGACGAAATCGGCGATAGTGACATCAACTTCGTGGCCAACGGCGCTGATGATCGGGATCTGACTTGCTGCAATGGTGCGAGCAACGATCTCGTTATTGAAGCACCATAAGTCTTCTAATGAACCGCCGCCACGCCCCACGATCAATACATCACATTCGTTGCGCTCATTGGCACGTCCAATCGCTTGAGCGATCTGAATCGAAGCTCCTTCACCTTGTACCATGGTTGGATACACGATGACTGGCAATGACGGGTCGCGTCTTTTCAGTACATCGAGAATATCGAAGAGGGCTGCGCCGGTTTTCGAGGTGATGACACCAACGCACTTAGGATGTTCTGGCAGAGTTTGTTTACTGGACTGAGCAAATAGCCCTTCTGCAGCGAGGTTCATCTTCAGCTTTTCAAACTCTTGCTGAAGTTTACCATCACCTTCTGGCTGCATGCTTTCAATGATTAGTTGATAGTCACCACGTGGCTCATAAAGAGAAAGACGAGCTTTGACTAGAACTTGATTACCGTTCTGAGGCTTAAAAGTCACACGACGGTTATTGCCACGAAACATAGCGCACTTAACTTGAGCGCGAGAGTCTTTAAGCGTGAGGTACCAGTGACCAGAGACAGGTGCAGAGAAATTTGAGATTTCACCAACGAGCCAGACTATTCCCATTTCGTTTTCTAATAGGAGACGAACCTCTGAGTTGAGGCGAGAAACAGTAAAGATGTTTGGATTAGTCATAGAAGCACTATCTTTCCTTGAAGGAAGGTCTTTCTTGGAATCTCACAGGGCGTGAGTATGGAAGATAGCGGCAATATAATACATAGCAAGGGGGTAAATGCAAATTAAAAATACAAAAAATGTGTAGCCAAGCGATTTCGTTGGCCGTATAATCCGTCCGCAATATCTAATCCAAATGCAGTTTGATTTTCCTTAATTGGCTGCCCTCATTAGGCGAAACGATGAGATTGGATTGTTTCTTTTTACTCCTATTATTGTGAGATATTGCAAATGCTAAGAATTGCCAAAGAAGCGCTGACATTCGACGACGTACTGCTAGTGCCAGCACACTCCACCGTTCTCCCTAATACAGCTGATCTTCGCACTCAGCTGACGAAGAATATTTCCCTAAACATCCCAATGATCTCTGCATCGATGGATACTGTGACAGAAGCTCGCCTAGCGATTGCACTGGCACAAGAAGGCGGAATAGGCTTCATTCATAAGAACATGTCTATTGAACAGCAAGCTGAAATGGTTCGCCAGGTTAAAATTTACGAAGCAGGTGTGGTTTCTCACCCTGTGACTGTAAACCCTGACGCGACAATCGCTGATGTTGTAGCCCTTACTCAAAAACACGGCTTCGCCGGTTTCCCTGTTGTTACTGAAACAAACGAACTTGTTGGTATTATTACTGGCCGTGACGTTCGCTTTGTGACTGACCTTTCTAAGAAAGTTGACGTAGTAATGACGCCTAAAGCTCGCCTTGCTTCTGTTAAAGAAGGTGCAACTCGTGAAGAAGTTCAAGAGAAAATGCACGAAGCGCGTGTTGAAAAAGTTCTTGTTGTAAATGATGACTTCCAACTAACTGGAATGATCACTGCGAAAGATTTCCATAAAGCAGAACGTAAACCAAACGCTTGTAAAGATGAGCGCGGCAGCCTACGTGTAGGTGCAGCTGTTGGTGCTGGTGCTGGTAACGAAGAGCGCGTTGCTGCTCTTGTTGAAGCTGGCGTAGACGTTCTACTTATCGACTCTTCACACGGTCACTCTGAAGGCGTACTTAACCGTATCCGTGATACGCGTGCTGCATACCCTGATCTACAAATCATCGGTGGTAACGTAGCAACTGGCGCTGGCGCTCGTGCTCTTATCGAAGCGGGTGTTAGTGCGGTTAAAGTAGGTATCGGCCCGGGTTCAATCTGTACGACTCGTATCGTTACTGGTGTTGGTGTTCCTCAAGTAACAGCAATCGCAGACGCAGCTGAAGTGGCTAACGAATACGGTATTCCAGTAATCGCAGATGGCGGCATTCGCTTCTCTGGCGATATCTGTAAAGCTATCGTTGCTGGCGCATCTTGTGTGATGGTTGGTTCAATGTTCGCGGGTACTGAAGAAGCACCGGGTGAAGTTATCCTTTACAACGGTCGTTCTTACAAGTCTTACCGTGGTATGGGCTCTCTTGGCGCTATGTCTCAAGGTTCTTCTGACCGTTACTTCCAATCTGACAACGCTGCAGACAAGCTTGTTCCAGAAGGTATTGAAGGTCGTATCGCATACAAAGGTCGTCTAAAAGAGATCGTTCACCAACAGATGGGCGGCTTACGCTCAAGCATGGGCCTAACGGGTTCTGCAACTGTTGAAGATATGCGTACTAAAGCTGAGTTTGTTCGTATCTCTGGTGCGGGCATGAAAGAATCTCACGTACACGATGTTCAAATCACGAAAGAAGCACCTAACTACCGTTTAGGTTAATAATACGTCCAAACGTTTGAATAATGTGCTGATTTAGTCGGCACATTATTTTATCTACCGTCTGTTTTGTTAAAAGTCCGATTTTCTCAAAGCACGTGGTTAAAGATAACCAACGAAAACGTTTGCTTTATTTCTTGAAGAGTTAATCAGAGGTGAGTAAACTCGCCTCCGTTTTATCACATAGCCAATAAGACTGCTTACAATGACTAAAAATATTCATGACCAACGTATTCTAATTCTGGACTTCGGTTCTCAATACACACAGCTAGTAGCTCGTCGTATTCGTGAGATCGGTGTTTACTGTGAACTTTGGAGCTGGGACGTAGAAGAAGCGGATATTCGTGAATTCAATCCAGACGGTATCATCCTATCTGGTGGCCCTGAAAGTGTTACGGAAGAGAATTCTCCACGTGCACCTCAGTACGTATTTGATTCAGGTGTTCCTGTCTTCGGTATCTGCTACGGCATGCAAACGATGGCTGAGCAACTTGGCGGTAAAGTAGCAACGTCTACTGAGCGCGAGTTCGGCTACGCAGCAGTACAAGTAACGGGTGAATCTGCACTTTTCGCTGACCTTGAGACGACTCAAGATGTTTGGATGAGCCACGGTGACAAAGTGGTTGAAATCCCTGCTGATTTTACAAAAATCGCAGAGACAGACACTTGCCCATACGCAGCAATGGCAAACGAAGATAAGAAATACTACGGTGTTCAATTCCACCCAGAAGTAACGCACACTAAAAACGGCCTAAAAATGCTTGAGAACTTCGTTCTTAACGCGTGTGGTTGTGAAGGTCTGTGGACTTCAGCGTCTATCATTGAAGATGCAGTTGCACGTATTAAAGAGCAAGTAGGTGACGACGAAGTCATCCTTGGTCTTTCTGGTGGTGTTGATTCATCTGTAGTTGCGATGCTTGCTCACCGCGCTATCGGCGACAAACTAACATGTGTATTTGTTGATAACGGCCTTCTTCGTTTAAACGAAGGCGAGCAGGTTATGGACATGTTTGGTGACAAATTCGGCCTTAACATCATTAAAGTTGATGCTGAAGATCGTTTCCTTAACGCTCTGGAAGGCGAAGCTGAACCAGAAGCGAAACGTAAGATCATCGGTCACGTATTCGTAGATATCTTCGACGAAGAGTCTAAGAAACTGAAGAATGCTAAATGGCTTGCTCAGGGTACTATCTACCCAGACGTAATCGAGTCTGCAGCATCTAAGACTGGCAAAGCACACGTAATCAAATCTCACCACAACGTTGGTGGCCTTCCTGATGATATGGAAATGGGCCTTGTTGAGCCTCTACGTGAACTGTTTAAAGATGAAGTACGTAAGATCGGCCTAGAGCTTGGTCTTCCATACAATATGCTTTACCGCCACCCATTCCCGGGTCCAGGTCTAGGTGTTCGTGTACTTGGCGAAGTGAAGAAAGAGTACTGTGATTTACTGCGTCGTGCTGATGCTATCTTCATTGAAGAGCTTCATGCTGCTGACCTTTACCACAAAGTGTCTCAAGCATTCACGGTATTCCTACCTGTACGTTCAGTTGGCGTAATGGGCGATGGCCGTAAGTACGATTGGGTTGTATCTCTACGTGCAGTAGAAACTATCGATTTCATGACTGCTCACTGGGCACACCTACCATACGACTTCCTAGGTAAGGTTTCTAACCGTATTATCAACGAAGTTAACGGTATTTCGCGTGTTGTTTACGATATTTCTGGTAAGCCACCAGCAACTATCGAGTGGGAATAATCTCTTAGAGATTTAACCAGTTTTGATTAAGCTCTTAAGCCTCGAACTTGTTCGGGGCTTTTTTCTTTCTGACTCAGGGTATTAAAAGCTTATAGCTGACAACTAAACACCAAATCAGTTGGAAACTAGATATCACCTCAATAACCTATGAGACACACTGTTGTGTTTAACTATACATAAAACTATCACTCGCAATTTTTATAAATTCATACCGCAACAGCTAGGCTATTTCCCATGTGCCACATACTCTTTGATGGACTTATTAAGGACAGATAAGAGAATCCATCATGTTAAAAATCAAATATTTGGCGACAGTACTGGGCTGCACCTTAGCAGCACAAAGTCATGCGTCTTTGAACATTCAACCTGATCCGCAAAACCCGAATGGTTACCTTGTTGAAAAGTCGGCATTACAAGCCGCTGAACAAGCAAAAACCTCGGATCCTATGTATGCGATCTGGTCACAAGCTTTACAAACTCGTTCGAACACCATCGTTGAAGCGATTGAACCCGGTTCACCTTCCAACCCTGAGAACGTAAAACGGGTTGAGCGTGTATTCCCTCAATCTGAATGGGACTTTCTCACTCAGATGGCAGCGCCAGAATACACCTACACTCGCTTCTTACGTGCGATCGGTAAATTCCCAGCTTTCTGTGGAGAGTACAGCGATGGTCGTGATTCCGACGCCATCTGTAAAAAATCCATCATCACCGCTTTTGCTCACTTCTCTCAAGAGACGGGCGGTCACATCGCGATAGACAATACCTCTGATAACCCATTAGCTCTCGAAGAGTGGCAGCAAGCGCTGGTGCATGTTCGCGAAATGGGTTGGTCTGAAGGGCAAGAAGGTTACACCACGGGTTGTGGTCAGAACGATTGGCAGAATGCACGTTGGCCATGTGCCGCGGGGCAGGGTTACTTCGGACGTGGTGCTAAACAGCTTTCTTACCATTTTAACTACGGTGCGTTCTCGGAAGTGATGTTTGATGGTGATGCGACGGTTCTATTGAATAACCCGCGGTTAGTGGCGGATTCTTGGTTGAACTTGGCTTCTGCTATCTGGTTCTTCCTTACGCCTCAAGCCCCTAAACCAGCAATGCTGCACGTGATCGACCGTACTTGGACACCTTCTCAGCGAGAATTGGATGCGGGTATTGGTTATGGCTTTGGTACCACCATTAATGTGATCAACGGTGGGATTGAATGTGGTGAACAGAATAAGGACAAAGGCCAACCCGTTAACCGTATTCGTTACTGGGAAGGGTTAGCGGCGCACGATGAAATTCCTGTAGAAGCGGATGAAGCCAATACTTGTTGGCAGCAAACGCCTTACGGAAGCTTGAATCTCAACGGCGCGACCGATGTGTTGTACACCAACTGGGATGGAAACTGGAAATACTACTCAGACCGCCCAGAAGGCTACTCATTTGAATGTGAGCTTGTGGGCTTCCAAACCGCTTATTCTGCGTTGGTGGCTGGCGATTACGAGAAGTGTGTGACCAATTTTTATGGATCTCATGCGAGCTGGCCTGAAGTGAAAGTGGTCGACAAGCTTGATCCGGTAGACCCTGGTACTGATCCCGGTGGTAACGGTTGGAGTGCGACCAAGGTTTACAACGCTGGAGACCAAGTTACTCACAACGGTGCAACCTACGAAGCGAAATGGTGGACACAAGGGGATGACCCTGCCAATGGCGGCCCTTGGAAATTGGTTGCTGGAGAGCCAACTCCACCCGTGACAGATCCATCGCCAGTTGACCCTGCACCTGTCGATCCTACTCCGGTAGACCCAACACCTGTTGACCCACCAATCACAGAACCGCCTGTCGTCGTTGACCCATCGGTGTTTATCACATGGCAAGCGGGCGTTAGCCAAGTGAGTAACGGTGATAAAGTGACGCATAACGGCAAGTGTTTCGTGGCTAAAAACGGCCCAGGTGTATGGGAAAGCCCTGTTCAGTCGAATTGGTTCTGGGATGAAATTAGCTGTAATTGATCGTCTGAATACTGAAAATCGGTCTAACCGACGAGTTCAGTAGTACGACCATTATGATACAAATAATCAAAAGCCGAAAGTTTCTACTTTCGGCTTTTTTTCGTTTCGAACTTGGCTATCTAAGGAGGGCTATTGGTCTATTTGGCTATGTTGAAGCGCATTTAAAGACTAATTATTCAGTTAGAGGATAAAGTTCTGTACAAATAGTGATTGTGAATTTATATTCAAATTTAATTTATATTTATTCTTTTTATTTTAGGGTTAAGGTGTACCTATGGAACAGACAGATATCACGTCACTCATCCCCATTGTGATTACTTTGGTGTTGTCGTTGGCGACAAGGAATGTAGTGATAGGCCTATTTGCAGGTGTGCTGAGTGGTGTGGCAATGCTCACTGGTATGTTTAGCGAACTTAACCCGCTTGATACGTTTGGTACTATGGTTAAAGGTTACCTAGTCCCTCAACTTACCGACAGCTACAACGCAGGTGTGATCATGCTGTTGGTGTTCATCGGTGGCTTTGTTGCTCTGATGGAGAAATCAGGTGGTGGCGTTGCATTTGCCAAGCGTGTTACTCAATGGGTAAGCAACAAATGCCAATCTCAAATCTCAGCATGGTTGGGTGGAATCGTTATATTTTTCTCAGACTTAGGCACCCCTTTAATTGTTGGCCCTGTTTTTCGTCCCCTTTTCGATAAACTGAAACTCTCAAGACAGAAGCTAGCATTCATCATCGACTCAACCTCGTCGCCCGTTGCTATTCTTATCCCTTTCATTGGATGGGGCGTTTACATCATGAGTCTGATTCAAAAAGAATTCACGGCGTTGAATGTCAACATGTCTGATTGGGATGCCTTCATCGGTGCGATTCCTTTTCAGTTCTACGCATTCCTAGCGATTTTCATAGTCCCGTTAGTGTCCGTTAAAGGTTTAGACTTTGGGCCAATGGCAAAAGCCGAGCGTGATTGCCAAGCGGGAATCGATACTGGCGTGAATAGCGACTCACTGAATCCATTCTCGCATAAAAATGCAAAGGCATCTTTTGTTTGGGCTCCATTGTTAGTGATGCTGGTGGTGTTGTGTGCCATGTTAGTTCCACAAGGCTTCCCGTTTCAAAAGGTCGCGGGTTCATCGTTCAGAGCGGCTTTATCATCGGCTTATTTCTTTGCGGCGATTACCTTGATCTCGCTAATGGCTTACTACGGTGTAAGAAAGCTGTCTGATGGTGTTGCAGTGTATTTAAAAGGCATGGGAAACATGATGCCCGTAGCGATCATCTTAGTATTGGCATGGGCGTTAAGCACAGTCGGTAAAGAGCTAGGTGCAGCGGCCTATATCGCCGAGCAAGCACAGAGCGGCTTTCCATACTGGTTAGTACCAGCGGTCGCTTTTTTGTTGTCGGCGATTATTTCATTCGCAACGGGATCGTCGTGGGGAACCTTCGCGATAATGATGCCATTGGTTATTCCAACCGCGATTGCGATTGATGCACCGCTACTCGTCGCAATTGGCGCTGTGTTGTCTGGTGGTTTGTTTGGTGACCATTGCTCACCGATCTCTGAAACAACGATTCTTTCTTCAACAGGGGCAGGGTGTGACCAGTTTGAACACTTTAAGACACAGCTTCCTTATGCGTTGATGAACGGCTCTATCGCTTTGGTTAGTTTTGTAGTGGCAGGCTTTACTGGAAGTGCACTGGTTGTGTTGGGCGCTCTTGTTGCTCAACTTATCCTTGTGACTCTGTTAGCTAAACGCGATGCGAGTAAAAACGCTTCTTCAGAAGTTCAATCTCAAGTATCTGAATCTAAACCACAACAAGCGTAATTTAAGATTACAAATGAGAGACTAGATACGGGATGCGAGTAAACGAGTAGCGAAAAGCTCGCTCCCTATCGTTCGTCACTTTATACCTCATATTCCTTACTCTATCCGTCATTCCCTATAGCGAGGTATGAGCGTAGTAGGGAATCTCTCGCGTTTACTGTTGGTGTATATATTGAAAGGCAGATTCCAGATATCTCGTTCCTCGATTCTGGAATGACGCTCTAATGAGTAGATACGGGATGCGAGTAAACGAGTAACGAAAAGCTCGTCTTATTATTACTCGTGTTTGCTATTTAGTTTCTCGCTTACTCAATCTAAACACGCTCTTCGTATCCCGCTTAATCGAATCTAAAGACTTTTTCGCATCTCGTATCTCGTTACTCGCATCTTTTTTATAGCGTGATAGGGAATCTGTTTATTGATAGTTTCGGTGAATTAAACAAGCTGGTTATGAAACTAATTTTCCATAAGATCATTTGTACAATCTTAGTTTGCGATAACTGGATTACCTAGTTGTACGGTTTATAGATTAAAATTTTCTGATAATTTTTATCGTTTTTTTTTAATCAACCACTTTAATAAGGTAAATTCGCAATGTCCACCAAACTAGCTAACCCAGCGCCACTAGGCTTAATGGGTTTCGGTATGACCACTATTCTTCTTAATATCCACAACGCAGGTTTCTTCCCAATCGATTCTATGATTCTTGCAATGGGTATTTTTTACGGTGGTTTGAGCCAAGTTATCGTGGGCACTATGTGTTTCAAACGTGGTGACACGTTCGGTACGACAGCATTTACTTCATACGGCTTATTTTGGTTATCTCTAGTTGGTTTGATCGTGATGCCTTACATGGGTCTTCCAGCAAGCCCTGCTGCATTCATGGGTTGGTACCTACTACTATGGGGCATCTTCACAGGCTTCATGTTCATCGGTTCTCTATGTTACCCAGTTGCGAAGCAAGTAGTATTCGGTTCACTAACGATCCTGTTCTTCCTACTTGCAGCTCGTGATTTCACTGGCAGTGAACTAATCGGCACTATCGCTGGTTTTGAAGGTATTTTCTGTGGCGCTTCAGCTATCTACTTTGCAATGGCACAAGTAATCAACAACGAGTACGGCCGCACAGTACTGCCTATCGGTGAGAAGAAAGCACCTCAAATGGCAACACAAGAAATCGCTGCTTAATACTCTAACTCGGGAACAGTTAGTTTGTTATAAGCCGTTTATTGGTTATGAATAAAACAAAAGGGGTTAGCCGAAATGGCTAACCCCTTTTTTATGCGTTATTAATAGCGCTATTTGTTAAAGCGATCTATTTGCTAAGGAAAGCTTAAGCTGAAGGTTGCTCTACAGGTTTAGTGTCTGCAGCTTCTGCTTCAGGAGACTTACCTGTTTTACGCTTGTACTTCTCTTCCCAGTAAGTAGCACCTTTGATACCTAGTTTTACAGGATTAAATGTGTACTCAGTTACGCCTTGTTTCTGTTGCTCTTCATAATCAGCAAGTGCTTTAAGCGCTGGCTTCGACATGAAGAAGATGATCAGAATACCTACGATGTTTAACCATGCCATCAAGCCAACACCAACATCACCCATTGCCCATGCAAGGTTAGCTGTTTTGACTGTGCCATAGAAAACCGCAGTGATAAGAACAAGCTTAAGTACGAACATCATGCCAGGGATCTTGATGGTACGACGTAGGTAAGCAATATTCGTTTCTGCGATGTAGTAGTAAGCAAGAATCGTTGTAAATGCGAAGAAGAACAGAGCAAATGCGATGAATGGCTTACCAATGCCTGGTAGCGCACTTTCAATAGCAAGCTGTGTAAATACAGGACCATTCGCGCCAATGTTTGCTGCTAGGTTCTGAACAAGGAACACGCCTTCAGCGCCGCCGTGAACGTTGTAAGCACCAGTGATGATGATCATGAACGCTGTAGCAGAACATACTAGAAGAGTATCGATGTAGATAGAGAACGCTTGTACCAAACCTTGCTGAGCTGGGTGATCGACATTTGCCGCTGCTGCCGCGTGAGGACCAGTACCTTGACCCGCTTCGTTTGAGTAAACACCACGCTTAACACCCCAACCAATTGCAGCACCAAAGCCCGCCATAGGTGTGAATGCATCGCCAAGAATCATTCCGAAAACAGCTGGCACTTGGCCGATGTTTAGCAAGATGATAACGAACGCGATAATGATGTAAGCCAATGCCATGAATGGAACAACAATTTGTGTGAAGTTCGCAATACGTTTAACACCACCAAAGATGATGAAAGCAAGGATGATAGCAACAACAGTACCAGTGAAAATTTTAGCGAAACTGAATGTACCGATAGCTGTTTCAATCATGTCGCCTGAACCAAATGCAGCTTCTACAGCATTACCAATACTGTTTGACTGAACACCTGGAAGCAAAATACCACATGCAAAAATAGTTGAGATAGCGAAGATCCATGCGTACCACTTCTGGCCCATCGCTTTTTCAATGTAGTAAGCCGGACCACCACGGAACTGGCCTTCGTCTTCTTCTTTGTAGATTTGCGCTAGCGTAGATTCTGCGTAAGCAGTCGCGGCGCCAAAGAAGGCTACAACCCACATCCAGAATACTGCACCCGGACCACCGAAACCGATAGCGGCAGCAACACCGGCAATGTTACCTGTACCTACACGGCCAGATAGCGAAACGGCAAGAGCTTGGAAAGACGAGATGCCTTTTGCAGAGCTTTTACCTGATAGTAGCAAGCGCCACATTTCAAAGAAGTGACGGATTTGAACAAATCGAGTCATGATGGAGTAGAACAAACCTGCACCTAAACATAGGTAGATAAGTACTGGGCTCCAGATTATTCCATTCAAAAAATCAACGAATGACTGCATGAGTATTTTCCCTGTTAGTTTTGCTTATGATTGTTTTTCGAACAACACAATACTTCACTTGTAACCCAAGTGTTAAATTATTTAACTGCGCATTAGGATTACTGTGACATAAAGCAAGTTACAGAGGGGGTTTGTTAACGCTTAGTTCTAATTCGATAATCGTTCCATTTAACTTTATATGCAACCGTGTGTATTTGTTGGCGTTTGCAGAGTGAATAAATAGTGATTAATACAAAAATGGAAATTTGAGCCATGCAGAAGAGACAAAATCGAGAAAAACAGCGGTGAAAACCGATTAGCATGAACGGCTGATATATGAGTGGCGAGATGGATTTGATTGGAATATATCACCTTCATCGAGTGATCTCGCAGGCCTAAGAAACTGTGCCTTTGAAGGCTCGATAATTCTGGCCTTAATGTTTACTGAGTAAAAGTGGCTAGTTTGATGCGTGTTTCAAACAACCACAAACCCTCGCGCCTGTAGTTCTTGAGCGAACTCAGACTGAGTATTTGGTTCGCCATGTATCAAATGCAGCTCTTTTGGTGGAACGGAAATTCCTGCTATAAATCGGTTGAGATCCTCTTTATCGGCATGAGCCGAGTAGCCAGACATGCCATGAATTTGAGCATTAACCTCAACGTCTTTGTTATCAATAAAAACCTGTGTTTTACCTTGTTGCAACTCGCGCCCGAGCGTTCCGTGTGCTTGATAGCCCGCTAAAATCAAATCGGTTCGTTTATCGGGAAGCAAGGCGGATAAGTAGTTCATTATCCTGCCGCCCTGACACATTCCAGAAGCTGCGACCACAATTGCGGGTTCACCTGTCGAACGCAGGCGATTGACGATTTTTTTGTGCATTCGATGCCCATCAACGGTAATGCATTGCTCAAAAGCGAGTGGGTGACGTTTCAGCTCTAGGCGCTGTTTAGCTTCTTGATCCCATAACTCTTTAAAGCGTCGGTATGAACGCGTTACTTTCTCTGCCATAGGCGAATCGAGGATGATAGGAATATCGGCGCTGAGTTGATGCTCAAAGATCAGGTTTTCAATATCAAACAACAGTTCTTGTGTTCTTCCGATACTAAATGCCGGGATCAGGATGACACCACCATCGAGTAGTGAACGGTCAATAATTGCTTTGAGACGCTCAGAGCGTGTTGCAATATCGTCGTGCGTGCTGGTGCCATAAGTGGATTCAATAAATAGGTAATCGGCTTGTTGTGGTGGTTTTGGATCCGGCAGCAGTGGCGTGTTACTTGGGCCCAAGTCGCCTGAAAAGACCACCACTTCTTGGTTTGGTAACTTAAGCTCAATATAGGCGGAGCCTAAGATATGCCCAGCAGTTTGAAAACGAGCATACAGAGTATTTGGCCTATGATGATCCCTTCCGTCGTTTTGCTGTTTAGAGACAATTGGAAACCACTCTCCATAAGGCTTGGGAGCAATCAACGAATGAATTTTTTTAAGGATGAGTTTGGATTGTTTATGGCTGAGCCCTTGCAGTTTTAAGCCGTCTTCAATCATTAAAGGAGCGAGTTCAGCCGTCGCCTGAGTGCAATAAATCGGTTGGTTAAAGCCACTGGCGAGTAACCAAGGTAATCGACCAATATGATCAATGTGAGTATGAGTCAGCAGCAGAGCGTTAAGGTGGGACGTTTCAAATTCAATATCAAGAGGGCGTGCGTCTTCCCCTTGAAGCTTTTTACCTTGAAGATCTAAACCTTGAAAAAGGCCACAATCGATGAGCACCGCTTGGCCCGAATCTCTTAATTCGTGACAAGATCCGGTGACAGTATGTTTGCCACCATGGTGAATCACTTCCATCGTTTACTCCCATTGCTCTATAAAGCCGTTAACGCCTGTTTTTATTTTGCGGATAAGCGCCAGCAAGTAAAACAAGAACAGTGAGAGTTGCGATCGTTGAGCCTCTTTTTAAGTAACTGAGCGATGACTCAGTGTATTCGTTGCGAGTTAGCTCCTGTTCCCTCTGTGGCTACCTTATTAACGCGTAGAAGAACGGTCTGAATCCAACTCTGGATTTTGTTGCGCCTCTAAACGAGCTACTTCGGCATCAAGCTCTGCTATTTTTTCTGCCATGATTGCGTGACAGCGATTGGCCAGCTCTCTCGCATCGCTGATCTTGTAGCCAGTCACATCGATAGGTTCAAGCATCTCGGTTATCACAATGCCATTATTAACTCGGTTGAGGTCAATCTTATTGTGCGTGGTGCTGGTACACATTGGGGTAATAGGTACGCCGGCTTCAATCGCCATCCGGAAAGCCCCTGTTTTGAATGGCAATAGTCCACGCCCTTTACTGCGTGTTCCTTCAGGGTAAACCCAAACAGACAGATCTCGCTGATGAATGGCTTCCGCCACTTGCTTGATCGTATCGCGTGCTTTGGACTTGTCTTCACGGTTAATCATGATGTTACCGGTGATCCAATACAGCAGACCAAAGAAAGGCACATACAACAAATCACGCTTGCCTAAAGAAACGGTACGAGGCCTTAGCATCCCTGGGTCAGTCACAAAGTCTAATATGCTTTGGTGGTTAGAGATGTATACGCTTTTTTCTGACGTTGGCGCATTGTCTAGGCCGCGCTGCACCAGTTTTACACCGACGATCTTTTGTAGCTGATTGAACCAACGACAGAAAACGTACACATGCTTGGGATTCTTGGGGCTAAACAAGCAGTAAACAAAAGCACAGAGGGTGGTGAAAATAATAAACACCGTAGCCAAAATTATACGAAGAACAGCAAGCACAATTCACTCCTTACTCACCGCAAGATTGCAGTGATTAAATAGTTTTAGATGCTTGAAGTTTTCACTCTATTTAACCGAATTGCAACAATTAACTGTTATAGGGTTCTGTTTTTAGATCTTTATATAAAACAAGGACTAACAATGGGTGTTTGACACGATCATCGAGCTTACACGTGTTCACTAGTAGCGAGGCATGTTCACCAATACTGTTTATTTGGATCCAACTTTTCTACCCATTCAGGATCTTGACGCGATTCCAAGTAGAGTTGTAGGCCGTTATAAGACATGAAAGCTGCAGGGCCACCAAGATGTTCGAAATAGTCAAAATAATCATCTTCGAGTGAACAAAGGTGAGCTAAATCTTTAACGTTATTCATCATTGCCCATTGAATGGCAAATACAGGCGCTATTGAACCTGAAATACTGACCTCTTCGACATTTGGGTTGAACAGTGAATTTGCTTGTTCAAGCTGTATCTCTTCTTGTTCAGACTCTTGTTGTAACACCTCTTCGATGATCTCTGAGCGCTTGGTATTAGAGACATTCTTGTTTAGTTTGGCGATTCGCAACGCGTAGCTAAAACGGTCTGTTGAAACGATGTCGACAAGTTGCGATAGCAGCTCTTTGTCTACGCCCGCAGCCTTGGTGAAATAATCGATACACGAATTGATTGAAGCATAACGAGTACCGTCAAATTCAAAGCCACTGGTTTCGTCGTAGACCTCTATTACAATGTCATCAACCGATAAAGGCCAACCTTTATAGTCGACTCGCTGCTTGGCTATTTGATACATCTTCCAAGCACTACGCCCAAACCCGCCAAGCGTCGAGCCCGAGAAATCAGAATCGATCAGTTCTTGCTCCGTCCAGTTCTCACCAATACCAAGGTGCTTTGCGTACTTATCTATGAGAGTGTGCTTTATCTGATCGCGCACAGCCCAGATCGAAGTTAGATCTTTTGCATACCTAACACTCGCGCACTCCTTACAAGCTGGCAGTGCAATCGGTGAATAGTCTATCTTGGCAATAGCCTGTGCAGTCTTAGGGAATTCAACAACATCATTGGAAGGTTCACCACAAAACCAACAGGTGTGGCGCAGGTTGAATGGGATGTCTATGTACGAGTATGTGGTCATTAGTCTTTTATCGGCTGGGTGCTTGAGGTTGGTTTAATTATCAAAACAATTATCCCTGTTCGGACTTGTCCTTGCACGCTGTTTGTATGACTTTCCTGACGATAATGGTTCGAGATGTGACTCGCCTGATGAGCTCATTAGGTAGATGTTGATATAAAACAGTCACTAACGATTAATGTCGATTGGTGTTGCTGAACTTACATGTGCTGCTAGCAATCACCCAAGCTCCCCATTACTATTGAGATAGGCTCCTTACTCTAATTGCGCATATGTCCTCATCGATTTCTTTTTACGATAAAAATGCTCACACACTTTGTGAACAGTACAACTCAGTAACCTTCGAAACGGTACATAAAAGCTGGAAGGCTTATTGGCCTTTAGAGGGCGATAAAGTACTAGATGTCGGTGCAGGAAGTGGTCGTGATGCGCTATGGATGTACAAAGCCGGAGCCGATGTTATTGCGATAGAACCCAGTGACTCATTACGCCAACAAGGCTCTGAATATACCGGGCCAAGTGTCACCTGGATTGATGATTCACTTCCCTCGCTTAGCCGCACTGAAAACCTCGGAATGCGTTTTGACTTGATATTGGTGAGTGCTGTTTGGATGCATCTCGCTCCGTCTCATCGAGAGCGTGCATTTAGAAAGTTGTCTAACTTGCTAGCTCCAAATGGCAAGCTGGTGATCACTCTACGTCATGGAGAGTTTCAAGACAGTCGGCAAGGGTATCAAGTCTCGGTTGAAGAGCTTGAGCGTTTATCAAAAAACAGCGCCTTGTTGGTTCGTCATGTCGATGATAGCCAAGATACATTGAACCGCAGTGAAGTGTGGTGGCAAACCGTTGTGATGACATTACCAGATGATGGTTCTGGCGACTTGAACAAGGTGCGCCACATTATTGTGAATGACAACAAGTCGGCGACATACAAGTTGGCTTTGTTGAGAACATTACTGCGAATTGCGGATGCTCATTCAGGCGCTGTGATTGATCGAACTGATGGGAAAATTTCTCTACCAGTGGGCTTGGTTGCTTTGTATTGGGTTAGGCAGTTTAAGCGACTGATTGATATCGACATAGAAGGCACTGGGATTCAGCAAAATAGCAACACAACGAAGGGACTTGGGTTTGTAAAAGAGGATGGCTGGAACAAACTCAAACACCTAAGTGCTGATGACCTAGCGATAGGCGCTATGTTTTTCGGCGATGAAGCTAAGGCATTGCAGAAGTTGTTTTCACAGACGATCAGCACTATTAAATCAGGACCTGTGACTTTTATTTATCAAGGTTCGAAAGACAACCGACTATTCGATATATACCCTCCTCAAAAACGACGGAAGAGCCGAGAATCATTGGTTATGGATAGTGAGTTCCTAGAAAGCTTTGGCTATTTCACTCTCGATGAAAGCCTGTGGGAGTGCTTTAGAATCTACCACTCTTGGATTGAACCGCTGGTGGTGAATCAATGGGTCATGGAGATGCAGCGTTTCGAGTTGAACCGACAGCGAAGTATCTCACTACAGACTTATCACGATTGCTTGGTATGGATCGATCAAAACCACGACACTCGCGATGTGCGTAAACGTGTCGAGCAACTTAGATCTAATCGTGCCGACATTGTCAGCGTCTGGAGTGGAAAGTCATTGAAAAATGAGTATCACGTTGATCACTGTTTGCCTTTTGCTTACTGGCCAAACAACGATAAGTGGAACCTCTTTCCAACTACGAGCAAAGAGAACCTAAGTAAAAGTGATAAAGTTCCCACAGCGGAAAAGCTTCGTTCGTCTAAGTCTCGGATTCTCGAATGGTGGCAATTGGCGTGGAGCGATTCTGCTCATTTTGAACAGCAGTTCTTTTCTGAAGCGGCACTTTCTTTACCCAACATACCAGCACAGTGTCGAGACTTTGAAGAGGTGTTTGATGCAATGGGCTTGCAAGTACGTGGAGTAAAAAGTCGACTTCTGATCAGTGAGTGGAACTGAGCAGCAAATAAACGAGTTATTGAGGCGATTTACTATCAAGAAAACAATGAAATACATCGGAATTGATGGCTGCAAGGCGGGTTGGATCGCTTGGATTGTCTCTGATAACGCAGTGCCAGCGTATAAAGTGGTAAACACGCTCGATGAGTTGGTTGATGAACTTGCAGGTTCGACGACGTTAATCGATATGCCGATTGGTTTTAGCGATTCACAGACTCCGGATAGATTATGCGACAAAGCAGCAAGGCGTTTTCTCACTAGCAAGCGTGGGTCTTCAGTGTTTCCGGTACCATGTCGTGAGGCGGTTTACCAAACCGATTATATCGCAGCGTGTGATGCCAATGTGGAGAAGCTTGATAAGAAGTTCTCTAAGCAAACTTGGGGGATTGTTCCTAAAATCAGAGAGTTGGATAAACTTATCGATGATCACCCAAACTTATTGATCAGAGAGTCTCACCCTGAAGTGGTGTTCGCAGCATTGAAAGGCGAGCCGCTGACGTTTTCCAAACGAACACAAGAAGGCAAAGAGGAACGGCTTTCTATTATTCAGCGACTCGCTCCGCAATGGATTGAAGGCTTAGCGTTGGCCATTTCAAACACAAAGCGTAAAGACGTCGCGATAGACGATATTTACGATGCGTTCGTACTTATGTTGGTTGCCTATTACGCTCCGCAATTATCAAGCTTACCTGAACCTTCTGCTGCTGGTGGAGAAGTTGATAAGGATCAGAACGGACGAGTTCGAGAGATTGTTTATTGGAACAAAACGCGCTAACAAAGCGTGCGCTCAACTTGGCTTAATATGTTACTTTCCAACTTCTGCTATTTTTCACTCTTACTATTTTTTGAGTCTTTGATATGAAACGTTTTATTGTCGGCTGGCTGGCTATTGTGCTCAGTGCAGTGAGTTATGCTCAAGTTGCTCCTATATCTCAATGGCAATGCGACATGATGGAAAAGAACAACGTCTTGAGTAGTGGTGCGCCCGTCGGTTGTGAGCGACTATCCAAAGTGGATTTCGATTTGATTAATTTCAAAGGGGAAACGCAACAGGGCAATATGATCGTGCTTGATGTTATTGCGCCTGCTGTTGAACAAATCTTTTCAGAGCTTAAACAGCGCAATTTCCCTCTTCATTCCGCTCGCCTAATGCGTGAATTCAGAGGTGACGACAACGCCTCAATGGACGCGAACAACAGCAGCGCCTTTAACGCTCGTCCTATTACTGGCGGAGGGGGTTGGTCGAAACATGCCTATGGTGTGGCGATAGACATCAACCCAGTTCAAAATCCTTTCTTAGAGTTTGATAGCAACGGAAGAATCACGGTAAAGCCTTCACAATCTGCGACAAGTTATGTGAACCGTACTCGCTTTCGTGCGCGTGATGAAATAGAACGCAGCGGCATGGCAGAAGATGTGGTGGAGCTGTTTGCCCATCACGGATTTATGATCTGGGGAGGGGATTGGAATAGCCCCATCGATACTCAGCATTTTGAGGTCGGCTCAAGAAAATTTGTTAACCAACTGCTTTCTAAACCACAACCTGAAGCCAAAGTGTTATTTGAGCGCTACGTCGAATCTTATCGACAATGCTATCTCAAAAATAAAGGTGAGGACGCAGAAAAAGCTCGAGCTATCTGTGCAAAGAAAACAGTCGGGACTTTTTAGTGCTATGTTTATCTAGAACCGTTTGTGTTTTAGCAAGTTAAACTCGCTTCAGGTGTGTTTTGAATCGCTAAGGTCAGCGCTTGTCGTTGGCCTTTTTTGTATTCATTTCTCCAATAGAACACCGAGTATTGAAAAGATTATTGGGTATCCATTAGTCAATAATCGATAAGCGAATGCAGCGCAAAGTCATCGGTTTGTCATTGAAAAACTCATAGCGTTAACGTTTTGTGAGAACCATTACTGGTGGGGGAACTCTTTACCGAATCGCCAGTATTATTAGTGAACTGATCACAACGGACCAACTAATGAAAAAGATACCTTTGGCTCTAACTCTTTTAAGCACTCTACTTTTTTCACAATATACTTTGGCTACTGATACTTCACCTACCACTCAAAACCCGACTTACGAACTCGATGGTAAGGCGGTATTAGGCCGTACAGAGAATGTGTACCTCTCTAGTGTTCAAGGGCTTAAAGACGTTCCTTTCATTGGTAAAATTGATACCGGTGCAGAAACCACTTCTATGCATGCGGAAGACATTCATGTGAAGAGCTCTAATCCCGACTACCAAAACCTCAAAGACAAAGAGCTGATGGCGGCGTTAACCGAAGACCTGTTGAACAATTCCGATGTTGATTACGATGATTGGGATGGCAGCACCTTTGCGAAATATGAGGCTGTGGTGTCTTTTAAGGTTCAAAACCCGCGCACGGGAGACATGGTATTAATCGAAGCGCCTTTAGAGCGTGTCAGCATGATACGCAGTCGCACTAGCAGCACGCCTTTGCTTCGTCCTACCGTAAAAATGTCGCTCACCATTGCAGACCAAGAGCTAAAAACCGATGTTAACCTGACCGACAGAAGCCATTTCTCTGCGCCAGTGTTGATTGGTAAAACCTTCCTTGCTGACAACGCTTTAGTATTTGCGGGCTATGACTACTTGCAAGAGCAGGAAAACGCGACAGTTGTTGGCCGCAAAGAGGTGGTGTCTATCTCCGGAATGGCGATGAACGCGACCTTCTCATTAAAGAATCGATACAGCATTCTTCATGCAAAAGACATCGATGTAGATAAGAAGAACAGTGAAGTGACGTTTGATATGTTCGACAACGATGGCAAACAGAAAGAGATGACACTGCCATTGGTTCGTATGTTAAGCGTGAGTGGTAAGAAAAGACCTTTGGTATATGTACCAGTCCAACTCGATGAAAACACAACCAAAGATGTTCTGGTGTACCTACGTGACCGCTCGAGTAGCGAGTCGCAGTTGAGGTTTGGTACAAGCACCGCTAGCGAACTTTTCATGATCGATACCAACGCTGAGAATATTCTTTCTGAAGGCTCTGAGAACTTCAGCGAGGTCGCGAAAAAGACTGAGCCATTAATTATCTCACCGGAAGAAGATATCACATTAGATGGTTTCCCTATGAAGGCTGTTGCTTCATTTACTGTCAACACGCCTTTGCTGAAGGTCGATAGTTTTGAAATGACAGGTAAAGGCAAAGAGGCTTCTGTTGAATTTTATCTTACAGATGTAAACGGTGAGAAGCAGAAGATAACAAAGCCAATTATTAAGAAGCTTAAGGTCGGTGATGATACTCGTCCGGTTGTAAGTGGTGAGTTTTTGGGAGCTGGTAAAGTTCGCCAACAAGAGTTTGCTATCGACGTGCTTAACAGCAATGAAAAAGAAGCGTACTTCATTCTAGGTAAGAAGATGGCGAAAGATGGAGTATATGTGAATACTCGATCTGATTATCTTTTGAAATCGGAGCCTTTGTTTAAAGTAGGGCACATTGAAGTTGTTGAAGTCAACGGCATGAAGTTCCCGGCCAAGTTGGATACTGGCGCAGATGTAAGCTCAATGAACGCAGTCAACATCAAACGATTTAAGAAAGACGGCCAAGACATGGTGAGCTTTACCTATCAAAACAACCAAGGCGATAAGCAAGACTTCACTAAGCCAGTGATTGATGTCATGCGCATCAAAGCCAAGAAAGGCGAGAAGGTGAACATTCGTCCTGTCGTCGAAATGAAGGTGAAGTTAGGTGACTTAGAGAAAGAGGTGAGGGTAAACCTTCAAGATCGCTCTCGCTTTGAATACAGCATGATCCTAGGTAAGAACTTCCTGAAACACGGCGCAGTAGTGAGCAGTGATGAAGATTACTTGCTGGGCGATATGGAGTAACACCTAAACTTATTTAAGTTCGTTCTAGAACAGTTTTAGACAGCCACACATTTCAGTATTGGGATGTGTGGTTTTTTATTGAGAGCCTAAACGGCTAACCATCAATGCCTTGTGAACAAGTTAAAAAAAGCGGCTCCTTAGAGAGCCGCTTATTACTTAGTCATCACCTAAATAATCATCATTATTTGGGTTATGTGCATCAGACCAATCATCCATATCAGCATCGTTGTTTGGGTTGTTGATATCTGACCATACATCGAGCTCGTCTTGAGACATATCACTTGAGTTTGGCATATTATTTCTTCCCTTGTTGATTAGGGTTTAGTTGTTTACCGCGGTTGCCTTTGTTCTGATCATGCTGACGGTTAGTGCCGCTTGTTCCCTTGTTGGCATTAGGGATGTTTGCTGCATTGTCTGCTGGTGTGATTTTCTTAGCCATTGTCAATTTCCTTGTTTAATAACTAGCCTTGCGGATTTGTTTAATGATTCGCTCAAATCCTTGCCTAGTTGTGATTGCTTTGGGATAAAGCCCATCAGGAGCAACACGCCAAACAAACCGGAACCCTCTACCCAACTTAAACCTAATATAGGTCGGACAAGAGCGGATCTTCTTACCCCCTAAATTTGGGTATAAAGCTCCAGCTCGGAGTTGGGCTTCAATACTGAAAGCTCGCTCTGCATAGCATGGAGGAAGTTGAGATTGGAATGTATCAATAAGCTGTTTAGTTGAAGTCATTCTTGCTCTCCCTGATGAACTGATAGCAAGAATGATTGAGTGCACTGCACTCGCAACAACTAATTTAATAAATTATTTAATAGGTCATCGAACTCGACGGCTTCGAGGTATTTCTGCTTGATAAGGATTTGGTATTGAGCCAGCGCAGGAGTTGTATTTCCTAGAGAGCATGCTGCAAGGTAGGCTTTTTCTATATCCTGATTGAAAAAGTGCATGATCATTGATTCACCTTGTGTCAGCAAGGCGCTTTGAGCCAATAGAGCCTGCATTACACTGGTTACGCCATTGAGAGAAAGTTGCGGTAACTCTTGAAAAGGTTTTGGTAACTTTTCCTTACTCAGGTCGATGTGTTCTGATTTTAATTTTACGATCAGCTCTGACAGCGCAGTCGTTTGAATGCCAACTGCGAGAATAGATTGTCTACCCATGACGACTGTTTCTAAAAAGTCCGCCGCTTCTATGCGTTTTTTAGAATGAGAAAAGATCTCTTTGACTCGTTTACTATCAGCAAAGAACCCTTGTAGCAAAACGGCATTATGGAGTTTGGTTAGGCTATTACTTGCAATGAGCAAGTTGTTCTTTGTTGAGCCCAGCGCCATAGGCTCTTTTTTAACCTCAAAGAAACCTTTGCTTCTTACTAGTGGGTACACCAAATCTTTGAATGATTTATGTTCGGCTAACTTTATGTTAAATAGCTTCTTAATTGCATCAGGCGTTGAGATGTAGCTATCGGTTGAGGTGTAGCTATCGTTAGATTTCACACGATAGCTCCAATAGTTTTCGCTCTGGCAACGGCTTATCTTTTAATGACTCGCGTGCAATAAACTGTGCTCGCTCATACCAATCTGAACGGCAGCCATATTCGGACTTTTCATATTGGTCAATCACTCCCAAGCAGTATCCTGCACGTAAACTTTCTGATAGCGATGTGGTTTGTGCCGCTAACAATCGTTTCGAACTTTTGGAGTCATAAATATTGATAAGTTCAACACAGCTATCGACCAGAGAGAGTTTTTTAGCATTGGAAACCATTGGTAAGATCGCTAGTGCAATAGCAAGCATGGCGTGTTTTTTATTGAGCATTTGTTACCTCAGCGTCCGTTTGTGCTTGTTTAGTATCGTTGTCGTTATTTGGGGTTTCTAATGGGGTGTCTGAGCCTGGGTTTAGAATCAGATCCTGGCTTGGAACTGCAATATACAAGCACAGTAATATAATGCTGAAAGAAAAGATTTGGTCGTAACTTTGCTCTAGCAATAACAGGTTTTTAAAGTGCTCGGTACCTTCGAATAGGTCAATAAAAACAATCGTACTGGCACAAAGTAACGCAGCCGTAACGAATTTTCCGTGCCATAAAAACGGGGTGCTAATGATATGCCACCAGCGAAGTGAGGTTTGTTTTGTATATACCCAATAGCGTTTTAGCAACACAAGAAATGAGATAAAAAAGATAATCTCGATGGTTGATACATCAGAGAATCCATCTTGATATTCAAAAATATTGAGTAATTCAAAACTGATGACTGCAATACTCATACTGACGAGGAAAATGTAAATTAACGCTTTTAAAATAAATCCTAGCAAGCGACTTAATGTCCAATCAGCCTGCTGTAAATAGTGTTTTAAAGAGGGCGTAGCCAATTTGGGCTTCGGGGTATCGTTGTTGATAGTGCTCTGCTCATGATTTGTTTACGTAATAGATATTTTACATACATCACTGGTATTTAATTGCATAAAATATAGATACTCATATGAAATGTTATGCAAATCATGGATTGCATCGATGATTTGTTGTGTTTGCACTCTTTCATTGCCCCACCTGCCACTTCCCCGTAAAAATCCGCGTCAATATTTTTTGAATATCAATGGATAGTCGAAAAGGTAGCTTAGTACCAAACCACCAGCTCTGCGACAATGAAAGAATATGTTTCAGGTGGGTTATTCCATACTTAGGGCGCAATTACCGCTTAAAAGTGCTTAAAGGCGACTTAGCGCCTACAAAACTGCTTAATGGGCGTATTACGGTCACCGTTCCTGAACCATCCACACAAACGCACTATATTCGCCGCGCTTTAACGAATTGGTATAAGCGTCATGCTGATAAGAAGATTCGTGAGAAGGTAAGGCGTTACGAGTCGTTGGTGGGCGTTGAAACGGGAGTTGTTCGTACTAAAGAGTTTAAGAGTAGATGGGGCAGTTGTACCCCTTACGGTGATTTAGAATTTAACTGGGTGATTGTCATGGCTCCCAACAGGGTTGTTGATTACGTAGTGGTGCATGAGCTTTGTCATCTAATCCACCATGACCATTCGCCATAGTTCTGGAAAGAAGTTGAACGAGTCATGCCTTACTATAAAGAGCATAAAGAGTGGCTTAGAGGAAATGCACAAAATCTAATCATATAGTGTGTACGCTCATTAATGTAAGAAGGCATCCTCAAATAAGACATAAAAAAAGGGCCAACTCTTTCGAGTTGGCCCTTTCCAAACGTTTGGTGGAGCTGGCGGGGTTCGCCTTCAAATCCCTTTAAAAACAGTGACTTAAATAGGTTAGGGTATTTGTGATTTTTTAGAATAACCCGTTTAGTACCTCATCTTAGTACCATATGAAGCCAGTATCAAGATGGAAGCCTATTATCCTAAATATGGACGTCGGTTCAGCTCCCAAGTAAGAGCTGAATACTTTAAATAGACACGATGAACAGACCTACCCGGACAGGTTTGTTATTCAAAATTATATTTTATTTAGAAAAGTTCGGAGTTACGAGTCTTGCAGGAAAAATAACAGAATGGGCTATAGAAGCTGACTTCCTCACCTTAAGTTGTACATCTTATATTTGTATGGTTTTAAAAAGGTTACTAATCTCAATCAGCTCTTGGAGCATCGTTACAAACAAGTGAAGGACATTCTAAAGTTATTTGCTAAGCGCCTCATTGATGCAACTTAGAATTATAAAGGGTGATAATTCTGACTTAGTAAATATTCTAAGCGACGAATGGATTAAGTTTAATGATGAGATTAGTGCTTGCAACCCCTAGAGCAGCCCCAAGAACAATATCGGTTAGAAAGTGCACTCCGAGTAAAACTCGGGATATTGCAATCGCTGTTGCCCAACATAAGCTTAAGATCAATAAGCTTGGGTGAAAATACCCAATTAATGTTGACATTACGAAAGCGGCTGCAGCATGACCTGAGGGTAAACTATATTTATCGGGAGGAGTTATGTGAGAGTGAATTAATGAAGATGAATCAGAGGGTCTTTGGCGTCTAAATGTATTCTTCGTTAGCCAATAGATAGGTAATTCAATGGCAAAGCTTGCTAAGCCAATTATTACAAATTTTTCTCCATTATTACTTATTAGTGATGCAATTAAAGCGATAAAAACATAGAAAGGTCCATTCCCTGTATGGGAAATTATTTTTGCTATGGGAACTAAACTGGAGTATTTCTTTGAGAAGAAAATGGAAAATGCCAAGTCAAAATTAGCTATAATATTTAAAATACGCATGTGATTTATTGAGGTATATTATTATTGTATTTTTTGGTAATTGGCTTGAAAAATGAAAGCTCACACAAGCCAATTACTGATAAAGAGAAGTGGGTTATGTTATTTACATGGTTAGTTGAATTCGGTCTACATCAATCTTTACTTCAGACCAATCTTTATCTATTTCACCAATTATAGTAATTTTATCTTTTGGTGTTACTGCAATGCCCATCCATTTATCGCTGTCGATTTCGATAGCGATATTATTAACGCCATCACTAAATTGATACTCATCATCACCTAAGAAGTGAGTGATGTTCCCTGTAATTTGAACCATAGAATCATCCCGAGCGTTTAATGCTTGAGCTACAGTAGTGCCCATTTGAGCAACTGGCCCGTTAAACCCCCCGCCTATAGTTAAGTTTTGAGGGTTTGCAATTGCAAATCCTGAAGTGAAAATAAGTGCTGATGTGATGATTGTTTTTTTCATGGTTTTTTCTCATGTAATGTGAACTGTTTGGAATGGCTAAACTCTAACAAAGTGCGGATGAATAGGGTTTGAAGTTAAAATTCATATTATATTCATTTAAGGATGAAAGGCTGTTTAAATAAATTCCCCGGATGAATCAATCAAGACTTAGTCATTTTTTCTTGTTATTTATTTCTTTGTCAATGCATTGGTTTTATTCTATGTTTATATTTTTTAAATAAACTCGTGCTCTTTTTAAAAGAATGATGTGTGAAAAATTACTGTTAGTTACCATTTTATTGCCAGTGCTGTTCTTGCAAGTTAATATTTAATTTTTGAATATGGTATCGGAACTATAGAACATGGTTATCAGCCAATAGTTGACGGTGAAACTCTACATTCTAATATGGATTATGGGGTTGTAGGAGGCTTTGTTGGATATAAATTTAATGATGATTTGGTTATTGAGTTAGGTTGTCGAGGGTATAAAGTTGATGATTCCATTGAGTTTGAAACATTTGATTTGACCTATGAGTATGATGAGGATTGAGATACTGAAGCCCGAGCCTAGAAATTATCAGTCATGCCGATTTTTACTCTGTATTAAAATCAAAGTTGGAAGATCAACGTAGGAGTTGGAGGATCTAATGCAATGTATAATTACCGCTCTTCATATACAAAAAACTAAAGAGTCGCACTTTATAGGTAATGAACAGCTAGTTAAATATATACAGGGAGATACGGGTGGTTTTAGTCAATGGGGTGGGATTATCAGCACTTCTTTAAATTATCTCGTTACGCCGAAATTAACTTTAGGTATTGGAGTTAAGTATCAAGTAGATGACTGTACGAATTTTACTTCATTAAGCTTTAAGATGGCATATCAGTTTTAACTAATCCTTTAGTTAAGGTGTTTGTGATTTTTTAGAATAACCCTTTAGTACCTCATCTTAGTACCATATGAAGCCAGTATCAAGATGGGTGCCTATTATCCTAAATAAGGACGCCAGTTAGTTGAGTTACTTTTTATTGGCTTTCCCAATAGGGGGAGCGATTTATCATGATATCCAACTTTCTGTTCTCTCAGAAAATATTGAAAAGCTCCGCGTATGTCGGTGATTGCGAACACTTCCCTCCAAATCAGAATAAAATATAGCATCACAAAATAATCTTAATCGACTACGTTTTATTTATATGTATGATTAATAATTCATTTTGAAACTATAAATCAAGAAATATTTTTTTACTGTTTTTATTAAATTCCTGTTTTGTAAGGCTTTTGTGGTGAAATTTGGGCGTGAGATCACGCCCGAAATTAAGGCTTTTTTACGATTTACCCGATTCTCTTAGGTTGGTGGCGTTATATTGAGCAATTTTACAATTGCTTCTATCTCAATCAGGTTAATTACCTCTTGAAGCTGACTAACATCTAGCTCTTTTCCGTAACGATCGTAGGTAATGTTGTGTAAGGTGTGACCTAAGATTGCACCAGCGGCAATATGTGAAACCTGTCTTCGTTTGAACTGCGTAGCAACGGTATGCCTAAAAGAATGGAAATCATGGCCTCTACTAAAGCCGAGCTTGGTTTTAAATCGGCCATACCACTTAGAGGCGGCGCTACCAAAACCATCTCGTGAGTCTTTCAGCTCAGGAAAAACACGCTCGTGTTTAATTGAATGTAGGTAATCAATGAAGCCTAGTTCTATTAATTGTCGGTGAATTGGAATCACATGACGGCTCGTTAAGTTTTTGAGTTTCTGCCCTTCGTACTTGTCATCGATTTCAATAACCCAAATCCCATCGCGTTGGCGAACGTCCGATTTGTAAAGCTGGCAGAGTTCATTCAGTCTGGCACCCGTTAGACTGGCAAGGAGTGGTAGCCAGTAGTAGTAGGGGTGTTTTAACTGTCGCTTAGTATGAATCTCGGAACCAAAGATTTTTTGTAAGTCTGTTTTTGTATATGCGTTTTTGGCTTCACTGTCTTTGCGCTGTTTTCGAAATCGGATTGCTTTGAATGGGTTGATATCGGTGAGTTCGTTTAAGAGGCACCACTCGAAGAAGCCTGACATTTTTTGGCAGTAATCTTTTACGGACTCTTCGCTCAGTGTCGGCATTTCAAGGCTCTTATTGAGTTCAATCGCTCCCTTTGCCGTTAGTTCCTTAAATTGGGCATGCTTTCTCATATTGACGGGGTACATGCGTAAGAGGTGCATGGCATCCTCGGCATTACCTCTTCGAATTTCGGTAAGGCTTGCCTTTCCTATTAACCCAAGAACGGTTTGGCATTTAGCTTTAAGCATTCCGACGGCCTTTGGCGATATATGTTGGGCTTTGTAGAGACAAAAGTGTTCCAGTATATTTTCAGGCGATAGCGTTTTAGTTTGTTTGGTTTTCGTTGCGGTGTCTTTTTTATCTTGGTTGAGAGGTTTTACTTGAGGTGATGTTGCGATGGAAGTTGGCGTTAAAATGGTACGACGAACCTGTATCTCTAGCTCTAACGCCAAAAGAATAGCTTTGTCTTTGTTGGATGTTTTCAGCGAGCGCTTGATCTCATGGAATCCATTAAACCGATGTCGATGCTCAGAGGGGATCTGATATCGGAACTGCCAAATACCGGATTTCGAGATAGATAAATAGTGCATGTCTTAGTACCAAAATGTAGTACAAACAGCCTAATATCGAAGTTACAAATACAAAAAGGGCGGTAAATCAGTGGCTTACCGCCCTTTCCAAACGTTTGGTGGAGCTGGCGGGAGTTGTATCGTCAAGTCTTAAAATATGAACCAACCCTCAATTCTTGTTTTTCTAATAATATGAACAACCCTAAAGTCTTGACTTTGTCATTTTTATGAACGAATCTGATTGTGTTACTAACAGCTAAGTTGCCTTCGTATGTATATGACTCACAAGATCAAAAGCCTAAACCTATTATCCGATTTTTATGATAATGAAAAATTATCATTGAAAGATGGGGTTCTCTATGCTGATTCAGATCAGAAAACTTGTG
This sequence comes from Vibrio sp. L5-1, assembly GCF_021728315.1. Classification (NCBI taxonomy): domain Bacteria; kingdom Pseudomonadati; phylum Pseudomonadota; class Gammaproteobacteria; order Vibrionales; family Vibrionaceae; genus Vibrio; species Vibrio sp. L5-1. Next base: position 1,119,125 of record NZ_JAKKCQ010000002.1, on the reverse strand, counting down.
AGAATTTATACGTTGTTATAGATAGTGAAACAGGTGTAGTAGTACCACCTGTATTATCATTTATAGTATCGCACTATAGAAATCATTCAAAAACTTCGTCAGCAACACAGGCTAAAGCACTACGGCTATATTTTGACTTTCTTCATCAGCACAACTTCTCTTGGAATATAGGGGCGCTAGAATCTGTGGATAGACCTTTTACTGTGTTTAAGTGGTGGTTAAAAGAACAGTACGAGGAGGGCAAAATTGCTGGTAGTACAGCTCGGTCATACTTTAGTGTTGTCGCTAATTTCTATATATTTCATTTAGATATTAGTACTCCATTTTTCTCTATTCCGATGGAATATGAGCACATAGAAATAAATCAGTTTGATGATGATGTATTTGCACATATAGCAGGAAGAAGCAAAGTAAAGTGCGTATCTAAAGAAAAACTGGACGTGTCAGCCCAAAGCAAGGAAGGGTCTTTAAAACCATTTACTATAAAAGAACAAGAGATATTTTTTACGAAGCTGAAAAAACATGGTTCGGAAGAGTTTTTGCTTATATGTTCACTGGCAACCTTATCAGGGCTTAGAGCAAGTGAAATTGCAGATCTTCGAACAGATATGTTTGCAAGTTATAAGGATGACGACCTGCACTTTGAGCTAGAGCTTGGTGCAAAGGTAAATCATAAAAGCAAACAGAATAGTGGGCTTCCAGTAACAATCGCAGGTTCTGCCGTGAAGTTGTTAAAGAGCTATCACATCAGTAGTCGATACGTAAATCGCTTAGAAAAGTTTATAAACAATGGTGGTGAAAGAGCTAATGTCTTTCTTACTCAAAGGGGGGGAGCTTACTCACAACACACAATCTCGACCCTTTTTAATCAATTCGTACATAAGTATATCTATCCTGAATATCCAGATTTTTCTCATGACTTTCATGATCTAAGAGTAACTTTTGGTGTTGATGTAATGAATGCTGCGCTAAACGTAAAAAACCTTAGTAATAGCGATGCTTTGATGTTAACTAAAAGCCAAATGAGACATAAAAGAATCAAAGATACATTGAGATATCTTTCTTACTTTCAGAAGTCCAAAGCTCTGGTAGAGCAATCAAAAGTAAATGAAAAGTTATTAGGCTTAATTCTTGGTGAGGCAGCTTAATGGCTAAGAAATCAAGAAAAATTGAAGTGTTGAAGGGTTCTCATTTGAGGGAAACCAAGGCTGCTGATATCGGATATTGCATCAAATTCGACAATGAGTTTGGTAAAGAGTATTCCGAAAATGTGCTGAATTGGATAAAAGAAACAGAGTTAGATACAAAAGAAATTAGGCAGGAGTTATCTTTATTTGTTAAGCATATTGTAAGTAGTTCGTCCTCCTCAGAAACGAAACTGACCAAAGTTCGAGATTTTAGATTATATGTACAGCACTTAAGCACGTATGACATTGTTAAGCCAATTGCAGCAAAAGATAACATTGAAAGTTATCAAGGACTGTTACACAGGAGATACAACCTTAAAGAGATATCAAAAGCGACTTTCGAGAAGAAAAGAAAAATTCTGAAGCAAGTGATGTCTGACTGCTTTTCTATAGATAAACATGACTTTGATAAGTATTTTCCATCTTTAGGTAAGCGAACAGGGGTGCTGTTTGGCGCAACTATTAATGGGATTGATAACTCGAAAGGTTACAGTAAAGAAGGGTACAAAGCTTTACTTAAGTTCTTAGTAGATGCTGCTGGTTTCTATCACACTTTGAGTGTTCAAGGTGCTCCAATTGAGTGCCTTAACGACACACAATTTAAGCATGATATCAGAGATGTAACCTATACCATCAAGCATAGGGTCGCAGGAGTTATCAATACTAAGGGATACATCTCGAACATCGCTTCGATGCTTTATTCTTCGGTGTTTGTTGCAATCACGGGTATCAACCAGTCTCCTGCTTTCAGGTTGAAGAGAAGCTCTATATCAGAATCAGAAATCATAGATGACATGATAAAGATATCGATAACAGACAAAAGAAAGAAGAAGAAAGATGCAGAAAAACCGTTACTAGTAAAGAAGCATTTTAAAGCTTTACTTGAGAAGATTATTGAACATTCAAAAAGGATTGATCCAGACGGAGAACTCCTTTTTCCGTTTGTTAACCCAGATGGCAGCATTGGTCCTATTCAGTCACAAGCGTACAGAGGACTTCTGCGCAACACTCTAAGCCCTTTAAATCTATCACTAGGAACTGAGAGTTTAAAACTAGATACTCGAAAGCTACGACACTCCTACGGATTATTTTTCAATGACATTCAACAAAGAGCAGAAGTACTTAACAACTCGGTAGCTGTTTCTGATAAGCACTATAACCAAGGCTCTGTCGAAGAAAACAATAAAGCTCTGAAAAAAGGCATGGCTGCCTATCAAGATTTGATTCAGGTAAAAGTGATCGATGAAACAACTTCGAAAACTGTACTTAATGATAATGAAAACTCAACCAAAACGCCTTCAGGTGGAGTGTGTACTAACGCAGTTTCATCTAAAGAGGCTGAGAGAAACACTCGAAAAATCAAGAAGTCTGGCTTACGTAAAGAGGGGGAGGTTGTTTATTGTACAAGTTTTTTGTCGTGTATTACTTGCCCAAATCATCTGTTTGTAAAATCCGAAAGCCATGTTTATCAACTGTTATCGTTACGACAAGTTTTAATCAATAGTCGATATGAATGCGAGGCTGGAGGGCTTTTTGGAAGTAGAAAAGTAATAGAGAACGCTATTAAGAATATTAAATACCTTGCTGAGCATAAGTTAGATAAAAAACTGGTTAAGAAAGCGAAAGATATGATGAGAGAACAAGGTATTTCACCACTATGGATGTATGATCTATGAATAATTATTCAGTTAAATCAGAAATCTTCGTTAAAGAGCCTTGTAAGAACCTATCTGATTTGAGTATTTTTGAGTTATTAACTCAAAACCCTGTTGTTGCTTATGATTTAAAGGGCAAAGTTGTCTCTAGATTCACTGACCCTAAATGGGATTTCAGTGCATATCGAGACCTTAGGAAGAACAGCTCTAACTCAACATGTAAAGTGTACTTTCCAACCGATAAGATGTCGGCTAACTTACTGCTAGAGCTGAGAGTTATTGTTTTAGCTGTCTTTAAATCAGAGTACAAGTACAGTGGTCGTGCAACTGTTGCCACAGATGCCATGAGAACATTACGCCCGCTCTTCAATGAGCTACAAGAATGTAATCTTATGTCAGTGACTAACCTCAACAGTAGTATAGGGATGATTAAATACCTAGAGTCTGTCAAAGGAAAATACTCCCATTCAACTCTAGAAGGCAGGATCGGGAGGCTTAACTCAGCTTCCCGTTTGGATTTAAATGGTTTGAATATTAGTCTTCCAATAAGAGGAAATGTACTAAAGGGTAGCTGGGATTCGATAAAGCAGCTAGTTGCTCCCTACGTAGCTGAAAATGATCATGTCAAGCAAACCTTGTACATACCCTTAGATCTACACTCAAAGCTAGTATCTGAATCGCTAGAGATCATTCATGACGCACCAGATGTGATAACGAAAATTAATCGAGTTTTAGAGAAAAAGTTCAAGCAAGTTAGAGAATCCAGAACAGTTGCACAATCAAAGTCTTTTACAGACGTAACATACCAGGCAGAAAGGCATCGAGTTTTTCAAGAAAAGAAAGGTAAGTTCAAAAGCTTAAAGCAGCTCTTGATAGATGAAGGCTTGGGTCATCTTGCCTCAAAAGACAAGAATACAAGAGTCTACCATGGATATATAAGCCGTGTGTTTGCTGCTTGTTATGTAATTATTTCATCTTATACAGGGATGCGGTTTGATGAAATCACATCATTAAAAGATGATTGTTTTCGGTGTACCCCAGGCGATGACGATGATGATGATAAATATTATTATGTCAGAGCATATGAGACCAAAATATCAGGAGGGGTAGATGTAGATTACATTACTATTCCTGAAGTGAAGAAAGCCATTGATCTAATAAAGTTGATACATAGACCTGCTAAAAAATTAGTACCATCCTTGAAGAATAACGACTTTTTGTTGGTCAGTGCAAATGTCAGTATCCTCCCAACATTTGCAGCTCTAAACCCAGTTACAAAATCGTTGCAAGACTTAGCTAAACACATCGGACTTATCGTGACTGAATCTGATTTAGAGCAAAGCAAAGCGATGAATCGAGGTCGAGAGAGCGTGAAGCTCGGAAGCATCTGGAAGCTGAATACACACCAGTTCAGGAGAACTCTAATAGTTAATTTTCTTACCCATGATCTTGCCTCTGCCCCAGCGGTTAAACAGCAGGTAAAGCATATGTACCAGTATATGACAGAGTATTATGGCAAAGGGTCAGAATTAGCGTTTACTCAAAGGTTGCTAAGAGATGGGTCTTTCATGGAAGATCTAGCTAATGAGAGCATCGTGGTTAAAACCAACATATACAGGGATTTACACTACTCAGATTGCCACCTAGAAGGGATTAAGGGTAAGGAGATCGAGGCAATGAGAGGCTCTGCAATTCAGTTAACTGATGATGAAATTAGGGTTTTGATAGAAAGTGGAGAATGGGATATAACGAGAAGTCCTTTTGGTTACTGCACAAAAGGGCATAAGTGTGAAAAAACGGATACCACTGATCCGTCATCTTGTGGAGAAACTTGTGACACAACGATAATCACACTAAAGAATGCCATTAATTGGAAAAAGCTATACGATAGAAATATGAAGTTACTCAAGCTTGAGAGCTTGGAAGGCTTTGCAGGGAATGAGGAAATGATGAAAAGTCAGAATGTAGTGGCGTTACGAATCATGAAAGCATTCAATTTAGAACCTGAGGTACAAGCATGAGTAGCGAACAAAAATTAAGAGATGCTTTAACAAGATTAAAGGAAGGTAAACCGATTAATATAAGCCCAGAACGGAAAATATCGCTTTCCGCTGTAGAAGATGAGGCAAGAGTTAGTCGTAGCTTAATAAGACAATATCCTGATTTGCATGAAGAAGCTATCAAGGCAAAAAAAGCCCAAAAACAGGGGCTTTTAAGTCAAAATGTCAGACAAGAAAAAACGGAAGATATTGATAAGATAAAGAAAGAGTTAGTTGAAAAGAAGGCTGAGCTATCCGAGTTACGTAAAGCTAATAGTGAGTTAATCAGAACCAATGCCGAGCTATTTACCTTGTTAAATGCAGTGGCGCATAAGAACAGACGAGACATTGACCTAGACAGTGTGGTTGGCTCAGTAACGAAGGTTAATATTTCGGATAACATAAGGTCTTTGCTGAAATGACTCTTGGATCTGATTAACTCTGTGGCATCACGATCATTAGTTAATTGAGTGAATCGTTAATGTAAAATAAATTAATACATTAGGAAATCTTGAGTGGATTTTATCTTGATCGATACACCCCCCAAAAAAGTGCGAGTAAGGTGTAATAGCTTGCTAGTTGATATAATTTAATCATGAGTTTATATCGTAATTAGGTTGAAGCTGATTAGCCATTATCTTTATGTGTAGAAGCGGTAAGATCAGAAAGCAAAAGTGTAAATTGTTCATCAGTGAGTCCCTGAGGTTTACCTTCTAACCAGAGTCGTGTGTATAATCTCTCTTTTTGCTGAACCCTGGCTTGCTCTTTTTCGAATTCGAGGACTTTTGGGAGACCGTGCAGTTTCTGCTTAGTCGAAAACTTCCTTAGCAACACTCCAGAGATGATTGAAATAAACCCCATGACTAATAATGTCAAAGCGAATATTTCTGTCTTTTCCAATATTACAAGGCAGACGCTGGTAATAACGGCTAGCGTACCAAAGCCAACACAGAATGAGGTGTAGTCATTCTCAAAGTTTTTTTGAATCGAGCGTAATAAGCGGTCAGCTTTCTGTCCATAGTTTTCAAGAGCTTTCGAATTTTCGTACATCATGCGAGAGAATTGTTTTTCCTCGTCACTTTTTTCATCTTTCGACATTTTTATCCTCGATTATATATTTTAGGGTTTAGGTTTAATTCAAAGGGGCTTACTGTGTAAGCATTCTGGGGACATTGCGTTTCCCCCTTGTGTCATGAGTAGCAGCCCCTTTCAGACGACTCAGTTAACCTCAGTCGTCTTAGTTTCAGTACTACAAACCGTTTACGCATTCGAGCGTTTTTACAACATGGCTTTGCAACTCGACCATGTTTATATCATTGCTATTAGTGTTACCGCCTTTTGCATGATGAGCTGAATTGACGTAATCATTAACATCTTCAAGCTTTTCAAAAACCTCATCAGAAATGCGAAACTCACCTGCATCTTTCTTATGCCTTACTTTTTTGATTAGCGTTCCTAAATAGTCGTCCTCATCAAAATAAACGGGGTCAGTCGAGAATATCTTTGCCTCTAATAATGGACGAATTCGACCTTTTATATATGCCATTTGAGATGGTTCATCACAAGGGATGTCTCTAAAACCAGCCAAAGCATGATAATCTTGAACGTATGACTGTATTGTTTCTTTTTTTAGGTCTTCACGGCTTACAAGTGCGCACTTTCTATAAAATCCATTGTTTTTATAGTGAGTTGTTCTTTCAAAAGCGAAGTAACTAGTTATTTTGTGATTGTCCTGATAGTCGTGAATGTCATTTAAGAAATAAGCATCGTGGCTAAATACAAGCACTTGGTTTTTGGTGGCTATTTTCGAAAGTAACGCTATAGTTTGATATCGTCTGTCTTTATCCAATGAGCACATTGGGTCATCAAATACAACAATAGTGTTAGGTGTTAAATCCATATTAGCTTTTGCGATAAAAAATGCTAATGCTAATGCATTTTTATCGCCAGTTGATAAGAGGTTTGATACTACTCTTTCAGCATCGTTTTTTTTCGTTACATCTAAGAGTTTATCAATGAATTTTATGGAGAATACAAATCGATTATTGCTATTGCCGTGATCTTTTTTTGAACCAACTAGACGAATACTGGAGCCAAACCCCTTTAGCACATCATTGATGGCAGACTCCAGTCTTTTTATATTCGATTCTTGGTCTGCTGCGACAGCAGCTCTTAATTCTTTAATCTCTTTATCTTTAGCTCTCTTCTCTATGCCCTTATTATTTATTTCTATCAGTTGATTCTGAACCTCTTGCTTTTCAAACTCTAGAGCATTCTTTAGTTCGTCAATTTGTGTATTAACCGTTGCAATATTGGTAGATTGTAAATTGCTGATATGATTATCTATAAGTGATAAAGCGTTATCAATGGCTTTGTTGTAGCCTAGGACTTCTACATTAATAAAAGTAATATAACTTTCAATTTGTTGAAGATGAGTTATTAAATCAGCATTATCTGTAAAGATATCATCTTCTTTTTTCTTAGATTTCTTCTCATACGCTTCAATATTTTTATCAAATTGAGCGAGGCTATCAAAGGAAATATGGCACTGTTCAATATCTATGCGCTCTGACCAGCTTATAATATTAGCGTTTGAAGTTGTAACTTGAGGAACTGCCTCATGAAAAAGTTGAGAGTAACGTTTTAAACTATTTATAAAGCTCTTATTTTTGGCTTTAAAGGTAGCGACAGAGGTTTGAAAAGTATCTTCTAAGAAGTGTTTATAGTGTTCAAAAATAGGTGATTGATTAAGCCCTTGACCGCAAAAAGGGCAGTTATCTCCCTCAGTAACTAGTTCTGTCCCTGTAGTGATCCAAGCTTTGTTTTCGCTTCGCATGTTGTCACTGATATGTGAGTGAATCTTATCTTCTGCTTCTTTGCTTATCTTCTCAATTGATACATCAAGGAAATCTATATTTAGGATAGGAGTATCTAATTCAAGCGTTGTTGGGCGCGGTAACTGTCGAATTAAATCAATAGATTTCATATCTACTAACTGTTGTTCTAATACATTAATATTCTTTTGAGCGTCAGGGATTGCTTTAAGCTTCTTAACTGCTTTAAAGTCTAAACCTACGAAGCGACTGGCTAGTTTAGATTCCAAATCAGCGATTTCACTTTTAATGCAGGAAACTTTTCCGCTTAAAATATCAATCTCTTGTTCTTTCGCTACTGCGTATGAGCCAAGGCACAATTCATAGAAATTTTTAAGGTTCTTCCCCTCAAAACGAGTGCGAGAGTACACGTTGTCTTCAACGAAGTTCTCATTAAATATCAGGAATTTATCAAATGCGCTGTTAAGATTGTTTAGCGTTACTACTTGAGACGGATTATTGAACTTGAGAACAAAATTAACGGTTTTGTTTTCAGGTGCTTCTATCGACTTTAGTTCTTCAATAGAAGACTTATTCTGATCGTTGATGAATTGAAATAACCTAGTGATGGTTGATTTCCCATCCCCATTTGAGCCATAGATTAATGATAGTTGCGAAAACTCAGTGTTTAGTTGTGCGTTATGCTCCAACTGTTTGATATGAGATATTTTATTGATATTCTCTAACACAAAAATCCAACCCTACAGTGACAATAGACCTTTATAATATCACGAACAATGAATACGAATGTGATTGCACACTGAAGATTTTTAGTTGAGGGTGAAAAATAGGAAAATTAAGTCGATTAATTTGGATAGGAGTGAGCCAACTAGTAAAGTTTATATAAAAGAAAAGCCGTATATTCACTGAATATACGGCTTCTCGAATGTGGAGGTGGGGGGAGTTGAACCCCCGTCCAAAAATCATTCATCATTGGTACTACATGCTTAGTCGATCTTTAAATTCACCAAGTACCTGCGAACCGACACGCTAGTAAATGACTATCCTGAATTATATTTCGAACTTCATCTCTCAGGCGGGAGAATCCGATCTAGCTAGTTTGGGTTTGACTCTTTGTTGTTCCCCGTCTTACAAGCGGAAGCTAGGGCAAAGAGGCTCTCAGCAGGTTATTAAGCTGCTAGTGCGTAGTTTTCGTCGTTTGCGACTATTTTTTTGCGGCTTTTAACGTGGCCAACCGCCCCACGGCATGCACCTCAGACTTCAAAATTCCTGTCGAATCCTAAATCACCCCCGTTGTGTATAAATCGATTCGCAATTTATACGGTGCATTTTATGAATCTGAGGTTCATAAAACGACTTATTCGTTTACTAAAGTTATGAATAATATAATCATAACTAAGAATTTATGCAAGATTTTATGAAAAATACGATTAACAGAAAAACTATCGTTGAACCCTTACTCAGTAAGGCTTTTCATAAAAAATACTAATTTTAAGACTTGATGGTAGAATCGAACCCGCGTCCAAAAATCATTCATCATTGGTACTACATGCTTAGTCGATCTTTAATTTCACCAGCAACCTGCGAACCGACACGCTAGTTAAAGGCTAACCTGAATTGTTATTCGCGCTTTTCCTCTCAGGTGGGAGAATCCGCGCTAGCTAGTTTGGGTTTGATCTCTTATTGGTCCCCGTCTTACGAGCGGAAGCTAGGGTAAGAGAGCTCTGAGCAGGTTATTAAGCTGCTAGTGCGTAGTTTTCGTCGTTTGCGACTATTTTTTTGCGGCTTTTAACGTGGCCAACCGCCCCACGGCATGCACCTCAGACTTCAAAATTCCTGTCGAATCCTAAATCAGCCCCAAGTGTTATTAGCATAGTACCAGAAAAGCTTTGCCTGTCTAGCACTGTGCGTTTAAGTGCTTAAAATTAACGCAAATTACTCTTCATAATTCGTGCTTTATCTCTCGCCCAATCTTTTTCTTTCATATCAGTACGTTTATCGTGCAGCTTTTTACCTTTCGCTACGCCAACTTTAATCTTCGCCCAAGAGCGAGACCAGTAAAGCGCGGTTGCGACAAGTGTCATGCCTTCACGGTTAATACGACCGATAAGGTTGTCGAGCTCTTTTCTCGACATAAGTAGTTTACGGATGCGTGTTGGGTTCGCCACGATATGAGTACTCGCCTGAGTGAGCGGAGTGATCGTCATACCACTGATGAATGCTTCGCCGTCTCGGATGTAGACGTAGCTTTCTGCGATATTGGTTTTGCCTTCACGTAGGGATTTTACTTCCCAGCCTTGTAGCTCAAGCCCCGCTTCTATCTCATCATCAATGAAATATTCGTGGCGAGCTTTCTTATTAAGCGCAATGGTATTGCTACCGGCTTTTGATTTTGATTTATTCTTTGCCATAATGGCCTCATTATACGGATTGCACCCTAGTTGGGGAATCCTTTTTATTTGCGCTCTGGCCCAATACAATTAAAATTGCAGTTTGTGTTAATGTAACGCTGTCTTTAACAGGAGTCTATATGCCAAAGGTTACTCGTTCAGCATTAGTGTCGTTTAGTGCCGACCAGATGTTCAGCTTGGTCAATGATGTTGCTCGTTATCACGAGTTTTTGCCAGGGTGTTCTGGTTCACGTGTGATCGAATCTTCAGATTCAACTATGGTGGCTTCGGTTGATGTCTCTAAAGCTGGTATCAGCAAAACATTTACCACATCGAACCGCTTAGCGGATGGCGCTGAGATCTTGATGGAGCTGGTGGATGGCCCGTTCAAAAAGCTGCAGGGCGGTTGGTATTTTACTCCGCTCGATGAGCAAGCGTGTAAGGTTGAGCTTAAGTTGGAATTTGAATTTTCTAGCCGAATGATTGAAATGGCATTTGGTAAGGTTTTCAATGAGCTGACGAGCAATATGGTCAGTGCTTTTACTCAACGCGCGAAACAGGTTTATTAAGCCATGACTATTGAATCGGATATGATCCACGTAGAGGTTGTATTTGCGCTTCCGCACGAGCAGCGTGTGTTTACCTTGGTGGTGAACAAAAACGCGACTGTGGAAGAGATTATTGCGCAGTCTGGTGTTTTGGAACTGTATCCTGAAATCGACTTAGCGAAAAATAAGGTTGGCGTGTTCAGCCGTAACGTTAAGCTAGATGCGACGGTTCGTGATAAAGACCGTATCGAAATCTACCGAGCACTGTTAGCCGATCCAAAAGAGATTCGCCGTAAGCGTGCTGAACAAGCAAAAGCGGCCGCTGCTAAATCGTAATGCCAAACAAGTTTGACTAAGAAGAGAGCTCGCTATATTGGCGAGCTTTTTTGTGCTTGCTGGTTAGACAACGCAGCTAATTTGTTAGCAGATATTAAAAAGCCTGCTCGTGTTAGCAGGCTTTTGCGATTCTTGCTTTGTCGACCGATAGCTTTGTCGACTGATAGCTTTATCGGCTAAGAGCTTTGTTGACTGGAAAGCTTTGTTGGTTGAAAGCTAGCGAAGGCTTTCGAAGAACTCATCACTGGCTTCAAAATCACCGTTGATCGTTACTAGAGTGCCTGTGGCATCAAAGTTAACGACTAGGTTTTTCTGAATAGGGTCTTCATGGCCTTTTTGGTGGTGGTAAATGTAATACCACGTATCTGGGTAGCCGTTTTCGATAAGCATTGGTGAGCCCATAACGTAACGAACTTGTGTTTTTGTCATGCCAAACTTGAGCTGATCGACAGCTTCTTGTTCAACATAGTTACCCTGATTGATGTCAATTCGATAAACCAACTTCTCTAGTAGAGAGCAACCGGTCAACATTGTTAGTGCAAGTGGAACTGCAACTAACCACTTTTTAATTCGCATAGTTTGAGATCTTTCTTCGCTAAAATACTGCCTGATAATAAACAAGCTCCAGCAAGAAGTAAAAAGCTCCTTGCGCTTTGAGCTTGTTATGACTGGCAATTTTGAATTAAGTTGCAAAATTGCCAAGAATTTTCGGTAAATTATCAGAAAGTTGCCGAATATGTAACCTAAGCTGCGATTAATAACTCTTTTGCATTGGCAAGTGTCGATTCGGTAATTTGGCTGCCACCAAGCAGTCGAGCAAGCTCTGAAACGCGTTGTTGTTCATCAAGCGTGTGCATTTGAGTCTCGGTTTTACCTGATTTCGTGTTCTTCGCAACAAACAGCTGTTGGTGACCGCAACCGGCAACTTGAGGTAAGTGCGTCACACACATCACCTGCGTAGATTCGCCCAGCTTACGTAGCATTTTTCCGACAACCGCAGCCGTTGGTCCACTGATACCCACATCGACTTCATCGAAAATCAGGCTTGGTGTATCGACTTTTTGCGCTGTGATCACCTGAATCGCTAGTGAGATTCGTGATAACTCACCACCAGACGCCACTTTCGCAATTGGCTGCATTGGTTGGCCTGGGTTGGTCGAAACAATGAAGGTCACGTTATCCATACCCAATGGGGAAGGGTGCGTGTTGGTGTTGTTCACTTCAATGGCAAACTGCGCTTTTTCCATGCTCAGTTCGTGCATGCTTTGCGTGATCAGTTTGTTGAGCTCTTTTGCATAACGAGTTCGAGATTTATGAAGCTTCTCTGATTTGGCAACGAACGATTGGTATTGGTTTTCTACCTCGTTTGCTAGGTCTTCGAGTTTTTCATCGGAGCAATCAAGAGCTTCAACCTGTTGTAATAAGTCTTGATGGTGCTTGTAAAGCTCTTCTGGTAATACGTGGTGCTTACGAGACATCGACATCACTTTAGAGAAACGCTCTTCAACGTAAGCCATACGACCTGGATCGACATCAATGCTGTCTAGGTAGGTTCTTAATTCGTTATTGGTCTCTTCAATCTGAATAATGGCTTCAGACAGTAAGCTCGGCAATTCAGCCAATCTTTCATCAAGCTCAGCTAACTGAATTAGGGAGTTATTGGCCGATTGCAGAATACCAAGCGCATTAACTTCTTCGCCTTCATAAATAAGCTCGATAGCTTGCTGACAGGTTGTGGCCAGTTCTCCGCTATTGGAGAGGCGCTTATGCTCTTGTTCGAGGTCTTCATATTCTTCCTCCCCAATAGACAGCTCATTTAACTCTTTGATTTGGTATTCAAGAAGTTGTTTTTGAGCTTGATTTTGCTGGCTATTTTCACGTAACTCTTTCAAGTGGTTATCGGCTTGTCGCCAGGATTGGTAAGCATTACGTGTCGATTTCAACAGGTTCAAGTGGCCTGCGTATTGATCAAGCATGGCCATTTGGTAATCGCTCTTCATCAATTGATGGTGCGCGTGTTGACCGTGAATGTTGATCAACAGCTGCCCAAGCGATTTCAATTGTGAAAGAGGGACAGGACTGCCGTTAATGAATGCGCGAGAACGACCTTCTTTTGAGATGGTTCTGCGCAAGATGCATTCACTGCCATCAAGCAGCTCGTTGTCTTCTAACCAGCGGGTAGCATGCAGATTGTTCTCAAGTAAAAAAGCGGCACTGACTTCGGTTTTTTCTTCACCTTGTCGAACCATTCCCGCATCTGATCTTCCTCCAAGACATAAGCCTAAAGCATCGATAGCGATAGATTTACCTGCCCCCGTTTCACCGGTGATTGTTGTCATGCCTTTAGAAAGTTCTAGCTGTAAAGACTTAACAATAGCGAAATTATTAACACTTAGATGAGCCAGCATTTTTATTTACCTGTATAACTGAACAATACTGTATATAAGCTCAGTATATACTGTTTCTTTATACAGTAAAGTCGACAGGTGAAAATTTTTTGTGACCGATCTCAGAATTGAGGTTGTCTGTAGATCACTGAAACCGCTATAGATTCCCAACTCAGTCGTTCCTCCCTCTTGGGAATGACGATGTGGTGGATTGGCGTAAAGGTAGAGGCGGTGGGCTTTTAATCGGCAATAAAAAAGGCTGACGAATGTCGTCAGCCTTTCAAGTTTTCGGTTACCACTAGAGCGTTTATTCTTTTAGAACAGCTTACTCGACCAGCCTAGTTTGTTACGTAGAACATGGTAGTAGTTGTAGTCTTTAGGGTGGATCAGTTTGAGCACATTCGGGCTTTGGTAAATATGGATCTCGTCGCCAGGAGAAACCGGTAGCGAGATTTGGCCATCGCAGCTGACTTCCTGTGTACCGCGGTTATCAGGCGATACGATCAGCTTGATACGACGCTTTCCATCCACCACAAGTGGGCGGCTTGAAAGGGTGTGCGGGAACATTGGCACTAGTGAGATAGCATTTAGGCTTGATGAAAGGATAGGGCCGCCGCCAGAAAGCGAGTAGGCGGTAGAACCTGTCGGTGTTGAGACGATCAAGCCATCAGAGCGCTGTGAGAAGGCGAAGCTATCATCGATATACACTTCGAACTCGATCATGTGCGCGACTTGGCCGGGGTGCAGTACAGCCTCATTAAGGGCTGCATTGTGGCTTTTTATCTGGCCGTGACGATGAATTTCAGTTTCAAGCAAGAAGCGCTCTTCTTCCATGAACTCCCCCTTAAGCACATCAGTCAGCGCGCTCTGGAAGTTTTCAGGGTTGAGATCGGTTAGGAAACCAAGATTACCTCGGTTAACACCTATCACTGAAATGTCGAAACGTGACAAAATTCTAGCGGCACCGAGCATATTTCCATCACCACCCACAACAATTGCGAGATCGGCACGTTTACCCAATTCAATCAGGCTAGAAAAATGTTCTTGTGGGATATCGTCCAAAATGCTGGAGAGCCTATCATCAACAAACACTTGATAACCCTCAGTACTTAACCACTGATAGAGCTCTCTATGAGTCTGAATTGCTTGCTGATCTCGAGGTTTACCAATAATTGCGATGACTTCAAATGGCTTTTTCATAACGTTTCCAAACGAATTAGGCTTGAATCAAAATTCTTCATCCCCATAATAAAGGCAAGTTGAACGTCTATGCGAGTGTTTTATATCAATTTGAGGCGCAAACACGCCTGTCACTGGCATTGAAAACGAATTCTGGAGATATCATGAGCAACGAAGAAAACAAAGTAACCGAAGAAGAACTAGATCAGATCATTGCTGAAGCTGAGAAAGTTGAAGAAGCTGAACTGAATGAAGACGCGGCTGATGAGCAGGAATCAAAAATTGCTCAACTAGAAGCCGCACTGCTTTCTAGTGAGTCTAAAGTGAAAGAGCAGCAAGATTCTGTTCTTCGCGCAAAGGCTGAAGTTGAGAATATGCGTCGTCGTACTGAGCAAGAAGTGGATAAAGCACGTAAATACGCGCTAAACAAATTCGCTGAAGGCCTACTACCTGTTATCGATAACCTAGAGCGTGCAGTACAAGCTGCAGATGCTGAGAACGAAGCGGTTAAGCCGATTCTTGAAGGTGTTGAGCTAACTCACAAAACGTTCGTAGATACAGTGGCTAAATTTGGTCTTACAGAGATCAACCCTGAAGGTGAAGCATTCAACCCTGAATTCCACCAAGCAATGTCGATTCAAGAAAGCCCAGACCACGAGTCAAACACTGTGATGTTTGTTATGCAGAAAGGCTACGAGCTTAACGGCCGTGTTATTCGCCCTGCAATGGTAATGGTTGCTAAGTAATTGAGTAGCCGCTTGCTAAGCAGTTGATTATTGCAGTTGTGAAGTAAGACAATAGCGGCGACAAAACAATTCACTGGTTAACGTGAAATGAAAAGAGAGGCGTATGCCTCTCTTTTTTTATGCCTGTAACTTGAGAGTCCACGTGAATAGTCACCAA
This sequence comes from Vibrio sp. L5-1, assembly GCF_021728315.1. Classification (NCBI taxonomy): domain Bacteria; kingdom Pseudomonadati; phylum Pseudomonadota; class Gammaproteobacteria; order Vibrionales; family Vibrionaceae; genus Vibrio; species Vibrio sp. L5-1. The sequence goes on along the minus strand of NZ_JAKKCQ010000002.1, from coordinate 1,103,667 downwards.
AATCGCATTAAGAATGTCGTTCTTTTTATTTTATCCAGAACAGTGATTTAGAGTTTTATATTATGAAACTGGTTGTTAATGAAGAAATGTTTTGATGTCACACTTGTAATGTTTTTGTAAATAAATGCTTTTAATTGTTACCTTTGTATGTAAAATCCACTGCAATATAGCGATTTGGGTCGCATATATAACTATAAAAGTACAATTTTTAAACACAACAAACTGGAGAAGAACGATGGATAAATCGCTCTCAAGTAAGATTTTTGTAGGCTTGTTTGCCGGCCTTATTATTGGTACTGCTATTCAGTACCTATTCAGCGGCATTGCTATTTTTGATACGTACCTACTCGGCGCTGCTGAAGGTGCTGGTGGTATGTTCGTATCACTTATCAAGTTGCTTGTAGTACCTCTTGTATACGTATCTATTGTTTGCGGTATCGTTGAGCTAAAAGATATTCGTTCATTCGGTCGTCTTGGTGGTAAAACCTTTGGTCTTTACATTATTAACACCATCATCGCGATTTCTGCAGCGCTAACGATTGGTCTTATTTTCCAACCGGGTGCTGGTGCGAATTTAGCGGGTACAGTTTCTGAGACAATTGCGCTTACAACAACTGAAACGCCAGATATCTTCTCTCTTGTTGTTAACATCGTTCCTAGCAACCCAGTAGAAGCATTTGCAAGTGGTGACATGCTACAAATTATCTTCATGGCTATTCTGACTGGTCTTGCTATCCAAGCTCTTGATTCTCGTGGTGGCCCAGCTATCAAGACATTCAAGATGGCTAACGAAATCATGATGAAGCTTATCGGCCTAGTAATGAGCCTTGCGCCATACGGTGTATTTGCTCTGATGATTCAACTGGGTGCAACACTTGATGCAAACACGCTAATGTCAGTTGCTGGCTATGTCGCGCTTGTTGTAGCAATGCTTGTGTTCTGGATCTTCTTCTTCTATCCAATGATGGTTGGTTCATTCACTGGTATTTCTCCAAAGCAGTTCCTACGTGCAACTCGTGAGCAAATCCTTTTCTCACTATCGACTGCAAGTTCGAACGCGACGATTCCAGTAACAATGCGTACTCTGACGGACAAACTGAACGTATCTAAGTCAGTGGCAGGTTTCGGTGTACCACTAGGTGCAACAATGAACATGTCTGGTGTATCTATCTACATCGCACTAGCAACTATGTTCGTAGCAAACGCATTCGGTCAGCCAATCAACACTGCTGATATCTTTACTCTAGGTCTAACTATCTTGCTACTGTCTATCGGTGCTGGTGGTGTTCCTGGTGGTGGTGTGGTTATGGTCGGTGTTCTATTGCACCAACTAGGTTTGCCACCAGAAGGTCTAGCGATTGTTGCTGCTGTTGACCGTATCTGTGACATGTTCTGTACTTCTTCTAACGTTGTTGGTGATACTGCGGTTAACACTATCGTAGCGAAATCTGAAAACGAAATCGGCGTTGAAGCTAACGAAGAAGCTGAGCTAAAGAAAGCAGAAGCATAATTCTTAATTAAGATTCGATAATTAGAAGCCCCGCTCAATGAGAGCGGGGCTTTTTTGTTTCTGATGATAAGTGCTTTGGGCTATCTGATAACTTGGCTAGAAAGATCTTTGATTGGTGTTAAGTCTCATTTTTTCTTTTTACTCGTGCCGAATTGGCCATCAGTTTTCAATCTTTAATATAGATCATATATAATAATACAATATTATTTTATTGTTCTGACAACCTACATTATGACGACATAAAGGAAACCCAATAATGAAGCCGTCTTACCTTAGCCTACTGACTGCCAGCCTTTTAGCCGCTCCCGCTCTTGCTTCTAATCACGATATTGGTCAACAGTTCAATCTTGACCCTGCAAAAGCACCAGCACAAAACTTCGATTTATCTAAATGGAAAATTAACTTACCGGAGCTGACGACTGAAGGGTCTAGAAAAGGTAAAACGCTGGAGATTGGTAAAAAGGAACTGTCGAATGTAGACACGCCTTACGTTCACCCTAAATGGTTCTACACGGATGCTGAATCTGGTGCGATGGTGTTTGTGGCTCCGAATACAGCTCCAACGACGCCAAACAGTAAAAACACGCGTAGTGAGCTAAGAGCGATGCTAGCGGATAGCTACTCTGCGCCGAGCAACAACTTCGCTATTTCAAGCCACGAGAACGCTGAAGAGTTTGGTTCTATCGGTGGGCAGATGACGGCGACACTTTCTGTTGATCAGGTGAGTACCAGCGGTAACTATAAGAAAACTGGTGCATTCTCTGTGGTTATTGGTCAAATCCACGGCTCGGATAATGAACCTCTGAAAATTGTTTACCGTAAATTGCCAGAGCACGAGCATGGTTCGTTAACGTGGAACTATGAATTAAATCCGCCAACAGAGATGAAAAATGCGAAGGATGAAAATGGTAAGAAGCTTCGTAAAGACATTCGCCATGATGTATTTGGCCAATACAATCTGAAAAAAGGCAGCTCGGATCCTACTGATGGTATCAAGTTAGGTGAAGTATTCTCATACGATGTGAATATCAAAGATAACATCATGCACTTAACCTTTACGAAGAATCCAAACTCAGCCGATCCTATTGTGAAGACGTATGATGTTGACTTGGCAAAGGGCAAATATCAGGGGCACGATATCGATCTTGGCTATGGTCAAGATTGGATGTACTTCAAAGCGGGTGCGTATAACCAGTGTAATACTAAGAAGTCGAGTTCCGCCTGTGAGTGGCGTGGTATGGAAGCGGGTGACTACACCCAAGCAAGCTTCTACCAGTTAGTTCTTAATCAATAATATTGTCTAATCAAAAATATTGCCGAATCAATAACGGTTCGACGCGCTGTTAGTTGAAAAAAGACCTTCCATATGAAGGTCTTTTTTTATGCGAGATAGAATAGGGAGACATTTTATTTATGAAGATGAACGCGTGAATATGTCAACTTTCGAGCCTTAAGCAGTAAGGGGTAAGCCACTTTTTACCTTTAAGTAGAAAGATAGGGGGAAAAACAGATTTTTTTTACCTATTTCCCTTGAAAATTAGTTTGCAGCCCTTATCTATGGTGCATACGAAAGCAAAATACATTTGCATTTAAATTTTGTGTATTAGGGTTGAATCCCTGATTACTACCCCCCACATAGTGGGTATAGCAAAAAACTAAATAGAATTTATTCGGAGAAAGCCTGATGGGTCGAATCATTGGTATTGATTTAGGTACTACTAACTCTTGTGTTGCTGTTCTTGACGGTGACAAACCACGCGTATTAGAAAATGCTGAAGGCGAACGCACAACAGCATCGGTAATCGCATACACTGAAGGCGAGACGCTAGTTGGTCAACCTGCGAAACGTCAAGCAGTTACTAACCCTCAAAACACGCTATACGCGATTAAGCGTCTAATCGGTCGTCGTTTTGAAGATGAAGAAGTTCAACGCGATATCGAAATCATGCCTTTTAACATTGTTAAAGCTGATAACGGTGATGCATGGGTTGAAGCGCAAGGCCAAAAAATGGCGGCTCCTCAAGTATCTGCTGAAGTTCTTAAGAAAATGAAGAAAACAGCTGAAGACTTCCTAGGCGAAGAAGTAACTGGCGCAGTAGTAACTGTTCCTGCTTACTTCAACGATGCTCAACGTCAAGCAACGAAAGATGCTGGCCGTATCGCTGGTCTAGATGTTAAACGTATCATCAACGAACCTACTGCTGCTGCTCTGGCTTACGGCCTAGACAAGCAAGGTGGTGATCGCACTATCGCTGTATACGACCTTGGTGGTGGTACATTCGATATCTCTATCATCGAAATCGATGAAGTAGAAGGCGAGAAAACTTTCGAAGTTCTTTCAACTAACGGTGACACTCACCTTGGTGGTGAAGATTTCGATAACCGCATGATCAACTACCTAGTAGATGAGTTCAAGAAAGAGCAAGGTATCAACCTTAAATCTGATCCACTAGCAATGCAGCGTGTTAAAGAAGCAGCAGAAAAAGCGAAAATCGAGCTTTCTTCTACTACTCAAACTGACGTAAACCTACCTTACGTTACTGCTGATGCGACTGGTCCTAAGCACATGAACATCAAAGTGACTCGTGCGAAGCTTGAGTCTCTAGTTGAAGACCTAGTTCAACGTTCTCTTGAGCCACTAAAAGTTGCTCTAGCAGATGCTGACCTATCTGTAGGCGAAATCACTGACGTTATCCTAGTTGGTGGTCAGACTCGTATGCCTATGGTTCAAGCTAAAGTAACTGAGTTCTTCGGTAAAGAACCACGTAAAGACGTGAACCCTGACGAAGCTGTTGCAATGGGTGCTGCTGTTCAAGGTGGTGTACTAGCTGGTGAAGTTAAAGACGTTCTTCTTCTAGACGTTACTCCTCTATCTTTCGGTATCGAAACGATGGGTGGCGTAATGACTAAGCTTATCGAGAAAAACACAACTATCCCTACTAAAGCGGATCAAGTGTTCTCTACAGCTGAAGACAACCAAAGCGCAGTAACTATCCACGTTCTTCAAGGTGAGCGTAAGCAAGCGACTTACAACAAGTCTCTTGGTCAGTTCAACCTAGAAGGTATCCAACCAGCACCACGTGGCATGCCACAAGTTGAAGTAACATTCGACCTAGATGCTGATGGTATCCTGAACGTATCTGCTAAAGATAAAGCGACGGGTAAAGAGCAGAAGATCACTATCCAAGCATCAGGCGGTTTGTCTGAGGAAGAGATCGAAGCAATGGTTCAAGAAGCAGAAGCTAACAAAGAAGCTGACAAGAAGTTCGAAGAGCTAGTAACTGCACGTAACCAAGCTGACCAAATGATTCACGGCACTAAGAAGCAAGTAGAAGAAGCTGGTGAAGCTCTACCTGCAGACGAGAAAGCTAAAATCGAAGCAGCTATCGAAGCTCTAGAATCAGTTAAGTCTGGTGACGACAAAGAAGCTATCGACGCTAAAGTTCAAGAACTTATGCAAGCAGCTCAAAAGCTAATGGAAATTGCTCAACAGAAAGCTCAAGCTGAACAAGCTGGTGCTGACGCTGGTGAACAACCTAAGCAAGATGACGACGTTGTTGATGCAGAGTTTGAAGAAGTTAAAGAAGACAAAAAATAATTTTTCGTCGCTATAACACGTGATTTCTGCGTCGAAGGTACTCACTTACACTTGTAAGCTCCGTGCCTTCTCCTTGAACTAACGTGTTTTAGCTTAGAAAAAGTCGTTTTTCGATTTCTAAAGATACGGGCGTCAGAGGTAACTCTCACGCCCGTAAATTTGTATTTAGACTTGTCGATCTAGATAATAGCTTTATTCGGCATTTCAGCCGGCAGAACTTTTATCTAGATTGATACATAGACTACTGAAGTGATCATTCGGTAGTAGCAATTATTTGGTGACCTAGAACATGTCAAAACGTGATTTTTACGAAGTATTAGGCGTAAGCCGCGATGCATCAGAGCGCGATATTAAAAAAGCGTACAAACGCTTAGCGATGAAATTCCACCCGGACCGTAATCAGGGTGATGACAGCGCAGCAGACAAATTTAAAGAAGTAAAAGTAGCGTACGAGATCCTAACCGATTCTCAAAAGAAAGCAGCTTACGACCAATACGGCCACGCAGCTTTTGAACAAGGTGGCATGGGTGGCGGCGGTTACGGCGGCGGTGGCCAAGGTGACTTCGGCGATATCTTCGGTGATGTGTTTGGCGATATCTTTGGCGGCGGTCGTCGCGGTGGTGGTCAAGCGCGTGCACAACGTGGTTCTGATTTGCGTTACAACATGGAGCTTTCTCTAGAAGAAGCCGTTCGTGGTGTATCTAAAGAAATCGAAGTACCAACTCTTGTAGAGTGTGATATTTGTGACGGTAGCGGCGCGAAAGCGGGTTCTTCTGCACAAACGTGTGGTACTTGTCATGGCCACGGCCAGGTACAAATGCGCCAAGGTTTCTTTGCGGTTCAACAGACTTGTCCTACTTGTAACGGTAAAGGCAAGATCATCAAAGACCCATGTAACTCATGTCATGGCCAAGGTCGCAAACAGAAAACGAAAACGCTTAACGTTAAGATCCCAGCAGGTGTTGATACTGGTGATCGCATTCGTCTATCTGGCGAAGGCGAAGCAGGGGAGCACGGCGCTCCAGCTGGCGACTTGTACGTACAAGTACACGTAAAAGAGCACAACATCTTTGAGCGTGACGGCAATAACCTTTACTGTGAAGTGCCAGTAAGCTTCTCTATGGCTGCTTTAGGTGGTGAAGTTGAAGTTCCAACACTAGATGGCCGTGTAAACCTTAAAGTGCCAGAAGAAACACAAACGGGCCGTATGTTCCGTATGCGTGGCAAAGGCGTGAAAGGCGTTCGTGGCGGCGGTGTGGGTGACCTAATCGTTAAACTAGTGGTTGAAACACCGGTTAAGCTAAGCTCTCGCCAGAAAGAACTACTGCGTGAATTCGAAGAAACATGTTGTGGTGAAGCGGCAAGCAAGCACAAGCCAAAGTCTGAAGGTTTCTTCAGCGGTGTTAAAAACTTCTTCGATGACCTAACTAAGTAATTGATAGTGATTTGAAATTTTTAAAGCCTGCTAGTGTGCAGGCTTTTTTGTATCTGTAGATCAGAGAAAAGAAGACCAGAGAAGAAAGAGTCGAGATTTCTCAGATAAATTATCGAGCCCTTTGGTGGTTGTTCTTGTTACTTCCAACACGCTTCTGGCTCTGAAACACCCGAGTGGTGTAATTCCAATATATCGGTATTCGAGTCTAAACATTCATCATTCACTTGCTGTGAAAGTGGTTCTGCTTGAATGGCATAGGTTGTACTACTCGCCGAAATTGCTAACGTGTATCGGCTGGTGTCGGTACCGCAAAACAAACATGTCCCTCCGGAAATAATATTCTCCGCTGCGGATGCATAGTTCCCCGTGTACAGCGTCTCTATTTCCAGTTGAATCTTGGTCATGTCGGCCATTGCAGTGACTCGATGCGCTTTGATTACATGGTTTGTATAACTTGGATAGGCAATGGCGCCGAGTATCCCCACGATGGCGACAGCGATCAATAATTCGATCAATGTCATCCCTCTAATGCTTAAGTTGTTGTTGTTGCATATATTTCTTCGAATCATCGCGAGTAGTTTCCTTTAATATCTCTGCCTATTTTTCTCCGGTGGTAGCATCGGCGCAAGATTAAATACGGTTACGAGCGGTATTACATAGGAAATTGGGAAATGACTCGCGGGTTTACTTTATTAGAGCTTTTAATCACGGTGTCGGTGTTATCGATACTGATAGCGACGGCTGCCCCGAGTTTTAGTTCAGTAACGCAAACTGTGAAGATGCAGCGATTGGCTAGCGAGTTGAATGGTTTCCTTATTCAGGCCAAGTCAGAGTCAGTAAAAAGGAATCAAGATCTTTGGGTTCATTTCTCGATGGAAAAGAATGAAGTGCAATCAACTGGAGATTGGACTGTTTGGTTAAAACCAACCGAAGATCTCTCCGGCGAAACGCTGGTGATGCTATCGGGTCAACAGTTTCGAGATGTCTCGTTTTCTCATAACTACACAGGCGCAAGAATTAGCTTTGAGAGTGTGAGAGGAAGGCCAGCAAGAGGGACGATTTACCTTTCTCCTAATACAGCTTCAACCGATCGGATGTTGATCAAATTATCCAGCCCGCCGGGGCGAATTAAGGTGTGCGGTGAATCGAGTGCACAGTATGGCTATGATGCCTGTTAAATCGACAGCGGTAGCTCCTAGCAAGCAGCAAGGCACATCATTAATTGAGTTAATGGTGGCGTCTGTGATTGGTGTGTTCGCGATTTCGATTATCGGTAGTGTCTTTATAACAGGGCAGAGAATAGCCAAAGACAAAGGCATTGAATTATTGCTGCTACAAAACCTAACAAGCACGATGCAGGTGATGAAGGAGGATATCCAACGGGCGGGCTACGATGGCTCTAATGGTTACTCAATCAAGCTGTCTGGAGCGAGTAACACCATCCAAGTGAGTGGCGGTGTTGCCGTTGGGTTTGTCTATTTCAGAGAGGGCTCGAACGGAAACAAAGATAATCGAAATATCGTTTATCGGAAAGATGGAACCAAGCTACAAATTTGTGAGAAGGGCACCACTGTATCTGAGGCGATTCCTACTTTTAATCAGGTTACTGGATGTTACTCACTTTTCGATGACAGCCTGATCGAGGTAGACGCATTCAGCGTTGATGCTCAGTTATTAGAGCAGAACTCTATTAAAACCACGCTTACCGATATCAGCATTACGGCTTCAATTCCAACCGCAGGTGTTACCAAATCGGTTTCGGTTTCCGTTAAACAAAGGAACTGGCAATGATGGTGTTTAGAAAGCAACACGGCGTGGTGACCTTATTGATCACATCGGTGCTTTTAATTGGTGCTTTAGTGGTGACATTAGGTACGTATCGCAGTGTATTCCATCAAATTAAAGTAGCTCAAAATGAGGTGCAAGGAAGGCAAAATCACTGGCGTTCAGAAGGTGGTTTAGAGTGTACTTATTCCTATCTACGTGAGCTCGATAAAGCCATTTTAGATATCAAAGACGCGAGTGCACGCCCTGCCGACTTTTCTGATTGGTGTTCTCCATATGACAACGCCCCCCAAATTGAGGTTTCGGATAGTGCGAGTTCCATTGCTTATATTGTTGCATCTACAACCGATACACAGCTGCTATCTAAAACCATTCGTGAGAGCTCTCAGTTAGGAAGTGGGGCGATTCAATCAACAGGGCCGATTGAGATCATCGGTACATTGAGCCTGAAGCCTACAGTTAAAGAAGAACCGATTAGTGGTAATGAATATGAATGCGTGAGTGTTACTTTTGCCGACCTTTTTACTTACCAATACGATTCAACACATGGTGATTCAGGACAAACGTTAGGCTTAGAAGTGCTTGACCCAAGTGCGGATGGTCCGTTTTCTGGTTTTGATGGCGTGTGTGATAGCGACTATAAGACGGAGATCCCTAAAGGCAGTTCGGGAAGTAGTTATTCAATCTATGCGCCTGATTCCTATCAAGGAACGAATCCGCTTCCCTTCAAAAAAGATTTTAATCCTGATCCTAATATGAACCCGTTTTATACCTTTTTTGGTATCGCTAAAACGGATCAAAATATTGTCGACTTATCTCAAGACACTGACCTTTTTAAGCACGTACAGATACTGAATGCGACAGAGTGTGGCACCGAAATCATGGACCATTTTACTCCTGGGCAAACCAAGGGATTGTGGGTTGAGGGAAATTGCTATATCAATTCAGCGGTTGCCGCCGCCAACAATCAATCTCAACTTCTAGTGATTCAAGATGGTGTGCTCGCGTTAAATGGTGCCATGACTTACAACGGTGTGATTTATCATTTGGTCGATTATCAAAAGAGTCATGTTAAAACTCGTATAGATGACTTCTGGGAAGCGCTTGTTACTCCTAATGTATTTGCACCTTTTATCAAAGACATCGATGACGCTACCGTCCTGAAAAATAGTGTCGGGATTCAATTTGCTTCTGGTTTACCTTCAGGTGGCCTTATCTTCGATTCGCCACTTGGGGTGACAACGATTGTGGGTGATATGGATTTGGATTTTCGTTCAGAGTCTAATCCGAGTGATCCGCCTTCTATTTATCAATGGAAGCGAGGATCATGGAATGATTTCTAAACACTCAGGTTTTAGCCTGATAGAGGTTCTTATCTCTTTTCTATTGATCGGTGTAGCTTCTTTAGGGTTGGTTAAGCTGCAAGTTTATGCGGAACAAAAGTCGGACTTTGCGCTTCACAGTGTAGAGGCACTTCACTTTGCTGAAAGGCAAATGGAATATTATCGAACGCGAGTCTCGGATGTGAGTGGGGCAGTAGGGCTTATTCCTTTTTCGCAACTCAATCAAGCGAACTATTGTCTCAATACGGCAAGCTCAGATCCTTTATCCGGTTTGTCGGACTCTGGATATGCGATGACTTGTGAGGTGGAGAATGCTGCTGGCGCTTTGTCGGGGGCGTTAAAAAGCATTACTGTTTCCGTTGCATGGCAAGATCGTATGAACCGTTCGCAAAGCATTTACCTCGAGACTATGCTCTCCAAATACAGTGAATTTGATTGATCTATTAAGCAAACGTTTACTGCATGCCAAGGCCTAAGCATCCTCTTTACTGATAGTTTTCACTCCTCGGACATTGTTTACGTGCCAGTTAAAACTCTGTATATGGAATGGTGTTTTTTGTGTTTTTATATTGTTGCTGTTGTACAGTATTTTTGCAAAATATGTCTCCATTTATGGAAAATGATGTGGAACCTTGTGCTTTTTAACAGCGACTTTAATAGAATATGTGCTGTACCAATAGGCCATGGTCAAAACTTTTATTAGGCCTAAACAAACAACATCACATATGGAGTTACAATGAGTAACCAAGCTGTAAAAAAAGCACCATCGACTGAGAAGATCAGTGGGATGGACCGCTTTCTAAACTTCATTGAACGCGCCGGCAACAAAATTCCAGACCCTGCAATTCTGTTCTTCTGGGCTCTAGTTATCGTATGGGTAGCATCTGCACTTTTATCGAATCTTTCATTCGACCTAATCAACCCTCAAACGGGTGCTGCTCTAGAAGTAAACAACCTATTAACTGGCGAAGCGCTTGCTAGCTTCCTAGCGAATATGGTTACCACGTTCACAGGCTTCGCACCGCTAGGCATCGTACTTGTTGCTATGCTAGGTGTTGGCGTTGCTGACTCTTCAGGCTTCATTACGACTGGCCTTAAGAAGATGCTGAACTTCACGCCAGCTAAGCTATTAACGCCAATGCTAATCCTTGTTGCTATCGTGTCTCACACAGCAGCAGATGCAGGTTACGTTCTAGTAATCCCTCTTGGCGGTATTATCTTCCACGCAGCGGGTCGTCACCCTCTAGCGGGTATTGCAGCAGCGTTTGCTGGTGTATCAGGTGGTTTCTCAGCGAACTTCATTCCTTCAGGTATTGACCCGCTACTAGCAGGCTTCACTCAAACAGCGGCAAACGTTCTTGACCCTGCATACGTGGTTAACCCTCTAGCGAACATTTTCTTTACTGGTTTGTCTTCAGTTCTCATTGTTGGTATCGGTTGGTATGTGACAGAGAAGATCATTGAACCTCGTCTTGCAAAAACACCTGTAGATGAAGATGCTGAACAAGCACCGGATCTAGGTACGTTCACGGCGATTGAATCTAAAGCATTCAAATTTGCTGGTTGGGCAATGGTTGCGGGTATTGGTCTGCTTATCGCAGCTTTAGTTCCTGAAAACTCAGCACTTCGTTCGCCTGAAGGTGAGCTAACAGCGTTCTCAGCGCCAGTAATGAAGTCTATTGTTCCTCTGATCTTCATCCTGTTTATCATTCCGGGTATCGTCTACGGCCGTGTAGCGGGTACATTTAAGAATAGCAACGATGTTATCAAAGCGATGTCTGAGACAATGGCAACGATGGGCGCATACATTGTAATGTCGTTCTTCTGTGCTCAGTTCCTTTCTGCATTCGCTCAATCAAACATCGGTACTATGCTGGCGCTTTACGGTGCTGAAGGCTTGAAAGCGATGGATCTTCCTGGTGAAGCAACGGTTGTTGGTATGATTCTACTAACGGCTGCAGTTAACCTTCTTGTAGGTTCTGCTTCAGCTAAGTGGGCACTGATTGGTCCTATCCTAGTTCCTATGCTGATGGTTGTGGGTATCTCTCCAGAGCTATCTCAAGCGGCTTACCGTGTAGGTGATTCAGTTTCTAACATCATCTCTCCACTGATGGTGTTCTTCCCATTGGTTGTTGTTTACTGTCAACGTTACGTTAAGTCGACAGGTATCGGTACTCTAGCTTCTCTAATGATGCCATTCTCGATTGCTATGCTAATCGGTTGGTCAATCTTCTTGCTAGCTTACTGGGCTCTTGGTATCCCACTAGGTATCCAAGCTCCTTACACTTACACAATGTAAGATAAGTAACGCTAAGTAATAAAAGTAAAAGTTAGTAAGATAAAATCATCGAAGCCCGCACCGAAATATGCGGGCTTTTTTTCGTTATTTTTTTCCGTTTTTTTATCCAAGATGTTTATAGCCAAGACTTTCTATATCCAAAACTTTCTATATCCAAAACTTTTTATATTCAAAATAAAGGCACTCAGCTTATACTCCGGATTACGGCTAATTGTTGGCCGGTAAAATTAGGAAATCCAAGCCACATGAAGATTCTGCTTTTAGTAGGGTTAATTGTTTTAAATGGTCTGTTTGCCATGTCTGAGATTGCACTGGTAGCAGCAAAAAATAGTCGGTTGAAACGCTTGGCCGAAAAACATCGCTCCGCTCAGATTGCTCTTGAGCTCAAAGAAAACCCAACCCGCTTCCTTTCAACCATTCAAATCGGTATTACGGTAATCGGCCTACTCAGCGGTATCGTGGGCGAGGCTACGCTATCAGCTCCACTTGCGGTTCAACTTGAACTGTGGGGATTCGACCCAACACAAGCGAATATTTTGTCTACTGCGGTAGTCGTTGTCGGTATTACTTACTTCGCGATTGTTGTGGGTGAGTTGGTACCAAAGCGTTTTGCTCAGTCTCAAGCTGAAAACATTGCTGTGTTAGTCGCGCTACCAATCTTCTGGTTATCTAAAATCGCAACGCCGTTTGTGTTTGCGTTGTCTGCGTCAACCGAAGGCATCTTAAAGCTGATGGGGCGTGGCGGTGAAGAAGATAGTGTCACTGAAGACGATATCCATGCACTGGTGAAAGAGGGCTCAGAATCTGGAGTGATTGAGCGCGGCGAGCAAGAGATGATTCGTAATATCTTGCAGCTTGATGATCGCCTTGTAAGCTCATTGATGACGCCACGTCGAGATGTCGACTTTCTAGATATTGAGCAACCTGTAGAGCAGATATTTAAGAAACTGCGCTCTTCAAAGCACAGTGTATTTCCATTGTGCCAAGATCACCTCAATAAAGTGGTCGGTACGGTGTCGTCCAAAGCCTTGCTGAATCAGGCAGGCAATTTAAGTATTCAAGTTATCATGGGGCTGTCTAAGTCGCCGATCTACGTTCCAGAATCGATGAAGGCACTGCGGCTACTTGGCTACTTTAAAGAGTCGGGTACCGAGATGGCATTCATTGTCGATGAATATGGTGATGTGCAAGGCCTTGTGACTCATTATGATATTCTTGAAGCGATTGCAGGTGAGTTATCCAATAACCCCAATGACCTATGGACAGAACAAGTGGAAGACGGATTGCTGGTGGATGGATTAATCCCTATCAGTGAGCTCAAGAACCGCTTAGAGCTGTCAGAGTTAGAAGGGGAAAGCGAAGGCTTCCAAACATTGAATGGCCTTGTCACTTGGCTGATTGGGCGTTTACCCGATACGGGAGAAGTGGTTCAGTGTCAGCAATGGCAGTTTGAAATCATCTCGGTTGAGAACAACCGTATCGTGAGTGTTAAAGCGACAAGATTAGTCAATGAGCTAGGCGATGATGTTAGTTAGATAAGCCGCTAGCGAGAGATTAAACGAACAAGCCAACGCTTGTTGTTCATTATCTCTTTATTGTTCATTATTACTAAGATTAGGTATGCTTCTCCGCATACCTTTTTTTGTTCTTATCCTTTGTTTTCTGGAGTTCCCTTTGTCAGACCATCAATTCACCCCTCAAGATGAAATCTTCATGCGACGCGCCATTGAGGTTGCTAAGCAAGCAGAGAAAGAGGGAGAGGTTCCCGTTGGTGCTGTGTTGGTGAAAGAGGGGGAGATTATTTCTGAAGGTTGGAACCGTTCGATTGGCAGCCACGATGCCACGGCACACGCAGAAATCGAAACCTTGCGTAAAGCTGGCCAAGCCTTGGAAAACTATCGCTTACTTGATACCACCTTATACGTCACGCTTGAGCCTTGCCCAATGTGTGCTGGTGCCTTGTTACACAGCCGAGTGAAGCGGATTGTCTTTGGTGCACCTGACTTAAAAGCGGGTGCTGCGGGTACGGTATTGAATCTCTTTGAAAGCCAAGCCTCATACCACTATGCCGATGTTGAGCATGGCTTATTAGAAGCAGAATGTCGTGAGCAGTTGCAGGCGTTTTTCAAGCGTCGTAGAAAAGAGATAAAAGAAAAACGGAAGCAAGACCGTCTGTTGGAAGAGCAGTGTTTAGAATCTGACAAGGCAAGTAATAAGAATAAGGTCAGTAACAAGAACAAGGTCTGTAACAAAAAATAGCAGCAAGCTTTCGGCACTCTCTATCGCAAGAGTGCCGCAGAAAACTTACTCGGTATATTTACTCAGAAAGTATCTGCATGAAAGCACGGTTGCGCCAAATGATTTTCTTCTTATTATTTGAAAGCATACGCTTACGACGGTTTGCAGCAACGGTCTTATCAAGGCGCTTCGATTTCAGTTTACTCTTCATCATTTCAACGATTTCCTATTTGTCGTCTGGCTTTGTAATTATGACTTCAGTTTTAATTATAGTGGTTACTTGTTTATGATCTCTGCCGCGAACTTAGCGATACTTTTTGAGTAACCATCGCGATTGTCAGTGTCTGAATACAACAGAACATCATGGCGCTTATGGTGTGTCGTTATAAAGTTCGATTGTTACTGCAATATGACACCTAAAATTTAACGGTCACTTTGTTGGTTTAGTTTCTCAATGCGAACTAGCCAATACGAACCAGTGGCTCATGTATAAAAAAAAGAGCAACGCTATATAGCATTGCTCTTTTTATTTATTTGGAAGACTCAGCTTCGTCGACAGCGGATTCAGCCGCACTGATTGTCGATTCAGCGCCCGAGATCTCTAAAGGTGGGATAACCACCAAACCTTCGAGGCTCGCTTCTTCTTCTTTATTTCGCTTATTCACATGACCAATAATGCTTTGGTAATAACGGCGAATATTCTCAACGTAATTCCTTGCTTCATCACCACGCGCATAGCCGTATCGAGTTTGGCTGTAGTACTTCTTTTGTTTCAATAGAGGAAGTCGATCTTTTACATCACCCCAAGCGTCAGGGTTGCCGCCTTGTGCTTTGGTTAAGCGACGTGCATCCATCATGTGACCGTAACCTACGTTATATGAGGCGAGGGCAAACCAGATCTTTTCATGTTGAGTAATTGAGTCAGGAACTCGATTCACGATACGACGTAAATATTCCACGCCACCTTGTACCGACTGTTTCGGGTCAAGACGATTGGTTACACCTACGCTCTTTGCGGTTGGCAACGTCAACATCATCATGCCACGAACACCTGTAGGAGAACGCGCGACTGGGTTCCAGTGTGACTCTTGGTATGCCAAAGCTGCGATTAAGCGCCAATCAAATTCTTGCGAGTATTTCTGAAATAGTGGCGACCATTTTGGTAGCTTGCTGTCTAGAGCGCGGATAAAGGCACGAGTATCGACATAATCGAAGGTGCCGATATGGCCAATATATTTCTCTTCTAGTGAAGCGAGTTCACCAGACTGCTTTAGGTTACCGAAAAACTCAATCAGCAGCGCATAAAGGCTTTCATCTTCAGACTTCTGTAAATACCAAGAGATCGGTTGGTCTTCTGTAAGTTCAAAAGCCAAAGCCACGTCTGGGTATAAACGTTGTGCGAGTGACAGCTCAATCGAATCCGCCACAGTAAACAAGCGTTCCCCTGTAGAGACTTCTTTTAGCAGGTCGTTGATGTCAGCATTGCCGATCGCATCGTAGATAAAGTCATCGTGCGTGTTTTGCAGCTGTTTTAGTGTTGGCTCAAAGTGTGAGTCTTTCACTACAACCAAAGATGGCGTCAATGTGTCAGTAGACGCTACCTCTTCTGGTTCAGTTTGTGCTTTTACGAAATCAGCCTGACGCTCATTCTCAAACTTGATCAGTTGCTCAAGGTTTCTTGGTCGCCACTGACCTTTTTTGTACACGACTTGTTGGCTTACATAGTAATAAGCAGGTGCAGCGCGATACGCACGTGTCAGGTTGTTGTTTTGTGTTAACCCAGTAGCGATAAGATCGATTTCGCCTTTCTTCAACGCAGGGAATAGGCCGGATAAGCGGTATGCAGGTTTAACTTCAAGCTTTACACCAAGCTCTTCAGCAAACTCGCGAGCTAACTCGTAGTCCAAGCCAGCAGGACCATCTGGACCGATGTAATAAGAGAGTTGGTTATTCAGGGTGCCGACACGAAGAACGCCACGCTCTCGTATCTGCTCAAGGACACTTTTAGGTTCAGATTCAATCTGGCATCCAGCCAACCCAAATAGGGCAATAGCGAGCAGAAGGAACTTAGACGAAAAGATGAGCGTAAATTTAGGCATCAAAATGAAATCTCGAAAAGTGGAAGCCCCTTTATACCAAACCCCGCAAGCCCGGCAAAGCAGGTTTATTTAAACAGTTGTAAAAGTGCTGATAAATGCAGCAAAACTGTCATTTATATCGTTAGATGAAAAAAATAACGCAAACGGTTGCTTTTGGTGTTACGTCACAAAAAGAAATGCTTTATAATGCGCTCGCATTGAAGAGGTGGAATCGGCATAGGTTTGTTAACCTTCGGGAATAGCTTCGAAGAAAACAGTTAGGTTGTTCCTATAACCCACTGAATTTATTCCAATATCACCTTAATCAACTGCATAAGAGACCTAAGCACATGAGAATTTTGCGTGGCTCCCCAGCTCTATCTGAGTTTCGTGTTAACAAGCTTTTAGAGCTTTGTCGTGAATTAAGCTTACCTGTAACAGGTATTTACGCTGAGTTTGCCCACTTTGCTGATTTAACGGCAGACCTAGATGCGTCTGAAGTTGAGAAGCTAGAAAAGCTACTGACTTACGGTCCAACGATTGAAGAGCATGAACCTGAAGGTTTATTGCTGCTTGCAACGCCACGTCCAGGCACTATCTCGCCTTGGTCTTCAAAATCAACTGATATCGCACACAACTGTGGACTGGCTAAAGTGTCACGTCTAGAGCGCGGTACAGCTTTTTACATTGAAACTTCTTCTGAACTTTCTGAGCTTCAACTTGTTGAGCTGAAAGCAATCCTGCACGACCGTATGATGGAAGTGGTTTTCACTGACTTCGAATCGGCAGCGGCACTATTTACTGTTGCTGAGCCTGCTCCTTACGCGGAAGTTGACCTATTAACTGGCGGACGTAAAGCGCTTGAACAAGCAAACGTTACCCTAGGTCTTGCGCTTGCAGAAGATGAAATTGATTACCTTCTTGAAAGCTTCACTGAAAAGCTAGGTCGTAACCCGACTGACATCGAGCTAATGATGTTTGCACAAGCGAACTCAGAGCACTGTCGTCACAAGATCTTTAACGCTGATTGGACTATCGATGGCGTTAAGCAAGAAAAATCATTGTTCAAGATGATTAAGAACACTTTTGAAACGACACCAGAACACGTTCTGTCTGCTTATAAAGATAACGCAGCGGTAATGACAGGTTCTGAGGTGGGTCGTTTCTTCCCAGACCCAGAAACTCGTCAGTACAACTACCACCAAGAGAAAACACACATCTTGATGAAAGTTGAAACGCACAACCACCCAACGGCAATCTCTCCATGGCCGGGCGCATCAACAGGTTCAGGCGGCGAAATCCGTGATGAAGGCGCAACTGGTATTGGTGGTAAGCCAAAAGCGGGTCTAGTTGCTTTCTCAGTATCTAACCTTAAGATCCCGAACTTCGTTCAACCTTGGGAAACTGACTTTGGTAAGCCGAGCCGTATCGTTACTGCTCTGGATATCATGCTTGAAGGTCCTCTTGGTGGCGCAGCATTCAACAACGAATTTGGTCGTCCAAACCTATTAGGTTACTTCCGTACTTACGAAGAGAAAGTAAACTCTCACGCAGGTGAAGAAGTACGTGGTTACCACAAGCCAATCATGCTGGCTGGTGGTCTAGGTAACATTCGTGATGATCATGTTCAGAAGAAAGAGATCCCAGTAGGTGCAAGCCTAATCGTTCTTGGCGGTCCAGCAATGAACATTGGCCTTGGTGGCGGTGCTGCATCTTCAATGGATTCTGGTTCTTCTTCTGAAGACTTAGATTTTGCTTCTGTACAACGTGAAAACCCAGAGATGGAACGTCGTTGTCAGGAAGTTATCGACCGTTGTTGGCAGCTTGGTGATGCGAACCCAATCGCATTCATCCACGATGTGGGCGCGGGCGGTATCTCGAATGCACTTCCTGAGCTAGTCGACGACGGTGAACGTGGTGGTATCTTCAACCTACGCGACGTACCAAACGATGAGCCGGGTATGAGCCCACTTGAGATCTGGTGTAACGAATCTCAAGAGCGTTACGTAATGGCGGTTGCTGATAAAGACTTAGCGACATTTGAAGCGATTTGTAAGCGTGAACGCGCTCCATTCGCGATTGTTGGTAAAGCAACAGAAGAACGAGATCTTAAATTAGAAGATTCACACTTCGACAACACGCCAATCGACATGCCGATGGACATCCTATTAGGTAAAACGCCTAAGATGCACCGTGACGCGAAGACGCTAAAAGCGAACAATCCTGCGATTGACCGTTCTGGTATCGAACTAAACGAAGCGGTTGACCGTATTCTTCGCCTACCAACAGTGGCAGAGAAAACATTCCTTATCACTATCGGTGACCGCTCGGTTACAGGCCTTGTCGCTCGTGACCAAATGGTTGGTCCATGGCAGGTTCCAGTTGCTAACTGCGCAGTAACTGCAGCAAGTTACGACTCTTACCACGGTGAGGCAATGTCTCTTGGTGAGCGTACGCCAGTGGCACTACTAGACTTCGGCGCATCGGCTCGTCTAGCGGTTGGTGAAGCAATCACTAACATCGCAGCGACTAACATCGGCGATATCAAACACATTAAACTGTCGGCTAACTGGATGTCTCCAGCGGGTCACCCAGGTGAAGATGCAGGTCTTTACGAAGCGGTGAAAGCGGTGGGTGAAGAGCTATGTCCGGCACTGGGTCTAACTATCCCTGTGGGTAAAGACTCAATGTCGATGAAGACCAAGTGGGAAGAGAATGGCGAGCAGAAAGAAGTCACGTCTCCGCTATCTCTTGTTATCACTGCGTTTGCACGTGTTGAAGACGTTCGTAAAACGATTACGCCTCAGCTTCGCACTGACAAAGGCGCTTCAAGCCTAGTACTTATCGATTTAGGTAACGGCAAAAACCGCATGGGTGCGACAGCACTTGCACAGGTTTACAAGCAGCTTGGTGACAAGCCAGCAGACGTAGACAACGCAGCACAACTAAAAGGTTTCTACGAAGGCGTTCAAGCACTTGTAGCGAATGATCAAGTTGTCGCTTACCACGATAAAGGCGATGGCGGTCTATTCGTAACGCTAGCAGAAATGGCGTTCGCAGGTCACTGTGGTGTTCAAGCTAATATCGAAGCGTTAGGCGAAGATACACTAGCAGCACTATTCAACGAAGAGCTGGGTGCAGTAATCCAAGTTCGCAACGATGACCTAGATGCTGTTCTTTCTACTCTTGCAGCAAACGGTTTAGAAGCGTGTTCACACGTAATTGGTTCTGTTGAAGCATCAGACGAAGTCGTGATTAAGTCAGGCGCAGACGTTGTAATCCAACGTAACCGTACTGAATTACGTACTATTTGGGCTGAAACCACGCACAAGATGCAAGGCCTACGTGATAACCCAATCTGTGCAGACCAAGAGCACGAAGCGAAGAAAGACAACTCAGACCCAGGTCTGAACGTGAAACTAAGCTTCGACGTAAATGAAGACATTGCAGCTCCTTACATCAACACGGGCGCTAAACCTAAGATGGCGATTCTCCGTGAGCAGGGTGTTAACTCTCACGTTGAAATGGCAGCAGCATTTGACCGCGCAGGCTTCGAAGCGACTGATATTCACATGAGCGACATCCTAACGGGTCAAGCGGTACTAGAAGAGTACAACGGCCTTGTGGCATGTGGTGGCTTCTCTTACGGTGATGTACTGGGCGCTGGTGAAGGTTGGGCTAAATCAGTTCTGTTTAATGATTCTACTCGCGACCAATTTGAAAACTTCTTCAAGCGTGAAGATACTTTCTCTCTAGGTGTGTGTAACGGTTGTCAGATGTTGTCTAACCTGCGTGAACTTATCCCGGGTGCTGAGTACTGGCCACGTTTCGTTCGTAACGAATCTGAGCGTTTTGAAGCACGTTTCAGCCTAGTTGAAGTTCAGAAATCTGATTCTGTATTCTTCAATGGCATGGAAGGTTCTCGTATGCCAATCGCTGTTTCTCACGGTGAAGGCCGCGTAGAAGTGCGTGATAACGACCACCTAAACGCGATTGAAAACTCAGGTACAGTTGCTCTACGTTACGTTGATAACAACGGTAACCAAACGCAGCAATACCCGAACAACCCGAATGGTTCACCAAACGCTATCACTGGTTTAACGACTGCAGATGGCCGCGTGACTATCATGATGCCGCACCCAGAGCGTGTATTCCGTACGGTTGCTAACTCTTGGTCTCCAGAAGGTTGGGGCGAGAATGGTGCTTGGATGCGTATGTTCCAAAACGCACGTAAGAATGTGGGTTAATCTGGTTCTTTAAACAGACATTTTTGATAAAGTGAGAAAAGCGCAGTTCGAAAGGTCTGCGCTTTTTTATTGCACAAAATTTTAGGAACTAAGGCTAAATAATTTGGTTTGCAGTTTGCTGTTCTAAAAATCTCCACTACGCTAAATGTTATGGAATCAATTTGTTAGGCCATCATTTTTTGTATTCATACAAGAACAATTCAATTTGGCCGTTCAAAAACTGAATCAATCATCGTGGCATAAGAGGGATCTATGAAAACAACAATCACAAAAGCAGTTGCAGTGGCAGCGATTGTCATGTCATTAGCTGGATGTGTCGGTAGTAATGCCGTTACTGGGAAGTTAATGAAATTCAACGTAGAGGTTGTGGACAACCGTTACGCTCGTGCTGGGGTCAACTTCTTGCTTGCTCCAGTTTACGCTTTAACATTCGCAGCCGATTACATCGTATTTAACTCGATCGAATTCTGGGCAGGTAAAAACCCACTCACTGGCGCGCCTCACATCTTTGATAGCAAAGTCGATACCATGATTGATGTGAACGACAGCCTAGATGATTCATTGAAAGAAGCCCCACTTGGCTTCAACAATCGCCATATCGAACAAGGCGAAATGCAACAAATCGATGAAAATACCATACGTATGGACATTACCTACAATGATGGCCAAAAAGCTGTACTGATGGGTGTTCGTGATGGCGACAAAGTTAGTTACTACATGGATGGAGCGCTTGTTTCGGAAACTTCAATTCAAGCCCTTGAGCAGTTAGCAGCAGAAAAAGCATAATCTTCTCAGCTTTACCGCTATAAAAGAAAAGCCGCTGGATTAAACCCCAGCGGCCTCGTATTTTTTAATATCTAGTAATTTAGCATCTAGCGCGTAGATTAGTTGTTGCTGTGTAGCTCGCTGTTCAGTTCAACAGCAGACTTGTTCGCTAGGCACTCAATTTGACCAGTGATCGAGTTACGACGGAATAGAAGGTCAGAAACGCCAGCAAGGTCACGAGCTTTGATGATTTCTACTTCGTTACCTTCTTTATCTAACATGCGAACCTTAGTACCCGCAGTCACGTAAAGACCAGACTCAACCGTACAACGGTCGCCCATTGGGAAACCAAGACCTGCGTTTGCACCTAGTAGACAGTTTTCGCCGATAGAGATAACCATCGTACCGCCACCAGACAGAGTGCCCATGATAGAAGCGCCGCCGCCGATATCAGAACCGTTACCCACAACAACACCCGCAGAGATACGACCTTCAACCATGCTTACGCCAGTAGTACCTGCATTGAAGTTGATGAAACCTTCGTGCATTACTGTTGTGCCTTCGCCTACGTGTGCACCAAGACGAACACGAGAAGTATCAGCAATACGAATACCTGTTGGTACTACGTAATCTACCATTTTAGGGAACTTGTCTACGCAATCTACAGACAGAGCGCGACCAGCAAGGCGAGCTTCGATTTGACGCTCAGCTAGTTCAGGAAGGTCGATAGGACCTTCGTTTGTCCATGCAATGTTGTGCAGTAGACCGAAGATGCCGTCCAGTACCGTACCGTGTGGTTGAACTAGGCGGTTAGAGATAAGTTGTAGCTTTAGGAAGCCTTCAGCAACTGATGCTGGCTTCTCGTCAGTTGCAAGAACAACAAGAACAAGTGGCTGTTCAGACGCTGCCGCTTTTTCTGCGAAAGATGCGTTTGCTGCATCGTCGTTTGCTGCGAATGCTTTCGCTAGTTCTGCGCTTTGTGCAGCAGAGATTTCTATAGCTTGGTTGCCTTCAGCGTAACCTGACACTTCAGCTACAGCTGCTAAAAGAGCGTCGCTTGGGTTTAGAAGTGGGTTAGGGAAGAACGCTTCAATGATTTTATTGTCGCGGTTTTTGGTTGCCGTACCGAAGGCTAGTGAAAAGTAAGCCATGTTGAATCTCCATGTGTTGAGTCTTGATTTTGCTATTCATAGCAGTGACTCGAATAATGAGTGCTGCCGTTAGCAAAGTTAATTTAATTGCGTTCATCATAAAGAGAGCGCCCTCGTTATGAAAGGGCGTATCGGGATAAAGTCTGTAAAATGATATTGCTTGTCTTTTTAGAGATAGTTTTCATTATCCGGATATTATACCTTGCTCTTAAATATGGGCGTGCTTACTTAAGTAGCGCGGTGCCATTTCATTTTCACATCTGACACTTATCTTTAGCCCATCCTCTTGTTAGCAGTATCAATAGAGTGAGTCACAATTTCTTTATAAATTCATGTTTATTACCAGAATTATTCGACTTCTGTTGATTAATCGCTTGTGCCTACAGTTAGGGTAAATACTCAATTTCCCAGACGTGTAATTAAGAGAACGATCACTAAAACCCTGCAAGATGTCAGTATATTGCCTGCCATAACGACATTAAAACGATTAATAAAGGATCTTCTATGAATTTTACTAAGTCTTTACTGGTGCTCTCTATCGGCGTAGCGATGGTTGGTTGTGGCTCGGACAATGACGACAATATTATTGCCCCCGATATGACATTGCGCATAGCACATGTGAATGACACCCACTCAAATTTTGATCCTGTAAAATCCAGTTTTACTATGGGTGCTGATGGCAAGAAGGTTTATAACGAATTTGGCGGTTATCCTCGCCTATTGAAAGCCGCTGACGATATCAAAGCGGGGGCTAAAGCAGACAAAGAACCTTTGTTATTCTTGCATGGTGGTGATGCATGGCAAGGTACCGCTTACTTTAAGCTAAATGAAGGTGCTGCAAACGCAGACTTATTGTCCCAGATGGGGTTAGATGCAATGGTACTTGGGAACCATGAATTCGACTTAGATACCGACAAGCTCGCATCGTTCATCAATACAGTTAGTTTTCCTGTATTAGCAAATAATATGGATGCATCAAAAGATCAGTCTTTAAGTAATGTAGATAATTTATATCCGTATCAACTATTTGCATTTGAAGGCTCAGAAAAAAGAGCAATTACCTCTGTTTCTGATGCAAGTGATGAGGAGAAAGTTGTTGCGGTAATCGGTGTTGTTTTGGGGGATATGCCAACGATTGCTACCGGCACTGGTGATGTGACATTTAGTGACCAAATTACAGCAACTCAAGCCACTATAAATGATTTAAAAACCAAGGGTGTGAATAAAATCATCGTTCTATCACACATAGGTAATGCTGCCGATAAGGAGCTTGCTGCCAATACAACGGGTATCGATATCATTGTTGGCGGTCATTCTCATACTTTACTTGGTGATTTTACCGATCTTGATCAAGGTAATAATGGTATTTACGCCGAAATGATTCCACAAAAAGACAAAACACAAAATACTTGTGTGGTTCAAGCAGGCCAATATGCGGAAGCTATTGGAGACGTTGATGTATCATTTGACATAAATGGCAATCTCATGTCATGCGTTGGGAACAATACTTTATTATCAAATGATGAGTTCTATCATGATTCTCATCGAGAACATCAAATGATTAGCACTGATAAAGATGATGTAACGTCGTTTATTGATAATAATGAAAAAATCACGATAAAAGATGAAGATATTGATTTAAGAACCCGTATCGACGCAACTTATAAGCCAGCTCTCGATGCTGCGTATGGTGATGTTGTTGCAGCTGCACCGACTGAAATCAGTCATGAGCGCCGTCCCGGGGATGCTGGAAATGATAAGCACGGTTCAGATGTTGCTCCGATGATTGCTCAAGGTATGATTTATTGGGCAAATCAACCGTCGGTAACAGCGGTTACCGGTAAAAATGTTCAGATTGGTTTGGTGGGAGCTGGTGGTGTTCGAACGGATATTGCGTCAGGTGATTTCAGGGAAGGTAATGCGACATTAGAATTATTACCATTCTCGAACTACTTGTCGATTTTAACCGTTAAAGGCGAAGTGATTCGAAATCTAATCGACAGCACAATTGAGCCTACGCTTGCGGAAGGTGCTCATGCTGGTAAGTTTCCGTACGTCTCGGGCATGCGTTACACGTTTACAGAAGATGTGAAAGGTGTATCTGGCACAGTGACGGCTCTTGAGGTAAATACTGGAACAGAAGACAATCCAGTGTGGACGACAATGAACGATGTTGATAACTACACTGTTATCGTTAATAACTATAATGCAAGTGGTAGTGATGGTTGGAATGTATTAGGCGATGCTCAATTAACATCAACAGATCGTCAAGACATTGTCATTTCAGGCAATGGTTTTAAAACTTACAAAGTTAATAACCTGACATACGATGGAAGTACCGAGAAATATAGCGTCAACTATGATGGTGGTACTAAACCATGTGCGGAAAGCTCAGGTGACGTATGTAATACTGATGCCGAATCATTTATTTCTTGGGCTGAGCATAAGAAAGTATTAGAGCCACTAGGATTTGAAACAACAACGGTGGAATATAAATAGTATTGATACGCTCTTATAGGAGCGTCATGTATTGTTAATGAAAGCCTTCAAATACAAGGTCATAGATTAACAATAAAATAAATATAGCCAGCAAGTTGCTGGCTATATTTGTATAAAACTTAGTGGAATTAGACGTTAAATAAACAGCGCTTTATAAGCCTGCTCAATCCCTTCAATCAACATCTGCATACCGATAACTGCGAGTATTAGACCCATCATTCGAGTAATCACGTTTAGTGCACTTGGTCCGACAGCTTTAACGAAGCGTTCACCGAATACAAACAGTATGTAGGTTAGGGTGCAGAGGAGGCCAAATGCCACAATGGTAATAATGGTCTCGTAGATTCCCTCTGTGCTGGCAAAGTTCATCGCAGTTGCAATGGTGCCGGGGCCCGCCAGTATAGGCATGGCTAAAGGTGATACCGCGATACTCAATGCTGCATCTTGCTGCGCGTCTGAATTGACCTTCTCTTTTGCTTTGGCGTGTGTCGAGTCACCTTGCAGCATGTGAAAACCAATAAGAAATACAAGAATACCGCCGGTTATGCGCAGTGCGTAAAGTGTGATGCCAAACAGATCAAAGATGAGCTTGCCGGAAATAGCAAAGGTACTCACGATGATAAAGGCGATGAGCACTGAGCGAAAAGCGATCGACTTCACCATCTCTCTATTGCTATCAGCCGTTAAACCTAAAAAGATCGGCGTATTGGCGATGGGATTCATTATGGCAAAAAAGCCCATGAACACGGTGATGGTATGAATGATCAACTCTTTCATATTATTCCTTTAAAAATATAGGGTTAAATACTTAGCGACTGGTGCATTTAATCTTATAGATAAATAACTATTAGGAATAGATCGTAGAGCAAATATGGATAAAAAACAGCCAGGTTAATACTGGCTGTTTAGTTTTAGTAGTAGGTGTAAATATTTATTCGTACGTTATTGTCGGTTTCTTAATTAACGGATTTCTTTTGGTTCCTCACGTTCGAATCACGCCGCTCTGCTGTTAGGCGTTTTGAGATTCGCTAACGGCAACCGCTAGTGCCACAGTTGCACCGACCATTGGGTTGTTACCCATACCGATGAAGCCCATCATTGCCACGTGAGCAGGAACAGAAGAGCTACCAGCAAACTGAGCGTCAGCGTGCATTCTGCCCATGGTATCAGTCATGCCGTAAGACGCTGGGCCTGCTGCCACGTTATCAGGGTGCAATGTTCGGCCAGTACCGCCGCCTGAAGCCACTGAGAAGTAAGGTAGACTTTGACGAGTACGTTCCGCTTTGTAGATACCCGCAACTGGGTGCTGAAAACGAGTGGGGTTAGTCGAGTTACCTGTAATACTTACGTCTACTTCTTCTCTGTGCATGATGGCTACGCCTTCGCGTACGTCGTCAGCACCGTAGCATAAGATCTCTCCGCGAGGGCCTTGTGAGAAGCGGCGACGTTCTGTTTCAACAAGCTCACCCGTTTGGTAATCGTATTGAGTGCGTACATAGGTAAAACCATTAATACGAGAGATTAAGTAAGCCGCATCTTTACCCAAGCCATTTAAGATTACTTTCAGTGGTGTTTGACGCGATTTGTTGACGTTAAGTGCAATTTTAATCGCACCTTCTGCAGCGGCGAAAGATTCATGACCTGCAAGAAAAGCAAAGCAGTGGCTCCCTTCATTTAGAAGGCGAGCTGCGAGCGCGCCATGGCCAATGCCCACTTTACGTTGTTCGGCAACACTGCCGGGTTTGGTGAATGCTTGAAGGCCTTCGCCAATGATATTCGCGGCTTGTTCAGCGTTGCTCGCTTTACGAAACAGAGCTAGTGCAGCACCAAGGGTGTACGCATCAGCAGCGCTTTCAAACGCGATAGGCTGGGTATCCATTACTAACGCTTTCGGGTCTACATTGTGTGATAGACAGTATTGGTTCGCTTGCTCTAAAGAGTCGAAGTTCATTTCTGCCAATACGCGACTTACAGATTCATTAAATTGAGTGTTCATCATATCTTTCCTCTAAATTGGCAAAAATTACTGTTGGCGTGGGTTAATAGTGGTAACGGCTTCGTCGAAGCGACCATAGGTACCCATAGCAAGGTCGGCTGCTTCATTGGCTGACATACCTTGATTAATCGCCTTCATCATTTTGCCGAGGTTGAGATACTCGTAGCCAATCACTTCGCTGTGATCATCAAGTGCAAGCTTGGTTACGTACCCCTCTGCAAGCTCTAGGTAACGAACGCCTTTTGCTGAGGTTGAATAGCTGGTGCCTACTTGGCTACGTTGTGTTTGACCTAAGTCTTCCAATGCTGCGCCAATTTCTAGGCCGCCTTCAGAGAATGCTGACTGAGTTCGACCGTAAACGAATTGCAGAAAGATTTCGCGCATGGCTACGTTAATAGCGTCACACACTAAGTCAGTATTCAGGGCTTCAAGAATGGTTCTTCCTGTGAGGATTTCGGCTGCCATCGCGGCTGATTGAGTCATGCCTGAACAACCAATCGTTTCGATTAGTGCTTCTTCGATGATGCCGTTTTTTACGTTTAGCGTCAGTTTGGCTGCACCTTGTTGTGGTGCACAAGTGCCTACGCCATGGCTTAAGCCAGAAATAGCGATGACATCTTTTGGGCTAACCATAGCGCCTTCAACTGGAATGGGAGCTGAAGTGTGAAGATCACCCCTTTGAATAGGGCACATTGATTGAATTTCTGAAGAGTAGTGCATAATGTTTTCTCACTGATAGAGCCATTTAAGACCTAGGGCGTTGAGAAAACAGGACGTGTTGGAAGAGGTGCGGCTAATTCACTACAGATCTTGAGTATCGGTAATCCAAAGGCGTCATGAAGCTCGGTCTTAATAGACTAAGTCCATTTCAAAATGGAGGAATAGCGATACATCCAACAGTATTACCTGTTTTCGATTCTGTAGGAGTCATTAGCACTGTTCGAAAAGAACGGGCGGTTGAAGCAAAAGCTTAGGTGGAACCCCATCACCTGATGACTATAGATTAGATCTTTATCACACTTTTGTGCAAGCGAATGTTTAGAGCGATTTCGACTATAAACAAGCTTCATTATATTTCAATAAGTATAAAAAAACGCCAACAACGGACTCTTATTAGAGGCATTATTGACGTTTTTTAGAAAGGTATCAGCTAGTTATGCTGCATCTTCTTCTGCGTCTTCAACAGCTTCAAGTTTCTTTTCTTTTTTCGGAGCTGGTTTGCGCTTAGCACCTAGTGCGTAAAGAACTTCTTCTTTATTCTTCGCTAGGTACATTGCAAGTTCTTCTTGCTTGCCTTCATCTTCAACTAAATCGCTTTTGCTTAACAGTTCAAAAAGCTCATCAGCCATATCCAGCATTTTGTCGTATGCGTCAGCTTCGGCTTTAGAGGTAAAAGTCATTTTCTCTTCTCCGTTGCGTTCGACCACGTACTTGACGATAACAGCCATGGTTAATCCTCTAAGTTTGATAAATTTTACTGGCTTTTTATACAGTTTCTGATGCTAAAAGTCCAGTTGGAGCCCTAACAATACGGCCTCAATCTTGATGTGTAGCCCAGTCTTCACAATAACCCATGAAAGATTTCAGCAGCGGGCTTTGATATTTGTCTTTGTGCACCAGCATCCAGAATCGGCGTTTCATGTCGAGCGGGACATCGAGTGCTTTTACTCGGCCGGAATCAATCGCTCGTTGTGCGGCTAACCTCGATAAACAAGCGAGCCCAAGCCCTGCAGAAACTGAATTGATGATGGCCTCGGTGGTGTTGAGTTCAAAGGACTCATACCAATGCTCAATACGAGGCGCGACAGCACGCAGGAAAAACTCGCGAGTTCCTGAACCTGACTCTCTCAGTATCCAATGGCTGCCTTCTAAATCTTGCAATGCAACTTTGTCTTGAGAAAGGAGAGGGTGTTGATTACTAACGATAATACACATTTCATCGCTACTGAACTGGCTAGAGATCAACTCCGGATGGAGTGTTTTTCCTTCAATTAACGCGATATCCAGTTCATAATCCACCAACTTTTGGCATATCAGCGCACTGTTTGAAATGAACAAGCTCTGATCTTGATGCTGAGTACGCTCTCTAAAGCCTGACAAAATAAAAGGTGCCACCTGATTACCAATCGTGTCACTCGCGCCAACCTTTAAATTGCCACTTAATGGTTGGTCATCTCGGAACAAAACATCGATGCCTGCGGCTCTGTGAAGAATCTCGTCAGCCAAAGGAAGCAGCTTTTGTCCTTCTTGATTGAGAATTAATCGGTTGTTGACCCGGTCAAATAGAGAGTGACCCAGCTGTTTCTCCATTTCGCCCAGCGCCATGCTGACAGCTGCCTTGGATAAAAACAGTGCTTCCGATGCGGCGGTAAGCGTCGAATGCTGGGTAATGGTGACAAACACTTTGAGTTGTTTGATTGAAATATTAGCCATCAGGTTCCTAGTTTTGCACTGCTGGTGGAATGAATATCGTTCAGAATTAATGAACACTTGTTATATATAATTGGATATTGTTAAACGAAGCGCAAGCGTATTATGGCTTCAACAAGCTGATGAGTTCACAAGTTTAGTGAATTAAGTTTAAGAGAGGCTGACATGATTCAACGTATTAAATATAGATTAACAGGAGCTCCAACACCCATGGCAGGGTTGGCACTAGCAATCGCAAGCTTAGGCTGGTGCTGGGATGGTGTTTTAGTCGCGCAAGGTATCTTACACACACCGGGTTTGGTGCAGTGGATCAGTGCTGGCATGGCTGCGGTATTACTTCTTGTTTTAGCTGTGAAATTTTTGATTCACGGCCACTTATTACGTGAAGACCTTGCTCACCCTGTTGTGGGTAGTGTTGTGCCAACCTTCGCGATGGGTTGCATGGTTGTGTCTGCTTCATTGGCTCCAATATCTCCGTTTCTTCAAGAAGCAATGTGGTTGGCTTCGGTAGCGTTACATGTCGTGTTCTTGGTGAGCTTCTTATACCACAGAGCTAAAAACTTTGAGATCCACCACATGGTGCCAAGTTGGTTTGTACCACCAATCGGTATTATCGTGGCAGACGTTTCTTTTTCAGGTAACCCGATCTTAGAACCCGTTGCTCACGCGACTTTAGTCTTTGGCTTATTGGTTTATGCTGTAATGCTACCGCTCATGATCTACCGTTTGATCTTCTCTCATGAAGTGCCTGACGCAGCAAAACCAACGATTGCGATTATGGCGGCACCAGCCAGTTTATCTTTAGCAGGCTACCTAACGGTGACGGCAAATCCTTCGCCAGTGATCATTGGGTTACTCTTTGGCATTGCAGTGTTAATGACGTTTATTATCTACATCGCGTTTTTCAAACTACTTCGTCTGCCTTTCAGCCCTGGCTATGCGGCGTTTACATTCCCAATCGTGATTGGTGCAACGGCGTTATTCAAATTGGCAGCGTGGATGCAAACTGTTGGTGTGGAAACTCACTATGTGGATCAAGTCTTCAACCTAGCGTATCTAGAATTGATTGTGGCAACGTTTGTAGTGGGTTATGTGGCGGTTCGTTATTACATGAATTACAAACCTCATCGTGTACTAAGCGCGGTAGGCAGTAGATTGTAAGAAGCAATAGTTCAAAAGATAAACGGACCTTAAGTTTTCAGTATTTCATAAGCTTATATTCCTAATCCAAACTCGGCACTTATGCTAATCTGGCTTTATATTGTGGCAAGATTAGCGTGAGTGCACTTTGTTTACTGTTTACCATTCCAATAAAGTCGATACTTTAAAAATCCTTCTCGTTCACTTAATCAAAAGTGACCCTTTAGCCAATCCTTTCGAAAAAGAGCAGATCTTGGTTCAGAGCCCAGGTATGTCTCAATGGCTTAAGATGGAACTCGCCAAAGAGTTTGGTGTAGCAGCAAATATAGACTTTCCTCTTCCAGCAACCTTCATTTGGGATATGTTTACCCAAGTGCTTCCTGATGTACCTAAACGCAGTGCTTTTAACAAAGAAGCGATGACGTGGAAGTTGATGAGTTTGCTACCCGCTAAGCTTGACCACCCTGATTTTTTACCTCTGCAACGTTATCTTGAAAACGACGAAGATGACTCTAAGTTGTATCAATTGGCAGAGAAAATTGCCGATATCTTCGATGGTTACTTGGTGTATCGACCTGAATGGATGGCGATGTGGGAAGCGGGAGAACCTGTTTCCGAACTTATTGATGACGAAGGGCAACAAGATCACCCTTGGCAGCCGATTTTGTGGCAAGCACTCTATGACCAGACCCTGTCTCAAGGCCAATCTAAATATCACCGTGGTAACTTGTATCACGACTTCATTGAAGCGTTAGCCAATCAACAAGGTCAACTGCAGCACCTACCTAAACGCTTGTTCGTGTTTGGTATTTCTTCATTGCCTCCTCGTTATATGGATGCGCTGAAGGCTCTGGGTGAGCAGATTGATGTGCACTTGATGTTTACCAACCCTTGTCAGCATTACTGGGGTGATATTCGCGACCGTAAGTACTTGGCGAGAGTGGAAGCGCAGCGCCGTAAACAGTTTGCTCTGGTTGATGGTTTACCTCAACTGGAAGGCGAAGTGTCACCATTGAAAGATGGCATTGAAGCCAATGTTGAAGATGAACTGCACACCAGCCAAGCCGTGGGTAATAGTTTGCTTGCGTCTATGGGGAAATTGGGCAGAGATAACCTGTTTTTGCTATCTCAATCAGACAGCGAAGAACATGAGTTCTTTATTGATGTTGAGAGGGATAACCTGCTTCATCAACTGCAAGCCGACATTCTCCAGTTAGAAGAGCATCAAGACGACCACATCTTAGATTCTAGTAATCATAAACAGGTGGTTGAGCTTGGCGATCGCTCGCTGACCGTGCATGCATGTCACAGCCCTATGCGCGAGGTGGAAGTTCTTCATGATCAGCTGTTGGCGATGTTTGATGCCGATCCGACGCTAAAACCACGCGATATCATCGTAATGGTGTCTGACATCAATGCCTATAGCCCAGCGATTCAGGCGGTATTTGGTAATGCTCCGGGTGAGCGTTATATCCCTTACTCGATCTCTGATAGAACCGCAGACCAAGAAAGCCCAATTCTGACCGCCTTCATGCAGTTGGTCGCGCTACCGAATACGCGTTGTCTAGCGTCTGAGTTGCTAGAACTATTAGAAATTCCTGCGATGATGGCACGCTTTGGTATTGATGAATTCCAATTTGAGCAAGCCAAGCAATGGGTTGAAGAAGCGGGTATCCGTTGGGGTGTCGATGCTTCAACGGCAACGGAATTTGATCTACCTGCGACCGAGCAAAACACTTGGCTATTCGGTATTCAGCGTATGCTCTTAGGTTATGCGATGTCTGATTCTGCTGGTTTGTTTGAGACCGAGCATTCTCCGATTGCTGCTTATAACGAAGTTCAAGGCATTAACGCCGAACTTGTAGGTAAGTTAACGCACTTTATTGATCGTATTGCCCATTACCGTCAACGCCTTGCTGAGACGCAATCCATCGATATGTGGCGTGAAACCTTGCTGCAAATGATTGATGACTTCTTTGCCGTTGAGCTAGAAGGCGAGGTGGTGCTTAAATCGATTCGCGATGCACTTTCCCAATTGAATGAACAGCTTGATGATGCCCTGTACGAACAAGAACTGTCGCCAAGCATCATCTATCAGTACTTGAACAATAAACTGTCGGGCGCGCGTATTAGTCAGCGTTTCTTAGCGGGACAAGTTAACTTCTGTACCTTGATGCCGATGCGTTCTATTCCGTTCAAAACCGTCTGTTTGTTAGGTATGAATGATGGTGTTTACCCTCGCTCAATGCCGCCAGAAGGTTTTGATCTAATGAACGGACGCACACGACCGGGCGATCGTTCGCGTCGTGATGATGACCGCTATCTATTCTTAGAGGCGATGCTGTCAGCGCAAGAGTGTTTGTACATAAGCTATGTCGGCCGTTCGATTCAAGATAATACTGAGCGAGTGCCGTCGGTGCTGGTTTCTGAATTGATTGAATACTGCCAGCAGAACTACTGCTTAAGTGAAGACCAAGCCTTACCAAGTGATGATTCAGGCATCAACCTGACTCAAGCGATCAGCTTTGAACACACCATGACACCGTTCAGTCCCGCTGCGTTTACTCAAGGTGATGCGAGCCATGTGTTGAGTTACGCCAAAGAGTGGCTTCCTGCCGCTAACCGTTCTGGTGAGCGTAGTGGTGAATTCAATCGTGCTTTGGATGACTATTTGTTGGGTGCGACTTATCCATTGGAGCTTGACCTAGTTGAACTGCAGCGTTTTTGGCGTTTGCCAGTGCAGTACTTCTTTAATCGCCGTCTAAAAGTGGTGTTTGAGCCGCCACTTCCTGTGATGGAAGACGATGAGCCATTCGTACTTAATGGTTTAGAGAGTTTCCAACTTAAGGATGCTTTACTGCAAGTGTTGCTGGACCACCCTGAAGGCGCAGACGAAGCGGTTCGATTGTTTGTCTCTGAGCAAAAAGCACAGGGTCGTTTACCGGTCGGCGCCTTTGGTGATATCGAATTTGAAACCAACCGTGTTCAAGCGGAAGACTTAGCCAAAGAGATTCGATTTGTGAGTGGATCACCGCAACAAGATCTCGAAGTGAATATCGAATTTGATGTGTTAGGCCAAGGCAAACCTGTTCGCTTGATGGGTTGGTTAACTCAAAACTATCAATCAGGTCTAGTGCGTTTCAGAAGCGGTAAAGTACGCTCTCAAGATTATTTGGCAGCGTGGATTGATCATCTATGTTGCGCTGTGATGGGACACGGAAAAACGACCCATATTATTGGCTACGACAGAAAAGAGGGCGTGGTTCACCAAACGCTACAACCTATTGGTGATGCACAGCAAGCGAAGAGCTTGTTGGCTGAGTTAGTGCGATTGTTTTACCAAGGCATGACAGCACCACTGCCTTATTTCCCGAAAAGCGCATTGGCTGGAGTTGAAGCGGGCTTTAGCCGCGGTAAATGGGTCGATGATGAAGAAAAGTCCCTTAAGAAAATGGCCGATACCTTTAATGACAGCTTCGCCTTTACGGGCGAGGGCAGAGACACATACATCTCTCGAATCTGGCCTAAATGGGATGATGAACTCGCTGCTGAGTCGCGGATGTACTCAACACTTGTGCTGCAGGCGGCAAGGTTGGCTGCTGCCGATCTGGAAGATCAGGAGTAAGTGGCTGTGATCGACAAGATCAATAGCGTGCGCGCTGAATTAATGAAAAACGAAAGAGAGTCGCTGGTCAGCGTTTGGGGTGCTTACTTTCTAGGTGAAGGGAGTCAAGGTGAAGAGAAGCAAGGTACAGGAAATAAAGTGGCCGCCAGTAAATCATTATTAGTGTAGGGCGTTCGCTGTACGGCCACAGGTCAGAGGGACCATTATTCTGTGGTTCAAAGTAACGCATGAGTATAAAACTCGAATCGGGCTCCTGAACTCGTGGGCGCATAGTAGCGAGGCGATCTGAATTGATCCGTGAGAGAGATCGCACTAACTATTAACAAATTAGCGTAGGACGTAAATTGAATGACGTTTTCCACGCTAGGTCACATTTGTAACAACACATTTATCAGAAGGCAGTAAGGCATGACGACCACAAGCAGTGTTCAGGTAATCGCTCCACAGACACTCGATACCATGACGTTTCCACTTCATGGCGCGCGTTTAATTGAAGCATCAGCGGGTACGGGTAAAACATTTACCATCGCTGGCTTGTACTTACGCCTACTGCTCGGGCACGGCACGGCTGCACCACAAGGTGATCTGACGGAAGCCACCCGACATCATGAGCCGCTAACCGTAGACCAAATTCTGGTGGTGACCTTTACCGAAGCGGCAACAGCAGAGCTCAAAGACCGCATAAGGAAAAAAATACGCGCTGCATATATATCATTTCGTAGAGGCGTTTGCGTTGACTCTAAAGACCAATTTATCAAGGACTTACTTGAAGAATACGATGATGCCAAGAGAGCATCCGCAGCCATAACATTGCTTAATGCCGAAAGGCAAATGGATGAAGCGGCTGTCTACACCATCCATGGCTTCTGTCAGCGTATGTTGACCCAAAATGCCTTTGAGTCTGGCAGCCGTTTTGATAATGAATTTGTGACCGATGAAAGCCATCTGAAAGCACAAGTGGTAGCCGACTATTGGCGTAAGCAGTTCTACCCGCTGCCAATTCAACTGGCTGGTGAAGTGAGAAATATTTGGGGTTCTCCCGCTTCGTTACTTGCCGATGTAAATCGCTATCTGACGGGCTCTCCGCTGAAATTGACGGTAGATGCGATGTCGGGCGACCTGCAAACTCTGCACAATCAAAACTTAGATAAAGTGAAGCAACTTAAGGCGTTGTGGTGTGAATCCGAAGCGGACTTTTTGGCTTTGATTTCTGGATCGGATGTGAATAAGCGCAGCTACACTAAGAAGTCTTTGCCGACTTGGTTAGAAGCCGTCACAGCATGGGCGCAAAGCGACACTCATGATTACCAGTTTCCAGATAAACTAGAGAAGTTCTCACAAGCAACGTTAATTGAAAAAACACCAAAAGGCACTGCACCTCAACACGCAGTTTTCGAAGCGATTGAAGACTTCTTAAATTCTCCTGCAGATCTTAAAGCCCCATTGTTGGCACATGCGATTATTCATTGTCGAACTATGCTAGCCAAGGCGAAACAGCAGAAGCAATGGTTATCGTTTGATGACTTGCTGACTCAGTTATCTGCGTCGATTGATGTGGATGATCAATCGTTGCTGGTGGAGAGAATCCGTACCTTATACCCAGTGGCGATGATCGATGAATTCCAAGATACCGACCCGCTGCAGTACAGTATTTTCAGCCGAATCTATTTAGATAACCCGCAATGCGGTTTGTTTATGATCGGTGACCCGAAGCAGGCTATCTATGGTTTCCGCGGTGCAGATATCTTTACCTATATCAAGGCGAGAAACCAAGTTAGTGCTCACTACACCTTAGGCACTAACTGGCGTTCGAGTGCTGGCATGGTCAGTGCGGTAAACCAAGTGTTTATGAATTCGGATAGCCCATTTATCTACGACCAAGATATTCCATTTTTGCCCGTTGCTGCCAGCCCATCGGCCGATAAACGCCAATGGGTGATGAATGGTCAAACTCAGCACGCGCTCACCTTTTGGCTGCAAGAGGCGGAAGACAAGCCCTTACCGAAAGGCGAATATCACAAGGCCATGGCTGAAGCGACTGCGAGTCAAATTCAAACCATTCTGACCGCTTCTCAAAACGAACAAGCCTATTTTGATAACGGCAAAAAACAACATGCTGTGAATGCGGGTGATATTGCTGTCTTGGTTCGAACTGGCAGTGAAGGTCGTCTGATCAAGAACGCGCTGTCTGAGCAAGGCATCGCGAGTGTGTACTTGTCGAACCGAGATAGCGTGTTCACCAGCTTGGTCGCACAAGATATTCAGCGTTTATTACAGGCGGTGCTGACTCCTGAAAATGACCGTGCATTACGCGCCAGTTTAGCGTCGGAGTTGTTTGCTTTGGATGCCGCATCATTGGATGAACTCAACAACGATGAAGTGGTGTGGGAAAACGTCGTTAACGAATTTCGAGAATACCGTAAGTTATGGCTACAGCGCGGCGTGCTACCAATGCTTCGCAGCGTGATCAGTAAACGACATCTCGCGGAACGTTTACTGGAAGAAGAAAATGGTGAGCGCTCACTCACTGATTTGATGCACATTGGCGAATTGTTGCAACAAGCAAGACAAGAGCTCGACAGTGACTATGGCTTGTTGCGTTGGTTGGCAGAAGCGATATCAGATGCACAAAATGGTTTAGGCGGTAGTGATGACGACATTCAACGCCTTGAATCAGAAAGAAACTTGGTTCAAATCGTTACCATTCATAAGTCGAAAGGCTTGGAATATGACCTCGTATTTTTGCCGTTTGTCGCGAGTTACCGTGAAGCGAGTGAAGGCAAGTTCTACGATCACGATTCAGATACCACAGTGCTTGATATTACCGGTAGCGATAGCGCATTGGCACAAGCAGATAAAGAGCGATTGGCAGAAGATTTACGTTTGATTTACGTGGCGCTTACTCGTGCTGTTTATGGATGTTTCATTGGCATGGCACCGCTACGTAAAGGGCGTTCAACCAAAGAGCCAACAGGCGTTCACTTGAGTGCTATGGGCTACTTGGTTCAAAACGGACAAGAGCAAGGCATCGCCGAGTTACATCAAGCTCTGTCAGCGATTGAGGGTAAGAATTCAAGCGTATTACTGTCTGAAACACCAACCGCTCACGAGCAAGTGTTTGTTCAGGCAGAGCAAGTGAGTGACGACCTACAGGCTAGCGAACTGAAGGCTTCAATTGACCGAGCTTGGCGTATCACCAGTTACTCGGGGCTTGTAAAACAAGGCAGTCACGGCGCAAGTCATGACGCTACGATTGAGGTGTCTGGCTTCGATATTGATTCAGCCGATGAGCAAGATGAGTCGGAACTGATTGAACCGGAACGTTCTATATTCACGTTCCCTCGCGGTGCTCGCCCGGGTACCTTCTTACACACCTTGTTTGAGGATGTTGAATTTACAGAGCCTGCAACCAGTGACCATAACACGCAAGTAATCACTCACTTGTTAGAGTCAGAGCAATACGAGCTAGAGTGGCTACCCGTACTTCAACAGCTTGTCGATACGGTGCTTAACACCGCATTAGATGGCAAAAATCTAAAGCTGAGCGAGAAAGACTCAACTCAACGATTAGTCGAAATGGAGTTCTTGTTACCGATCGAAGTGTTGGCCGCGTCGGAGCTCAATCAAACCATTCAGTATCATGATCCCTTGTCGGCAAAAGCGGGTGACCTAGGTTTTCAAACTGTACAAGGCATGCTGAAAGGCTTCATCGATTTGGTGTTTGAGCATCAAGGCAAATACTATGTACTCGACTGGAAATCGAACCATCTAGGTGATGACGTTGCCGTCTACCATGGTGAAGCATTGAAATCGGCGATGGCCGACCACCGCTACGATCTGCAATATCAAATCTATGCGTTGGCATTGCACCGCTTCTTACGCAGCCGTGTTGCGAATTATAGTTATGAACAACATTTCGGTGGGGTTTATTACTTGTTCTTAAGAGGAATGGACGGTCAATCTCAACAAGGTATTTTCTCGGCTAAACCAACCTTGGCTTTGCTCGATGAAATGGATCAATTGATTGACGGTAAAGTGATAGACAGACGTTCAGCACAATTGAATGATAATGAAACTGGACAGATGGGGCTTCTATAATGACAACGACCACGATTGATACGACAAACCCTGTAAAGCTAGTTTCACTTATCCCTGAACAGCTTATGGATGTATTAAAGTTCCTCGCGGATAAGGGTTCGATTCGCCAATTGGATTATCAATTTGCCCGTTTTATTGCTCAGCAAGCTACGAGTCATTCTCAAGAGATCGGCTTTCTTGCTGGGGTGGTGAGCCATGAATTAGGCAAGGGGCATATTTGTACTCAGCTTATACAAGCTCAAACGGCAGGCCCTGAACTAACGACAGATCTAGCTCAGTTACTCGGTTTGTATGGTGAAACGGCGCTGCAACTGAACCTAAAATTGTTGGGGATTGATTGGGTGGCGGTACTTCAATCGTCAAACCTAGTAGGTACAACCAATGACTGTGTTAAGCCGCTGATGTTTTATGGGCAGCGTGTCTACTTACAGCGTTATTGGAACTACGAAGTTGTGCTGGCTGACACCTTAAACCGTTTAAGTAAGCCGGTAGAGTTCAATATTGAACAGAAAAAAGCGCTAACCGAAACGTTGAATCAGTTATTCGCACGCAGTTACCATTTTCTGTTTAATGCCTTAGCCAAGGCTGAAGCAAACCAACAAACGTCTCAGGTATTACGCCAACAGCTGGTGTGTGATCATCTTGATATCGTCGATGAGCAATCTCTGAATTGGGGTGCAATCGACCAAGCGATTGTCCAAGCTAAGCAGGTAACGGACTTAGATGTTCTAGACGGTTTGGTGCCGTTATCTGCATGTTTGAACTGGCAAAAAGTGGCGGCAGCGGTGGCGTTAAGTCGTCGTTTTGCTGTGATTTCTGGTGGGCCGGGCACGGGTAAAACGACCACGGTAACCAAATTACTATCGGCGATGGCTGAGCAATCACTAAGCCAAGGTAAAACACCGACGATCAAGCTGGTGGCTCCGACAGGTAAAGCGGCGGCACGCTTAACTGAGTCGATTGGTAAAGCGATTGAGCAATTGCCTTTAGCGCCTGAAGTAAAGGCCAACATACCGACTGAATCCAGTACTTTACATAGGTTACTCGGCGCGATTCCTAATCGAGCGGAATTTAGACATAACCGACGTAATCCACTTCACCTTGATATCTTGGTGGTGGATGAGGCATCGATGGTCGATCTATCTATGATGTATAAGCTGGTGGATGCGCTTCCTGAGCACGCAAGGCTTATCTTATTGGGTGATAAAGACCAACTCGCTTCAGTAGAAGCTGGTGCCGTGTTGGGTGATATCTGCTCGTTTAATTCAACAGGCTACAGCACAGCACAAGGCAACTTGATTGCGGAGATGACAGGCTTTGATGCGATAGCTAAATCCAGACAGGCCAAAGCTGGAGCGGTGAATCCGCCTGCGATTGCAGATAGTTTGTGTATGCTGCAGAAGAGTTATCGTTTCGATGCGCGTTCTGGTATTGGGCAGTTGGCAAAAGCAATCAATAACGGCTCTGCAAATCAGGTCGACCAAGTATTTGCCAAAGGATTTGAGGATATCGAAAACCATCCCCTGTCGAGTGACAGCTATAACTTGATGCTGCGAACTTTGGTTAATGAGTATGGTGCGTATCTGAACCGAATGAATGTACCGCTTGAAGAGCTAGAGACTCAAGAATCACGCGCAAAATCGGTTCTCGATCTGTTTAGC
This sequence comes from Vibrio sp. L5-1, assembly GCF_021728315.1. Taxonomy (NCBI): domain Bacteria; kingdom Pseudomonadati; phylum Pseudomonadota; class Gammaproteobacteria; order Vibrionales; family Vibrionaceae; genus Vibrio; species Vibrio sp. L5-1. The sequence goes on along the minus strand of NZ_JAKKCQ010000002.1, from coordinate 1,063,769 downwards.
CAGTGTCGATTACTGTGTTCTATTCGTGAAGGGGATTTTGGTGTTAAAGGCCTTAATCACAGAATCGAAAGGGCGCTTGCAGCAAGACGGTTGGTGAATCCGCACAACGATGAACTGTGGTATCACGGGCGACCTGTGATGGTAACGCGTAATGATCATGGTTTGGGTTTGTACAATGGTGATATTGGTATCTGTATGCTCGAAGCCGATGCAACGACTTTAGAGTCAAATAGTGCGAATTCCACACCTAGATTGAAGGTGTATTTTGAGTTGCCCGATGGCAGTGTGAAAGCCGTGCTTCCAAGCCGAGTCCCCGATCATGAGACCGCTTATGCGATGACGATACACAAATCTCAAGGCAGTGAATTTGATTTGACCTTAATGATCTTACCGCCAGATTTCAGCCCCATTTTAACGCGAGAGCTTATCTATACAGGGATTACGCGTGCTAAGAAACGACTGATGATGTTCAGCGACACAAATGTGTTGAAGCGTGGGATTAAGGTGAAAACAGAGCGAGTGAGTGGTTTAGGCAGTCGTTTAACGAATTAGTCGTTAATGGCCGCTAGAAAAGGGCTTGAACTTAGAGCTAGATAAACACAAAGCAACCATCCCTGGTTGCTTTGAGCGTTATTAAGACTCTTTGCTTAAAAACGCTCGAGTAAACGATATATGGTTTATCTTGTACTTTGCTTGGCAATTCAAAATAAACTCTTTTAGATTCTCGCTAACAGGGAACACGCAGTGTACGTCTAGCCCTTCTAAGAATTGGTTATCAGCCATATCCCAAAAACTTTGCAGCGAGTTACAAACAATGGTTCTCATATCAATGTTGCTCTTTTTGCTGTTTATATCAACGGTCAGAACGGCTTCTAGCGTGCTGACCGTCAACGGGTATAGCAATCCGTGCAGTGACCATCTCAATGAGTTCGATATGACTATCGAGATGGCAATTCCAATAAAAACTTTTGTTAATATTATAAAGCGCCTAAATTCTATACAATTATTCGTGTGAGTGAAAGTGCATATTTGATAAATCTCATATAGTAAACGATTACATTTGCAATTATTTTTCTATTAAATTGAGATTCCGCTCCAAAACTTTATTTATACGTTTAGCGCTAAGATTTTTGAGTTTCTCTGATAGTTGTATAGCCCTTGTTTTTCCATCGGTAACTCGTCCACGCCTATCTCGTAAAACCCCTGCTCACGGAACCAGTGAAGGCTGTGCGTAGTAAGGACAAAGATCTGGTCGATATCACGAGATTTTGATTGGTGGCGCATGTAATCCAGCAGTAACTGTCCACGGTTTCCATCGCGATAGTCTGGGTGGATAGCAACACAGGCCATCTCTGCCATGTGGTCTTCTGGATACGCGTATAGCGCAGCGCAACCAATAATTAGGCCGTCTTTTTCGATAATGGTAAAACGATGGATCTCTTGCTCTAACTGCTCTCTTGAACGGCGAACTAAGATGCCTTGTTCTTCCAGTGGACGAATAAGGTCAAAGATACCTCCGATATCATCAATCTGAGCTTGTCTTACTTGCTCGGCACTTGCCATGACCACTTGGGTGCCAATACCATCAAAAGAGAATAGCTCTTGGATTAATGCGCCATCCACTTTGTAGCTGATTAGATGACAACGAGGCACTCCAGCACGACAAGCAGAGATAGCACCTTTTAAGAAGCGTAATGTACCAGTGCTCATATCTTCTTTAGGGTTCTGAGATTCCGTTAAGCGTTCTAGAATTTGTTTAGCGTCTTTAGGGAAGAGTTCAGCGAGTACATTACCGCTTTCATCGGTTACCCCTTGCTCTGAACAAAAACCAATCAGCTTGTCGGCCTTTAAACGAATAGCAACTTGGGTTGCGACCTCTTCAGAAAGCAGGTTAAAGCTTTCGCCAGTCACGGAGCTAGCAATAGGCCCAAGAAGGACGATAGAACCTTGGTCAAGTGTGCGATTAATCCCTTCGATGTCTATTCGACGAATACGCCCGCTGTGGCAATAATCCGTACCATCATCGACACCTAGCGGCTGAGCGGTAATGAAGTTACCACTCATCACATTGAGTTGAGTGCCTGCCATCGGGGTGTTGTTTAGGCTCATTGAAAGTCGAGCTGTGATAGCCAGTTGTAGTTGACCAGCAGCCTGCATCGCGACACCTAAAGAATATTCGTCAGTAACTCTAATATTCTTATGGTAAGGCGTGTGGCAATCTTGCCTTGCTAATAGTTGGTTGATCTGTGGTCTTGCTCCGTGAACGAGAACAATTTTTACCCCAAGGCTGTGGAGTAAGGCTATATCGCTAATTATGTTGCCAAAGTTTCTATCGGCAACGGCTTCGCCACCAAGCATAATAACCATGGTTTTGCCACGGTGAGCATTTACGTAAGGGGTTGATTGTCTGAAACCTTTTACTAGCGCTGTACTTCTTAATTTCACAGAACAAGTCCATTTTTGTTTATTTATTCGCTAATTTAGCATTTAAATTCAAATATAAACAACACCTTTTTTGGAATAAAGCGCAAACTATTCTCATCTAGGGTTCATTATATAAACTGTCTCAGTGTAGAATGCATATAGCATCTTTATGAGTCGTAACCGAATGCAACAAGCTCCAGCAACAAAGAACAAAATCGATGAGATTACCCAAGGCCTCTACAGTGAAGTTGAGCAACGCCATCAATCTAAGTTGAAGCGTAAGATCATTGAACGCTGTTTAATGGTTTTAGCTTTAGTGGGATCGTTTGCTGTGGTTTCCTTGTTCGGTGATGTGCTATCCCGAGTACAAGATGCGGCGACGCCCGACAATCTGATATACGGTACGTGGGTAGAGCAGGACGTTGCACATTATGCGACGGACGAGTTTCGACTAAACGCTAATGGCGTGTCAGTGCGTGGGTCTGTTGTTTCGACGAGTTTTGACTTTGATGGTAACTACTTCGAATATAAAGCGGGTGATAAAACCTATCGCTTCCGCATGACCAATTCTGACAACACAGAAATGGTGCTCGATTCTGATAATCACTACAATCCCGTCTTCCGCCTTAAAGGCCATATCGAGAACTCAGTCCGATAGGTTATCTTATTGTAAACTCTTACAATCTACGATTGTGTTATCTGACTGTTTTTGTCATCCTCGATGCATAGAATTTTTAGGATGACTCTTGTGATTAAAAAATGGCTTCCCCTTGTCGCTGCCTCTTTCTTATTTGGCTGTGCTCAACCGACTGATCTTGCTCAACAACACCTTGATGACGAATTTTCTCGCACCTTAAATAAGGTCGATCAGGTTGAATCCAATAAACCAAGAGACTACACCGCATTTGCAGAGCAAGCTGAAATGGTGGTTTCTAAATCCCCTTCGATGGCTAAAATCTATGAGCCGCTTTATCAGCAACTCAATGAGTGGGCGATGCAAAGTGGAGATCCAAGCGAGCTCGCTAACTTTGGCGTTCAAACTGCTCAATTGGGTGGTGGTGATAAGCAAGGCAACGTTTTGTTCACGGGGTACTTTTCTCCCGTAATGGAGCTACGCCACGAAGCCAGTGAAGAATACCGTTTCCCTGTTTATGGACTTCCAGAGTGCGATAAAGAATGTCCAACCCGCGAAGAGATCTACAACGGTGCATTAGAAGGCCAGGGCCTTGAGTTAGGTTACTCGTCGAACCGCATCGATCCTTTTATGATGGAAGTGCAGGGCAGTGGATTCGTGCATTTCGGTGATGACGATACGTTGCAGTATTTCGCATACGCGGGTAAGAACAATAAAGCTTACGTGAGCATTGGCCGTGTTTTGATCGAGCGAGGCTTAGTTCCACGCGAAAAAATGTCACTGAAAGCAATCAAAGAGTGGGTATTGGCAAACGATCCTGAAGTTGTCAAAGAGCTGCTTGAGCAAAACCCATCTTTCGTGTTTTTTGAAGCGAGAGACGACCTATCAGTAATGGGCAGCGCGGGCATCCCTCTATTACCTATGGCGGCAGTCGCGGGCGATCGCTCTATATTGCCTATGGGGACGCCAATCCTAGCTGAGGTTCCATTATTGAATGCAGACGGTACTTGGAGCGGTGCGCACCAACTAAGACTGTTACTGGTTTTGGATACCGGTGGCGCAGTTAAGCAGAACCATTTGGATCTCTACCACGGTATGGGGCCAAGAGCAGGAACTGAAGCGGGTCATTACAAGCATTTTGGTCGTGTATGGAAGCTTGGCTTAGATGGCAGTGCCACCGAAGCGCCTTGGGCTTTGCCTCCTGAAAAGGTCGAGTAAACAACAATAAAATAGGGCATTGAAAGCGAATCGCTAATCCCCTAGACTTTTAATTCAAGAGTGCGTATAAAACGCACTCTTTTCTTTTTCTCAGAAATAAATTGGCGGCAACAATGCGTGAATTGACCACTCCAGCTTCAGAAAACTATGACCAACGATTTGGTGGCACTCGTCGCTTATATGGCAATAGTGAAGTCGACATACTTAGAGCAGCACACGTGTGTGTGATCGGTATTGGCGGTGTAGGTTCATGGGCTGTTGAAGCGCTTGCTCGTACCGGTTTAGGTGAGCTGACTTTGATCGATATGGATGATGTGTGTGTGACTAACATCAACCGTCAAATCCATGCAATGTCGGGTACCGTCGGTAAGAGCAAAATCGAAGTGATGGCCGAGCGCGTCAAACTGATTAACCCTGAGTGTAAAGTGAACCTGATTGACGACTTTATTGGCCCTGATAATCAGGCTGAATACCTATCGAAAGAGTTCGACTTTGTGTTAGATGCGATTGATAGTATGAAAGCTAAAGCTTCACTGTTGGCATATTGTCGTAGCAACAAAATCAAGGTGATCACCACCGGTGGCGCGGGTGGGCAAGTCGACCCGACTCAAATCAAAGTGGCTGATCTGACTAAGACGATTCAAGATCCGCTAGCGAAGAAGCTAAAAGATACCCTTCGTCGTCATCATAATTTCCCTATGAACCCTGCGCGTAAGTTTGGTATCGATTGTGTGTTCTCGACTGAGCAACTGAAATACCCTCAAGCCGACGGCAGTGTATGTGCTGCGAAAGCAACAGCGGAAGGTCCAAAACGCATGGACTGTGCGACGGGTTTTGGCGCTGCGACAGTGGTCACCGCGACTTTTGGTTTTGTGGCTGTTTCACGTATTGTTGAAAAGCTGATTCAAAAGCACGCTAAATAACGTCTTCTATTCAATTAATAATCGACTGGATATTAAAATGACCACATTCCCAAGCTCTCCATTCGGCACTGAAATTACCAGTGATGATATTGTCGCGAAGATGCAGACATTCAGCGGTTGGGAAGACCGTTATCGTCAAGTGATTCAATGGGGTAAGAAATTACCTAGCATGCCTGATGAGCTGAAGAGTGAGCAGGTTGTAGTTTCTGGTTGTGAAAGCCAAGTCTGGCTAGTTTCTCAGAACATCGACGGTGTTTGGTATTTTTGTGCTGATTCTGATGCTCGTATCGTGCGCGGTCTGATCGCATTAGTGATGGCTGCGTATGATGGAAAAACATCAGAGCAGGTTCAAGCGTTTGATATTGATGGTTACTTCGAAAACATCGGTTTAATCAACCACCTAAGCCCATCTCGCGGTAATGGATTAAAAGCGATCGTTGCTCAAATCCAAGAACTAAGTGCTTAATATCTCTTAGATACACAAAAATAAAAAGGGTTGACGCTAAACGCCAACCCTAAATAATCTCGCTACTCGCTACTCGCTACTCGCTACTCGCTACTCGCTACTCGCTACTCGCTACTCGCTACAGCATATCAACGGCTTTCTCTACTGCAGCAATCAGTTTTTCAACATCATCCATGTTGTTGTAAATCCCAAATGAAATTCGTACCGTTCCTTTCACATTAAGCGTATCCATTAATGGATGAGCACAATGATGTCCTGCGCGTACCGCGATACCTTGTTGATCTAACAGTGTCGCAATGTCTTGATGGTGAACACCATCCATCACAAAAGTAATCACGCTTGCGTTGGGCTGATACCCCAAAACCTGAATATCATCCAGTTTACTGAGTGCACGGTAGGTTTCGTGCTGAAGCTGGTGGATATGATTTTCGACATATTGCTGTGCAAAACCACTCAACCATTCTATTGCAGTGCTTAATGCTATCGCGCCGGCTACATTTGGTGTTCCGGCTTCGAACTTACCAGGCAGTTCAGAAAAAGTAGTGCCAGAAAAAGAGACGCGCTCAACCATTTTGCCACCACCATGCCATGGAGGCATCGCTTCGAGCAATTCAAGTTTGCCATAAAGTACACCGATACCCGCAGGAGCGTAGAGTTTGTGCCCTGAAAATACGTAGAAATCCGCGCCTAAAGCAGCAACATCAGTTGGTTCATGAACGATGCCTTGTGCGCCATCGACCACAACAATCGCATTCATCTTGTGTGCTTTTTCTATGACAGCTTCAATTGGCTGACGAGAACCCGTCACGTTGGTTATCTGAGCTAATGCAACAATCTTGGTTTGTTCATTTAAAAGCATATCAAACGCGACTAGGTCAAATTCGCAATCCGATCTCATCGGCACTTTAACGACTTTAGCCCCGGTTTGTTCTGCCACAATTTGCCAAGGCACAATGTTGGCGTGATGTTCCATTTCGCTAACCAAGATCTCATCGCCTGGTTGAAGCGTACTTCTTGCATAGGTTTGAGCGACCAAGTTGAGCGCTTCGGTTGCACCGCGAGTCCAGATGATCTCTTTTGAAGATCTTGCACCAATAAACTGAGCGACCTTATCTCTTGCCGCTTCAAACTGACTGGTCGCGTTCGCTGTTAAGCTATGACTACCACGGTGAACATTGGCATTTTGTTTGGAGTAATATTGGCTAATGGCATCAATAACCACCTGAGGTTTTTGTGTCGTTGCCGCGCTGTCTAAGTAAACCAACGGTTGTTGATTGATGGTTTGTGATAACGCAGGGAACTGCTCTCGGATGTGATTGATATCAAGCATCTATTCTTACCTAAAATCTTGGAAATTGGTGCTAGCGTTATGCTTAGCGGTATCGTTATTTTATCGCGACTTGTTAACCGTTGCTGACTAATCTTGATGATTCCAGCTATTTTCTCGTTCTTTGACTTGAGCAAACAGCTTTTGGTTAACGGGAACCTCTATCTGATGCTTAAGTGCTGTCTTTATAAGGTGTCCGGTAATGAAGTTTATCTCTGTCTTTCGTTGGTAAAACACATCTTGCTTCATTGAGGAATTGTTCTTTGCCGTGGCTTGGATAACCTGTTTGACGCTTGTCTCTAATTCGTCGAATGAACAAGTAATACCTTCAGCCATCATCACTTGCGTGAGTTCTTTAATTATAGAATTCAAAACTTCGCTAAATCTTTGGTCAGCAAGCTCTCCGTTTTTGATTTGTTCCAGCCCAGTGAGTGGGTTGATGGCACAATTGATGGCGAGCTTAGTCCATAGCGCTGTTTTTATCTCAGGATTCCAACTTACAACAGGTAGGGCATGCTCCAACACATCAACTAAAAAAGTGCATTGCTGACCTTTGAGGTTAAAAGCACCTAGTTGAGTTTGGCCTATTCCTGTGTGGGATACATTGTTGCGATTGGGTTTGAATGCCGCTTGGGTGGTGGTCGCTAGTACTACCGGGTGAGTATCAATTTGAGTTGCTATCTGATCGACCGCGCCCATTCCGTTGTGCATGAACATGAGAATGGTGTCGGGATCGAGATGTTGAAGCAGTGGAGTGGTTGCTTCTTCTACTTGCCAAGCTTTGACCGTGAAAATAACCAAGTCACTCGCTGATAGCTTTTCGATATTGTTGTTACTGAAGGAAAGGGAAGCTTGTCCATCGAGTGATAAGTCAATTGAGTTATCAGTGGAACGACTCCACAAAGAGACATTATGACCAGCTTGAAGTAGTTTTATTGCCCATAAAGAGCCGATGGCCCCTGGCCCAACAATCGTGATGTTCACAGCTATACCGAGATAAAAAAGTGATGCTGCAAGGATAGCGAGGCATTAAATGAAAGCAATAAAAAATGGCACCCGAGGGTGCCATTTAGGAAACTTTCTTAGAAGTTCGATTAGAACTTGTAAGTTACTGCTACGTAGTGACCTACGCCAGAAGATTCAGCCTGTGTAGATGCATCCCATGGAAGGTTTGCGCCATCTTTAAAGCCGTATACATCGCTGTATAGTTTCAAGCCGTAACCAACTGCAAAGCGATCTGAGTGCCAGTAAAGGCCGTTGAACATCGCGCCACCGTTGCTTACTTGAGAGTACTCATCTTGCATACCGAATTGGTAATCGATGTAACCTTGGTAAGAGATGAATGAACCGTTCTCGAAGAAGTAGAATGGCTTGAACCAGTTAGTAGATACTTGGAAGCCGTTCCAGTCTTTATTGTTTGAATCGTAAGTGCCGTATAGGTTTAGGCCAACTTTACCAAACCATGGAACCATTACATCAGAACCAAGACCAACTTTTTGAGTGTTAACGCCAGAGTTACCACCCCATTCCATAAGCGTAGATACGTAAAGCTCTTGAACTGGACCGAAAGAAAGATCTTTACCTGTTAACCCGTCAAGAGACATACGAGGAGCGAACTTCATGAAGATTTTTTCTTGGCCATTTTTATCACTACCTGGATCAGAAGTTAGGTTGAATACGTCAACGTAACCGTAAAGATCAAAGATTCCAGAGCGACCACCGAATTCCATCTCTAGATAATCATGAGTAGACTCAGTAACGCCTTTCTCATTGAATGCACCCATAAGGTTGAACTGCATCCATTTGTAATCGTTCTTATGGATGTCGCCGTCAGAATAATCAGCCGCCATTACTGGAGCAGATGCTGCTGCAAGTAGGCCAAGAGTTAAAAGTGATTTACGCATAATGGAACTCTCTATGTTAAAAATGAATAACCCGCTAATCCGTGCGTGTTTATGATGTCCGAATGCCGAGCATAATAGCGATTTTGTTCTCAAATAAAAGTGAGACGGAGTGAAAATTGCAATTATTAAGGTGAGGTTGATCACACTAACGATCTAAATGATGGAACTTTAATGTGTCAATGCATCTTGATGCACCTCTAATTCTATTGATTTTGTGAAATTAGATTATTTTGTGGATAAATAGGTGAAATACTGTGCTAAGCAAACGATTCTACTAATTAGAGTGACATGCATATCAAAATCAACAGTATTCCTTTCTAAGGCTTTTCGTGCTGAAAAGTGACTAAATCAAATCGCCCTCCATCTTGTCTTTGATCTATTTTTGACCAACTTCGTAATGATGTTGGAATCAATTGATGAACAACTCATGTGATAAGTGAATAGGAACTTGAACCTAGCTACTTTTTGAATCACGGAGAATTAAAGACAGTTCACTGCACTAGATTTTGAGACAATTTTTAAAGATTAGTTATTGGACTAATCATTTGTGTGACGAACTGGTCTAACTTTTTTGGAGAGAAGACCGATGAAATATACACCAATACTCGCGGTAGCGATGTCAGCCCTGTTCATTGTGGGGTGTGATGATGACGATGAACCAACAACTCAACTACAATCTGTACATGCATCGCCAGATGCTCCGTTGGCTAATGTCTTAGTAAATAGTCAGGCTCGTTGGAGCGGTGTCGATTATGCTCAAGCATCCGGATATGCCTCAGTAGATCAAGGTCAAACCACCCTGCAAGTAGATGTCCAACTCCCAGGTGACGCAGTAGCGACTGTGATTCCGCCAAGCCAATTCGATTTGAGCGGTGATCTAGATTACACCGTAATGGTGGTCGGCGATGCTGATGGTTCTAATAACCCGGTTGAGGCTTTAGTTGTTACAAGGCCTGCTGAGGGAACGGCAACAAGTTCAAGTTTAGATGTGCAAGTTGTTCACGCGGCAACTGGGGTTGGTGATGTGAACCTGTATGTTACCGGACCGAGTGATCCGTTGGGCGCTCCGCTTGGCACTCTCGGTTATAAAGACTTTACTGACGTACTCAATATTCCAGCAGGGCAATACCGAGTGAGATTAGAAACAGTGAGCGGAAGTGCTATTGCTTTTGACTCTGGAGAAATCACTCTGTCTGGCGGTAGTGAGCTAACCATAGCGGCGGTGCCAAGAGCTGACTCCAATAGCGCTTCACCTGTAAAATTGATGGTGATGGATGGAACTGGATCATCTTTAATCTACGATATGGCAGAAACTGCAGAAGTAAGAGTCGGGCATTTAGTCGATGGTGCACCGGATGTCGATGTGTTCGTTAACGCTACTAAGTTTGCTCCTCTTGATGCTCTGATGTTTAAAGAGATTCGCGGCTTCCTAGACTTGGCTGCAGGTAGCTACGATATTGATATTTACGAAACTGCAACGACGACTCCAACATTTATCGATGTTGATGGTTTAGCTGTATTTGCCGGAATGGATTACAGCATTTATGCAGTGGGTACGTTAAGTCCACTCAATTTGGAATCACTAGTTGTCCCTGAAAATCGTCGTCCGGTTGCGACCAGCGCAGTGTTGAACATCACTCATGCGGCGGCTAACCCGATTGCAGCATCAGTTGATATTTACTTGACTGAAAACGTGGGAATCTCTGGTAGCACTCCGGCACTAAGTGATGTGAAGTTCAAAGATTACGCGAATGGTATTTATGTGGCAGCGGGATCTTACTACGTGACAATTACTGTAGCAGGAGACCCAACTACTGTTGCCATTGACTCTGCGCCTGCAACTTTGGCTGACGGTGTTGTTTATCAAGTCGTCGCGATTGATGACTCGACGGGAACTGGTTTTAACTTAATCGTAAGTGATACAACAGATTAGCGTTTAAGTATCTGCTGGCAGAAAGTAAGGAGGGTAGCCCAGTGCTACCCTCTTCTCTTTTGTTTTCTTTTACTCTTATTCGTGGTTGTTTTTGGCTTTCTCTAATAAATCAGTGAAAAAGTGGCGTAACGAGTAGAGCATGATCAAACTTGGAATCACCATTAATGACGTCAGTATAAAGAAGGTTGACCAATCATTGAGGAAGTCGACCAGCTCACCGCTAAATGAAGCCAGAGTTGTACGACCGAAATTTCCCAATGATGCTAGCAAGGCATATTGTGTTGCCGAGAAAGCTTGCCCGGTCAGTAGCGTTAAGAAGGAAACGAATGCCACTGTCGAAAAGGCGGTTGTGAAGTTATCGACAATAATCGTTGCCAAGAATAAGTTTTCATTGGGTCCTACTTGAGCAATCCATGCAAACATTAGGTTGCTGGCTGCCATTGCTACGCCGCCAATCATTAGCCCACGTACAATGCCAAATTTCACATTGAAGACACTGCCTAGCAAGGTGAAGAATATTGTTGCACCCCAACCAATTAACTTGGAGTAGTGGCCGATTTGTTCATTGCTAAAGCCGATCTCTTTATAGAAGGGAATCGACATTCTGCCTAAGAAGGCTTCACCTATCTTAAACAGGAATACGAACAGCAGAAGCGTAATAGCAACTTGAACACCGTTTCGCTTAAAGAAATCGTAGAAAGGCTCCAACACTGTAACGCTTAGCCAGGCCACAACTTTAGAGCCCACAACTTTATTATGGCGCTGTTGTGCTTCTTTTTGTAATGCTTCACGTTGTGTTGTTGGCTCTCCGACAAACAGGGTGAATAGCATCAGAATGATGACGACACCGGCCATGCCGTAATAAACACCATTCCAACCTATTGTATCGGCATTGATAAATGCGAGGTAACCAGGAAGAGAGTAGCCAGTCCACCATCCCATCACTGCCATTGCGGATGCTTGCGGTAATTTGGTAGATTCAGATTTAGGAAATGAATCAATACGGAAGGCATCAATGGCTATATCTTGGGTTGCCGACGCAATCGCAATTCCGAGAGCCAACATTGAGGTGAACATCAAGTCATTGGCAGGGTTCACCCCGGCAATGAACAGCGTGCAGATCAATACAAAGCTTTGGCATAGAAATATCCAACTGCGTCGTTGGCCCAATATCGCATGTAGAATCGGCAGTTTGACTCGGTCTACCAGTGGTGCCCAAAGAAAGTTAATGGCATAGACGGCAAATACACTACCGAAATAACCGATAGCAGCACGAGTTAATCCTGCATCTTTTAGCCAGCCTGACATGTTAGAGCCGATAAGAACCCAAGGAAAGCCACTCGAACAACCCAACATAAACACCCAAAGTAGGCGTTTATCTAGGTAGCTACGGAAAGTCTGCATCCAAGAAAGAGAGGGAGTGCCAGATGACATGGGGCGTCCTTGTATAGAAAAACGCCCTTAAGAGGTTAAGGGCGCTGTATGAGATTACTTAAGAAGTGTTACTTTGTTGATGATGATAGGGTCGGTTGGAATATCTGACATGCGGCCCATTCGCTTAGTCGGAATGGTTGCCATCTTTTGTACGACATCAAACCCTTCAGTTACCGTGCCAAAAACAGCGTAGCCCGGGTTACCACCTTTTGCATTCAAGAAGTCGTTATCCGAAAAGTTGATAAAGAACTGACGAGTCGCAGAATCTGGCGCATTAGTGCGAGCCATTGCTATCGTTGCTGTATCATTCTTTAGACCGTTACTGCCTTCATTTTTGATAGGAGCATAAGTTGCTTGTTGATTCATATCTTGGTCAAAGCCACCACCTTGAGCCATGAAGCCAGGAATTACTCGGTGGAAGATAGTGCCTTCGTAGCTGCCGTCTGCGACGTATTTAAGGAAATTATCAACACTAACCGGTGCTTGCTCTTGGTTCAGCTCGATAGTGAAGTCGCCTAATGTTGTCTCTACGTTCACTTTAGGGCCAGCCCAAACGCTTACGCTAACCAGCATTAATGCGATAGAAGTTAGAATGCGGCTCATTAGAAACGTTCCTTCATGTAGTTTTGTAGTTCAGGGTCGTTCGCGATTTCAGTAAGAACCAAGTTGATCACATCGTTTAGAACCATTGAAATGTCGTCGTTTGAAGCGCTTAATGCTCCGGTACGAGTTGCAGTGCCGTTGAATGTTTTTACAAGCTTACCTTCAGGTGTCTCAGCGGTAACTTCAAGTGTGACTTTACCGTCCATTTGGTTTTCCATAATGGTGTGTTCTACGGTAACAAGTGCTTCTTGAATCTCTAAAACAATTGAGTTTTCACTGTTTACGCTTGCGCGGAAACCTTGGGATTCCAGTTGTTTTGCTAATGCGTCCTCTAGAGAAATACGCATGTTCTGTTTAGCGTGAATCGGCTGGATATTTGAACGGCCACTATCAACTAATGCTACGTACTGAGCTGCACGAACATCTTTACTGGTTAGTGTGTATGTTTTGCCTTGTACAAGGTTGCTTGAGCTTAGCGAAGCTTCTGGCATTACATTGATCTGTTCTTGCTGAGGGGCTGAACATGCTGTTAAAGCCATAATAGAGGCAGCCAAAATCAGTTTTTTCATTCCTTTATCCTTTCTAAATTCACACCAGAAGCTCGGTATTTTAAATTCTTATGAAGCAGTCTACTGCCTATTTATTAAAATTAGCAGGTTCTCTTGTTGCCTGTAATATCTCAAATTTTTGGTTCAACTCAAGCGTTTCGACGTTCGCTTCACCAAATAATCTTGCTAGTTTGACATCGTATCCGAGGTGGCGGTTGCCAATAACAATTAATTTGCCTCCATTGCTTAGAACATGCTTTGCATCACAGAACATTTGCCATGCAATGTGGTCTGTAATTGCTTGTTGCTGGTGGAACGGAGGATTACACATAACTAAGTAAGTGCTGTTCTTCTTGAAGCCATCTAAACAGTTGTTGGCGATGAACTGGAAGTTGCCTTCTTCACCAAGGTTATCCTTGACGTTTTGGCGCGCCGATTCCACCGCCATAAAGCTTTCATCCACACAGGTGATACGAGCTTGTGGGTTCAATTGCCCAGCTTTTACACTCAATACACCGTTGCCACAGCCTAAGTCGATAATATGACGTAGCTCAGGATCTTGAGGGATGTGCTCTAGCATATAACGAGCGCCTTGATCGAGTGCTTCCCCTGAGTAAACATTTGGTAAATTTTTCAGGCGGATATCTTCACCGTCTACGTCCCATCCAACATAAGGTTCTACTGTTTGAATCGGTTGGCTGTTTGGAGAAGAGAACACAAGACGATGCTTTTTCTTAGCCAGAGAGGTTTTGGTTTCACCGAGATATTTTTCAAACAGGTTCAGTGTTGAAGTGTGAATCTCTTTTACTTTATTCACACCAATCACTTGGCAACCTTCAGGTAATGCTTGGCGCAACTGGCTCAATTGCCATATTAGGTGGCGGTTGGTTTTTGGCAATTGCATGATCACAAGGTCGATACCGTGTGGGATATCATCCATCGTGTTCAAGAAGTTCACTCGGTTACTTTGATTGCGCTGTAAGTTTTTTAGCGTTCCGCGATGAGAAATGAAAGAGTCACTCATCATGGTCACGTCATGATCTTTGGAGAACCAAGCGGATAGGGCACCAAAACTGTCGTTCATGATCAGGATGTGTTTACCCGGTTCAAGGTTCATCTCTTCAACATGGCTAATCAGATATTCGTCGCCGGCATCCCAAGCTTGAAGGGTTTCATTTGAACGGTTGGGGAAACGATTTAGGGTTAAAGTTCTATCGTGAAGGGTAAGTTCAGTTTTCATTGCTTGAGATACTTATGTAAGAAATAACAAAGATATTGTCTCAAATGCAGCCTGAACAAGATATAAAAAACTCGACTAAACCCCTCGAGTCAGCGATGAAATACTCAGACAGTCGGTCAGTTAGGGTTTATACTGGAGCGACAGATAATGCCAATACGCTATTTAAGGAATCACGATGATCCAAGAAGTTATCGAAACAAAATTGCACAATGAGTTTTCACCAAGTCATTTAAACGTGGTGAATGAGAGCTATATGCACAATGTTCCGGCTGGTTCTGAGAGTCATTTTAAAGTGATTGTTGTCAGCGATGTGTTTGAAGGTTTGCGTCTTATTGCTCGTCATAGAGCGGTGAATAAAGCACTATCAGAAGAGTTAGCGAATAATATTCACGCACTATCCATTCACACTTATACAAAAGATGAATGGATGAAGCAGCTAAATAACGTGCCAGATAGCCCGATGTGTATGGGTGGTGGTAAGTAAGATAATTAACCCATATAGAAGAGGCGGCTAGACCGCCTCTTTTGTCTCAAAATCTATCTGTTTTCTGTTGTTATATCACTCAAGCTGATGGTAAATTGACCTAGCGAAAATACCTACAATGAGTAATGTTTTTATTAACAGTGTTTCAACATAACACGTAAAATATTAGTTTGTGACAGAGTATTAATCTCTTGTTTAAAACACGTTCTAAAAGCCATTCTATCTGTGCGGCTCGTCAAATTTATACATATTTGAGAGTCCATATGCTTCAAATCTCACCAAATAAAGGCCGTATTCAAGTTATTGGTCATGGCATCAAGTTGTCAAAAAATGCTAGAATATGGCACCTGATAAATCTCACATAATTCTTGTGATGAGTTTATTAATGTATTGTTGCGATTTTGGTATCTCAAATTTACCAAAACCGGACACTGTAATGTCGTG
This sequence comes from Vibrio sp. L5-1, assembly GCF_021728315.1. Classification (NCBI taxonomy): domain Bacteria; kingdom Pseudomonadati; phylum Pseudomonadota; class Gammaproteobacteria; order Vibrionales; family Vibrionaceae; genus Vibrio; species Vibrio sp. L5-1. The sequence continues at coordinate 1,048,187 of NZ_JAKKCQ010000002.1, read as the reverse complement.
TCTAAGGGCGATTTTAAAACGTCCTGAATTTACGCAATTAAAAGAATCTTTTTCCCGATAAAGTAGTGCAAGTGCGTATGATTACAATAAAGAAGGGTTTGGATCTTCCTATCGCAGGAACTCCATCCCAGGTGATTAATGATGGTAAGTCCATCACTAAAGTCGCCTTGCTTGGCGAAGAGTACGTTGGTATGCGTCCTACGATGCATGCTCGCGTTGGTGATGAAGTGAAGAAAGGCCAAGTTCTTTTTGCAGATAAAAAGAACCCAGGTGTTGTATTTACTTCTCCAGCAAGCGGTAAAGTTATTGAAGTGAACCGTGGTGCTAAGCGTGTTCTTCAATCAGTAGTGATTGAAGTAGCAGGCAATGAGCAAATCACGTTCAATAGCTATGAAGCTAACCAACTAGTAGGCCTTGACCGTGAAACGGTTAAAGCTCAATTAGTTGAGTCTGGCGCATGGACCGCTTTGCGAACTCGTCCGTTCAGCAAGGTTCCAGCAGTTGATTCTGAAACTCAGGCTATTTTCGTTACTGCTATGGATACTAATCCGCTAGCAGCTGAGCCAGAATTAATCATTAACGAGCAGTCTGATGCTTTCGTTGCTGGTTTAGATCTTCTTTCAACTCTGACTAACGGTAAAGTGTACGTTTGTAAAAAAGGTACTAGCTTACCTCGTTCAGCTCAGTCTAACGTTGAAGAACATGTTTTTGATGGCCCACACCCTGCAGGTCTTGCAGGCACGCATATGCATTACCTGTATCCGGTAAATGCACAAAATGTAGCGTGGAGCATTAACTACCAAGACGTGATCGCATTCGGTAAGCTTTTCCTTACTGGTGAGATTTACTCTGAGCGCGTTGTTTCTCTGGCTGGTCCAGTAGTTAACAACCCTCGTCTAGTTCGTACTCAAATTGGTGCTAGCCTTGAAGAGTTAACGGACAGCGAGTTGATGCCAGGTGAAGTTCGCCTGATCTCAGGTTCAGTGCTATCTGGTGTTCACGCTTCAGGTCCACATGCTTACCTTGGCCGTTACCATCAACAAGTTTCGGTTCTTCGTGAAGGTCGTGATAAAGAGCTATTCGGCTGGGCTATGCCTGGTAAGAACAAGTTCTCTGTTACTCGTTCATTCCTTGGTCACGTGTTTAAAGGTCAGTTGTTCAACATGACAACGACAACGAACGGTAGTGATCGCTCTATGGTTCCAATTGGTAACTACGAGAAAGTAATGCCGTTAGATATGGAGCCTACTTTGCTGCTTCGCGATCTATGCGCTGGTGACGTTGATAGTGCACAAGCACTTGGTGCGCTAGAGCTAGATGAAGAAGATTTAGCACTGTGTACCTTTGTATGTCCTGGTAAGTACGAGTACGGTCAGTTACTTCGTGAATGCCTAGATACAATTGTGAAGGAAGGGTAATTTTCATGGGCCTTAAAAAGTTTATTGAAGACATCGAGCATCATTTTGAACCAGGTGGTAAACACGAAACGTGGTTTGCGCTTTACGAAGCAGCAGCAACACTTTTCTACACACCAGGTACTGTTACAAAGAAAAGCTCGCATGTCCGTGATAGCGTTGATTTAAAACGTATCATGATCATGGTTTGGCTTGCGGTATTCCCAGCAATGTTCTGGGGTATGTACAACGCAGGTGGTCAGGCTATCGCAGCACTAAACCACATGTATTCAGGTGCAGAACTAGTTTCTATCATTGATGGTAACTGGCACTACTGGCTAACCGAAATGCTTGGAGCCTCCTTAGGGGCCGATGCAGGTTGGGGCAGTAAGATGCTCTTGGGTGCGACTTACTTCTTACCTATCTACGCAACGGTATTTATCGTTGGTGGTTTCTGGGAAGTACTGTTCTGTATGGTGCGTAAGCACGAAGTCAACGAAGGTTTCTTTGTTACTTCTATCTTATTTGCGCTTATCGTTCCGCCAACGCTTCCTCTATGGCAAGCAGCACTAGGTATTACCTTTGGTGTTGTTGTTGCGAAAGAGATCTTCGGTGGTACGGGTCGTAACTTCTTGAACCCTGCTCTTGCTGGTCGTGCGTTCCTGTTCTTTGCATACCCTGCACAGATTTCAGGTGACGTAGTTTGGACTGCTGCAGATGGCTTCTCTGGTGCAACTGCTCTTAGCCAATGGGCTCAAGGCGGCGGTAGTGCACTAATGAACGTAACATCGGGTGAAGCAATCACTTGGATGGACGCATTCATTGGTAACATTCCAGGTTCTATCGGTGAAGTTTCAACGCTTGCACTTATGATTGGTGCAGCAATGATTGTTTACATGGGCATTGCTTCATGGCGCATCATTGCGGGTGTAATGATCGGTATGGTTGCAGTATCAACACTATTTAACGTGATTGGTTCTGACACTAATGCAATGTTCAGCATGCCTTGGCATTGGCACCTAGTTCTAGGTGGTTTCGCATTCGGTATGTTCTTCATGGCGACTGACCCAGTATCAGCTTCATTTACCAATAAAGGTAAGTGGTGGTACGGCATCCTAATCGGCGCAATGTGTGTAATGATTCGTGTAGTTAACCCTGCATACCCAGAAGGCATGATGCTTGCGATTCTATTCGCAAACCTATTTGCTCCTCTGTTTGACCACGTTGTAATCGAGAAGAACATTAAGCGGAGACTAGCGCGCTATGGCAAGTAATAACGATAGCATTAAAAAGACGCTGTTTGTTGTTATCGCATTGAGCCTAGTGTGCTCAATCATCGTTTCAACAGCTGCAGTTGTTCTTAAACCTAAGCAACAAGCTAACGCAGTTCTGGATCAGCAAACTAAGATCCTTGAAGTTGCGGGCATTGAACTTGCGGGTAATATCCCAGCACTGTACGCAGAGAACATCGAACCTCGTCTAGTTGATTTCGCTACTGGCGATTTCGTTGACGGCGACGCTGCTGCATACGACCAACGTAAAGCGGCAAAAGATCCTGCTCAGTCAATCAAGCTTTCAGCTGAAGATGACATCGCAAAGATCATTCGTCGTGCTAACACGGGTACGGTATACCTAGTGAAAGATGGCGCTGAAACTTCTAAAGTTATCATCCCTGTTCACGGTAACGGTCTATGGTCAATGATGTACGCATTCGTTGCGGTAGAAACTGATGGCAACACAGTTTCTGGTATCACTTACTACGAGCAAGGTGAAACTCCTGGACTTGGTGGTGAAGTTGAGAACCCAACTTGGCGCGCTCAATTCGTTGGTAAGAAATTATTCGACGAAAACCACAAACCTGCTATCCAGGTTGTTAAAGGTGGCGCTCCTCAAGGTTCTGAGCACGGTGTAGATGGCCTTTCTGGTGCAACACTGACCAGCGTTGGTGTTCAACATACATTTGACTTCTGGTTAGGTGATATGGGCTTTGGTCCGTTCCTAGCAAAAGTTCGTGACGGAGGTCTGAACTAATGTCTAGTGCAAAAGAAATTAAAAAGAGCATCTTAGCGCCTGTGTTGGATAACAACCCAATCGCGCTACAGGTTCTTGGTGTGTGTTCTGCTCTTGCGGTAACCACTAAGCTAGAAACAGCATTTGTTATGACTATCGCGGTAATGTTCGTTACTGCTCTGTCTAACTTCTTCGTTTCTTTGATCCGTAACCACATTCCTAACAGTGTGCGTATCATCGTTCAGATGGCAATTATCGCATCATTAGTAATCGTGGTAGACCAAGTGCTTAAAGCATACTTATACGATATCTCTAAGCAGCTATCTGTATTCGTTGGCCTAATCATTACTAACTGTATTGTAATGGGTCGTGCTGAAGCATTCGCAATGAAGTCTGCGCCAATCCCATCTTTCATCGATGGTCTTGGTAACGGTCTTGGTTACGGTTTCGTTCTTATCACTGTTGGTTTCTTCCGTGAGCTTCTAGGCTCTGGCAAACTATTTGGTATGGAAGTACTACCTCTAGTGAGCAACGGTGGTTGGTATCAGCCAAACGGCTTGATGCTTCTAGCACCTTCTGCATTCTTCCTAATTGGTTTCTTGATTTGGGCAATTCGTGTGTTCAAACCAGAACAAGTAGAAGCGAAGGGGTAAGGTAGTCATGGAACATTATATTAGTCTGCTAGTTAAATCGATTTTCATCGAAAACATGGCGCTTTCTTTCTTCCTAGGTATGTGTACATTCCTAGCGGTTTCTAAGAAAGTTAAAACTTCTTTTGGTCTTGGTGTTGCGGTAGTTGTAGTACTTACAATCGCTGTTCCTGTAAACAACCTTGTTTACACACACATCCTAAAAGAAAATGCACTTGTTGCCGGTGTCGATTTAAGTTTCCTTAACTTCATCGCATTCATCGGTGTTATCGCTGCACTTGTACAAATCCTAGAGATGGTTCTAGACCGTTTCTTCCCACCTTTGTACAACGCACTAGGTATCTTCCTTCCATTGATCACAGTTAACTGTGCAATCTTTGGTGGTGTATCTTTCATGGTAACTCGTGACTACAACTTTGCTGAATCTGTTGTTTACGGCTTCGGTTCTGGTGTGGGTTGGATGTTAGCTATCGTTGCTCTTGCGGGTATCCGTGAGAAGATGAAGTACTCTGACGTACCTCCAGGTCTACGTGGCCTTGGTATCACGTTCATTACTGTTGGTCTGATGGCGTTAGGCTTTATGTCTTTCTCTGGTGTTCAACTGTAGGGTAAGCACCCAGTAATAAGGAATAACAAATGCAAAGCATTATTCTTGGCGTAGCGATGTTTACCATTATTGTATTGGCTCTAGTACTAGTGATTCTTTTCGCTAAGTCTAAGCTAGTACCATCAGGTGACATCACTATTGCTGTAAACGGCGACCCTGAAAAGGCGATCGTTACTCAACCTGGTAGCAAGCTACTTGGTGCCCTAGCTGGCGCTGGTATCTTCGTATCGTCTGCTTGTGGTGGCGGTGGCTCTTGTGGTCAGTGTCGTGTAAAAGTTAAGTCTGGTGGTGGCGACATCCTACCAACTGAACTTGATCACATCACCAAAGGCGAAGCTCGCGAAGGCGAACGTCTTGCATGTCAAGTTGCTATGAAAACTGACATGGAGATTGAGCTAGACGAAGACATCTTTGGTGTTAAGAAGTGGGAATGTACAGTTATCTCTAATGATAACGAAGCTACTTTCATCAAAGAGCTAGCACTTGCTATCCCTGAAGGTGAAGAAGTACCGTTCCGCGCGGGTGGTTATATTCAGATTGAAGCTGAACCACATCACGTGAAATACGCAGATTACGATATTCCTGACGAATACCGTGGTGACTGGGATAAGTTCAACTTGTTCCGTTACGAGTCTATCGTTAAAGAGCATTCGATTCGTGCTTACTCTATGGCTTCATACCCAGAAGAGAAAGGCATCATCAAGCTTAACGTGCGTATCGCAACTCCGCCGCCAAACAACCCTGACGTAGCTCCTGGTGTGATGTCTTCATACATCTGGTCTCTTAAAGAAGGCGACAAATGTACTATTTCTGGTCCATTTGGTGAGTTCTTTGCTAAAGACACAGACAATGAAATGGTATTCATCGGTGGTGGTGCAGGTATGGCGCCAATGCGTTCACATATCTTCGACCAACTTAAGCGTCTTAACTCTACTCGTAAGATGTCTTACTGGTACGGTGCACGTTCTAAGCGTGAGATGTTCTACATTGAAGATTTCGATGGCCTAGCGGCTGCAAACGAGAACTTCGTGTGGCACTGTGCACTGTCTGATCCTCAACCAGAGGACAACTGGGATGGTTACACAGGTTTCATCCACAACGTATTGTACGAAAACTACCTGAAGGATCATGAAGCTCCTGAAGACTGTGAGTACTACATGTGTGGTCCACCAATGATGAACGCGGCTGTTATCGGCATGCTGAAAGATCTTGGTGTAGAAGATGAAAACATCCTACTAGATGACTTCGGTGGTTAATCCATTTAAGTGATTGATATTATGGCTGACTCTTACGAGTCAGCCATTTGTTTTTCTAAGACTACTCGTGACAACAAACTGGCTTATATAAGAAAGAGTAAGGTATTCAAAATACCTATTTTTTACTCTTATTTTTCCTTATATAAATCCTTAACCTTAAACAGGAGTAAGCAAGTGAGAATTTGGCTTGTTGCATTAACTTCTTTGATTTTTCTTGCGGGCTGTGATCAGGCAAGAGAGCAAGTGCATTTAAGTGGCCCTACAATGGGTACCAGTTACAATATTAAGTACATCAATGGTGATGAATTTCCTGAGTCTAACGAAGTTCATACCGAGATCGACCGTCTGCTTGAAGAAGTGAATGATCAAATGTCGACCTACCGTGAGGACTCAGAACTGAGCCGTTTTAACCAGCATAAAGGTGCCGATGCATTCGAAGTATCTGAACAAACAGCTATTGTTGTGAAAGAAGCGATTCGTTTGAACGGTCTTACTGAAGGTGCATTGGATGTTACGGTTGGACCATTAGTTAACCTTTGGGGGTTTGGCCCTGAAGCTCGTCCTGAAGTGGTTCCATCAGATGAAGAGCTTGCGGCTCGCAAGGCTAAGGTTGGTATTCATCACTTAAGCGTTGAAGGTAATAAGCTAAGCAAAGACTTGCCTAACTTGTATGTTGACCTTTCAACTATCGCAAAAGGTTGGGGTGTGGATGTCGTTGCTGATTACCTTGATTCAATTGGTATTCATAATTACATGGTTGAAGTAGGTGGTGAAATCCGCTTGAAGGGTTTAAACCGTGAAAGTGTGGGTTGGCGTATCGCCATAGAGAAGCCAACTGTCGACGAGCGCAACATTCAAGAGATCATCGAGCCGGGTGATATGGCGATCGCAACATCTGGTGACTACCGTAACTATTTTGAGCGCGATGGTGTTCGTTACTCACACATCATCAACCCTGAAACAGGCAAGCCGCTTCATCATAAAGTGGTTTCTGTAACCGTTTTAAACCCGTCTTCAATGACTGCAGATGGCTTATCTACAGGCCTTATGGTCTTAGGTGAAGTAAGAGGAATGGAAATCGCTAACCAGCATAACATCCCAGCGTTTATGGTGGTTAAAACAGCAGATGGCTTTAAAGAAATTGCTTCAGAAGCATTTAAGCCATACTTAGGTAAATAAGGTAAGCGAGAGAATTATGAATACATTTCTGATTACATTTGGTGTTTTTCTTGCAGTAATCGCAGCGATGTCTATTGGCTATATTATCCAAAAGAAAGTTGTGAAGGGTAGCTGTGGTGGCTTAGGGGCTGTTGGTATTGATAAAGTATGTAACTGTCCTGAACCTTGTGATGCGCGCAAAAAGCGTGAAGCACGTGAAGCGTACCGCGAAGAGAAACTGGCTGAGCGTCAGCAAAAAGAAGCTTCTTGGAATAAAGATCGTATTGCTTAATTGCGATTAGCAGCAATAACGATTAGGAGCGAAACCTGCTCCCCAAAAAACAAAGAGCCCAAGGTTAACACCTTGGGCTTTTCATTTTAGAGGCTGACTCGATTCGTGCTCTAGGAAAGCAGGAGTTACTCATTAACGCGTTGAAGGTTATTACGAGCGCATATCAACTGGTTTCGACCTTGCTTTTTCGCGGTATAAAGTAGCTCGTCTGCTGCTTTGATTTGCTCGTCTAAAGAGCCTTCTTGGTCGGTCACGCCAATGCTCATGCTCACTTTAATCACATGTGAATCATGCTGCACTTCATGATTTTCAATTGCGACTCTCATCGACTCCAAGGTCTCTATAAAATCTTCAAATGGTTCGCATGACTGAATGCAAAACTCTTCGCCACCGAAGCGAGCCGCTAAATCATCTTTAAAGTGCTCTTTGATGATTTTACCAATCTCAATTAATACCGCGTCACCACCGTCGTGGCCGTAGGTATCATTCACCTTTTTAAAAAAGTCGATATCCATCATGGCGATACTGCGATGTTCGCAGCCTTTACATGTTTTATTGAATAGGTAGCGACGGTTCCAAAGTCCGGTCAGAGCATCCTCGTTTGCATGACGAAACAGCTCGTTGGTCGCTTCTTTCATGTCGAGTAATTGGTGAATACGGCAGAAAAATTCTTCTTGGTTAAATGGCTTATAAAGGAAGTCGTTGGCGCCAGCTTTAAGGAAGCGAGCAGTCATTGTGCGATCATCACTGCCAGATAGGCCGAGAATAGCGAGTTGATTACGATCGTGTTGGACTCGAATATCACGGGTCATCGAAATGCCATCTTTGTTCGGCATGTCATGGTCGGTAACAACAAAAGTGATATCAGGATCGTTTTGGAGGAGCTCTAGTGCTTGCTCTCCATCTTCCGCTTGAATCGTTTGAATATATTGATGCTCAAGAAGTTGGACGACATATCGACGAACCACAGCAGAATCATCAACAACTAAAGCTTTATGGTATCGGTTATTCGAGATTCGATTAACCAGAGGAAGTAAGTAACTGACTGACGACATGCTGTCTTTGAGGATGTAATCAAGCACACCTTTTGCGAGTACTTGCTCTCGAAGTGTGTTGTTGAACATGCCCGTGAGCACGATGATTTTTTGTTGATAGCCGAGTACCAAATCAATGATCTCACCATCTTGGCCATCGGGTAAGCAGTAATCGAGCACCGCACACAAGAAATCCGTCTCTTGCTCTAAGATAGCTTTGGCTTCTGCTACAGATTCAGCCAGTGAAACATCATAGCCATCATTTTTAAATTGCTGGTACAGGTAGTTTCTGAATGCACGACTGTCTTCTACTACTAGTATTTTCTCACTCAAAAGCTATCCCTACTTATAGACTAAATACTCCTTAACAATACTATCAGAATAGTAGGCGGCTATTGAAGAGAAACCTCTTGAGCTGGACTCCAGATCATTTTAAATCTAGGAATAATTGATTATACTGTTCATAGATACAGTTGTAAGGTGAGTTATTCCCAAATGTGTAGTGCGGGCGAAGAGAAAGTTAGAAAAATAATCCATGTTGATATGGATTGTTTTTACGCAGCTGTAGAAATGCGAGATAACCCATCTTATAGAAATCGCCCGCTCGCCGTCGGGGGACATGAAAAACAGCGCGGGGTTTTGAGTACATGTAATTACGAAGCTCGCAAGTTTGGTATTCGTTCTGCAATGCCAACAGGAAAAGCGCTGCAGCTTTGCCCCAACCTGTTGGTTGTCCCTGGGAGAATGTCGGTCTACGTCGATATATCGAAAAAGATCCGCGAAATTTTTTCTCGATACACATCCATCATCGAACCTCTTTCTTTGGATGAAGCTTTCCTTGATGTCACCGATTCCAAGCAATGTCATGGTTCGGCCACACTGATTGCAGAGGCGATTCGTCACGATATCTGGAATGAACTCAACTTGACCGCTTCGGCTGGCATCGCTCCAATAAAGTTTCTAGCGAAAGTAGCGTCAGATATGAACAAACCTAACGGACAGTTTGTGATTCCTCCACAAGACGTACAAGCCGTGATTGATGAGCTCCCACTCGAAAAGATTCCCGGTGTTGGCAAGGTCAGTATCGAAAAACTGCATCAAGCAGGCTTCTTTACTTGTAAGGATATTAAGGAGTCTGATTATCGCGATCTATTGCTCAGGTTTGGCCGTCAAGGTGCATCACTATGGAAGCGCAGTCATGGAGTTGATGACCGAGAAGTTATCATCGAACGTGAACGAAAATCGGTAGGTGTGGAGCGCACCTTTACTCAAAACATTTCTACCTACGAGGAATGTTGGCAGGTGATCGAAGATAAGCTGTTTCCTGAGCTTGAAACTCGTCTCGAAAAAGCCAGCCCAAGTAAAGCGATCATCAAGCAGGGCATTAAGCTCAAGTTCGCCGACTTTCAACAAACCACAATTGAACACATACACGCCTCTCTAGATCGTGAACACTTCAAAGAACTGTTAAGTGAAATACTGAAAAGACAACAGGGGCGAGAAATACGCCTGCTTGGTTTGAGCGTGATGCTACAACCCAAAGATCAAATGCGTCAGTTGAGTTTCTTTTAGGCTGTCTTGTTTAGAGAGTAATAAGAATAGAGGGTAGGTGAGGATAGAGGATAAGTGGGAATAGAGTAATGAGATGTGCACTGATAAGCACCGACTAGACTTCATAGCCTAGCCAGTTTCTATATCAATACGTGAGATGCCTTATCTAGGAAGCTGTTTAACTCGCGCTAAGGTATCACTGAATGGTTGCTGCTCTAACTTTCCGTAACCGACCATTTTGCTGGCTTTAAGCTTAGTTGAAAGCGGGGTTGCTATTCCGCATAGAAAACGCGTAATGGCTTCGTCGGTGATCAATTGTTGGCTCTTAGATACAAATTCATGAATCCATGTCATTACGGTTTCGTCGTCAACGGGTTCAATATCGACGGTTGGTAATATTGCCACCTCACCACGGCATACCGAGCAATGACCACATTTTTTTGGTGCCTTATCATCGGCAAAGTAGCTCGCTAGGCGTGAGCTTAGACAAGTGTCTGCCTCAAAGAAGCTCAGCATTTGGTTAAGACGGTTTATTTCACTGTTCTCTTTTTCTTTAAACAATTCAGTTAGACGTTCCGATAACTGCATCATGCCTTCAGAGGTGTTGTGGATCGCATATACATCTGTGATCTGCTTACTTTCCAACTCAATCCAACCTTGTTCATTGAAATAATCGATTGCCGCAATCACACGCTGACGATCAGTCTGGAAATGTGTCCACAGCGCATCGAAGTCGACTTGGCACCAGACTCTGGCTTGAGGCGAGCACTGGAAAATCGCTTCTACAAAATGACGACGTTCGCCTTGGAACTGTTCGGTGATCTGCTGCTTCGGGCGAACGAACTTAAATTTGTAGTCAGCAAAGTAGCTGTACTTCGGCTCAATCACGCCTTCAATTTCAAGATACACCAGTAGTGTTTTTAGCGGTAACTGACGAACGTTGGATTCACGTGATAGCTGGTTAAGCATAATCTCCCATTGGTTTGAGCCAGAAACGCCAATGTTTTGATTTTCGTAGATCTCTTTCAATACTGCTTGGATCGATATGTTGTCTGGCGTATCGCCAAATACGAAGTTCTCTAGTGTACTGAGGCCGTACTTGTTGGCGAGAAGAATACATTCTGAAGGCTGGCCATCTCGGCCTGCTCGACCGATCTCTTGCGAGTAGTTCTCTATCGATTTAGGTAAATCAAAGTGAATGACTCGGCGAATGTTGGATTTATCGACGCCCATACCAAACGCAATGGTGGCCACGATACAGTTCACGTCATCATTCATGAATTGATGTTGAATTACATCTCGGTTTTCAGGCTTAAGACCTGCATGATAAGCAACAGCATTTACGCCAGCGTTACGAAGTTGCTGAGCCACCATCTCTGCTGTTTGTTGAAGGGTGACATAAACAATAGTCGGAGCAAGAGAAGCTTGATTAACGACGTTGCACAAGGTTTCTAGTTTGCTGGTTTGTTCGCAAGGTTGAATTGAGAGGTCAAGGTTTTCACGATAGAAACCGGTAACGACAACTCGATCTTCATCGATATCAAACTTAGACTTCATATCTTGGATAACTGATGTGGTCGCGGTTGCTGTCAGCAGCAGTACCTGAGGAATATTGAGCTGTTTTTGGTACTGGGGAAGCTTTAGGTAGTCTGGTCTAAAGTTATGCCCCCATTCTGAAATACAGTGCGCTTCATCGACCACCAGTAACGAGATTGGTACTTGGGAGATAAACTGGCGAAAGCGTTCGTTCTTAAGACGCTCAACCGAGATCATCAGGATCTTGGTGTCTCCGTTACGTACCGACTGCATCACTTGTTGGGTGGTTTGTCTGTCTTGGCTTGATTCGATTGCAGCTGCGCTAATGCCTTTGCTGTGCAAGAAGCTGAGCTGGTCTTTCATTAAAGCTAACAGTGGCGATATCACTAAGGTTAAATGTGGCAATGCTAGCGCTGGCAACTGATAGCAAAGCGACTTACCTGATCCGGTTGGGAATATGGCCGCCGTCGAATGACCAGATAGAACATTATCAATGACTTGCTTTTGCCCATTACGCAGTGAGTCGAATCCGAATACTTGTTTTAACTTCTGCTCAATCATTTATGTTCTACCTGAATTATTAAGTGTCGTATTGATGATAAAGCGAGCGTCCATTCATGATAGCGTCGCTTGATGAATCAAATGTCTTGCACCTGATTGTACCTAATTCTATTCTGTAGCTCCTATAGAAAAGCACCCCAATAGTATGAATAAGTCTGAGCTTCGCCAAATAATCTTAGAGCAACTCGAATCCCGACTACGTATCGCCCAATCTGCGACTCAGCGTGCGATTGATGCTGCCACCGATGAAGAGACCGTGCCAGAGCACAAGTACGATACCTTAGCGTTAGAAGCCTCGTACCTTGCCCATGGACAAGCGATGCGGGTTCAAGAGTGTGAAGATGACATCCAGTGTTACCGAAACCTCGTATTACGAGATAGTGAAAGAATTGCCGTCAGCAGCTATGTTGTGGTCATTGACGAACATGATGAACATAAGCACTTTTTCCTAGGGCCAAGAGTCGGTGGGCTTTCTGTTACATGGAACGAAAATGAGATTGCCATCGTGACGTCGAATGCACCATTTGGTCAGGCTCTAATGGGCAAAGAAGTCGGTGATGAAATTGAGTTTAGGGTTGCTGATAAACAGTTTTGCTATGAAGTAGTATCGATTGACTGAATGACAGGCTTATAAATATAAACGTTTTTCTGACAAAGAAGCATAAACTAGCGGTATAGTCGTTGGGCAGATTGATGAGAGGGTGTTATGAAAAAAAGCGTATTAATTGCATCATTAACAGTGGCTACCGCTGTTGTGAGCCTGCCAACTTTTGCAGCTCAGTGTCGAGTTGATTTGAAAAATGAACTACGAATTGACGAGCAGAAAGTCGAAATCCATCAAGTAAATGGTGATACAGCTATTCTGGATGGCAATAACGATCTTTATATTCATGGTGAAAAGGTCGCACTTGATGCCGACCAACAAGCGGCAATTGAAAAATACCGCGACAGCATGAATGAGTATTTACCACGCGCAAAACAAATGGCGAATGACAGCTTAGCCTTGGCGAATGATGTTATTGATGACATCGCTGCCAGCCTAGATTCTCCAGAGTCGTTTGATAATGTAAAAGAATCAATGAAAACGTACTTTGCTGAATTAGAGGCTCGTTATTATAAAGATGGCGAGTTAGTCCTACCGGCTAATAGTTTCGATTCGATGGCCAATGGTTGGTCTGAAGATTTCGAAAAGGCGAAAGAAATCTTTAATCAAGAATTTATCTCCAGCGCTTTTAATGCGATGTCAGAAAAAATGAAACAAGATGGTGGTTTAAACCTTACCGAATTGGCTGATAGCATGGCTGAATTAAAGCTTAAAGTTGAAGAGCGAATGAAAGAACACTCTCAACAAGTGCAAGAGGAAGCGAATGAGTTCTGTGATTCACTTGATGAGATGGCAGAACAAGAGCAAGAGCTGCATGAAATCATTCCGAACCTAAAAGATTACCAAGTATTTACTATCTAGCCTGAGTTTCAGATTCGTTAGAAGAGCACCGATTGGTGCTTTTTTTATGGGTTAAATAAGCTAACAATTAACTTAGGAATGCCTCTCAGTAGGCTGATCAATCGTTTTCTTGATTTTATGTGGCCAGTTAGTCTGGGTAATTGTTAATAACTTGGTCTTAAATACTAAATAGATTGTAAAAATAAGATAATTGTTCATTTATTGGTTGTGCCTATCATTGCTTTTGATTACTGTACTTCTAAACTAGTTCACTGATTTTTGATGCGGGCAATATGGACCAACAATCTTCCTCTTCAAGAGAGCACTTTAGCTCTCGTTTGGGTTTTATTTTAGCAGCGGCGGGTGCAGCTGTTGGCTTAGGTAATATTTGGGGTTTCCCAACTCAAGTTGCCAGTAACGGCGGTGGCGCTTTTCTGCTTGTTTACCTAATCATGATTTTCGTGGTTGCTTTCCCGATGCTGGTGGTTGAGATGGCGATTGGCCGCCATGGTCAAGCGAACCCTGTCGATAGTATGCGCTCGTTGACGACAAATCCGTTAGGTAAGAAAGTCGGTGAATTTGTCGGTTGGATTGGCCTAAGTGTCCCAAGTGCCGTGTTAGCCTTTTATAGTATTGTCGGCGGTTGGTTGATTTGCTTCCTAATTGGTGCAGTCGCTGATCTTGTCGGTCTAGAAGCTGTTGCTGATTGGTTTAAAGGCTTCAGTGTTGAGCGCAATGTATTTGGTACGGTCGCATTCTATGTGCTGACTATCTTGATTGTTCAGGGGGGGGTTAAGCAAGGTATCGAGAAGTGGTCGACTCGCTTAATGCCGGCATTGTTCATTTTGTTTGGCTTACTGTTTGTTTACATCATGACGCAAGCCGGTGCGATGGAAGGGCTGAAACATTACTTGGTTCCAGACTTTGAGAAAGTGTGGGATAGAAAACTGATTCTAGCGGCAATGGGACAAGGCTTCTTCTCGCTAACCATTGGTGGCTGCTCTATGTTGGTTTACGGTTCTTACTTAAGCAAGAAAGAGAACCTACCAAAAATGGCGATGAACGTAACTTTGGTTGATACTGCTGTCGCGTTTATTGCTGGCTTAGTGGTTATGCCTGCAATGTTTGTTGCGATGCAGAAAGGTGTACAAATCTATGCTGAAGACGGCTCACTATTGAGCTCAGACACGCTGGTATTTACGGTTCTGCCTTTGATGTTTGATAGCTTAGGCGTACTTGGTCAGATCTTCGCGATTGTTTTCTTCTTATTGCTAACGATTGCAGCACTGACTTCATCGATTTCGATGCTTGAAGGTCCTGTAGCACTAGTGAGCGAGCGTTTCAATACCAGACGAACGCCTACTAGCTGGGTGATTGGTGGTGCCATCGCATTGTTCAGTGTGGTGATTGTTTATAACTTTGCCGCGATGTTTGGCATGGTGGCGATGATTGCGACTCAGTACCTTCAACCGATTGCTGCACTGATGTTCTGCGTGTTTGGTGGTTGGGTATGGAGCCGAGCTTCTAAGGTGAAAGAACTTGAACAGGGCTGCCCTGACTTTCAGCTTGGTTGGTTTGGTAAAGTGTGGCCAATGTATGTGAAGTTCGTGTGCCCAATCTTGGTAGCAACGGTTATCTGGGCTTCTTTCGGCTAACGCTGAACCCTATCGGGACTCTCTGAACCTAAACCCTCAGAAGAACTTGAAACGTTAAGCACAGAGCCACTCATAAAGAGTGGCTTTGTTGTTTTTAAGTGGCACGAACAAGATAGAAAAAAGGCGCTGAACATAATAGTCAGCGCCTTCGTATTTCTAGTTAAGCAATCGTGATTACTTAATTTCCATACCTTGAGCCTGTAAGTCTGCATGGTAAGAAGAACGTACAAACGGACCACAAGCGGCGTGAGTGAAGCCTAGCTCTAGAGCAATTTCTTTCAGCTCATCGAACTCAGAAGGCGGCACGTAGCGTTCTACTGGTAAGTGGTGACGGCTTGGTGCTAGGTATTGGCCTAGTGTCAGCATCGTTACACCATGTTCACGAAGGTCTTTCAGTACTTGAACGATCTCTTCTTTCGTCTCACCAAGGCCCATCATCACCCCTGATTTTGTTGGGATAGTTGGGTGCTGTTCTTTGAATTTCTTCAATAGATCAAGAGACCATTTGTAGTTCGCACCTGGACGCGCTTTGCGGTATAGACGCGGCGCTGTCTCTAGGTTGTGGTTGAAAACATCTGGCGGGTTGTTTTTCATTAGATCAAGCGCAACGTCCATACGACCACGGAAGTCTGGTACCAGCGTTTCGATACGAATATTTGGGTTTTGTTCGCGAATTTCACGGTTACAGTCAGCAAAGTGTTGAGCACCGCCATCACGCAAGTCATCACGGTCAACTGAAGTGATTACTACGTACTTCAGTTTCATGTCTTTAATCGTCTTAGCCAGTTTCTTCGGCTCTTCTGCTTCAGGAGCAACAGGGCGACCATGGGCAACATCACAGAACGGGCAGCGACGAGTACAGATAGCGCCAAGAATCATAAACGTTGCCGTGCCGTGGTTAAAACACTCGGCTAGGTTAGGGCAAGACGCTTCTTCACAAACTGAGTGCAGGTTGTTTTTACGCATTGCTGATTTGATTTCTTGAATACGATGGCTGTCTGAAGGAAGTTTAATCTTCATCCATGCAGGCTTACGTAGAACTTCTTTCTGTTCAGCAGGCATATTCTTTACGGGAATTAATGCCATTTTGTCAGCGTCACGATATTTAACGCCTTTTTCCATTTGGATTGGTTTGCTCATGATTTTATGCTTCTGCTGTAATGTTACTGGTGGCTTGAATGTCTACTTGGTCATAGCCGAGTAGTTCTACTAGCTCTTGTATTAACTGTTGCTCAACGTTTTCTAGTTCACTTGGTCCGCCGAGTTGGCTTACCTGCGCCATTTCCATGCCTTGGTAACCGCATGGGTTAATGCGTAGGAATGGAGACAGGTCCATATCGACGTTGAGTGCTAACCCGTGGAACGAGCAGCCACGTCGAATACGTAATCCGAGTGAACAGATTTTCTTGCCATCGACATAGACACCAGGAGCGTCAGGTCGGGCAGTTGAATTTATATTGTAAGCTTTCAGAGTGTTGATTACGAGGTTCTCGATATGAGTCACCAAATCACGTACTCCGAATTTTTTGCGGCGGATGTTAATCAAAAAGTAAGCGACTAACTGGCCTGGGCCATGGTAAGTCACTTGGCCACCGCGATCGCTTTGAATGACAGGGATATCACCGGCATTTAATACATGCTCGGCTTTGCCTGCTTGTCCTTGAGTGAAGACAGGGTTGTGTTCAACCAACCAAACTTGGTCTACGTCTTCTTCTGTGCGTTCGTCTGTGAACTTATGCATGGCTTTCCATACAGGTTCGTAATCCTGACGGCCTAATTTTTTTACGATTAGCTTATTTTGCAAAGTAGCACTCCCCCAAGGATTAATAAAGTGAACGCATTATAAACGCGAAACATGATTCTAACTACAGACGGACTGCAAGGTTTTTCAACTTTCTTTGTATTTATTGAAAATTAAGTTGAATGAATTTGACTTAGATAGGGTGCTTCAAACAAAAACAGCGGCAATAAGCCGCTGTTTTTCATGTGTAATCGGAGATTACAGAACCATACGAACGATTTCGATCTCGCCCAGTTCTTTATAAAGCGTTTCTACTTGCTCAATTGAAGTCGCTGTAATATTGATCGAAACAGAGTGGTAGTTACCTTTCGCACTCGGTTTTAGCGTTGGGCTGTAGTCACCAGGAGCATGACGCTGGATCACTTCTAGCACTAGCTCAGTAAGTTCTGGCTTTGCATAGCCCATTACTTTGTAAGTGAATGAACAAGGGAACTCTAAGAGATCTTTTAGTTTTGCATCAGAATTGATGTTCATGAATAGCTCCAAAAGGCTAGACTCTCGCAAATTGGCGAAATGTCGATAAAAAGCGTGTTCGGTCAACAGACACGAGTAATAGGGCGGAATATTACGTGTAAACATCGCTGAACTCAAGATCAACAAAAGCCGCACATGGCGGCTTTTAGTTCGTCAATGAGTAAATAATGAACTTACTCATTGAGTTAGCTTTGCACTGAGCTTGTGTGTTGCTTAGAGCAAAGCTTTGACTGGTTTAGAATAAACCCTTAAACAGCAATACTAGGTAGTCCCATAGACGGCTAAATAAGCTGCCTTGGTCTACATCTTCAAGTGCAAGTAGTGGGTATTCAGCAACGTCTTCACCATCAACTTGGTAGAATAGTTTACCGACAACATCGCCTTTGCTGATTGGTGCTTCTAGTTCCTTTTCAAGAACGAAGCTTGCTTTTAGGTTCTTAGCTTGACCACGAGGTAGGGTAACGAAAGTATCTTCGTCGACACCTAGTGCAACTGTATCCTTGCTACCCATCCAGATCTTCTCTTCTACGAAGGTTTCACCGGCTGTGTGTGGCGCCACTGTTTCGAAGAAACGGAAGCCGTAGCTAAGCAGCTTTTTGCTTTCTGTTTTACGAGCGTTAGCATTTTTAGTTCCCATCACAACAGCAACTAGGCGCATTTTGCCTTCGGTTGCTGAGCTTACTAGGCTATAACCTGCCTTGCTTGTATGGCCCGTTTTGATGCCATCAACGTTCATGCTCTTATCCCATAACAGACCGTTACGGTTGTACTGGGTGATGCCGTTGTAAGTGAATTTTTTCTCTGAGTAGATACGGTACTCATCAGGAACATCGCGAATCAGCGCCTGACCAAGTAGCGCCATATCATAAGGTGTTGAGTATAGATTCGGGTTGTCTAGACCGTGCACGTTAGCAAAGTGCGTGTCTTTCATGCCGATAGAGCTTGCCCATGCGTTCATTAGGTCAACGAATGCATCTTCAGAACCAGCAATATGCTCAGCCATTGCAACAGTAGCATCGTTGCCTGATTGAATGATGATGCCACGGTTCAGTTCTTCCACTTTAACCGTTGTGCCCACTTCAATGAACATTTTCGATGAATCTGGGAAGTTTTTAGCCCAAGCATTCTCACTGATAACAACGTCATCAGTTAGATTGATGTTGCCACGTTCTAGCTCTTGGCCGATCACGTAGCTCGTCATCATCTTGGTTAAACTTGCTGGAGAAAGTTGAGTGTTCATCTCTTTCTCTGCTAGTACTTTGCCTGAATGGTAATCCATCAGAACAAAACCTTTAGCGGCGATTTGCGGTGCATCAGGGACTACAATTGGAGCGGCGAATGACGATGTAGCTATCGTTGCAGAAAGAGCAACAGAAGTAGCAAAAATCGATTTAACAAGTTTATTAGATTTAATCATTTTGAATGCAATTATTTGGTGAACTATTCATATATTAACAGAATCACTCTGTCACACCAGAGCGCTGATTACCAGAAGTAACTGTTAGATTAATTAGCGGGTTAGTGTGTGTTTTTTTATATAAGCTGACGGGTAACCCATTAGCTTAACTTGTTCTAATTTCTCTTGAGTCAGAGCATAGTCATGAAATGGCCCAAGCATCAGACGGTAGTTGTCGTCATTTGGCTGCAAGAACGTTGCTACAGCTAGCTTTTCGCCTAGATCTTGGGCTAACTTCTCGGTTCTGTCTTCATGTGGAGAAGTGGCTACCTGAATAATAAATTGTGGCAAAGCGGCCTTTTTATTCGCGTCGGTTGGCATAGCCACAGTAATGACTTCTATCTCAACATTTGCGGTGCCGGTTCTCAATACATCGAGCTTGTAAGCCGCCGCATAACTAAGGTCAATGATTCGTCCTTCATGGAATGGGCCTCGGTCATTGATACGAACAATCGTCGTCTTGTCGTTGTCGGTGTTAGTTACTTTTACATAGCTTGGAATAGGTAATGTTTTGTGAGCTGCAGACATAGAATACATGTCGTAGATCTCACCGTTTGACGTTAAATGGCCATGAAACTTTTTACCGTACCAAGATGCTTTGCCTTTCTCGGTAAATCCTTCCGTTTTTTTGACGATTTTGTAGTCTTCACCACGCAAAGTGTAATTACTGTTACCGCCTAAGCTATAAGGTTCATACTGCGGGTGAGCGTCTTCTAGGTGCTCGACTGATATTGGCGTATCTGGCGCAATATCAGAATCAATGTCGTAGCGACCTTTTTGTTCTTGGGAAGAACAGCCATTAATCAAAACCGCCAATCCGACGATAGACAGCATTTTTTTGATTGGCAGTTCATTGACCAAAGATGTTTTTAGGGGGAATTCTTTAATAGACATCAATTAGGTCGCCTTTGAGAATGCTTTTCTGTGTGTATGGATCGACATTAAAATACCAAAACCAGCCATTAGGGTAACCATAGATGTACCGCCATAACTGACCAAAGGAAGGGGTACCCCAACCACTGGCAGAATGCCACTTACCATGCCAATGTTTACGAATATATAGACGAAGAAGCTCAGTACAATACTGCCGCCCATCATTCGACCAAATGCGGTTTGTGCTTGGCTCGCAAGAACTAAACCACGCCCAATGATAAATAGGTAGATAGCGAGTAAAAACAGAATGCCGATCATGCCCCATTCTTCGGCAATTACCGCAAAAATAAAGTCTGTGTGCCGCTCTGGAATGAACTCCAATTGAGATTGAGTACCTTGCAACCAGCCTTTTCCTGATATACCACCAGAACCTATCGCAATTTTACTTTGAATTATGTGGTAGCCCGCACCTAATGGATCTGATTCAGGATCAAAAAGGGTTCTTACACGTACTTTTTGATACTCACGCATCAAGAAGAACCACAAGATTGGAATAAAACCACCCAGCGCAATCGCTGCACTGGCAATGATTTTCCAACTGATCCCAGCCAGAAATATAACAAAGATGCCTGACGCTGCGATGAGTATTGACGTACCTAAATCGGGTTGTTTAGCAATAAGGATCGTAGGGACAAACACCATCACTAGTGAAATGGCTAAGGTTTGGAAAGTCGGCGGGAGAGAGCGCTTACCAATGAATCGAGCCAGCATCAAAGGTACTGCTAGTTTTAATAGCTCGGAGGGTTGGAATCTTACAAAACCAAAGTTTAACCATCGCTGTGCACCTTTCGAGGCTTCACCAAAGAACAATACGCCTAATAGCAAGATGACACCGCCAATAAATAGTAGCGGAGCTAAAGTCTCATAGGTACGAGGTGAAATTTGAGCTAAGAAGATCATGACGCCTAACGATAGAACCATACGCATAGCTTGACGATCCATCATCGCAAGGCTTTGTCCACTGGCGCTATACATGATCAATAAAGCGAAGCCCATTAAAACCAGAATGCCGAGTAACAGCGGTAGGTCTATATGTAGCCTTTCAAATAAGGCTCTATTTCGCCCAGTAGAGGGATCAAGTTTCATTATTTTATTGCCTTACTTTCATCATCTTCTGCAAGAATAATATGGTCGAAAATCTTTCTTACTACTGGACCACCATTTGATGAACCGCCACCTGCATTCTCTAATACAATGGTGACAACCGCTTCAGGATTTTCAAAAGGAGCGTAGCCGGTGAAGAGCGCGTGATCGCGCAGATGCTCAGCAATTTCGTCGGCGTTGTATTCTTCATCTTCCTTCAAACCAAAGACTTGTGCAGTGCCTGATTTACCAGCAGAGGTGTAAGACATCTTCTGGAATGAGCGTCTTGCTGTTCCTTTTTTACCGTGGTTTACGAGTTTCATTCCTTCCTGGGCGATATCCCAGTATCTCTGTTTTACGCCTGTTATGGGTGGATATGTCTCGATTTCCGAAATAATTTGTTCATCGAATGGTCGCCCGTTTTCAATCGTTGAGCGTAATAGGTGAGGGGCTGTCACTTCACCTTCATTGACTAATACTGAGGTCGCTTTGGCTATCTGCATAGGTGTTGCTGTCCAGTAGCCTTGGCCAATGCCGACAGGGATGGTATCACCTTGATACCAAGGCACGCGGTGTCTTGCCATCTTCCATTCACGGGTTGGCATATTAGCTTTACTTTCTTCATAAATATCAATGCCAGTGTAGTCGCCAAAGCCGAATAGCATCATCCACTTAGATAAGCGGTCAATACCCAAATCAAAGGATATTTGGTAGAAGAAAGTATCGACGGACTCTTCAATGGCCTTCACGATATCAACTTTACCGTGACCCCAACGTAACCAGTCACGGAAAGGCTTAGTTTTGGAGTTCGGTATTTTCCAGTAACCAGGGTCGTTACGTGTTGTATTTGGCGTTATCACACCTTCTTGTAATGCAGCAACGGCAATGAAGGGCTTGATCGTAGACGCTGGTGGGTAAATACCTAGGGTTGCCCGGTTTACCAAAGGTCGGTCTTTGTTTTGAAGTAGAGCGTTATAACCTTTAGATGAAATACCATGCACAAACGCATTAGGGTCATAGCTTGGGCTAGATACCATTGCTAACACACCATTGTCTTTGGGATCCAGAACCACAGCTGATCCACGGCGCCCGTCGAGCAGTTTATGTACGTATAGTTGTAGGTTGATCTCTAAGTTGAGTACGATATCTTTGCCCGGAATAGAAGGGACAAATTTGAGGGTGCGAATAACTCGTCCACGACTGTTTACTTCGACTTCTTGATAACCAGCCGTGCCGTGCAACATGTCTTCGTAGTAGCGTTCAATACCAAGCTTACCAATATCGCGAGTGGCTTGATAATTAGCGTCTTTTTCTTCTCGAACTAAACGTTTCATGTCACGGTCGTTGATGCGAGATACATAACCGATTACGTGAGTAAGCACATCACCATAAGGGTAGAAACGTTTCAAAGTCCCGGTAACTTCAACGCCTGGGAATTTATGTTGGTTTACAGAAAAGACGGCAACTTGCTCTTCAGTGAGCTGATTTAGGATAGGTACTGATTTAAAGCGTCGAGAATTGCGACGATCACGATTAAAACGCTCGATACGTTCTGGTGGAATCTCGATTAATGCTTGAAGACGGACGAGCGTATCATCCATATCTTTGATTTTTTCAGGTATGATCTCTAGGTTGAAAACGGGGCGGTTTTCGGCCAGAAGTACACCGTTGCGATCGTAAATCAAACCGCGATTGGGTGCGATTGGAACGACCTTGATACGGTTGTCGTTTGAGCGAGTTTTATAGTCCTGATATTGATTGACCTGAATGTTATACAGGTTAACAACCAACATCGACATCATCACTATGATCCCCATAAACGCAACAAAAGCACGGCTAGTAAATAGTCGTGCTTCTGCTTTGTAATCACGGATTTGGCTACGTTTACGTAACATTAACGCTTATTCTCGATGATAAGGGTGGTTAGCTGTGATGCTCCAAGCTCGATACAAGCTTTCAGCCATGATAACGCGAACTAATGGGTGAGGGAGAGTAAGTGCAGACAGAGACCAACTTTGGTCTGCCGCTGCTTTACATGCAGGCGCTAATCCCTCAGGCCCACCAATAAGGATAGAAACGTCACGTCCATCCAACTTCCAACTTTCTAATTGCTCAGCAAGTTGTGGTGTATCCCATTTTTTACCTGGGATATCGAGCGTGACAATTCGATTGCCTTTTGGAACCGCAGCCAACATTGCTTCACCTTCTTTCTGAAGAATTCGTGCAATATCAGCATTTTTACCACGTTTTCCCGCAGTGATCTCAATAAGTTCTAATGGCATATCATGAGGGAAGCGGCGTTTATATTCTTTAAACCCTTCTTCAACCCATTTTGGCATTTTTGTACCAACTGCGATTAACTGGATCTTCAAAGCTTAGCCCCAAAGTTTTTCTAGTTGGTACAGCTCACGATGCTCTTCTTGCATAACGTGAAGCATACTTGTACCCATATCTAGAACAACCCATTCACCTTCTTGTTGACCGTCCATACCTAATGGTTGCATACCAACTTTGCGCACTTCATCTGCGACATGCTGTGCAATAGACGCAACATGGCGTTTCGATGTACCAGTACAAACAATCATGTAATCAGTGACACTTGATTTGCCTTCTACATCAATAGTAACAATTGATTCGGCTTTCATATCGTCGGCTTTGTCTGCAAGAAAATCTTTTAGTTCTTCACGTAACACGGGGTGTTCCTTTAATCTGAAATTAGCTTTGTTTAGGATCTATTGGCCCTAGAATATAACACGCTTTTATGCGTGGAATGGTATTGAAGCTGTAGGGAGACAAAACTCTACACCTAACTGATGAATTAGTGGCCAAGGCGACTGTTCATATTGCGTTTTTGTCATCAATTCGGCTTGAGTGAGCAACGCAAAAAGAGAGTGTAATTGAGAAATTGAAACTCTTGTTAGCGCGGCGTTATAAAGAGGCTTCTTAGATTGCCAGATACGGTGTTTTTCGAATACCTGACCGATCGGCATCTGTTTCAATTGTTGTTGCATTTGTAACAGTAAGGCAAGTTCACGTTGCACACTGCGTAATAAAATAACCGGCTCTACACCTTCCGCTTCTAATTGTCTTAGAACTCGCTGTGCTCGGTTACCTTTGCCTGCGAGCAATGCATCAATCCAATGGAACGGAGTAAAATGGTTGTGGCGACTCAAAGACTCTTCTAGTCGTACTAACGTGAGCTTTCCATCTGGGTACTGAAGCGTCAGCTTTTCTAAGCTTTGAGTGAGTGCAAATAGGTTACCTTCATGCCATTGTGCCAACATTTGAATGGCTTCAGGGTCTGGCGATAAACCGATTTGACGACAACGTGTTTGCACAAACTGAGGTAAGCGGCTGACATCTGGCGTTAGGCAACTGACCCAGTGCCCCTGATTAGACAGTGCGATAAACCACTTAGCACTCTCTTGAGCTTTGGTTAGCTTAGTGCCAACCAGTACTAGTAAGATATCACTGTGGATATGCTCAGAGATTGCGAGTAATTCTTTCGCTATCGCCGCGTTCACACCAGATTCCGGTAGCTCTAACTCAATTATTTGACGGCTAGAGAACAGACTTAGAGCTTGAGTACAGTCGTAGACTTGATTCCAGTCCAGATTATTATCTATAGCAAAGCGGTGACGTTCTTCGAAACCTTGTTGTTTTGCAGCCTTTTGAATCGCTTCTCGACTCTCTTGCAATAGCAGGGGCTCGTTACCAAAAATGAGATAAACATTACCCAGCTGTTTAGCAAGTTGTTCTGACAAGCGGTCGGCAAAAATACGCATCAAATAAACCTATTATTCAACAGATTCAGTTGGCTGTAATTGTTCTGTTGAGCTCGGAGTGATCTCAACGTCGTCGATTTCGATGTTTTTGATGTTGTATTGCTTCTCAAGCTCTTTAACTTGAACGTGCTCTAGAGCTTCTAGATCCATGCTATCTGCGGCAATGTTCGCTTTTAATCGAGCCATCTGGCGAAGGATCTGGCTTGTTGCAAGCTTACGCATTTCATCTTCAATCATATCTCGTTCAACTGATTTTGCTAATGCAGTTAACGGGTTGTCTAGGTAACTACGGGTTACGCTCGTTGAGAATGTCTTCGAACCAATCTCAGGGATGGTTACGCGGTACGAAGCACGAAACGTTAACTCTTTTTCTGCTGCACGAGTATTTTGATAAAGAGATAGAGTACGTTCACCAACGCTTTCGCTAATAATATGCAAGTTCGGTGTGTTTTCCGCTGGTGGCACAATTTCTACATCATTCATGCGCAGCTGGCCTTTCATCATACGTGTAAACGTACTGTATTGGTCGTAACTGGTCACAGAGATTTTGTTGAGCTCTTCAGGTACAGAGTAATCGCCACGTAGGTGGAAACCACAGGCACTCAATAGACTAACGGTTAAAATAACAATAGTAACTTTCAATGAAGATAGTGAAATCAGGCGCATTATTTGATGGCTCTCATGAAGGTAGAATACTTATTTAAAGGCTTTAGCCCGTTCGAATTGCTAATGAATCCAAAGCGCTTAAATAAGTAGACAGGGTGTTTTATTCACCCTGTCTAAAGACTGCTTTTAAGGAATTAAGTTCGTTAATTCTGTAGCAATTTAATTGTGTTAACTAAGCTTTTAGCCTGTAACTGTTAGTTAGCAACGATGTTTAGAAGCTTACCAGGTACAAAGATAACTTTACGAATCGTTAAACCATCTAGGAATTTCTTAGTGTTCTCATCGTTTAGGCCAAGCTCACGAACTTGCTCTTCCGTTGCGTCAGCTGCAACGGTTAGTTTCGCACGTAGCTTACCGTTGATCATAACAACGATAGTCTTCTCGTCCTCAACTAGCGCTTTTTCGTCAAATGTAGGCCATGTTGCTGAATCTACGTTTGACTCACCAAGAGCAATCCACATTTCGTAAGAAATGTGAGGAGTCATTGGGTAAAGCATGCGAACCACTGCTTTTAGTGCTTCATCAAGAATTGCACGATCTTGTACCGATTCTTGAGGCGCTTTCGCAAGTTTGTTCATCAATTCCATGATCGCAGCGATTGCTGTGTTGAACGTTTGGCGACGGCCGATATCGTCAGTTACTTTTGCGATAGTTTTGTGGATATCACGACGAAGTGCCTTTTGGTTGCCAGATAGAGCTGAAGTATCAACAGACTCAGCAGCACCTTTAGCAGAGTGTGCGTGAACCAGCTTCCAAACACGTTTAAGGAAACGGTTTGCGCCTTCAACGCCAGACTCTTGCCACTCAAGCGTCATGTCTGCAGGTGATGCAAACATCATGAATAGACGCACTGTATCAGCACCGTACTTGTCTACCATCTCTTGTGGGTCAATACCGTTGTTCTTAGACTTAGACATTTTGATCATGCCTGAGTGTTCAACATTGCGGCCTTCTTGATCTACAGCCGTTTCGATACGACCTTTACCATCACGCTCGATCGTCACGTCAGTTGGAGCAATCCATTCTTTCGTGCCTTTCTCGTTCGTGTGGTAGAACGCGTCAGCTAGAACCATGCCTTGACATAGAAGCTGCTTGAACGGTTCGTCAGACGTTACGTAACCTGCGTCGCGTAGCAACTTGTGGAAGAAGCGAGAGTAAAGTAAGTGCATACAAGCGTGCTCAATACCACCAACGTATTGGTCAACTGGTAGCCAGTAGTTTGCTTTCTCTGGATCTAGAATGTCATCAGCTTGCGGTGAACAGTAACGTGCGTAGTACCAAGACGATTCCATGAACGTATCGAACGTGTCAGTTTCACGTAGAGCCGGCTCGCCATTGAATGTTGTTTCAGCCCAAGACTTGTCCGCTTTGATAGGGCTAGTTACGCCATCCATCACCACATCTTCAGGAAGAATTACGGGCAGTTGGTCTGCTGGTACTGGGTGAACTTCACCGTCTTCGGTCGTTACCATTGGGATTGGAGCGCCCCAGTAACGCTGACGAGATACACCCCAGTCACGTAGACGGAAGTTTACTGTCTTCTTACCTTTGCTTTCAGCTTCAAGCTTCGCAGCGATTGCATCGAATGCTTCTTGGAACGCAAGGCCATCGAATTCACCAGAATCGAACAGTACACCTTTCTCTGTGTAAGCCGCTTCAGATACATCTAATTCAGAGCCGTCTTCTGGCTTGATTACTGGAATGATATCGATGCCGTACTTAGTTGCGAATTCGTAGTCACGTTGATCGTGAGCAGGAACCGCCATTACCGCACCTGTGCCGTAATCCATAAGAACGAAGTTTGCTACGTATACAGGCACAACACGACCGTTAAGAGGGTGGATAGCCGTTAGGCCAGTATCCATGCCTTTCTTTTCCATCGTTGCAAGTTCAGCTTCAGCCACTTTAGTGTTACGACACTCTTCAACGAATGCAGCAAGCTCAGGGTTGTTCTTAGATGCTTTCTCCGCAAGAGGGTGACCTGCAGCGATACCAACGTAAGAAACACCCATTAGTGTGTCTGGACGTGTTGTGTACACTTCTAGCGGCGCTTCTTCACCGTTAACAGCGAAAGATAGTTCAACACCTTCAGAGCGGCCGATCCAGTTACGCTGCATGGTCTTAACCATTTCAGGCCAACCTTCAAGGTTGTCCAGATCGTCGAGTAGCTCTTGAGCGTACTCAGTGATCTTAATGAACCATTGTGGGATCTTCTTTTGTTCTACTGGAGTGTCACAACGCCAGCAGCAACCGTCTTCTACTTGCTCGTTCGCAAGAACCGTTTGGTCGTTTGGACACCAGTTAACAGAAGAAGTCTTCTTGTAAACTAGGCCTTGTTCGTAAAGTTTAGTGAAGAACTCTTGTTCCCAACGGTAGTACTCAGGCGTACACGTTGCGAATTCACGTTTCCAGTCGTAACCAAAGCCTAAAAGTTTAAGCTGGTTTTTCATGTATTCGATGTTTTCGTAAGTCCACGGTGCAGGCGCTGTGTTGTTTTTTACAGCTGCATTTTCTGCAGGTAGGCCGAATGCATCCCAACCGATTGGTTGCATTACGTTTTTGCCTTGTAGACGTTGGAAACGAGATACCACATCACCGATGGTGTAGTTACGCACGTGACCCATATGCAGTCGGCCACTTGGGTACGGGAACATAGAAAGACAGTAGAATTTTTCTTTATTTGGGTCTTCACTTACAACGAAAGTCTCGCTGTCATCCCAGTGTTGTTGAACCTTTTGTTCAATCTCTTGCGGGTTATATTGTTCTTGCATCGATGGTATCCGGTTATCTTGGAATTTGTGAGTTCGGTTAGAACAGAATCTTACAGATCGTCATAGAATACCTAAAGGAGCTTAGTACAACAATAGTTATACCCTTCATACTTGCAGTTGCAGCACGGTTGATTGCGTAAATTCAACCAAATTACTTAGGACAGCTATACTTAAGGGTATGAATTGCATTTGTTTGTTAGGAACTGGTCGCTTAACTACGGACCCGTTTACTAAGATAAAGCTTGGTCATCTTAAGGAGGTCGTTATGCCGAAGAAAAAAGCACTCTATGAAGAAGTCGTCGAAGAGGTGATAGAAACGCTGAAGCATAGTCCTGAAGAGCTTAACAACAAAATCGAAACGTCAGGTAAGTATGCGAAAGCAGCCAATGATATGACCAAAGATGAGCTCTCATTGATCTCTGCCTACGTGAAGTCGGACTTAAAAGAGTTTTCCGAAAGTTATGAAGAGAGTAAAGGTGGTCCATTTTATTTGATGATCACAGACTCTATTTGGCAAGGATTGCTGGATATCACTGATCGCACTAAGGTTGAATGGGTTGAACTGTTTCAAGACTTAGAACATCAAGGCTTGTATCAAGCTGATGAGGTTATTGGGCTCGGGACACTTGTCTGTGATGAGTGTGGGCATCAAACCGAATATAACCACCCAACGACGATTATTCCGTGTATTAAATGTGGCTCGACAGGGTTTAGCCGCAAAGCGCTTAAGCCGTAAATACTGGCGGCATAGCATCTTCAACTTTACACCGTAGTAATAAAAAGGGTTGACTGAATCAGCCAACCCTCAACAACTTTCCGTCGAATCTCGAATCTCGAATCTCGAATCTCGAATCTCGAATCTCGAATCTAGTCTTTTCTTCTCATAAACCAGCCAGCTACCAAACTAAGCAACGCCCAGATATACAGTGGCCAAGTACCGACCACGTGATAAGGGGTTTGACCATCCGTTGAAATGAGTTCAGCTTTCAATACTGCGGTTTCAAACTGCGGTATTTGCTTGATGATCCTGCCTTTGTGATCCGTTACTGCCGTTACACCATTGTTGGTTGAGCGAATCAGCGGCTTACCCAGCTCCAGAGCACGCATTTGTGCGATTTCCATATGTTGCAAGGGGCCAATCGAACGGCCAAACCAAGCATCGTTAGAGAGCGTTAGAATAAAGTCAGTTTCATCCGTTACGTTTTGTCTCACTTGATCATTAAAGATGATCTCATAACAAAGCGCCGGTGCTAGATGACGACCATTTGCCACTATGTTTGGCTGAACGAAATCGCCACGGCTGAATGATGACATTGGCAAATTAAAGAACGGTGCTAACGGGCGCAGGATATCCTCAAACGGTACAAATTCACCAAATGGTAGAAGATGATGTTTATGGTATCGTTCGTCTGGATCGTAGCTGTATTCACCGTATGGGTTGACACCGAGAGAAAGAACACTGTTGTAGTACTTCTTATCTTCAGATTGGTTCAGCACGCCAGTAATGATTGAGCTGTTATTCATCTTCGCTGCGCTATCTAAGTTACGTAGAAAAGATGGAATCTCAACTTCGAATGCTGGAATAGCCGCCTCAGGCCAGATGATGATATCAGCATCCCAGTTTTCTCTACTTAAATCGGTGTACTTCATCATCGTTGGCCAGCGATGGCTAGGTAGCCATTTGCTGTCTTGGTCGACGTTACCTTGAATCAATACCACTGAGGTGGTTTTTTCAGGGTTCGGTGTCACCCAGTCGATATTTCGAATACCGAAACCAGCACTGAAGACAATCGCAGGGATAATGCTGACACTCCACGCTTTGTTTATAACTGTATACGCGAGTGCAGAAGCTGACACAATAATCGCTAGCGTCACAAGTTCGACACCACCAATCGGTGCGAATGAGCCTAATGGAGAGTCGATTTGGCTGTAACCTAGCCATAACCACGGGAAGCCAGTCATTACCCAGCCGCGTAGCCAGTCACAGATTAACCATAGTGCAGGGGCAGCAAGAAAAAATCGGCTTAGGTTATTGCTCGGAAAGAATTTGTTTAAACTCCAAGTAAACAGACCGGAGTAGACAGCAAGGTAACCAACAAGCAATGCCATTAAGAATAAATTGGCAGCCAGAGGCATTCCGCCAAAGCCATCAATACTGACGTATACCCAACTAATACCAGTCGTGAATTGGCCTAAGCCCCATGCGTAACCAATCCAAAGCGCACTTTTAGGAGAACGGTTGTGGATCAGTAACAGCAACAAAGCTGGGCTGAGAATAGCAAGAGGCCATATTGAATATGGAGCGAATGAAAGGGTTGTTATAGCGCCAACAAAAACGGCCGCAAGCGGCCGTAATAGGCGATGAATAAAGGTCTTAGTCATCTAATTTCTGTCATCTCTTTAGAGAGAAGTTGTTATTCTTCGATAGTCGGAAGAGGCTGCTCGTCAGGGATGGTTACCTGTAGCTGAATCACACGACGGTTATCTGCTGATGTTATTTTGAAATGGTAGTTTCCGATTTCTACAATTTCGCCACGAACAGGCAGATGACCGAGTGCTGTCATTACCATACCACCCACAGTATCGACTTCATCATCACTGAAGGAAGTGTTAAACGTATCGTTGAACTCTTCAATGGTGGTTAAAGCTTTAACCGAATAGGTATGCTTACTCAGCTTACGAATATCTAGCTCTTCTTCATCGTCGAACTCGTCTTCAATTTCACCAACGATTTCTTCGAGGATATCTTCAATGGTTACCAGGCCAGAAACACCGCCAAACTCATCGACAACGATGGACATGTGGTAACGCTCTTCTTGGAACTCCTTGAGCAGTCGATCAACTCGCTTACTTTCAGGAACAACCACGACAGGGCGAATCACTTGTTCGATATCAAATGGGGCACTTTCTGAACCCAAATATTTAAGTAGGTCCTTCGCTAATAGAATGCCTTCAACATGGTCTTTATCTTCACTGATCACTGGGTAGCGAGAGTGTTGAGCATCAGTAATAAGCGCAATCAATGTATCTAAATCATCGGTGCGTTCAACTGTAACCATTTGAGAGCGAGGCAGCATGATATCGCGTACTCGCATCTCTGAAATTTCCATAACACCCTCGAGCATGTCGCGTGTGTCGTGGTCAATTAGGTCATTAATTTCTGAGTCGCGGATTACATCTACGAGCTCTTGGCGATCTTTTACTTCACCTTGAAATAGTTGGCCTAGGCGTTCAAAGAAGGACTTTCTACTCGGACCTTCAGATTTTTTACTTCCCTCAGAAGTGGGGGGGTTACCTTCGTTCATGATTTCTCAAAAAATAACGCTATCAGAAGTGTGATAGCACACGTTACAACTCAGATTCCTGCGAAAATCACAGGTTCGATGAGTTATTGTTTCTCTGCAACCTACTTTACTAGAATCAATTTACTTTTCTAGAATATACGGGTCTTCAAACCCCATAGTTTGCATGATTTCTGTCTCGAGTGACTCCATCTCTTCAGCTTCATCATCTTCGATATGATCATAACCTAGCAGATGCAGACTGCCATGTACAACCATATGAGCCCAGTGTGCTAGCAGAGGCTTATTTTGCTCTTCTGCTTCTTTTTCGACAACTTGGCGGCAAATAATGAGGTCACCCAGTAGATCTAATTCCATTCCTGGTGGTGCTTCAAATGGGAAAGACAGCACGTTAGTTGGCTTATCTTTTCCACGATAGTCATGATTGAGCTGGTGGCTCTCTTCTGTATCAACAATACGAACGGTGAGCTCGGCATTCTCTTGAAACTGAGTAATTGTCTTATCTAACCAAAGCTGAATATCTTGCTCAGTTGGAAGTCCTTGCTCATTTTCGACCGCTATTTGCAGGTCTAGTTCAATAGACATCTATTTATCACCTTGTTCTGTAATTACAGAGCTATTTTGTGTTGCTAATTGTGTTGTAACGGCTTGCTGAGCTTCAAGAAGTTTGGCTTCACGCTCTTCACGTTTGCGCTTTTCAAACTCTTTGCGCTCTTTCTGGTCTTTTGCTTCCCACTTCTCGTACGCATTGACGATACGAGCAACGACAGGGTGGCGAACGACGTCTTCGGACATGAAGAAGTTAAAGCTAATGTCATCCACTTCGTTGAGTACTTCAGTTGCATGACGCAGACCTGACTTAGCTCCTCGAGGTAAATCGATTTGCGTAATATCACCTGTGATCACAGCGCGTGAGTTAAAACCGATACGGGTTAAGAACATCTTCATCTGTTCTACCGTGGTGTTTTGGCTCTCATCAAGAATGATAAACGCATCATTTAATGTACGACCACGCATGTAAGCCAGTGGCGCAACTTCAATCACGTTGCGCTCAATCAGTTTCTCAACACGCTCGAAGCCAAGCATCTCAAACAGTGCATCGTAAAGTGGACGCAAATATGGGTCTACTTTTTGGCTTAAATCACCTGGTAGGAAACCAAGCTTCTCACCGGCTTCAACAGCAGGGCGAGTCAGCAGAATTCGGCGAACCTCTTGGCGTTCAAGTGCATCAACCGCAGCCGCAACAGCTAAGTATGTTTTACCAGTACCAGCAGGTCCAATACCAAAGGTGATGTCATGAGTCACCATGTTCATTAGGTATTGAGCTTGATTTGGTGTGCGTGGTTTGATGACGCCTTTTTTAGTCTTAATGGTCACTTCTTTGCCGTAGTCGATTTCAGACTCGACGTGTTGCTCCAAAATGCCAGACTCAGTGACCGCCAGATGTACTTGCTCTGGTTCGATATCGATTATGTTGCCTTTAATTGGAGCCGTTTCAACATAGAGGTGTTTGATGATGTCTAAAGCTGCGGCAGTTGTGTGAGGCTTACCGACAATGGTGAAAAAGTTGCTACGGTAATTAATCTCAACACCCAGACGACGCTCTAGGTGCTTGATGTTGTCGTCAAATGGTCCGCATAAACTTGCCAAGCGCTTGTTGTCTGCTGGCTCTAGATTTATCTCTAAGGTAACGATTTTATTGCTCAAATTAGCCTCTCATTTTGTGCCACTCACTCTTAAATAAAAAAAAGAGCAAGAAGCCCGATTTAGACCGGGCTTCTGATGGTGATTCCCTATTTCTAAGATGGTCACTTAGTTAGGTAATTTCAAGCTTTGTGTTTGAGCTTTGTGCTCAAACAGTTGTATTACCTATGGCGTAAACGTGGCTACACCTAGCTCGTCTTCACGTTTTGTTTTTTCCATCATTTCTGCTGGAGTCATTACAACGCGTAGACCCATGTCTTTTTCTGTGCGAACTAGCTCACCACGTAGTGAGTTGGTGTACACCTCAGTGATCTTAACATCTACGAATTGACCGATAAGATCCGCAGAACCTTCGAAGTTCACAACACGGCTGTTTTCAGTGCGACCACGCAGTTCCATTAAGTTCTTTCTTGATGGACCTTCAACAAGGATACGTTGCTCTGTGCCTAACATTAGACGAGAGAAACGCATAGCTTGTGTATTTACTGTCTGTTGCAGTTCCCACAGGCGATCTTTCTTCTCTTGTGCTGGTACATCACACGGGTAATCTGCGGCAGGTGTACCTGGACGAGGAGAGAAAACAAAGCTGAAGCTCATATCGAAATCAACTTCTTTAATTAGCTTCATTGTATCTTGGAAGTCTTGCTTAGATTCACCAGGGAAACCAACAATAAAGTCAGAGCTGATTTGAATATCAGGACGAGCTTTACGCAGTTTACGGATAATAGACTTGTACTCAATCGCGGTATGTGGACGCTTCATCATCGTAAGAATACGGTCACTACCACTTTGTACAGGCAAGTGTAAGAAGCTCACTAGCTCTGGCGTATCTTTGTAAACTTCAATGATGTCATCACCAAACTCAAGCGGGTGGCTTGTCGTGAAACGAATACGGTCGATACCATCGATAGACGCCACTAAACGAAGTAGCTCTGCGAATGTACAGATGTCACCTTCGTGAGTTGGGCCGCGGAATGCGTTTACGTTTTGACCCAATAGGTTTACTTCACGCACACCTTGCTCAGCCAGCTGTGCTACCTCGTAGAGTACATCATCCATTGGACGACTAACTTCTTCGCCACGAGTGTATGGCACAACACAGTAAGTACAGTACTTAGAACAACCTTCCATGATAGAAACATAGGCCGTTGCGCCATCTGCTTTAGGTTCCGGCAGGTTATCGAACTTTTCGATCTCAGGGAATGAGATATCCATTACTGGCTTTTCGTTAGACAGTGATGACTTAATCATCTCTGGCAGACGGTGTAATGTTTGTGGGCCAAAGATAACGTCTACGTATGGTGCACGTTGACGAATGTGATCACCTTCCTGAGTTGCTACACAGCCACCCACACCGATCACCACACCTTCTTTTTTATCTTTAAGCGTTTTCCAACGACCAAGCTGGTGGAATACTTTTTCTTGCGCTTTTTCGCGGATAGAACAAGTATTCAATAGTAGTACGTCTGCTTCCTCAGGTACTTCAGTTAGCTCATAGCCATTTGCAGCGTTAAGCAGGTCGGCCATTTTTGATGAATCGTATTCATTCATCTGACAGCCCCAAGTTTTAATTAGCAGTTTCTTACTCATTATATGTTCGCTCGATCGTTAGTTTAATTTAAGGGAGCAAATCGCCCATTATTCATCCGCCAGCATTGTTTGTCATAATTAGGTATTCAATTTTATGACAGGCTCTAGCGGCAAGCGGCGTATTGTACTGGTTTCAAAACCGACTGACTAGTAGTCTGAACAAATCTCTTATGTAGTGGTTTTTATTATTGTTAACGCCATATACCATAAGGGATAACCCTTTTTTCGAATAAGGTTTTTGGTTACAAGTTCGTTATGAAAAAGTACAATCAAAAACAGTCAAAGAATCAAACTGATAAGTACAAAATATGAACAGTTACGATATTGTGGTAGTCGGTGGTGGCATGGTTGGCGCAGCAACAGCGGTCGGCTTTGCAAAGCAAGGGCTGAGTGTTGCGGTGATCGAAGGTTTTGCCCCACAAGCTTTTGATGAGTCACAAGCGATGGATATTCGTGTGTCTGCGATTTCTCAAGCATCGGTCGATTTACTTGAAGAACTTGGTGCGTGGCAAAATATCGCAGCGATGCGCGTGTGTTCTTACAAGCGTTTAGAAACGTGGGAGCATCCAGAGTGTCGTACTCGATTTGATGCTGCATCACTGGATCTGCCCCGTCTAGGCTATATCGTTGAGAATAGGCTCATTCAACTAGGATTATGGTCTCAATTTGATGCCTACGATAATCTCGAACTGTTATGCCCAGAAAAGCTGGATGAGATTGAGTTTGGTGAAACCAATATCGTTAAGCTTCAATCTGGAGCTGAGTTATCAGCGAAGTGGGTGATTGGTGCTGATGGCGCGAATTCAGCCGTTCGTCAACAAGCTGGAATTGGCATTACGGCTTGGGATTACCGACAGCACTGCATGCTTATCAATGTAGAAACAGAACTTCCCCAGCAAGATATTACTTGGCAGCAATTCCTGCCAAGTGGTCCTCGTTCATTTTTGCCATTATGTTCTCTAACCTCTGACGGTCAAGACGTCGGGCAGGGGTCGTTGGTTTGGTATGACTCCCCATCTCGTATAAAACAATTATCATCGATGAGTCCTGAAAAGCTGCGTAATGAAGTACTCGCTAACTTTCCTAAAGAGCTAGGTGATATCAAGGTACTGAATTCGGGTTCTTTTCCTCTGACACGACGTCATGCTCAATCATACTCGAAGAATAATTGTATTTTAGTCGGTGATTCAGCGCATACGATTAACCCTTTAGCAGGGCAGGGCGTCAACTTGGGCTTTAAAGATGTTTCAGTACTATTGGATGTCACCAATGAAAAAGGCGAATTGAATCAATCTGTAGCAAGACGCTATGAAGTGATGAGAAGAAGTGACAACTTAATGATGCAGAGTGGAATGGATTTCTTCTATAAAACCTTCAGTAATGACATTGGCCCGTTAAAGTTTGTCCGCAATGCTGCACTAAAGTTAGCAGAAAGCTCAGGGCCGATTAAAGCTCAAGTATTGAAATACGCCTTGGGCCTTTAAAACGGCTAGATCAGGTTATTTATATAGAGAAGGAGAGCCGATGCTCTCCTTTTTTGTTTTTGTTGTAATGCTTATTGTTGCTGAGTGACACAAACTGGTGCATCAAGGTCTAACGAGTAACCGGTATAGGTCAGAGAACCATCTTCAATGTTACGCGTGAATGAGGTGATGCTGTTGGAGTGTTGGTTTGCGGCGACAAGCCATTTTCCATCGTCGGTAATATGAAAGTCTCTCGGGAATTTTCCTTCAACGTCGTAGCTGTCAATGAAAGTCAGTTTTTGAGTATCAGAGTCGACACTGAAGTTACTGATCCTTGATTGGTGTCGACATGACACATAAAGGAATTGCTCATCGGGCGATAGTTTAATGGCAGCGGCAGCTCCTCCCTTCTCCATATTAGGTAAGGCATCAACCTCATCCACTATATTCCAAATACCTAAAGACTTCTCCAAAATCAATATCGTTTCCGAGAGCTCACACACCACATAGGCTTTATCCTCAGCTTGGTTAAAGACTAGGTGACGAGGTCCATTCCCTGCTGGCACTTTAATAGACTGCATTGGCTCATCAAGGAATTCTTCTTGTTCTTCGTCGAAGCAATAGAAGTTGATTCGATCGGCTCCGAGATCGACGGTAACAAACTGCGGATAGTTATTCAGGAAAAGGCTTTGATGAGCATGTGGGCCAGTTTGTCTTTCTGTATTAGGTCCAGAACCAACCATTTTGAGTGTTTTGAGTCGTTTATCGATGTTGCCATTGATACTTAAGCTAAAGATATCGAATGTTCCTGATGAGTATTGCGATGTAATAGCAAACTTATTGTGGGGATCTATCGCAACGTGGCAGGGGTGATCCCCCGAGATGAGGCCTGTATTGGACGTGATTTGTGAGTCAATATTAGGTATATGAATGAGCTTCGGTTGTTTCTTTTTCTCAACCTCAGCTGCTGTATAGATTCCAGACTTTGTCGCTGTGATAAAAGAGGGGTTATGACATTCGGCAATAAGCTCTAGAGGTAATAGTTTTCCTGTTTCTAGATCTAACTGAGTTTGATAGACACCTTGGCTATTACTTGGAGAATCTGTGTAGCAACCGATCGTTAAAGGGAGGGTTTTCATAGGTAGTCATACTCAGTTAGGAAATGGAGCAGACATTGTCTAATAAAATCGTAGTAAAAGTGAGGTTATAGAACAGAATACTTGGTGACTTGGCTTGCAGATTTACATATTCCAGATAAAACAAAACCCAGCTAAAAGCTGGGTTTCATTCAATGATGGTGCGGTCGGAGAGACTTGAACTCTCACACCTCTCGGCGCCAGAACCTAAATCTGGTGCGTCTACCAATTCCGCCACGACCGCAGCAAATCTTTATAGTTATATCGACATTGGTGATTCAATAT
>NZ_JAKKCQ010000002.1:814626-1010490 GCF_021728315.1 Vibrio sp. L5-1 | reverse complement strand
AGAAGACTTATGGTTTGTCTAAGTAACGTTGTAATGGCTGGGCTACCTGGATTCGAACCAGGGAATGCTGGCATCAAAAGCCAGTGCCTTACCGCTTGGCGATAGCCCAACAGGATATCAATTAAGATATCTAAATAATGGTGCGGTCGGAGAGACTTGAACTCTCACACCTCTCGGCGCCAGAACCTAAATCTGGTGCGTCTACCAATTCCGCCACGACCGCAGCAAAGCTTTTACTCTAGCGAAGAGTATAGTTAAGAAGACTTATGGTTTGTCTAAGTAACGTTGTAGTGGCTGGGCTACCTGGATTCGAACCAGGGAATGCTGGCATCAAAAGCCAGTGCCTTACCGCTTGGCGATAGCCCAACAGGATACCAATTAAGATATCTAAATAATGGTGCGGTCGGAGAGACTTGAACTCTCACACCTCTCGGCGCCAGAACCTAAATCTGGTGCGTCTACCAATTCCGCCACGACCGCAGCAAATCTTTATAGTTATATCGACATTGGTGATTCAATATAACGTTGTTTGTACTTTTTCTTTCATAAAGAAAGAATGGTGGCTACTGCGGGATTCGAACCTGCGACCCCATCATTATGAGTGATGTGCTCTAACCAACTGAGCTAAGTAGCCAATAATGAATTTTATGTATTCACTATTTTATCTCTAATTAAAGAGAAATAATGGTGCGGTCGGAGAGACTTGAACTCTCACACCTCTCGGCGCCAGAACCTAAATCTGGTGCGTCTACCAATTCCGCCACGACCGCAGCAAAGCTTTGTACTCTAGCAAAGAGTATAGTTAAGAAGACTTATGGTTTGTCTAAGTAACGTTGTAATGGCTGGGCTACCTGGATTCGAACCAGGGAATGCTGGCATCAAAAGCCAGTGCCTTACCGCTTGGCGATAGCCCAACAGGATATCAATTAAGATATCTAAATAATGGTGCGGTCGGAGAGACTTGAACTCTCACACCTCTCGGCGCCAGAACCTAAATCTGGTGCGTCTACCAATTCCGCCACGACCGCAGCAAAGCTTTTACTCTAGCGAAGAGTATAGTTAAGAAGACTTATGGTTTGTCTAAGTAACGTTGTTTGTTCTTCTTTCATAAAGAAAGAATGGTGGCTACTGCGGGATTCGAACCTGCGACCCCATCATTATGAGTGATGTGCTCTAACCAACTGAGCTAAGTAGCCATCTGAGAGCGAAGTAATATAATATAATCTCGCTTCCAATGCCATTATCTTTTTAAAGATAATTACACTTTAAATTGTGGCTGGGCTACCTGGATTCGAACCAGGGAATGCTGGCATCAAAAGCCAGTGCCTTACCGCTTGGCGATAGCCCAACAGGATATCAATTAAGATATCTAAATAATGGTGCGGTCGGAGAGACTTGAACTCTCACACCTCTCGGCGCCAGAACCTAAATCTGGTGCGTCTACCAATTCCGCCACGACCGCTTTACTTTCCTAAAAACTCTTTGTTGTTAAGAGACAGATGTTTAATAACAAACAGAGTGCTTAGGAAATGGTGGCTACTGCGGGATTCGAACCTGCGACCCCATCATTATGAGTGATGTGCTCTAACCAACTGAGCTAAGTAGCCATTTCCAAATTGTTGCTCATTTCGAGACGTTGCCGCTTCGTTGTGAACGGGGCGCATTATGCGGAGTTGAGCGAA
Source organism: Vibrio sp. L5-1 (assembly GCF_021728315.1). Taxonomy (NCBI): domain Bacteria; kingdom Pseudomonadati; phylum Pseudomonadota; class Gammaproteobacteria; order Vibrionales; family Vibrionaceae; genus Vibrio; species Vibrio sp. L5-1. The sequence goes on along the minus strand of NZ_JAKKCQ010000002.1, from coordinate 1,008,808 downwards.
ACCCGTCAACTTTTTTTTTGAATAAATCGCGAATAAACATCTGTTCGGTTTCTTTTTAGGCAAAGAGGTGTATTTGTCGACAAAAAACAGGTCTAAAAGGCGATATATATAGGAAGTTAAGTTTTGGATGTGGGGCTATTTCTAAAGGGGGAAAACAAAAAGGCCAGTGAATTCACTGGCCTTTTTTCTAGATGTTTAATCAGAATTATACGTTGAAGCGGAAGTGAACTACGTCACCATCTTTAACGATGTATTCTTTGCCTTCAAGACGCCATTTACCTGCATCTTTTGCTCCGCTTTCACCGCCAAATTCGATGAAATGTTCGTAGCCAACTACTTCTGCACGGATGAAACCTTTCTCGAAGTCGGTGTGGATCTTACCAGCTGCTTGCGGTGCTGTTGCACCGATAGGAATAGTCCAAGCACGAACTTCTTTAACACCGGCAGTAAAGTAAGTTTGAAGAGTCAGTAGCTCGTAACCAGAGCGGATCACTCGGTTAAGGCCTGGTTCTTCGATGCCCATGTCAGCTAGAAACTCTTCACGATCTTCATCGTCAAGCTCAGAAAGTTCAGATTCGATTGCAGCACACACAGCAACAACAACGTTGTTCTCTTTTTCTGCATATTCGCGAACGGCGTCTAGGTAAGGGTTGTTTTCAAAACCATCTTCAGCAACGTTTGCAATGTACATTGTTGGCTTAAGCGTTAGGAAGTTAAGGTAGTCGATTGCTGCTACTTCTTCTTTGCCAAGTTCAACAGTACGAGCCATACCACCTTCAGTCAGGATAGGTAGAAGCTTTTCAAGAACTGTAGTTTCAAATTTAGCGTCTTTATCTCCGCCTTTTGCTTTTTTAGCATTACGGAAGATTGCACGTTCACAGCTATCTAGATCGGCAAGAGCAAGCTCAAGGTTGATCACTTCGATATCTTCGATTGGAGAGACCTTGCCAGAAACGTGAACGATGTTTTCGTTTTCAAAGCAGCGTACAACGTGACCGATAGCATCAGTTTCGCGGATGTTAGCTAGGAATTTGTTACCTAGACCTTCACCTTTAGATGCGCCAGCAACTAGGCCTGCGATATCTACGAATTCCATTGTCGTTGGAAGGATCTTCTGTGGATTAACAATTTTTGCTAATGCATCTAAGCGTAGATCTGGAACCGGAACGATACCTGTGTTTGGTTCGATTGTACAAAATGGAAAGTTTGCTGCTTCGATGCCTGCTTTAGTCAGTGCGTTAAACAGAGTTGACTTACCAACGTTTGGTAGACCAACGATGCCACATTTAAAACCCATGATATAAACCTTATTCTGCTTTGAACGTATGTAAGCGATTTTGTGCTTTTGGTAGGCCATCTTTTAATAAGATGTCTAGGCTACGAACCGATTCGTCAACGACAGCCTCGATACACTCTTGCTCTTTCGCAGGAGCTTTGCCTAATACATAACCTGCAACTTTATCTTTGTGTCCTGGATGGCCAATGCCTAATCTAAGACGATAGAATTCTTTATTGTTACCCTGCTTGCTGATGATGTCTTTCAGACCATTATGTCCACCATGACCACCACCTTTTTTAAACTTTCCAATACCTGGAGGAAGATCTAACTCATCGTGAGCCACCATGATCTCTTCTGGTTTAATTTGGTAGAACTTTGCTAAGGCAGCAACAGCTTTGCCTGACAAGTTCATAAAAGTCGTTGGGATCAGCAAGCGAAGATCTTCACCATGAACCATGATACGACCCGTTAGGCCAAAGAACTTTGGTTCGTTCTTTAGTGTCACGTTATGTACACGCGCTAATTCTTCAACTACCCAAGCACCCGCATTGTGGCGAGTTTTGGCGTATTCTGGACCTGGATTAGCCAGTCCAACGAGAAGTTTTATTTGTTGGCTCAAGGTATGGATCTCTCTTGGGATTTCAAAAAGCGCCGTATGATATCACAGTTTATGAAAAAGGTGCGAGCTAGCTGATAGCAACACGATGATTCCTGACTGTGGTGAATTACGGCTTAATATTGGTTAGACATAAAAAAAGCACTTCATTCAATGAAGTGCTTAATATGTCTCTCTCACGAGTTTCTAAAACAAAGCTATAGAGCTTTGATTAGTTAAACATCGCTGAGATTGATTCTTCGTTGCTGATGCGGCGAATTGCTTCAGCAAGCATGCGAGAAAGGCTTAGCTCAGTCACTTTGCCTGTCGCAGCCATCTCTGGAGAAAGCTTGATTGAATCTGTAACAATAACTTGGTCTAGAACTGAGTTACGGATGTTTTCTGCAGCAGTACCAGAGAATACAGCGTGAGTAGCGTAAGCGAATACACGCTTAGCACCGCGCTCTTTAAGCGCTTCAGCTGCTTTACACAGTGTGCCACCAGTATCGATCATGTCATCAACGATAACACAGTCACGACCTTCAACATCACCGATCAGGTTCATTACTTCAGAAACGTTAGCACGTGGACGACGCTTATCAACGATAGCGATGTCAACATCACCTAGCGCTTTAGCGGTTGCACGAGCACGTACAACACCACCAAGGTCTGGAGAAACCACGACTGGGTTTTCTAGGCCACGGTTAGCCATGTCTTCTAGAAGAACTGGAGTGCCGAAGATGTTATCAACAGGTACATCGAAGAAGCCTTGGATTTGCTCTGCGTGTAGGTCGATAGTCAAAACGCGGTCAACACCAACGTTAGAAAGGAAATCTGCAACAACTTTTGCAGTAATAGGCACACGAGCAGAACGTACACGACGATCTTGACGGGCATAACCGAAGTAAGGGATTACAGCAGTAATACGGCCAGCAGAAGCACGGCGCATTGCGTCAATCATTACCACCAATTCCATAAGGTTGTCATTGGTTGGTGCACAAGTTGATTGAATCAGGAATACATCGCTACCACGAACGTTTTCATTGATTTGTACAGCGACTTCGCCATCAGAAAAACGGTCTACAGTAGCATCGCCAAGAGAGATGTATAGACGATCAGCAATACGTTGGGCTAGTTCAGGTGTTGCGTTACCAGCAAATAGCTTCATATCAGGCACGGTGGAAACCTCGGGTTGCGTCCAGTTTTAAATAGATTGTGGGTGGGCTGATTGGTATTCAGCCAAAGTTTCTTTCAAAGGCGAAATGTTTCGTCCTCTCGCGACAAACGCGGAAACTGTGTCAGGCAGTTGCTCTAGCACCGATTCGGCTTCTTTTTTGCTGCTAAATTCAGCAAAAACGCATGAACCCGTACCAGTCAATCTCGACGGCGCGTATTGTAGCAGCCATGAAAGTTGCTTATCAACCTCTGGGTACAGCATTCGCACAATTTTTTCGCAATCGTTTACGTATTCTTGCTCTAGAAGCGTTGCTAGTGCTCGCTTCGGCGTATTTCGAGTTAATTCTGAATGTGTGAATATGTCTACAGTTGCTATGCTCACTTGAGGTTTAGCAACGAGATACCATTTTTCATCCGGATTAGCGGGCTGTAGCTGTTCTCCAACCCCTTCTGCAAAGGCGGCGTGGCCTCGAACGAAGACCGGAACGTCTGCACCAAGCTTTAAGCCAATCTCGGCTAACTGGTCATCAGACAGGTTGAGTCGCCATAAATAATTAAGCGCGACCAGCACGGTTGCTGCATTTGAAGAGCCCCCACCAATGCCACCTCCCATTGGCAACACTTTCTTAAGTTCAATATCCGCACCGAAAGAGGTCGATGTATATTGTTGGAGGGCAGTTGCGGCTTTCCAAATCAGGTTATCTTCTGTCGCAACGCCTGGAATTTCAGGGGTTATTGTGATCGCACTGGTTTCTTGATTTGCACTAACTGTTAGCTCATCACCAAATTCGACAAACTGAAATAAGGTCTGAAGTTCGTGATAACCATTGTCACGTTGACCAGTGATATAAAGAAATAAATTCAGTTTAGCCGGAGAAGGCCAGTGGGTTGGCGTTGTTATCATTTTTTCAGTGTCCACTTCGAAACTACAATGTTGATTTTGTTCTCGTCTTGCTTGAATGACAATCGAGTAGGGAGTGGGATTGTCTCTACCTTAGTGTTGTCTTCACTAGAGTTCTTGTTGTCTTCACCAGATAATAGTTTACTCGGCATCTCTGTATTGCGATAGTTAGCAAAACTCAGTGTCCATAGTTGGTTGCTGACTTGTTTGGTGAGAGATTCAAGCGTGTTGGTGGTGTTCAATTGGTAGCTATCGGCTTGATCTGGAATGCCAAGGAACCATTGCGGTAGATGGTCTATGGGAATCTGCAATCCAGTAAGTTGTTCCACAAGAACGGAAGCACTTGCATGAGTAAAAACTTGGTCATCATAAGTGACTACCTTGGCACCCGAACTGTCAATTGTGAGGTTCAAGGCGGTTTGACCAAGGAAAGTAGTGAGCCTCAATTGACTCTGATTTGGTGAATGCTTCCAAATGAAATTTAGGCTTTGGCGTTGCTCTGGAGAAATGTAAGCGAGCTTGCCTGAGGCTTGATAGTTTTCTATCTGTAAAAGCCGATCTTGGTGGCTTTGCCACTCGACGCTTGTCGGTTGTTCTGGGATAGACGAGCAACCCACCATAATTATGGTTATAAAAATAAGAGACGTGATTTTACGAAGCTTGCTCATATTTGCTCACAACTTGTTCAAATTTATCTAAAAAACGTCTCAACTATAGCATTGAATTCACGAAGTCAGGAAAACAAATCCCGCTTGCTCTTTAAATAGAGCCATGCATCAAGTAAAATTCGCCCCTTGTTTCCATTCCCTGATCGAGAACTTCTGATACATGTCTTTGCTTGCCGTAGGTATCAATCACAATACAGCGTCGGTTGAATTGCGAGAAAAAGTCGCTTTTGGTCCAGATAAATTATCTGAGGCACTCAAGCAACTTAACGCAAATGCACACGTAAATGGAAGTGTCATACTTTCTACCTGTAATCGAACTGAAGTGTATTGTGACGTCAAAGGCGTGGCAAAAAACAAGTTGATCGATTGGCTGTCTGTATTTCATCAAGTTAGCCCTGAAGAATTAAAACCGAGCATCTACATCCATGAAGAGCAAGCCGCGATTAAGCACTTAATGCGCGTTGCTTGTGGTTTGGACTCTCTGGTTTTGGGCGAGCCGCAAATTCTTGGTCAGGTAAAACAGGCTTACACCGATTCGCGAGAGAACAAATCTGTTGATGCTTCAATGGAAAAACTGTTCCAGAAATCATTTTCTGTCGCCAAGCGTGTTCGAACCGAAACTGAAATTGGCGGAAGCGCGGTGTCCGTTGCTTACGCAGCCTGTACGTTAGCCAAACACATCTTTGAGTCGATTGCTGAATCAACGGTGTTATTGGTGGGTGCGGGTGAGACGATTGAATTGGTGGCAAAACACCTTTCAGCGAATGGCTGCACCAAGATGATAGTGGCTAACCGAACTCGTGAGCGTGCTTTAGGGCTAGCTGAAGAGTTTGGTGCTGAAGTGATCAGTCTGAATGAGATTCCTGACCATTTGCATAGAGCGGATATCGTGATCAGCTCAACTGCGAGTCCGTTACCTATCATCGGTAAGGGCATGGTTGAAACCGCACTGAAGACAAGAAAACATCAACCTATGTTGTTGGTTGATATTGCGGTTCCTCGTGATGTGGAATCTCAGGTCGGCGATCTGAATGATGCTTACCTATATTCCGTTGACGATTTGCAGTCGATCGTTGATGGCAATATTGAACAACGAAAAGTAGAAGCGATTCAAGCTGAAGCAATAGTTAGTGAAGAAAGCGCCGCGTTTATGAGTTGGATGCGTTCACTGCAAGCGGTAGACAGTATTCGTGATTACCGTAAATCGGCCAATGAAATCCGAGAAGATTTATTAAGTAAGAGTTTACAATCACTTGCCGCTGGCGGTGACCCTGAGAAAGTCTTACTTGAGCTGAGTAATAAGCTCACAAACAAATTGATCCATGCTCCAACGCGTGCACTTCAAAGTGCAGCTGAGCAAGGAGAACCTGCAAAATTAATGGTCATTAGACAGAGTTTGGGCTTAGAAAACCCTCAATAATATTCGACCTCCAACAGAATAAGACATTATGAAAGCCTCGATTCTAATAAAGCTTGAAACACTTGTTGAACGCTATGAAGAAGTTCAACATCTACTTGGTGATCCCGGTGTACTTGGGAATCAAGACAAATTCCGTGCCTTGTCAAAAGAGTATTCTCAATTAGAAGAGGTGACGGGGTGCTTCAAATCATACCAGCAAGCTCAAGAAGATTTAGAAGCTGCTGAAGAGATGGCAAATGAAGACGACGCAGAAATGCGCGAAATGGCTCAAGAAGAGATCAAAGATGCGAAAGCGAATATTGAACGTCTGACTGATGAGCTGCAAATTCTTCTGATTCCAAAAGATCCAAACGATGAGCGTAACTGTTTCTTAGAGATTCGTGCCGGTGCTGGTGGTGATGAAGCGGGTATTTTTGCGGGTAACCTTTTCCGCATGTACTCTAGATTTGCCGAGAAAAAAGGTTGGCGCGTTGAGGTGATGAGCAGCAATGTTTCAGAGCAGGGCGGCTTTAAAGAGATGATCGCTAAAATCAGTGGCGACGCTGTTTATGGCACAATGAAGTTCGAGTCTGGCGGTCACCGTGTACAACGTGTACCTGAGACTGAGTCTCAAGGTCGTGTTCATACATCAGCATGTACCGTTGCGGTTATGCCTGAGATCCCAGAAGCTGATCTACCAGAAATTAAAGCTGGCGATCTTAAGATTGATACTTTCCGTGCATCTGGCGCGGGTGGTCAGCACGTTAACACCACGGATTCAGCAATCCGTATTACTCACTTGCCAACCGGTACAGTAGTAGAGTGTCAAGACGAGCGTTCTCAGCATAAAAATAAAGCGAAAGCGATGGCTGTTCTTGCGGCTCGTATCGTTCAAGCTGAAGAAGAGCGTCGTGCTGCTGCTATTTCAGATACACGTCGTAACCTATTAGGTTCTGGTGACCGTAGTGACCGTATTCGCACGTACAACTACCCTCAAGGTCGTGTTTCTGATCACCGCATCAACTTAACTATCTACCGCCTGAACGAAGTTCTGGAAGGTGATATGCAAAGCCTGCTTGATCCTGTTCTACAAGAGCACCAAGCCGATCAACTAGCAGCACTTGCTGAGCACAACTAATTACTATGCAGTCAGCATATACGGTTGAAAGTGCTTTAAAGTCAGCAATCGTACAGCTTCAAGAGGGCGATAACACATCGCCCTCGATTGATGCTGCGGTACTGCTTTGTCACGCTTTAGATAAACCTAGATCTTACCTACTGACTTGGCCTGAGAAGCATCTCACTTCAGAACAGGAATCCGAATTCCATACCCTTCTAAAACGTCGCTTAACCGGTGAGCCTGTGGCTTATATTGTTGGTGAACGTGAGTTTTGGTCGCTGCCGTTAAAAGTTTCTCCTTCTACTTTAATCCCGCGCCCGGATACCGAGCGTTTGGTTGAAGTCGCTTTGGATAAAACCTACGGCAAACAAGGTGCGATTCTAGATTTAGGCACGGGCACAGGTGCTATCGCGTTAGCATTGGCGTCTGAAATGCCGAATCGACCAGTGACGGGCATTGATCTTCGCCCTGAAGCGCAGCAACTTGCTACAGAAAATGCACAACGCTTGAACATCACCAACGCCACCTTTTTACACGGCAGTTGGTTTGAGCCTTTGAGCGCTGTGAGTTCTGAAGAAGAAGCTGTGAAGTTCTCGTTGATTGTCTCGAACCCACCTTACATTGAGAAGAATGACCCTCATTTATCTCAAGGTGATGTGCGTTTTGAACCGATCACAGCGTTAGTTGCTGAAGAGAAAGGTTTAGCTGATATTCGATACATTTCTGAAAACGCACGCGGTTTTTTAGAAAACGAAGGCTGGCTAGCGTTTGAACACGGCTATGACCAAGGCTTGGCGGTACGTGAGATAATGCAACAACTGGGCTACTTGGATGTGGTTACAGAAAAAGATTACGGTGGTAATGACCGAGTGACATTGGGTCGTTACTGTTCATAGGCTGCTGTTAATCATCTTGTGAGCAATAGATGATGAACTTGCTAAATTGATACCTTTAACTCGACAATACACTTAACTCGATAATGCATTTAACGCGGAAATACAGAGAATTAACGCAGAAATACAGGGCATTAACGGGTATTGTTTGGCTCGTGTTAACGAAAGCACATATAAAAATATAAAGGAATACCATGTACGAAGGTTTAAAACATTTTCACCTACTAACGATTGCTATAAGCGCGCTACTTCTTTCGATTCGTTTCGCTCTGATGATGGTTAACTCACCAAAGCTTAAGCATCCTTTCTTGCAGCGTTTCCCTCATATCAATGACTCGTTGCTGCTGCTATCGGGTATTGGTTTGATTTTTATCACTGGCTTTATTCCATTTACACCAGCAGCGCCATGGTTAACCGAAAAACTAACTTGTGTTATGGCTTACATCGCACTGGGCTTCTTTGCGCTTAAGTTAGGTAAGAACAAGCTATTGAGAGTTTTTTCATTCTTTGGCGCTCTAGGCTGGCTAGCAATGGCAGGCAAAATCGCAATGACGAAGACACCAACATTTTTCGGTTAATTATCTCCTTATTTCGGTTAGTTACGTATGTACGAATTTTTTGATGAAGACTTTGACCAGCTAGAGTTAGCTGAAGGTGCATTGATCTTAAATAAAGCGATTAACCCAGAAACTCAAGACAGCTGGGCTGAGCAAGAACTGGCGAGATTGTTAAAAGACGCTGAGTTTGCTTTGGTTAATGAAACCGATGAGCAGCAGAAGTTTGAATCTTTTATTCGACTATTCTTTTACGAGTGGGGCTTTGCTGGCGATAAAGATGCGTACTTCTCTTCGGAAAACGCATTTATCGATAAAGTGCTCGAAAGAAAGAAAGGCATCCCAGTGAGTCTTGGTGCGATTTTTCTTTTTCTTGGTCGCAAGCTAGGCTTCCCTGTAGAGGGCGTTTCTTTCCCAACTCAATTCTTGCTAAAAGTTAGTTGGTACGGGCAAGCAGCCGTCTATATTAACCCTTATAACGGTGAGTATGTTGGCGTGCAAACTTTACGAGCTTGGTTAATCGGACATGATGGCCCACTCGCTAAGGTGAAAGCGGAACACTTAGAGGTTGCCGATCACCCAACGATTATTGGTAAGTGGCTAGCGTTGCTTAAGAGTGCATTATTGCGAGAAGAGCGTTATACGCTTGCATTGAAGTGTACTGATCTTGCGTTAACCTTTGTGCCGGATGATCCGTATGAAATCCGTGACCGCGGCTTTATTTATCAGCAGCTAGACTGTCATCAAGTTGCAGCAACGGATTATCAATACTTTATCGACCAATGCCCAGATGACCCTGCATCTGAGTTGCTAAAATCTCAAGTGAACGTCATGAACGAAAAGACAGTGGTTGTTCACTAATTAATAATTATTTAGAGAGAATATGATGGAACAGAAAACAGTTCACATTGGTGACATGCCAATTGCTAACGACAAGCCATTTACGCTATTTGCAGGCATGAACGTTCTTGAATCTCGCGATCTAGCTATGCAGATCTGTGAGCACTACGTGAAAGTCACAGAGAAGTTGGGCATCCCTTACGTATTTAAGGCGTCTTTCGATAAAGCAAACCGCAGCTCAGTTCACTCATACCGTGGTCCTGGTATGGAAGAAGGTCTTAAAATCTTCCAAGAGCTGAAAGATACCTTTGGCGTGAAGATCATCACGGATATTCACACTGAAGCACAAGCTCAGCCTGTTGCTGATCTGGTTGATGTAATCCAGCTTCCAGCGTTTCTTGCTCGTCAAACTGACCTTGTTGAAGCGATGGCTAAGACTGGCGCGGTTATCAATGTGAAGAAGCCTCAGTTCATGAGCCCGGATCAAGTAGGTAACATCGTTGATAAGTTCGCAGAGTGCGGCAACGACAACATTATTCTTTGTGAACGTGGTTCTTGCATGGGTTATGACAACCTAGTAGTTGATATGCTTGGTTTCGGTGTAATGAAAAAATCATCAAACGGCAGCCCAATTATCTTTGATGTGACTCATGCGCTTCAAATGCGTGACCCATCAGGTGCTGCCTCTGGCGGTCGTCGTGAGCAAACCGTTGAACTTGCTAAAGCGGGTCTTGCGACAGGGATTGCGGGTCTGTTTCTTGAGGCTCACCCTAACCCGGATCAAGCACGCTGTGATGGCCCATCGGCGCTACCTCTAGATAAACTAGAGCCGTTCTTGAAGCAGATGAAAGCACTTGATGACCTTATCAAAGGCTTCGACCACATCGATATCAAATAGCTTTGGCTGATGCTAAATAACTAGCATTAAATCGCTAATGTTAGTGAGTGTAAGTGGTTATTTAACAGCATAAGATAAACGCCCAACTCTTAGAGTTGGGCGTTTTTTTTAACGGGACATCCGTTCAGTTCACTGAAGCCTCGGCCTATTTTGACGATGACCAAGTTGTTTTTCGATGACTAAGCTGTGTAGTCGTTAGCTAACCTGTTTTTCAGAGTACTAATCAACGGCAGATGATTAAATCTTTGTAAACAGAACCTTTGATTCCCTAAGAAAGTGGTATGGGTGTGTGAGGTCTGTCCTGTTTATAGTAAATTACTGATGTTCATCACACTTTATAAGTAAACGATTGCCTGTGATGCAGGGGAAGTTTGAGTGTAATCTCATAATTTTGTTACACTTAACTGCCGATCTATGCGTGACCAATTCGACATAAATATGAAATCGTCGTGTTACATCTAGAATGTTAATTTAAGATTAGTCATGTTGAAGTCTTATTGTTCGAACTCCAGGAAAGGGGTCGCAATAGATTATAAAAAGCAGTGGATTCCCCTAAAAGTTCAAAGGTATGACAATGAAGCAACGCCTTATTCTAAAGACAGCACTAAGTGCTGCAATCCTAGCTACTCTAGCTGGGTGTGCGTCTCAATCAACTCAAGATTGGAACCAAGACGAAACTTACAAGCTTACGGTTCTACACACTAACGACAACCATGGTCGTTTTTGGCAGAACAAATACGGTGAATACGGCATGTCTGCGCGTAAAACGCTTGTTGATCAACTTCGTGCTGAAGTTGAAGCAGAAGGCGGTAGCGTGTTGCTTCTATCTGGTGGTGACATCAACACGGGTGTGCCAGAGTCAGATCTTCAAGATGCAGAACCTGATTTCAAAGGTATGAATAAAATTGGTTACGATGCAATGGCATTGGGTAACCACGAGTTTGACAACTCTTTAGACGTACTACAAAAGCAGATCGATTGGGCTAACTTCCCAATGCTATCTGCAAACATCTACGACAAAGCAACAGGCGAACGCAAGTTCCAAGCTTACGAGATGTTTGAAAAGCAAGGTATCAAGATTGCAGTTATCGGTCTAACCACTGAAGATACGGCAAAAATCGGTAACCCTGAGTTCATCGCGAGCATTGACTTCCGTGACCCTAAAGAAGAAGCGAAGAAGCTGATCGCTGAACTTAAAGAAACAGAGAAGCCAGATTTAATCTTCGCTGTGACTCACATGGGTCACTACGAAAACGGCCAACGTGGTGTTAACGCACCGGGTGATGTAGCACTTGCTCGTTACCTAAACGAAGGCGACCTAGACATGATCGTTGGTGGTCACTCTCAAGAGCCTGTATGTATGGAAGGCCCTAACGTTGCGAAGAAAAACTTCAAGCCGGGTGATGAGTGTAAACCAGACGTACAGAACGGTACTTACATCGTTCAAGCTCACGAGTGGGGCAAGTACGTAGGCCGTGCTGATTACGAATTCCGTAACGGTGAACTAGAGATGGTGAGCTACGATCTGGTTCCTGTTAACCTTAAGAAGAAAGTTAAGATTGACGGTAAGAAGCAACGTGTTCTTATTCAAGATGAAATCGCACAAGATCCAGAGTTGCTTGAATTCCTACGTCCTTTCCAAGAGCAAGGTCAAGCACAGCTAGAAGTTCAAATTGCTGAGACAAATGGCAAGCTTGAAGGCGATCGTAATGTGGTGCGTTTCCAACAAACTAACCTAGGTCGTTTGATTGCGACTTCTCACATGGAGCGTGCACAAGCAGACTTCGCTGTGATGAACTCTGGTGGTGTTCGTGACTCAATTGAAGCGGGCAATGTCACTTACAAAGATGTACTGAAGGTACAACCTTTTGCAAACATCCTGACTTATACAGACATGACAGGTAAAGAAGTTCTAGATTACCTAAACGTTGTGGCGACGAAACCAATCGATTCTGGTGCTTACGCGCAGTTCGCTGGCATTTCAATGACAGTAGCAAACGGTGAAGTATCGAATGTCTTCATCGGTGGCAAACAGCTTCGTTTAGACGAAACCTACCGTTTCACAGTGCCAAGCTTCAACGCGGCTGGTGGCGACGGTTATCCTAAACTGTCAGATCACCCTGGTTACGTGAACACAGGTTTTGTTGATGCTGAAGTACTGAAAGAGTACCTAGAAGCGAACAGCCCAGTTGACGTGAACAAGTACGCACCTTCTGGTCAAATGGTTTACAAGTAATTAAACCCAGTTGATAGAGTCAATAGGTGCTAAATTAGATTGACTCTAGCACCATGATAAATTTAACTAAAGCGACGCCTCGGCGTCGCTTTTTGTTTATCTATCGTTTGGATTTGTTATGACCCCTGCAATCAATCTAGCTAAGAAAAAGAAAATCGCTCATAGCGTGCATCAATATCACCACGATGCGAATAATACGAACTACGGATTAGAGGCTGTCGAAGCGCTTGGTCAAGATCCTAAACGTGTATTTAAAACGCTTTTGTTCTGTTTGAATGGCGTCGCTAAAGATTTAGCTGTTGCCGTTATTCCCGTTGATCAGAAGCTAAACCTGAAGCTTGCGGCAAAAGCGGCAAAAGGCAAAAAAGCAGAGATGGCGAACCCTGATATTGCTCAGAAAACCACGGGTTATGTGGTGGGTGGGATCAGCCCTCTTGGTCAGAAAAAAGCCTTGCCTACCTTTGTTCATTCCAGCGCTACCGATTTTGAAACGATATGCGTGAGTGCAGGGAAGCGCGGGCTAGAAATTGAACTCGACCCGAAAGACTTAGCGCTACTGACTCGCGGTCAGTTTGCTGATCTATGTTTATAGATTGTCGTCGTCATGATGATACAACTACCGAATGACAAACAAAAACGCCCGCTAGATTAACCTAGCGGGCGCTTTTATATTGAGTGTCTATCCTGATATGTGCTTGTACATTGAGGACGAATTATGACTACTTCTTCAGACCTAAAGTACCACCAACACGCTTCGGTGCAGGCTTACCGCTTCGACGATCGTTATTGTTACGATCTGTGCGGGTGCGATCCGAACTGTTTCTATCTGAATTAGAACGCTCTGAACGAGAGTTCGATTTCCAGTTCTCGGTATTGCCACCGCCACCGCTTTCACCGTTCGATGAGTTACGACCACGCTTTGAGTTAGGCGCATGACGGAATTCATCCGCATTGTTACCGCGATAGGTGCGAGTACGATTCTCGTTTTGATTACGTCGCGCTGTTGAAGTTTGGTTCTCTTCACGGCTATCAAATAACTTAGCATCGGTTGCCTTGCGAATTCGCTGACCTTTTGCGTTCATTTTTGACGCATCTTCAGTGCTCACTGAGCCTTCACACATAGCCAAGATCTCAGTGATCTCTTCTTCGCTTAGGTAGCGCCACTTTCCGTTTGGAATGCCATCAAGTGAGATATTCATAATACGAACACGACGTAGTTTGAATACTTCATAGCCTAACGCTTCACACATACGACGGATCTGGCGGTTAAGGCCTTGAGTTAGCGTAATTCGGAATGAAAACTTGGTCTCTTTCTCGACATTACACGGCAAGGTCACGGTATCCAAAATCGGAACACCAGAAGCCATCTTCTTCAAGAATTCCGTCGTAATCGGCTTATCTACACGCACCACGTATTCTTTCTCGTGGTTGTTACCGGCACGTAGGATTTTGTTTACGATGTCGCCATCGTTGGTCAAGAAGATAAGACCATCAGAAGGCTTATCTAGACGACCAATAGGGAAAATACGTTTGTGGTGGCCGATAAAGTCGACGATGTTGCCTGGAATATCACGTTCAGTAGTACAGGTGATGCCTGTTGGTTTATTAAGAGCAATGTAGATCGGCTTCTCTTTTGAGCGAACAGGTTTATTGTCGATCTCAACATCATCACCGGGCAAGACTTTAGTACCCATTTCAGGGATCTTACCGTTAATAGTAACTCGGCCTGCATCAATGAGTTTGTCGGCTTCGCGGCGTGAGCAAAAACCAGTTTCACTGATGTATTTATTAAGGCGTTTAGCTTGGGATTCTTGTGACATGATATTCTCTTAGCGTTTCACAACGGAAATATAGATAAACAAAAAGCAACCTTTGGATAGTTGCTTTGAGTTGGGATTCGTTAACTGAGGACAATTTTAGCACTTGGTGTGAGTCTAGGCACGCAATATCGATCTTGATACAATTCGCTATCAGTGTACTTATCTGTTTCAACCAGTTAACTGGTGCGTTTTTGATGGCGCTCTCTGTTCTCTAGCTTTTTCTCATTACTCTTTCTGAGCATAACGTAGACTGCGCCAGTACCACCATGAAATTGCTGAGCAGAATGAACACATTGAACGTCGTTAATTTGCGTGAGCCAATTCGCCACGTAGCTTTTCATCATTGCTGGTGGGTTCGAGCGCTCACCTTTACCGTGAACAATGATAACGGTGCGAACATCCATTCTTAAACACTGGCGTAAAAATGAGAGTACTTCGTTACGAGCGTCTTTCAGTGTTTTCCTATGAAGGTCGAGTTTGGCCTGAATAGGGTATTTGCCTAAGCGCAGCTTTTTATATACGCCTTCTTGTACACCATCTTTCTTGTAAGCAATGACGTCGTCTGGCTTGATCATTGGTGAGTAGTCTAATGATAAGTAGTCTTTCTCGTCGTCAGACAGCCACATAGCGGCTTCACGCTTAGCAAGGTGAGATTCTGTGACTCGGTGTACTTTCTGGTGTTCGGCGGTGTCATGGTCGATACGTTTAACATCGCCCATCATTTCTTGGAATAGATCTAAGTCGTCATCATGAGACATAGTGTGTATCTCAAGTTGGAGAAGGATAGGGTAAGTATACCTAAGTTGAGGCTGGGTTTAAAAATGAAAAAACCGGAGAAGACAATAAGTCTGCTCCGGTGCAAAGCGTTTTTACATCCACCCAAAGAAAATGATACTTAAAAGTAGATGACTTAGGCTGAGCGATTCTAGTGAGGAGATTTTTCAGTCATAACTTTGTAGATGAAGAAGCCTCCATAGAACATCATGAGACCCAGAGCCCCGAATATTACTATCATTGAAGATAGCCCCACTGCATTACCAAATAGGAGTTCTAGCCAAAAGTCCATGTGTATACCTCAAAGTTATATGACATGGCTTAGTGTATTAAGTAGCGTTATCAATTCACTGATCTGGATCAATCCTGTTTCATAAGTTAAATACTTGTTGTTGAGTGTGTGTTTTTCGTCACATTAGCCGTTAGGTTGTACGTCTTTTGTTCGAACGATTCGATATTGTAAAAAAGAGTGAAAAAAGCTCTTGCGCATAAATTCAGAATCCGTATTATACGCTTCATCGACAGGCAATCAGCCAGTTAGATATCTCGGTGAATAGCGCAGCTTGGTAGCGCATCTGGTTTGGGACCAGAGGGTCGGGGGTTCGAATCCCTCTTCACCGACCACATTAAGAAAAAGGCTTCTCAGAAATGAGAAGCCTTTTTTGCATTTCAGGATAAAGATAATCACTTGGTCAACGGGTTCGCCTGATGTTCAAAATAAGCTCTTCAACGCCACATTAAAGAAGCCGTAGACCATTTATTATAGAGAAGGGCTACGACTTTTTTGCATTTTGGTATGTGCGTCATTCCCTAGAGTGACGAAGGAGCGAGTCGGGAATCTCTTGTTGTTCTAAACATCCCGCATAGAGAAAAGGATTGACTCAATAAGCCCGCCCCAAATCTGTTTACTTCACATCACAAGTAATGTTCTTGATTGGTGTCTCTGAGGTAACAAAGCAAACATACGCTTCAACAGGATTATTTGGACCAATTCGAATGTAGCCTGCCTGTACTTCATCTTCGTTAAAAGTCACCGAGTGAGAGTTACCCATCTTGCCATCGTAAAAGCTTGCTTCAAAATTACCATTCATTTGGCTTGCGATACGGTTGCGTGTCGTAGACGTCGTGAAAGTAATATTCGCGCATCGCATGGGTGGCTTTTCAGTAATCAAAAACTGTCCGCTTTCTTTATCTAGCACGCCGCCTTTTGTATCTGGCTGAATGTCGATGGCTTGAAATTGTTCGATGGTACAAGTTTCTCTGGCAGAGGCTGTCGTGGGCATCAGGATCAAGAGAGCTAAAGGTAAAGCGAAGAGAACTGGTTTCATGAGAACAACACCGTGTATAAAAAGAGCGAAAGATAATAGCACCGTTATGGTGCTATTAAATGTAATGATTCTGTTATTAGGTAATGGTTATATTATGAGAAGGTCATGGTCTCGAATTTAGTTAGTTGTCGTCACTAACCTCAAATTGACACTGAGCCTGTTGGCTTTGTGATTGTTGAATGACATTAAAACCTTTCTCTTTTAACAACTGCAAAAGGTTACCTTCGCCAACTAGGTGCAAGGCGCCAACCACGATCAAATAATTCCCATTTGAATCGAGTTTCCAATCATTGGCGGATAGCTTGTTTGCCCAGTCGATATTGCGATCAGTTAAGAATGCTTTCTCGAGTTCAAGCGACATCTCAGACAGCTCTGCGAAGGCTTCCAGCTTCGCTAAATCACCCGCTTTCCAGCTTTCAATTAGGCAATGAACCACACGATCAGTTTGGTCAAATTCCTCAAGGCTACTGACTAACCATTCCTTACCGTCATCCTTTTGTTTTGTCATCAGGTCTATTTGGAATTGTAGTGGTTCTAAACTGATAACCGGAACATCTTGGATAGTCGCTTTGTAAGCTAGCGTCGCATCAACGCCGCCGGCGGAGCCATAACCAAGGTTTTTTAGCTGCTGCATCTGTATGGAGAGAGAAGTAGCCCAAGGCGGTGAGCTAAGCAGTTGTTGCGTCGGCATCTCCAACGATTTTGATATGTCGGTTAATAATTGCAGTTGTTCTTCATTGAGCACATCGGCTGTGGTGAGTTTGTTGTGGGGATATACAACGCCATCAGACTTTCTGATATCCGTTTCGATAACTAACCCATCACTGTTTTTTAGCGCGTCGGTGATCGCTGAAGGAAGTGGGTACATACTCTCGTCCCCAACGTGCACGGAACCTAAGATAGTGAGTGTCAGTTCATCCTTTTTTGCTTGCCAATAAAGGGGCTCGGCGACCGCTTGCCTAGCTGAAAAAGCGAGAACGAATAAAACCATGTATAAGAATGGGCGCAAAGGGAGCTCCTTTAGGAAGTCTTAAACTCGTTAAAATCGATTTTGACGGTGTTTTTTAACGGTTTTTTTTGAGAACGATGTCACGTTGTTTGTACGAAAAGTATAACAACACCAACAAACTCTTAAACCTTTCTCAGTAACAACGACACGATTTTATGAAATCCTTTCAAAAGATTGTGATTCAATTCTCAAATATTACGTCAAAATAAAACTGACGGAACTGTCGATATCGGTAACTTGATGATTTTAATCAGGTTAATTTTATCAATATTTTTTAGATTTGAAGTCGATCACTTTATTAACTTGATTTAATTCACGACGAAAAATAAGGCCATATAGTTTATCTAACTTTTGAAGCGTTCTATTTTGCTTCTAACTCAATTTTTTAAATTTATGGGTGAATACGATGTTGAAGAGAAACTTACTATCTGTAGCAGTACTGGCTGGTTTAACGGGTTGTGCGGTAACACAAGCACCAGAACAAAAGGTGGTAAATGCACTGGCTGATAACCTAGATGTGCAATACGAAATTTTGACGAACCACGGCGCAAACGAAGGCATGGCTTGTCAGGATTTAGGCGCAGAGTGGGCATCATGTAACAAAGTGAACATGACTCTGACCAATGATGGTGAAGCGATCGATTCGAAAGATTGGACTATCTATTTCCACAGTATTCGCCTTATCTTAGATGTTGATAATGAGCAGTTTAAAATCACTCGTGTAACGGGCGACCTACACAAACTAGAACCTACAGATAAGTTCGATGGTTTTGCCGCTGGTGAAGAAGTGATTCTTCCACTAACAAGTGAATACTGGCAACTGTTTGAAACCGACTTTATGCCGGGTGCATTCGTAACGGCGCCAAACGCTGAACCTAAGATGATTGCTTCATTGAATACGGAAGATATCGCGTCGTTCGTAACCGGTTTGGAAGGAAATAACCTTAAGCGTACACCTGATGACAACAATGTCATGGCAACAGCGGTTACTCGCTTTGAAAAGAATGCTGATCTGGCAACGCAAGATGTATCAACCACTTTACTACCAACGCCAATGTCGGTAGAAGTGGGCGAAGGTTCAGTGAGCATTGCTGGTGGTATTGCCCTACCGAAAGACGCATTCGATGCTGAGCAGTTCGCTGCAATTGAAGAACGTGCAGATGTGGTAAACGTAGATGTGAGTGGCGACCTACCTGTTAGTGTTGCTGTTGTTCCTACTCAGTTTACGGGTGATTTAGCGAAATCTGGCGCTTATGAACTAAGTATCTCGGAAGAGGAGGTTGCGATTAAAGCGTTTGATAAAACAGGTGCTTTCTACGCAGTTCAGTCTATTTTTGGCCTAATAGACAGTCAGAACGCTGAATCATTACCACAACTGTCGATCCAAGATGCGCCACGCTTTGACTACCGCGGTGTGATGGTGGATGTTGCTCGAAACTTCCACTCAAAAGATGCCATCCTAGCCACGCTAGATCAAATGGCAGCCTACAAGATGAATAAACTGCACCTTCACTTAACGGATGATGAAGGCTGGCGTTTAGAAATCCCAGGTTTACCAGAGCTAACGGATGTAGGGTCTAATCGTTGTTTTGATTTGGAAGAGCAAAGCTGTTTACTGCCTCAGCTAGGTTCAGGTCCAACAACAGACAACTTCGGCTCTGGTTTCTTTAGTAAAGCGGATTACGTCGAGATCTTAAGCTACGCAAAAGCGCGCAGCATCGAAGTAATCCCAGAAATTGATATGCCAGCACACGCTCGTTCTGCTGTGGTATCAATGGAAGCGCGTTACACTCGCCTAATGTCCGAAGGCAAGGAAGCTGAAGCGAACGAATACCGCTTGATGGATCCACAAGATACATCGAACGTAACTACGGTTCAGTTTTATGACAAGCAAAGCTTCATTAACCCATGTATGGAATCTTCAACTCACTTTGTCGATAAAGTTATCTCTGAAGTGGCGGCAATGCACCAAGAAGCGGGCGTTCCATTAACGACTTGGCACTTTGGCGGCGATGAAGCGAAAAACATCAAGTTAGGCGCGGGCCTACAAGATATTAATGCAGAAGATAAAGTGGCATGGAAAGGTAATATTGACTTGGCTAAGCAAGATAAGCCATTCCAACAATCTCCACAGTGTCAGTCTTTGATCGCTGATGGTACTGTGAGCGATTTCGGTCACCTGCCAAGTCACTTTGCAGAGCAGGTATCTAAGATTGTTGCTGACAAAGGCATCCCTCACTTCCAAGCATGGCAAGATGGCCTGAAATACAGTGAAGGCGAAAAAGCATTTGCAACAGAAAGCACTCGCGTGAACTTCTGGGACGTTCTTTACTGGGGCGGTACTTCATCAGTATACGACTGGTCAGCAAAAGGGTATGACGTAATCGTCTCTAACCCAGACTACGTATACATGGATATGCCATACGAAGTTGATGCTGCAGAGCGTGGTTACTACTGGGCAACACGTGCAACCGATACTCGTAAGATGTTTGGCTTCGCACCAGAAAACATGCCACAAAACGCAGAAACATCATTAGACCGTGACGGCAATGGTTTCTCTGGTAAAGGCGAGATTGAAGCGAAACCTTTCTACGGTTTGTCTGCACAACTTTGGTCTGAAACAGTACGTACCGACGAGCAGTATGAATACATGGTGTTCCCTCGCGTACTTGCAGCAGCAGAGCGCGCATGGCACAGAGCTGATTGGGAAAACGACTACAAAGTGGGCGTTGAATACTCTCAAGATACTGACTTAGTGAATAAGCAGTCTTTAAACAGTGACTTTAATCGCTTCGCGAATATTGTAGGGCAACGTGAATTGGCTAAGCTTGAGAAAGCTGGCATTGATTACCGACTGTCAGTACCGGGCGCTCAGGTTGTTGATGGCAAGCTAGCGATGAACGTACAATTCCCAGGCGTAGAGCTGCAATACTCTGCTGATGGCGAAAACTGGTTAACGTACGATGAGCAACAACGTCCTTCGGTTTCAGGCGAAACTTACATCCGCTCTATCTCTGAAAGTGGCGAGAAAGTAAGTCGAGTAACTTCGGTAAAATAATCGACAAGCAACATTAATAGAAGAGCTCCCTAGCTTTTATCTGATTCAGATAAGAGTGGGAGCTTTTTTTTCGTCCAAATCAAGTTAGCCACTTCTCTTAAACTGAAACATATAGAAATAGCCTTTATGTATATCGTCAACAATGTACATAAGGTGAGTTCCATCGCAAAAGTGACGCGCTTCTCATTATTCTCTTCAAAAAATAAGTCTCTCATCAAAAACTCTAAATCAGGTGTGATTGAACTAACTTAATCTAATTTTGTGACGTGAAATAACGTGATCTCGATCTGTGTATTTTTAAGTCTTAACTTTTTTATTAAATTTTATATTTTTAAGTGATTGATTTAAATGCATTAAATAACTTGTTCTTTTTTGATAGTGAGAGAGATCACTCTGCTTACTCTTTTATTTTGAAACGCAAATTAATTCGAGCAACATAGATTTCATGCCAGGGAGGCAACTAACTACTCAAGCGGTGAAGGTGAATGATGTACCGAAGATGTGCCGCTGAAAAAATCAAACTAAGGCAGTTTACTATGAAAAAAATTATCGCTCTAAGTGCACTTTCTCTTGCTTTTGCTTCTAGTGCTTTTGCTGGTTCTTCTTACGTTACAGGTAACATCCAAATTCATGACGATGGCCGTATCCACGGTTCTGATATGACTTCTACGCTAGAAGCTGGTCACACGTTTGACAACTCTCTAGGCGGCTTCACGGTTTATTCTGAGTTTGATGGCATCCAACTTGGCAAACTTGAATCTGAAAATGGCGGTGCAGGTAATACTACTCCAGGCATCACTGTCGGTGGTGAGCAATCTTTCAACATTACTGACAAATTATGGGTTGCTGCTGGTTACCAACACCTATTCTCTGCAGGTGAGAGCATTCAGTTCCGTCCATTAGTTAAGATCGGTTACAACTTCGATAACGGTATCTCTATTAGCAACCGTACTCGTGCACACATCGATGATACTTCGGCTAATGCTGACACAGACTACCGCATGGATAACCGCATTGGTTACACAGTGAATGCTGACCTAGCACTTAGCTACAACAACGTATACATGATTGATGCTGAAGCGATGGACCATGAGTTACGTGCTACATGGACTCGTCAAGGTGTTCAACCTTACTTTGAGTTCCGTAGCCAAGCTAACGGCGTAGATTTCGCAAACGGCGATTCTAAGCAGAACAACGCATTCGTATTCGGTGCTTCTTACGGCTTCTAAGCCGATTCACTTGGCTGCTTAGTCGATTAGATTATTAGCCGAGTGAGCTTCTTCGCTAAATAGCTTCTTAGCCAATTAGCGAGGAGAAATATAGCGGCACTAACAGCCCGGTTGGTACCGCGACAAGATTTGCTTTACTGTCCAAAAGCAAAGAGCCTAGCAAGTAAACCACAGTCTTGGGTTTACTCATGCTAGGCTCTATTTTTATGACTTCTTTTAATTGCTTGGCGTTGGTCTAGTTAAGCTTTATTTTCCGTTGTAATGACGGTACTCAAACACCTGACCTTCTTCATTAAACGCATACACAGAATACTCGTCTTTCTTATCGCCATATTCCATGCCCGGAGAGCCCATTGGCATGCCTGGAACCGCTAAGCCAATCGCATTACGTGGTGGATTTTCTAAAAAGGCTTTCACGTCCTCTGCTGGAATGTGCCCTTCAAATACGTAACCGTCGATCTCTGCAGTGTGGCAAGAGGCTAGTTTTTGCGTTACCCCTAACTTCTGCTTTATTGGATTCATATCATCGTGGAGCTTCTCTGTAACATCGAACCCAGCATCTCGCATATGTTCTGTCCATTCTGTGCAGCAGCCACAGTATGGAGACTTATGGTTTAGAACATCAGTCGCGAGAGCTTGTCCTGAAATTGCAGCGAGTGCTGTAAGAGTCATAATTTTACGAATCATGGTTAACCTCATGAATATGGTTTTTGTTGATATTAGAATGTGTGGGTTTGAAAAGTCTTAATCTGTTGGCATTGCTTACTACCGTGATTGACGACATCGCCATCGCAGCGCCTGCAACGACAGGGCTAAGCAGAAATCCGAAAAATGGGTAGAGCACACCGGCTGCGATAGGAATACCAAGTGAGTTATAGATGAAGGCACCAAACAGGTTTTGCTTCATGTTTCTCACGGTCGCTTGAGATAGCTCGATCGCGTTGCTTACTGATAATGGCGATGAGTTGAGTAGCGTCATTTGCGCACTTTCAATCGCGACATCACTGCCACTGCCCATTGCGATTCCTATATCTGCTTGAGCAAGAGCTGGTGCATCGTTAATACCGTCTCCGACCATAGCAACACTCTTATATTGCTGTTGCAGCTGAACAATATGTTGAGCTTTCTGCTCTGGAAGCACTTCCGAGATAACCTCGTCGATACCGACGTCTTTACCTATTGCTTGAGCCACAGAGTCATTGTCACCCGTTAATAGCACAGTGTGAATTCCGGCGGATTTTAGTTGAGCTATCGCCTGTTTGCTATCTATTTTTAACGCGTCTGAAATGCCCAATATGCCTTCCAGTTTTTGGTCAATCACAATGAAAATAGGCGTCCACGCTTGCGAGCGGCAAAGTTCGATAAAATCCGCGCCAATCTCAGTATTGATGCCTAACTGGGTTAGGTATTTAAGCGAGCCAACTTGCACGTTCTTGCCGTTAATTGTTGCCTGTACGCCAAGCCCTCGTTGGTTTTCGAACTCGCTATGAGGTAGTGCTGAAACTTGTAGGCTCTCTGCATATTGGCAAACGGCTTTGGCGAGTGGGTGCTCAGATCCCACTTCTACTGAATAAGCATAAGCCAGTAACTCTTGCTCCGTTAGATTAGAGTAAAAGGCCTGTTGAACGGTTGGTTTGCCTTGGGTCAACGTACCTGTTTTATCAAACACAACAGCATCGATCTTGCTGGCAGACTGCAATACATCCGCATCTTTAATAAGAACGCCAAACTCAGCGGCTTTACCCACGCCAACAGTAATCGACAGTGGCGTTGCTAGGCCTAACGCACATGGACAGGCGATAATCAGTACAGTGGTTGATACCACGAGCATGTAACTTGCACTAGGTTGCGGGCCAACAAGAAACCAAACTAAGGCGGCAATGGCGGCGATTGCGACCACAACAGGTACGAACACGGCCGAGATAGAATCGGCAAGCTTAGCAATCGCAGGTTTGCTGCTTTGTGCTTGGCGAACCATCTGAATGATTCGAGCCAGCATGGTGCTTGAGCCAATTCCAGTCGCTTCAATCACTAAGCTGCCATCACCATTAATGGTACCTGCTGAAACGCCATCATTAATCGATTTAACGTTGGGAAGCGGTTCGCCGGTCAGCATTGATTCATCGATGTAGGATTCACCCGAAACCACAACGCCATCGACAGGGACTTTTTCTCCCGGTTTTACACGCACTTGCATACCGACTTGAATGGCTTCGACGGCGATGGTCTGTTCTTTACCATCGACGATAACCACGGCTTTTTGAGGCTGTAAGTTAATCAGTGCCTGTAAAGATTTGGTGGTGCGTGCTTTGGCTTTGGCTTCAATGTAGTGTCCTAAAGAGATAAGGCCGATAATCATTGCACTTGCTTCAAAATAGACATGACGCGATGGTTCTGGGAACCATGATGGAATCAGTACAACCAGCATTGAATAGAACCATGCTGCACCCGTGCCTAAAGCGACCAAGGTATCCATGGTCGCACGCTTATGCATGAGAGACTGCCAAGCATTCGTGAAGAAGCTGCGTCCCGAGGTCGCAAGCAGTATCAAACAGACCACACCAACCAATCCCCAAGCCAATTGGTCGTTAAATGTAACAATGGTCATGCTGCCACCGAACAGACCCCACGCCATCAGCGGAGCTCCGATAACCAGCGCGCTTACTGAATTCTTTAGGAAAGCTTTTTGGGTACGAAGTTGTTGTTCTTGCTGTTTTTGCTGTTGAGTCGCCGCGTCATCAACGAACTCCGCACCATAACCTGCGGTTTTTACCGATTCTATGAGAGCATTCTCGATGACGTCACGTGTTTTAGACGTGAAGACCAAGGCTGTCTGTTCTGCGAGGTTGATCTGAGCTTGGTCGACGAACTCATTCTTTTTCAACGCTTTCTCTACCGAAGAAACGCAACTCGCACATGTCATTCCTTCAAGAACAAGATGATAGGTATATTGGCTAGCAGCAGGTTTAGCTGGTGTCGGTTCTACGGGCGCTGTTTTTTTATCTTCTTTTGAATCTGAACTCGATAAAAGGTCATGAGCTTCAGAGTAGGGAGTCGCGTGATAACCCACGCTTTCGATCAGCGCAATAAGCTCTGATTCTGCAAGCAAAGTAACCAAGGACAATTCATATTTGCTGATTTCTAGGTCTGATATTTGCTCGGTCTGCTCAAGCGCTTGAGTCAGTTTGCTCACGCACTTACCACAGCTGAGTCCTGATAATGATAGATGCAGCGAATTACCCATGGAATAACTAAGGGTCGCTAACTGTTCGTTGAGTTCAACGTAGCTAAAAGGAGTCGAAATGTCGATGTACGTCGGCGATATGTCATTGATCGTCGTGTTATCGGAATCACCAAACAGGGTGTGGACTTTCTTCGCGCAACCCATGCAATTTAGGCCGTTGAGTGCGGTAGTGTAATGGTTCATATCGATACTCCAATTCTCATCTACACCCAACATAAACCTTACCGTAAGGGTAAGGTCAAACATAAATTTAAAAAATTGATCTTAGTGGAATATGAATGGGTGGGTTACGTTGGTGAAATAAGCGTGAGTTAAAGAAAAGCGTGGCTATAATTTATTGGCTCAGGCTATAGATTTGCTACATCGAAGCTGGATTTGGCCTTTCTACAGTGGCTTTCGCACAAGATCCGCGCATTAATCATTCACTACTGATTGTAGATTTAAGCGGTGGTGATAAAATAGCGCCCAAAATTTAGTGATATTTGTCTATTACAGACTTTGTATTAGACCCCACTAAAAGAATCACCTACATAATCAAGGTATTTAAATGACGGTTAAAACTCGTTTTGCTCCTAGCCCAACTGGCTATCTTCACGTTGGTGGTGCACGTACTGCACTTTACTCTTGGCTATTCGCTAAGAACCAAGGTGGTGAATTCGTTCTACGTATCGAAGACACGGACCTTGAGCGTAACTCTCAAGAAGCGGTTGATGCAATTCTAGAAGGCATGCAATGGATGGGTATGGAATGGGATGAAGGTCCTTACTACCAATCTAAGCGTTTTGACCGTTACAACGAAATGGTTGATAAGCTCCTTGCTGAAGACAAAGCGTTCAAATGTTACGCGTCTAAAGAGCTGCTTGATGAAATTCGAGCACAGCAAGAAGAAAACAAAGAAATGGCTCGTTACGATGCGAACCACCCTAAAATTGTTGCAGCAAACGAAGCAGCAAAAGAAGGTGATGCGTGCGTTATCCGTTTCCGTAACCCTAAAGAAGGCAGCGTAGTATTTGATGACCAAATCCGTGGTCGCATTGAAATCTCTAACAGCCAACTTGATGACCTAATCATTCGTCGTACAGACGGCGCACCAACATACAACTTCGTGGTTGTAGTAGATGACTGGGATATGGGTATTACACACGTTGTTCGTGGTGAAGACCACATCAACAACACACCTCGTCAAATCAACATCTATGAAGCACTAGGCGCGCCAGTCCCAACTTTCGCTCACTGTGCAATGATTCTTGGTGATGACGGTGCAAAACTTTCTAAGCGTCACGGTGCTGTATCAGTAATGCAATACCGCGACGAAGGTTTCCTTCCAAATGCACTAAACAACTACCTAGTTCGTTTAGGTTGGTCTCACGGTGACCAAGAGATCTTCTCTCAAGAAGAGATGATTGAATTCTTCAGCCTGAACGCAATCAGCAAGTCTGCATCTGCATTCAACACTGAAAAGCTACTTTGGTTGAACAACCATTACATCAAGACTTCTGAGCCTGAGTACGTTGCAAAATACCTGCAATGGCACCTAGACGCACAGAAGATCGATACAACAAACGGCCCAGCGATCACTGAAGTGATCACGCTAGTTGGCGAGCGTTGTAACACGCTTATAGAACTTGCTGAGCAGTCTCGTTACTTCTACGAAGATTTCTCTGAGTTTGAAGCTGGCGCAGCGAAGAAGCACTTACGTGGTGTTGCTAAAGGTCCACTAGAACTTGCTCTTGCTAAGGTTGAAGCGCTTGAAGAATTCACAACAGCAAACATCAAAGACGGTGTGATTGCAGCAGTATGTGAAGAGCTAGAGATCGGCATGGGTAAAATCGGTATGCCACTTCGCGTAGCAGTAACAGGCGGCGGTCAGTCTCCTTCTGTTGATGCAGTGATGGAGCTTGTTGGTAAAGAGCGCGTAATCGCTCGCATCAAGATGGCTCTTGAGTTCATCGCTGAGCGTGAAGCTAACGCTTAATTGAGCGATTGCTAGAATCAAAAAAGGGTCAGTAACTTGGTTACTGACCCTTTTTATTTGTTTTGAGCTTGGTTGATTAAAGCTTATCTTCAGCAATCATTTGGGTCGCTTGAGTGGAGGTTTTCTTATCGAACAAGATATCCATCATCGCTTTGATGCGTTCCATATTGTCGCCAAACTTTGATAAATTTCCGCTATTCGGTGCTTTAAACTCAACGTTGCCTATGCGTTGTTGATCTTGATAAGCTGAGATCTTAGCGTCCGCCACAAAGGTTCTGAAATCCCAGCTCCAGCGAGAGACATAATCAAGCGTAATGTCCTCTGGATTATGTTCTGAACCGTCGGCAACCACTTTACATTTCACCTGATTGTTCAGACACCAGTCGAGCATGGAATCGAGGAAAATGCTGCGTGTTTTTACATCTTCCACGATCGTGATATTTTCGATGTTGTTTGCTTCAGGAAGTGCATTGCCCGCATACTTCGGAGCACTGCAACCTGCGAGTAAAAAGACAACAGCAAGAGCTAGCCAGTTTTTCATTATCTATCCTAGATTTTTTTGAAGATGATGGAAGTGTTGATCCCGCCAAAGGCAAAGTTGTTGCTCATTAGGTATTCAACATCCAGTTCGCGGCCTGAGCCCGTTATGTAATCAAGTTTACCGCAGCGTTCGTCAATGTTTTCAAGGTTCAATGTTGGACTGAACCAGCCTGAATGCATCATCTCTAGGCTTAACCAAGCTTCAATTGCACCACACGCACCAAGTGTATGACCAAAATAGCTTTTCAATGAACTGATTGGCACTTCTCCGAAAATGTTCGCTGTCGCATTACTTTCTGCAATATCGCCTTTTTCGGTTGCAGTACCGTGAGCAGAGACATAACCAATCTTTTCAGCCGGAAGCTGCGCGTCTTTGAGTGCTTTCTCCATACAAACTTGCATGGTTTCCATTTGAGGTTGGGTCACATGAGCTGCATCGCAGTTGCTGGCAAAGCCGACAATCTCAGCGTAGATCTTTGCGCCGCGAGCGACGGCATGTTCATACTCTTCGAGCACAAGCGTACCAGCGCCTTCACCGATGACTAGACCATCGCGCTCACTGTCGTAAGGGCTAGGGGATTTTTCTGGTGTGTCGTTTTTTAAACTGGTAGCAAAAAGGGTATCGAAAACGGCAGACTCAGTTGGGCATAGTTCTTCACCACCACCAGCAACCATCACGGTTTGGTAGCCGTGTTTGATCGCTTCATAAGCGTAACCAATCGCTTGGCTCCCTGAAGTGCAGGCACTGCTGGTGGGAATCACGCGTCCGCGCAAGCCAAAGAACAGTCCAACGTTGACCGCAGCAGTGTGTGGCATCATTTGAACATAGGTAGTTGCTGTGATTGCTCGTGTCGATTTCTCGTTAAGCATCACACCAAACGCACCTACGGCATCAGTACTGCCGGTTGAAGACCCGTAGGCAATGCCCGTTTCTCCGTTAGTTAGAACATCATGTCCAATCAACCCGGCTTGTGTTAAAGCATCTTCAGTCGCGACAGTGGCTAAGCGAGAAACCCGACCCATGCCTCGAACCTGTTTACGTTTGTAGTGTTTTGGTAACTGGAAGTCATCAATAGGCGCAGCTAGCTTAGTGTTGAGGCCATCGTATTGCTCAAAACTTGGCATATATTGAGTGGCATTTTCACACGCTTTCAGTTTTGGTTCGATGTGCTTCCAATCATTACCAAAGGCAGTAACACCAGACATGCCAGTTACAACAACGCGGTGGGTCATACTAAGCCTCCATTGACTGAAATTACTTGGCGAGTGACGTAGCCTGCAATATCAGACATTAGGTAGCTGACTAGGCCAGCCACTTCTTCTGGCTCGCCCATGCGGCGCAGTGGAACTTGAGGTAGAGCGTGATCTTTCACGTGCTCATCAACCATACCGGTATCGATTAAGCCTGGAGCAACACAGTTTACCGTGATCTTGCGTTTTGCGAGCTCTAGAGCCAGAGACTTAGTCGCGCCAATTACGCCCGCTTTTGCTGCAGCATAGTTGGTTTGACCACGATTACCCATGATGCCAGATACCGACGCCAGAGTAACGATTCGACCGCCTTTACGCTTTTGAACCATAGGCATTACGCACGGGTGAAGTACGTTGTAGAAGCTGTCGAGATTGGTATGGATCACGCCATCCCACTCTTCTTCCGTCATGGCAGGGAAGGCCGTATCACGAGTAATGCCCGCGTTATTTACTACACCATAGTAAGCGCCATGTTCAGCTATATCTGATTCAAGCGTTTCACGGCATTCACTGCGATTGCTGATATCGAATTGGATCAGACGTCCTGCGCCACCCAATTCAGTGATCGACTTTAAGGTATCTTCGGCACCTTGCTTGTCACCCATGTAATGAACGGCGATTTCAAATCCGTCTTTTGCGAGTTGAATAGCGATCGCTTTACCAATGCCTTTACTGGCACCAGTGACTAAAACCTGACGGGTCATGATGGGCTCCTAGTTTTCATTTCTTGTAATTTGTGTTCAGTTGGCACATAGACATTAAGTTGGCATTGAGCCACCAATTCGCCTTGGTCTTCGACTCTGGCGGTAAACACGGCCATGCCACTGTCTTCCATCAGTTGCTCGGCGTAGATATCAAGGGTCTGACCTTGAGTGAACTCATCACATAGTGACTTGTAGCGACGAGAACCAAGTAAGAAGCCGATTGGAGGAGTCGTGCCGTTTTTCAGCGCATGGTATCCAGACCATGCAGCCACAGATTGCGCCATAAATTCGATACCGACATAAGCCGGTACGGTTTGAGATTCGGCATTAAAGAACAGGTTATGAGCACCAATATCGACCTGACAGTGAATCGACAACGCCTCTACATTGATAGCACGATCGATTAATATCATCGGATCATCGTGTGGAAGAAGTTGGTCTACAGAAGGGATATCAGTCATTTACTACACCAAAGATCAGGCTAATGTTGTTGCCACCAAAAGCGAACGAGTTGCTTAAGATGTTCTTTACTTTAAGTTTCTGGGAACAGTTTACCAAATCAATCTCAATATCTTCAGCTTTATCCTGACATTTTTGTAAGGGAAGCGGTAAGTCATATTTTAAAATATGCCATGCTATTGCAGCCTCTATCGCACTTGCGGCTCCAAGAGTATGCCCGGTGAGCGGCTTGGTAGAACTGACGGGAACCTTGTTTGCAAAAATACGATGAATGGCTTTGCTTTCCATTGAGTCATTGAGAGGCGTTGCGGTGCCATGAGCATTGATATAGCCGATGTCCTCTGCTGTTAGCTGTGCAGCGTTCAGTGCCTTTCTCATTGCTTGTTCTGCGCCATTTCCTTCAGGGTGAGGGGCTGATATATGGTGCGCGTCAGAACTATCACCACAACCTAACAGAGCAATATTGGGTAAGTTGTTCGATGGTTTTATTTTGCTAAGCAGCATAAATGCGGCGGCTTCTCCGATATTAATACCATCTCTAGAAGCACTAAAAGGCTGACAATGTGTCGTTGAAAGTGCTTCAAGGCCATGAAAACCATTGAGCGTCAGCTTACATAAGGTGTCCACACCACCGACTAATACAGCATCAGCCATTCCAGAATCTAACAAACGTTGAGCGGTAAGAAAAACACGGCCGCTTGATGAGCAGGCGGTCGAGATTGCGTAGCTTGGCCCTGTTAATGAGCAATATTGACTAACAAACTCTGAGGTATTCCCTAGCTCTTGTTTGGAGTAGTGATAATGCTCAGGAAACTCACCGTTTGCCAATTTATGTTTGAATGCCGCTTCACCGTCAGAAATTCCCGAGGTGCTTGTGCCGATAACCACAGCAATTCTATCTGCGCCAAATTGTGACTTTGCTTGTTCGATAGAGTCTTGGATTTGATTCAGAGCTGATAACGCCAGTTGATTGTTACGAGTGGCGTATTGTGCGAGATTGGATGGAACCTCTGGCAGTTCGCCTGCGACCTTACCGACGATAGTGTGCTTACCATCATTCAGCATATCGCTTACTTCAACCATGTTTGATTCGCGTGTATCTTTGAGGCAGCCATGAATGTCAGCAACGCTTGAGCCTAATGCGGAGTGGAAACCACAGTCTTGGATATAAATAGGCATGATGTTTAGCTCTTATTTGGGTTATCGACAATCGTTGAGTTCAACGTTTGTATAGTGATGGTGTAGCCTTGAATCAAATGCTTGAAAACAATGTCTCCAGAGAGCTTCTGCTCATTAGCTTTTGCTTGATACTCTATACGAATAATGGCTTGTTGGTCGTCGTCAAACACGGTTCTTGTATTGTCAGTATCGACTAGATGCCAACTTATGTTTTGCAAAGGCTGAGTCCAGGCTTCAGTCGGCCATAAGGTCAGCATCAAATTAAATAGCACCTGTTCAGGTTGTGGCAAAGTTGCGCCAAGCCCAGACAAAACCTGCGTATCAATCACTTGATTTTGATATTGCAGCGATAGGATGCGAGTACCCCAAGAAGAAAACCCCGCCAAAACTACTTTATCCGCTGTCACTTCGACTTGAACAGGCAATTGCTGCGTATCGGTTTTCCACGTAGCGCTGATGAGCTGACTGGCCGTGAGGGAGTATCCCAGTTCAGCTGGCAATGGTAGTGCTAGCTCGGTGTCATTGTTGATAGACACACTTGCACCAGTTGGCTGCTGAGAAACCATCGAGCAGGCACTGAGCATTACACCCACTAGCGTGACGAAGGTTACCTTTAATGTCCTGATCATCTAAAAACCTCTCGAGAAGTTGGTCTTTCTACGTTTTTGCTATTGTTGATCGCGAGTGGAGAAAGCAACCACGCCACAAAAATACCCGTTAAGACGGTAACGCCGAAACTATGAATGGCATGAGTCTGACTTAGTGACAGTAAGCCAAATGAAAGCAACGTTGTGAGACCCGATAGGGTAATCGCTAATAAGGTGCTTAGCGATTTTTTCTGCTCAGCAAAGAACAGGGTATAGTCGATACCAATCCCTAAAATTAGAATCAGTCCAAGCAGGTTAAACAGATTCAGTGTCGAGCCTAAAATGCTGGTGACCGCTAAACCTGCGACTCCGGCAATCAATGAAGGCAACAGCATTAATAGGCTTTGCTTCACACCGTAGCGCCAACCTAAAACCATCCCAATAGCGGCCAAAGCTATCAATAATAGCTCGGTGATCTTGACTCTGTATTCCTCAAAGAGAGCGGAGATTTCATCGGCTTTATTAAGGTATTTAACACCTTGTTGCTGAGCAAAGCTTGAATCGAGCCATTGAGAGAACAGTGCTGAGTTTGTAACGCCTTTGATCAAAATGACTGATGCCGCTTGTCCATCGATAGGTTTTAACCAAAGTGGTCGAACAGGTTCTGACACCGGTGATTCTAAAAATCCAGATACCGTGATTGCTTCGAACTTAGGTAATTCTGGAAAGCTAGGCCAACCAAGCGTGTTCTGTAAGATATGGCTTTGCTGGCGATAGAGTTGTTCAACCAATTGATAGTTATCATGCTGGTCTTGTTTACTTAACAACTGCTGATTGATGCTGCGATATCCTGAGATACCTTGGCTATCGATTAAAGAGTCTAAGCTCGCGGTGATTTCTGCCAGTTTTTTGAGTAGCTTTTGATCGCTCTTAGCGGTCACCAGCAGCATATTTTGGCCACTGCCTAATCCTGATATCTCAGTAATGGCTTGCTCTTGCTGTTTGAGTTGATCAGGCATCGCTTGAAGTTGGCGAATATCGTCGTCGTAGCGAATTTGACTGAGTGATATCAAGCTAACGACAGTCACTATTAATGGTAAGCCAATTCTAAACTTTTGGTTGCTCCAGAGACTTAACCAGGTATGCCAAAGCTTCGACAAGGGAAGCGGGCGTTCTTGACTTGGTTTTGCAGCTAAAACTGGGTACCAACACACCACGCTGGCGTAAGCCGCAATAAGCCCAATCGACGAAAACAGAGCAAGTTGCTGTAAACCCGGGAAAGGTGCCACCAACAGACCTAGGTAGCCAATCAAGCTGGTGATCAGACCCAAGGTGATCGCAACGATAATATGTTTCAACCCTTTGTTGCTTTGCCATTGATTACCCGCCGCCAAACGATCGGTTAGGTAATGAAAAGAGTAGTCGATGGATACGCCAATCAAGCTGGCACCGAACACCAAACTAAATAGGTGAACCTTGCCGAAGATAGCGACGGTGCTTGTAAGAGCAACCAACAACCCAGTGCTGATGGAAAGCAAGGATAAGGCAAGTGGTAGGGCACTACGAAACGTCAGCCACACCAATAAAATAACACCGGCTAATGAGCCCAAACCAATAGTACTGATTTCTGATTTCGCGCTTTCGGTGCCGTAATTTGCGTAGAACACCACACCGGTATGCTGCACTTTGACGCTAAACTGTTTTTCGACCTCGAGCTCAATTGAATCAAGATCAGGAAGTTGTTCTTGAATCGCCAAGCTATAAGGTGAGCCAGCCAGCGTAGCCGTGACCAAAATATGAGTTTGGTCATTAGATTGAGCGGTGAGGTACCCTTCTTTCAGAACAAAGTTACTTGATTGAACGCCAACAGCACTGATGTAGTCGCGAAATAGCAGAAATGGATCCATCGACAGTTCGGCTGCAGTGACGCCTGAGAATGGATTGTACAGAGACTGGATGACATATTGAGCTCGCGAATCCGGCGAGTGTGTCAGTGTCTCTTTTTGTTGTTGGGTCAGCAGTTGAGCTCGGTGACGAAAGTAGAAATCGCTCCACTGGCTTTGGGTGCTGGCGTTGATTTTGCCTTGAACTTGCTTAAACAGAGTTGGCTGACTTGAAAAAGCTCTTTGGTTGAGAGCTTTTTCAAAAGCGTCGGTCGCAATCATGGCTTGGTCGATGTCGGGGGCGCTGATGATAAACACTACTTGCTCGCTCATCGAGCTGGATATCTGCTGGAAGGCTTGCTCTACCATTGGGTCTTGCTGGTTTTCTGGTAGTAACTTTAGAATGTTGCTTTCAATCGGTACCGACGAAGAAAAAGCGAATTGTTTTATTAACAATACGCTAAATAGTACTACGATAACAAGCCAAACAAGGGCCAGACTAGAGTTGGAATTGTTGCGCTTCAGCATCTGATAATACTTCCGGTAGATGGCTTAATTGGCTAAATTCGATCACCGTGCTGTCTCCACGAATCTCTCTCAACTCAATACGTTCAATATCATTTTTACCTTGCAGCGTAATGGCTTCAAACACCGCGTTCATCGGCGCACTTTTCGGCTTTAGAGTGAGTGTCCATCGTGTGTCTTGTGAACTTGCGTTTGCACTTTGATCAGTGTTTGTAGTGGTTGCAGGCTCAAAGTCGAGTGAGAATTGTTCTTGGAGTTTTTGCGTATCCCCGTGGAACACCGATAAGAATATATGGCTGAAATAAAACGCCATTGGGTTTTCTTTGTCGGTAATGATTTTAGCGGGTTGATCGGCAAACCTTTGGCTCAGCT
Source organism: Vibrio sp. L5-1 (assembly GCF_021728315.1). NCBI lineage: Bacteria > Pseudomonadati > Pseudomonadota > Gammaproteobacteria > Vibrionales > Vibrionaceae > Vibrio > Vibrio sp. L5-1. The sequence goes on along the minus strand of NZ_JAKKCQ010000002.1, from coordinate 974,312 downwards.
TGTTATCGGTTAACACCAAGCTCACAGGAAAGGGGGTAGTTTGCGTCCAAAGCAAACCATTCGACTTGTCTAACAGGAAAGTACCTTGTGACGTCAAAGGCTGGGCGAACATTTCCATGTTGCGCGTTTGGGTGAACTCACCACGCACTATGTTGTTTGCGCTTAATACTGTTTGCAGATCTGAAATAGAACCAACCGTAGCTGTACTTTCATTAGCAATAACAAAACTACTCGCCGTCATTGAGGCAAGCCCTAGTAGTGCGATGCTGATGTGTTTGCGACTGCGTTTAAACAGACTCATGTTTCACCTGCTGCTGTGTGTTAGATACTTGAGGTTGGTCTGATTGTTGGTCGCTTGGTTGCTGTTCAGTTGATTGGGGTAAGCAGCCAAATTGATGCCAATGCTCGACTTTATCTGTAAACACTTTCGGTGAAGCGAAGCACATCTCTTGTTCTTCAATGGTCACCGCAACCTGCATTGTGTGGGCGCGTGTCATGCGAGCACCTGTGTTGGCATCGTGAATTTCGTAGTCAACACGCAGGCGGTTTTCCCATTCAGTCAACTTAGCCGATACCTTGATCTGATGATTGAACGGTATCGCCTTAATGTACTTTACACGCGTGTCGATGATCGGCCACATGTAGCCCGAATCCTTCATCTCATGGTAGTTGTACTCAATCTTATCCATCATGATACGCCTTACTTCTTCAAAAAATCGGAAGTAATTACCGTGATAGATCACGCCCATCGGGTCGGCATCTTGGAATGAGGTGATAAGTGTCACCTCAGATTGTAATGGATGAAGGATTTCAGACATAAATCGCTCTCAACAATATTGCGTAAAGGGTTAGCTACTCTATGAGTAAAGTGACCAGTGCTGACTTTGAATACGAGCAATGAAGTGGCGTAGATCGCCTTCAAGTGGTCGGTCTTCAACGATAAATTCAAACTCTTTAAGCACTTCGTCGCGAATGTACTTTAGGTTTTCACTCATGTGGTGCTCATCAAGCTCATTGTGACGTTTACGAAGCTCGAGTGCTTGTGTACCCGCCAGAAGTGATGCCGCTGCCACTTGTTCCGTTAGCTCTAGAACGCGTAAACAATCACGAGCAGCAATGGTACCCATGCTGACTTTATCTTGGTTGTGACATTCAGTAGAACGAGAGAACACGCTTGCTGGCATGGTGTGTTTTAGTGCTTCTGCTGTCCAAGCCGAAACACCGATCTGTACTGCCTTGAAGCCGTGGTTGATTGGCTTACGTTCGCCTTCTGCGCCTGTTAGGTTAAATGGCAGTCCGTTGTTGAACTTGTAATCCATCAACTGTGCCATTTGGCGATCAAGCAGATCCGCAAGGTTGGCTACTGCTGTTTTTAACGTATCCATCGCCATGGCAATATGGCCGCCGTAGAAGTGTCCACCGTGCAGTACGCGCTCGTTGTCGCCATCGATAATTGGGTTGTCGTTAGCGCTGTTGAGCTCATTCTCAATCATTTGGCGAAGCCAAGGCAGAGAGTCTTGAACGACACCGATAACGTGTGGAGCACAACGCAATGAGTAACGATCTTGCAGACGGTCACTGTTGCGAGGTGGGCGTTCTGCTTGAAGGTCGTCGCGTAACCACGCTGCAATTTGTTGTTGACCAGGGTGAGGCTTCACTGCAAACAGCGCTTCATCGAAGTGGAAGTCATTACCTTGCATACCCACAGACACCATTGCCGTGATCTTAGTCGACAGCTGAGCTAGATATTCTGCACGTTTGTAGGCGATACAAGCCAGAGCGGTCATTACTGAGGTGCCATTCATCAATGCCAAGCCTTCTTTTGGCTTAAGCTTGATAGGGCTAATTCCTAGCTCTTTGTAGACGTCACTAGTAGGGCGAACTTCGCCTTTGTAGATAACATCGCGCTCACCAATCAGTGCGGCCGCTAAGTAAGACAGCGGCGTTAAATCACCACTGGCACCCACCGATCCTTCTTGAGGAATACGCGGTGAGATGTCTTGGTTAATCAAAGTAACGATCTGGTTGAGCAAATCATGAGTCACACCAGAGACACCTTGTGACAGAGAACACAGGCGAGTTGCTAATACTGCACGAGATTGTTCGTGAGACAGTATTTCGCCTAAACCACAGCCGTGAAAACGTGTTAAATGCAGTGGTAGCTCGTCAACTAGGTTTGGCGGAATTGCAACGGTACATGAGTCACCGTAACCGGTTGTCACACCATAGATCACGCCTTCTTCTTTCAACAGACGCTCTAAGAAAGCGACACCACGGTCGATCTTAGATGTGAAGGCTTCACTTGAGTTCATCGAAGCTTTTGCGCCTTGTGAGATAGCGACAACATCCTCAATCGTGAGGCGTTCGGCACCAAAGGTGATGCTATTTGGATTCTTTTTCGTCATGGTGCTTGCTCAATGTCCAAAAATTAAAAAAGTTGTACCACTGAAGCGGTGCTTTCAGTGTGTAGTGCTCAAGTCGATTTGCGTATTTTTGCACGACTTGCTGTAAAGATTGTTCGCGAGTCTTTCTGGGTAGTTCTATCTTGTCGCTAAAATGCTCGAAATAGACATTAAAATGCGGCTTAGATTGTGAGTCATCACGTAGCCCAAATAATAGAAATACTGGCGCTTTGAGAACAGAGGCTAACATAAATGGCCCTTGAGGGAAGGGCGCTTCCTTACCCAAAAACTCAGCCCATACTGAACGGCTCTCTTTGTTGGTGGAGGTTCTATCGCCAACAATCACAATCCACTCACCTTGTTCCAGTTTCTGTTGCAACAAGATAGCAGTATCAGGCCCCATTGAAGTTACCTGAATCAGGTTTAAATCAGACTGCGGGTTGACCGCTTTCATCACCGAATTAAAACGCTCAGCGTGCTCGGTAAAAACCAATGCATTGATTTTGATGTTCGAGTGTCTGCGACCCAAAGCTCGACACAGTTCGATGTTGCCAAGATGAGAACCTAGGATTAGCACACCTTGCTTATTTGCCACCATGCTCTCAAATTGTTCTTGACCATGAATGCTCAGGTTATCGACCGAAAAATCCCCTTTCCATGCAGCCAACTTGTCTAGCATGGTATGGCCAAACGAGAGCAAATGGTTATAACTGGTTAATTCAGCGGGTAACTCAATATTCTGTTGTTCAGCGTATGCCTTAAGCTGAAATAGGTACTGTTCTGAGGCGTTTCGTGCACGTTTGCCCGTTAGGTGGTAGTAACGCATCACGCCGCGTAAAATCAGATTAAATACGCCTCGGCCCAACAAGGTATAAACGGCCAATAACAGTTTGATTCCCAGCACAGTGCCGCGTTCTTGAGTACGCGACCAATGGGGTTGTTCTGGACCTATTTGTTCGGAATTTACTTGTCTTGAATCTGCCGAGGAACCTTGGCTATTTTCAGCTGGCAAACTCTTAGCTGCAGATAAGCTCTCGGCGGAATCTGATTTGAAATGACGAGCAATCAATTTTGGTGCTCTCGGCAGCATGCCGAAGAACAGTCTTGTGTGCATCCAACTGATTTTTACGTTGTCCCACAGTGCATCGAAATGAGAGATACCATTTTCTGGGTAGATAACACGCGTTTCAACGAAGTCGATATCGCAGCCTTCCCAATACAGGCGAACCAGAATCTCGATATCAAAGTCCATTCTCGAACCGACATCGTATTTATTCAGTACGGTTTGCGTCTTATCGATTGGATACGCTCTAAAGCCACACATGCTGTCTTTAATCGAGAGAGATAGGGTTTCTATCCATACCCAGATATGTGTCGCGTAGCGTCCGTAGAGCCTTGCTTTAGGCACGCTCTCGTCATAAACAGGCTGACCTGATATCAAGCGCAGAGGTTTGTCTTGCGAAGCTTGGATTAACGCGGGTAGGGCGTCTAGGTCATGCTGTCCGTCAGCATCAATCTGAATAGCGTGGCTAAAGCCGAGCTCTTGCGCTCGCTTGATGCCCTCTTTTACTGCGCCGCCTTTGCCTTGGTTCTGATCAAGTGTTACCAAAGTCACGCTTGGGCTATCGGCAAGTGGAGTCAGAAACTGTTTGGTCTCGAGTTCACTGCCATCATCAACAATAATGATCGGAAGTTCGAAATTAAGAAGTGATGAGACCACCGAGGGCATGGTTGCGCCGTGGTTAAAGCACGGAATTAGGAAGCAAGCCTTGTAGTTGCTTTCTTCAAGTGCGTGTTGAGAAACAGCCTCAGCGCTATTCACTTTTCTCTCCCAGCTTCATTTTGCCTGAAGAGTGAATCTGTTCGCCGTTGTTTGAGGTGTAACTAAAGCTAAGTTTGTCTTTGTCAGCGTCCCACTTGAGTGACAACTGTATGGTCGAGTCTGGCAGGATCGGTTCTTGGAATTTGATGACTTCCATGCCTTTAAAAAAACCAGGGACACTCAGTTCTTGGACTGCGTAGTGAAGTGCCCAATCAATCTGCGTAACACCAGGAAGAATAGGGAAGCTCTTGAAGTGCCCCTTAAAATCGGTGATGTCACCAGCAATATGGAGTGTCAGGGTCGATTCTTTCTCTGCAGTGTCAACAGCAATGACGTTTGGTTTTCTCTTATCCATAGCGTGTGTTTAGAATCCTTGGGCTGAAAATGGGTGTTCTGACAAAAATATAAAAAGATAATCTCAGTGTAAAATACGATCAGCGGTTTCTATGATTTTATTAGCTGTTCGATATGAGAGGTTAGTCGCTTACCTTGGCTGTTGAGTGGAATCTCATCAACAATGCGATATTTTCTTGGGATAGCGATCGGTTCTAACCATTTTCTAAGTTCTGAACGCAGCATCAACCAGAATTTACCTTTACTCATGGTGGCGAGTTTCGCTTGGCCTTCCTCTGATAATACCAAAGCCGACGCCAAGATTAAGCGCTCCGGTTCTTCAAATGGAATGACAACACACTCGCTTATCCAAGGAAGTTGCTCAAGTCGCTTTTCGACTTCAACCAGTGATACTCGTTTTTCTTCAATCTTGATCACTCGGTCGGTTCGGCCTTTCAATATAAATTGATTATCCGAAACCATTTCGCACTCATCGGCGGTTTGATACCAGTTGTTTTTGTCGATGTACGGCGACAATAACTTAATGCAATTCTCACTGTTGAGACTAGCCTCAATACAGTCAAAAAGCTGCCAAGGCGTTTGAGCGCTCTCTTGCTGACGAAATGCGATGCCACCGGTTTCTGTGCTGCCAAATACCTCGATGGGAAAATGTCCTAACAAATTAAGTGCTTGGTGAGCCGATTCGGTTGGTAAAGGGCCACCAGAAGAAAACACACCAGCTAGCTGTGCAAACTCTGTCTCGTGTTTTAATCGTTTGAGTAGCGCAGGACTACTGATCAGCACGCTCTGTTTGTTAGCGTGAGATAGGATTTGTTCAGGGTACTCAAGATTGTGTCGAGCAAATGGAACACCAGAACAAAGTGGCCATAAAATTCGGAACAACAGACCATAGATATGTTGGTGTGAAACCGTGCTGTGGACTCGGTTGCCCTTAAGTAAATCGCCCCAGTTTTTATCTAGCTGAGCGATTTCAATATCTAGGTGCTCTAAGGTTTTGTCTATAGCTTTGGGCGTACCACTTGAACCTGAAGTAAACAGGGTCAAGTGGATAGCTGCCAAATCAATGGGCGAAAGATTATCGATTAGAGGTTGTTGTGCTTTAGGGTTTGAGTCCAATAAGTTTTGGATATTGCTAACTTCACTAACCTCAACTTCACCAATCGAGTCATCAACTAACAGGCAATCAAAATGCTCACTCAGCTCGGCAAGCGCACAAGGTTGATAGTTACCCGGTAAGATGATGTGTTTTTTGCTGACAGCACATGCCAAAAAGGCCACCGAAAATAGGTAGCTGTCTTGGGTACAAATCGCAACTCGTTGAAAAGGGGATGAAGATAAAAGGTGTACGAGTTGAGATAAGTCGTCGTTAAATGTTTGCCAAGTAATCTCACTATTGTCGTCAAAGCAGACAATAGATTCAGGGGCTCGGTTTTGACTGAGGAGTTCAGACAATGAGATGTAAGATACGGTTTGGGTCATAACAATTTAACTCTGACGAATGCGCTGTCTTACCACCCACTCTCCTGCAAAGAGTAACCCGGCGAACAAATAGCTGAGTAAGCCATTGTATAGGGTCCATATTTCAAGAGGCTGGAAACAGGTGTAAAGGGCGATAGAGCCATTGATAACAAAGAACAGGCACCAAACCTTGGTGACTTTTCGTGTGTAATCAACACCACTTTGCGGAAGTTCAGGCTCTTGGAGTCGAGCAAGACGTTCGATAATAGTTTGCGGTTGCCATAGGCTTGAAGCGAATACAGCCAACATACAAACATTAACGATGACGGGATAATAGGTTAACCAGCCATGCTGTTTGAAGGCTAACCCTAATGCCAGTAGAACAATTCCGGCACTTCCACTGATCCAAGCTAGGTGTTTTAGCTCTTTGATCTTAGCCTGACCACCGGTGAAAATGCGGACAGCAAAGATAGCGGCTAAGACGATACCAACGGTTTGTAGGCCAAACTTGTTGAGCCCAAAGTAAACCGCTATTGGATAAGTGAAAAGTATGATTGCCGACAATAAAGTCAGCAGAGGACGCATTAGGCGTCCTTCAATAGTTCAACCACAGACTCCACAACGTCATTAACGGTGCGTACTGCTTTGAACTCTTCAGGTTTGATCTTCTTACCCGTTACGTTCTGTAAATGAACGACCAAATCAACCGCATCAATGCTGTCTAGGTCTAGGTCGAGATAAAGGTGTGCTTCAGGCGTGATATCTTCGGCATCAAGCTCAAACAGCTCAATAAGCGCATCTTTAACCTGATTGTATACTTCTTGTTGGTTCGCTTGTGTCATAAAGATCTGTCTAGTTGTTTGTTTGAGAAGAGATGTAGTTCGCTAGATTTTCAACTGACGCAAAGTGCTGTCGAGTGTTTGAATCGTCGGCATCGATAACAATGTTGTACTTTTTCTTGATAGCAAGACCAAGCTCAAGTGCATCGATAGAATCTAGTCCAAGTCCATCACCAAATAGTGGAGCTTCTGTTTCAATCTCATCAATGCTCATGTCTTCAAGGTTCAATGCGTCGATGATCAGTTGTTTCAGTTCGTTGTGTAATGTTTCCACTTTGGCCTACTTAATGCTTTATCTGAATGCTGCTTTAAGGGGGCGATTCTACATTATGCGAGGTATTTTCGAAATGCCGATATCGCCGGTTGTTTATTGATGAGCTAAATACTTTCTTCGGAAGGGAAAATAGTGTGTGCAAGATGATGATTAAGGCGTCTTGCTGCCGAAGTTAAGTTATTTGCATTCTCAATAAATGGTGCGACTTCTATTTTACCTTTCACCGCGATATGAAAAAAGGGTTTCGTAGCAGGAACTTGATACCATTTTTTCTCTTTCGTTAAGAATGTCGGAGAAACCGTAATATGAATCACGCGTAAATCGGTTTGTGTTCGAGTAGCAATTTGCGCCGCACCACGTTGTAAGGATGGTTCAATTCCTGGCGTTGTGCGAGTTCCTTCGGGAAAAACCAGCAGTACATTGCCACGTGAAAAGCGTTCTTCACAACGTTCTAAAAGATCATCAGGTGCTTGATTGGGTATGTAACCCGCCGCTTTAACAATTCTCTTCATAAACGGGTTTTCCCATATGGCTGCTTTAACGAGGCAATCACATTGAGGAAGTTGAGAGGCGATCAGCACATAGTCGATTAAGCTCGGATGGTTGGCAACGATGATGCAGTTGCGATCTTCGCGCAGCAGCTCGGCACCATCAATTCGGTAGTCAATTGCCCCAGTGAATTTCATGATTTGGCAAAAAGCATTGAAGGAGAAACGAATCAGTCGCTGAACTTTGAGCTCTCTTTCAATGATATTGGGTGTCGTTATCGCAATAGAAGGTAAGATTATGAAGCTTAATACTAAGCCTCCCAGCCCAAAAGTGGTAAAGCAGAACCCTGTCGCAAACACTCGCCAATATTGGTCTAACTTGCTCATTGCTGTGTTCCTGTCTTGGCGTTATTTATCCACGACCAAGTTTGGTGCTTGCCAGCAACAGTCCACTTATTTGTACCCAATAAGATATGTTGGAGCGTTTGTAGCCCTTGTGGTAACCCGGAAGATGCTTGGTTGGCTTCTACTGTTCTAGTAATAGAGTATTCACTGCCAGTCGTGAGCACTAAGCCCAGAGCATAATCAGCATAGTGTTGTGTTTCGTATTCTTGGTAAAGCTCAGGCAAAGGCTGGTCGAAATCAATGACGAGCACACGATGTGACGGATACTGATGTAGGTAAAGATAAGCTTCGATCAGAGCATTGTGGAAAGTATCTTGCCCAGCAGCGATAGAGGTCAGTGGAATCGGCGCTTTTGCGGCAATCGTTGTGAGACCAGCAGCGGTATTGTGCACCGACTGCGAGAACGCCATTGGTGAGGCGTCATCACCTTCTAAGATTGATTGAATCAATGTGGCAGTTCGGTGCAGCTCACCATGTCGGCTGGCAAAAACCAGAAAATCAACCGAGGTGTCTTTTAATAGAGTCAATGCGGTTTGGACGGCAAGCTTACTTTGCAGGCTCATTCGGCGACGCATCATCGGCGGGATGGCTTTAAATTCAGTTGAGCCATCTTGTGGCCAATCTAAATTTGTGCTCCATGTTTGCCATTCGGCAACGGAATTGAGCCCCGCAGAATTTGCAGACCATTTCTCAATATTAAACGACATTAATTGGGATTGATTTGACATAAAGTATTGATTTGCTTTGGGTCTAACTAAATACTATGCGTGCTTATAAATAAACACAGGTAAGGAATTTAAATGAAATTACTAAAAATAGCCGTTTCAATGTTATTCATATTCGTTCTTGCAGGGTGTGGACGTGTCCAACCTGTAATGAATGTTGAGGATACTCCAGTTGCACTTAATCTTCAAAGTAAACAGGTGAAATCAGCTATTTATGAGTCTGCTGAAAACCGAGGCTGGTTGGTTTCAGAAATAAAGCCTGGCTTGATCCGTGCAGAACTGTATGTTCGTTCACACCATGCTGTGATTGAAATTCCTTATAGTGACAAGTTTTACTCTATTCTTTACGTTGAATCAGAGAATTTGAAGTATGACGATGGTGAAATACACCGTAATTACAACCGTTGGGTTAATAACTTAAACGTTGATATTAAACGTAAGCTTGCACAAATGGCAGCTGAGTAATCCTCTATTATTTTAAAGTTAGGTTTTTCGTGTCGGAATATAAATTAGATCCATTCAATGCATTAGAAGCAAAAACAGAAGCGCAAAAGTTGTCTTTCGCTCCAATTGTTTTTCACACTGCTCGTACACTTCGTGATTTAGGTATCTTGAAAGCGTTAGATGACGCGGGCAGTGATGGTTTACCTGCAGAGACTCTTTCGGAAATAACGGGCGTATCTGAGTACGGCGTAAAAGTTCTGCTTGATATGGCGTTAAGTGCTCATATTGTTACTTGGGACAAACCTAACTATAAAATGGCCAACCTTGGTTTTTACCTTCTGCACGATGGTATGACCAACGCAAACATGGATTTCACAGCCGATGTTTGTTACGCCGCGATGATGCATCTAACTGAAGCAATTGAAGAAGGTACACCTGCGGGTTTGAAAGAGCTGGGTGACTGGGAAACTATTTACCAAGGCTTGTCTCAATTGCCAGAAAAAGCAAAAGAGAGCTGGTTCAAGTTTGATCACTTCTATTCAGACCGTTCTTTCCCTATTTTGCTTGAGAAAGTCTTCAGTAAGAAACCTAAATCGCTGGTGGATATTGGCGGTAACACCGGTAAGTGGGCGATGCAGTGCTGCAACCATGATGCTGACGTTGAGGTGACGATTGTTGATTTGCCACAGCAACTAGAAATGGCAATGGCAAACGCGACACAACATGGCCATCGAGACCGAGTGACTCCATTCCCAGCCAACATGCTCGACAAACAGCAAGCCCTGCCAACGGGCGCCGATGTGTGGTGGATGAGCCAGTTCCTTGATTGCTTCTCGCCAATGGAGATTCTGAGCATATTAAAGCGTGTTCGCTCTCATATGTCAGAAGAGGCGACGGTCTATATCCTTGAACTGTTTTGGGATGCACAGAAATACGATGCGGCTTCTTATAGCTTAAACGCGACCTCTCTTTACTTCACTTGCTTGGCCAATGGCAACAGCCGTTTTTACCGCAGTGAAGATTTCCTAGAGATCGTTGAAGAAGCTGGCTTTGAAGTGGTGACCCGTACCGACGATATCGGCCTTGGTCATACGCTTCTTGAACTGAAAGCTGGCGCGCAATAAAAAATAACAAACATGGCTTAAATTAATGAAAAAACTGTCAACTCAAGTAGTGATCATCGGAGCTGGGCCATCAGGGTCTATTGCTGCGTCTTTGCTTCATAAAAAAGGCATCGATGTTCGAGTGATTGAAAAGAGCCTTTTCCCGCGCTTTTCGATTGGTGAAAGCTTACTACCTGCTTGCATGGAAGTGATTGAACAAGCTGGGATGAGCGAAGCGGTGGCTGACGCTAACTTCCAATTTAAAGATGGTGCCGCTTTTCGTAAAAATGGCGTGTACACCGCGTTTAATTTTGAAGATAAGTTCTCTGCTGGGCCGGGAACCACGTTTCAGGTTCAACGAGGCGCCTTTGACAAGGTGTTAGCAGACACTGCCGAGGCGCAAGGTGTTACCATTGATTATCAACATGAGTTGATGGGCATTAACTTCACTGAAGACAGCACCATTTTAGACGTACAAGTGCTTGATGGAGAACGCTATCAGCTAGAGGCTCAGTATGTGCTGGATGGCAGTGGCTTTGGTCGCGTGTTACCGAAGATGCTTGATTTGGAAGAGCCATCATCGCTTCCTCCACGCAAAGCTATTTTCACGCACATTAACGACCATATTTCAGAGGTTGATACCGACCTTGAATATGACCGCAACAAAATTCTGATCTCGGTGCACCCAACCAACCCTGATGTTTGGTATTGGTTGATCCCGTTTAGTAACGGTGTGTCTTCGTTTGGTATTGTCGGGGAGCCTAAGTTCTTTGAATCATACCCAGAAGACAAGATTGCCGCGATTAAGCAACTGGCAACGGAAGAGCCGGGTTTGGCTGAAATATTGGCGAATGCAAAGTATCCAAACCCTGCCGGTGAAATCGGTGGCTATTCTGCCAACGTAAAACACCTTGCAACAGACAAATACGCACTATTAGGTAATGCTGGTGAGTTCCTTGATCCTGTATTTTCATCAGGTGTGACGATTGCGATGAAGTCGGCTCAGTTTGCGGTTGAGTGCGTGGAAAAGCAGCTCAATGGTGAGAAGGTTGATTGGGAACGTGATTATGCAGATCCATTGATGGTTGGCGTAAACACCTTTAGAACTTATGTTGAGGGATGGTACTCAGGTACTTTGCAGGATGTGATTTTCTATCAAGATCCCAACCCGAAGATTAAGCAAATGGTGTGTTCTATTTTGGCTGGTTACGCATGGGATCAAAGTAACCCCTATGTGAAAGAATCAAAACGCCGACTGACGACACTGTCGGAGATATGCCGAAGCTAGGTGGTCGATTAAGGTGTAGCAATCTACTAAAGCACCATAATGATAAAGCCTATAAATCAAAACAGCCGCAATGCGGCTGTTTCTGTATCTGCTAAATATGGGAAGCTGATTCTTAGCTTACTCGCTTTACTGAAGTTGATACTACTTCAGGTCGATGCTGTTCAATCGTCCCATAAAGATAAGTAACTCAATCACATCTTTGTGGGCTTCAAGCAGCGCTCGTTTGGTTTGGCTGTAGGCGGCGAGTCGCCCGTGCTTCCTTATAGAGCATACTTTGGTTCTATATTTGTATTCACCACTTTCAGAGAATACGCGCCACTTAGCGATGTAGCATTCATCTCGATGTTCGGGATCTGTCTGAGTCGGGTTTGGTTTGAATACTATTTTAGGTTCTAAACTGTGCGGTAAACGCGTCATCAGATAGGGCTCTCTAAGGACTTTTGGCCAAAACTTTCCCCAGAGCTTTCTGCCAAGCTCATCTCTTAACTTGATGGTTTTCTTTAGTGCTTTGTCTTCACCCATACGAACAAAACCGACAGAACGATGTAACACCGTATCTTCGGGAGTATGGATGTGGATTTTAAAAGCGGTTTGGCCTTTCGATATAAATCGATAACCGGTCGCACCAATTAGATTATTCTGGCTCATAGTTTGCTAAATGATGATTATGTTATTAATAAGGTTACGACAAATACGTTAAAACCGAAACTAATCATCATGAAAAAAATAAAGCCTTAACAAAAGTGCTAAGGCTATATTAGAAACTATGAAGTGAGCTTGTCGCTAACTACATGATTTTCTGCATTACATCACCAATTTGAATGCTTCCAGCAAGGCTAGGTTGATCAATCGTGAGTTCAGCTTCGTTCTCATAAACGCGAGAAACGGTCAGTGTGATATCGCTTTGAGAGACCTTATTACGTGGCAAGCCTCGTTGGTCGATAAACGAACCGGTGTGCCACAGTTGCAGTTTGTCACCTTGTTGAACGCCATGCATTCGACCTAAATCAATGGTCACAGTGTTACCAAATACTGCAGCCACCTCTGGAAGCGTGATTTTACATGATACTTCTGATTCCAAGTCCAACATAATATTGCGGCTGACGCGAAGCATCATACTGCCGTAGGTTGATGCCCAGAAACGAGCACTGCGCGTATCAACCTCACTGGTCTTAGCAAAAGGCCATTTTGCCACTTCACGATAGCTACGGTTATAAACCTGATGACCTGTTTTGCCATCGAAGACTTGCATTTCTAAGGCAAACTGGCGGTTTATAATGTCGTCTTTTAGAAGCTTGGATTCAATGGTCGCAGTTAAATCGGTGATATCACCGCCGATAATGTACTGTGCTCCCGTGTCTTGTGCGATCATTTTGATCACTTCCGGTCGACGCTTGTCGATATCGTAATTGGTTGTACCAACAGAAACAAAGCTACGAGATTCTTGGGCCAGTTGTCGGTCAACGACATGGCTAAAATCATCACCAATATTATAGATTCTGCCCATTACAGCTTGTTGTGGGGAAGTCACATCAATGTTGCCGACCAAAAATGTTTTCTTATATTGGCTCTCATGGCAAGCATTTGCCGAAGGGTAGATGTCGATCCTTGCAGTGATCATTATATTGCCACTGCGTTTCTTCTCTTTTTCTACCAAGATGTAGCGCACTTCATGATTGGTAAATTGAAACTCTTTCTTCTTCGCGTCGAGGTAGGGTGTGAGGTTAGCAATGCTACCAATGTCAGCACCAGAGAACTGGATCGCTTTATATACCGCGTCTTCCAGCGCATGGACTCTTGCGGCTTCCTCTGACGATACGATGGTTGCTGTACCGGTAACTTCATACCAAGAGGCATGAGCACTGAAGCTTATGGTTATCAGTGAACTTATTGAAAATAAGTAAGAAATTATTTTTTTCATCTATTCGTTACCAGTTGGGTATAAATATTGCTTAACAAATAACTATAAGCTTGAAGCTGACTTAAGTGCGTTTTTCTTAATCTGAACCATTAATGAAAAGCAAAGACTGTTCCAACATTGTAATCCATTGAAAAGAATAATGGTGAGAACATATTGGAATAGGTAGCACTAAACATATCTGGAGATTAGAGAATGAAAAAATGGCTCGTAGTAATGAGTGTCATGTTACTGACATCATGCGCTTATTCGCCGATCTATAACGGCAAGTCTGAATATTCAGGCAGTCAGTTTATGTTGATGGACAGCCCTCGTCATACCATGGACTTTTTCGTGGAAAGTATGACTGAAGATTTGATCATTTCGAATACGAGTATTTCAGCAAGAACTCCAATTGCGATAACTTCGTTTGTTGACCTGCAACACATGGACACAACAAACTGGCTAGGAAACTCGGTATCAGAAGGCTTCATTCATCAGTTTCAGCGTCGTGGCTTCAAGGTGGTTGATTTTAAAACAACCGGTTCGATCCAAGTCACTCACCAAGGTGATTTTGCATTAAGCCGTGATTGGAAAGACTTAGCTCAAGAGCAAGATGTCCAGTACGTGCTGACAGGCACTATGCTTCGCCAAGAGGGCGGTGTTCTAGTTAATGCTCGTGTGGTAGGTATGCAAACTCGTATTGTGGTAGCTTCCGCGCAAGGCTTTTTGCCAGCGGATCGTATTGGTCGAGATCTAGATACTCTGAACAGCATTCGAACTCAAGATGGTGTCATTATTCGTTCTGATCCAACGATGACTCAGCCTTACACCGTTATTCTTCGCCCCTAGGAGTTCGAGATGAAGAAGTTAATATTTGTTGTTGCCGCTTTACTGCTTGTTGGCTGTCAGCCTCTGCAAAACATGAGGCCAGATGATTACTTAGTTGCCGTTGGTTACGCGAGTATCAGTGAGCAAAAGGGACGTAACGACGAGGAAAGGCGCATTCGTGCGATGAGAGCTTCCAAGATCGATGCTTATCGTGAACTTGCTGAACAAGTGTATGGCATGCGAGTAAGCGGCCGAGCAGAGCTTGAAGATCAACGCCTTGGCACTGAACGTACTTCTGGCGCAGTTGATGGCGTAATCCGTGGCGCAGAAGTGGTGCGCAGCTACCCAGTGGGTGATAGCTATGTAACAGAGCTCCAATTAGATATCCGTAAGATGGAACAGCTACGTAATTACGGTGAAGTTCAGGCAGTGCCTGAGAAGAGACAACAAACGTTGTTCTAGTTTTAGGAGCATCTAGTTATAGGCTTACCTAATTATATTGGCTACCACTCGCTTTCCAGATGGCGTATCGGCAACCAATAACGGTTATGGTTAAGAAAGCGGCAAGTATGAAAATACTTGCCGCTTTTTTGTGTTTATCGTTTATTAGGGGCATTTATAGGTTTAGAGAGACTTTGACGGTGTAGCGAGAAGGGTAGGCTGAGATACAGATACAGATACAGATACAGATACAGATACAGATACAGATACAGATACAGATACAGATACAAGCAAGAAGGGTGTTATGCGCAGAAGATTAGCCCAATTAGGCTTTTACATTGGTTCCCAGCGTAGAAATCGTATGCGTTTGGCCACCGGCATTGTAAGTCATACCAATTTTACCATGGCTTTGCTGCATCATATTACTGAGTTTTTTGAAGCTGAGGTGTGCTCGATTCAAGGCTTCGCCATTGACTAGGTTCGCTTGGTGGCAGTCGTGCACTATGGACTTGATGGTCGCGACTAACTGAGCAAGTTCAGGGTTCTCGGTCAATTCTGAGATATTGGTATGGGTAGCAATTCGTTGATCGGTTGATCTTAGCTGTTCAACAAGGACCACTTTTTCTTTGGCGATTCGCTCAATATCGTTTGATTGTCGGCTCGTAATAGCGGTTTTCTCTGAACTTAGTAATTCAGATAAGGCTTTGGCATTTTGAAGTTGAAAATTAACTAAATCTGCTAGTGCCGCCATAACGTAAACCTATTCATAACCTCGTGTACTTTAAGACAATAACTTCAATGAAAAGTTAGTGTTTTCTTAAAGGCCTTTTAATTCATCTTCGAACTTGATCATGTTGTCAGCCAGTTTTTCTGGATCGACAGTGTATGAACCATTCGCAATCGCTTCTTTGATCGCAGCAACTTTTACAGAGTCAAAGCTTGGTTGTGCAGCCATGTCTTGATGGAGCTGACCAATCGCTTTGCCTTGTTGGCTTAGTGAAACCGCGTCTTTGCTTGCTGGTGATTTAGTTGACACATCAGAACGTGATGCCTCAGAGCTAGAATCAGAGCGTACTGCTGGTCGGTTAGTGGTCGTTAGGGTTTGCCCTGAACGAATATTATCAATGCCTGCCATAGTTAAGCCTTTTTCTTCAAAAATGGGAACCTGTACAGTCAATATCGACCAAGGGTTCGAATACTTTAGCAATTTTTAGCTCAATAGTCGAAAAGGGACAAAACACCACTGTCGTTATATTTTGGCGTTAAAGTTGAGAGCAAAATAACTAACGATACCGTCAATTTAGAAGTAAAGAGTTAAAAGTAAACCGTGACTTCAGACATGCTGGTAACAATACCTTCAATTATACGCTGTGATTTATCATTTTTCACTCTTACTTGATCACCCATTGAGCCATCCGTAAGCGCAGTCCCTTTGGTGGTAATGGTCATGCCACCTTTTACTGCCTGTATGATAACCTTCTCGTTTCGGCATACGACACAGATATCGCCTCTTTCGACAACATCGCCTGGCCTCAGGTTTTTTTTCACCTTAGCGCCGATCACTTGTTGGGGAGCGGTGAAACCTTGACGACGAAACTTGTTAAGCGAAATCATAGCGGTGGTGACATCGTATTGACCAACGATTTCGCCTCTTGCTAGTGAGCGTGTTGTTGTGACTAGTGGTACTGACATTGAAAGGCGTACCGGCACGTAAACTCGCCACTCATCAGGAACACATTGCACTAAAACCGTAATGCTACTACGGGTATTGCTGGTGGTTGAGGCGCTGGTATCTAGAGGAATAGGGCAATCTGTTGCTTTGATTCTAGAGTCCACATTTGCTGAGTTAACAAAGAGTTCGCCGCCTTGTGGCTGCTCAACTGTCTCTAGGATGTGTTGTTCCGCCGCAGATTGAATCATTTCAATTTGCTCTGGAGTCGCAGCTTGTACAAAAAAACTAAACAATATTGATAAAATGCCGATAAACTTAGCGACAGTTTTAAAAGTAGCTCTACACATTGCTATGGAAAAAAGCGGCAGATTTGTTTTATGATATATCATTCCGTTTCTCTAGTGGTTCGTAGCCTGCAGTAGACTAACACTTTTTATACAAAAAAGTTTGATATGGAGATGAGCTCATGACGGGTATTCTTGATTCGGTGAATCAGCGTACGCAACTCGTCGGTCAAAACCGATTAGAATTACTAACCTTTCGCCTAATGGGGCGTCAGCGTTACGGCATTAATGTTTTTAAAGTAAAAGAAGTACTTCAGTGCCCTAAACTGACAAAAATGCCAAACTTGAACCCACTGGTTAAAGGTGTAGCACACATTCGTGGCCAAACGATCTCTGTAATCGATTTGAGCTTAGCGATTGGTGGCCGTCCTACAACGGATGTTGAAAAGTGTTTTGTGGTTATTTCTGAGTTTAACCGAACCATTCAAGGTTTCTTGGTCAGTTCAGTAGAACGCATTATTAACATGCACTGGGAGTCGATTCTTCCGCCGCCAGATGGTGCAGGCAAAGCCCACTACCTGACTGCAGTCACCAACATTGATAATGAGCTGGTAGAAATTCTTGATGTAGAAAAAATTCTAGCGGAGATTTCACCTGTTGATGAAACAATGGACAGCAAAATTGCTGAAGAAATCGCAGAAGTAGAACAAGGTAAAGAATTGGTTCGTCGTATCTTAATTGCTGATGATTCAACGGTTGCTCGTAAGCAGGTTCAGCGTGCGATTGAGTCGATTGGTTTTGAAGTTATTTCGGTGAAAGATGGTAAAGAAGCCTATGAGAAGCTGGTGGAGATGTCATCAGAAGGCAGTATTTACGATCAGATTTCATTGGTGATTTCAGATATCGAAATGCCAGAAATGGATGGCTATACGCTGACTGCTGAGATTCGTCGTCACGCCGAACTTAAAGATCTATACGTAATTTTACACTCATCATTGAGTGGTGTATTTAACCAAGCCATGGTTGAGCGTGTAGGAGCTAACTCCTTTATCGCGAAGTTCAACCCCGATGAGCTTGGTGCAGCGGTAAAAGCTGCGTTAACTAACTAAAAGAGACATTAATGACTGCTATAACAATAAGTGATCAAGAGTATCGCGATTTCAGCCGTTTCTTAGAATCTCAATGTGGCATTGTATTAGGTGACAGCAAACAGTACTTAGTGCGCAGCCGTCTAAGCCCATTAGTAACGAAGTTTAAGTTAGCTTCGTTGTCTGATTTGTTGAGAGATGTAGTAACAGGTCGAAACCGTGAGCTGCGCGTGGCTGCAGTCGATGCCATGACGACGAACGAGACACTTTGGTTCCGTGATACTTACCCGTTTGCTGTGCTTGCGGATAAACTTCTACCGGAAATAGCGGCAAATAAACGTCCTATTAAGATTTGGTCTGCGGCAAGCTCTTCAGGCCAAGAAGCATACTCAATGGCAATGACGATTCTTGAGACTCAAGCTCGTAAGCCAGGTATGTTGCCAAATGTATCAATTACCGCAACTGACATCTCAGCAAGTATGTTGGATATGTGCCGCACTGGCGCGTACGACAACCTTGCATTGGGACGTGGACTTTCTCCTGAGCGTCGTCGTACTTTCTTTGAAGATGCGGGCGATGGCCGTATGAAAGTGAAAGATAACGTTAAGCGCATGGTGAACTTCCGCCCTCAAAACCTGATGGACAGCTATGCATTGTTAGGTAAGTTCGACATCATCTTTTGTCGTAACGTGCTAATTTACTTCTCGCCTGATATGAAATCAAAGGTACTTAACCAGATGGCAAACAGCCTGAATCCTGGTGGCTACCTATTATTGGGAGCGTCTGAATCGCTAACAGGCTTAACGGATCGTTTTGAAATGGTTCGCTGTAATCCAGGCATCATCTACAAATTAAAGTAATGAGTGGCACCAGTTTTAGGTGCAAAGTTACTGCCTAATTTCAAAACCCAGCCAAGTGCTGGGTTTTCTTTTTCCGGCTTAACCTATATCTTTAAGTCAGAGTGACATTCCAATTTACTCTATTTTTTGGCTTGTATATTGCAAGTTTACCCACGAGTAACCTGTAAAAGTATTGATAGCCCGCTTTGTTTTAAAAGTTGGTATATATATTGCTTTGGTTATCTCATAACAGTCAGTTCTTGAGTTGAGGTTTACATGGCTATTTCTTTTGACAATGCTTTAGGCATTCACCAGCACACAGTTGGTGTACGTGAGCGTAACGCTGAGGTGCTTTCCACCAATATCGCGCAAGCAAACACGCCTGGGTATAAAGCAAAAGGATTAGACTTTAAGAAATCGCTGCAAGCGGCAAGTTCTGGGGCAAGCATTGGTCTTAGCCGTACAGATGGTCGGCACATTTCTGCCTCAACAACGGTGAACGGGGAAACGAAGTATCGAATTCCTACCCAACCTGATACAGGAGATGGCAACACGGTTGATTTGGATTTGGAAAGAAACCTTTTCATGCAAAACCAAATTAGGCATCAAGCCTCTCTCGACTTCCTAGGAAGTAAGTTCAAGAATTTAACTAAAGCGATTAAAGGGGAATAATTAGATGAGTTTATTCAATGTATTCAATGTGACTGGTTCTGCGATGAGTGCTGAATCTGTTCGTCTAAATACGACCTCGAGCAACCTTGCAAACGCGGACAGTGTAAGTAGTTCTGCTGAAGAAACTTACAAGGCTCGCCACGCAGTGTTCGGCGCTGAGTTAAATAAAGCACGCAACAGTGGTCACACTGTGCCTGTGAAAGTATTAGGTATTGTGGAAAGCGATAAGCCGTTGAGCGCGGAGTACAACCCAGATCACCCATTAGCGAATAACGAAGGCTATATCTACAAACCTAACGTGAACGTTATGGAAGAAATGGCAAACATGATTTCGGCATCACGCGCGTACCAAACAAACGTGCAGGTTGCTGACTCGAGTAAACAAATGCTGCTGCGTACGCTGCAGATGGGTCAATAAGGATAAGGAGGTAGCACATGGCTGGAATCAACAACAATGTTGGTCAAAGCGGCTTGTCCTATGTTGACCAGCTGAAGAGTCTTCAAGATGGCGCGAAAAAGCCCGACGAAACAACAGGTAAGCAGGATCTTAAACAAGAAGACTTCTTATCTTTGTTGACTAAGCAATTAGCCCAACAAGACCCTTTTAAGCCGGTTAGCAATGACCAGATGATTGCGCAAATGGCTTCATTTGCGACCGTAGATGGCATTGGCAAAATGAATACACAGTTTGAAAGCTTGAATTCATCAATGACTTCTAACCAAGCATTACAGGCATCCTCTTTGGTTGGCCGCGATGTATTGGTTCCTGGTGCGGCAGGTGTGAAACCCGGTGATGGCGGTATGGCGTCCATGGTTAAGCTTCCTCAGGCAATGGACAATGTAATCGTCCGTGTTGAGAACGAAGTTGGCCAATTGGTTCGCACTTTTGATATCGGCTCTAAACCATCAGGCGACACACGTGTTGAATGGGACGGAAAAGACGAAGACGGTAACCCATTGCCGGCTGGTAAATACAACGTGAAAGCGTCGGGTTTACTGGATGGCGAGAACACAGAGTTCCAAGTTTCCAGTTATGCGAACGTGAACAGTGTGCTTCTTGGTAAGGGCGATGGCAACGTACTACTCAATCTGGCTGGTTTCACATCGCCAGTACGACTTGCTGAAGTACTAGAAGTTGGTAAAGCGTAACGCTTTAAAAGAGTGATTATGCTAGCTAGAGAGATTAGGAGAATATTGGAATGTCATATGTAGCTTTAAGCGGTCTATCCGCTGCACAACTAGACCTGAATACAACCAGTAACAACATTGCGAACGCAAACACATTCGGCTTTAAAGAGTCACGTGCGGAGTTTGGCGATGTTTACTCAAGTTCGTTATTCACTAACGCAAAAACGACGGCAGGTGGCGGTGCGCAAGCTAGCCAAGTGGCGCAACAGTTCCATGAAGGTTCAAGTATTTATACGAACAACCCAATGGACTTACGTGTAAGTGGTACAGGTTTCTTTGCAGTATCGAAAGACCGTATGGTACCGGAGATCAATGAACTCACGCGTAATGGTGCATTTCACCTAAACAAAGACAACTACATGGTTACCGCTAACGATGAGTTTCTTTTAGGTTACGATGTTGATCCAAATTCGGGTGAAGTTCTTTCTTACGCGCCAAAGCCACTCGACATTCCTGCTGAGTTTGGTAAGCCAAAACAGACAGAAAACATTGAAGTAGGGGTTAACCTTCCTGCAAACGGTGATCTTAAAGACCCGGCTGCATTTAACTTCAAAGATGCTGACACTTATAATCGTGCAACGTCTTCGACGGTATACGATTCTATGGGTCAGTCTTACAAGTTAACGACTTACTACCTCAAAGATCAGACTCAACCAAACACTTGGCAGACGTACTACACCATGTCAGATGAGAACGGTGAAAAGCCGGTCAATATCACGGGTGGTGATGCGACCAATGCACAAGGTCATGTTGGTCACACAATGAAGTTCAACAATGACGGTACGTTGGCGAGCCTTAACAATGGCCAGCCAATTAACTCTGAAGCACTAGGTGCAGGAGCTAACCCAATTGATTTGAACGGTGCTGATCCAACGCAGGTGCTTAAGTTTGGTCTAGATTCGTCAACTCAGTTTGCCGCCCCATTTGAACTCACTAAGTTCGATGAAGATGGTGCGACAACAGGTTTCTTAACCAAAATCGATTTCGATGAGTACGGTAGTGTTTTAGGTACTTACTCAAATGGTGAAAACGTGATGCTTGGCCGTGTAGGCTTGGTTCGTGTACCCAATGAGCAAGGCCTAGATAAGAAAGGCGGCACTCAGTGGGACTCTACTAATGACTCAGGTTCTAAAATCTGGGGTGAATCGAACAAAGGTTCATTTGGTAGCATCAACAACGGCTCGCTAGAGCAGTCGAACATCGATATGACTCAAGAACTGGTTGATTTGATTTCTGCTCAACGTAACTTCCAAGCGAACTCTCGTTCTCTAGAAGTACACAACCAACTGCAACAGAATATTCTTCAGATTCGTTAATCGTTTCGAGCGTTTGAATCATCTGCGAATACCCAATTCAATGTTATTGAATTGGGTATTGTTGCTGAATTTGATATGGCTGTTTACTTTTCTATTTGCCGCCCCTATTGCCGCACGGTAATGCCACTGGCAACAATTCTTCCTCAATGATCCTTTTGTGATCCCTCTTCTTCGTTGTTTTCTATTTAAATTATTGATAAATAACAGTTAAAAATACTGGCACAGTGTTTGCTTTGTTAGCCCCAGAAGATGATTTTTTGGAGCAGAATTATGGATCGCGCACTGTTTCTTGCCATGAGTGGCGCTAAGCAAAATATGCAAGCTTTGCAGCTACGTGCTAACAACCTTGCCAACGTAAGTACAACGGGTTTCCGTGCTGATTTAGCACAAGCACGTTCAATGCAAGCGTACGGTGAAGGCATGCCTACTCGTGTTTTCAGCATGACAGAACGTCCGGGTCATAATTTCGCACAAGGTAGTGTGGTCACCACTGGCCGCGATCTTGATGTCACGATACAAGGTGATGGCTGGATTTCGGTAATGGACAACACGGGCCGTGAAGGCTTAACACGTAACGGTAACCTAAAGGTTGACCAAAACGGTTTGCTAACCAACGCAAGCGGTCATTTGGTGTTAGGTGAGAACGACGCACCCATCACACTACCTATTCCTATCAGTAAAGTAGAAATCGGCACAGACGGTACCATTTCGGTGATTCCTCAAGGCGCTCCAGCTGAAGAATTAGCGATTGTCGACCGTATCAAACTTGTGCGTCCAGATAATCAAAGCTTATTTAAAGACACGAATGGTTTATTCCGTTCGAAAAACCCAGATCAGGCATACGAAGCAGATGCAGCGGTAACGTTGCTAAAAGGTGCCATCGAAGGCAGCAACGTAAATGCTGTCGGTGAAATGACCAGCCTAATTGACTTACAACGTCAATTCGAAATGCAGGTCAAGATGATGAGCACAGCAGAGGAAATGGACAAGTCGTCTGATTCACTGCTTCGTATGAGCTAATAGAATTTAAAGGAATTTGCTATGCATCCAGCATTATGGGTAAGTAAAACAGGTTTAGACGCCCAACAAACCAACATCTCAACAATTTCAAACAACCTTGCCAACGCCTCAACCATTGGCTTTAAAAAGAGTCGTGCAGTATTTGAAGACCTGTTCTATCAGAATATCAACCAGCCAGGTGGCCAATCGTCTCAAAATACTGAGCTGCCAAGTGGCTTGATGTTAGGTGCAGGTTCAAAAGTAGTCGCAACTCAAAAAGTGCACACTCACGGTAACGCGCAAACGACGTCTAACAGCTTAGATATGATGATTGAAGGCGACGGCTTCTTCCAAGTTGAAATGCCAGATGGTGAAACAGGTTACAGCCGAAATGGTCAGTTCACTCTGAACGGTGACGGCGCGATCGTTACATCAGGTCAAGGTTATGCTCTGCAACCAGAAATCGTGATTCCTGAAGATGCGATTTCGGTAACTGTTGGTAACGACGGTGAAGTATCAGTACGCCTACGTGGTGAGCAAAACAACGTCGTGGTTGGCCAAATCACCATCACTGACTTCGTAAACCCAGGTGGTTTAGAGCCTGTAGGTCAAAACCTTTACTTACCAACCGGTGCTAGTGGCGACCCGCAAGAGGGTGTTCCTGGCTTTGATGGCTTAGGTAATATTCGTCAGTCGATGCTAGAAACATCGAACGTCAACGTAACCGAGGAGCTGGTTAATATGATTGAAGCTCAACGTGTTTATGAAATGAACTCGAAAGTTATCTCGTCGGTAGACAAGATGATGAGCTTTGTTAACCAACAGCTGTAATTGGTTTATTTGCCGTTTACTTTTTTAATTAATAGATCTGTTTTTGCTAATTGATCCATTTACCACTGCCTGCTGAGAGTATATCGCCATGAAACGTATTTTTTGTTTAGCTCTGTTTATGTCTATGACGGGCTGTGCTGTACTGGATCCGATCGAGACTCCAGCAGAAGAAAACGCAACCACAGTAGTTGATGCAGTGGAAGGTGATAAGTCGGCTCAAGAGAGCTCAGGCATTATCGACACGCTTCGTGGTCGAACCGATCCAGTTGCTGGTGACCCAGCATGGGCGCCAATCAATCCAAAAGAAAAACCAGAACACTACGCAGCAGCAACGGGCTCACTGTTCAATGTTAATCACATTGGCAGCATGTATGACGACTCAAAACCTCGTGGCATTGGTGACATCATTACCGTGGCGTTAGACGAGAATACTCGAGCGACCAAGAAAGCCAACGCAGACATGTCTAAGTCGAACGATGCATCGATGGAGCCGCTGGCAGTTGGTGGTCAAGAGCTGACTATCGACAAGTACAACTTTTCTTATGATCTGAGCAACACCAACACCTTTGCGGGTGATGCGTCAGCCAACCAAAGTAACAGCATCAGCGGTTATATTACCGTTGAAGTTATCGAAGTATTAGCCAATGGTAACCTAGTGGTTCGTGGTGAAAAGTGGATGACACTGAACACGGGCGATGAGTACATCCGCCTAAGCGGCACTATTCGTCCTGATGATATAGACTTCGAAAATACCATCGCTTCAAACCGTGTTTCTAACGCACGAATTCAGTATTCAGGTACGGGCGTGCAGAAAGATATGCAAGAGCCTGGATTCTTGGCACGATTCTTTAATGTATCACTGTAAAGCTTGAGAGGGTGTCGAGATACTGACAGCCTCTATCACGCAGCCATATTTAGTTAAGCTATTATAAATTAAAGCAATACAGACAGGTTATTCAATGAAAAAACTAACACTCGTACTATTCGGCATGCTATTTCTTGCCACCAGTGCCCATGCTGCGCGTATCAAAGACGTGGCAAAAGTGGCGGGTGTTCGTAGTAACCAACTTGTCGGTTATGGTTTGGTGACTGGTTTGCCGGGTACAGGTGAGACAACTCCCTTTACCGATCAAACGTTTAACGCGATGCTGCAAAATTTTGGCATTCAATTGCCGCCTGGCACTAAGCCAAAAACCAAA
Organism: Vibrio sp. L5-1; assembly: GCF_021728315.1. Classification (NCBI taxonomy): domain Bacteria; kingdom Pseudomonadati; phylum Pseudomonadota; class Gammaproteobacteria; order Vibrionales; family Vibrionaceae; genus Vibrio; species Vibrio sp. L5-1. The sequence goes on along the minus strand of NZ_JAKKCQ010000002.1, from coordinate 949,453 downwards.
AACGTAGCGGCAGTAATTGTTACCGCTGAGCTTCCTGCGTTCTCTAAGCAAGGTCAGGAAGTTGACGTAACAGTGTCTTCTATCGGTTCAGCAAAAAGCCTTCGTGGTGGTACCTTGCTACAGACCTTCCTGAAAGGTCTAGACGGTCAAGTGTATGCGGTCGCACAAGGTAACTTGGTAGTAAGTGGCTTTAGTGCACAAGGTAACGACGGTTCTAAGATTGTCGGTAACAACCCTAACGTCGGTATCATATCTAGCGGTGCGACGGTTGAGCAAGAAATCCCAACTCCATTTGGCCGTGGTGACTACATCACTTTCAACCTAATCCAATCCGATTTTACAACGGCTCAGCGCTTGGCTGACGCGGTTAATAATTTCCTAGGCCCACAAATGGCTTCAGCGGTCGACGCGACGTCAGTCAAAGTTCGCGCTCCTCGTGAAATCAGCCAACGTGTGGCTTTCTTATCTGCCATTGAAAATATTGAATTTGACCCTGCAGAGGGTTCTGCAAAAATCATTGTTAATTCTCGTACCGGTACCATTGTGGTTGGTAAGCACGTGCGCCTAAAAGCGGCAGCGGTAACGCACGGTGGTATGACGGTCGCAATCAAAGAAAACCTCAACGTGAGCCAACCGAATGCATTTTCTGGTGGTCAAACGGTCGTCGTTCCTGATTCTGATATCGAAGTCACCGAAGCCGATGGCAAGATGTTCAAGTTTGAACCGGGTCTAACGCTGGATGATTTGGTTCGAGCGGTCAACGAAGTGGGCGCAGCGCCTTCTGATTTAATGGCAATCCTTCAAGCACTGAAACAAGCCGGTGCAATTGAAGGCCAATTGATCATTATCTAAGGAATAAAGCATGATTAAGAATAACAATGACATCGGCTTTATTCACGACATCGGTAGTTTAGACCGTCTTCGTCAACAAGCCGTAAACGGTGAAGAAGGCAGCGAGAAAGAAGCATTAACCGCGGCGGCAAAACAGTTTGAATCGATTTTCACCTCGATGTTGTTTAAGTCAATGCGTGATGCGAACTCTAGCTTTAAGTCGGATATGCTGAACAGCCAGAACGAGCAGTTTTATCGTCAGATGCAAGATGACCAAATGGCGAGTGAGTTGAGTGCTTCAGGTTCATTAGGCCTTGCGGACATGATTGTTGCTCAGCTAAGTGCAGGCCAAGCAAGCGACGCGACAGAAGATAAGGTTCGCAGTGAAGGCTTTGATACCTCACTGGAAAGACCTCAGTATTCAGGTCGTTCAGAAGAAAAAGTATCTGAAGTTCAATCTGCTTCCGCTGTTAAACAACCAGCATCTTTCGATTCTCCAGAATCTTTTGTTACCTCAATGAAGCCTTACGCTGAAAAAGCGGCGAGCGCACTCGGTGTTGACTCGTCACTGCTACTGGCGCAAGCGGCACTTGAAACAGGTTGGGGCTCTAAGATGATTAAGAACTCTTTGGGCAACAGTAATAACCTATTCAACATCAAAGCAGATAGAAGCTGGAAGGGCGATAAGGTCGCGACTCAAACTCTTGAGTTCCATGGCAAAACCGCCGTTAAAGAGTCTGCTTCTTTCCGTTCTTACTCAAGTTTTGAAGACAGCTTCAACGATTATGTGAAGTTCTTGAACGAAAATCCAAGATACGAAACAGCGCTACAACATCAAGGTAATTCAGAGAACTTCATCAAAGGCATTCATCAGGCAGGTTACGCAACCGACCCTAACTATGCAGACAAGGTTTTACGAGTTAAAGCCAAGATCGATGAGATGAACTAGCGTCATAAATCAACATAGAGAGCTTGCTACTGGCAGGCTCTTTTCTTCTCTGCCCCTTCAGTTCTTGCGCGTCATCCATAGTTATCTCCTTACACTTCAATAAATTATTGTATTTTAACTCTCCACTATTTGTATTGGCACATATATTGCTATTTATCTTAGTAATATGCGGTTGTAGTTAATCAGTTCATTCTGGTTTTGTTAAGTTTTTTGGGGGCATTATGGCGTCGGATCTTCTGAATGTAGGGGCACAAAGTGTTCTTACGGCTCAGAGACAGCTCAACACCACAGGTCATAACATTTCTAACGCCAACACAGAGGGCTATAGCCGCCAGTCTGTGATTCAAGGTGTGAATGACCCGCGCCAGTACGGTGGGCAATCCTACGGTATGGGTGTGCATGTGGAAAATGTTCGCCGCTCTTGGGATCAGTTTGCCGTCAAAGAACTTAACTTATCGACAACTAATGCCGCCAACAAAGGCGATACCGAAGCCAACCTCGATATGCTGTCGAGCATGTTATCGTCGGTCGCTTCAAAGAAGATTCCAGAAAACCTCAACGAATGGTTTGATTCCGTTAAGACTCTCGCCGATACCCCAAATGATGTGGGTGCGCGTAAGGTCGTGTTAGAGAAAGCAGGGCTTGTAACTAAAACCTTGAATGAATTTCATGAAACGGTACGTCAACAGTCTGATTCTACGAATAAAAAATTAGAAGTCGGCATTGAACGAGTAAACCAAATTGCGGTTGAGATTCGTGACGTTCAGCGTCTGATGATGCGAACACCAGGTCCTCACAATGATTTACGAGATCAGCACGAAAAGCTGATCAATGAGCTATCTGGCTACACCAAAGTGACGGTAACGCCGCGATCTAATGCGGAAGGATTTAACGTCCATATTGGTAATGGTCATACCTTGGTTTCTGGTAGCGAAGCAAGTCAACTGAAGCTAGTTGACGGTTTACCTGATACGCATCAGCGTCGACTGGCGATTGTTGAAGGTAAGTCTCTGAAGCCGATTACCAGTAATGATATCGATGGGAAAATCGGTGCCATGCTCGATATGCGAGACGAACACATTCCTGACATCATGGATGAGCTTGGGCGTTTGGCGACGGCTTTCTCAGAGAAAGTAAACTCACTTCAATCACAAGGTTTGGATCTCAATGGCAACGTTGGCCAAGATATTTTCACCGATGTGAACTCTGAGCGGGTGGCGAAATCACGCGTCACGGCTGGCAGCCAATCAAAGGCTGATGTTGCCGTTTATATTGATGACACCTCTGCCTTAAAAGGCGGCGAGTATGGTCTTAAGTATGATGGCAGTGATTATGTCGTGACCAAGCCTGACGGTGAAACGGTAAAAGTCAGCACTAATGCAGCAGGCAATGCTTTTTATCTAGATGGCATGCGAGTTGAAGTTCGAAACCCTCCTGAATTAGGTGAGAAGTTGTTACTGCGTCCAACGCGTAACTTTGCAGCTCAGATTCAGATGGAAACCAAAGACCCTAGAGATATTGCCGCGCAAAGTTATGAGGCATCGACCACGTTCGCGAAAGGCTCTGCGGGGTTCAAGATCCTAGCGGCCGGTCAATTACGTGAGTTTGAAGTGATTGTTTCACCAAAAGGTGAGCAGTTTGCCGTGACTGATCCGAAAGGCAATATTTTAATGCAGCCGCAGCCGTACCCGCCTGAAGGGCCGGTTACGATTAATGGCACGACTTTCGAGTTGACCGCTGGCGCTGTGGCAAACGATAAATTTACGGCAAACCTTGTCCCATCAGAGGGTGACAACGGTAACTTGCGTAAGCTGCAAGATCTCCAAACCGGTAAGATCTTGAATGATGGTGAGTCTACGATTTTAGACCTTTACCACAACTTGAATACCAACACGGGCCTGAAAGCGTCGACGGCAAATCGGTTAAGCGACATTGCCACCTTAGAAAAGGAATCCGCTCAGGAACGTATTGCTTCAGTGTCGGGGGTTAACCTCGATGAAGAAGCGGCAAATATGATGAAATTTCAGCAAGCGTATATGGCTTCTTCACGCATCATGCAAGCAGCCAATGATACGTTCAATACTATTTTGGCTCTGAGGTAGGAAGTATAAATGTTGAATCGTATTTCTAGCTTCCACAATTACCAATCTGTTCAGAACGACTTGCGCCGTCAAGAGAACAAGATACATCACAACCAAGCACAACTTGCTTCAGGTAAGAAGTTGCAGTCGCCGAGTGATGATCCTCTTGCGACCCATTATTTACAGAATATTGGTCAGCAATCAGAGCAGCTAAAACAATATAGTGACGCAATCGTCTTGGTTCGTAATCGATTGGAGCATCACGAGGTATTGGTCTCCAACACCGAGGGTTTTGCTGATGAAGCAAAACGAACCGTGATGGAAATGATTAACGGTGCGCTTTCTCCAGAGGACCGCTTAGCGAAGAAACGCGAGATCCAAGAGCTATCGAATAACTTTCTGCATCTAGCTAACTCTCAAGATGAGTCGGGCAATTACACGTTTGCGGGTACTAAGCCGAAGAATCAACCCTTCTTTAGAGATAACCAAGGTAATGTCAGCTATCAAGGCGATGACTATCAGCGAAAGATGCGTGTAGCGAGTAGCTTCGAGATGGCGATGAATGATCCGGGCAGCAAGTTATTTATGGAAATAGATAACCCGTTTGGTGATTACGAACCTCAATACAAGCTTGAACCTGCTTCTGAATTACTTTTGGAACGTGCGACGAACTCAGCTGAAGATGGGTCAACGTATAAAGTGACGTTCGTTGATATGCAGACAGGAAATTATGCTTATCAACTTGAAAAAGATGGCGCAGTGGTGGCCGCGGAAGACTTTGATCCTTCGACTGGCATTGTCTATGAAGGTCTGAATATCCAAATCAAAGGCCAAATCACTAAAGGTGATTCGATCACCTTAGAACCACGAGAGACTTTCTCTATCTTTGATACGTTCAAAGAGGCGGCTGAGCAGGCTGAAAACCCGGTATCGGATGCATCAGCAACAGCGAAACTGCACCAAGTAACCGAAGAGTTCCACGCTGCGTTTATCCATTTGACCAAGGCGAGAACCGATGTTGGTGCGCGTTTAAGTACGCTAGATATTCAAGAGCAACAGCATGAAGATTTTAAGTTGTCTTTAGCCAAAGCAAAAAGCAACTTTGAAGACTTGGATTACTCGAAAGCCATCATTGAGTTCAATGAAAACTCACGAGCATTGCAAGCTTCTCAACAAGCGTTTGGTAAAACCAAAGACCTGACCTTGTTTAACTATATTTAATGATCAATCGGTATTTAGTGGTGAACTAACACTCACCATTGAAGTTAGATTCTTTGCCGTATGTGCTATGCCGTATGAGCGAATCACTTTAACCTTTGCCGGTTTTTTATACAGGATGTCATCTGTTTGAAAATAGCGGCAAAAAGCGGCAATGGGTCAACGAAGGTACTTTTTGTTCCCCAAGCTAGTTAAATCAAATCGAGTTGAGTTTTAACTTAAGTGATTGATTTTATGTATATTAAAAATTAATCGAAACAGTATTAAACTTGGCATATAACTTGTATCTGTGTTGGTCATGAAATGATTTATACAGATCTTAAACCCTGCATAGGGTTTAGCGAGTAATACACGGTCAGTGCTTATCCATATGAGAGTAAAGCTGGCCGCTTCGCAGAAAGTTTGCGAACTCATAAGGAGAGCAAAATGGCTATTAATGTAAGCACTAACGTTTCTGCTATGACAGCACAGCGTTACCTGAATAAAGCGTCTAATGATCTAGCGACCTCTATGGAGCGTTTGTCGTCAGGGCATAAAATCAACAGCGCGAAAGACGATGCAGCTGGTCTGCAAATCTCTAACCGTTTAACGGCGCAATCACGTGGTTTAGACGTGGCAATGCGTAATGCCAATGATGGTATTTCAATTGCACAAACCGCTGAAGGCGCGATGAATGAATCAACTAACGTACTACAACGTATGCGTGATCTGGCGATTCAATCATCAAACGGTACGAACTCGGCAGCGGAACGTACAGCGCTTAATGAAGAGTCTTCGGCACTTCAAGATGAGCTAAACCGTATCGCGGAAACGACCTCGTTTGGTGGCCGTCGTCTGTTGAATGGTTCATTTGGTGAAGCATCTTTCCAGATTGGTTCTAGCTCTGGTGAAGCAATGATTATGGGACTCACTAGTGTTCGTGCTGATGATTTCCGTATGGGCGGTACTACGTTTGATTCTGAAAATGGTAAAGATAAAAGCTGGGAAGTGCCGCCAACGGCGAGCGACCTTAAGTTTGAATTCAGAACCAAAGCAGGTGAAGACATCGTTTTAGATATCAATACCAAAGCGGGTGATGATATCGAAGAGCTTGCTACTTACATTAATGGTCAATCTGATCTTGTTAACGCATCGGTTACCGATGATGGTCGCATTCAACTATTTGTTGCTGAACCTGACCTTGACGGTGCCATGTCGATCTCTGGTGGCCTAGCATCTGAGCTAGGTATTAAGAGTGAAGGCCGTGCAACATCGGTTCAAGATATCAGCCTGACTAGCGTTGCAGGTTCACAAAACGCAATCAGCGTAATTGATTCTGCAATGAAGTACGTAGATTCACAGCGTGCTGATTTGGGTGCTAAACAGAACCGTCTAAGCCACAGTATTAATAACTTGGCAAACGTTCAAGAGAACGTCGACGCTTCTAACAGCCGAATCAAAGATACGGACTTTGCGAAAGAGACGACGCAAATGACCAAATCACAAATTCTGCAACAAGCAGGTACTTCGATACTTGCTCAAGCAAAACAGTTGCCTAACTCTGCAATGACACTATTGCAATAGTTATTGGTTGAACTTGCTGCTCGTGTTCAGACGTGAGCCATGCAGCAAGGGAAACTGGCAAGCATACTTACTATGAGTGTTTAGCTCTCTCATCTCTCACCTGCTATTCATTTTTACGGTAAGAATGCAACGGCGTGTCAGAAATGTGTTCATTTCTCGATGATCTCCACACAGGCTCTGACCTGCCAACTAGCCCCGGTTCTCTCAAAGGAAAAGGGGCTTTTTCCTTTCTGCTCTTTATCTCTCTGTTTTCTATCTTTCTGCTTTTTTGTTTTCTTGTCTTTTGCGTTTCCCACTGGTTTCTAACTTTAGATTTCTGATCCTTAAGTTTCAATTCAACCCATTTTCTTCGTTACAAATGCTCTCCTTGGCTAGATGAATTGCACAATATTTATGCCCATCAATGATCTTTGGTGATTGATCATTTCTGAGCGTTGAGTAACTTGAACGGCGATTAGCGTGTTTTTTGAACAAATTAAGATTTGTACCCGATTAAGCTCTATCGCCTTTTTAGAAAGGTGTGAAATTTAACTTACTGATAAGTAATGATTTATTATTTTATTTGTGGTTTTTTTAAAGTTTTTCTAAAGCTTCGGGATTTTGAGCCGTTATTAAATGTAACTTTGAGAGAACTACTTGGTTTTCCGAGACGTCGGAAACCGCTATACCGGAAAATCAATTGGAGAAATCACCATGGCAGTGAATGTAAATACAAACGTTTCAGCGATGACAGCGCAACGTTACCTAAACAACGCAAACAGCGCACAACAAACATCAATGGAGCGTCTAGCTTCAGGCTCTAAAATCAACAGCGCGAAAGATGACGCTGCGGGCCTACAAATCTCTAACCGTTTGAACGTTCAGAGCCGCGGCCTTGATGTTGCTGTTCGTAACGCGAATGACGGTATCTCAATTGCACAAACTGCTGAAGGTGCAATGAACGAGACAACGAACATCCTGCAACGTATGCGTGATTTGTCTCTACAATCTTCAAACGGCTCAAACTCAAAATCTGAGCGTGTAGCGATTCAAGAAGAAGTAACAGCACTGAATGACGAATTAAACCGTATCGCGGAAACAACGTCTTTCGGTGGCAATAAGCTGCTTAACGGTACTCACGGTACTAAATCATTCCAAATCGGTGCGGATAACGGTGAAGCGGTAATGCTTCAACTGAAAGACATGCGCTCTGATAACGCTCAGATGGGTGGTAAAAGCTACCAAACTGAGAACGCGAAAGACAAAGACTGGAACGTTCAAGCTGGGGCAAACGACCTAAAAATGTCGTTCACTGATAACTTCGGCCAAGCACAAGAAATCGATGTGTCTGCGAAAGCGGGCGACGACATCGAAGAGCTAGCAACGTACATCAACGGTCAACAAGATTCTGTTAAAGCGTCTGTAACTGAAGACGGTAAGCTGCAAATGTTTACTGGCAACAATAAAGTTGAAGGCGAAGTGGCATTCTCTGGCAGCCTTGCTGGTGAACTAGGCATGCAACCTGGTAAAGATGTAACGGTTGATACTATCGACGTAACATCAGTTGGCGGCGCACAAGAATCTGTTGCAGTTATCGATGCGGCACTTAAGTATGTAGATAGCCACCGTGCTGAACTGGGTGCTTTCCAAAACCGTTTCGACCACGCTATCAGCAATTTAGACAACATTAACGAGAACGTTAACGCATCTAAGAGCCGTATTAAAGATACCGACTTCGCGAAAGAAACGACTCAGATGACTAAGTCTCAGATCCTTTCTCAAGCTTCAAGCTCGATCCTTGCTCAAGCGAAGCAAGCTCCGAACTCGGCACTTAGCCTACTAGGTTAATCGATTAAAAAGCCACGTTGCCACGTTGGTTATAAGCGCTGTTGACTATAAGCGTTGTTGATCATAAGCGTTAACGTTAGGCCTCCACAAATTAGCTCGTGGTGAGAGATGAGCGCTAAACAGACCCAGCTTCGGCTGGGTTTTTTATTGCCTGCAATTTGGCGAAGGTGTATTTGGAAAGTGCAATGTTGGTAAGCAGGAGCAAAAGCGAGATTCCCTATCACGTTCGTTCCTCACTGTAGGGAATGACGGGAATTGGGAAATGATGATTTCCTCGCTTACTACATCGAAGCAGTCTTTCGTTATCCCAGAATCGAGTAGAACGAGATATCAGGGATCTGCTTTGGTTTTTATGCGCAAGGCGACACTTATAAATGAGCGAAGATACGAAACTTTAGCGAATGTCGCCCTATTAATTGAAGCCCGATCACACTTTTCCTTGTTGTTGAAAATAATACGAAAAAACTCGCAATTTTTATTAAAGCTTCTAATTAAGGGGCCGTTAAAGGGATTGAGAGAAATGATATGTACCAATGTAAGGTGAGAGAGACACTGGTGCATAAACAAAATTGACATGTATTTGTGTGAGGTGAGAGTCACATAAGTACATTAAAAAATGCCTAAAGGAGATCAACTATGGCGATTAATGTAAGCACTAATGTGTCTGCAATGACGGCTCAGCGCTACCTAAATAGCGCGGCTGAAGGTACTCAAAAATCAATGGAGCGTTTGTCTTCTGGCTATAAAATCAATAGCGCAAAAGATGATGCTGCAGGCCTACAAATCTCTAACCGCTTAACGTCGCAAAGCCGTGGCCTAGATATGGCTGTGAAAAACGCGAATGATGGTATCTCTATTGCACAGACAGCTGAAGGTGCAATGAATGAGTCAACCAACATTCTGCAACGTATGCGTGACCTTTCTCTTCAATCTTCAAATGGTTCAAACAGCAAATCTGAACGTGTTGCGATCCAAGAAGAAGTCTCTGCTCTAAACACTGAACTTAACCGTATTGCTGAAACGACCTCTTTTGGTGGTAACAAGCTTCTTAACGGTACTTACGGCAGCCAATCTTTCCAAATCGGTGCTGATTCTGGTGAAGCAGTAATGCTGACTATGAATAACATGCGTACTGACACTCAAGACATGGGTGGCAAGAGCTACGGCGTTACAGAAGGCAAAGATGCTTCTTGGCGTGTAGCTGCAGGTTCTGATCTGACTATCAAATACAACGATAAGTTTGGTGAAGCACAAGAGTTGTCTATTTCTGCGAAGGAAGGCAACGATATGGAAGAGCTAGCAACTTACATCAACGGTCAGAGCCAAGACGTTAAAGCGTCAGTTGGTGAAGGCGGCAAACTGCAACTTTTCGCTTCAAGCCAAAAAGTTGAAGGTGATGTTGAGTTCGGCGGCAGCCTTGCTGGTGAACTTGGTATTGGTGCAGCTAAAGACGTTACTGTTAACGACATTGACGTAACATCGGTTGCTGGCGCGAACGAAGCGGTATCTATCATTGATGGCGCACTAAAATCTGTTGATAGTAACCGTGCTTCTCTTGGTGCTTTCCAAAACCGTTTTGACCACGCAATCAGCAACTTAGATAACATCAACGAAAACGTTAATGCATCTAAGAGCCGTATCAAAGATACTGATTACGCGAAAGAAACGACAGCGATGACGAAGTCTCAAATCCTACAACAGGCGAGTACTTCTATCCTAGCTCAAGCAAAACAATCACCATCAGCAGCTCTAAGCTTATTGGGCTAAACTTACCTCGGTAAGTGGCGGTAAACTCTACTCTGGGTAGAGTTTTACTGTATGGCTCACAAAGGAGGGAGGGAGACTGTTATGGAAATACCATCCAACGCATCGAACATCCAGCCTTATGGCTCACCTAATGGCATTAAATTTGCAAGCGATGAAGGTAGTAGTGCGTTGAGCACTTCACGACTGAAAGAAGCAACATCTTATGGCAAGGTAGAAAAATCGAAAGAGCAAGCTACCGAAGCGGCGATTCAATTAGCTCAACATCGACAAGAGTTAAACGATGAAGAGCGAGTCAAGATGGTAGAGAAGGTAAACGAGTTTATCTCCTCTCTCAACAAGGGTGTTGCCTTTAAAGTCGATGAAGAGTCGGGGAGAGATGTGGTTACCATTTATGAGACCACTACCGGTGATATTATTCGCCAGATCCCTGACGAAGAAATGCTTGAAATTCTAAGACGCCTAGCAGCCCAAAATTCAAATAGTAGAATATTTGAGGTGAAGGTTTAAGTCGTATTATTGAGGTGGTTTAATGAGTTTTGGCCCAATGGGGATTTCGTCTGGCATGGATATCAATTCCATGGTCAGCAAAATTGTTGATTCGGAGCGTGTACCTAAACAGCAACGAATTGATAATGAACGAACGCGAATCGATACCAGCATTAGTGCCTATGGAAGACTCAGAGAATCCCTTGATTCGATGAAAAACCTGATGACAAACTTTCGTCAGGAAAAAGCTTTTGCTGTGCGAACAGTTGAAAGTACCGATGAAGGTCTGGTTTCTGCAACCGCGACTACCGAAGCGATCGCTGGCAAATATGCCATCGATGTGTTGCAGCTTGCCCAGAGTCATAAAGTGGCTTCTGATGTACTGTCAGAGGACATGAAATTTGGCCCAGGTAAGCTGCAGGTTTCGCTTGGTGATGACAGCTTTGATGTGCAAGTTGGCGACAGATCGAAACTTATCGATGTCGTTCGCAGTATAAACGGCGCAGATAGCAATCCAGGCGTTCGTGCATCTATTATCAATGATGTCGAAGGCCCACGACTTATTGTCGCCTCGAACCAGTCTGGTTCAGATCAGCAGATCAGCATTAATGTAGAGTCTGATGCTGCTAATCCTCTAAAAAAACTCGAATACAAAACTCTAGAAGAGCGTGTGAAGGCGCTTGAGAAAGCGCGCCTTGCTGCACAAGATGTTCTTGCTCTAACCCCTGCAGGAAAAGCCGTTGAACTCATCGATGAAGCGATCGCTAACGATGAACCAAATGCGAGTGAAAAACTCGATGAAGACGGAAATGTTATCCCAGCAACCCAAACCGATTCTGCCTCAGATGTTGACGGAGACTCTCAAAGTCTTAGCTACGGCGAGCAAGCTGCAGCCGATGGTCAAGCTGCCCTAGACGCAGCTCAGGCGTCAAAGTCTGTGATGCCCGAAGACAATATCCCAGGTTGGACTGAGACAGCCTCAGGAACTCTTTTAGATTCTTACTACACACCAGAACTTGAGCTTGATGAAAAAGCGATAGAGAAGGCGCCTGACGTGCCGGGGTGGTCAAATGCTGCCTCGGGTACTCTGACCGATTCTTATGTGACGCCGAAAGAAGCTCAGCAAAAGCTTGAAGCTGAACAAGCGCGAATCGAAGATAAAATTTCACAAGAAAAAGCCGATTTGGCTGAGAAAGTTCAAAAAGGCGAATTGACCGCGGAACAAGCCAAAAAAATTGAGCGTGCGAAATTAGAACCCGAAGAGCGTGAGCTTTTAGAGAAAGTCGATAAAGTGCAAGCTGACCTCGAACAGGCACAACAGTCTTTTGATACCTATAGCGGTATGGCTGAAGTTCAGGCGGGGCAAGATTCAATGGTCGTTCTAGACGGCGTTGCACAGCTTTCTAGTAATAACAATGTGATTGAAGATGCCGTAGAAGGTATCGATATTACGGTGAAAGGAAAAACGCCCAAAGATAAGCCACCGGCCGAAATCGGTGTTGAGTACGACCGTAATAGTGTGCGCCAAGACATTGAATCTTTCGTTAACTCTTACAATCAGTTTTATCAAGTGTCTAAGAACTTGGCGGGCGTTGATCCAACGACTGGCCAAAAAGGGCCGCTTTCTGGCGACAGTACTGTACGTAATGCCGACTCGCGATTGAAAGGGGTGTTCTCATCAAGTATTGAAGGCGCGCCTGATAATCTCAAGTCATTGACTGAATTTGGTATCACGACCACAAGGCAAGGCTCGCTAGAAATTAACTACGACATGCTTGATCGTCAACTTAATAATAACTTCGATAAGTTGGGTGAGTTCTTTGGCGGCAACAATGGTTTCGCCAAAAAAGTGGAAGATGCGATTCAAGGTATCACAGGTATCACCGGTTCGATTCGTACTAGAGAAAAGAGCTTAGTCGAGCAAAACTACCGCTTGGTTGATGATCAAAGCGCACTCGATCGCCGCATGGACAGCCTAGAAAACCGCACACATTCTAAGTTTACTGCCATGCAAGATGCGACTAGCAAGATGCAATCCCAGCTGGGCAGTATGATGAATGCGTTGGGCTAATAGATGAACAGTCAGCTGCAAGAGCTTTGTGAACTCGATCAATTAATTATCTCTAAGCTTGAATTTAGTGAAATTAATGCTGAAGAAATAACGCGGCTTGTCGATAACAGAGAACAGTTATTGCAAAACGTGCTTCAAATAATCGACTCACACCCCGACGTTAAGCAAAGTTCTGAGTGGTTTGAAGCCATTACCAGAACCAGAAAATTAGTCGAATTGATGCAGTCTGAGACGAGTCGAGTCGGTAAGACCCTACACAAATATCGTCACGGCGCTAAATCAGTTCAACAATACAAAAAGTTTTTATAAAAGAGGTTTACTATGCGCGGTTCTTTACAGGCATATAAAAAGGTATCAGTGGATAGTCAGCTAACAGCTGCCTCACCGCATAAGATTGTACAAATGCTAATGGCAGGTGCTATCGAGCGCTTGATTCAAGGTAAAGCGGCAATGCAAGCGGGCAACATCCCAGTGAAAGGCGAGCGACTTGGTAAGGCTCTGGATATCATTATTAGCCTACGTAGTTGCCTGTCTATGGACGATGGTGGCGATATTGCGAAAAACCTAGATCAACTTTATGAGTTCATGATCACGCAAATTTCTGCGGCAAATCACAAAAATGACCCACAGCCTATTGATGATGTTATCGATATTATCCGCGAAATTAAGAGCGCTTGGGACCAAATTCCGAACGAATATCACAACTTGACGTCTGCTGACGTAGGTATTTAAAGAAAAACTGCAGTTTTAACCAATCTCATATCCCTTAATTGGTTGGTTGCCTTATTTTTTTAATCAAATAAAATAGAAGCCATTAGATAGCCTAATGGCTTTTTTCGTTGCTGATTTCCTAAATTTGTCCACGTAGACCATAATCATTGATACTTTTCTCTGTTTTATCGATTACGTCGCTCACCGTTTTTCTGCATCGCACCAAAATAAAGGCAATAATTCCTACTTATGCAAGGTTTGGCAAAACTGCTTGTCGTCGACGATAGCGCTCAAGATCGTCACAATTTAAGCACAATATTAGAGTTTGTAGGAGAGAGCTGCGAAGTAATCAGCTCTGAACAAGCACGTAAAGTTGATTGGTCACTACAGTGGGCCGGCTGCATTATTGGTACCATTAAAGGTAAAGGCTTCAACGCATTACTGAATGAAAAGCTTGTTCACGCCAATCACATCCCTTTACTGGTGATTGGTAAAAACAATCACCCGGTTGACGAGCTAACTAACTATGTTGGCGAGCTTGAACTTCCTCTTAACTACCCGCAATTAAGTGATGCATTAAGGCACTGTAAAGATTTCTTAGGCCGCAAGGGTGTTCAAGTGGTGTCTTCGGCACGCAAGAACACACTGTTTCGCAGCTTAGTAGGGCAAAGTGCTGGCATTCAAGAAGTACGTCACTTAATTGAACAAGTCTCTTCTACGGAAGCGAACGTGCTGATTCTTGGTGAATCTGGTACCGGCAAAGAAGTCGTAGCGCGTAATATTCACTATCACTCTAAGCGCCGTTCTGGGCCTTTCGTGCCTGTGAATTGTGGTGCTATTCCACCAGACTTACTCGAAAGTGAGTTGTTTGGTCATGAGAAGGGCGCATTTACTGGTGCGATTACCGCACGAAAAGGTCGCTTTGAATTGGCTGAAGGTGGCACACTGTTTCTTGATGAAATTGGCGATATGCCAATGGCAATGCAAGTTAAGTTGTTGCGTGTACTGCAAGAGCGCTGTTTCGAACGCGTAGGTGGTAACAGCACCATTAAAGCTGACGTTCGTGTGATTGCAGCAACACACCGCAATCTTGAAGACATGATCGACGATGACTCGTTCCGTGAAGACCTTTATTACCGCTTGAATGTATTCCCGATTGAAATGCCGGCGCTTCAAGATCGTAAAGAAGATATTCCACTGTTGCTTCAAGAACTAATGACTCGAATGGAAGCGGAAGGCAGTATGCCGATCTGCTTCACGGCTCGTGCTATCAATTCTTTGATGGAGCACTACTGGCCAGGTAACGTTCGTGAGCTAGCGAACCTCGTTGAGCGAATGGTTATCCTGTATCCGAATAGCTTGGTTGATGTGAATCATCTACCCACTAAATATAGATACAGTGATATCCCTGAGTTCCAGCCTGAATTTAATCGCTTTGTGTCGGAAGAAGAGCAAGAACGTGATGCACTTTCTGATTTGTTCTCAGAAGATTTTAGCTTTGACCAGCAAGATGATCTTGCCGATAACGCGAATGCGCCTCAAGAGTTACCACCAGAAGGTGTTAATTTGAAAGAGCTGTTGGCGGATATGGAAGTGAACATGATTAACCAAGCCTTGGAAGCGCAGGGTGGCATTGTTGCCCGTGCTGCAGACATGCTTGGAATGCGCAGAACCACTCTGGTTGAAAAAATGCGTAAGTATAATCTACAGCGATAGAGCTCAGATTCGTGTTCAGCGATATCAAATTAAGACGGGTGTTGAGTTAAAGCATCGTTTTGGTTGAGAGAATAGAGAGGGCATAGTCGAGTTGTTGCTTGCTTAACTATGTGATAAATATAGCAAATAGCCTGACGCGTGTTTTACGTGTCAGGCTGTTTTAGTATTTGAGGCAAATTTTTGACATGCACGGATCTAACGAATCAGAAAATCAGTCACACCTAGATTCAGTTGAACAGCAGGTTGAGCGCTATAAGCAAGTGCTTGATGTGATGCCAGCAGGTGTCATCTTGTTAGATACTCATGGTGAAGTAAGGGAAGCGAACCCAGAAGCGCACCGAATTTTAGGTGTGGAACTGGTGGGCGAGAAGTGGTTTTCGGTTATTCAAAGTGCCTTTGATCCAAAAGACGATGATGGACATGAGATCTCACTGAAGAATGGGCGTAAGGTTCGTTTGGCTATTTCAGCTTCTACCACGGGTCAACTTATCTTGATTACCGACCTGACAGAAACTCGTCTTCTACAGTCTCGCGTGAGTGATCTTCAGCGCTTGTCGTCGTTAGGCAGAATGGTAGCCTCGTTGGCACACCAGGTTCGTACGCCACTTTCTAGCGCCATGCTTTATGCATCAAACCTTGCCGCGCCAAACTTACCGCCGGCAACAAAGACACGTTTTCAATCTAAGCTTATGGATAGATTGCATGACTTAGAGAAGCAAGTGAACGACATGCTGTTGTTTGCCAAAGGTGGCGACAACAAGGTTGTGAAGCCATTTACCGTTGCTGAACTGATCACTGAATTTCACCCAATGGTGGAAGCGGCATTAAAATCGAACCAGATTGATTATTGCCAAGAAGTGGAAGGCGAAGAGACTCAGATGTTTGGCAATGCTAATGCTATAGCTTCTGCTCTGAGCAACCTAGTTTTGAACGCAGTGCAAATTGCGGGTAAAGAATCGCAGATTGATGTTTTTTTTAGGCCCGTAAACGGCGAGCTTAAGATATCAGTGCAAGACAGTGGCCCCGGCGTACCGAAAGAGCTTCAAGGTAAAATTATGGAACCCTTCTTTACCACTCGTTCGCAAGGTACAGGTCTAGGTTTAGCCGTTGTACAAATGGTCTGTCGAGCACATGAAGGCCGACTGGAATTGATATCAGAAGAAGGGGATGGCGCATGCTTTACTATGTGTCTACCGCTGGAAAGAAGCGCTTCTTCTGAAGACTAATAAGTTTTAACTGAATTTACACTGGAGAATCCTATGGCTCAAAGCAAAGTGTTAATCGTCGAAGATGATGAAGGTCTACGCGAAGCCCTTGTCGACACTCTCGCGCTTGCTGGCTATGAATGGCTGGAAGCGGATTGTGCGGAAGATGCTCTGGTAAAATTGAAATCGAACTCCGTTGATATTGTTGTCTCTGATGTGCAGATGGCAGGTATGGGCGGCTTAGCACTGCTAAGAAATATCAAGCAGCATTGGCCAAATCTACCAGTATTGTTGATGACAGCGTATGCCAACATTGAAGACGCCGTTGCCGCAATGAAAGAGGGCGCTATAGACTATATGGCAAAGCCATTTGCGCCTGAAGTGCTGCTTAATATGGTGAGCCGTTACGCTCCCGTAAAATCGGATGATAATGGCGATGCCATCGTTGCCGATGAGAAAAGCATCAAACTAATGATGTTGGCTGATAAGGTGGCTAGAACCGATGCTAACGTCATGGTTTTGGGGCCAAGTGGTTCTGGTAAAGAGGTGATGTCTCGCTATATTCACAACGCTTCGAGCCGTAAAGACGGTCCGTTTGTTGCGATTAACTGTGCCGCGATTCCAGATAACATGTTGGAAGCAACACTGTTTGGCTACGATAAAGGCGCATTTACTGGTGCTATTCAAGCTTGTCCTGGTAAATTTGAGCAAGCTCAAGGCGGTACTATTTTGTTGGATGAGATCAGTGAAATGGATCTTAGCCTACAAGCGAAACTACTGCGCGTGTTGCAAGAGCGCGAAGTTGAACGTCTTGGTAGCCGCAAGAGTATCAAACTGGATGTTCGTGTTCTGGCAACCAGTAACCGCGACCTAAAGCAGTATGTTTCTGAAGGGAATTTCCGTGAGGATTTATACTACCGCCTGAATGTATTTCCAATTACTTGGCCAGCACTGTGTGAACGTAAAGGCGATATTGAGCCGCTTGCGAAGCACTTGGTTGAGCGCCATTGCACCAAACTTGGTATGCCCGTTCCTGTTCTGTCCGAGCAAGCCATCAATAAGCTCGTCAATTATCCGTGGCCGGGTAATGTGCGTGAACTGGATAATGTCGTGCAGCGCGCTCTAATTCTGAGTGAGCAAGAAAATATTTCAGGTGAGCACATCTTACTTGAAGGTGTCGATTGGCAAGACGCAAGTGGCCTACAGCAAATTGTTGAAGGCAACAGTGTTGCAGCGCCAGAAATTAAGCCGATAGCTGAAGCGAGTCCAATCAATAAACTGGCTGCCAGCAGCGAAGGGTTAGGTAATGAGCTTAGAGATCAAGAGTATGCGATTATTCTTGAGACGCTGATCGCTTGTAATGGCCGACGCAAAGAAATGGCAGAAAAGTTGGGCATTAGTCCTCGTACATTGCGTTATAAGTTGGCAAAGATGCGCGATGCTGGGATAGATATCCCAAACTGAGGATAGGTTAGTAGTGTCAGCTTTCTGACTAGTGTATTACGATATCTAGTCAATTTAATGTGTGGCACGCTAATTGCTCTGTCAATAATACAGCTAAATAGATAGTCATAATTTTGACTCCTGAGGTAGTAGATGAGAATAGATGGTTTACAAGGCGAAATGCAGGCAATGATGGTTGAAGCTGCTAGCGCGCGTCCTGCTGCAACGGGGCAAGCGGTCGGTGCAGATTTTGGCAACATGCTGACGCAGGCCATTAATAACGTGAACTCATTACAAAAAACCTCAGGTGATCTTCAAGCTCGTTTTGATAGTGGCGACCAAAGCGTGTCTCTATCGGACGTGATGATTGCTCGTAATAAATCTAGTGTGGCTTTTGAGGCGACGATCCAAATTAGAAATAGATTGGTCGAATCGTACAAAGAGCTGATGAATATGCCGGTATAAGTTGGGTAATTAAATAGTGGCAGATAATAGTCAAACAACAGATTTAACCGTAAGCGATAGCAATGACCATGCACTCATTGCAGGTTCGGAGCTTGATGGGGAAGGGCAAAATCCCGATCTAGGTGAACGCAGTTCCTCTAAGTTCGATATGGCCGTCGGTGATCTCGATTTACTTCGTCAGGTCGTCTTAGTCCTATCTATTTCTATCTGTGTAGCGCTGATTGTGATGCTGTTTTTCTGGGTGAAAGAGCCAGAAATGCGTCCATTAGGGGCTTATGAAACAGAAGAGTTGATTCCCGTTCTTGATTACTTGGATCTACAAAAGATCGAATACACTCTTGAAGGTAACACTATCTCGGTACCGGCTAGTGAGTACAACTCATTAAAGCTTAATATGGTACGAGCGGGTTTGAATCAAGAGCGAAACGCCGGTGATGACATCCTCATGCAAGACATGGGTTTTGGTGTATCACAACGTTTAGAGCAAGAGCGCCTTAAGTTAAGTCGTGAAAGACAGCTTGCGAAAGCCATTGAGCAGATGAAACAGGTACGTAAAGCTCAGGTTTTATTAGCCTTGCCAAAGCAGAGTGTCTTTGTTCGTCACAATCAAGAAGCCTCAGCTTCCGTATTTCTGACTCTGAAAACGGGCAGTAACCTCAAGCAGCAAGAAGTTGATTCTGTTGTCGACATGGTGGCAAGTGCCGTTCCGGGAATGAAAACCTCACGTATCACGGTGACCGATCAGCATGGCCGACTGTTGAACTCAGGTTCTCAAGACCCGATGTCAGCTGCGCGTCGTAAAGAACATGAGCTAGAGCGCAATCAAGAGCAAGCGCTGCGTGAAAAAATTGACTCTATCCTAATTCCTATTCTTGGGTTTGGTAACTATACCGCTCAGGTTGATATTCAGCTTGATTTTAGTGCAGTGGAACAAACGAGAAAACGTTTTGATCCGAATACGCCAGCGACTCGAAGTGAATACACGTTAGAAGATTACAACAACGGCAACACTGTGGCTGGTATTCCTGGTGCTTTGAGTAACCAGCCTCCTGCAGATGCTTCAATTCCCCAAGATGTTGCTCAGATGAAAGACGGTGCGATGACGGGGCAAGGCTCGATTCACAAAGAAGCGACCCGAAACTTTGAGCTAGACACAACCATCAGCCATGAACGTAAACAGAGCGGCACGGTTAACCGTCAGACGGTATCGGTAGCGATCAAAGACCGTCAATCACTGAACCCTGATACGGGCGAAGTGGTTCATACGCCAATCCCTGCCAGCGAAATTAATGCGATTCGTCAGGTACTGATTGGTACTGTCGGTTTTGATGAAAATCGTGGCGATTTACTCAATGTGTTAAGCATGCAGTTCGCACCACAAGTGACGGATGTTGTCGCTGATGTGCCAATTTGGGAGCATCCAAACTTCAATGATTGGGTACGCTGGTTTGCGAGCGCGTTGGTTATTATTGTCGTGGTATTGGTACTTGTTCGCCCTGCAATGAAGAAACTGCTTAACCCAGCAGCTGACGACGACGACCAAATGTACGGCCCTGATGGTATGCCAATTGGTGCCGACGGCGAAACCAGCTTAATTGGTGGTGATATTGAAGGTGGCGAGTTGTTTGAATTTGGTTCAAGCATCGACTTACCAAACCTTCATAAAGACGAAGACGTGCTGAAAGCAGTACGTGCACTTGTAGCGAATGAACCAGAGCTAGCAGCTCAAGTAGTTAAGAATTGGATGGTAGATGGCTAACGAAATAGTTCCACAACAAACGGAAGGCGGTGAAGTGCTTGATGTCTCTAGCGTGGATATCGATTCTATCTCAGGCGACGAACGTGCTGCGATCTTGTTACTAAGTTTAAATGAAGAAGATGCTGCTGGTATTATTCGTCACCTAGAGCCAAAGCAGGTTCAGCGTGTGGGTAGTGCAATGGCGCGAGCTACTGATCTATCCCAAGAAAAAGTGGGAGCGGTTCACCGTGCTTTCTTAGATGATATTCAGAAGTACACCAACATTGGTATGGGCAGTGAAGACTTCATGCGTAATGCGCTGGTCGCTGCCTTGGGTGAAGACAAGGCGAATAACCTTGTTGACCAAATCCTTCTTGGTACTGGCTCGAAAGGTTTGGACTCACTTAAGTGGATGGATCCTCGTCAGGTGGCGAGTATCATCATCAACGAGCACCCTCAGATTCAAACCATTGTATTGTCGTACCTCGATTCTGATCAGTCGGCTGAGATTCTGTCTCAATTCCCAGAAAGAGTTCGTCTGGATCTGATGATGCGTATCGCTAACCTTGAAGAAGTTCAACCTTCGGCTCTTGCTGAATTGAATGAAATCATGGAGAAACAGTTTGCGGGTCAAGCGGGTGCTCAAGCTGCCAAAATTGGTGGCCTGAAAGCCGCGGCTGAGATCATGAACTACATGGACAATAATGTGGAAGGCGTCTTGATGGATCAAATCCGAGATCAAGACGAAGATATGGCAACGCAGATTCAAGATCTTATGTTTGTCTTTGAAAACCTTATTGAAGTTGATGACCAAGGTGTTCAACGACTGCTGCGTGATGTTCCACAAGACGTTCTACAAAAAGCGCTTAAAGGTGCTGATGACGGTCTACGTGAGAAGATCTTCAAGAACATGTCTAAACGTGCTGCCGATATGATGAGAGACGACATTGAGGCGATGCCGCCAGTAAAAGTCTCTGACGTGGAAGCGGCTCAAAAAGAGATATTGGGTATTGCGAGGAAGATGGCAGACAGTGGCGAGATTATGCTGTCTGGTGGCGCCGACGAGTTCCTTTAATACAGAAACCTCAAGAGCCCCACACTGTTGGGGCTTTTCTTTATCCAATCTCGAACCCAAGATTAACTCCGTTCAACGGCTTGAATTTACATGCAGCTGGACGCATTCATAGATAGGTACTGATATGTCAGGTGATAGAAAACGCGGCTTCCTTCGCCCTGAAGAAGATAATACGGTTGCCCAACCTCAAAAATGGGGGTTGCCTGACTACACCTCTGATGTGAATAAACAAGCCAAAGAAACGGCCTTTAATTACGATCCTAGTTGGATGCCGACGGTTGAAGAAGCCATTGAAGACGAAGAGCTTGTTCTGACTGAAGAGCAAATCGAACTGATTAAGCAAGGTGCTTATCAAGAAGGGCTTCATCAAGGGCAAGAAGCTGGCTTTAAACAGGGTTACGATAAAGGTAAAGAAGAAGGGTTTGTTGCAGGCCACGAAGAAGGCAACCAAGCCGGCAAGCTTGAAGGCGTGACTGCTGGTCAAGAGTACATTCAGCAGCAAGTTGCCATCTTTATGGGGCTAGCCAACCAGTTTGCTCAACCGTTAGAGCTGATGAACGCTCAGGTAGAGAAGCAATTGGTGGACATGGTACTGACCATGGTCAAAGAAGTGGTTCATGTTGAAGTGCAAACCAACCCACAAATCATATTAGATACCGTCAAAGAGTCGGTCGAGTCGTTGCCGATCTCAGGTCATGCGATCACATTGAAGCTTAATCCCGAAGACGTCGCGATTATTCGTTCTGCGTATGGCGAAACTGAATTGGATTGCCGCAATTGGACGTTAGTTGCAGAGCCTGCACTCAACCGTGGTGACGTACAAATCGAAGCGGGTGAGTCGAGCGTTAACTACCGCATGGAAGACCGTGTGAAAAACGTCATTCAAAACTTCTGTGGCGCAAACCGTCATCAGGGTCATGAGTAATGCTTGAATTAGCAAATCGTCTTAGCCAATACAAAGTCGAAGGGCTAAAATCGCGACCAATTGCCTCTGGTAAGTTAGTACGCGTTGTTGGCTTAACGCTTGAAGCGACCGGCTGTAAAGCACCCATCGGCAGCCTGTGTTTAGTAGAAACCATGTCTGGTCAGATGGAAGCCGAAGTCGTCGGCTTCTCTGGCGATAACTTATTTTTGATGCCGAGTGAACAAATCACTGGGATATTACCTGGCGCTCGTGTGACCCCCGTGACCACTGAAAGCGGTATCCCTGTTGGAATGGAATTGCTTGGCCGAGTGATCGACGGTGTGGGTAATCCACTTGATGGGCTAGGTCCCATCTATACCGAACAACGCGCTTCATTTAATGCTGAGCCAATCAACCCTTTAGCTCGAAAACCGATTTCTGAACCGCTCGATGTCGGCTTGAAGGCCATAAACGGCTTGCTGACGGTAGGTAAAGGTCAGCGTATTGGTCTGTTTGCTGGTTCCGGTGTCGGTAAGTCGGTCACGCTCGGGATGATGACTCGAGGCACAACCGCGCAAGTGGTGGTGGTGGGTCTAATCGGTGAGCGTGGACGAGAAGTTAAAGAATTTATTGAAGAGATTCTTGGCGAAGATGGACGCAAACGATCTGTGGTGGTCGCTGCTCCTGCGGATTCATCGCCGCTGATGCGATTGAAAGGTTGCCAAACTGCACTGGCTGTAGCTGAGTACTTCCGCGACCAAGGTTTAGATGTTCTTTTATTAATGGATTCATTGACCCGTTTTGCTCAGGCTCAGCGTGAAATTGCTCTGTCTGTGGGTGAGCCGCCAGCAACTAAAGGTTATCCGCCATCAGTATTCGCCAAGCTTCCTGCGCTGGTGGAACGTGCGGGTAACGGCAACGATGAACAAGGCTCTATCACGGCTTTCTTTACCGTTTTAACTGAAGGTGATGACTTACAAGACCCCATTGCCGATGCGTCACGAGCGATTCTTGATGGTCACATCGTTTTATCGCGTGAGATGGCTGATGCCGGACATTATCCTGCGATTGATGTCGAGAAATCCGTCAGTCGTGTTATGCCGCAAATCACCACCGAAGAACATGTATTGATGTCGAAAGCGGTGCGCCAAGTACTGTCTATCTGTCGTAAAAACCAAGATTTGGTATCGATTGGCGCTTACAAACCGGGGACTGATCCTGCCATTGATAGTGCCTTCACCTTGAAACCGAGGTTGGATGAGTACCTACAGCAAAAAATGAAAGAAACGGTTCCCTATGACATGTGTGTCAACATGTTGAAACATGTATTGGGTGGCTAACGAATGAATAAGGTTAGTCATGGATAACGCATTAGAATTTTTGCTCGACCAAGCCAAGGATCAAGAGAACCAAGCCGTACTCGCGCTCAACAAAGCGAATTCAGAGCTTCAAGGTTACTATGAGCAGGTCGCTCAGATTGAAAAGTACCGACTTGATTACTGTCAGCAACTTATTGACCGCGGAAAAGCAGGACTCACAGCGAGTCAGTATGGTCACTTGAACCGTTTTTTAACTCAACTAGATGAAACATTATCTAAACAGAGAGAAGCGGAGCACCATTTTAAAAACCAAGTCGACAACTGCCAAAACTACTGGATGGAGCTACGTAAAAAGCGTAAATCCTACGAGTGGTTGATGGAGAAAAAACAGAAAGAGAAGGCAAAGCTGCAAGATCAAAGAGAACAAAAGCAAATGGATGAGTTCTCGACGCTGATGTATGGCCGAAAGAAGATGTGATCCTAAGCCCTGAATGACGAAGGTGTTGCCGTTCAGATTGTGAGAACAGAACTAATAGGCATGTTTCTTGCTCCGTTTTATATAAAATTGCGCGTTATGCCCAGTAAAGGCATGAAAAGCACCCGACTTTCTTTTTGTTGTCCGATTTATGGCAGCAAAGCTAGTAGATAGAGCTTGTATATATGAATGTTAGCCTTTCCTCAAATTCAGCGACCAACAAAACGTCATCGTTGTTGGACACCGGTTCTGCCTCTTCAAAGGTAGAAGAGACCGGCGACTCTAAAGGTTTCTTAGAGTCTTTTAAAGAAGCGCTAGGCTTTGAAGAAAGTGACAGCAAAGCGGCAGTAAAAGACACTGATGACGCCTCAAAATCTAACGATAAACAGACCTCTTCGGAAGACGAAGTATCGGCTGAAAAGACTAAAGGTGATTCAACTGAGTCTAAGAACGCTGATGAGGCTAGCGAAGCTCAAACCAAGCAAGCTAAAGCAGCGAGGGATGTTGAAAATACGGCTACTAGCAACGCAGCTACTGAACATACGTCTGAACTAAATTCACCGTCGAGCGATAAAGCCTCGTCGAAACCGTCTGATGACGATACCTTGGCTGCGGCTCAGCCCAAAGGTGACCAGTCCCAGAAAGCTCTGGTTAATAGTGATTCTGATACACAATCCGCAGAGCTGAATGCTCAGGGGGCATCTCAAGCTAGTGCTGCGATGAGTGAAGGCAATAAATTGCTTGGTCAGTTGGACGAGGCAAACAAAACACTGAATCAACCTGACAACGGCAAAGGCTTGCCTCAGCAAGTGAAGGCTGATGAAGCTCAAGGCAAGATTGTAGGTGCGACTGCTGTGGGCGTTCTTGCGACCGACACCGTGGGTAAACCGGCACAACAAACCAATGCAACAAATCAAGAAAACGGTCTTGAGATCGATTCTGAAATTGCCGTGCTTACCGGAGGTAAGGGTGTATCACAGTTGACTGATGATGAAATTCGACAGTTGATGGATAAAGGCGTCACCCCAGAACAAATTGAAGCGAGTATGAGCCGAGAGTTGCGCCAAAAGAACGCGGCCAGTTCGGTTGCTGCCGATCAGAGTCAAGCACTCTCAGCAGCGGATATGGAACTTGCAAAACAGGTTGATGCCCATACCAAAGCGTTAAACCAATTGAATGGACAGATCGAATCAGAACAGTCTGTTGTCGATGGTCTGGTTCATAAGCAACAAAGTGGCGCTAAGTTGACCGTCGATGAGCAAGCTGCGCTGGCTCAAGCAACTTCTAACTTAGAAGTATTAAATCAACAGCTAACCAATGTTCAACAGCAAGCAACGGCTTTACTAAGCCAAGCTCCGAACGTGAACAGCACACCCGGTGAACCCGCCGCTATTGATTGGGACAACACTGATTCAAATGAAGCCAAAGCCTTAGCCGCGGTGGCATCAACAGCTGCAGTAGCGACGGCTGCACAACAAGTATCAGCGCAGGCCGCTTCTCAATCAACAAATAATGCTCTTACGGATAAGGCGGCAATGCTGCACGCCAATAATGCGCATGCGGCTCAACAGGCAGCAGTTCAGCAATTACAACAAGGGAATGCCGCTCCAATGCAGCAGCAAGCGGCTTTAGACCCAAGCTTAACGGCACAAAGCTTAGCGATGAATGCAACGCCAGCGGCCACAAAAGCAAGCTCGACTGACGCGCTTCTTAAAGCGGGCGCTGGTGCCGCTGCATTGTCTGGTTTGGGTAAAGCGGGTGCTAAAGAAGATTCTAAAGATTCGACCTTGGCCCAGCAGATCGCTTCTGCGGCTGGTGCACAAGGTACAGCAACGGTTGGTTCAGCACCTACACGAGCTGAAATTCAAGCTGCTCAACAAGCGCCTTTACAGCTCACCAAAGAGTTAGCCAATGAGCAGGTTGCGGAAAAAGTCCAAATGATGATGTCGAAGAACCTCAAGAACTTGGACATTCGTCTCGACCCACCAGAATTGGGTCAGATGAAAATACGAATGACCATGAATAATGATGTGGCGAACGTGCACTTTACGGTTAGTAATCAACAGGCAAGAGATGTGATTGAACAAACCTTACCTCGCTTGAGGGAGATGCTTGCTCAACAAGGCCTACAACTAGCCGATTCGTCAGTTCAGCAACAGAGCTCTGGTCAGGGACAGGATAGATACAACAATGGTGAGCAACAATCCGGCACTAACCGCACAAATGATGGCCAAGGTGATGAAAACCTTGATAGTGGCAGCAATCTTGAATTGAATGTCGCATCAAAGCGTGATGGAATTAGTTATTATGCATAATATCAGGCTAAGAACGCTTGATAGAAAGAATCATCAGTTAATAGAAAGTACTGTCAGTTAATAGAAAGAACCGTCAGTTAATCGAAAGAACAGGAAGTTAGAGTAAAGTATGGCAGAAGAACAAGATGCACCTAAAGGGAAGAGCAAGCTCCTTATCATCATTATAGCGGTAGTCGTTTTGCTGCTTGGCATAGGTGGTGCGCTGTTCTTTTTCTTAGGCTCCGATGATAGTGCCTCTGAATCTCAGTCTCAGCCAGCCACCGCAGTGGTCGCAGCAGAGCCTGTCATGTATGTTAATATTCCTCAGCCTTTCTTGTTCAACGTGGCGGGGGATAAAAAAGATCGCCTAGTTCAGATAAAAGCACAGCTGATGGTACGTGGCAGTAAGAATGAAGACCTCGCACGCTACCACTCTCCACTCGTAGAAAGTACGCTACTGGCCACGTTCGCTTCGGCAACGGTCGATCAATTACGCTCAC
Organism: Vibrio sp. L5-1; assembly: GCF_021728315.1. Lineage (NCBI taxonomy): Bacteria > Pseudomonadati > Pseudomonadota > Gammaproteobacteria > Vibrionales > Vibrionaceae > Vibrio > Vibrio sp. L5-1. Next base: position 922,815 of record NZ_JAKKCQ010000002.1, on the reverse strand, counting down.
CCACTGGGCGAATTGAACTGCGTGACAAGGCAACTGAAGATATTAAAGCAAGTCTGGCTCAAGCTGTTGGCCAGCCTGTGATTGAAAAAGTGTTATTCACTGACTTCGTAATTCAATAGGTAATTTGTGACCGATTTATTAAGCCAAGACGAAATTGATGCGCTATTACATGGCGTTGATGATGTTGAAGAAGTTGAAGATGTCTTAGAAACCGAGAATGACAGTGCGGTCAATTTCGACTTCTCATCTCAAGATCGAATCGTCCGTGGTCGAATGCCGACCCTTGAACTTATTAACGAGCGCTTCGCACGTCATATGCGGATCAGTTTGTTCAATATGTTACGTAAAACGGCTGAAGTGTCGATCAATGGCGTACAAATGATGAAGTTTGGTGAGTACCAAAACACATTGTATGTACCCACCAGTTTAAACATGGTTCGTTTCCGCCCGTTGAAGGGCACGGCGCTGATCACTATGGAAGCACGCCTTGTATTTATTCTTGTAGAAAACTTTTTCGGTGGTGACGGCCGTTTCCACGCCAAGATTGAAGGCCGTGAATTCACGCCAACAGAAAGACGAATTATTCAGTTATTGCTGAAAATTGTTTTTGAAGATTACAAAGAAGCTTGGTCTCCAGTGATGGGGGTTGAGTTTGAATATTTGGATTCTGAAGTGAACCCAAGCATGGCGAACATTGTGAGCCCAACCGAAGTGATTGTTGTGAGTTCATTCCACATTGAAGTGGATGGCGGTGGTGGTGATTTCCACGTCGTGATGCCTTATTCCATGGTTGAGCCGATTCGTGAATTGCTTGATGCCGGTGTTCAATCAGACAAAATGGAAACCGACGTTCGTTGGAGCACCGCACTGCGTGATGAAATCATGGATGTGCCAGTCAATTTTCGCGTGAACTTGTTAGAGCAAGATATTTCCCTACGTGATTTGATGGAGCTGCGCCCAGGGGATGTCATTCCCATGAACATGCCTGAACACGCGACGATGTTTGTCGAAGAGCTGCCGACTTATCGTGTGAAAATGGGGCGTTCTGGTGAGAAGCTCGCGGTACAGATTTCGGAAAAAATTCAAAGACCGCATGTGGTCAAAACTGATCTCGCTTTTCTAGGCAAAGACCTAATGTCTGAGCTCGAAAACAGCGATGATGACGAATAGCAAAATAGATAAAAGTATAGGAATTGGTAATGGAACCTAGTGAAGATCAAAAGCTAGCAGACGAATGGGCTGCAGCACTTGGTGAAGACCCTTTAGCACCGTCAATTGATGTTGATGATGTGCTTGCGGCACCACTTGATGAACTAACCGATTCATCGTCTCCGATTTCTGAAGATGAGCGTCGTAAACTGGATACCATCATGGATATCCCAGTGACTATCTCGATGGAAGTTGGCCGTTCTCAGATCAGTATCCGTAACTTACTTCAATTGAACCAAGGTTCGGTTGTAGAGCTCGATAGAATTGCTGGTGAGTCACTAGACGTGATGGTTAACGGTACTCTGATTGCGCACGGGGAAGTGGTTGTGGTGAACGACAAATTTGGTATTCGTTTGACTGACGTAATTAGCCAAACAGAACGAATTAAGAAGCTACGTTAATGCGCTTTTCGCCAAAAAGATTGGTGGGCTCGTCTCACGGGATAGCTGGTTTGTTTAGCGGAGTGACCGGCTTGTTTCGTGAAATCACACGCTTGTCCCGTGGAACATTGGGAATAGGGCTGTTGTCTACGCCTTCTATTGCCTTTGCTGCGCCTCCTTCTCTAGATTTAGCGACCACTTTTGGGTCGCTAATTTTCGTTATCGCCTTCATCTTATTTATTGCTTGGTTACTCAAGCGAATGCAAGTGCCAGCGATGTCGAATCAACAAGGCCTAGCCATTGTTAGACAAATTCCTGTTGGAACTAAAGAACGCATTGCGATTGTTCAAGCGGGTGATGAACAGTTCTTAGTCGGCATTACTACGCAATCCATTCAGCTGATCTCTAAGCTCGATAAACCTCTTACTCAGGAGATGCTGGAAAAAAGTACGTTTTCAAGTCAGCTTTCCCAGCTAATAAAAAAAGATGCAAATAAGTAACGGATTTTCGAATTCATCTTACTTTTACCAAATCGGATCATTCCGAACGGTAAAAGTGCTGTTAGTTCAGCTCATTCTTCTCTGCTCTATCGTATTCAGTGGGTCGGTATTTGCGCAGGCCGAAGACGGCACAGTTATCCCTGCGAATACGGCTGGCTCTGAGTCGGTAACCATCAGCTCGATGGAAAAAGATCAAGCTACATCGCAAACCATGACCACAGGCAGCTTAACGGGAAATGGTGGTGGTATTCCTGCCTTTACCATGACGACTAATGCTAACGGTGGTGAAGACTACTCGATCAATTTACAGATATTGGCTCTAATGACCATGCTTGGCTTCTTGCCGGCAATGGTAATTTTGATGACGTCGTTCACCCGTATTGTGGTGGTGATGTCTATTTTGCGTCAGGCAATGGGTCTCCAACAAACGCCTTCAAACCAAGTGATTATTGGGATCGCGATATTTTTGACCTTTTTCATCATGTCACCAGTGATCAATCAAGTGAATGAGCAAGCGGTTCAGCCTTATCTCAATGAACAAATATCGGCACGACAGGCGTTCGACGTTGCCCAAGGCCCGATCAAGTCTTTCATGCTCAAACAAACCCGAATCAAAGATCTAGAAACCTTTGTTGAGATCTCGGGTGCGGAAGTAACTAACCCTGAAGATGTTTCCATGGCGGTTCTGATTCCAGCGTTTATCACATCGGAGTTGAAAACGGCTTTCCAAATTGGCTTCATGCTGTTCTTACCTTTCTTAATCATCGACTTGGTGGTCGCCTCGGTATTAATGGCTATGGGTATGATGATGTTGTCACCGATGATTGTATCGTTACCATTTAAGTTGATGCTGTTCGTTCTTGTTGATGGTTGGAACTTGATACTCTCCACTCTCGCCGGCAGTTTTGCCTTGTAGCTGGGGGAATAATGAATCCTGAAATATTCGTAGAGTTGTTCCGAGATGCACTTTGGATGGTACTGATAATGGTATGTGCCATTATTATTCCTAGCCTATTGATTGGTTTAGTCGTAGCGGTTTTCCAAGCTGCGACGTCTATCAACGAACAAACATTGAGTTTCCTACCGCGTTTGATCGTGACGTTATTGGCGTTGATGATGTTTGCTCACTGGATGACTCAGATGATGATGGAGTTTTTTTTCGAACTCATCGAACGCTTGCCGCAAGTTCTGTATTAAACCAATATGGAATACCCAACGAGCCTTGTACTAGAGTGGTTAGCCAATTATTTTTGGCCATACACTCGCATCTCAGCCATGCTGATGGTGATGACGGTAACAGGGGCACGCTTTGTGTCGCCGCGTATCCGTCTGTATTTAGGTTTGGCGATCACCTTTGCTGTGATGCCCGCAATCCCAGCAGTTCCTAAAGAGATTGAGCTGCTGTCCTTCCAAGGATTCTTGACGGTATTTGAACAAATCGTGATTGGTGTCGCCATGGGGTTTGTTACTCAGTTTTTGATTCAAACTTTTGTTATGCTCGGTCAGATTTTAGGTATGCAATCGAGTTTGGGTTTTGCCTCTATGGTCGATCCTGCGAACGGTCAAAATACGCCAGTACTTGGCCAACTGTTCATGCTGTTGGCGACCATGTTTTTCTTGGCGACCGATGGCCACTTGAAAATGCTGCAATTGGTGGTGTTCAGTTTTAAAACCTTGCCGATTGGCAGTGGCTCTTTAACCGCCGTCGATTTCAGAGAGCTGGCATTGTGGCTTGGAATCATGTTCAAAACAGCATTAGCGATGTCGTTATCGGGTATTATTGCGCTGCTGACGATTAACCTTTCATTTGGTGTAATGACACGTGCTGCACCTCAGCTAAACATATTTTCTTTGGGTTTTGCATTTGCGCTACTCGTGGGTCTGTTACTTTGTTGGTACATCCTTGGCGGATTGTTTAGCCACTATGAGCTATTTTGGATACAAGGCGAGCAACAGATATGTCGTCTAATCCGGTTAGATTGCTAGGAGACTGAAATGGCAGAGTCAGACGGCCAAGAGCGCACAGAAGACGCCACGCCCAAACGCTTGCAACAGGCCAAAGAGAAAGGGCAGGTTGCAAGGTCAAAAGAGCTGGCGTCAGCATCGGTATTGATAGTCGGTGCGATTTCTTTAATGTGGTTTGGCGAATCGATGGCGAAGGCTTTGTTCGAGGCCATGCAACGCCTGTTTTCACTCAGTCGTGACGAGATTTTTGATACTAACAAACTACTGGAAATAGCGGGTGGCGCACTAGTAAACTTGTTGTTTCCACTGTTCTTGATTCTAATCACTTTGTTCGTTGCTGCTGTGATTGGCGCTGCGGGTGTTGGTGGGGTCAATTTCTCAATGCAAGCCGCTATGCCAAAGGCATCTAAGCTCAATCCTTTGAGTGGTATCAAGCGTATGTTTGGCTTACAAAGCTGGGTTGAACTGCTGAAATCTATCTTGAAAGTGGCTTTGGTATCGGGCATGGCCATTTACCTGATTCAAGCTTCTCAACATGACTTGATGCAGTTGAGTATGGATGTGTACCCACAGAATATATTCCATGCCTTAGATATTTTGCTTAACTTCATCCTGTTGATCAGTTGTTCTCTACTCATCGTGGTCGCCATTGATATCCCATTCCAGATTTGGCAACACGCCGATCAGCTGAAGATGACCAAGCAAGAAGTCAAAGACGAATTCAAAGACACGGAAGGTAAGCCCGAAGTAAAAGGGCGTATTCGTATGCTGCAACGAGAAGCCGCTCAACGACGAATGATGGCTGACGTTCCTCAAGCGGATGTGATTGTGACCAACCCGGAACACTTTTCAGTGGCGCTGCGCTATAAGCAGAATCAAGATAAGGCACCAATTGTGGTTGCTAAAGGTGTCGATCACATGGCGATGAAGATCCGTGAAATCGCACGAGAAAATGACATCTATATTATTCCAGCACCGCCATTGGCCAGGGCGCTTTATCACACCACAGAGCTAGAACAACAAATTCCTGACGGTCTGTTTGCGGCAGTTGCACAAGTACTTGCATATGTTTTCCAGCTTAAGCAATACCGAAAAAAAGGTGGAGAGAGGCCAAAACTGCAAGATTCTAATATGCCGATCCCACCTGATTTACGACATTAGATCAATTGCTTGAGCTCAGCTTGATGAACCCTGATAATAGCAACTTAGCTACCCCTCTTGTTTCCGAGGTGATGGCGATAATTTGACGTGAGATGTTGGTACAGTGTTTGCTATATCAATTCCGAACATATTAGCCCATAGCAACATAGCTTAGACCTAGGCCTCAATCTGCTTAGTGAGATAGCTACAACATAGCGAAACTGCCTAGATTTATGAAATTCACCCTGCCTTTTGCGGACAAGCTACCTAAAATTCCTAACCGTGCCATGCCTGCGATTGGCGCGCCTGTTATGGTGCTTGCAACGCTAGCTATGGTGGTGCTGCCCATTCCAGCTTTCTTGTTGGATATGTTCTTCACCTTCAACATTGCACTGTCTATGGTTGTGCTATTGGTTTCGGTTTATACCCGTCGGCCTTTAGACTTCGCTGCATTCCCGACCGTACTCCTGATTGCGACTCTGCTCCGCTTGGCCTTGAACGTTGCTTCGACACGTGTGGTATTGCTCCATGGCCATGAGGGTGGTGACGCTGCCGGTAACGTTATCGAAGCCTTTGGTAACGTGGTTATCGGTGGTAACTATGCGGTTGGTTTGGTGGTGTTCTTGATCCTGATGATCATCAACTTCATGGTTGTCACCAAAGGTGCGGGTCGTATCTCGGAAGTAAGTGCACGTTTTACCCTTGATGCTTTACCGGGTAAGCAGATGGCAATCGATGCCGACTTAAATGCAGGTTTGATCGACCAAGATCAGGCTCGTACTCGACGTTTTGAAGTGACCAAAGAAGCCGATTTCTACGGTTCAATGGACGGTGCATCTAAGTTTGTTAAAGGTGATGCGATCGCTGGTATCTTGATCTTGTTCATCAACATTATTGGTGGCTTGAGTATTGGTATGGTTCAGTTTGACCTTGGTTTTGGTGAAGCAATCGAAATCTATACACTACTGACTATCGGTGATGGTCTGGTTGCTCAAATTCCATCGCTATTACTTTCTATTGCTGCAGCGATGATGGTTACGCGTCAAAACACCGATGAAGACATGGGCGAGCAGCTTGTCTTCCAAATGTTCGATAATCCTAAAGCCCTTATGATCACTGCTGCAATCCTTGGCATCATGGGTATTGTGCCGGGTATGCCGCATTTCTCGTTCTTGAGCCTTGCTGTCGTTGCAGGTGCAGGTGCCTATTACATTGATAAAAAGAACAAGAAAAAAGCCGAACAACCCAACCTTCCAGCTACGGTTGAAGCGAGTGGGGAGACGGGTTCTCAGAAAGAACTTTCGTGGGATGATGTTCAGCCTGTTGATATTATTGGCTTAGAAGTTGGCTACCGCTTGATTCCTCTAGTTGACAGAGACCAAGGTGGCGAACTGCTTGAACGCGTTAAAGGGGTGCGTAAGAAGCTGTCTCAAGATTTTGGTTTCTTGATCCCAGCAGTACACATCCGCGATAACCTAGAATTGACGCCAAACAGTTACCGACTCACCTTAATGGGGGTTGCGGTTGGTGAGGCTGAGATTAAGCCGGATATGGAATTAGCCATTAACCCAGGTCAAGTGTATGGAATGATCGATGGTGAGCCGACGATTGACCCTGCCTTTGGTCTAGAAGCGGTGTGGATTCGTGAAGAGCAGCGTGAACATGCGCAAGCCTTAGGTTACACGGTTGTTGATTCATCAACCGTGTTGGCCACTCACCTCAGTCAACAGCTAACGAATAACGCATCACAACTGATTGGTCACGAAGAAGTTCAGAACTTACTTGAGATGCTTAGCCGCTCAACGCCTAAGCTGGTGGAAGGCTTTGTACCGGACCAATTACAGCTTGGCGTCGTTGTGAAAGTGCTACAGAACCTATTGAATGAAGCCATTCCAATTCGTGATATTCGAACAATAGTCCAAACTTTGTCGGAGTACTCAAGTAAGAGTCAAGAACCTGACATACTTACGGCGGCTGTTCGTATCTCTTTGAAACGACTAATTGTTCAAGAAATCAATGGTATAGAGCCAGAGTTGCCCGTAATAACCTTGATTCCAGAGCTGGAACAAATCTTGCATCAAACCATGCAGGCATCCGGCGGAGAATCTGCTGGTATTGAACCTGGTTTAGCCGAACGTTTACAGACCTCACTCAGCCATGCCACACAAGAGCAAGAGCTGAAAGGTGAGCCAGCAGTGCTACTGACCTCTGGTGTATTGCGTTCAACTCTGGCTAAGTTCGTGAAGAACACGATCCCAAGCTTGAGAGTGTTATCTTACCAAGAGATACCGGACGAAAAGCAGATACGTATAGTACAAGCTGTTGGTAATTAAGCCGCCTAATTAGAACGGACGATCGAATTGAAAATTAAACGATTTTTTGCAAAAGATATGCGAACCGCACTGCTCCAAGTTAAAGAAGAACTTGGCTCAGAAGCGGTGATCATGTCTAACAAAAAGGTCGCAGGTGGCGTGGAAATTGTTGCCGCTATTGATGGCGAATCTAGCCCGTCGACAGCGAGCCAGAGATTAAATAAACCTCAGCAGCCTGCGCAAAGCCAATATACGCAAATGGCCGCACCCGCAGCACCGGCAGGGCGTCGTCAATTAGACGATGACAAGGTTAGCCTACAGACAAGTGCTGAAGGTGGACGCTCAATGACTAAACGCTTTGCGAATATGCTAAAGCAATACAGTCATGGCGCCGATGATGAGCCACAGCACCGCGCTGAAAACGAAGACTCGTTGTCAGCATTGCTAAATCGCCAATCCAGCACGGGTCATAAGCCACATAGTAATCAGCAGCCGCATAGTAATCGTCAGTCTCTCGGCAACCAGCCGTCTCTTGGCAGTCAACAATCTTCCGGTAATCAGCAGTCTTCCGGTAACCAACAAACTCACGGGAGCCTCGATTCAGCATTTGCTCGTGAAACCGGCTTATCTAAATTGATTGCCGAAGACCGCAGAGTAGAGCGTCCAGCACCTCGTTTGGATCCTACCCGTTATGATCGTGGTCGTGAGAACCCTCAATCGAAAGGTTCAGATGCAGAAATGGAGACGATGCGTGAAGAGATGACCTCAATTCGTCGTTTGTTAGAGCATCAAGTATCAGGGCTAATGTGGCAAGAAGTTGAGCGTCGTGAACCGCTTAGAGCAATGCTTATCAAACGCCTTGAACGTATGGGTGTATCTGCCGAACTTGCCGATCAAATGGCTTGCTACATCCCTGAAGATACCAAGCCTGCACGTGCATGGAAGGCCTTGTTAGCACTGGTTGCTGACCAGATCTCAGTAACGCAAAAAGATATTTTAAAACGCGGTGGTATTGTGGCCTTATTGGGCCCGACTGGCGTAGGTAAAACAACGACGGTTGCTAAGCTAGCAGCACGCGCAGCCATGGAATATGGCGCCGACAACGTCGCACTAGTGACAACGGATACATATCGTATAGGTGCACATGAGCAGTTATCGATTTATGGTCGAATTATGGGTTGTCCTGTAAGAGTTGCTAAAGATTCTAGTGAATTGGCCGATGTAATATATCAGTTACGTAATCGTCGCCTGATTCTGGTCGATACTGCAGGCATGGGACAACGAGATGTTCGCCTATCTGAGCAGTTAGACACATTGATGCAAGAGAGTGGTTCCGTTATCAATAGTTACCTTGTGTTGCCTGCAACCGCACAGCGCAAAGTACTACAAGAAACCATTGAACACTTTAGAAGAATCCCGTTGTCGGGATGTATCCTGACTAAGCTGGATGAATCCCTTAGCTTGGGTGAGTTCATCAGTGTGGTAATACAAAATGCATTACCAGTTGCTTACATAGCAAATGGTCAACGAGTTCCTGAAGATATCGTCATAGCTCAGCCAAAGTATATGATTGCTAAGGCCAATGAGTTATTAGAAAAATCTACAGAGAATGAACCTCATTACTGGAATAGCGATTCTGAAGGGCTCTAGGCGGCGGATAAATATGAATGAGAATATGATACACGATCAAGCTAGCGGCCTCCGTCGCTTAACCAAGCCTTCACTCACAAAAGTTATCGCTGTAACCGGTGGTAAGGGAGGCGTCGGTAAATCGAATGTGACGTTAGGTATGGCTATTTGTATGGCTCGCCAAGGCAAGAAAGTCATGGTACTGGATGCCGACTTAGGGCTGGCTAACGTAGACATCATGCTGGGCATTCGTTCTAAACGAAACCTGGGTCATGTGTTGGCTGGCGAATGTGAACTTAAGGATGCGATTGTCGAAGGGCCGCACGGAATTAGAATTATTCCAGCGACATCTGGCACACAAAGCATGACTGAACTTTCACACGCTCAACACGCTGGGTTGATTCGTGCATTTGGTTCGCTTGAAGATGAGATGGATATCTTGTTGGTTGATACCGCTGCGGGTATTTCAGACATGGTAATTAGCTTCTCAAGAGCGGCGCAAGACGTGGTTGTTGTGGTTTGTGATGAGCCTACCTCAATCACAGATGCATATGCACTGATCAAGCTTTTGAGCCGAGAGCACCAAGTTCAGCGATTCAAAATTGTTGCAAATATGGTCAGAAGCTACCGCGAAGGCCGAGAATTATTTGCAAAGTTGACTTTGGTCACAGAGCGCTTCTTGAATGTGAGCCTCGAACTCGTAGCATGTATTCCTTTAGATGATAAAGTACGTCAATCAGTCAAGAGACAGAAAATCGTAGTAGATGCGTACCCTCGCTCTCCAGCTGCATTGGCAATCAGCTCTTTGGCTAATAAAGCATTGACCTGGCCAATACCAAAAACGCCAAGTGGACACTTGGAGTTCTTTGTTGAAAGGCTGCTGAATCGTACTGAATTTATAGAGGAACCATTTGGTGAATAAAGCGCTTACTTACGATCAACATGCTAATCACAATAGCCAACAGGCTTTTTTTGAGAAGTATTCTGTGTTGGTTAAACGTATCGCTCATCACTTGTTGGGGCGATTACCGCCTAATGTCTTGGTTGATGACTTAATTCAAGCTGGCATGATTGGCTTGATTGAAGCGCAACAAAACTATGATGGTACCAAAGGCGCAAGCTTTGAGACGTATGCAGGTATTCGGATTCGCGGAGCTATGTTGGATGACATTCGCCGTGGTGACTGGGTGCCGAGATCGGTTCATAAAAACAATCGAGAAATCAGCAGTGCAATCGCGGAATTAGAGGGTACCCTCAACCGCGACCCAAGTGATGCCGAAGTGGCAAAGCACATGGGGCTGAGTTTAGACCAGTACCACAACGCTTTAACTGATATTAATTGCTCAAGACTGGTCGGGATCGAAGATTTAGGCGTCTCAGATGATGTAATATCTCCGAATGAAGACTCTCAAGATAATACGCCCTTTCAAGGGGTTGCTGATGAGTCATTCCGTCAAGCTTTGATCGATTCGATAAAACAACTTCCGGAAAGGGAAGGCCTCGTGCTTTCGCTTTATTACGACGAAGAACTCAATTTAAAAGAGATTGGGGAAGTGCTAGGTGTCAGCGAATCTCGTGTCAGCCAAATACTGAGCCAATCTATGCAGCGTTTACGCACTAAGTTAAGTGCTTGGACACAGAACGACTAACAACACTGATTCTATTCAGTGGAGGCTAATTTGAACAAAAACATGAAAATTCTCATTGTTGATGATTTTTCAACGATGCGCCGAATTGTTAAAAACCTACTTCGCGATTTAGGTTTCAACAACACTCAAGAAGCAGACGATGGCTTAACCGCGTTACCTATGCTGAAAAAAGGCGAATTTGATTTCGTGGTAACTGACTGGAACATGCCAGGCATGCAAGGTATTGACCTGCTTAAACACATTCGCGCAGATGCAGAACTTAAGCACCTTCCAGTGCTTATGATCACTGCGGAAGCGAAGCGTGAGCAGATCATCGAAGCAGCGCAAGCGGGTGTTAATGGTTACATTGTGAAGCCTTTCACTGCTGCAACGCTGAAAGAGAAACTTGATAAGATTTTTGATCGCTTATAAGCATCAATAAGTTTTAGGCACTTCTAGGCAAACACTGACCGATAAGTTCTCTGTTTATCTCGATAGCCTAAGCGCACAAAGTATGCGGAGTAAGGCCGAACTCAGGATGATTTCATTAGAACAAGCAAAAAAATTAGTAGAGCTGCTTGAGAACGATGAGCAGCAAGATGCTGATTCTCTTGTTAGAAGCATTTATGAAGACAATTTTAGTCTTCAAGACAATCCAATGCTTCAAGAAATAGGAAGTTTGACTCGCGACCTCCATGACTCTTTGACTCAATTTAATTTCGATGAGCGCATCAGCGTTATCGCAAATGATGAAATCCCTGATGCAAGGGATCGCCTTCAGTATGTCATTGATAAAACGGAAGTTGCGGCAAATAAGACGATGGACGCTGTCGATCGTTGTATGCCAATTGCAGACAACCTACACGAGTGTTTACTTCAAGTAAGGCCTCAATGGAATGAACTGATGCATGGCCGCATTGAGCTGGCACAATTTAAAGCTTTATGTCACCGCATTGATGGATTGCTTGTCCAAGTAGAAGGCGATAGTACTGAACTACGTGGACAATTGACTGAAATCTTGATGGCTCAGGATTTCCAAGATTTAACTGGGCAGATAATTAGCAAAGTTATTACCTTGGTGAATGAGGTTGAAGGACGTTTGGTCGAGATTCTCACCGTATTCGGTGCGAATCAAACAGAGCCAACTCCAGAGTCAGAGAAGAAAGCATCTATCGCGCCTGAAGGTCCGATTCTGAACCCAGAAGAGCGTGAAGATGCTGTTGCATCTCAAGATGAAGTCGACGATTTGTTATCCAGTCTTGGATTTTAAAGGTAACGTATGAGCTACGATTTAGACGAAGATATTCTTCAGGACTTTTTAGTCGAAGCAGGAGAGATCCTTGAACTCCTATCAGAACAACTGGTAGAGCTTGAGAATAACCCTGACGACAAAGACCTATTAAATGCTATTTTCCGTGGTTTCCATACAGTAAAAGGTGGTGCTGGTTTCCTAGCATTGACTGAGCTGGTGGATACTTGTCATGGTGCTGAGAATGTGTTCGACATTCTACGAAACGGCCAGCGCAGCGTAACATCAGGTTTGATGGATACGATGCTGCAGGCTCTAGATACAGTTAATGTACAGTTTCAAGCCGTGCAAGATCAGGAACCTTTAGTGCCAGCTGATCAAGCTTTATTGGATGAACTTCACCGCCTCTGTAAACCACAGTCGACCGATGAAGCTGCTCCAGTAGAAGCCCCAGCACCAGTAATCGCTGAACCCGCTTTTGAAGCGCCTGCTGAACCGATCGTCGAAAGCGCAAGCATTAGTGCATCTTCAGTGGATGATATCTCTGAAGATGAGTTTGAGCGTCTGCTTGATGAGCTTCATGGTAAAGGTGGTTCACCAACAGCATCTTCTGTACCAACACCGCCGCCAGCTCCTGTTGCTCATCAGCCGGTTGCTGAGAACGGTGATATTACGGATGACGAATTCGAAAAGTTATTAGATGAACTGCATGGCGCGGGCAAGAGCCCGACGGCAGTAGGTTCAGCGCCTCCTCCTCCGCCAGCACCTTCTTCCGCACCCGTTTCGGCGATGTCTGAAGGTGATGACCTGATGAGCGACGAAGAGTTTGAGAAGCTACTAGACCAGTTACATGGTTCAGGTAATGGACCAACTATTGAAGAGTTAGATGCAGCAACTAAACCTGCTGCAGCGAAGCCTATTGCACCAGTGCCTGCTCCACAAGTAGCTCCTAAGCCTAAGCCATCTGCACCGGTCGCTGTTAAAGAAGCACCAGCGAAAGCTGAAGTTAAAGTACCAGCGAAGAAACAACAAGCCGACGCTACAGTTCGTGTCGACACGTCAACACTGGATACCATCATGAATATGGTGGGTGAGCTGGTGTTGGTTCGTAATCGACTTGTAAGCCTTGGCTTAAACAGTAACGATGAAGAGATGGCAAAAGCTGTCTCGAATTTAGATGTTGTTACCGCAGACCTCCAAGGTGCGGTAATGAAGACTCGTATGCAGCCGATCAAGAAAGTTTTTGGTCGTTTCCCACGAGTTGTCCGCGACCTTGCTCGTAGTTTGAAGAAAGACATTGTTCTTGAAATGCGCGGGGAAGAAACGGATCTTGATAAGAATTTAGTTGAAGCACTTGCCGATCCTCTGATTCACTTAGTGAGAAACTCTGTGGATCACGGTATTGAAATGCCTGAAGCCCGTATTGCGGCTGGCAAATCACAAACGGGTAAAGTGATTCTTTCCGCCTCGCAAGAAGGTGACCACATTGAACTGGCTATCGTTGATGATGGCGGCGGCATGGACCCTGATACGTTGCGTGCTATTGCGGTTAAACGTGGTCTGATGGACGAAGATGCCGCATCTCGTTTATCAAACAAAGAATGTTTCAATCTTATCTTTGCTCCTGGCTTCTCAAGTAAAGAAAAAATCTCGGATATCTCAGGTCGTGGTGTAGGCATGGACGTTGTGAAAACAGCGATCAACACACTGAATGGCTCGATTGATATCGATTCAGAGATGGGACAAGGCACCAAGATCACGATCAAGGTTCCATTGACGCTGGCGATTCTGCCAACCTTGATGGTCGGTGTTGCTGGTCATCCATTTGCATTGCCATTGGCTTCTGTAAACGAGATTTTCCACTTAGACCTCAGCCGCACTAACGTGGTTGATGGCCAGCTGACCATCATCGTTCGCGATAAGTCTATTCCGTTGTTCTACTTGCAAAACTGGCTAGCACCCAAAGCGGGTATTGTGGAATTGCGCAAAGGGCACGGACATGTTGTTATCGTACAGCTTGGTAGTCAACGTGTTGGTTTCGTTGTCGATACGCTTATTGGTCAAGAAGAAGTAGTCATCAAGCCACTTGATAAACTACTACAGGGCACGCCAGGAATGGCAGGCGCGACAATTACAAGTGATGGACACATTGCATTGATTCTAGATGTGCCGGACTTGTTGAAGCAGTACGCAGCTGCGTCAAGAATTTAATTTAAGGATAAATATGGCGATTAAAGTATTAGTCGTTGATGATTCGAGTTTTTTTCGTCGTCGCGTTAGCGAGATCATCAACTCAGAGGCTCGCCTAGAAGTCATTGATGTAGCAGTAAACGGTAAAGAAGCGGTTGAGAAAGCGAAACAGCTGAGACCTGACGTAATCACGATGGACATCGAAATGCCTGTCATGGACGGCATCACCGCCGTTCGTGAAATCATGGCTGCGTCGCCAACGCCTATTTTGATGTTTTCATCGCTAACGCATGATGGTGCGAGAGCAACGTTAGATGCGTTAGACGCTGGTGCGCTAGACTTCCTACCTAAGAAGTTTGAAGACATCGCGCGTAACCGTGATGATGCTGTCGCATTGCTTCAACAACGTGTGATTCAGATTGCAGCAAAGCGTGCGTTTATGCGCCGTGCTCCTATTGCGCCACGAGCTACAGCTACACCGGCAACAACTTCAACACCATTGCGCCAACCGATTTCAGCCGCAGCTTCAGCAGTGAAACCAGCGGTTGCATCAACGGCGAAATTCAGAGCTTCGGGTAAAAAGTATCAATTAACTGCAATTGGTACTTCTACTGGTGGCCCTGTTGCACTACAGAAAATTTTGACGCGCATCCCTGCACACTACCCACATCCGATTGTGTTAGTTCAGCATATGCCAGCAACGTTCACCGCCGCTTTTGCTAGCCGACTGAATACCTTATGCAAGATTGAGGTTCGCGAAGCACAAGACGGAGATGTGTTGAAACCTGGAGTGGCTTATCTTGCTCCTGGTGGTAAACAGATGATGGTTGACGGCCGTCCAGGATCTGCTCGCTTAAGAATTATCGATGGCGGCGACCGAATGAATTACAAACCTTGTGTGGATGTAACCTTCGGCTCTGCAGCGAAGATCTACGGTGACAAAGTCTTGTCTATGATACTGACCGGTATGGGCGCTGATGGTCGAGAAGGTTCGCGTATGTTAAAAACTGCGGGCTCGACAATCTGGGCGCAAGACGAAGATAGCTGTGTTGTATATGGTATGCCTCAAGCTGTAGCAAAAGCTGGCATTTCTACTGAAGACCTCCCTCTAGACCGCATTGCGGAAAGGATTTTGGTTGAAGTTGGGTTAGCTTAGGTAAATCGAAATGATTGTTTGGAGTGTTGCAAACCAAAAAGGTGGTGTTGGTAAAACGACCTCGACCGTGACCTTGGCAGGTTTACTTGCGTTGAAGGGGCACCGTGTTCTGTTGGTTGATACTGACCCGCATGCATCACTAACCACCTATCTGGGTTACGACTCAGATACGGTGGAATCGAGTCTGTTTGATCTATTTCAGTTGCGTGAGTTTAACGCGCCGACAGTAAGACCTTTGATTTTACAAACGGAAGTCGAAGGTATCGATATTATTCCCGCGCACATGTCTTTGGCAACATTAGACCGTGTGATGGGAAATCGAAGCGGTATGGGGTTGATCTTGAAGCGTGCTTTGGCCGCTTTGAAAGACGACTATGACTATGTGCTTATCGATTGTCCGCCGATTTTGGGCGTGATGATGGTCAACGCATTGGCTGCCAGTGACCGTATTTTGATTCCGGTACAGACTGAGTTTTTGGCAATGAAGGGCTTAGAGCGCATGATTCGCACTTTGGCTATCATGCAGAAGTCTCGCAAAACACCGTTTAAGGTGACGATTGTCCCTACGATGTACGACAAGCGAACTAAAGCATCACTGCAAACATTAACTCAGCTAAAAGAAGATTATCCAAATCAAGTTTGGACCTCCGCTGTGCCGATAGACACTAAGTTTCGAGATGCTAGCCTAAAGCGCTTACCAGCATCTCATTTTGCATCGGGTAGTCGTGGTGTATTTGCTTACAAACAGCTGCTTATTTATCTCGAAAGGCTGGCGATAAATGAGCGCGAATAAAGAATCAACAATGGCGCGATCAAGTTTATCAAGTGAACAAGCACTTGATGATTACTTTACTGCGCTGTTAGGTGATGAAAT
The DNA here is from genome assembly GCF_021728315.1 of Vibrio sp. L5-1. Lineage (NCBI taxonomy): Bacteria > Pseudomonadati > Pseudomonadota > Gammaproteobacteria > Vibrionales > Vibrionaceae > Vibrio > Vibrio sp. L5-1. Next base: position 906,583 of record NZ_JAKKCQ010000002.1, on the reverse strand, counting down.
GCTGGATTCTGACGAATTTTTTGTTGACGAGACCAGCGATGAGTCATCATCTGCAGAGCCAGAGCCAGAGCCAGAGCCAGAGCCAGAGCCAGAGCCAGAGCCAGAGCCAGAGCCAGAGCCAGAGCCAGAGCCAGAGCCAGAGCCAGAGCCAGAGCCAGAGCCAGAGCCAGAGCCAGAGCCCAAATATTCGAGTTACTCGACCTATGCCGAGTTGCGAGAAGCTGAATTTGAAGTGCCCAATCTGGAAGACGTTCAAAAATTACTGAGCCGCTTAGAAGCGACGAACGTGGTTGATGAACTGAATCTTGATGAATTAATGGATCAGAACACGCAGAAAATCGCTCAGCAAGCAGACATGCAAATGTTTGATGCTGCGGTGGAATCCGTTCAGCTTTCTGTAGAGTCTGAGATTCAAGACTGGAACCTCCCAGAGTCAGATTCGTCAATGGTTGTTGATCGACCTGTTGAACGACCAATTGAGCAGCAAGCCGAGTCTCCAATAGCGGAAGAGTCACCAATAGCTGAAGAGTCGCACGTTGAAGCTCTGCAAGACGGAACTCACACTGAAGAGTCAGAAATTGAATCTATCAGTGAACCCGAGGTTGAGGTTGAGGTTGAAACTCAATCTGGCGGTATTGAACGGTTTACATCTTGGGAAACTACGGCTCGAACAGAAGATTTTCAGGTACTGTATTTTGATGTCAACGGGGTAACATTTGCTGTTCCTCTTGATGAGCTTGGTGGTATTCATCGCCTTGAAGAGCTAAGCCATTTGATTGGTAAGCCTGCTTGGTATTTAGGTTTGCAAACAAACCGAGAGAGTCAGTTAGATGTGGTCGACACCGCAAAGTGGGTGATGCCTGAGAAACTAACGAATGATGAATACAAAGAAAACTATCAATATATAGTGATGCTTGGCGAAAGCTTATGGGGGCTTGCGGGTACTGAACTTAAAGGTACCGAGCTTCTTAACACCGATAAAGTTCGTTGGCGAGAAATGGCAGGTAAACGCCCATGGCTCGCTGGTATGGTAAAAGAAAAAATGTGTGCTTTGATTCATGTTGAAGCATTGATCGCCATGCTAAACGCAGGGCTAGATGTAAAAGCATTAAGCTAGTAATAAGCATTAGGCTAACAATAAACGCATCAAGTTAATAATAGTGGTCGGTAACGACGGCAAGAGGATTAAATATGTCTCATATGAGTGAAATTGAAGTAAGAAAAGACCCAACCAATGATGAAGTACTTCAATGGGTGACATTCCAGCTAGAAGAAGAAACTTACGGCATTAATGTTATGCAGGTACGTGAAGTACTTCGCTACAGTGAAATTGCTCCAGTACCGGGTGCTCCAGATTACGTTCTAGGTATTATTAACCTGCGTGGTAACGTTGTTACTGTTATCGACACTCGTTCTCGCTTTGGTTTGATGCAAGGTGAAATCACAGACAACACTCGTATCATCGTTATTGAATCTGAGCGTCAAGTCATTGGCATTCTAGTAGACAGCGTTGCTGAAGTGGTTTACTTACGTTCTTCTGAAATCGACACAACTCCAAGTGTTGGTACTGACGAAAGTGCTAAGTTCATCCAAGGTGTTAGTAATCGTGATGGCAAGCTGCTTATCTTGGTAGATCTAAACAAACTATTAAGCGAAGACGAATGGGATGAGATGGCTCACCTGTAATGTTTGAAGCGCTTCCTTTAAGCCCTGTTGCTCTGATTGCCGGAGTCGGGGTTTTTACATTATTCATCGTGATTTTGATTAGCAAAGTAAAACGTGCGATTCAAAAGCAGCTCGATCAGTCACGCCTGCAAGTTCGTAACTTGGACAAAGAGCTTCAAAAATCGAGCAAGCAATTGCTTGAGGTTCGCTCTGTCGTGGTTGGCCTTGGTCAGAAAGTGACGGAACAGCAAGATCTAATCAAGCACTTGAATGAACGCATTGTAGAGCTGGAACATGTTGATACCGATGGGCGCTTGTACACGCGTGCAACGAAGATGGTTCAGCTTGGTGCAGGGATAAACGAACTGATCGAAGAGTGTGAATTACCTAAAGCTGAAGCTGAGCTGATGATGTCTCTGCAGAATAAGCTCGCGGGTAAGGAAAAAATCCCTTCGCTAAGAAGTAACCCTTCATCGTACGATGAACAACCAGATGCATCTCATAAGCGCAGAGACCCAACTCGACGTCGTTAAATTGAGCGCTCGCTGCGTGTTGAGTAATTGATGTTTATCGTGCACTCCTCTTAAAAGAAGCTTCGGCTTCTTTTTTTATGCCTGACAGCTCTATATAGAACGATGTTTATAAGTGCTTGTATCTAAGGCAGTATCTTGTTTGTTGATGAAAATGTGTAAATTGTGATGCGGTGGTAACAGTTTCTTACGGAGTTTGTTCTATCGAAAACGCCTAGTCCTGTTTTGTCACCATATTGGTGTGCTACTATAGCCCTTTCATTACTCGACTAAATTTACCTATGCTTGAAGTCTCAAATTTAACTGCTATTCGTGACGACAGGGTTCTATTTGAATCGTTGTCTTTTCAATTGAAACCCGGTGAGCTGGTTCAAGTTGAAGGTCGTAACGGTACTGGGAAAACGACACTCCTTAGGATTATCACCGGCTTAGGTGATCGTGATGAAGGTACTATCTCTTGGGATGGTGAGTCCATTGAAACGAGTCGAGATGTGTATCACCAAAATTTGCTTTTTCTGGGTCACCAAACTGGCGTAAAACGCGAGCTTAGTGCCTATGAGAACCTGAGCTTCTATCAATCGATTCACAGCAGTGGAACGAGTAAGGAAGAACTTTACAATGCATTGGCTCAAGTCGGCCTTGCTGGACGAGAAGACGTGCCTGCAGGTCAACTTTCGGCGGGTCAACAGCGCCGTGTAGCATTAGCTCGTCTGTGGCTAAGTAAGCAAATGTTGTGGATTCTAGATGAACCGCTGACTGCCATTGATAAGCAGGGCGTTAAAGTTCTTGAGTCTCTTTTTTCTCAGCATGCAGACAACGGTGGCATTGTGTTATTAACCACACACCAAGATATGTTTGCTGATAGCCCGAAACTAAGAAAAATAAAGTTGGGTGAGTAATATGATTTCTTCAATGACAACGATCATTCGACGTGAGCTGTTGATCGCATTTCGTCGCCAAGCCGATATCTTTAACCCTCTGTGGTTTTTTATCATTGTCATCACCCTTTTCCCATTGAGTATCGGCCCTGAGCCAAACCTACTTGCGCGTATCGCAGCGGGCATTGTTTGGGTTGCTGCTTTACTTTCTGCATTACTCTCTCTCGAACGATTATTCCGAGATGATTTCCAAGATGGCGCCCTTGAGCAGATGATGCTGATGCCCATCCCGTTGCAGTTGGTAGTATTGTCCAAGGTCATAGCGCACTGGTTATTGACAGGGTTACCATTAATATTGATCAGTCCGTTGTTAGCGGTACTGCTGTCCTTAGATTTCGATACTTGGTTATCGGTGGTCTTAACGTTATTGGTTGGTACGCCTGCATTAAGCTTTATTGGTGCGATTGGTGTCGCTTTAACGGTTGGATTACAAAAAGGCGGTGTGCTGTTAAGTCTGCTTATTTTGCCGTTGTATATCCCAATTCTTATATTTGCTACATCAGCGATTGATGCGGCAGCACTAGGCGTTGCGTATAACGGACAATTAGCTGTGTTAGGGGCTATGCTAATGGGCGCAATGACGCTCACCCCATTTGCCATAAGCGCAGCGCTGAGAGTGAGTGTTAACTAGTTAATTATCTGATTAAAACTAGTTAACTAAGCGTTCACTTCCACTTTGTTTGTTCAGAGTGAACTAATTGAAGCTTTTAAACTCATAGAGTCACTGAAAGAGACAGTAAGCCAAATAAATTATAATAATTATAGCTGTAATAGCTGTAAGCAATATGAAGTAAGAGTGAGATTACAACATGTGGAAATGGCTCCATCCCTATGCCAAAGCAGAAACCTCTTATCAGCTTGCTGGTAAACTTCTGCCATGGTTCTCTATCCTAGCGCTATTGTGTCTATCCGCCGGTACTGTGTGGGGGCTTGCATTTGCGCCTTCTGATTACCAACAGGGCGATAGCTTCCGTATCATCTATATCCATGTTCCGTCTGCAATTTGGTCGATGGGTGTATACATGTCGATGGCAATTGCGGCATTCATCGGCTTGGTATGGCAGGTGAGATTATCAGACATGGCTGCATTGGCTATGGCGCCTATTGGTGCTGTATTTACCTTCATAGCGCTGCTAACCGGTGCTGTTTGGGGTAAACCAATGTGGGGTGCTTGGTGGGTTTGGGATGCGCGTTTGACCTCAGAGCTGATTCTTCTATTCCTATACTTGGGTGTGATTGCACTACACCACGCGTTTGACGACCAAAAAACCGCAGCGAAAGCAGCAGGTATTTTGGCGATCGTTGGTGTCATCAACCTACCTATTATTCACTTTTCAGTAGAGTGGTGGAATACACTTCACCAAGGCGCGACGATTACTAAGTTCGATCAGCCTTCTATTTCAAGTGACATGCTATGGCCGCTTCTTCTCAACATCTTCGGCTTCGCCTTTTTCTTTGGTGCTGTGACTATGGTTCGTTTTAGAAACGAAATCATCAGTAAAGAAAGTCACCGTCCGTGGGTTCGTAAACTCGCGGCTGATAAAGCGTAGTAGGGTAGGTAATTATGTATTTTGAATCTCTGAGTGATTTCTTTGCCATGGGTGGCTACGCCTCATATGTATGGAGTGCATTTGGAATCACATTCCTCGCGATGATCATTTTACTGGTCTTAAGCGTTCGTCGTGGTAAGCAATTACTAAATGAAGTACAAGCTAAGATTGATCGTCAAGCTCGTATCGATGCAGCAAAAAATATGGAGAACACTCTATGAACCCAAGACGTAAAAAGAGGCTGGGCATTGTCTTAGCGATCTTTTTTGGTATCAGTGCAACTGTTGGATTAATGGTTTATGCGCTTAACCAGAACATGGATCTGTTCTACACGCCAACTGAGCTTGTTAACGGCAAAGACGGCAAAAAACCTGAGGTAGGTCAACGTCTGCGTATTGGTGGCATGGTTGTAGTCGGTTCTGTAAGCCGTGACAACGAATCACTACGTGTAAGCTTTGACTTGAAAGATGTTGGTCCTAAAGTAACGATTTTATACGATGGCATTCTTCCTGATCTTTTCCGTGAAGGGCAAGGTATTGTTGCTCAAGGCGTTCTGAAAGATGCGACAACAATTGAAGCTTTCGAAGTCTTAGCGAAACACGATGAAGAGTACATGCCTTCTGAAGTTGCTGAAGCAATGAAGAAAACCCATGAGCCAATGCAGTACTCGACAGAACAAAAAGAAGGAAGTGCTCAATGATAGCCGAGATCGGCCACTTTGCCATGATCCTGTCCTTAGGGCTGGGATTGCTATTGAGTGTGCTCCCGCTGTATGGGGCAGCTCGAAATAACACATTATTAATGAATAGTGCACGACCGCTATCATGGGGTATGTTCGGATTCCTAGCGATTTCGTTTTTTATCTTGTGCTACGCGTTCTACACCAATGATTTTACGGTTCAATACGTAGCAAGTAACTCGAATAGCCAACTTCCTTGGTACTACCGAATCACAGCGGTTTGGGGTGCTCATGAAGGTTCATTACTGCTTTGGGTTCTTATCCAAGCGGGTTGGACGGTTGCAGTAGCGACGTTTAGCCGTGGTATGCCTCAAGAGTCTGTGGCTCGCGTACTGGCTATCATGGGCTTGATTACTGTCGGCTTCTTGCTGTTCATTATCGTAACGTCTAACCCGTTCTTACGTACACTGCCTTACTTTCCTGTCGATGGCCGTGACTTGAATCCATTACTGCAAGACCCAGGTTTGATTATTCACCCGCCTATGCTTTACATGGGTTATGTAGGTTTCTCGGTTGCGTTCTCTTTCGCTATTGCTTCTCTAATGAGCGGTCGTCTAGATACGGCTTGGGCTCGTTGGTCTCGTCCTTGGACAATCGCTGCTTGGTTATTCCTAACGGTAGGTATCGCACTTGGTTCATGGTGGGCTTACTACGAACTTGGCTGGGGTGGCTGGTGGTTCTGGGATCCAGTAGAAAACGCTTCATTCATGCCTTGGTTGGCTGGTACAGCGCTGATGCACTCGCTTGCGGTAACAGAAAAGCGTGGCACATTTAAAGCCTGGACAGTATTGCTGGCTATCTCTGCATTCTCTTTAAGCTTACTAGGTACATTCTTAGTTCGTTCGGGCATCTTGGTATCGGTTCACGCATTCGCGTCAGATCCTGCTCGTGGTATGTTTATTCTAGGTTTCCTAGTGTTCGTTATCGGTGGTTCACTGCTGTTGTTTGCTGTTAAAGGCGCATCGGTTCGTGTCCGTGGTAACTTTGATTTGGTTTCTCGTGAAAACGCACTACTCGGCAACAATATCTTATTGATTGCTGCGTTAGTGGTTGTGCTAGTGGGTACGTTGTTACCACTTGTTCATAAGCAATTAGGGCTGGGCTCGGTTTCAATCGGTGCACCATTCTTTGATATGTTGTTCTTCTGGTTAATGATCCCGTTCTCGTTCTTACTTGGTATCGGTCCTCTGATCCGTTGGAAACGTGACAACCTATCTAAGCTCGTTAAACCTATGCTGATCTCGGGTGCATTCTCATTGGGCTTAAGTGTGCTAATGGTGACGATGCTGGCTGACCGTTTCAGCGGCACAGCTTTTGCTGGTTGGGTAATGGCGTTTTGGATCATCTTCATGCATGGCTTTGAGCTTCATGAGCGTGCGACACACCGTCATACATTCCTGAAAGGCCTGACTAAACTACCTCGTAGCCACTGGGCGATGATGTGTGGTCACATAGGCTTGGCTGTGACAGTGATTGGTATCGCGATGGTGCAAAACTACAGCATCGAACGTGATGTGCGTTTAGCGCCAGGCGAAAGCTACCAACTTGAAGAATACAGCTTCCTGTTTACAGGGGTTCGTGACAAAGATGGCCCTAACTACGATGGTTACATCGCTGACTTTGAAATTACCAAAGAAGGCAAATACATCAACACGCTTCACGCTGAAAAACGTTTCTACACCACAGCTAAGTCTATGATGACTGAAGCTGCGATTGATCGTGGCGTAACGCGCGACCTTTATATCGCAATGGGTGAGCGTTTAGACGACAACAAATCTTGGGCTGTACGTATTTACTACAAACCATTTGTACGTTGGATCTGGGCGGGTTCTTTGATCATGTCGATTGGTGGTGTGATTGCTATCAGTGACCGTCGTTACCGTTTCCGTAAGCCAACGAAAAAGTCGGCTCAAGAGCAGGAGGCTTAATTCGAATGAACAAGAAGATTTTATTCATTCCATTGATTGCGTTCATGGTTCTAGCTGGAATCTTTGCAACTCAATTGATGCGTAACCAGTCGGGTGATGACCCGACTAAACTTGAATCCGTATTGATTGGTAAGCAGGTTCCTGAGTTTGGCCTAGAGGATTTGGAACAGCCGGGTAAGTTTCATGATCAAGCTATCTTTAAAGGTGAGCCGCTGCTTCTTAATGTGTGGGCGACTTGGTGTCCTACTTGTTATGCAGAGCACTCTTACCTGAATAAGTTAGCGGATCAAGGCGTTAAGATTATTGGCCTTAACTACAAAGATGATCGCAATAAAGCGGTTGGTTGGTTAAAAGAACTGGGCAACCCGTACTTAATCAGCTTGTTCGATGGTAACGGTATGTTAGGTCTTGACCTTGGCGTATATGGCGCTCCTGAGACCTTCCTAATTGATGCTAACGGTGTGGTTCGTTACCGCCATGTTGGTGACGTGAACCCGACTAACTGGGCATCGACGCTTCAGCCGATGTACCAAGAGTTATTGGAGGAGGCGAAATGATTAAACAAACACTTGTAGCAATGTTCGCCACGTTCGCTATCTCTGCGTCGGTAACGGCGGCGCCTATCGAATTTCATGAGTTTGATACGGTCGATCAAGAGCAGCAATTTAAAGATTTGAGCAATACGCTTCGTTGCCCAAAATGTCAGAACAATACGATTGGTGATTCGAACGCGGAACTTGCGGTCGACTTGCGTCAAAAAGTGTATGAGATGACAAAAGAAGGCAAGTCTGAGCAAGAAATTATTGATTATATGATTGCTCGTTACGGTAACTTTGTAACGTACAACCCGCCACTGACCTTGGCGACATCGATCCTATGGGTTGGTCCGTTTTCGGTTGTTGTATTAGGTTTTGGTTTGATTGTTTTACGAAGCAGAAAGTCAAAATCAAAAGCAGTAGAGTCCAATAAAGACTGGGATGCAGACAAAGAAGCACGTTTAAAAGCGTTACTCGACGAAGAGAACGACGGAGATAAACAGTAATGACTCTATTTTGGATTTCTACAATTGTCCTTTCGCTAGCCGCAGTTTTATTGATTGTTCTGCCTTTCTTGAATAAGAAAGAAAACAACGATGACGTGCTTCGCGATGAGTTGAATAAAGCCTTCTATAAAGATCGCTTAGTTGAATTAGAAGTAGAAGCTGAAGAAGGCCTTGTTGATAACGAGCAAGAACTGATCGCTGACTTAAAACAGTCGCTACTTGATGACGTTCCAACGCAAGAAAAAATCAAGAGAACTCAAATATCTACGCTGGGTGTCGTTGTACCGTCAGTGATTCTGGTTCTGGTTGTGACTTATGGTATGTACTTCCAGTTTGGTGCATTAGACAAAGTTCAACACTGGCAAGAAGTGAGTTCGAACCTTCCTGAGTTGTCTAAAAAGTTAATGTCATCAGAAGGTGGAACGCTTACCGATGATGAACTTGAAGATTTGACTCTAGCGCTTCGTACTCGTCTTCACTATCAACCAAAAGATTCAACCGGTTGGCTACTGCTTGGCCGTATTGCATTAGCAAACCGAGACGCAGAAACAGCGAAAGATTCTATGGAAAGAGCTTACAAACTTGAGCCTAAGAATGAAGATGTTCAGTTAGGTTTTGCTCAAGCACTGATGCTTTCACCTGATGAAGCCGATCAAAACCAAGCGCGTTTGATTTTGAGCCGTTTGATCCAAAACGATTATGTCGACCTTCGAGTGTTCTCACTGCTAGCGTTTGATTCTTTTGAACGTCAAGATTACCCGGGTGCTGTGAAGTACTGGAGCATCATGCAACAGATGATTGGTCCACAAGATAGCCGCTACGAGATGTTGTCACGCAGTATTGAAAGTGCTCAGAAGAAAATGGGTGACACCATGGGGGTTGACCAAGGTAAGAGTGTTGCAGTAACGCTTGAGCTGTCTGGCGATGTTAATGCTGATCCTAAGTCTGTGTTGGTTGTTTCAGTACATAGAGCTGATGGCTCACCAATGCCGGTCGCTGCAGCCCGTTACCCATTGGGTTCTTTCCCACGCACTGTTGTTCTCGATGATGGTAACAGCATGATGGAAGGATCTAAGTTGTCTAGCCTTGAAACTCTGATGGTTAGAGCTAGGCTTGATACAGATGGTAACGTTTCAACTCGCGATGGTGATTGGTACGGTGAAAGTGAAGTGGTTGAACTGGGTGCTCCAGTGACCATTAATATAAATAAGCAATATTAATCATCATTTTGCATAGGTGTTAGCTATTCCGATTTTGCAACAAACGGTATAGACTTACGCAACCAATTGAGGCCAGCGATTGCTGGCCTTTTTTTATTATATGAGTTCCTTATGGAAAAGGTGATATGTCTGTCAGTGTTTTAAGACTCTCGAGTTTACTTTTTATCGCAAGCTTAACGGTGGGCTGTTCTAGCGCGCCAGATGAAAGCACGAACGATAATAACCTCGAAACCTCTGAATACGTCGAAGAGTCCCACCCGAATGACCCTTTCGAAGGGTTCAACCGAGCGATGTGGGATATCAACTACGAATATCTTGATCCTTATTTAGTTCGTCCTGTTTCACTCGCTTATGTTGGCTACACCCCTGTTCCAGTTCGCTCTGGTATCTCAAATTTTTTAGCCAATTTAGATGAACCTGCAAGCATGGTGAACAACTTATTCATGGGTAATGGCGAGAAAGCACTCGACCATTTCAACCGTTTTTGGATTAACTCAACCTTTGGCTTGTTGGGCCTAATCGATATTGCCAGTGAAGCGGGTATCACCAAATATGACGACAAGTCGTTTTCTGATGCGATTGGTCACTATGGGGTAGGGAATGGGCCGTACTTTATGGTGCCGGGTTATGGTCCTATTACGACTCGTGAAGTGACGGAGCAAGTGGATAGTCTGTATGTACCTTTGTCATTAATTAGCTTCTGGGCGAGCCTCGGAAAGTGGGCGTTCGAAGGCATGGAAACTCGTGCTCAGTTAGTTTCTCAAGAAGCTCTGTTGGATGACTCGCCAGATCCATATGCTCTGACTCGTGAAGTTTACATTCAACGTCGTGACTTTAAAGCCGAAATCGAACCGGAAGAAGTCGATCTTGAAGAAGAAGATTTCATTGACGGATATCTAGAAGATTACTAGATATAAGGTTTTGAATATCAGATAAAAGAAAGGCTCGATGTTGATAAGAACATCGAGCCTTTTTAATGTTTATTACTTTGATTCAGTAAATAGATTAGAAGCGGTAGTTAGCTTGGATACCCACTAACCAGATGCTACCTGTCACTTCACCTTCGAAGTCGCCACCAAATGGTGCTGATGCTGCATCGTCTTCAAGCATTTTTGCGTCTTTCGCTAAAATGTAAGTGAAACCTGCGTCTAGAGTTAGTTGCTCAGACCATTGGTAGCCTGCACCAATACTTAACCAAGTACGGTCTGTTTCAGGAATAGTTGCAGTGCGGTGCTCTTCGCTTACTGCTGATGTGTCGTATGCGATACCAGAACGTAAAGCTAACTTAGGTGTCATTTGGTAAGTTGTACCAATCGCAAAGCGGTAGTTGTCTTCCCAATTTTCTTCTTTTATATCTTGCGAACTAGCAGGTCCAAACTCAGGGATATCGGCAACTAACTCTTTAAAGCTGCTCCAATTCGTCCAGTTTACACTCGCATGTATTGCAACTTTCTCAGTTAATTGATGAAAGCTCGCTAGTTCGGCAGTAGCCGGCAATGCTAGTTGCATTGAACCATTGTATTGAGACTTAACCGGAGTACCTATAGCGCCGGCTACGGCATCAAAACCTACACCTTTTGCGTGGCCTTCCAGTGTAAGGTCAACTTCTGATTTGTAGGTAAAACCAAGGCGGTTGTTTTCATTGATTTGCCACGCAGTACCTAACTGCCAACCCCATGCAGTGTCATCACCTTCCATGTACTTTAAAGCAGTCCCTGTTGGTAATGGAACAAGTGAATTCGCGGTAGATGCTGCGCCAAAGCTGCCTTCAGCCATGATGTAACGAACACCACCACCAACAGATACACTCTCAAGTACTTGGTATGCCGCGTTTAAGTTTAGCTCCATTGTGGTAACACTTGCCTCGTTACCATGGTTCGCACCGCCAAAGTCTTTGCCTAGGTCTGTTTCCATGCCGTAGTTAGTGCCAGCAGCAAAGCCCAACGCAAATTTTTCGTTGTACTTATGAGAAACATAAAAGTTTGGGATCACTGCGCTATGAGCGAAATCGCTAGAGTTCGATGAAGTAGACTTACCCATCATAGAGGTAGAAGTACCGTCGATATCAATGTTTGGATCAACATAGATACCACCAACAGAAACTTGAGTACCTTCTAGGTAAGTCAGCATTGCAGGGTTACGCCACTGTGCGTCTGCACCGTCAGCCATTGCAGCTTCACCAGCGTACGCACGGCCAAGACCTGTTGCTGAGTATTCTGCTAGTTGAAAACCTGCCGCGTGAGTGACGGTAGAAGTCGAAAGTAGTCCAACTGCCACTGCAGCAGATAGAAGAGTCTTATTCATTTTCATTATTATGTTCGCTGAATCATAAGTATTTAGTGTCGTGATTCTACGTTTAGAGTTATTACTTTAAAAATGAAATTCGAATAAAACAGTGTTTTAGGGATTAAATGAGTAAATGTGTTTAATTATTAGAGAAATAATCTAAATGTTTCGGCTGTGTTGCGAAGTTTGAGCGTACACTTGTAGGCATATTTTGCCTCTGCAGGCTACAGCTGTAAGCTTAAATTGATGTTGGTCAGTGGGTTATGCAATAAAAAAGGGTCGCGTAATGCGACCCTTTGGGATTGTTAACTTCGATTATATTAGAAGCTACGGCTGTACTGCAGACCTAGTAGGATTGCATCAGCATGTGTAGTTGCTGTAAGCGGAGTTCCTGAAGAGGTTTCCTTAACATCTACGTCATCACCTAGTAGGTATGTAAAGCCAAAGTCTACATTAGATGCTGTATCGATGTGGTAAGTGAAACCAGCAGATAACCACTGACGATCAGAATCAGGTACAGAGATTGAAGTCAGCTCGTCTTGTGCGCTTGTGTCATACATGTAACCAGTACGAAGAGTCCAGGTGTCGTTTAGGTAGTAAGTACCACCAATTGCATAGTGCCAGCCATCTTGCCATTGGTACTCTTTATTGTAAGTACCTTGGATAGCGCCTTGAGATAAGTTTTCGAATTCGATTTGGTCGAAGTCACCCCAACCGATCCACTGTACAGAGTAGTGTATAGCAAATTTGGTGTCTTCGATTTTGTGGTAACCAGAGAATTCAGCAATGTCCGGTAGAGGAAGAGTGATCTCTTGACCTTTATCATCTTTAGCCGTGATTTCAGGGCTGTAGCGGTAAGACAAACCAAAGCGGTTATTCTCATCCAATTCGTAAACAGTACCAACGTTAAAGCCTACTGCCCAACCATCAGCCTCGTCGACGTTTAATAAAGGAGTTCCTGCCGGTGGGATCCCCATTGATGGAGCTCCAGGGCCAAAACCTGCGCCAGCTGTACGTTTCATTGTACCTTGGCCGTAGATAAGATCTAAGCCAGCACCAAAGCTCCATTGAGAGTTTAGGCGGTATGAACCAGCAAGACCAAAGTTGATGCTCTTAACATCCGTTAAGCCGCCGTATTCAGCCGCAGGGTAGCTGTCATCAAATTCTGTTTTAGTACCGAAGTTTGAGTAAGCGTTCACACCCCAAGCAAACTTATCATTTACTGGAACGATAAGGTGAATGTTCGGAGCGATTGACGTATCACCTACATCATCTGTATCGCCTACTGGAATACCACCAGCATAATTAACGTCGCTTACTTCAATCATTGAAGTGATGCTTTCAAAACCAAGAGATAGCTCAGTTTTATCAAATAGTGCCATTGCTGCAGGGTTACGTGCCATTACTGACGCGTTATCTGCGATTACGGCATCACCAGCGAAAGCACGGCCGATGCCGGTTGCTGATTGTGCGTTAAGTTGGAAACCTGCTGCCATCGCTTGCGAAGACGCCAGTGTAATTGTTACTGCTAAAAGAGACTTTTTAAACAGACGCGTGTTGTTGGTAGTCATTCATTTATTCCTTTATATATCCGCCTCTACAGGGCGATTAATTTGAGCAATTGCTCAATGGTGGCTGATCCTATTCGCAAGTATACGATATACAAATCCGACCATTGGAAATTTTGAGGGTAAAATTATGGAAATGACGCCTATCTGGCACGGAAATGGTGTGAAATGCTGTTTTTTAGAGTTTTAACTCTAGAGGTATTGGTGTGGTGAATGATTTTACGGTTTATTGATAAATAAAGCCCAGCAATATCAGTGATATACTTGCTGGGCCTTTTGTGACGGGGCTTTGAGAGCGAATTAGCTCATCGGTTTAATCATTTTGGTTAGCTTTTCGGCGATTTTAGAGACATCCTCGCCATCTTCGCCGACAAGGATCAAACTGCTGCCATCGATCGGTGTTACTGAGCCTGACATGCCTTTTTCATCAAAGTCGATAGACTTGTCAGTCGGAATTCCAGTTAAAAACAGAGTGACCTTGCCTTTTTCGCCTTGAAAAACCATGTGCATTGCGTTGGACTTACCAAAACCGCAATGGTTTAGGTAATACACATGATAAGGGAAGGCTTCATCAAACTGGTAAGCAAATGGATTCATTTTTGCGTTGATCTGTTGTGATGTAACTTGTTCGTCGATTGAACTAACAAAACTTTTCTCATCAACAACATGTTTCATCGCGGTATCGACCAAACTTGCTTGAGCTGGAGCAACCAGTGCGTTTCCCCAATTAACCTGTCCGACCAATAAGCCTGCAACGAACGCAACTGAAGCGGCCATCGCCATTGCTCGTCGAGCAAACGTAGGTCTTACGACTTTACTTTCTTCGCTCGATGTTTGATTGAACAGAATGCGATCAGCAAGATCGTCTGGCACATCAACATTCATTGCTGAATGGATCTGCTTATCAAGCGATAGTACATCGTCTAAGAAGTGACTATTGGCTTCACTACTTGCTACAGCATCGATAATATCTGGTGTTCGTTGTTTAGGTTCCGACAAAACACGACGACGAAATTCTAAATCATCCATTATGTTGCCCCCTCTCTGCCTCTTCTGTATCCAGCATCTCTTTCAACTGATTTCGAGCTCTGAATAAACGTGTCATTACTGTGTTTTTGTTGAGATTGAGGATATCTGCAATCTCTTCACCACTAAATCCACCAATCACTTGTAGGAAGAGTGGTTCACGGTAATCGACTTCAAGTTTCATGATCTGAGCTTGCAACCACAAATGTTGATGGTGCGGGTCATCGCTGACACTAGCATCATTACCATGATCGTCGATATCAACCAGATCAAACTGTTTGCGTTCAAAACGTCGAGCATTCTCGCGTCGCAAGATGGTAATCAGCCAAGATTTAGCGGCTTTTTCATCTTGAAGGCTATCGAGTGACTTCCATGCACGAAGGCAAGTCTCTTGTACTAAATCTTCGGCAATGCTCTTGTCTTTACATAGCCAATAGGCGTAGCGAAAGAGGTCACGATGATAGGCACGCACGAGTGCTTCATATTTTCTTTGTTTGTCCATATCAGAGTTGACCGGACGCTTGGCTGTTTTCTTTCCAAACATTTTTATTATTGACACACGAGCCTCCATAATTGCTCTGCGTATAGCTGTCCTCTATACGTTGTGCTTCGTTTTTATATTCTGTTTCGTTTTTAGGGCTAACGATCGGCAGGAAACCGTAAAATCACATTAAAATTGATCTACTTCAAAATCTAAGGCCTCGAACAAGCTATAGTACACCTTGTCGTCTAGTTAGTCATTCGTGGCTAGCATGTTGAGCAAGACGACACTTCCTTTTGAAGGCTGACTTTACTTTCTCCTAATCAGGAAACTGATTATTTCAATTGGCGTTAAGTTAATTGCTTTATATACATTCCGACCACACAGTTTTGTGTGGTTTTTTTTTGCCTCAAGAAAACAATCCTCACACACTGCAATAACAGCGCCTACACATAATAGTTTAGTCTCTTAGGACAACCTTTCCCCCCAAAAGGTTCGCCTGAAGGTGCAGTTAAATTTTCAAACAGTGAGATACTCGTATCACGTTTATTTAAACGCTCGTTTGATTTTATTAACAACTTCTTTACAATGCTTCAGGTCAGACCTCTTAACATTAAGGAGAAACCATGGGCAAACAGGAAGTCAAAACCCGTTCTGGAGAACGTGTTGCCGTTGTCGCTGGATTACGAACCCCATTCGCTCGTCAGAGCACTGAATTTAGTCAAGTGCCTGCGGTTGACCTAGGAAAAATGGTCGTGAGTGAAATGCTTGCGCGAACAGATATCGATCCTGCGCTTATTGAACAAGTGGTGTTCGGTCAAGTAGTACAGATGCCAGAAGCGCCAAACATTGCACGTGAAATTGTGCTTGGTACTGGTATGGATATTAATACCGATGCGTACAGCGTGACACGAGCTTGTGCAACTAGCTTTCAAGCGGCGGTTAACGTGGCCGAGAGTATTATGGCTGGCACGATTGATGTTGGTATTGCTGGTGGGGCGGATTCTTCTTCTGTATTGCCTATCGGTGTTTCCAAAAAATTGGCTGCAAATTTATTGGCATTGAGTAAAACGAAAACGTTGGGCCAAAAGCTCAAGATATTAAAAACGTTATCCGTTAAAGATCTTATGCCTGTGCCACCTGCTGTTGCTGAATATTCTACAGGCCTTTCAATGGGTCAAACCGCAGAGCAGATGGCAAAAACTCATGGTATCACTCGTCTAGAACAAGATGCGCTCGCTCATCGATCTCACTCTCTGGCTTCTAAAGCTTGGAAAGAGGGGAAAATCAAAGATGAAGTGATGACGGCATTCCCAGCACCTTATAAAAAGTATTTAGCGGAAGACAACAATATTCGCCACGACTCAACGGTTGAAGGCTACGCTAAATTACGTCCAGCATTTGATAGAAAGTACGGCAGTGTAACGGCAGCCAATGCCACGCCTCTTACCGATGGCGGCGCTGCGGTGATGTTGATGCGCGAAGGTAAAGCTAAAGAGCTAGGCTTAGAAGTGCTTGGCTATATTCGTGGCTATGCATTCTCAGCGATTGGTGTTGAAACGGATATGTTGATGGGGCCGACTTACGCGACCTCTCAAGTATTGAAGAATACCGGTCTAGAATTATCAGATCTAACGCTTATCGAGATGCACGAAGCATTTGCAGCCCAAGTTCTGGCTAACGTTAAAATGTTTGCAAGCGATGAATTTGCTCAGAAAAATCTTGGCCGTGAAAAAGCGCTTGGCGAGATTGATATGGAGAAGTTCAACGTTCTAGGTAGCTCAATTGCTTACGGACACCCGTTTGCAGCGACTGGCGCACGCATGATGACCCAAACACTACGTGAACTGAAACGTCGCGGCGGCGGCTTAGCACTGAATACAGCTTGTGCGGCTGGTGGCTTAGGTGCAGCAATGATCTTGGAGGTGGAATAATGTCTACGACTCTTGATGTGAAAAAAGAAAAGAAAGCAGTCAAAAAAACGGATTCAACTCCAGTGGCTGCATCCAAAAGTGACAAGACAGTTACAAACGATGAAGCCGTAAAACAGGCGACCGCATTTTCTTTAACTATCGATGACCAAGATATTGCATGGCTTGCGATCGATGTGCCAAACGAAAAAATGAACACGCTACAAGCGGCGTTTGCCGAAGAAATGAAAGCCATCTTCGAGCAGTTGAAGGAAAAGCAAAGCCGCGTAAAAGGCTTGATCGTTCACTCACTGAAACCAGATAACTTTATCGCTGGTGCTGATGTGCGAATGCTTGATGCGTGTAAAACCGCTGACGAAGCACAATCTTTGGCTCGTCAAGGACAGGAGATGTTCCAAACACTCTCAGATCTTCCGTACCCAGTAGTCGCAGCGATTCACGGTCCATGTTTAGGTGGCGGTTTAGAGTTAGCTCTGGCATGTGATTACCGCGTATGTACCGACTCAGATAAGACTCGTCTTGGTTTGCCAGAAGTTCAATTAGGTTTGTTGCCTGGCTCTGGTGGTACACAGCGTTTACCTCGCCTTATCGGTTTGCTGCCTTCTCTTGACCTTATTCTTACGGGTAAGCAACTGCGCGCTAAGAAAGCGAAATCTTTAGGTGTAGTCGATGCTTGTGTTCCGGAAACTATCTTGCTCGAAGTGGCTAAAAGCTTTGTTGAAAAGAATGCTGGTAGCAAAAAAGGCAAACGTCTGGCGTCTCAAAATCAGGCTTCAACTAAAGAAAAGCTGATTTCACGTAATGGCCTTGGTCGTAAAGTAATTTTCGAACAAGCTTCTAAGAAAACTAACCAGAAAACACGCGGCAATTACCCAGCAGCAGATGCGATTCTAGATGTAATTCGCTATGGCCTAGAGAATGGTTTTGATAAAGGCCTTCAGTATGAAGCGAAGCGCTTCTCTGAATTGGTGATGACCGCAGAATCTAAAGCTCTCCGCTCTATTTTCTTCGCAACCACTGAAATGAAAAAAGAACACGGTGCAGACGCAGAACCTAAAGCCGTTAAGCGTGTTGGTGTATTGGGTGGCGGTTTAATGGGGGCGGGTATTAGCCATGTTAGCGTTGCTAAAGCTAAAGTACCGGTTCGTATTAAAGACGTATCCAATGAAGGCGTGTTGAACGCACTTAACTACAACTTTAAGTTGTTCGACAAGCAGCGTAAACGTCGCATTTTGAGTAAAGCTGAACTTGAAAGCAAAATGCTGCAGCTTTCTGGTGGTATCGACTTTACGAGCTTTAATCACACCGATGTGGTGATTGAAGCGGTATTTGAAGACCTCGATCTTAAGCAATCGATGATTGCCGACATTGAGGCGAATGCGAAACCTGAGACTATTTTTGCGACCAACACTTCTTCATTGCCAATCCACAAGATTGCAGAGAAGGCACAGCGACCAGAAAACGTTGTCGGTCTTCACTACTTCAGCCCAGCAGATAAAATGCCATTGGTTGAAGTTATTCCTCATGAAACAACGTCAGAAGAGACGATTTCGACAGTTGTTGCATTAGCGAAGAAGCAAGGCAAAACGCCAATTGTTGTTAAAGACACGGCGGGTTTCTACGTGAACCGTATTCTTGCTCCGTACATGAATGAAGCCGCGCACTTATTATTGGCAAATGAGCCGATTGAAAAGCTCGATAGCACGTTATTGGACTTCGGCTTCCCGGTTGGCCCTATCACCTTATTAGATGAGGTGGGTGTTGATATCGGCGCGAAGATTATTCCAATTTTAGTGAATGAGCTTGGCGATCGTTTCCAAGGCCCTGATGTGTTCGATATTCTTTTGAATGACAACCGTAAAGGCCGTAAGAGTGGCAAAGGTTTCTACACTTACAAAGGTAAGAAGAAAGAAGTCGATAAGTCAGTTTACAAGCTGCTTAAGCTGCAACCAGATCCTAAGTTGAGCGATAACGATATCGCGATGCGCTGTGTGTTACCTATGCTAAACGAAGCGGTTCGTTGTTTGGATGACGGTATTATCCGCAGCCCACGTGATGGCGATATTGGTGCTATTTTCGGTATCGGTTTCCCTCCATTCTTAGGAGGTCCGTTCCGATACATGGATCAAATGGGTATTAAGTCATTGGTCGAAATGATGAACGACTTCGCTAAGAAGTACGGTGATCGTTTTGCGCCATGCGATGGCCTACTGACACGTGCTGGTTTGGATGAGTCTTTTTATAAGTAACTCTCTCTACAAGTAACGTTCTAGCACATTGATTATCAAGCCCGTATCAAGCAATTGATGCGGGCTTTTTTTATTTTTTTGAGTGTGCGAAAGGAAGGAGATTCCCGACTCAGTCGTTCCTCCTTCTCGGGAATGACGAGGAGAGGGATGTGTTCTGCCAGATATTATCGGTGTGTCGGGAGATTCCCAACTCGGTCGTTCCTCCCTCTTGGGAATGATGAAAGAGAGGTTGAAAGTAAGCTATTAGTGTTAATAGGGGGATTGTGGCTAATGCATTGCAATCGAAACTACCGTCATCTCCTAAAGCGACGAAGGAGCGTAATCGGAGATCTGATTTTGTGCTTCATCCAAGAAAAAAGGTTGATGCTTTCACATCAACCTTATGAATTTCAACCCAGTTTTATCAGCCAAGCTCACAGTCTTTAGGGCGTAACTGAAACTCATCAATTGAGCCAATCTCCACACCTGCCGACAACTTCTGTTCCTCATTATGAGCATTACCATGGGCATGCATAATCAGACGATTTGCCGTGCGAGGTTTAAGTTGGCTGACAACAAAACGCATCATGTCTGAGCGTGTCAGACCTTTGAGGTCTTCCAAGACTCGTTCTCTCTGATTGAATTCCAAGTCCTTATTGCCTATCGCAACCCATAAACGTTGAGCGCGACCGCGCAAGGTGGTATCTGGCGTTGAAATCTGATTCCAGAGGCCGCGTTTACTGCTATGCCATTGATAGTCGTTAAGCTCCAGCAGCACCATGTAAAAGGCATTGAGGAACTCATCTATAGAGGCTAATAAGTCTGCCGGGGCAGCATTCGGTGATTGCACATACAACACAATACCTGGGTGTCGGTTCAACGGCATATTGCCAGTGCCGACCATATAGCCTAGCTGCTGCTTGGTACGAATCTCATGGAAGAAGGTGGCTGACATCAAATGGTTGGCCAATGAATACAGCGCAATATTTTTAGGTGAAATATCAGCACACTGGTAGTAAACCACGATGGCTGAATCATCTTGATTACATACGACTTCGCGTTGGAAGCTACCGTTTTCACCCAACATGATTAACGGGCGTAGTGACTCTTCGTAAGCTTGGTCTTGAACACGTAATGCATCTTTTAGCGTTTCAGCCATCTTGTGTGCATCGGCTTTTTTCCAATCACCATACACAAACATTTCGACATGCAGTTCTGCCAAAATCGCTTGAACAAAAGAAGAGAGTTCATCGACCTCAATCGTTTCCAATGCTTCAATTAAAACGGAATAGGGCGGGTTGTTTGGCTGAAGTATTCCGGTCATCGCATTAAACAGTTGCGAAATAGGACGATCTTGCGACGCATTATTCCAGTTTCTGAGCAATTGGTGCTTAATAGTTTCAAAGCGTGTTGGACTAAAGTCGCGTGCTTGGAAGCGCTCAAGGATCATATTGAGCAGCTGTGGTTGCTTTTCGCTGAACCCCGAAAGCGTGAGTGTTACACCGCCCTGATGGGTATACATGTTGTAGCCCATACCCGCAATCTCAGCCTGATACGTATCTTTTTCAAGCGAGTCCAAGAACATCTCTACACACAAGCGTGTTTTAACGATGTTTCTCGGGGTGGCGACTGAATGTGGGCTGTCGATAGCGATATACACCACACCTTTAGGTACTCGAAATTGATGGTCTTGGAGGTGCCATAACTTAAAGCCATCCAGTTCTTCTAACAGTTGTGGGTGCTTAGCATCACCTTCGAGTTCAGCAGGGTCTAAGTCGTAGCAAATAAATGGGTTTTTACTTGGCAGCTCAAACATCCAGCCGGGGTTGATGCACGTAAAGCACTGGGTCTGCTCTGGGCTAAAAGGTGTGACGGAGTAGGGCGTAAAGTACCACTTCGCTTCTCTATCATACTCGAAGCCTTGAGCTACGATGGTGACCCGCATGTTGTCGACAGATAAGTAGGGAAGCAAAGAGCGTTGTAATTCTTCGTCAAAGTGCGACATCTTATAATCGCCATACACTACGTCCTGCTCTTGATAGTGCTGCATGTTGATAACAAGATGACTGACGACATCGAGCGGTCTGGAGGGCTCTTGAAAGCGGAAAGCGGACTCTAAAACGGCGCGCTTTTCAAGATAACGCCACTCTTCGATGCCTTGTTGTTCAATGAGTTTGATGTACTGAAATATTGCTTGAACGACGTTATCGGTTTTGGTTAAGCCTTCGATGGTCATTGAGCAACTGATCGTGAAATCACGATAGTTACTGCCACTTGCGCCGCCACCTGCCGAGAGGGAAGTAATCCAACCTTTCTCTTTCAGCTGCATCATCAAACTGCCTTCGCCTTCGTAACCGATAAGGTGTGCAAAGAATGATAATGGCTTAACACCATAGTGCTCGTCCATGCTTGGCATTGGGAAGGTTAAGATAAGTTTGCGCACTTCTTTTATCGGTTTAACGTGTACTTGTACGCCAGTGCTTAACTCGCCAACAATCGGAACTGCAACCTTCTTGCCTTGTAGATGATGGTTGGTAATAGAACTGAAGCGCTCCTCAACCCAATTCTGCATATCATCAAGCGATTGGTTTCCAGATAACGTCAGTGTCATCAGGTCGGCTGAATATTGTTGCTGGTGGAACGATAAGATCTCTTGGCGAATCGTGTCACCGTTTCTGTCACCTAACGTCTCGATATTACCGACAGAAAACTTCGAGAATGGGTGATTGTGATTCACCAGTTCTTTGGTAACTTGGTACAAGCGTCGCGAGTCGTCGTTGAGTTTCATCTTGTATTCGGAATCAACGGCTTGGCGTTCTTTATCTAGTGCTTCTTCGTTAAAAAGTGGTGCTGTGAAAAATTGGCTGAAGCGATCGAGTGCGGTTTCAAAGGCATTCAATTCAACGTCAAAAAAGAAGCAGGTGTGTTCGGTTCCGGTCCAAGCATTGTTGCTACCGCCATGTTGGCTGATAAAACTTTGGAACTCTCCGACCTTTGGATACTTTTCAGTTCCCAAAAATAGCATATGCTCTAAGTAGTGCGCTAAACCCTCTCGGTCGGTAGGGTCATCAAAATGCCCGACATTAACGGCGAGTGCGGCTGCAGCTTTTTGAGCGTTCTGATCGTGAACTAACAGTACTCGCAATCCGTTATCCAAGGTTACGTAACGGTATTGATGTTCATCATTAGGGCTTAAATGCACAGAAGCATCTCCAGAGAAGGT
The DNA here is from genome assembly GCF_021728315.1 of Vibrio sp. L5-1. Lineage (NCBI taxonomy): Bacteria > Pseudomonadati > Pseudomonadota > Gammaproteobacteria > Vibrionales > Vibrionaceae > Vibrio > Vibrio sp. L5-1. The sequence goes on along the minus strand of NZ_JAKKCQ010000002.1, from coordinate 884,228 downwards.
GGTTTTTAAATTATGTACGCGATGATTTGAGGTGCAAACCTTGCGATCACATTTTGGGATATGAAGAGCTTTTTGGCGACTTCTAAATCATTTTTATCGATTTTTATCAGTGATTTATTTTCTTTTAATAAGATTGTTAAGAAAGTCGAACTCTTTAGCAAGTGACTTGATATAATTATTTATATAGACTGCGGCTTCTCTAGTTTGAGAGCCAAACGCTAAGTAGCGTATCGCTGATATGGGATATATCGACTTTCGAAATGTTACGTAGACAGGACTGAACATGAAAATATTCATAATGCGCCACGGTGAAGCAGAACATTTTGCGGACTCGGATGCAGAACGAGCGTTAACCAAGCGCGGGAAAATGGCATCTCTTGCAGTGGCTCAAGCTGCAAATGAGCAGGGGATTAGTCAATTCGATAAAGTGCTTGTGAGCCCATATTTAAGGGCACAAGAAACGTGGTTAGAAATATCTCAGGCGTTTTCCGGAAAGAAAGTAGAAACCTGTGATGATATTACGCCTTATGGAATGTCTGACGACGTGTTTGATTTGACTTTAGCGATGGCTGAAGTAGAAAAACTAGAGACCATTTTGTTTGTTTCTCATTTACCTCTAGTTGGCTACTTAACCGCTGAGTTCGCGACAGGCATGGCACCACCAATGTTTCCGACTTCTGGATTAGCTTGTATCGAATTCGACCTTGAGACACAAAAGGGCGAGTTACTTTGGAATATTAATCCATAGACTAGACAAAGCTCGTTGGGCTCTTTTTTTACAAAAAAAAAGACAAAGTTGAAGACAAATAAAAAGGGCACCTCAATGCAATTGAGATGCCCTTTGTCATTTCTGAAACGCTGTTTGTACGAATCAATAACTGGCTAGTTAACTTTTGTTGAATAAACAGCAAACTAGAGGTTATTTATCGGGAATGGAAAGTAAAACCAGCAGCGCGCCGTTGCCGCCAAACTCTAATGGTGCTTGGTGAAAAGCCATTACATCTGGGTGCTGCGCTAACCACAAAGGCACCTTCTGTTTAAGGATGTGTTTACCGATACCGTGCTGAACACAGGCACACGCCACGCTCTCTTTCACGCAGTGCGCAATCATGGCACCTAACTCGCGTTTCGCTTCTTGTTGAGTCATACCGTGCATGTCAAGATACACATCAGGTACGTAGACACCACGACGTAAGCGCTTCAGTTCATACTTAGAGACATCATCACGCGCATAACGTGTTGGACCTTCTTCGCTAAGATGCGGAATGAACTCATCCGAGAAATAAAACTCGCTATCACTGGCTTGTCTTGCCGTGCGAGTAATTTCTTTTTGCTTGGCATTTCTTTTTGGCTGCTGGACTATGGTATCCTGTTGCAACTTTTTAACGCCCTTTACTGCATCGTTGAATAGGGCGAAATCGTCATCGAAGTCGGTGTCTTTTTTGCTCATCAGGTTATGAATTCTAATTAGAAACGTAATTAGCAGTATTGTAGCGCTTTTCGGAGACAATTTTGGATAAGATTTTTGTAGAAGAAGCGGTATCAGAACTACACACGCTTCAAGATGTGATTCGTTGGACTGTTAGTCGCTTTAACGCAGCGGGCCTTTTTTATGGTCACGGCACTGATAACGCGTGGGATGAGGCGGTACAACTTATTTTACCTACTCTTTATCTGCCGATTGATGTTCCTTCGCATGTGATGAACTCTCGTCTAACGAGCAGCGAACGTCTACGTATTGTTGAGCGCGTAATCAAGCGTATCAATGATCGTACACCAACGGCTTACCTAACCAACAAAGCTTGGTTCTGTGGTCTAGAGTTCTTCGTTGATGAACGCGTTCTTGTGCCTCGTTCGCCAATTGGTGAGCTGATCGAAGCTCAATTCCAACCTTGGTTAACTGAAGAGCCAACGCGCATAATGGACCTTTGCACGGGTAGTGGCTGTATTGCTATTGCTTGTGCTCATGCATTCCCTGATGCTGAAGTAGACGCGATTGATATCTCTACTGACGCATTGCAAGTTGCTGAGCAGAACGTTCAAGATCACGGCATGGAGCAGCAAGTGTTCCCAATCCGTTCAGATCTTTTCCGTGATTTACCAAAAGAGAAATACAACCTGATCGTATCGAACCCACCTTACGTGGACGAAGAAGATATGAACAGCCTACCGGAAGAGTTTACTCATGAGCCGGAACTTGGCCTAGCAGCGGGTACTGATGGCCTTAAACTGGTTCGCCGTATTCTTTCTAACGCACCAGATTACCTAACTGATGATGGTATCTTGATCTGTGAAGTGGGTAACTCAATGGTTCACATGATGGACCAATATCCAGAAATTCCATTTACTTGGATTGAGTTCTCGAATGGCGGTCATGGCGTATTCATGATCACTCGCGAGCAGTTAGTGGCTTGCGCAGATGAGTTCTCTATCTACAAAGACTAAGTTTTGTATAGACTAAGTTTGCACAGACTAAACTTTGTATCGAAAAAGCTTCTTTGATTAGATTCGGGTTACCTTCGTTATTAAAGAAACCCTATCTGTATTAATTTAAACGCCATGCAGCAGTGCATGGCGTTTTTTATTGCCTAAATTTTGGATATCGTACTTAGCGTTGAGGATTGGTTTCATATTATTTAGTTGCTTAATGTGAATAACTATCACATATTGATAGTCAATGTTTACTCGTTTTAGTGAGTTAAGGAGAATTCGCGATGAGCTTTGATACATGGATTTATTATTTATTAGCTGTGCTGGTTTTGACAGCTTCACCCGGGCCAAGCTCTTTATTATGCATGACCAAAGGTGTGCAATCTGGCTTTAAATTATCGATATTTACCGCACTGGGTAGCTTAACTGCGATTACTGGAATTCTAACGTTATCGTTTACTGGGCTGGGCGTGATTATCGCTTCGTCTGAGGTGGTGTTTAATGTCATTAAATGGACCGGTGCTGCTTACCTAATTTATCTTGGTTGGAAGTCACTACGTTCTAGCCAGCAAGATTATGACAACCTATCCAATCAACAATCCGATTCTAAATCGGTTAAAGAAAGTGCTGCGCAGCATTACCTCAGTGGCTTTATTGTTGGCGCGAGCAATCCCAAAGCTATCCTATTTTTTACCGCACTTTTTCCGCAATTTATTGACCCATCGATCGCTCTGGTTCCACAGTTCACCGTGTTTGCTTTGACCTTCGCCGTGATGGAATTATCTTGGTTAATGGTGTATGCCTACTTGGGCGCGAAGTCGTCAAATTGGTTGTTTGCTAAAGGCCGAGCCAAGGTATTCAATCGTGTCACTGGAGGTGTCTTTATTGGGGCTGGTGCACTGCTTTCGACGACCAGTCGAGCATAGCTTTTGATTTATCAAATAGTTGAATAGTTACAGAAGTTTCTTGGTGTTGTCATAAAAGGTTAATATTAATGTGCTTGCTGATATCGACATAAAGTCGATATATTGGTGTTACACCATCACGTTCTCGAGGAGAGACATATGCAGCATCAAGAAATGATTCAACACAGTAATTTCGGCGTTATCAGTCGCACTTGGATTTTCTCTACCCTTTCTCTAGTGGGTATTCTTGCTCTAATGTAGTCAGTTTTATGGCTCAATATTTTCAGTTTTTATTATGAATACACTTGTTAAAAAGTCTTCAAAGTCAGAACTCTTATTCTCGTAAATGTGGCTCTTCTCATCAGTCTAGCCACTTAGCTTTTCCTCTTCTTAGCAGTACCTTTCTCTCAGTAACCTTTTTTCTCTGAATAGTCTCTTTGTCTGATTAACCCTTTTATCTCAATAGACCCACTGCATAACCTGATCTGAAGTTGTTATCAAACTGTGATAATCTTAAATCATCTTTTATCTACAGTGTGCCTCTCATGTCTGTCTGGGATTCTATTTCATTTAACAATCGATTTACCGCATTACCTCGACTGTTCTATACCCCAATTCAACCTACACCGCTCAGCAATGTCCAATGGCTCGCATGGAACCATAATCTTGCGAATGAACTTGGCTTTCCGTCATTTAAAAACGCTTCCGAGGAATTGCTTGAGACGTTATCTGGCAATGTTGAACCTGAGCAGTTTTCGCCAGTTGCAATGAAATACGCAGGTCACCAGTTTGGATCTTATAACCCTGATTTAGGTGATGGAAGAGGGCTGTTATTAGCTCAAGTTGTCGCGAAAAGTGGTGAAACGTTCGACTTACACCTTAAAGGTGCAGGTAAAACCCCCTATTCACGTATGGGCGATGGTCGAGCGGTTATTCGCTCAACGGTTCGTGAGTATCTATGTAGCGAAGCGATGGCGGGTCTTAATATCCCAACCACACGTGCGTTGGCGATGATGACCAGCGACACACCCGTATATCGAGAGAAGCAAGAGTGGGGCGCATTGTTGGTGCGTGCTGCTGAGTCACATATTCGTTTCGGTCACTTTGAACACCTGTTTTATACCAATCAGTTGTCAGAACATAAATTATTGGCCGACAAAGTCATCGAATGGCACTTCCCAGAATGCCTCGATGAAGATAAACCCTACGCAGCCATGTTTAATGAGATTGTTGATCGCACCGCGGAAATGGTCGCATTGTGGCAAGCGAATGGTTTTGCTCACGGAGTGATGAACACTGATAACATGTCGATCATCGGGCAAACTTTCGATTATGGCCCATTCGCGTTCCTTGATGAATATGACCCAAGATTGATCTGTAATCACTCGGATTACCAAGGTCGTTATGCTTTCAATCAACAGCCTAGAATTGGATTGTGGAACCTATCGGCACTGGCTCACTCACTTTCACCGCTGGTGGATAAAGCCGATCTTGAGGCTGCACTCGAACAATACGAACCACAAATGAATGGTTATTTTAGTCAGATGATGCGTCGTAAGTTGGGGCTGCTTTCGAAACAAGAAGGTGACAGTCGTTTGTTTGAATCTATGTTTGAGCTGATGTCGCAAAACAAAGTCGACTACCCAAGATTCTTTAGAACGCTGTCGAACTTGGATACCTTGCCGCCACAGGAAGTGATTGATTTGATTATCGACCGCGAGGCAGCAAAGCTATGGATGGATAACTACTTACAACGCTGCGAATTAGAAGACAGTTCAGTGGCAGAGCGCTGTGAAAAGATGAGACAGGTGAACCCTAAATACATCCTCAGAAACTACTTAGCTCAGCTTGCGATAGACAAAGCTGAGCGTGGTGATAGCAGCGATATTGAAGCATTAATGGTGGTTCTGTCTGACCCTTATGCAGAACACCCAGACTATGAATACCTTGCCGCCTTGCCGCCTGAGTGGGGCAAAGCCATGGAAATCAGCTGTTCCTCTTAACCTTCTATGATTCTTTGAGTCGCTAAGTACAGGTAGAGGTCACTAAGATGTGATCTTTATCTGTTTGTTCGTCTAACTTTACAAACATGTCAATAATCAAATAATCGGCCAGCCTATACACTATGTGAATAAGTTGTAAATTTAATAGGTTTGGGCGATGCCAACAAATACTCGAATTCTCGTGGTGGATGATGATCAAGAAATCCGCGAGCTGCTGGAAGAGTACCTCACAAAATCGGGTTTCGATGTCTCTTCTGTTGGAGACGGTGTTGAATTAGAAACCCACCTGCAAAGCCAAGGTTATCCAGACCTGATTCTGCTCGATGTTATGCTCCCCGGTGACGATGGTTTTACTTTGTGTCAGCGAGTTCGAAAGCAATCCAATGTGCCAATCATCATGCTGACAGCGGTATCGGATGAAACCGATCAAATTATTGGTTTAGAAATTGGTGCCGATGATTACATTGCGAAGCCATTTAGTCCGCGCCAATTAATGGCTCGTATCAAAGCACTACTACGCCGTGTTCAAGTGGTGGATGACAAGCCAAGTGATGCATTGCCAAAGCAGATTATTTTTGGTGATTGGACGCTCGATACACTTGCGCATCGAATTTCTCACAATGAAAATTCAGAAGAAATGGACTTGTCAGGCAGTGACTTTTCTTTGTTGATGTTGTTCTTAACTCGTCCTAATGAAGTTCTCGACCGTGACACCATCTCTTTCGCCACCAGAGGTCGCGAAGCGCTGCCTTTTGAGCGAGGCATTGATGTGCAGCTTAGTCGCCTGAGAAGTCGGCTGGGCGACAGTGGTAAATACCCTCACTACATCAAAACTATGCGCGGTAATGGCTACATTCTTGCTGTGCCGGTTCAGTATGAACACTAAGCATGACCTACTGTTAATGAAGTAATGCTAATAAAGTATTTCCAATGAAGTATTCCGGATGAAATATCTCGTATGAACTGGATGAGTTGGTTGAAACCAAATTCGTTAGTCGCAAGAACCTTATTGTTGACGCTGTTAGCCGTGGTGATAGCTCAGGGCATCGCAACGTCTATATGGTATAGCGAATCAAAACACAAAGAGCTAGAAGGGATTCGTTCTGCGTCGTCGAGCATGGCGAACATGTTTGCCTCGACGGTGACTTTCTTTCAGTCTCTGCCCGTTAAATATCGTCATATCGTATTAGATCAGATCCGCAATATGGGCGGTACGCGCTTCTTCGTTTCTTTCAATAAAGAGGCTTTGATCGTTGAACCGATTCCCGATACCCGCTTAAAAACCGCATCGATAGAAGCGATAGAAAGTGTTTTAAGTAGCAAGCTCAATAAAGTCGAATCGGTGCGGGTAGATTTTTCTCGACCTGAACACCTTCGCTTGCTTAAAAACGACATCTACTTAAGCGATCTCCCACGATCGTGGGCGCACCACACCTTAACGTTAGAACCTCTTAATCCGCCAATTCTGGTTGTTCAAATAGAGCTAACCAGTCATGAATGGGTGTACATTGCCGCATTGTTGCCAGCGCCATATGTAAAACTCGACGATACGATTCTTGGCAGAGAGCAGGTGATCTTCTTGGTCTCTTCAACGCTTATTCTACTGGTGTTGACTTACTTGATGATTCGTCGCCAAGTGCGACCTCTTAAAAAGCTGGCAAGAGCGGCTAATGAAATGAGCATGGATATTCAGCAGCCTCAATTGAAAGAAGAGGGGGCGACTGAACTGGTCACGGCAACCCGAGCCTTTAACCGCATGCAGCAGCGGATCCGTCGTTATGTTGCTGACCGAGAACACCTATTCTCTGCTATCTCTCATGACTTGAAGACGCCAATCACCCGTTTAAGGCTTCGAGCCGAGCTATTGGAAAGTGAGGTCAAGAAAGACAAGTTCAACAAGGATTTGGATGAGCTTGAGATGATGGTGAAAGGCGCATTACAAGCGGTCAGAGACACCGACCTTCATGAAAATAATGCCATTATCGATCTGAACGAGATGATGCTCTCTGTGATTGAACTACACAATCAATACCAAACTCAGGTCGAGTTTGAACCTGCAGTGATTGAGCCTTTGGTTGCCAAACCGCTAGCGATCAAACGCGTGCTTACTAATCTTATCGATAATGCTGTGAAATATGGACAATCAGCTGAGATGGATATCAGCAGTGATTCTGTGTGGGCCATTGTGACGATTCAAGACCATGGCAAAGGTATCCCTGAAGACAAATTAGAGTTGGTTTTCGAACCCTACTTTAGGTTGGCTACGGACGACCAAGGACACGGTTTAGGGCTCGGGATCTGTCGAAACATTCTACATGGACACGGCGGAGATCTCATTATTCGCAACTCCTCTCAAGGTGGCTTAGAAGCCAAAGTCTATATACCAAGAGGCTTAGAAGTGTAATGTAACAATTGTGTTACATAAGTCTTACCTTTTGTTTCAATCCTAAAAATCAAAATAAGTAGACTCTTTATTGAACCGGACGTCGAGTCCGCTAAACATGGAAGATTATAATGAAAATCAATAAAACCCTACTTACTCTATCTCTTCTTGCAGCCTCAACATTTTCTCAAGCCGGTGAAGTGGAAGTGCTTCACTGGTGGACTGCCGGTGGCGAAGCGAAATCCGCAGCGGTACTGAAAGAGATGATTGAAGAACAAGGCCATACTTGGAAAGATTTTGCTGTTGCTGGTGGCGGCGGTGAAAGTGCGATGACTGTTTTGAAAACGCGAGCAGTATCGGGCAATCCACCTTCTGCAGCGCAGATTAAAGGTCATGATATTCAGGAGTGGGGTGGTTTAGGTTTTCTAACGTCTCTCGATGCGACTGCTAAACAAGAACAATGGGATGAACTACTACCAGAAGTCGTCACTAAAGTGATGAAGTGGGATGGCGAATATGTCGCGGTTCCTGTCAACGTTCACCGTGTTAACTGGCTTTGGGCTAACCCTGTTGTTTTAGAAAAATCAGGCGTTACGGTTCCAACTACATTAGATGAGTTCTTTGTTGCTGCAGACAAGATTAAAGCGGCCGGCTTCATTCCACTGGCTCACGGTGGTCAACCTTGGCAAGACGCGACGGTATTCGAAGCCGTGGCACTTGATGTATTAGGCAGTGAAGATTACAACAAAGCGTTCGTAGAACTTGATATGGACGTGTTATCTGGCGACAAAATGGTGGAAGTGTTCACCAAGTTTAAAAAGATGCGTGACTACATCGACAGCAACTCTCCAGGTCGTGATTGGAACGTAGCAACCTCGATGGTTATCAATGGCGAAGCCGCGATGCAGATCATGGGTGACTGGGCTAAAGGTGAATTTACTGCGGCAGGCAAAGTACCGGGTAAAGACTACATCTGTGCACCAGCTCCGGGCACTGACGGCCAATTTACCTTCAATATCGATAGCTTTGCGTTCTTTGAGCTAAGCGACAAAGAGAACCAAAAAGCGCAGCAAGATCTAGCGAAAACCATTCTTACCAAAGATTTCCAAGAGGTCTTCAACCTTAACAAGGGTTCTATCCCTGTACGTCTAGATATGGATATGTCTAAGTTCGACCAATGTGCGTTGGATTCAATGGCAACCTTCAAAGCGAGTGCTGAATCTGGCGATCTTGTTCCGAGTATGGCTCACGGCCTAGCGACAACAAGCTACGCTCAAGGCGCTATCTATGACGTAGTGACCAACTTCTTCAATGAGAAAGATGCCGATCCGAAACAAGCGGCAGCTAAGTTAGCAAAAGCAGTAAAAGCGGCTATCTAATCAAACTTGATAAGTGACACACAACGCACGTGAGTGTCGGGTTGTGTTGCTTTATCGAACCCCCAGGGTGGGTAGGCTCGTAGGGAGCCTATCTACTCTTCACTCCCAATTCTGATATGCGTGATGCTGATGTGGTACCGAGAGGTAAGCCATTGGCTCGATTGTGCAACAAGGATAAGTTATGGAGCATGTTTTGACTGAGTCGACTCCAAAACCCACAAGGAGCCAGCCTGCACCGAAACCAAGTTTTGCTGACAGGTTGCAACATTGGTTACCTAAAATAGTACTGGCGCCCACCGCGTTAGTGACCGTGGTGTGTATCTACGGCTACATTTTTTGGACGGCAGCGTTGTCGTTCACCAACTCTCGATTTCTGCCGAGCTTTAACTTCGTTGGTTTAACCCAATATGAAAAGCTGATGGACAACGATCGCTGGATTACCTCAATCACCAACCTCGGTTTGTTTGGTTTTCTATTCATGGCGATTGCCATCTTGCTTGGTGTTGGTTTAGCCGTATTGCTTGACCAGAATATCCGTCAAGAAGGTGCGATTCGTACTATCTATTTATACCCAATGGCGTTGTCGTTCATCGTTACAGGTACCGCTTGGAAATGGATTCTTAATCCAGGCCTTGGCATTGAAAAACTGATGCAAGATTGGGGCTTTACTGACTTCAAATTCGATTGGCTCGTCAATTCTGAAATGTCGGTTTACACCTTAGTCATAGCAGCACTTTGGCAGTCTTCTGGATTCGTAATGGCGATGTTCTTAGCAGGCCTGCGCGGCATTGACTCATCAATCATCAAAGCGGCGCAAATTGATGGGGCAAGCTTACCGACCATCTATCTCAAAATCATTCTGCCTTGCTTGCGCCCTGTGGTTTTCAGTGCGGTGATCATTACGTCGCACATTGCGATTAAGAGCTTCGACCTTGTGACCGCAATGACGGCAGGTGGCCCCGGTTATTCATCGGATCTTCCTGCGCTATTTATGTACGCACACTCCTTTACTCGCGGACAAATCGGCCTTGGTGCTGCTAGTGCCATGATGATGCTTGCCGGTATCTTAGCGATTCTCGTGCCTTATCTTTACTCTGAACTTAGGGAGAAAAAGTCATGATGAATAACATCAATTTTGCTCGAATCTTTATTTATTCAGCACTGCTTTTCTTCTGCTTAGTTTATCTAATGCCATTGTTCGTGATGGCGCTGACGTCATTCAAAACTCTGCCTGACATCAAAGCGGGTAACCTGATGAGCCTCCCGAAAGAGTGGGTGTTCGATGCTTGGTATAAAGCGTGGGATACCGCCTGTACGGGTGTGAAATGTGAAGGCATCAAAGGCTACTTCTGGAACTCTTTCCAAATGGTGATTCCTGCGGTTGCGATTTCAACATTTCTCGGTGCATTCAATGGCTATGTCGTGACGAAATGGCAATTCAGAGGTTCAAACCTGTTCTTTAGCTTGTTGTTGTTTGGCTGCTTCATCCCATTTCAAGTGGTGTTGTTACCAATGGCAACCATGCTCGGCAAGGTGGGGTTAGCGAACACAACCATCGGCTTAGTGATTGTGCACGTTATCTACGGCATGGCGTTTACGACCCTGTTTTTCCGTAACTTCTACATCTCGATTCCTGATGAATTGATCAAGGCGGCAAAACTCGATGGTGCAGGTTTCTTTACCATCTTCTTCAAGATTTTATTACCGATCTCAACGCCAATCATCATGGTGACGGTGATCTGGCAGTTTACCGCGATTTGGAATGACTTCTTGTTCGGAGTGGTCTATTCCGGCTCAGATACTCAGCCGATTACCGTGGCATTAAATAACTTGGTCAATACCAGCACTGGCGTTAAGGAATATAACGTCGACATGGCCGCCGCGATCATCGCCGCGCTGCCAACGCTGTTGGTGTATGTCTTCGCAGGAAAATATTTTGTTCGTGGCCTAACGGCAGGATCAGTAAAAGGATAATTACCCATGGCAACATTAGATTTAAAACAGATCCGTAAAACCTATCGCAACGCGGACAACGAAACGTTAAAGGGCATCGACATCAGTATCGATTCGGGGGAATTTTTGATACTTGTCGGCCCTTCGGGGTGTGGGAAATCCACACTAATGAACACCATCGCTGGGCTTGAAAATATTAGCTCGGGTGAGATTGTAATTGATGGTGTAGACGTGGCGCAGGTTGAACCTAAAGATCGCGATATTGCGATGGTATTCCAGTCGTACGCGCTTTACCCAAACATGACGGTGCGCGGCAATATCGCTTTCGGTTTGAAGATCCGCAAGATGCCTCGACAAGAGATTGATGCCGAAGTTAATCGAGTGGCAGAAATGCTGCAAATCGAACAGCTGCTTGATCGTAAACCGTCGCAACTTTCTGGTGGCCAGCGTCAACGTGTCGCGATGGGCCGTGCTTTGGCTCGTCGTCCTAAGCTGTATCTATTTGATGAGCCGCTTTCTAACTTGGATGCCAAGCTGCGTGTTGAGATGCGTCATCAGATTAAACGCCTGCATCAGAAGCTCAACACCACGATTGTTTATGTAACTCATGATCAGATCGAAGCAATGACTCTGGCGGATCGCATCGCAGTAATGAAAGACGGTGAACTGCAGCAGTTAGGTACACCTCAAGAGATCTACACCAAGCCAAACAATATGTTTGTGGCGGGCTTTATGGGTTCACCTTCTATGAATTTCATTAAGACCATGGTGGATCTTGATGATGAGCAAAACCCGATCATCAAAGTGGTGGGTACTGCCGAACAAGAACACCACATCCGATTGCCACAGAGTATGCGTGACCAAGATGGCAAAGAGTTGGTGATAGGGCTACGTCCTGAGCACATTACCGAGCAGCAGGGTGATGATGTTTCTGCCTCTACAAAGCTAGACTTACAACTAGAGGTATTGGAACCGACAGGGCCAGATACTATTGCGATGGTTAAAGTGAACGACCAAGAAGTCGCGTGTCGTTTATCGCCAGAATTTGAAGTGTCCGTTGGGCAAATGGCACCGCTGCATTTTGACTTATCAAAGGCCGTATTCTTCGATGCTCAAACCGAAGCGAGAATCGATTTCTAAGTTTTATAACGGGTTATATTTCTTTGAACACCTCATCTTTTGATGGGGTGTTTTTGTGTCAGAATAGACAAATTCATATTAATGATAAAAAACTCAGTAGAGTCTATGCTTGATGGGAGATTAATTTTTATAAAAAGGATGTCTGCAATGAGAGTCCAATTACTTGCAGGAGCAATGTCACTTGCTCTTCTTTCCTCTCCTGTATCTGCTGTTGTTAATCATGATTTGAGAGACAGTTATATTGTCGTTTTGAAAGATAGTACGTCGGTGTCACGAGCGAATGATATTGCACGTGAAGTTGCCAATGGGCGCGGTGTAGTCGGTCATCAATATAGCCATGCCCTGAAAGGATTTTCAGTCAAGTTCCCAGAACAAGCACTCAAAGGTCTTAAAAATAGGTTCCCTGAGATTGATTACATTGAGCCTGATATCGTCATGCATGCTTTGCCGCGAGGGGGTAAACCTAATCGAGGCGGAGGTGGAGATAGTGTTGAGCGAGATCCGCAACAGATCCCTTGGGGTGTAACCAGAGTCAACGGTGGGACAAGTGATATGAGTAACGCCTCAGTCGTTGCTTGGGTCATTGATTCGGGTATTGACAGCAACCATCCCGATTTGAACGTAAACAAATCTCGAGGGGCAAACTTCACTCGCGGTAAGAAAAACAATACGAATGATGGTAATGGTCACGGCACGCATGTAGCAGGAACGATTGGTGCCTATGATGATGGTTTTGATGTCGTTGGCGTTGCCCCCGGTGTGCAGGTAATTCCAGTACGAGTTTTAGATAATAGTGGTAGTGGCTCAATGTCGGGCGTGATTGCGGGTGTTGATCATGTTGCACGCTATGGCGGCTCTGGTGACTGTGCCAATATGAGCTTGGGAGGAGCTGGATCTTCCTCTGCCTTAGATAGCGCTATTAAAACAGCTGCTGCCCAAGGGATATTTTTCTCAATCGCAGCGGGTAATTCAGGCCAGGATGCAAGTGGTTTTACGCCAGCTAGCACTAACGGTACAAACATATTTACTATCTCAGCATTTGGAGAAATTAACGATAGCTTCGCTTACTTTTCCAATTATGGTTCTGATGTAGATTACGCTCAACCGGGAGTCGATGTACTATCGACTAAAGCGGGAGGAGGAACGGTTTCTTACAATGGTACCTCGATGGCAGCTCCTCATTTTTGCGGAGTACTGTTAGTAACCGGTGGCTCATTCTCTTTAGATGGGGTTGTGAATAATGATCCTGATGGAGATCCGGACCTTATCGCAGTGAGCAATTAATTCGTTTAACAGTAATGATAGCTCAATGGGTAAAAAAATGCCGTTGTAGGCAATAAAAAGCGACCTGATGGGGCGCTTTTTATTGTGAATAATCATCGAGTAGACAGTTAATTATCATCAAAGCTGATATTTAGTGTGATGTGGCTATATAAAGCTGACGTAGAAACGCGTAGGATCGACTCAACTTTAGATCAAATACTAGGTAGCACTTTGGTGCATAGACAGAAAAAAACATGAAACTAACAGCAAAACCAGCGGCGAATAACGCTTTACTTATTTCTATTACGACACCGGATTTTAAAGGTGACGAAGCAAAAGAGTCTCTTGCCGAACTTGCTCGCTTAGTGTCAACCCTAGGGTTTAAAGTCGTTGGTACGCAATCGCAACACCATAGTTCATCTCAACGACAGAATGTGTTGGGTGCAGGTAAGCTTGCCGAAATTGCACATCTAACTGGTTACCAAGGCTCTATTGAAGAAGCTGAAGATGAAGATTTTATTGATGAGTCGTTTGATTTTAGTTCTGAAATCGATGAGCTAGATTTTGATGATCTTCCAACGGGCAATTTCCAATACGGTGCCGCTGATGTTGTGGTATTCGACTGTGATTTAAGTCCATCTCAAATGCGTACTGTTGAGGCGAGTTTGGGTGTGGAAGTATTTGACCGTACTGGCATCATCATCGAAATCTTTAGTCGTCACGCTCGTACTCGTACTGCCCGTCTGCAAGTTGATATCGCTCGTCTAAACTATTTAGTTCCACGACTGCGTGAAACGGCTGAGGGTGATAAAGAGCGTCAAATGGGTCAGGGCGCAGGTGAAACTTCACTAGAGCTAGACCGTCGTAACGTACGTGACCAAATTGCTGCGCTTAAGCGTGAGCTAGTAAGCGTACAAGATGAAATGAAGACCAGACGCACAAGGCGCGCGGAGCTTTTCACTGTTGCTTTAGTTGGCTACACCAATGCCGGTAAGTCTTCGATGATGCGTGCAATGACCGCAACCGAAGTGGTGGGTGAAGATAAACTGTTCGCAACGCTAGATACTACGGTTCGTGCACTTCAGCCGATTACTCAGCCACGTATTTTGGTTTCAGACACCGTTGGTTTCATCAAGAAACTGCCACACGATCTGGTTGCTTCATTCCACTCAACGCTAGCAGAAGCGCATGATGCTTCACTGCTTTTGTATGTGGTTGATGCTTCTGACGTTTCGTTCCGCGCACAACTTGATGTGGTACACGACGTATTAGCACAAGTGGGCGTTGAAGGTAGCGAAAAACTATTAGTGCTTAATAAGTGCGATAGATTGACTGAAGAACAGCAATTAGAGCTGATCGAAGAATTCCCAGATGCGATGCTAACGTCGACTCGTGATCCGCTAGATATTACGAAGCTGCACAAGTACATCGTTGGTGTTGCTGAAGAAGGCATGATCGAAGAAGAGATCACTATCCCTTATTCTGGACAAGGCATCATCGGTGAGATTCGCTCAAACATGAGTGTGGTTAAAGAAGAGTACGACTACGAACACATCAAATTAACGGTTCGTTCAAGCGCCATTGATTTAGCGCGACTGAAAAAGCGTATGCAAAACTCTTAATCGTCTATCAAATTTAGATAAGAACACCTAAAGAAAAAGCGACCTAAGTGGTCGCTTTTTTTATTCGTTGAGCCTAGCTAATTTAAGTTTAGCTAAGTCATGAGTCACTTAAGCCATTCTTTGAGTTGGCTTCCAGCGTGCGAGTTCAGGATCAAGCTTAATGCCCTGTGAGGTCAGCAGGTTAACACGTGCTAAGTAAGCCGCACCGTGCATCAAGTGCTTAGCAAGGTCGACCGCATTACGCTGTTGGTAATCATCTAGGTAGCTGTCTTTTGCCCATGCGTTGAATGCGCCAAGTGCAGGGCCTGCCCATACTTGGTAATCCATTTCACGACCTTGTTCACCTGTGTTTGACCAGCGGCTAGAAAGCCCTAAGTACCAACGGAAGATCAACGCCATCTTACGCTTTGGGTTGCCTTCAGCACGTTCGATCTGTTTAGGGTCGCGCTCGTTAAAGTGCGCCACAGTACCTGCCCAAATGTCATCCAGTGTTGAACGGAATACCTGCTTCTCAAGTTTCAGACGCTCTTCTACTGGAATCGCTTCAATCGAGTCGTAACGTGTGTATAGCTCATACAGTTTGTTTGCACGCATTGGGAATAAAGTGCCGCGTTTAACCACTTGCAGTTTCACGCCCATTTCGAACATGTCTGCCGCCGGAGCCATAGTCACGTCAGCCATTTCGGTTGTCGAAAGCAGCTTACGTGTGTGTTCGCTCGCGCCAGCCTCGACACACGCTTGGTTGATTGAACCGGTAACAATGTAAGCAGCGCCCATGTTAAACGTCGCTAGAGCAGCGTCAGGCGTACCTACGCCACCACCACAGCCAACACGCAGTGGCGTTTTGAATTGGTACTGTGCTTGAATTTGTTCTTTCAACGCAAGAATCGTTGGCAGTAGGGTAACCAGAGGACGATTATCGGTGTGACCACCAGAATCGGCCTCTGCAGTAATGTCATCCGCCATAGGAACCAGCTGTGCTAGCTCCATCTGTTCTACTGTGATTCGGCCTTCATCAACCAAAGCTTGCAGCATTTTTGCAGGAGCAGGCTGCATGAATTTACTCGCGACTTCAGTACGGCTTACCTTAGCAATAACCTTGTTGCCAATCTGAATCTCACCTTGTGCATCGCGACTAAGGCCTGCTGCACGGTAGTGAACGATTTGCGGTGTTAAACCTAAGAATGCTGAAGCCTCAACCGTTTTTACTTGGTGCTTCAAAAACAGCTCTACACTGCCGCGCTCTAGTGCAGGTTCACTTGGGCTGTGAATCAGGTTAAACGCGTAAGGACCGTTTGGTAGTGCTGCTTGAATACGGTTGATCGCTTGCTCAACGCGAGACGGGATTAAGCCCGCCGCGCCAAATGAACAAAGAATGCCAGCTTGACCAAGCGCAATCACTAACTCTTCAGATGAAATGCCGTTTGCCATTGCACCTGCATAGTAAGCGTATTTTACGCCGTGGCAGCGACGAAAATCTTCGTCGCCTAGGCTTTGTGTACCAAGAGCAGGAGCAAAGGCGCTAACAGGTTGGCTGTTCGCTGAGCTTGCTGAATCGCCCGATGCAATCTCAGCTTGTTGGCTTACGCCTAAGCCTTTTTCTGGGTGGTTCACGACGTAACAAGCAAGGCTTAAATCTTTCAAAATTGTTGACATTGCCGCGTTATCAAAGCGAGTTGCGCTCTCTTCGATCTGCCAAGGCCACGGAGATAGCTTTTCGTTATTGATTGTAGTTTGAGTTGTCATAATTAATTCTTTCCTAGTTCTCTGTCTCTGTCACTAAAGGCGGCTTATGCTTTATCGTTCGCAGGGGCTTCTTCGATACAAATCGCGATGTCTTTCACTTCGTAAATACGCAGACCATCTTTGCTCAGGTTTGCGTCGCCAACGATGATGAGTTTGCCGTCTTCGTCTTTAATCGCAGTGATGTGTACATCCAGTGACATCTGTTTGTTCAGAGGGTTAATCTGACCACGGTATTTCCATTTCACTTCAGATTGGATTTGACCAAACTTAGGATTACGGAAGCCAGCGCCAAGATCTTTGTTTAGTGCGTAGGTTTGCATTAACTCGATGATCGCTTCGACACCTAGAGAACCTGGCATTACTGGGTCTTGATGGAAGTGGAACTGGAAGAACCAATCACTTGGGTCAATCGTACGCTCAGCGTATAGGTAACCTAGACCGTCTTTACCACCATCGCTAGTGATCTGCACAGTATCGATAAAGTTCAAACGACCGCCAGCCAGTTGGTAGTGCTCTTGCACTTCACCAGTAGCAGAAACAGGTGCATTAAAGTAACGACTCGTTTTGTCTAGCAAGTTGATGTTTACGTCTGGCGTGCGATTGTTATCAACGTGCCATGCGTGAGTCACTTTACCGTTGTCCAAACCTAATTGGTCTTTCAGTGCCGCGCCTTTGAAATAACCAAATACTGCCGTACCTTGGTAGAAAGGCACACCGTCAGTGCTTAGCTCAAAGCTGAAGCTCTGTACGATGTTGGTACCCATCATTACCGTTGAAAGCAGACGAGAATCGTTGGTGATGGTTTTGCCACGTAAATCGACATTGCGTAGCATTTTGCCGCTGCCGTCTAGGTTACGGAAAAATAACTCTTCACCCGGGAAGCCCAGTGTTGTGCCCATGTAGCCAGAGATAAAGCCGTTTGGCTGCAGTGATATCTCCATTAATACCGAGTAAGGCATCAAGGTTTGGTGGCTGTTTTCATCAAAGTACCATGCGTTTTCTGGCACTTCGTATTCTGCGATACATGAAGATGGTTTCTTGAATTCACCACGTTTACCTTCAATCTCAACCACACGTGTCGTTAGCTGCAAGTCGCCACACGGAGTACGTGGTGGGATCATGCCACGGTAAATAGAGAAATCAGGACCGAAACATTTCTCGATATCGCCAGTTGCGAACTCGAACATGTGATAAGGCGTGAATGGAACTGTGTCTGGTGTACGGTTCGGGTAGTCAGGCGTCACCGGCGCTTCAACGTGTTGAAGAGGAATCACGCCTTTGTTTGGTGCTGTTTCTAGGTCTTCAATTTGTGCCATCAATGGCGCATTTGCTGAAGCTTGTTGGTTCACTGCTGGTGTATGGCCCAAGTTTTCGATAACAGGGGTCGCGACAGCTGTCTCTAAAGAAGGCAGGTAACGAGTACATTCGTCGTCTTCTTTGATCATCACACCCAAGTTTTGGAAATCAACAATCACTTTGCCGTTCAGCAAAATATCGATGTTAGCTTTCGCGTATGGGCGAGGGCTTAGACCAATCTCAGTTACTTCCATGCGGTAAGTCAGTTCTGCCGATTGTGGTAGAACTTGACCACGACAACGCACTTGTTGAGGGGCATTTTCAAGCGGTTGGAAACGACCATTTTGAACAAGCGTGTGCATGCCAAGATGCATCATGAAGAATTGAAGCAGTTGACCACAACCTTCTGCCATCAAAGATCCTGCCATTACCGAGTCATCTTTGAAGTGACAAGGGAAGTACCAGTGGTCAGGCTCTAGCTG
Organism: Vibrio sp. L5-1; assembly: GCF_021728315.1. Lineage (NCBI taxonomy): Bacteria > Pseudomonadati > Pseudomonadota > Gammaproteobacteria > Vibrionales > Vibrionaceae > Vibrio > Vibrio sp. L5-1. The sequence goes on along the minus strand of NZ_JAKKCQ010000002.1, from coordinate 865,626 downwards.
CTTATGACCTTCAATCAGACCAAGTCCCCATGTGCCGCCTTGCGGTTCAACACGGCTAACCTTTTCGATCATCATGAACTTCTCTGAGCTGAAGCACAAAGAAGGCTGGTGGCGATTAGATTGGTGAGTCGGGCCAAAACATTCTGCAATGTTGGCAGTCAGTAGATGACGCAGTTCTTGGTGGTTAAACTGGGTTTTAGGGCAGTGCAACATAGGGTCGAAGCGTTGCTTAGTTACAAGCTTACGAGCCTTGATTTCATCTTCAGTGTGAATCACACCTTTGCCATCTGCTAGCTCTTCGTCCGTGAAGAAGCCCGCACAGCCGTTATCCATTTTGAGGATCATCTTGTCGCCAACGAAACATTCGTACGAGAAGAAGAACAGCAGCGTGTCGCCATTGCGAGCAAAGTTGTTGATTGAGATATCGTAACGCAGCGTATCGCCACCACGAGGCAAGTCGCCAAGGAAAGTCAGCGTACAATCAAGCAGGCGATAAACACGCTCGCCTTTGTTTTCGAAATCAATGCCTAGGTAGCTGATCAGCATTAGATCACACTGACCAGATTCAACTGCAACAGCCCAAGGGATCTGACCATCAACAAGATACGGCGCATCAACTGGGATGTCGTATTCTGTGGTCATGGTGCTTGGCTTGTACTCGTTGACTGTCGCGTTGAGCTTAGTCACACGAGATACCAATAGGTAGTCAGTGGTTGGTAAACGAACGCGGCGCGAGTAGCTATCGATGATCGCGTAGTCAGGGCCAAATACATTCGCAATATCACCTTCCGCGTATTCAACCAGAGCATCGTAATCCCAGATACATGGTTTACGGATCGGTTTCACTGGTGCTGGTGTCGCAAGTACGTTGACTGGCGTTGACTGAACCTGAGCTGGTTGAGCTTGAACAGGCTGAGCTGGTGTTTCGGTTGAGCTATCTAAACCAGATGTAACTGCGTTTAGCTGCGCTTTTAATAGTGCATCAGCCATTTGCATGCCTTGGGCACGAGTGTGCAAGAATGCTTTGTGTACCTGCTGCGCTGCTTGCTGGTTTTGAGCAAAAGCTTGGTTGTGTGGTGTTACAGACGGCTGTGATGCTGCATCCGTATTAGCGTCGATATTCGATACGCCATTTTTAGCGGATAGGACATGAGTCATATTGCTGTGGTTACCTGTTAGCTGACTGTGGCGCGTTGGCGCCAGAGTAGGGGATACTGATGTAGGAGTTTCGATTACTGGCTCTACCGCGTTCTGCGTTAGTGCTTTCTTCTCTAACTCTTTTTGCACAAGAGCTGCTTGAATGCTTGCTGTCGTTGGAACCGACGCCACTCTTGCTGCTTGTTTACCAGAAGCTTTCTGTTGAATCGTTGCTAAGTTAGTCACTGGGGTTTGGGCAATATGTTGATAGATATCGCGACCACCAAGAGTCACTTGCTTAACCAATTGACGTTTAGCATCGCTCGCCAGTTCATTGCTTAAACGAACGGAAAGTGATTGAGATTCAACACTCGATTGGCTTAGTAGCAGCTGTGAACATTGTCCTTCGCTGATGTTGGCAACAATCGCACTCTTAGAGCTGATATTTGGATTCAGAGACTCAAGGTTCAGATTGAGCAGACCGTGTAGCAGGCTCGCCATGCCAGAAGCAGCGGAGCAATGACCAACACGTTGACTCGCTTGAGTCGTCTTGGTAACCCCTAAGTTGAGAGGTACAAGCTCGTGTGATGAAGTCTCTGGTGCATGGTTAAGCTCAAGCAGAGAAACATCGTTCGAGCTCATACCTACTTGAGTCAGTAACTCATCAACAACGGCGTTGTTACGCTCGCTTGAGCCAAAGGCCAATGCGTTGATACTGCCGTAAGCCGTGTCTTGGTTGCTCGCTACTCGGTTTTCTTCAACAAGAACAATTGCACCTGCGCCTTCACCCACATTCCAACTGCCGTCTTGCGGTTGTCCGAATTTTGGAGCAAGTGACACTGGGCTCACGCTGTTCTTCAGAATCACATGCTCTGCACTGCCGCTTAGGTCAACGGCTGCAATCACGACTGCGTCCATTGATTCTTGCGACATTAGGTTTTGCGCGACATCGATACAACGAGCAACTGACTGTTCAGCGGCTGAGATCGTAAAGGCAGGGCCGTTAAAGTCCCACAATGAAGAGATACGCGAAGCCATGATATTGCCGATGAAACTGGTGTATTGGTTCAGCTTTGCTGCGTCCATCACACTGTCCATCGCGATGGTTTCTAGCGCTTGGTATTCGTCTTGAGTTAGTTCGATACCCATGTTGGCAAAGCTGTCAGCCAATTGGCTATGCAGGTTTACGCGTCCACGGAATTGGTGCATCTCAAGCTCAGTTTCCATCGCGACTAAAACCGCAACCTTTTGGCCAGCAACAAGCTTGGCATCTTTGATGGCTTCGTCTGCAACTTTCATCAGTAGCAACTGCTGAGAGATCAAACGGTCATCTTCATTTGGCGGCACTTTGAAGCGCAGGAAATCGAGATCGAATTGATCGATGTAGGCTCCATTTGGAATGCCGTGTAAACCAAACTGATTCAGTAGTTCTGGATGTTGGTCTAAGCCTTTCCAGCGTTTCTTAGGCAAAGCAATGAAAGCATCGTTGTTGGTTTCAATGGCAGTGCTTAGCGCGTTGATACTTTGCAGAGAACCGAAGTGAGACGCGAGGCCAGTAATGCTTAAATTAGACGGCTGTAGGCTTGGAGACGCTGACTCTAGAGTTTGGTTTATATGACTCTTATCTGAATACGCTTCAAGTAGTAAGTGTGCGTTACAACCTCCGAAACCAAATACAGAAACACCCGCACAGCGCTCTTGGTTACCTGCTTTACTTGGCCAAGGTTGAACCTGCGTTGGCAGAGTCTGTGATCCAAATAAACCTTCAGACGATGATAGAGGCTTGTCCAAATTAATACTTGGAGGAAGCACGCCTTCTTTCATCGCAAAGATCATCTTCATGATCCCTGGCATACCTGCCGCAGTCAGTAAGTGACCGAGGTTTGACTTCGCAGAGCCAATCAATGGCGGGTTAGAACCATTCAATTTGTCAGCAAAGAAACGCTCCATTGAGGTTAACTCAACCTTGTCACCTAATGGTGTGCCGGTTGCGTGACATTCAATCACTTCAATGCTGTCTGGTGTTAGGTTTGAAGCCTCGTAAGCGCGTTCAAAGGCTTGGACTTGTCCCTTGCTATTTGGGCTTAATACGAACTGGCCACGGCCATCGTTCGACAAGCCAATACCGCTGACAACTGCGTAAATATTATCGCCATCACGCTCTGCATCAGCTAAGCGTTTTAGGACTAAAACACCAGCACCTTCGCCAGCAAACAAACCTTTACTGTTGCTATCAAACGGAACCGACACACCGTGGTCTGGGTAAGCGTGGAAGATGGAGAAACCCATGTTGATGAAGAATGGGTCAGCACCGGATACCGCGCCTGCCAACATCATGTCGGCTTTGCCTGTGTTCAAGTAATCACACGCTAACTTCAATGAATACACTGAACTTGCGCATGCGGCATCAAGGCTAAGTTGCACGTTGCCTAGACCCAATGCATCCGCCACTAACTTAGAGGCGTTATGTGCAGCTGCACCGTTGATCGGGTTGAGGTCTTGAGCGGTTTCATTGGTTGGTAGCAGTGAAAACTGGTCATTAGCCAATTTATCTTTAAGTGCTTTCTCGACCACCGAGTGATACATCGGCAGAAACAGGTCGTTTGAACGTGTGGTTGGGAAGGAAAGGGCACCCATGATCACGCCTGTGCGCTCTAAAACATCGGCATCTAAATTAATGCCTGCGTCGACTAACGCCTTACGACTGGTATCCAAAGCCCATAGGAAACTCTGGTCAACACCGTTGAACGATTCTGCTGCTAAGCGGTAGCCATTGCTATCGAAATTGAAGTTTTCGATGTAGCCGCCTTTGTCACAGTAAAAGCGGTCTGACTCACCTTGAACGCCCTGATAGCTTTCAGGTTTAGCACCTAACTTTTCAGCGCTTAATGTGGTTCGAGAATCTTTTTTATTCAGCAAGTTTTGCCAAAAGTCTTTTGGCGTATCAGCTTCTGGGTATTGGTTAGCAATACCGACAATCGCGATCTTATTGCACTTCACTTGCTGCTTATTCTTAGCTTGAGCCTGAGCCTGAGCCTGAGCTTGATATTGAGATGACTTCGATTGAGAACTCATACTAGCTCTCCTTGATGATTCACTGCACTGCCTTGAGACACACCACGTAATTGCTTAGTGGTGATCTGTTGTTTTAGCCCTTGGATAAGAGGCTCGACAGACAATGGGATTTGATGAGTAATGAGCTGACCAATGCATTTGATGAGCGTGACAACATCGTCACCGCCTTTGGCATTGGAAGCGATTGTGCAGTACTGGTCGGCTACGTCGTCGCTACGATTGATCTTGTCGATCAATGTGCTGGTTTGACGATCGGCACCCACTTCAACGAACAGACGCGCACCTTGCTGACGAGCACTCTGGATCAACGCGGTGAAATCCAGCGTCGAACAGAAAGTGTCGGCAATCGAAAGGGCGATGCTATCGCTGTCGATATTGATTGGTGCGCCAGTCGGTAGACCTGCTGCGCTGATAAAGCGGATATGCTTTGGCAACTTGTCGAACAGTGGTTGAGTGTAAAACTCACGTACTTGGCTATGCTGGCTTAGTGCTGGTGTAGTGTGCATGGCAGTCACGCGGTTAGCGGCAATGCCACGTTTTCCAAGCTTTTTGAGCAGAGCGCGACAAGTGCTTTCACAACCGGCCAGTACGCAAGTGTCACCTTGGATGATAGCGAGATAAGCGCGTGGGAACTCTGGTAACAGAACCTCAATCGCTTGTGCATCACTGCGAACCACAAAGCTATTCCATTGGATGCTTTCGTCGCTGCTCAGCTGCCAATCTTGACGCACGGCGGTGAGTTCGCCAGAAATAGCCGTGGTGAAAATAGGGCTAGTTTGAGTCATCTCAATCAGCGCATGCGGGTTTTTCCAAACATTTAAGCTGGCCCACATGGATGCCTCACCCTTGGAGTAACCCAAAGCGAAATCTGGCTGCACTTTGAATTCATTAGATAGCAGTTGTGTTAACAGATAACTACTGCCTACACCTGCAATAGCCAATTCACTAAGCGACATTTCTTGCGAGTCTTCAGCGTAGGTTTTTTCAGCCTGCAGCATCTCTTTCAAGTTACCTTCACGTTCTAAACGAGCGAATAACTGTGGAAAATGGTGATGAAATTCACGCAACATACCGGGATAAACTGTGCCAACACCAGGGTAAACAAATGCAACGCCACCTTTGCTCTGAGGCATCGGTGAGAAACAACTGCCCGCAGGCGTTTTGTATTGGCTATTGTCAGCCATTACTTTTGGCAACGCATTTTCTAGCGCTGTGATTTCTTGCAATGCAGCATCAATCGAAGCTGCCTGAATCACGATGTTCGCGCCAAGGTCAACATTGTGTTTAACGCTTTGAAAGAGGCTTAGGTTTGAATACATCAAGGTGGCGATAGCAAGTTCGCTGTCCGCCGATTCGTTAACGCATTTAAGCTCTACTCTTAGTGAGGCTAGCTTAGAAACTAATTCAGCTTGGTGATTGCCAGAAACCACAAACATCAAACGCTCGCTCGATAGCAAAGGTTTTGGTTCTTGCAAACCGGTCGCTTGAGTCAATATCAGGCTGGTGGCTTTGTGGCTATCGTCACTGAAAGTTAACGCAGCAATACGCGCTTTGTTCGGCTCAGTGAACCAATAATGGCCCGGTAAAGAATGGTTTGGCAATGAACGGCTCGATATCGCATTAACCATATTCAACAATTCATCAAACTGCTGCGAAGCAGATAGGGCTGAGTATTGCTGTTGATGATTTAAGTCTGAAATGGGACGGCGTGACATATCCAGAGCAAGCTGAACGCTATCTCCATTATCTAGATCGAGAGCTTCGACAAAACCCGCTAAATTCGCGTGCGGGTGAATCTTATTCTGAGCAGCGGTCAGCGCACTCAACATCAACAATGATGGTGAGTGAGAATCCAAACAAAGCTTAACCATACTGCCTTGATTGACTGCCTTAATCGCTTGAGTAAGTGCTTGATTAAAATTGCCATCAACCACAACAGTTATCATGTCTGGGAACGAGGGGAATAAGTCGGCAGAAAGCTCAGCCGTGTTTGCTGGCTGAGCTAAAAGAGCGATGCGCAATGGCATCGCTTTATTAGTAGGAACAGTCACTATGACAATTGCTCCTTTTCTGGGTTCTTAGTCGCCTCTTTCTTCGATACTACTGAGCTAGATTTTGGCGAAAATGCGTCATTTAAGCTCTTGCTGATGGTGACTTTGGCACCTTTCATTACTGCGCTTAAACGACCATCTTGGTGGTAAAGCGAGATATCAGCTTGCAGCGAACGAGCCGTGCTTTTTATCACGCTCAGCTCTAGCCAACCTTGGCCACCATTGTGCATCGGTGCGTAACAAATAAACTCACCGATTGCAGACGGTAGGCTTGCCGCGCCGTATTTCAATCGAGCCCATACCAGCATTGCTTGCAACAGATAATCTTCAGCAAATGGCTGGCTATCACCAAAGCCTTGCTTAGGAATAAATGATCCGCAGTCGCTGTTTTCAATCAGAGGCAATTGGCATTGAGCCAATAAGCCTAAGTCGTCAAAGCGTTCGACTGAGGTAATACCTTGCAATCTTGGTCCATGAAACAGAGTACCGTCACTGTATAGAGCTTGTGCCGTTGTTACAGGTGCTGAAGTGTTGGCCTCAAAGCGTTTTACTGACGCTTGTTGAACATCTTCAGACACTTGCACAGAGGCAACTTGCAACTGAGCTTGATACTGTGGTCGCCCTTGGCAACTGATCACCGCTTTTAGCTGATCTTTTGATTTAGCATCAGAAGAAAGAACCAGATTCAGTTCTTGCACTTCATCAGTATCAAAAATCACACCCTTAAGCAGTTTGTAGTTGTGAACGCTAACGTTCACCCCTAACAGTTGCTCTGCCACTTCACGCATCCATTGGATGGCACACACTGTCGGTAACACTGGGTTACCAGCAATGCAGTGATCTTGAATGAAAGGCAATGCCTTTGGATCAAGATGACGTGTCACAGTGATGCTTGTATTCAGCGGACTCTTTGCAAGATGCACAGACTCCGCATTAAGCTTTTTTACAGCAGCTTCCTTGTTGTCAGAACCTTGCATGCTCGTACCAACCAGCAATTGAATGCCAGTTTCGTTCAGTAGTTGAGAGCTAAACAGCTCTGCACCTGCTTGAAGAGGAATTACGTACACACCACGTTCTGTGAACATACGTTTCAGTGCTGCGTTGACCATGCCACCGTCCCACGGTCCCCAATTGAAGCTCATCACTTTCGCTTGAGAGTTACGAGCAGATAGTTGTAGAGCCGCTTTGTTTAGGATCTCGTTAGACATCGAGTAATCACTTTGGCCAGTGTTTCCATAGAAACCCGCCGCCGAAGAGAACATCGCAATCAGTTTTAGCTTGCTGCTATCAAGACCACTAAGAACCGCTTCTAGTCCGCCCACTTTCGTGCCGTAAACCATGTTTAGCTCATCAAGCGTTTTGTCTTGAATGTGTTTGTCCGCTAGCACGCCTGCGCCATGGATAAGCCCCGTGATGCTGTCGAAATTCGCCAGTGTTTTCGCTACTGACTCATGGTTCGACACATCTAGACTTAGGTATTCAGCGCTCGCGCCAATCTCGTTGAAAGCGGCAAGTGCTGCGTTGATTTCAAGGCTGCTCAATACCGGTTTTAGCAAGGTATCTACTTTCTTCGGCGTTGGTTTGTCACCTGTTGCTTGTAGGTGAGCGATAGCCGCTGGTTTTAGCTCTTTCTCTTGCTTGCCTTGTGCCCACTGAGGTAGCTCAGCTGAAGTAATATGCTTACTACGACCTGCAAGAATGAAGTGAGACTTACATTGCTTAGCAAGCGTCAGTGCACATTCAAACGTCACGCCTTTAGCACCGCCAGTTACGAGAACTTTGTCGCTCTTGGAGAGTTGAGCGCCTGCGTTTTTGGTTTGTGCAGCACCTGGTGTTGCCGCAATCAATGTTGCACGACCAGATTCGCCGTTTTCCGCATGGCTAAGGCCGATTTCAACCGTGTTGGTATCGATATCGAATAGTTCACCTGTGATAGCTTCAGCTAGGTGACGAGCATCAATAGAAGCGTCAGCATCCAATGCACGGCAGAATACGTTTGACCATTCATGGCTCAGTGTCTTAGTTAGACCAGACAGCGCCGCTTGGTTAAGTTCTGCGTTCGCTAATTGCTTAGTATCTAGGTAACCAAAGCCACCATCGATACGGCTTAGTGTGAAAAACACGCTGCGACCAGAAACGGTATTCAGCTGACCATTTAGGTGCTTCGCGAATAAGAACGCTGTGGTTAGTGAAACTCTTGAGTCTGCATTCAAGTTAACCGCTTGCTCGTTGCTTTGTTTCGCATCAACGATAGCTTGTAAATGAATGAAGCCAGCAATCACTTTGTTCGACGTTTTAAGGTCTGCTTCGATGTCGTTAATAACTGCAGTCACACCCGCATCATCGACGCTGTTGAGTGTGTAGCTTGCGATTTCACTGTTTAAAGGTGACGCGGCAGAAAGAGCACTACGCACTACAGCAACTTGAATGCCGTTAGCGGTCAACTTTTCTGCTAGAACACCGGCGTTGTGACCATCATCTGTGATCACGACACAAGCGTCTTTTGAGAAACAATCGACGAGTTTATCTGCCGCTGGTAGCTTTTTTAGCGCCACCTCATTGTGTGGAGGAAGTTCCGCTGTCGCTGTTTCTGCGATAGGCGTTACTGATTCAGCTTTAGGAGTCGCTACGGGTGCTGCTGCGGATAGCTTGCTTTGCATGTAAGTAACGATTTCACCAAGCGTACGACACTCAGCTAAGTCTTCAGGGTTTAGCTCTGGCAGTGTTGGTAGCTGGTCTTGAACCGTACCCAGGATCTCAACACGTTTGATTGAGTCGATGCCAAGGTCTGCTTCCATGTCCATCGCTAGGTCGAGCATTTCTGCTGGGTAGCCTGTTTTATCGGCAACCACTTCCATCATTGTTGATTGAACATGAGCTGGGTTTAGGTCGTTGCTCGTGCTTTCTGCAACTGCATCTGAAACAGGTGCTGCGTTAGGAGCCTCATTAGCGCCTAGCTTGCTGTTCATGTAGTCAACGATTTCGCCAAGAGTACGACACTCAGCTAGGTCTTCAGGATTTAGCTCTGGCAAGGTTGGTAGTTGGTCTTGAACCGTACCAAGGATCTCAACTCGTTTGATTGAGTCGATGCCAAGGTCTGCTTCCATATCCATTGCTAGGTCGAGCATTTCTGTTGGGTAGCCCGTTTTATCAGCCACTACGCTCAACATTGTGCTTTGAACTTGCTCTGCGTTTAAACCGTTTGATACTGCTTGCGCTGGTGCAGATGCTTGAGCTGCTGCAGGAGCAGAAGCTGGAAGCTTACTGTTCATGCTTTTAGTATTCATGTAAGCAACGATTTCACCTAGAGTACGACACTCTGCGAGATCTTCAGGGTTGAGCTCTGGAAGAGTCGGTAGCTCGTCTTGAACCGTACCTAGAATTTCAACACGTTTGATTGAATCGATACCAAGGTCAGCTTCCATGTCCATTGCTAGATCTAGCATTTCAGTCGGGTAGCCCGTCTTCTCTGCGACTACTTCTAACATGGTTTTCTGAACGACAGCGGCATCTAGTCCGTTGTTAGATGTTACCGGAGCAACTACTTCAGTTTGTGCTGCAACTGGTGCAGACGCTGGAAGCTTGCTGTTCATGTAGTTAACGATTTCGCCAAGAGTGCGACACTCAGCTAAGTCTTCAGGGTTTAGCTCTGGAAGAGTAGGCAGTTCATCTTGAACCGTACCAAGAATCTCAACACGCTTGATTGAATCGATACCAAGGTCTGCTTCCATATCCATTTCTAGATCAAGCATTTCCGTTGGGTAACCTGTCTTCTCAGCAACCACTTCTAGCATGGTTTGTTGAACGACTTTTGCATCAAGACCGTTAGCTGCTTGAACAGGAGCGGTTGCGCTTGGCTGTGCAGCAACAGGCGCAGATGCAGGCATCTTGCTGTTCATGTAAGTAACGATTTCGCCAAGAGTACGACACTCAGCTAAATCTTCAGGGTTCAGCTCAGGTAGGTTTGGCATTTCGTCTTGAACGGTACCAAGAATCTCTACGCGTTTGATTGAGTCGATACCAAGGTCTGCTTCCATGTCCATTTCTAGATCAAGCATTTCCGTTGGGTAACCCGTTTTCTCAGCGACCACTTCTAGCATCACTTTTTCAGCATCTGCTGATTGTACTGCTACTGGTGCAGCCACAGGAGCCGGTTGTGCTTTAACTGGCACAGGTTGAGCTGCAACCGGTGCTGCTGCTTGAGCGGCTACTTGTGGTGCAGGCACGGCTTTCTGGACTGGAGCTTGCTGAGCTGTTGTATTTTGAACTGGTGCTGCTTGAACAGACTGAGCTTGTACAGGAGTCGCTTGCACTTGAACTACAGGCTGTTGAACGATAGCTGCTGAAGTAGTTGGAGTAGTTGGAGTAGCTGGAGCTTGAATCGCTGGCTGAGCATTTACAGACGCAACGAAGGTGGGTTGTGCCGTTTGTACTGAACCTTGCGTCAGCATATTAAGTGCTGAGTTGTTGCTGTGCGCTTGCATCTCTAGGTAATGAGCGTGCGCTTTTAGCGTTTCAGCTTGGTGCTGGTGGAACATCTCCATAGAACGCTGTAGGTTCTCAGGAATTGCTACGCCTGCCGTTGCCATTTTCGCTTGCTCAGACATTAGGGTGTTGAACGTGTCACCGTATTGCTGAGGAATTGTAAGGAACTGCTGATGTACTTCTGCTGCTTGTTGTTGAGCATTGAAGAACGATTGCAGTGAAGATTCATCAACCGTTACTTGAGCTGCAGGCTGAATAGTCGCTGGTGCAGGTTGCGCCACTTGAGGCTGCTGAGTTGCTACTTGTACACTTGGTGCTGCAACTGATTGTTGTACATTTGAAGCTTGAGGAGCAGCCACAGGTACTTCAACGATTTCTGTTTTAATCACTTCTTTTTCCACGATTTTCTCGACTTCAACTTTCACTTCAACAATCTCAGTCTTTTCGGTGACGTTGCCCGAAGCTAATGATTGATCCATTTTCTTACGAGTAGCAGGGCTGATGTAGTTGGTTGCATTCAGCTTGATGTTCATTGGTGATGCCTTTGCAGGTTCAGCAATGTCAGCTTGGTAAGGGTCAATGTTGTCTAATGAAACACCTGCCACACACAGTTGAACCGCAGCTAAGCGAAGCTGTTGGTCACTGTCGCCTTTAGGGCTTGGGTTGATGCTGATTGCGTAAAGCTCTTCGTTCTTGTCAGCCAATGTTTTCTCAACCAGCTTTTGAAGAATGTTCTTCGGACCGAACTCAACGAATACGCGCGCACCGGCTTCATACATCGCTTCAATTTGCTCGCTGAAACGAACCGATTGCAGCATGTGCTGTTTGAATGCTTTCTTAATCGCTTTCGCGTCTTTGCTGTGCAGTTTGCCCGTTGCGTTTGAGTAAAGCGGCAGCGTTGGAGCGCTGAATGAAGCTTTATCAATTGCAGCAGCAAATGGTTTTTGAGCGTGAGCAACAAGCGGTGTGTGGAAAGCACCAGACACTGGCAGAGCAATCGCTTTGAAGCCTTGATCAGTTAGCGCTTGTGCTGCTTGTTGAACCGTCGCAGTTGGACCTGCAATAACCAGTTGAGTCGGAGCGTTGTAGTTGGCAATGCTCACGCCTTCGAATTGGCTGATGCAGCTTTCAACGGCTGGAAGCTTGTCTGCGTCTAAGATGACCGCAAACATAGTACCGCTGTCGCCTTGTTCAGGTGTTGCTGCCATTGCATCGCCACGAGCGAAAGCTAGTTGGTAGTAATCGTCTTGCGAGATAACACCCGATGCACATAGTGCACTTAGCTCACCAAAGCTGTGGCCTGCGACCATGTCTGCTTTGAAGCCTGCTTGAGTCATGATGTCGAACTGACCCATAGACACAGTACCAATCGCACTTTGCGCGTTGGCCGTGTTGGTTAACACCACTTCTTGAGCTTTGGTTGCTTCTGGTGTGAAGGTTGGGATTGGGAACAGAATTTGCGACAGAGCCGTTTTCTTGTGTTGACCAAATACTTGATCCGCTTGAGCAAGCTGTTGGCGCATCTCTGGGTAGTGACAAGCAAGCTCGCGTCCCATGTTGAGGTATTGCGAACCTTGGCCTGCAAATAGCGCTGCCACTTTACCCGCACCGTTTTCAGCAATCAGTGCTGACTCGCGGTAGCTAGTGCCGTTTGGCATCTGCCAATGTGTTTTGGTTTGGCTCTCAAGCATAGAAACCGCTCGAGTCAGTTGCGCTTGAAGGTCTGCTTGGTCAGTCACGACTAAACCAATACGAGCATGTTTAGCGTCAACTTCGCGTAGAGCGTGTTGCTCAGCAAGCGTTTCTAATTTGAACGCAGCGTCTGTAGCTTGAGTTGAAACCTGTTTAAGTTCATTGATCAGAGCTTGACGAGATTCCGCGCTGAATAACAGAGTTTGTGGTACTTGGCGCTGACGGTATTTATCACCGCGAGCGTGTTCTGGCGTGTACTCTTCCAATACAACGTGGAAGTTAGTGCCACCAAAACCGAATGAGCTGATACCTGCACGGCGCGGTGTGCCGTCGACACGTTGCATCCAAGGACGCGTTTGTGTGTTTAAGTAGAACGGTGAGTTCTCGATATCTAGCTTAGGATTCGGAGCCGATACGTTAATCGTTGGCGGCAGTACTTTGTGGTGTAGTGCTAAAGCAGCTTTGATTAAACCTGCAGTACCCGCGGTTGATTTTGTGTGACCAATTTGAGATTTCACAGAGCCTAACGCAATGTGTTGCTTCTCTTCGTTGTTCTCACTGAATACCGAGTTTAAGCCACCAAATTCAGCCACATCACCCGCTGCAGTACCTGTACCGTGCGCTTCTAAAAGGCCAAGTGTGTGCGGTGCGAAACCAGCATCATCGTAAGCACGTTTCAGAGCTTTAGCTTGTCCTTCAGGGCGAGGCGCATAAATACTTTTGAACTTGCCGTCTGAAGAAGAACCCACACCTTTGATTACTGAATAGATTCTGTCGCCATCGCGCTCTGCATCTTCAAGACGCTTAAGAGCAACCATGCCGATGCCTTCACCAATCATCATGCCTTTTGAGTCGATGTCGAAAGGTTGAATCGTTTCATTGGTAGTAAACGCAGGTGTTTTAGAGAAGCTCATGTACATGGTTGGTGAGTTATCAGTACACACACCACCTGTGATCATCATTTCACTGCGGCCTTCAACCAGCTCACTTAGAGCCATGCGCATTGCGGCTAGAGAACCTGCACAAGCAGCGTCTACCACACAGTTGATACCACCAAGGTCAAAGCGGTTAGCAATACGACCTGAAATTACGTTACCCAATGAACCAGGGAATGAGTTCTCTTCCCAGTGGATGTATTGGTCTTGGAATTTTTTGATCAGCATTTCGCTGTCTTCGTCGTTGATGCCACTGCTCTTGAATACTTTTTTCAAAACAGGGTATTGCAGACGAGCATTTAGGCTTTGAGCGATCTTTTGACCACCACCAACACCGAGCGTAATACCGATCTTATCGCGATCGTAGCCTTCAGGCAGCTTGGCATCTTCAAGCACTTCTTTTGCAACGATCAGAGAAAGCAGCTGTGATGTATCAGTCAGTTCTAGGATATTTGGCGGAAGGCCGAACTCCATTGGGTTGAAGTCCACTTCAGGGATGAAACCACCGCGCTTACAATAAGACTTGTCTGGCGTAGTACGATCTGCATCGTAGTAATCTTCTGGACGCCAGTGCGTATCTGGTACTTCGGTAATTGCATCGATCTTTTCACTGATTAAATCCCAGAACTTATTTAAGTAACGGGAGTTCGCAAACATGCTTGCCATACCAACGATAGCAACTGGCATATCTTTAAGGCGTTTATTGAGTCGAGTGTCGTCGACTGATTCCGGTGTATTTTTTTCGGGTTGGCTCATTATGAGTCTCCACTTGAAATCACTGAGGGCGATGTCGTGTTTTGAGGCTGCGTTTCTAAATGGATCGAAAATAAATCTGAAACAGACTTGGGCAAACGCAGCTGAAGAGTAAGGTTGCCAAAAGTAGGCCACCTAACTGAAATAGGGTGTGCGAAGTACATTGACTTGCGGGAGTTGAGAACGTGTTTCATGCGCGAAGAGGGCATTCGAATGTGAGGGTCATGTCCATTAAAATCCTGTCCAAAGTACTGCTTTTGTGCAAAGCAGGTATCCGCAAAAAAAACGTGTGAATTTGTTTAATGGTTGAGCAGGCTACCCGAGGTGAGTAGTTGATACAATGCTCCCAGCGGCCACTATGATCTGTTCAGACCAGATGAATCGAGTGTGTTTTTAATTTTTGTATTTTTATTGTATTTAACTTATTGATATTTAATGGGTATGAATTGTTTTTTAGTGTTTATACTCTATTTTTTGGCTTGATGAGATCTATGTCAGGTTTTTGTAAGTAAGGTTTAATAGATGACTGTTTAACAAGGCTGAGTGTGATCTATGTTTTAATTTGTTATTATTTTAAAATTAAATTCCAAGCCCTCATATGAAGGATGTTTCCTTCCCGATTTCTCTATGTTTATAGCAAATCATAGGTGAGTTAAATTTGTTCGTTTTGATGTTTTTTTGATAGCTTGATGAGAGTGGTTTTAATAAATGAGTGCTAGAGATATGGGAATACCGATTGTGGGTTTGTGGCTTTGCTCTCTGAGTGATTTACATGATGATATCGATAGCGTGTCGTACTTAAAACAGAGACTCACGATGGATGAGATAGCCAAAGTTGATCGCTATCGAATGCCCTCATCTCAGGTTCAAGCTTTGTACGTTCGTAACTATCTAAGAAAGGTGTTGTCTTGCTATTCTGATTTGAGGCCAGAAGAGTGGCGGTTTGAATATGGCGAGAAAGGTAAGCCAAGCCTAATTACAGAACAACAAATTAAAACGGGGTTAAATTTCAATATTAGTCATAGCAAAGAACATTTGTTGATTGCAGTTTGCCAGATAGAAGGGAAGCAAGTTCAATTGGGTGTTGATATTGAACACGCAAGAAGTTCGACCAATATCGACTCGATCATGAAGCACTACTTTTCAGATGCAGAACTTACGGATTTACTTGAGCTCAGCAAAGAAGAACAGAGAGAGCGTTTTTTCGATCTGTGGGCATTGAAAGAGTCGTACATCAAAGCGACGGGTGAGGGGCTAGCGACATCGTTGCGAAGCTTTTCGTTTGATTTCTCTAACCTGACTAACAAGACATTGCCAATTCACTCTTCGGATTTTCAACCAAACTTGCAGGATGAAATTAGATTGTATAGCGAAATCAGGCTACATAGCGGGATTGGGTTGGATTTGGATTCTGCTCAAGAAGACGATATTTCTACAGATTGGCAATGTTGCTTGGGTCGATTAGATGACCAGTACCGTTTTGCCGTGACTCTTGGTGGAAATTTGCTACCCATGCAGATAGAGATGAGAACCTTTTCGTTGTCTCATCTCTTTTAAGCGAGTTTGGTGAGGTGAGGTGAAGTTAGCTCGTTTCGCCAAGCATCGCTTTTAATACTTCGGCAGGCACTGGCTGCAGTTGCTTGTCTTTATCTAGGCAAACCATTTCGATATCACCAATCACCGCAGGCTTAGTTGCATCTTTGCGCCACACTTCTTGTCGCCATAGCGTTTTGTATTTTCCATCGAGTTCAAAAGAGGTTCGGATGTCGCAGATCTCAGCGAACTCAACTCCATCTTGAAAAGTCATGTTGGCTTTATACACCGCAAACCCCAGTCCATGCTCGTTCCACAAGGTTGCCAGTTTATCGCTGCCCAATACATGCTCGCGTGCACGCTCAAAGTACTTTAGAAAGTTAGGGTGATAAACCACACCTGAGTGATCGGTATCTTCATAGTAAATTTGTACTGGGTGATGGTAGATCTGACTCATTGGTATCAACTCTTGTTAAGTAGTGAAGTGGTAAATCTGGCTAAGTTGTGCAGCACTTTACAGGATAGGTTGAAATTACTTCAAGGCATCATAGTCAAACTCGCTTTTGGTCAGACCTCATTCGGCCTTATTTATTACTAATACGTTGGTCAGCTTCCACCCATTTACAAATATTCTATGTGTCATTTTCCACCCATTAATTTTTGCCGCGAGTTGGCGACTACCACAGGCAGATATCATGAAGCCTTATGGTTAAAGGGTTGTTAATGATTTGTGTCAATGTGGCGCGCTAATTGCCTTAGTGAAAGCACGCAGTTCCCATTGAAGGGCTGTTTTGTTTACTAAGGAGAATAATAATGTTTAAGCCTCTTACCCTGCTGTCTGTATCTGTTCTGGCGCTCACAAGCTTTAATGCTGCTGCAAACTGTGACCCTGGTGAAATTGTGATTAAGTTCAGTCACGTAACCAATACTGATAAGCACCCGAAAGGCATTGCCGCTTCTTTACTGGAAGAGCGAGTAAACACGGAAATGAACGGCAAAGCTTGTATGCAAGTTTTCCCGAACTCAACACTTTACGATGATAATAAGGTACTGGAAGCCCTGTTAAATGGTGATGTTCAAATGGCAGCGCCATCGCTATCTAAATTTGAGAAGTTCACTAAGAAATACCGCATTTTTGACCTTCCTTTCCTATTTGAAGATGTAGAAGCTGTTGACCGTTTCCAAAACTCAGAGTCAGGCGAAAAACTGAAGAATGCAATGAAGCGTCGTGGCTTACAAGGTCTAGCGTTTTGGCACAATGGCATGAAACAGATGTCGGCGAATAAACCTCTTATCAACCCTGAAGATGCGGAAGGTTTGAAATTCCGTGTTCAAGCATCAGACGTATTGGTGGCTCAGTTTGAACAACTAGGTGCTAACCCACAGAAGATGTCTTTTAAAGAAGTATACGGCGGCCTGCAAACTAAGGTTATCGATGGCCAAGAGAACACATGGTCAAACATCTACGGTAAGAAGTTCTTTGAAGTACAAGACGGCGTAACTGAAACCAATCACGGTATCTTGGATTACTTAGTTGTAACGTCAAACGACTTCTGGAAAGACCTACCTGAAGATGTACGTACACAGCTTGGTACTATCGTTCAAGAAGTCTCTGAAACACGTAATGCAGAATCTTCAAAAGTTAACCTAGCGAACAAAAATAACATCATCGAAGCCGGTGGTGAGGTTCGTACACTTACGCCTGAACAGCGTGAAGCATGGGTAGCTGCACTTCAACCAGTATGGAAGAAGTTTGAAAAAGACATCGGTTCAGACCTTATCGATGCAGCGTTAGCTTCAAACCAATAACACCGCTAAGGGAGTGGCGTGCATTTCGCCACTCCTTATTAAAATAACTATAAGCGGAGTCAATTATGGATAATCCTCAAATGGAACAACCAAATTCTAGCGAATCAGCACTGGAAACCTCTTTTTTTTCCAAAGTCGGAAGAGTTACAGATGTGATTGAAGAGTCATTAATCGCATTTTTCCTTGGCGCAATGACGCTACTTACTTTTGCCAATGTGGTATTCAGATACGCATTCAATGGCAATATATTGTGGGCACTAGAACTGACTGTGTTCATGTTCGCTTGGATGGTGTTAGTAGGCGCATCTTATGGCGTTAAAAAACACTTTCACATTGGCGTTGATGTCATTATTAACCTTGCCCCAGAAAAGCTACGTAAAGTGTATGCGTTAATCGCCGTTACAAGCTGCCTAGCCTTTTCAATCCTACTTCTTATCGGTTCTTGGAATTACTGGTACCCGTTCGCGACCGAGCGAGCTTGGTATGAAACCGATGATATTCCAATGCCAGAGATGCTTCAGTTTCTTGCCGACTGGCTGAATGAAGGCGAGCGATACGAGAAACTGCCACGTTTTATTCCTTATATGGCGCTGCCGATTGGTATGGCAATGCTGACGTTCCGATTTATCCAAATCGCTTATCAAGTGGCGACGGGCAAGCTTGACCGCATGATTGCAGGCCATGAAGCCGAAGAAGAGCTGGATGCATTGAAAGCTGATGTGTTAGCGGGTTCTGATGAAGACGCGACAGCGGTATTGGATTCGACTAAGCAAAACAAGGCGAACGAGTCGGGTACAAAATCTAACGGTAAGGAAGACTAATCATGGCAATGTTATTTCTATTTTTAATGGTAATTGCTTTCATGTTGGTCGGTGTACCAATTGCGATTTCCCTTGGTTTATCGAGCGTCATATTCTTGTTGATGCACTCTGATGCGTCACTAGCTTCGGTTGCACAAACGCTGTTTAATGCATTTGCAGGCCACTACACACTCTTAGCGATCCCTTTCTTTATCTTGGCCTCTAGTTTCATGTCTACAGGTGGTGTGGCGAAACGTATTATCCGTTTTGCTATCGCAATGGTCGGCTGGTTCCGCGGCGGTTTAGCGATGGCGTCGGTTGTGGCATGTATGATGTTCGCAGCGTTATCTGGATCGTCTCCAGCAACGGTAGTGGCAATCGGTAGTATTGTTATCGCTGGTATGATCAAAAACGGCTACACAAAAGAGTTCGCGGCAGGGGTTATCTGTAATGCGGGTACTTTAGGTATCTTGATTCCACCGTCAATTGTTATGGTTGTTTACGCTGCGGCGACGGATGTATCTGTAGGTCGTATGTTCCTCGGTGGCGTTATTCCTGGTCTGTTGGCCGGTGTGATGTTGATGATTGCTATCTACATTGCAGCACGTATTAAGAAGATTCCTGCACAGCCGTTTGTGGGCTGGGGCGAGATGTTCGCAGCAGCAAAAGACGCAAGTTGGGGTCTGCTACTGATTGTCATCATTTTGGGTGGTATCTACGGCGGTATCTTTACACCGACGGAAGCGGCGGCAGTGGCAGCAGTTTACGCGTTCTTCATTGCTAACTTTATCTATAAAGATATGGGGCCATTCGCAGATAAGAAAAACACCAAGCCAGTTTTAGTTAAAATCTTCCAAACCTTCTTCCATAAAGACACCAAAGACACGCTCTATGATGCAGGTAAGCTGACGATCATGTTGCTGTTTATCATTGCCAATGCTCTGATTCTTAAGCATGTACTGACAGAGGAACGCATTCCTCAGATGATCACTGAGTCTATGCTTTCTGCGGGCTTAGGTCCGATCACCTTCTTAATTGTGGTAAACGTTCTACTCTTGATTGGTGGGCAGTTCATGGAGCCATCAGGCTTGCTGATCATCGTTGCGCCATTGGTATTCCCAATTGCAATTGCACTGGGTATCGACCCAATTCACCTAGGTATCATGATGGTTGTGAACATGGAGATAGGGATGATAACGCCGCCTGTTGGGCTCAATTTGTTTGTGACCGCGGGGGTTGCGAAGATGTCGATGATGAACGTGGTAAAAGCAGCACTGCCGTGGGTTGGCGTGATGTTCTTGTTCTTGATTATCGTAACTTACGTACCTTGGGTATCAACATGGTTACCGACCACGTTGATGGGTCCGGAGATCATCACTAAGTAGATAGTGAAGTAACAACGAAGCGATGAGGAGGGTTAAACCTCCTCATCGATAATCTTGCCATATCTAGAACCTGAATCAATCTGCTCATACAGCGCTCTTTTTGCCTCTAATTCTGGCGTGTATAGATCGACATGATTGTCAGTATAAAAAACACCATCTATCTCGAAAGTATCGGTGATCGAGGGAACTCTTGTTTTCTCACCCATAGTTATTTCCTTATTACTTTGATTGCATAACATCCTGTTATCAAAATAAGTATAGGTGATCTTGCTCCCAAATCTAATTTAGTTTTCGTTTTGTCTGTATGACTCTTTCACTAGCTGGTGTTTTTGCATCTTATCGTAGAGTGTTTTTCGGGGAAGTTGCAGCCGATCCATCGTCTCTTTGATGCTGCCATTACACTCAATAAGCGCTTGCTTTAACGTGTTTTTCTCAAAATCACAAACCAGTTCTGCTAACGACAAATGTTGGGTCGACTCCGAAGTACTGTCTGATAAGTGAGATAGCTTGCCTAAAAGTACGAAACGCTCCGCAGTGTTACGCAATTCTCGTACATTTCCCGGCCAATCGTGGGCTAAAAGCTCGTGCAGTTCTTTCTGTGGAATTGCCGGGGCTGTTTTGCCATAACGTGCCGCAGCGACCAGTAAGAAGTGGTGGAAGAGTGCTGGGATATCTTCTTGGCGGCTTCTCAACGGCGGTAAATCTAGGGTGACAACATTCAATCGGTAGTAAAGGTCTTGTCTGAAAGTCCCTTCTTCAGCTGCCTTTTTCAAGTCCACTTTGGTTGCGGCGATTACTCGAATATCAAGTGGGACCAATCCGTTTGAGCCAACTCTTTCGATGACGCGTTCTTGCAAGACACGTAACAGGCGAATTTGTGCCTGCATCGGCATGGATTCGATCTCATCTAAGAATAGGGTTCCGCCTTGAGCAAACTCGAACTTGCCAATGCGTTTACTCTCAGCACCTGTGAATGCGCCTTTTTCATGGCCATACAACTCACTTTCAATCAGATTTTCTGGAACCGCCCCGCAATTGACGGCAACAAAGTTTTGTTCTCGTCGACTGCTTTGCTCATGTAGGGATCGTGCGACTAATTCTTTGCCCGTACCTGTCTCACCAAACAACAAAATATCGGCGTTAGTGTCGGCAACGTGGGTGATGATAGAACGCAGCTCGGTCATTGATTGCGTGTCACCAATGATTCTTGGTCCAAGCGCTTTACTGGCCTTGAGAGAGCGCTTCAATTCAATATTCTCAAGGGTAAGTTGGCGTTTTTCTATCGCTCGCTTAGTAGTTTCGATTAGGCGTTCATTGGCGAACGGTTTTTCAATGAAGTCATAGGCGCCGTCTTGGATTGCTTGTACGGCCATGGAGATATCGCCGTGGCCAGTGATCATGATTACGGGGACTTCTTTGTCTTTGTGCATTACGGTGTTGAGCAAGTCATGCCCGGAAATACCCGGTAAACAGATATCAGTGATGATTACGTGGGGTAAGCCGTTCTCTTGAATTGCGAGCAGAGCAGATTCGGCATCGGGAAAGAACTCCGCTTCAATATCGGCGAGCTCAAAGCTCTGTTCAATCGCCATTCTTAGATCGGATTCATCATCAATGAAATAGACGTGACACATAGTGATTCCTTTACTTCTTTGTATTCTGATTATCGCTGAGTTTTTTGCTTGTTGGTTGGCTCGCTTGTTAAATAGCTAGCTTGTTAACGGTTTAATCTCAGTCTGTTGTTTTTGCTTTACGTAATGGTTCTTCTTGCTGCTGCTGTTCAAAAAGGGGCAACTCTATGCTGAATCGAGCACCACCTTGAGGGCTGTGACCGGTAACGAGCTTGCCGTTGATTCCGCTGATTATTTGTTGAGAAATCGATAACCCAAGTCCAAGTCCGTTTTTCTTGGTGGTATGGAAAGGTTCAAAAAAATCTCCGCTCGAAGGGGAAGTGAAGCCGGGGCCATTATCATCGACATGAATCAGCAAGGTGCTGGCTTGTCGATGGTCGGATTCCCTAATCTCTAACAGAATAGCCAATTGCTTGTCGTCTTGTTGTTCCATCGCCTGAATCGCGTTGGTCAGCAAATTAATGATTACTTGTTCCAATTGAATGGCGTTGGCGAGCACGCAAGCATCAAAGGTTTCAGGAAGTTCGTTGACCTTTACTCGTTCACTCTTGAGTTGTGGTTTCATCAGCTCTCTTGACGAGTGCAATACGGGAAGTATCTGCAACGTGTGTAGCTCTTCCGCGGTGGATTTCTTGGCGAAGGAGCGAAGCTGGTGGCTGATTTTCGCCATGCGATCAGTGAGCGCCGAGATTCGCGAGAGGTTGTCATCGACACGATCGATCTTTTCTTTGGCAAGAAACAGTCGGCCGTTGTCGGCATAACTGCGAATCGCAGCGAGAGGGTTATTCAACTCATGGCTGATGCTTGCCGACATTTGCCCTAGCACCGCCAGCTTGGCGGCTTGGATGAGTTCGTCTTGTGTCTGTCTCAGTACATGTTCGGTTTCGATACGATGTTTAATCTCGACATGCAGCTCTGATGTGCGCTCAAGCACTTGAAATTCTAGCTTTTGCTTGGCTTCAGATTGCAGCCTATCAATTTGGGCACGCCTTTGTTGTCGATGGTGATTGAGCTGCATCGTTAGATAAATAATCGCAAAGATAAGGCTCAAAACCACTAGGTAAGCCACCAGATCCCACCAAACTAAGTGGGTCGGAGAAAATACCCGTATGGTGAGTTTCGGTTCGGCTAAGAAGCGTGATGAGCTAAAGAATTGCTCTTGGACGAGCTTGTGCGGAGACTCAATATTGCTAGTCGCACTCTCGAAATTACCAGAGAAGTGAAGGCTTTCTATTTTGGTATCGAGATACTGCCTGCTTTCTTGAATTCGAGCTTGCTGTGCTTGGCTCAGCGGCTGAAGGCTTTTGAACAGCCATTCAGGATTACTCGACATGAATACGATTTGGTCTTTATCGTCAGCAACAAAAAAACTCTGTTTGCCTTTCCAACTTGCTTCAATCAGCGATAAATCCATCTTTACGACAATGACGCCAATAATCTCAGCGGCATAGGAGACGGGGTAAGAATAATAATAGCCTCGCTTCCCAGACGTTGAACCTAGCGCAAAATATTGATTTTCATTACCTTGAATGGCTTCTTGATAGTAGGGACGGAAAGCAAAGTTTCGACGAATAAAAGAATGCGGTTGATTCCAGTTACTGGCTGCGATAGTGGTGCCAATGCTGTCTAATAAATAAGTGTCAGACGCTTGAATCACCGAATTTACGTGCTCTAGATAGCGATTGGTGAGTTCGATTTGCGCAGAGTTACTTGGAGAGTGAAGGGCATCGACCAGCTCTTTGTCTTTTGAAAGCAGCTCAGGAATGTGCGCGAACTTATCCAATTGGCTTGAAATATGAACCGAAAAGCGGTCTAGCTTAGATTGATGATCATTTAACAAACTTTCATGACTTGTACTCCACACCCAATGACCGCCAAAGACCATCAGTAGACTGTATATGGCCATTAATAGTATTGGGATTCTAAAAGCTTGAAACATGAAGGCTCTCCGCTA
The DNA here is from genome assembly GCF_021728315.1 of Vibrio sp. L5-1. Classification (NCBI taxonomy): domain Bacteria; kingdom Pseudomonadati; phylum Pseudomonadota; class Gammaproteobacteria; order Vibrionales; family Vibrionaceae; genus Vibrio; species Vibrio sp. L5-1. Next base: position 842,386 of record NZ_JAKKCQ010000002.1, on the reverse strand, counting down.
ATTTCTTTGGTAATCAATCAAGCCCGTCTTCTCTCATTTATGGTAGCAAATAGCGGTGGTTTTTGCTGAAAGGAGAAAGTCGACAGGTGGGGGTAGGTTAAGGGTTTGTAACGGGGATTGTTGAAAAAGTTATCGACTCTGAGGGGTAAAACAAGAGCAAGATCTCTTTTTAAGGTTTTTAGCAAAAAAAGCCCTCGATTCCCTTGAAAAAGTCGCTATTGTCCCCATTTCTGTTGTGCTAAGTGATGATTTGATCGTTTTTGTATCATTTAGTTGGACGAATTTAGAGCATTCATCATCATGCAGAGGTGAACGGCTCGACAGAGATTAAACAGATCGCTAGAATGTCGCATCTAAAATTTCTGTCCTGAGGCTAATCGGAGATACCTTTCTTGTTTCCGAAAACAAGCTTCACTGCTTTTTGTAAGTACGTGAAAACGTTTTATAACTGCGTGAGAACGTTCAATAAGCATGTGAAGAACGAAGATATCGCTGATTAGTCTGGTGTTTGGTTGAATAATCAATTCAGACATCAATGCTCGATTTTAAATTAGGTGTTCGGATAGAGCACTACACAAGAATGCAGCCAACAACGTCGGCTTTTGAATTAAAGCTAAGTTACGGCTCATATGCTCAGATTACTGAGCCAGTTTTGAGGTTTATATAATGCAAGTTACTGTTGAAACGCTAGAAGGCCTAGAGCGCCGTCTTAATATTACTGTTCCTGCTGCTAACATCGAAGATGCAGTTACAGCTGAACTACGCAACATCGCGAAAAACCGTCGTTTCGATGGTTTCCGTAAAGGCAAAGTGCCTATGAAGATGGTTGCTAAAATGTACGGCAAAGCAGTACGTCAAGACGTGATGGGCGAAGTAATGCAACGTCACTTCATCGAAGCGATCGTTAAAGAGAAAATCAACCCAGCTGGCGCACCTACTTTTGCACCAGTTGAAAACAACGAAGGCGCTGACCTAGTATTCAACGCAACTTTTGAAGTTTACCCAGAAGTTGAGCTGAAAGGTCTAGAAAACATCACTGTTGAGAAACCAGCAGTAGAAGTTAAAGAAGCTGACGTTGAAGAGATGATCGAAACTCTACGTAAGCAACAAGCAACTTGGACTGAAGTTGAAGCTGCTGCTGACGCTGGTTCTCGTGCAACTATCGACTTCGTTGGTTCTATCGACGGTGAAGAGTTCGAAGGCGGTAAAGCTGAGAACTTCCCACTAGAGATGGGTGCTGGTCGCATGATCCCTGGTTTTGAAGACGGTATCGTTGGTAAAACAGCAGGTATGGAATTCGAAATCGAAGTAAACTTCCCAGAAGATTACCACGCTGAAAACCTAAAAGGTAAAGCTGCTAAGTTCTCTATCAAGCTGAACAAAGTTGAAGCTCGTGAACTTCCAGAACTAAACGAAGAATTCGTTTCTAAGTTCGGCGCAGCTGAAGGCGTTGAAGGCCTTAAAGCTGAAGTTCGTAAGAACATGGAGCGTGAGCTTAAGCAAGCTGTTAAGAACCGCATCAAAGAGCAAGCAATCGACGGTCTAGTTAACGAAAACAACATCGACGTACCTTCTGCTCTAATCGATCAAGAGATCGGTGTTCTACGTCAACAAGCTGCTCAACGTTTTGGTGGCAACACTGAAGCTGCTGACCAACTTCCACGTGAGCTGTTCGAAGAGCAAGCTAAACGTCGCGTAGTTGTAGGTCTTCTTCTTGGTGAAGTAATCAAGACTGAAGAACTAAAAGCTGACGACGAGAAAGTTAAAGCTATCATCGAAGAGATGGCTACAGCATACGAAGATCCAACAGAAGTTATTGCTTACTACGAGCAAAACGAGCAAATGATGAACAACATGCGCAATGTTGCTCTAGAAGAGCAAGCTATTGATGCAATCATCGCTAAAGCTCAAGTTTCTGATAAAGAAGTTAGCTTCAACGAGCTAATGAATCAGCAACCTGCTTAATATAGTAATATCTGACGTAGAAGGTTGACGTACGGTCAACAATTCTGCTAACAATGGTCCGTATGATTTAATCATTCGGGCCATTTATTTTAGGGACATAAGAATATGAGCTACCAAGAAAAAAATACAATGCCATCGATTATGGACGCACTAGTTCCTATGGTGGTTGAACAGACTTCCCGTGGTGAACGTTCTTACGATATTTATTCTCGTCTATTAAAAGAACGTATCATTTTCTTAACAGGTCAAGTGGAAGACCACATGGCAAACCTTGTCGTGGCTCAACTGCTTTTCTTGGAATCAGAAAACCCAGACAAAGATATCTATCTTTACATCAACTCACCTGGCGGTAGCGTAACAGCGGGCATGTCTATCTACGACACAATGCAGTTCATCAAGCCAAACGTGAGCACAGTATGTATGGGTCAAGCTTGCTCTATGGGTGCATTCTTACTAGCGGGTGGTACTCCTGGTAAGCGTCACGTGCTTCCAAACTCACGTGTAATGATTCACCAGCCACTTGGCGGCTTCCAAGGCCAAGCGTCTGATATTCAAATTCACGCGCAAGAGATCCTAACGATCAAACAAAAGCTAAACAAACTATTGGCAGAGCACACTGGTCAGCCTTTAGAAGTTGTTGAGCGTGATACAGATCGTGATAATTTTATGTCTGCTGATCAAGCAGTAGAATACGGCTTGGTAGATTCAGTTCTTAATCACCGCGGTCAATAATTGCACGGCAATTGTTTAACGCAAAGTGATTCAAATTGATATACACTCAAGCATAGAGAGTAAAGGCTAAGAGGTTAGCGAATGACAGACAAAAGCAAAGAGGGTGGTAGCGGTAAACTGCTTTACTGCTCTTTCTGTGGCAAAAGCCAACACGAAGTTCGCAAGTTAATCGCAGGTCCTTCTGTTTACATTTGTGATGAATGTGTCGATCTTTGTAACGACATTATTCGTGAAGAAATTAAAGATGTTCTTCCTAAGAAAGAATCGGAATCGCTGCCAACGCCGCGTGAGATTCGTGAGCATCTTGACGACTATGTAATCGGTCAAGAATACGCGAAGAAAGTGCTAGCAGTTGCGGTATACAACCACTACAAGCGTTTGCGTAATGGTGACACGACAGCTGAAGGCGTAGAGCTAGGTAAGAGTAACATTCTTCTTATCGGTCCTACTGGTAGTGGTAAAACGCTACTGGCTGAAACACTGGCTCGTTTCCTAGACGTTCCATTCACAATGGCAGATGCAACAACATTAACCGAAGCCGGTTATGTGGGCGAAGATGTTGAAAACATCATCCAGAAGTTGCTTCAGAAGTGTGATTATGACGTAGCGAAAGCAGAACGCGGCATTGTTTACATCGATGAAATCGACAAGATTTCTCGTAAAGCTGAAAACCCATCAATCACGCGTGACGTGTCTGGTGAAGGTGTACAGCAAGCTCTACTTAAACTTGTTGAAGGTACAGTTGCTTCAGTTCCACCTCAAGGTGGTCGTAAGCATCCACAGCAAGAGTTCTTGCAAGTGGACACGTCTAAGATCCTATTTATTTGTGGCGGAGCGTTCTCTGGCCTAGATAAAGTGATTGAGCAACGTGTAGAAAAAGGTTCGAGCATCGGTTTTGGCGCAGAAGTGCGTTCAAAAGATGAAGCAAAAACTGTGGGTGAACTGTTCACTCAAGTTGAACCTGAAGATCTCGTGAAGTACGGTCTAATTCCGGAATTCATTGGTCGTCTACCCGTGACAACGACACTGACAGAACTTGACGAAGAAGCTCTAGTTCAAATTCTTTGTGAACCGAAGAATGCGCTTACTAAGCAGTACGCAGCATTATTTGAAATCGAAGAGACTGAATTAGAATTCCGCGACGATGCTCTACGTGCAATTGCGAAGAAAGCAATGGAACGTAAAACGGGTGCTCGTGGTCTGCGTTCTATCTTAGAGGGTGTTCTACTAGAAACTATGTACGAACTGCCATCTTCGACAGATGTAAGCAAGGTTGTGATTGATGAGTCGGTAATTAATGGTGAGTCAGAACCACTGTTGATTTACAGCAACTCAGATAACCAAGCAGCGGTTGCAGAGTAGGTCTTTTTTAGACAAGTCACTCAAATTGAAAAAGGAGGTAAGCAATTACCTCCTTTTTTTTATTCTTCCATTGAATCCAGTCGTTTAAGCCCCATATACTGCTTTATAAGTTAAAGCGGAAGAGAGAAATATATGAACTTGGAACGTTCCGAGCGTATCGAAATCCCCGTGCTACCTCTACGTGATGTAGTGGTTTACCCACACATGGTTATTCCATTGTTTGTCGGTCGTGAAAAATCGATTACTTGCCTTGAATCGGCAATGGAAGCTAACAAACAAGTACTACTTGTAGCGCAGAAAGAAGCGGACACTGATGAGCCTTCAATCGACGACCTATTTAACGTAGGTACAGTCGCTACTATTCTTCAGTTGCTAAAGCTGCCTGATGGTACTGTGAAAGTACTTGTCGAAGGTCAGCAGCGTGCAAAAATTCACCAGTTCAAAGAGAGTGAGTTTTTCTTAGCGGATGCCGAATACGTTGTAACCTCAGAACTTGACGAAAAAGAACAAGAAGTGGTTGTTCGCAGCGCGATCAATCAATTCGAAGGCTTTATTAAGCTAAACAAAAAAATCCCACCAGAAGTTCTAACGTCTCTGAACGGTATTGATGAGGCTGCACGCCTAGCCGATACGATTGCAGCGCACATGCCACTTAAATTGGTTGATAAGCAGCACGTTCTAGAAATTGCAGATGTGACTGAACGTTTGGAATTCTTAATGGGCCAAATGGAGTCAGAAATTGACATCCTGCAAGTTGAAAAACGCATTCGTGGCCGCGTTAAGAAGCAGATGGAGAAATCTCAGCGCGAGTACTACCTGAATGAGCAAATGAAAGCGATTCAGAAAGAACTGGGCGAGATGGATGACGCACCTGATGAATTCGAGACTCTGAAGAAGAAGATCGAAGATTCTAAAATGCCTCAAGAAGCTCGTGAAAAAACCGAGCAAGAACTGCAAAAACTGAAAATGATGTCGCCAATGTCTGCTGAAGCAACAGTAGTACGTAGCTACATTGATTGGATGGTTGGTGTTCCTTGGGCTAAGCGTTCAAAAGTTAAAAAGAATTTAGCGAAAGCGGAAGAGGTCTTGAATGAAGACCACTACGGCTTAGAGCGTGTTAAAGAACGTATCCTTGAATACTTGGCAGTACAAAATCGAATTAACAAGCTAAAAGGTCCAATCCTTTGTCTTGTTGGTCCTCCTGGTGTCGGTAAAACCTCGCTAGGCCGTTCGATTGCAGCGGCAACGGGCCGTAAGTACACTCGTATGGCTCTTGGTGGCGTACGTGACGAAGCGGAAATCCGCGGTCACCGTCGTACTTACATAGGTTCACTTCCGGGTAAACTGATCCAGAAGATGTCTAAAGTTGGTGTTAAGAACCCACTGTTCCTATTAGATGAAATCGATAAGATGTCTTCTGATATGCGTGGCGACCCATCTTCAGCGCTTCTAGAAGTGTTAGATCCAGAGCAAAACGTTGCATTCAACGATCACTACCTAGAAGTAGATTACGATCTGTCAGACGTCATGTTTGTTGCAACGTCTAACTCAATGGACATTCCTGGCCCGTTACTGGACCGTATGGAAGTGATTCGTCTGTCGGGTTACACAGAAGATGAAAAGCTCAACATTGCTAAGAGCCATTTACTGGACAAACAAGTTCAACGTAACGGTCTTAAGCCTCACGAGATTAATATCGAAGATTCAGCAATCGTCGGCATTATTCGTTATTACACGCGTGAAGCGGGTGTACGTAACCTAGAACGTGAAATCTCTAAGATCTGTCGTAAAGCAGTTAAGAATATCCTGCTAGACAGCAGCCTTAAGTCTGTAACGGTTAACATTGATAACCTGAAAGAGTACTTGGGTGTTCAACGTCATGACTTCGGCAAGGCGGATGAGAGTAACCGCATCGGTCAAGTGACTGGTTTAGCGTGGACTCAAGTTGGTGGCGATCTACTGACTATCGAAACTGAATCAATGCCAGGTAAAGGTAAGCTAACGCAAACCGGTTCTCTTGGTGATGTGATGAAAGAGTCGATTCAAGCTGCCATGACTGTGGTTCGTTCTCGTGCGGAAAATCTGGGTATTAACACAGATTTCTACGAGAAACGTGATATTCACGTTCACGTACCGGAAGGTGCAACACCAAAAGATGGCCCAAGTGCGGGTATCGCAATGTGTACTGCATTGGTATCCAGCCTAACGGGTAATCCTGTGAAAGCTGAGGTCGGTATGACAGGTGAAATTACCCTTCGTGGTGAAGTTTTACCTATCGGTGGCTTGAAAGAGAAACTGCTTGCAGCACACCGTGGCGGCATCAAAACTGTCTTGATTCCTAAAGACAATGAGCGTGATTTGGAAGAGATTCCAGACAATGTAATCGCTGACTTAAAGGTGATTCCGGTCCAATGGATTGATGAAGTACTTAAAGTCGCGCTAGAACGAGATCCGTCAGGGGTCGAGTTTGACGTGAAAAAATAGTGATGCATAGCAAAAATAAGTAAAGAATTACGCTGATAGACCCGAAAAGGCTTGTCAGCGTTTTTTTTGGACGCTAAGTTATTTGACTAAAGCGGCAGCCCTTTTGCAATAAGGCTTGCGGCTAAATTAAAACCAAAATGGAACGTACAGTCATCGAGAAGTAGTCACAGATGACACATAGGGGAAAAACAGTGAATAAAACACAACTAGTAGAATCAATCGCAGAAAACGCAGACATCTCTAAAGCTTCAGCTGGTCGCGCTCTAGACGCTTTCATCGAAGCAGTTGGCACAACGCTACAATCAGGTGACCAAGTTGCACTTGTTGGCTTTGGTACTTTCAGTGTTCGTACTCGTGCTGCTCGTACAGGTCGTAACCCAAAAACTGGTGAAGAGATCCAAATCGCAGAAGCTAAAGTACCTGGCTTCAAAGCAGGTAAAGCACTTAAAGACGCATGTAACTAATTTTCACTGCTGAAACCTCGCTTTTAGAGAGGGGAAGGCAGTAAAATGCGTTTACTGTTTGAAAAATGATGTTTCATTCTTAGACAGTATGTGTGCAAAGCACATTGAACTTATTTAAATTATGCGCATCCTACTGATGCGCATTTCTTTTTCTGATAATATCGCGTGAATAGATTTTTATTTTGAAGCCAATGCTTCATATCCGGAGAGCACTTAAATTATGATGGATCGATTACGCGAAGGCGTGAATAGCATCGCGGTAAAAATTATCCTTGGGTTGATTATCCTGTCATTCGTATTCGCAGGTGTAGGCAGCTACATCACCGGTGGCGGTAACAACGCAGCAGCTAAAGTTGGCAACACAGAAATTGCTCGTGGTGAGTTCGAACAAGCTTACCAAAACGAACGTAATCGTATGCAGTCTCAACTTGGCGATTACTTCGCTCAAATGCTTGCAGACCCTGCATACGTAGAGTCTTTCCGTAAATCAGTACTTGATCGCATGATCAACGATGTTCTACTTGAGCAGCAAGCTGAGTCACTAGGCCTACGAATCAGTGATTCTCAAATCCGTACAATGATTCTAGAAATGCCTCAGTTCCAAACTGCTGGTCAATTTGATCAAGAAGTTTACCAATCAGCACTGCGTCGTGCAGGTTTCAGCGCAGAAAGCTTCGCTGAATACATGCGTCGTGACCTAATGCGTAACCAGCTTGTGACTGCGCTTCAAGGCAGTGAATTTGTTCTTCAAGGCGAAATCGATACGCAAAGCAAACTTATTGCTCAAACTCGTGACATTCGTACAGTGACCTTGTCTGTTGCTGATCTAGCGAAAGGCATCGAACTAACTGACGAGCAAATCGAACAGTACTATTCTGAGAACCCTCAAGCTTACACTCGTCCAGAGCAAGCTAAGGTGTCTTACATCGAGCTTTCAGCTGAAGCACTTAAGTCTCAGCTTGAAGTAAGCGATGAAGAAGCACAGAAATACTACCAAGAGCACCTAGACAAGTACTCAACTGAAGAGCAACGTAAAGTTAGCCACATTCTAGTTCAAGGCGATGACGAAGCGAAAGCTCAGTCAATCCTAGACGAGCTAAATGCAGGCGCTGATTTTGCTACGCTAGCGGAAGAGAAATCTGACGACTTCGGTAGTGCAGATGTTGGCGGTGACTTAGGTTGGATTGAACGCGATGTTATGGACCCAGCATTCGAAGACGCGGCTTTCGCTCTTGAGAATATTGGCGATACTACTGGCCTAGTTAAATCTGATTTTGGCTACCACATCATCAAGCTAGACGAAGTAAAAGCATCTCAAGCTCAGCCTTACACTGAAGTAGCGGCAGAGATTAAGACAGAGCTTCTAGACCAGCATGCTGTAGACCAGTTCTACGAACAGCAAACTGAACTAGAAAAAGTAGCGTTTGAATTCCCAGATTCTCTAGACGATTCTGCTCAGGCTATAAACGCGAAAATCACGACGACTGATTTCATCTCTCAAGTTGACGCTCCAGAAGTTCTGATGACGCCTGCAGTTATGCAAGCTATCCTGAGCCCTGAAGTGAAAGAAGACGGTCTGAACTCTGAAGTTATCGAAGTTGCACCTGAGCACGTGATTGTTGTTCGTGTAGAAGAGACTCGCGACGAGACAGTTCTTCCTCTAGCTGAAGTGAAAGATCAAGTTGTCGCTGCATTGTCTGCTGTACAAGCTGAGCAACAAGCAGTTGAGCTAGGTGTTTCTCTAGTGAACGAGCTTAAGCAAGGTAACGAAGCAGTACTTGCAGATAACAACCTTGAGTTCACTGAACTTGAAACGATTGACCGTAACTCGCCACTAGCGGCGTCTGTATTCGCTCTAGCGAAACCAGAAGCAGGTCAAGCTGTGTTCGGTCAATCTAAAGACCAAGACGGTAACATCGTTGTTGTTGAGCTTTCTAAAGTAACGGCTGAAATCAACCCAGCTTACAGCACTCAAATTGGTGCACAGTTGGAGCGAGTTGGTAATCAGCAAGACCTTACTAATGTATTAAACGTACTGCGTAAAAATGCAGACGTTGAATACTACGTAGTGGGTCAGGGTCAGTAAGCTCAGGTTAGTTTGAGTTAGTTTGAGTTAGCTTAGCTCGGTAGTTAGGCCTGTTTGGTGGCTGACTACCGAGAATCAACATGCGATGGTTGTTGTTTTGCAAATTAGGTTTATTCGATAAATAAGAATTGCGAGCCAACAAACAAGCTGATGAAAACAAGATGTATAACGAAGCGGGTCACTTAGGTGACCCGCTTTATTTTTGTCTGGTGATTGTGTTATCTAGTGCGGTAAATGCATAAGTTACGTTTTTTGTTCAAAGGAACGGTTTATGCGCACGATATATTCAACACTACTTCTTTCATTTCTGATGGCCCTGAGCTCCCCAGCGTTTTCTGATAGCCCATCTAAAGCTGAGCTTTACGATGGCATCGAGATTACGGTAAACATCAATACTGCGACGGCAGAAGAACTCTCAGCGCTATTAGTTGGTGTTGGGGACAAGAAAGCCCAAGAGATCGTCGATTACAGAGATCAAAACGGTGCGTTTACGACTGCTGATGATTTGGTGAGTGTGAAAGGGATAGGTGAAGCGACGGTTGAAAAGAACCGTGAGCGAATTCAACTTTAGTTTGAAGGGTTACGGCAGTTTGAAGGGGTACGGTTATAGAGGGCTACTTTCTATTCGGTAACCATAGTACCAAAACCATGAAGCCTCCAGCGATAGCGCCTGCTAGGTGGGCTTCAATGGCCACGCGAGCATTAATCAGTTCGCCAGTGGTGCTAGAAGGGCCAACAAGCTGCTCCCAAGCTATTTTAGCTATTAACCCCAACACCAGGAGCCAGCTTGACCTCCTGCCGTTCAGCGCTTCATTGAGAGCGAATAAACCAAACAACCCATGTAATGTCCCAGATAACCCCACATAGATATGAATGTCCGTCAGCAACAACGCCAGTCCAGTGATTAAGCTAATGAAAAGCAATGCACCAATAAGCCGTTTTTTATAGGGTTGAAACAGATAGCTGATGATCCATAAGCCTGCTAGATTCATCAGAAGGTGCGAGTAGTTGGTATGTGAAAAGTTTCCTGTTAGGATCCGCCACCATTGCCCCTCGGCAATCGCATTGCTATCCCATACGACCCAAGCTTGTATTGGCTCAAATTGGAATAAGACGCATAAAAGTGAAGTGAAAATTAAAACAGGGTACACATTAAATCCATGTCTCGTTATTGCCCCCAATGCAGCAAGGCTTTGAAAGCTTGTATTTGTCAGTGGGTTACACCACTCGAATCGAATGTTGAGCTTATCATTCTTCAGCACCCATCAGAAGAGCATCGCCCGATGGGAACTGCGCGCATCCTCTCGTTATCTCTAAATAACAGCGTGACGCTTGTCGGTGAAGATTTTTCAGACAACGAACAATTGAACGCATTGCTGGCCAATGAACATTACCAACATGTGATTTTATACCCAAGCGAAAACTCTGTTTCAGTTGAATCTGTGACATGCCCTAATAAGAAGCTGCGTGTGATTTTATTGGATGGGACGTGGAAGAAGGCGTTCAAGATGTGGCAGGTGTCGAGTAACTTGCATGCGCTGAGCACGGTTCATTTACCGAAAGACCTCAAGGGTAATTATCGAATCCGTAAAGCGCCCAGTGAAAACAGCCTTTCTACCGTCGAAGCCGGCTATCATTTGCTTAGCTTGCTAGATAGTGATGGCGACTTTAGCCCTTTGCTAACGGCATTTGACCAAATGATTCAGTTTCAAATCAATCAAATGCCGCCGGGTGTGTTTGAGAAAAACTACTTAGATTAAGCCGATTCACTGGTACGAGTCAGGAATTAAAACTCGGTATGAGCTGAGAACAATTGCTGATGCATTTTCTGCGCAAGATCATCGGTCATTGATGAGATGTAATCCGCAATCACGCGCATTTTTATTGATTCATCTTGATGCTGTAGCCATTGCTTTTTGATGGACAGTGGCAGCAAGCGTTCAGGATCTGCGCTGAATGCTTCAAACATATCCATGATGATCTGTTGGCCTTTGTATTCGATGACTTGAACTTGAGGCACTTGAATCACGAACTCGCTGACAAAGTGCTTCAGTTTATCGAGTGTGCCATCCATGCTCGGTTCAAGCACCGCATTGTAAGCCAACAGCACATTCTCAAAGCTAGCATCCACTCGTTCAATCGAAATACTGGTCAACAGAGCGTTAACTATCCCACCAATCGCATCTTTTCGACGATACTGCTCACCAGAGAAAAGCATCTCTGTAATTGAATCTAGGTGTTCACAAATCCAAGGATCGGCCATTTCTTTAAGTTGAGGGTAAGCTGAATCTACCCATTGTGTTTTGGTCACAGAGCCAAGCACAATGGCATCTTCTAAATCATGTACGCCATACGCGATGTCATCAGCCAACTCCATGATTGAACAATCAAGTGACTTATATTTGGTCTTATTGTGCTCAAGTGGCTCGGTATGCGTTTTTCTTTTCTGTTTTAGAAGCTGTTGGTCGCTGCTTGAAAGCGGCTCCAGTACCCAGTTAAAAAGTTCTTCATCATGATCGTAGATGCCTTTTGCTGGCATCCAATCTTTGGCTCGGAGTTGTCGTTGGTGCTTAACAGGCTCAGACTGTAATTTAGCTTGAACTTCGCTAAGAAGTGAAGGGTATTTAATCAGCCCCAACAGAGTGCGTCGAGATAGGTTCATCCCGTGATGTTCGGTGTAAGGTTCTAGCTGGGTGACAATGCGAAACGTTTGGGCGTTGCCTTCAAAGCCACCGTGGTCGCGCATCATATAGTTCAACGCGACTTCACCACCATGCCCATAAGGTGGGTGGCCGATGTCGTGAGCTAAACACAGTGAGTCAATCAAGCTATCTGAGGGGAGAAGATCTCGAAATTCGGGCTGCTTTTTCTTGAGTTGAGCGACAATACCAGTACCAAGTTGTGCGGCTTCTAGCGAATGGGTAAGGCGAGTTCGGTGGAAATCGTTTACCGTGGTGCCATGAACTTGAGTTTTTGCTTGGAGGCGACGAAAAGCAGCAGAGTGAAGCACACGCGCACGATCGCGTTGATATGGGCTACGATGGTCATCACGCCTTATTTTATGTTCATCGTCATTTCGATGTTGCCATTCTTGTTCGAGTTCAAATGGTGGTTCGAGTGGAGAAGTCAAAATAGCACCTATCAATCTGATTTATTTAGCTAATTACACTCAAGTTATACCCAGCTAGCTTATCTCGTCTAGTGATAATTCAAAGCTTGGCGCAAATGTGGTGAGAAAGTAGGCCATTTCTGGGCTTTTACGCTGTTCGAGTGTTTCTTCCAGTCGGCGTTTCGCTTGCTCGTATTCGTGGTTTCCCGCGCTGAGTTCTTCCAAGCATTTGAGGTAAGCACAGATAGTGTCGGCTTGCTTGACGATGCTTTGTTCTTCTTTGTTTGCTGTTCCGGATATTAAGAAGGGCGCGAAATCGTCTTGGAATTCTTCCGGTAGCATTGAAAGCAGTCTTTGTTCTGCTGCGGCTTCTATCTTCTTGTACTCTTGGGCGATGTCTGGGTTGTAGTATTTAACTGGCGTCGGTAAATCACCCGTTAGTACTTCACTGGTATCGTGGTACATACCAATCAGCGCAATGTGCTCGGGGTTGAGCTGGCCATCAAACTTCTTATTTTTAATTAATGCCAAGGCGTGTGCGACGAAAGCAACTTGCAGGCTATGTTCTGAAATGTTCTCACTTGAGACTGATCGCATCAGGGGCCAGCGTTGAATCAGCTTCATACGGGCAAGATGGGCAAAGAAATGGCTTTGTTTCATAAGAGTCCTTTCTAAACTGTGCTCCACTCGTATCATGTGTTCAACATAGTAATACGAGACAGCGGATACAAAAAAGGCTCCCAAACAGGAGCCCTTTAAGCATAGAAGTGATTGATTACAAGTTAAAGTCTTTTAAAACAGCAAATTGTAGTCATCTTTCTTTGTGCTAATTAACCTTCGATGAGGTCGTCTTGGCTGTAGGTCTGTAAGAAGCGCTCTAGACGACCAATCGCGATTTCTAGGTCTTCGATATGTGGCAGAGTCACGATGCGGAAGTGATCCGGTTTTGGCCAGTTGAAGCCAGTACCTTGAACCAATAGTACCTTCTCTTGCTTAAGGAAATCGAGCACGAATTTCTGATCGTCTTTGATGTTGTACATATTGGTGTCGATCTTAGGGAACAGGTACATCGCGCCTTTTGGTTTCACACAAGATACGCCAGGGATCTTGTTGATCAGTTCCCATGCACGGTCACGTTGCTCAAGCAGTCGACCACCAGGAAGAATCAGTTCGTTGATACTCTGATAACCCCCCAGTGCTGTTTGGATGGCGTGCTGCATTGGTACGTTGGCACACAAACGCATCGAGGCCAGCATTTCTAGCCCTTCAACGTAGCCTTTCGCTATGTGCTTCGGACCCGTTAAGAACATCCAGCCACCACGGAAACCACACACGCGGTAAGCCTTAGATAGACCATTGAATGTGACCATTAGTACGTCTTCAGCAAGCGTTGCGACTGAAGTATGTACGGCACCGTCGTAAAGCACTTTGTCGTAGATTTCATCAGCGAAGATGATCAAACCGTGCTCACGAGCAATCTCAACAACTTGTAATAGGAAATCACGGCTGTATACCGCGCCCGTTGGGTTGTTCGGGTTGATAAGAACGATACCGCGAGTCTTTGGTGAGATCTTCGCACGCATGTCGTCTAGATCTGGATACCAATCAGCATCTTCATCACACATGTAGTGAACCGGTGTACCACCAGAAAGCGCAACAGACGCTGTCCATAGTGGGTAGTCCGGAGCGGGAACTAAGATTTCATCACCATTATCCAGTAGCGCCTGCATAGACATAACGATAAGCTCTGATGCGCCGTTACCAATGTAAACGTCTTCTACATCAAGGTTACGTAGGCCTTTTTTCTGGTAGTGCTGAACAACCGCTTTGCGGGCTGAATAGATGCCTTTTGAGTCACAGTAACCTTGAGATGTCGGTAGGTTACGGATTACATCAACAAGGATTTCATCAGGGGCGTCAAAACCAAATGGGGCGGGGTTACCAATATTAAGCTTCAGTATTTTATGCCCTTCTTCTTCCATGCGCTTAGCATGTTTGAGTACAGGTCCCCTGATTTCGTAGCATACGCTGTTGAGTTTTGACGACATCCCGATATTTTGCATTGCCGATTTCCTGAAATTAATTTAAATACTTTATTAAAGTACCGCAAAATGGGGTTTGATAGAATAAAAATCTGATGAATGTCGCATTTCAGTGTCACGTTTGGTCTTTTTGTTGTCACTCTTTTCTAAATTTTAATTAATCGCTTTCTTTGTTGTTGTCTAAGATGAATAAAGAGGCTGGATCGCTTAAAATCACAGGAATGTTCAAAAGATATAGTAGATTCTTGATCTAAGTGGGTGCTGCCCATAAAGTATCAAACTAATATAATAATAATTTAGATGTGAACGAGGTCGATTTGTCACATTTCCAGCAAACTATCTCCGCTTTGATTGAGCGAGTACAAAATGCCCAAGCAAGTGAAGTTCGTTGTGTTGAAGTTCTAACGCAAAAACCATCGTTTGCATTTATAGAATGGCTTCATGCTCAACCGCTCTTTCCAAAGTTCTACTGGCAGTCACGTGACACTCGTGAAGAGGTCGTCGCGCTCGGTCAACTGCACACTTTTTCTGATCCTGCTCCCGCATACGCAATTCTTGGTGAAGACCAACGAATTTGGGGTGGACGTTCATTTGATGGACATACCGCAAAGAACCGTCGTTGCATGGAATCGTTTTTCTTCCTTCCTCAGGTTGAATTAATCCGCTTTGACGACACTTGGTCGCTAGCGGTTAACTTGTCTCCTGATCGCGTTGCCTCCATTAACGCTTTGAATAAGCTTTCTGTAGAAGCGGCGATATTGGCACCTTTGTCGGCTCACATTGAACAGATTAACCACGTTCCAGAACGAGAACAGTGGGGTAATTTGGTCGATAAAGTGCTTCAGGGCATTAGCGACGAAGAGTACAAGAAAGTTGTTTTAGCGCGTAAAACCACACTGCAGCTCGATGCGCCAATCTGCGCGGCTCAATTACTCAAGGCCAGCTACCTGCAAAACCATCACAGCTTTCACTTTATGTTGGTATTGGATTCTAAACACAGCTTTATTGGCTCAACGCCAGAGCGTTTGTATAGCCGGTATGGGACAGAGCTGGATACTGAAGCTCTAGCGGGAACCATTGGTCGCGGAGAAAACGCGACAGAAGATATGGAGTTAGCGAACTGGCTTTCTCAAGACAGTAAAAACCTCAATGAGAACCAGTATGTGGTCGACGACATCATTGAGCGCCTCACTCCTCATTCTCAAACGGTCCATGTTGAAAAGGATACGCGTCTTGTGCGCTTGCGTAAGGTGCAGCATCTTAAGCGTAATATCCACGCTCAGCTTAATAATGGCGTTAACGGTGTGCAGTTGCTTGCTGCATTACAGCCGACTGCTGCGGTGGCGGGTTTACCGCGTAAAGAGGCGATGGACTTCATTCTTGAACACGAACCGTTTGCGCGAGGCTGGTATGCAGGCTCTGTTGGCTATATCAGTCATCAGAGAGCAGAGTTTTGTGTCGCGATTCGAAGCGCGTTAGTTGTAAACGATCAAGTACAGCTGTTTGCTGGCGCAGGGATCGTGCCGGGATCGGTTGCCGAGCATGAATGGCAAGAATTGAACAAGAAGATGTCAACCTTACTCAGCTTGATTTCGGATCACCCGCCGTTGGGTGTGGCGTCATGAATCACGACCAAGCCGTATTAAATAGAGTTTGGAGTCACACATTACTTGAAGAGCTAGCACGCAACGGTGTTGAACATGTTTGTGTTGCACCGGGCTCTCGCTCAACGCCGTTAACTCTCGAAGCTGAAGCCAACCCCAAGTTAACCTTACACACGCACTTTGATGAGCGTGGTCTTGGATTCTTAGCTTTAGGTTTAGCTAAAGCCAGTGATAAGCCAGTTGCCGTGATTGTTACCTCTGGTACTGCTGTCGCTAACCTTCTCCCTGCGACGGCTGAATCTGGGCTGACACGAGAGAAGCTGATTTTGCTGACCTCTGATAGACCCATCGACTTGGTCGACTGTGGTGCCAATCAAGCGATTCAGCAACAGGGTATCTTTTCTTCCCATGTTGAAAGTGCTTTAAACTTACCAAGCCCTAGTGCACAAGTTTCTCTGAATTGGTTACTGACATCGGTTGATCACGCCCTAGTGAAACAACGCAATGTTGGTGGTGCGATTCATATCAACTGTCCGTTCCCAGAACCTCTATATTCTGCGAATAGCGCGGAAATGTATGCGGAATACACATCCAGTGTCGCTGGGTGGAAAGCTTCGACAAGCCCGTATACCAATACCTACTTGCCTAACCATTTGAATGAACAGCCAGTCGCGCCGGGCGATTACGTTGCCCGTAAAGGTGCGGTGATTATTGGCTCTATCGATAATAAATCAGCGAGAAAAGCAAAACAGTTTGCATCAGCTTTAGGTTGGCCAATTTTCTGCGATCCTCAATCGGGCGTAAGCAGCGATTGGAAACATTATGATCTTTGGATGCAGAGTGACGTAGCGAAAGAACAACTTAACCAATGTGATTTCATCCTTCAGTTCGGTGAGCGCATTGTTTCTAAGCGCCTTAATCATTGGATAAAGTCGCAAGCATCATCATTCTGCTCATCACAATATATTGTTGTGTCACCAGATACGCACCGAATCAACCAAGATCATCTGCCTCAAACTCATATCGTTGCTGCTATCGAGTCATGGGTGTCAGAGCAGCATTTACCCACCTTGTTAGGCCAGCATGCAGGTTGGGCGGCTCCTTTAATCGAGGTCGCAAATACTGTTCAGCAACTCGCCCTCGCGCAAATATCCAACAATGACCAATTGACGGAACTCAGTGTTGCCGTTGACTTGTCGTCTAGACTTAAAGGCAGAGAGCTATTTGTGGGAAATAGCTTGATGGTAAGGCTGGTGGATATGCTGTCATCAATATCTGCGAATCAAGTTTACAGTAACCGTGGTGCATCGGGCATTGACGGCTTGGTGGCGACGGCTGCGGGCGTGGTGAAAGCCAACCAGAATCCTTTGTTGATGTTGATTGGTGATACCTCTTTGTTGTACGACCTCAATTCACTGGCTCTGCTGACTCATAATTTAACGCCGATGGTTATTGTTGTGACCAACAATGACGGTGGTGCAATCTTTGACTTGTTGCCGGTACCAGAGCAGCAAAAACAGTCACTTTATCAAATGCCTCATGGTTTCAGTTTTGAACACGCTGCTGCGCAGTTCCAACTTGGTTACGCTGCACCAGAAACCTTGAATTGCTATCAAAACATTATCGAACAACATTTCGAACAGGGTCAGGGTACCTTGCTCGTTGAAGTTAAGACGCCTCCCGAACAAGCGTCTACTTTGCTGAAACAATTCAGTTCAATGCTCACCGAGGCATTAGCCTAAGGACTTTACATGCTTTACTCCAATTATTACCCAGCTGTACAAGAACCTTCCGACAAACCTTTGCTTGTTTTTTTACATGGTTTACTCGGAAGCGGGGATGATTGGAGTGCATGTCATCCATATCTAGAGGATTTTCCTCGTCTTTGCATAGATTTGCCCGGGCACGGACAAAGCCGCTTTATCGATCCGGTAGGCTTTGATCATTGCTGCAAGAAAATCGTTCAGTGCATTACTTCTCAACTTGCCCTCAACGATCTTCCTGCGGATTACCCTATCGTGGTAATTGGCTACTCTATGGGAGGAAGGCTCGCCATGTATGGGGTGACAAGCCCTTGCTTCGAAACACTCAATCTAGAGAAAGTCATTATTGAAGGTGGCAACTTTGGTCTAGAGCGTGATGAAGAACGAGCACAAAGGTTAGTACATGATACGCAGTGGGCTGTCCGCTTTGCGCAGCAGTCGATTGAAGATGTTTTAGACGATTGGTATCAACAAAGCGTCTTTTCTTCACTAAATCATGAGCAAAGACAAACTTTGGTCATAAAGCGTAGTGGTAACCTTGGAGTATCCGTAGCAAATATGTTGTTATCTACTTCGTTAGCTAAGCAACCGGATTTACGTGCCACATTGAAATCTCATGAGCATTTATTGCATTATGTGTGTGGAGAAAAAGATCGTAAATTCATGGAGCTAGCTGAGAATAGTGGCTTTGAATATAGTCAGGTTGATTACGCGGGTCATAATGTTCATTTTGAGCAACCAGAGTTGTTTTCAAACTTGATAATCCAATGTATCGCCAGTCGTCGCTAATCTGACTGAGCGGATCTCTAGTCTCAAGCACTATCAAAAGCAGAGCAACACCGTCACGACTACTTGTTAGTCGTGGTCTCTAATAGAACAATGGGAATCACCATGGCTAAAACAGTAGGCATCACAGAAGAAGAACTTTACGCGGCAGTTAACTGGAGCGATGAAAGCAGTCAATTCGAAGATATTCAGTACCACAAGTCTGACGACGGTATTGCGAAAATCACGATTGCGCGTCCTCAAGTCCACAATGCGTTCCGTCCACAAACCGTAAAAGAGATGATCAATGCGCTGGCTGATGCTCGTTATGACGAGAAGGTTGGCGTAATCATTTTGACGGGTCTTGGTGAGAAGGCGTTCTGTTCTGGTGGTGACCAAAGTATTCGTGGTGACTACGGCGGCTATCAAGATGATTCAGGTACACATCACCTGAACGTACTTGATTTCCAACGTCAAATTCGTACTTGTCCAAAACCAGTAATCGCAGCGGTATCGGGTTGGGCAGTCGGTGGTGGTCATGTTCTTCACATGATGGCAGACCTTACCATCGCAGCTGAAAACGCTCAGTTCGGTCAGACAGGTCCTAAAGTCGGTTCATTCGATGGCGGTTGGGGTGCTTCTTACATGGCTCGTATCGTTGGCCAAAAGAAAGCGCGTGAAATCTGGTTCTTGTGTCGTTTCTACGATGCTCAAGAAGCATTGGACATGGGCCTAGTAAACACAGTGGTACCTGTTGCTGATCTAGAAAAAGAAACCGTTCGTTGGTGTCGTGAAGTTCTTCAACACAGCCCAATGGCGCTGCGTTGCTTGAAAGCCGCACTAAACGCAGACTGTGATGGTCAAGCCGGTCTACAAGAGTTGGCGGGTAACGCAACCATGATGTTCTACATGACAGAAGAAGGCCAAGAAGGCCGAAACGCATTTAACGAGAAGCGTCGACCTGATTTCGACAAATTTCCGCGTAACCCATAGTCTTTCTCTTCTTTAAAATGAGTCGCTAATAGCGGCTCGTTTTGTTTTGATGTTCCCCGTTTTTTAGGAAACTTTATGAACTCAGTGAATTCTCAGCGTCACGCTAAACTCTACCGTTATCAACTACCTATGGATAGTGGTGTGATTCTTCGTGACAATAAGTTGAACGAACGCGTTGGCTATATCATCCAACTTGAGTGTGATGGTAAAACTGGCTTTGGCGAAGTCGCACCTTTGCCAGGTTTTAGCCAAGAAGATGCCGAACAAGCCGGTATTCAGCTTCAACACGAATTAGAGCTTTGGAGCCACAACAACCCTCAAACGCCTTTTGATGAGCTATATCCTTCTGTTGCCTTCGGCTTTTCGATGGCGATGATGGAATTACGAGGCGAGCTCAACGCAGAAGGTAACTACCAAGCGGCGCCGTTGTGTACAGGAGATCCAGATGAATTGATCCCTGTGCTGAATGAGATGAAAGGCGAGAAGGTCGCCAAAGTGAAAGTCGGTCTCTACGAAGCGATTCGCGATGGCATGTTGGTTAGCTTATTTCTTGAGTCGATCCCTGATTTGACCCTAAGGCTTGATGCCAACCGTGCGTGGAAGCCAGAGAAAGCGAAGCAGTTCATTAAGTACATTTCGCCGTCACTGCGTCAGCGTATTAGCTTTATTGAAGAGCCTTGCCAAAAACCAGAAGACAGCTTGGCATTTGCTATTGACCATGGCGTAGCGATTGCGTGGGACGAAACATTGCAAGAAGCGGTGCGAAGCCCAGAATTTGATCTTAGCGACCTTACTGGTGTTAAAGCTGTCGTGATCAAGCCAACTCTTATTGGTTCTGTAGAGCGTTGTGTGGCAATCATTGAGCGTGCACAGCAACTCGGTATCAAACCAGTACTAAGCTCAAGCATAGAGTCTAGCCTTGGCTTAACTCAGATTGCTCGATTAGCACAACAATACTTGCCTAATGAAGTTCCAGGACTTGATACCATTGGCTTGTATCAGCAACAGCTAGAGGTTTCTTGGCCGGGGTGTCAGCTTCCGGTTTCTACTCTTGAGCAGCAACAATTGATTTGGTCTTCTTAAGCTGATCGTTCGATTGGCTTAGACCGTTTTCAATCTATAACTTGGTTATCTTATGATGCGCCCACAATCTAATCATCACCCGCTTTGGGTACAGTGGGCGCAGCAAAACCCACATCAAACAGCGTTAGTGACTACTCACCATACCTATACTTGGCAGCAAGTGTCTGTGCTAGTGAGTGAGTACCAACAACAGCTATCTCAGCAAGGCCTATCTGAAGGTGACGTCCTGACGATTGTTGGTAAGAATCAAGCTGAAGTGACCCCTGTTTACCTTGCCGCACTCAATTTGGGTGTGGTTTGTGCGTTTACGATGCCTCAGCCTAGCTTACGCCTGAAGAAAAAGCTCGATTCCTTAAATCAAGCAGGTCAACAAAACTACCTTTGGATTTTGGACAGTTGCGGGATAGAGCAATCAGAGACTGTCGATTTGAATACTCAGTTGGTGACCTTATCTTGCTTAAATGAAGTGAAGGTCGATGGTGATGATAATCGGATAACGGCATCTCAAGACTCCAACTTCAATCCGCAAAATCTAGCGAGTATCGTATTCACTTCAGGTTCTACCGGAAATCCGAAAGCAGTGGCTCACACGCTTGAGCAGCATTTATGCTCGGCGGTCGGGTTACTCGACGTTTTTTATTTTGAACAAGGTGACACTTGGTTACTGAGTTTACCTATGTACCATGTGTCAGGATTAGCGATAGTTCATCGTTGGTTGGCGGCAGGTGGTTGCATCAAAATAGGCACAGGTCAGCTTGAAACCGACATCGAAGGTTGCAGTCACGCTTCATTAGTGGCTACGCAGCTACATCGATTACTAAAGAGTAAGCAAGCACTTACTTTAACTCATGTACTTTTGGGTGGTAGCCATATTCCAGAAGCTCTTGGGCTTGAAGCTCAACACATGGGTATAGAAACATGGCTTGGCTACGGCATGACAGAAGCGGCTTCAACAGTGACTGCGAAGCCCGTTGATGCCAGTAGCACGGCCGGATTTGTCCTTAACCATCGCCAACTAAAAATTGAAGAACAACGTATCTTTATTGGCGGCGAGACGCTCGCTTCCGGTTATTACCACCAAGGTAAATTAACGTCCTTAGTTGATGAGAATGGCTGGTTCGATAGCAAAGATCTTGGTGAGTGGATAGGCGAACAAGTGTCGATTATTGGTCGCGCCGACAATCAGTTTATTTCTGGTGGTGAGAACATTCATTGCGAGGAGATTGAGCGAGCACTCAACCAATTGTCTGAGGTTAATCAGTCTTTTATTGTTCCTATTAAAGATGATGAGTTCGGATTCCGACCTGTCGCTATTGTAGATTGTACTGATTTACCAACTAAAGAATGGTTTATCGAGCAATTGACGGGTCGTCTTGAACGGTTCAAATTTCCTGTTGAGTATTATCGAATGCCTAAGCAAGAACAACTGGGTATTAAGGTCTCACGCGCTGGGTTGGCACAGTGGTTGTCTCAGCATAGGAGTTAAAGGTAAGCGCTTACCTCGACGTTATTTGCGAAGCTGTTAGGTGATTCAGTTGTTAGGTGACTAAGTTGGCAGGCGGTTAGTTAATTTAGCAATTAGATAGTTCAAAACAGAATTTATTATCTTTATAACCATCCATCATAATAAGTCCTATAAATAACGGATTATAGAATAAGGTCTTATTATGAAAATTGCCCTCATCATTGCGGTTTTACTGCAGATAGGCCAAGCGGTCACTTCGTCAGGGTTGACTCGCTCGTTGGCTGAACTCACCGCATTTGTGTTGGTTGTGGTACTTGTTTTAATGAAAAGAGAGAGCAAGAAGAGTGATAAGCCCCTGTTTGATTTGTGATTGTTGCAACAAAGAATATCTTTACCACAAACGATAAAGGCAAAGCCCATTTGAGCTTTGCCTTTTTGTTTTGTTGCTCGCTAATCTGAGTGTCTAGGTAACCGAACAACCAGTTAAAGCGTTTCTTTGCGAACTAAGCAAGAGTTAACCACGCCAAAGAACCTGTCGAAATCATCGTCCACATCGTAATACCAAACATCAATGGCTTCGGCCCTGCTGCTTTTAACTTCTCTACAGAAATACCACAGCCAATTAAGAACAGACACACAACCAACGCGCGTTTGGACACATCAAAGATCCCTTGGTAGACCATCTCAAATTGTGGCAGCAAGTCACTGATAGCAATGGCGGCGCAGTAGAAGAAAATGAAGTAAGGAATCGTAATCTTCTTTTGATCGTTCTTGAAGATCATCGCGCTGACTAAAGCGATTGGGATGATCCAAAGTGCACGAGCGAGCTTCAATGTTGTCGCTGTCGTCAGTGCTTCTTCACCGTAAGCCGAAGCTGCACCTACCACAGAAGATGTATCGTGAATCGCAATGGCGGCCCAAGTCCCAAATGTTTGTTGGCTTAACTCAAGCGCGTGGCCAATCATCGGGAATAAGAATAGGGCTACAGAGTTCAACACAAATACCGTAGCTAACGCCAAGCCAATCTGTTCATCGTCCGCTTTAATCGCAGGTGCTACAGCTGCTATCGCGCTACCACCACAAATAGCGGTACCTGAAGAGATAAGGTAGCCCGTGGTGCGATCCAATCCCATTCGTTTGGCTAAGAACCAACCAATGACTAACGTACCAATGATGGTCGTGACAATTAAACCAATACCGTCGCCTGTTACCGCCAATGCTTTTTCAAACTGAATGCCAAAGCCTAAGCCGACAATCGAGTAGGCCAGTAACTTCTTTGTGAGTTTGCCTACTTCTAGATGCTCAGGGACTAAACCTAAACTAGCAAGCAGAAAGCCAATAACGAGGGCCGTCGGTGAGCTTACCCACGGTGTTAAGCAAAACAGTGCAGCAAGATAAAATGGAGCAGACTTTTTTAGGTTCATTATATTTAGAGTCTTGTTGTGTTGTCACGTTATTGTAATGAGACCACTATACGTTCAATAAAATGATAAGTAAGTCTAAATGAATTGAACAAACGTTAAGGAAAACTTAACGCTTGTTCAGCTGATATGAATAAAGGGCTGGTTAGCTAGCGTAGTGTTCCGCGAAGGTCTGAGACTGACTGCCGAAGAGTTTTGCATGAGGCATCTTTAGCGAGAATTGGCTTGCCAGCTTCTATCTCTAACTTGGTCCAGAAGCGGGTTGGTAGTCCTTTGCAGGCACTGCCTTTGTAACGACTGAAGTAGCTGCCCCATAGCCCTTTGAGAGCCATTGGAATGACAGACACAGGAGATCGTTTGATAATCAGCTCCATTCCACGCATGAACTCTGCGACTTCACCATCAGAGGTTAGCTTTCCTTCTGGAAAAATACACACGATGTGGCCTTCATGCAGAGCGCGTTCTACTTCTTTAAAAGCATTTCGAATCGAGCTACGGTTGGTTGCGGAGATTGGAATAACCCCAGCTCTTTTCAAGAAACGTCGAATAGGCGGCAACTTGGTGTAATCTTCTTCCATCACAAAGCGGATCAAGCGAGGGCAAACGGCGCTCAGCAATAATGCATCCATATAACTCACATGGTTACAGATAATCAATGCGCCGCCTTTTTCTGGCAGGTGATGTAAATTTTTATGTTTAACTCGGTACATGGTGTGAGTGACCACCCACGTAAAGAAACGGAAAGCGTAAATAGGCACCTGATAAAACAGATACAACATAACCAAAGTGTTTCCTATCGCGAGCAGTACAAACAGTTGTGGAATTGAAAACTCCAAAATACTAAGGCAAACAATACCTAAAACAGCGCTCCCGACCATGAATAGCGAGTTGTAGATATTGAGCCCGGCGATTACTTGAGCTCGCTCATTTGGCTTTGCCCGTAGCTGCATTAGAGAGTAAAGCGGAACAATAAAGATACCGCCAGAGATCCCCAGTAGTAGAAGATAAGCAAACAGCGGCCAAAGTTCGGAATACGTCACAAACTGATGGAAAGAGTTAAAGTCAGGCAAAGACTCCGGAATTGATGTCGCCATCAACAGGCCGAAGATCGAAATACCTAGGCTACCCATTGGCACGATGCCGATTTCAATACGGTGATTAGATAGTTTATCGCAAGCCAAAGAGCCAATCGCAATGCCTACCGAGAACAGTGCCAATAAAAACGCGACAGCGCTTTCAGTACCGTTTAGGTAAACCTTGGTGAAGTTGGGAAACTGAGTGAGGTAAGCTGCACCGAGGAACCAGAACCAGCTGATCGACATCAGTGCTTGAAAGGTTGGGCGGTCTTTTTTGGCAATAGCGAGTGTTGCGCGGGTTAGCTTTACTGGCTGCCACTTTACTTTCAGATCTGGTGCGTTACTTGGCGCTTCTGGGATAAAGTAACTTGATACATACCCGAGTACGGCAAAAGAAACAATACACACAGCAGCAATGAGTTTTGCGCTTTCTTCTGACGCAATAATACCAGCACCTAGAGTACCGATTAGGATGGCTAAGAATGTGCCTGTTTCAACCAGAGCATTTCCGGACACAAGCTCTTTGGTTTCTAACTGTTGCGGAAGTAGGGCGTACTTAACGGGGCCAAAGAAGGCACTTTGTGTCCCCATCAAAAACAGAAGCAGTAGTAATATTTCGTAGCTTTCGTAGATAAACCCGACCGCACCCAGTGACATTATCACCACTTCAAGAAGCTTAACTTTACGGATAAACCACGATTTTTCATATTTGTCTGCCAGCACACCAGCCAAAGCAGAAAATAGGAAGAAGGGCAGAATAAAAAGGCCAGCGGCCAAATTAATGAATAAATTGCTGGAAATAGGTAGCGTGTCTACGCTTGCGAAAGCAACAAACAGTAACAGAACATTTTTGAATATGTTGTCATTAAAGGCTCCCAGAAATTGGGTAATAAAGTAGGGTAGGAACCTTTTTTGCGTTAACAGCGAAGATTGGCTGCTGTTGTTCATTGTCTTTCCTTGGATGATTACCAGTTGGTTAAGTAGTTTGAGACTAGGTTATTGATCAACTCTTTACCATCGATAGGCTCAGAGGCGAAAAATTTATCATCAACGCTAAGTAGAGTAATTCCATGTACTCCAGACCATAATACACGGCTGGCTTTAACGACTTCGCTTTCAGTATGTTCAGGAGCAATCGCGATTAATAGTTGCTCTAGCATACCTGTCATTCTATCGATACGGTTCGATTGCCATTCAGGAAGGTTTTCACCGTTCATGTTGTGCTCAAAGATAAGCTGCCAACGGTGAGGGTGTTTTTGTGCAAAATCGTGGTAGCAGTAGGCAAGGTTGAATAGAGCTTGCTGAGGATTGCTCGATTGTTCAACTGCTACAGCAGATTCTGACGCCAGTTCATCTAATGTTTGAGCAACAACATGCAATAGCAATAGGTTGTAGTTGCCGAATACATTCACCAAGGTACTTGGAACATAACCAATCATATTGGCGATTTTGCGTAGACTTAACTCGTGATAAGAGTGCTCTTCTAAGAAGTCGGTCACCGTTTTTAAGGTTAATTGCACTAATTGTTCGCGAGTGTGATCGTTTCGTCTTGCCATGGGTACTTTCTATTAAATGAACATCGTTCAATATTTTAATGCTGCCCCAGAGTGTCGTCAATCCCTTCGCTAGTTTAGTAATCAATTAATAGCCGCAATATTATGATACATGTGTAAACGTCGTGAATATTTCATTGTTCTTTGTTAACGAGTATGATTAAGGTGTCGAAAGATAAAAAACCTATAAAGGATAATAATGAAACGATTTTTCTCACTAGTCGCGATCCTGTTGGTAACAGTCGCGGTGACGCCAATCGCGGAAGCGAAAAAGTTTGGTGGTGGTAAGTCATTTGGCAAAAGCTTTAAAACGGCTCCAGCACCAAAACAACAAAACACGAATTCGATCCGTCAAGATCAAACAGGTAAGAACACAGCAGCTAACTCTAGCCGTAAAGGGCTTATGGGCGGTATGCTAGGTGGTTTACTTGCGGGTGGTCTATTAGCAGCATTCTTTGGTGGCGCATTTGAAGGTATCCAGTTCATGGATATTCTGATCATGGGTCTGATTGCTTTCCTTGCGTTCAAATTCCTACGCGGAATATTGGGGGCGAAGCAGGGTTCCATGAATCAGCAGAATGGACGTGGCCAGCAGCCAGCATTCGGCGGCATGGGGCAAAACAAGTTTGAACAACCTGAGCAAAAGCCAAATGTTCATAACTTCGAGCAAGCACAACCTCAATCTCAAGGTGCAGCTGGTGGCTTCGGTTTTGGTTCACAAAGCGATGTTCCGCATAACTACCCACCGGGCTTTGATCAAGCGGCTTTCATCAATGGCTCTCGTGAGCACTACCGTACACTGCAAGGTGCATGGAACCACAACGAGCTAAATACGATTGAAGAGTATGTGTCTCCAAGCCTATTTGAAGACCTAAAATCTGAACGTGACAAGTTAGAAGGTGATCAGCACACAGACGTAATGTACGTTGATGCTGAAATTGTTCGTGCAGACCATGACGGCAGCAAAGCGCAGTTAAGTCTACAGTTTAGCGGTCGCTACCGTGACACTGCAGATGGCGTTGAAGAAGATATTACTGATATCTGGCACTTAGAACGTGACCTAACGACTGACAATGCGCCTTGGCTAATTGTTGGTATTCAAGGTTAATTCTGATATTTAGCGACAGCACTACGGTGTTGTCGTTTTCAGAAATTACGCCGATTAATAGAAAGCCCCTACTGAGAAATCAGTAGGGGCTTTTTTGTTTCGGCTGGTTTAAAACTATGACGGTATGAAACGCTAATACTTGGAAATCTAGTCACTTTGAATCATAAGGGCAACGAGTTAGGGTCCAATTTAAATCTTACAGAAGAAAACTTGTTGATTGTGCTAGATAACCTTTATTGACTTGAGCTAATAGGGTTGCCATCGCGATAAATCTTATTGGATATCTCTTATTATTGAAGTCGATTAATCTACCTGTAAGGGCTATTTTAATAGCGAAAGAGACTTTCAACTGAGATCACAATGTCCTTTGAACCCATACTAGAACATGAGATGACGCTTTGTCAGAAACAGAAAATCACTCAAAGTGTGAGGAACCAGTTTCTACAACTTGCTTAGGTTGTCCAGATGACTTGGTTTGTGAACGTCATCCTGATGTATGGAATGACTGATATTGGATTGAACCCTTGCTGAATTGCAGAAGAACAATCACAACAGTTTTGGGTCGGAGTTCAAAGCTTAGAGATATCGGGATTAACATATAAAGTTCAGAAACGAAAAAAGCCAACTCAATGAGTTGGCTTTTCGATTTTCCAATTAAGGATAATATGGTGGAGGGAGACGGATT
>NZ_JAKKCQ010000002.1:0-814526 GCF_021728315.1 Vibrio sp. L5-1 | reverse complement strand
CGAACCATCGAAGGCAGTGCCGGCAGATTTACAGTCTGCTCCCTTTGGCCACTCGGGAACCCCTCCAGGGTGTGTCTTACTTTTCACAAAGTAAGCCTAAATTGATGTTTTCCCATAAGCCCATCAACTAGGTTGTTCTCTTAACTCTCAAAAGAGGTAAGAAGAATATGGTGGAGGGAGACGGATTCGAACCATCGAAGGCAGTGCCGGCAGATTTACAGTCTGCTCCCTTTGGCCACTCGGGAACCCCTCCAGGGTGTGTCTTACTTTTCACAAAGTAAGCCTAAATTGATGTTTTCCCATAAGCCCATCAATCAGGTTGTTCTCTTAACTCTTAAAAGAGGTAAGAAGAATATGGTGGAGGGAGACGGATTCGAACCATCGAAGGCGGAGCCGGCAGATTTACAGTCTGCTCCCTTTGGCCACTCGGGAACCCCTCCAGGGTGTTTTTTCCTATCTCATAATGGATAGGCTAAAGAGATGTTTTTCCCAACGCATCTCTCAAGTGCGGAGCGCATCATAGCAAACACGTTAAACCTGTAAAGAGTTTTTCTTATGGTTTTGTGTTAAATGCTGCCTTTTTGGGCAAAGATGGCGAAAAGTATGCATATTGCTCGTGAAGTGAACACCTACGCTCAGGTTTACGTAGTGACAGGTAACACCTTGAGGTAACTGACTTTCTGTATTGTGTTTGGTTTGTGTTATTGGCGAAGAAACGTAAATGGAATTTAACCTAGATTTACACTTCTTGACGTTACAGCATTCATCAGTTGATAGAATACGGTTAATTTCATTTATAGATAATAAATCTTACTTGCAGACCATTATTATGAAGCATAAATCTGTTTTAACCCTGCTTAGCTTGTCGATTCTTATGGCGTCTCCAGCCGCACTCGCAAAACGCATGGGCCCAAGTACTGTTACTGTTGTTACTGAGCAGGTTGATATTCACCAAGTTAGCCAGTCTCTTTCTTTGGTCGGTAAGTTAGAAGCCGAACAATCTGTGATCATTACTTCTGAAGTGGCTGGTAGAGTTGACTCTATCAACATCAAAGCCAACCAAGACGTCACTAAAGGGCAGATGTTGGTTCAATTAGATGATGACAAAGCCAAGGCCGCGGTTGCAGAGGCTCAAGCGTACCTAAAAGACGAAAAACGTAAGCTAGCGGAGTTCCAACGATTAGTTAAACGGAATGCGATTACGCAAACTGAAATTGACGCGCAGAAAACCAATGTTGAAATTGCCAATGCTCGATTGGCTGCCGCAAATGCTAACCTTAAAGATCTACACATTAGTGCACCTTTCTCTGGCACTGTCGGTTTTATCGACTTTAGCCGCGGTAAAATGGTGACAGCAGGCACTGAACTCGTGACCTTAGATGATTTGTCTGTGATGCAGTTAGACCTTCAAATTCCGGAGCGCTACCTTTCTAAGCTGTCTAAAGGCATGACAGTGACGGCTCGCACCAGTGCATGGGGCGAGACTCAGTTTACTGGCACAGTGGTAGGCATTGATTCTCGTATTAACGCTGAAACCTTGAATTTACGAGTTCGAATCCACTTTGATAACAACAATGATTACTTGAAGCCGGGCATGTTAGTGGCCGCGGATATGGACTTCCCACCAGTCGAAGCACCGATTATCCCTGTTCAAGCGTTGGAGTACTCAGGTACGAAGCGTTTTGTTTATGTGATTGGCGAGGATAACAAGGCAACTCGAACAGAAGTGTTCTTGGGTGCGCGTATCGATAACGAAGTCGTGATTGATAAAGGCATCGAGATTGGTCAGAAGATCGTAGTGCAAGGTATCGTGAACATGCGTGACGGAGTGTTGGTTCAAGAGCTCGCCGTTAATCGCCCAGCTAAACCTGACGGCGATACAGCTAACCTTGATGGAAATACAGCAGCACAAGAAGGTACGAACTAATGTTGTTATCTGATGTTTCTGTAAAGAGACCAGTAGCGGCTATCGTATTGAGCCTGCTTTTGGTTGTGTTTGGTATTGTCTCATTTAATAAACTTGCTGTTCGTGAGATGCCAGATATTGAAAGTCCAGTGGTGTCGATCAGTACTCGTTATGAGGGTGCGTCGGCCACTATCATTGAAAGCCAGATTACCTCCAATCTTGAAGACCAATTATCCGGTATCAGTGGCATCGATGAAATTGAATCCACGACGCGTAACGGCATGTCGCGTATCACTATTACCTTTGAGCTTGGTTACGACCTCAATACGGGGGTGAGTGATGTGCGTGATGCAGTCGCTCGTGCTCAGCGATCATTGCCTGATGAAGCCGACGACCCCATTGTTTATAAGAACAATGGTAGTGGTGAAGCCTCGGTCTACATTAACTTAAGCTCGACTGAGATGGACCGAACGCAGTTAACCGACTACACCGAACGTGTGTTGATTGACCGCTTTAGTTTGATTTCTGGTGTGAGCTCGGTGGATATCTCGGGTGGCTTATACAAAGTAATGTATGTGAAGCTGAAACCTGCTCAGATGGCTGGCCGTGGTGTTACTACTTCGGACATCACTTCTGCGCTAAAAAGTGAGAACATTGAAAGCCCGGGTGGTGAAGTACGTAACGATGCGATTGTGATGTCGGTTCGTACCGCTCGTTCTTACACTGAAGCGGAAGATTTCGAATACCTAGTGGTAAAACGTGCCTCTGATAACACACCTATCTACTTAAAAGACGTAGCGGATGTGTACATTGGCGCAGAAAACGAGAACTCGACCTTTAAGAGTGACGGCGTTGTTAACGTTAGTATGGGTATTGTGCCTCAGTCAGATGCGAACCCACTTGAGGTTGCTGACTTAGTCCATAAAGAAGTAGAAGCGATTCAAAAGTTCCTGCCTGACGGGACTCGACTGGCGGTCGACTATGACTCAACTGTCTTTATCGATCGTTCGATCTCAGAGGTTTACAGCACACTCTTTATTACGGGTGGTTTAGTTATCCTCGTGCTTTACGTCTTCATAGGTCAAGCGCGTGCAACGCTGATTCCAGCGGTAACGGTTCCGGTATCTCTGATTTCGTCATTTATTGCCGCGTACTACTTCGGTTTCTCTATTAACCTGATTACCTTGATGGCACTTATCCTGTCGATTGGTCTAGTAGTAGATGACGCCATCGTGGTTGTCGAGAATATTTTCCATCACATCGAACGTGGAGAGTCGCCACTGCTTGCGGCCTATAAAGGGACGCGTGAAGTAGGTTTCGCGGTAATCGCAACTACGTTAGTGCTAGTGATGGTATTCCTACCAATTTCATTTATGGATGGCATGGTCGGTCTTCTGTTTACAGAGTTCTCAGTGTTACTCGCGATGTCGGTGATCTTCTCGTCGGTGGTGGCACTGACGCTAACACCAGTGTTAGGCAGTAAGATCCTAAAAGCGAATGTTAAGCCGAATCGTTTCAACCTATTTATCGAACGTGTGTTTGGCAAGTTAGAACTTGGATATAAAGCGGTACTGCGTCGTGCTTTGAATTGGCGTTGGGCAGCTCCAATCATCATTATCGCGTGTATGGGCGGTAGCTACGGTTTAATGCAACAAGTGCCGTCGCAACTGACTCCACAAGAAGACCGCGGCGTTATATTTGCGTTTGTTCGTGGCGCCGATGCAACCAGTTATAACCGCATGTCTGCCAACATGGACATCGTTGAAGAACGCCTAATGCCGCTGCTTGGTCAAGGCTTCTTGAAGTCATTCAGCATCCAATCACCAGCGTTTGGTGGTAATGCGGGTGACCAAACGGGCTTCGTTATCATGATCCTGGAAGATTGGGATGAACGTGAAGAGACCGCTCAGGAAGCGTTGAACGAAGTTCGTAAATCTTTAAATGGCATTCCTGATGTACGTGTATTCCCGTTCATGCCTGGCTTCAAAGGTGGTTCAAGTGAGCCTGTGCAATTCGTACTGGGCGGCTCTGATTACTCTGAGCTTCAGAAGTGGGGCGAACTGTTAAAGCAAGCGGCTGAAGACTCACCAATGATGGAAGGTGCGGACATCGATTACTCTGAGAAAACACCAGAGTTATTGGTAACCGTAGATAAGCAACGTGCAGCCGAGTTAGGCGTTAGCGTTTCGGATATTTCAGATACGTTAGAAATCATGCTTGGCGGGCGCAGCGAAACTACGTTCGTTGACCGTGGTGAAGAGTACGATGTTTACCTTCGTGGTGATGAAAACAGCTTTAACAATGCTAATGATTTAAGCCAAATCTATATGCGAACTCGGTCTGGTGAGCTAGTAACACTAGATACATTGACGCACATTGAAGAAGTTGCGTCGTCGATTCGTTTGTCGCACTACAACAAGCAAAAATCGGTGACTATCAAAGCCAACCTAATGGAAGGTTACACGCTGGGTGATGCACTGGATTTCCTTGACGAGCAAGCGATTGAGCAACTGCCAGGTGATATTTCGGTAAGCTACTCTGGCGAGTCAAAAGACTTCAAAGAGAATCAATCGAGTATCCTAGTGGTGTTCGCGCTAGCGATGTTGGTAGCGTACTTGGTATTGGCTGCGCAGTTTGAAAGCTTCATCAACCCGTTAGTCGTGATGTTCACGGTTCCTATGGGAATCTTCGGTGGCTTCTTAGGCTTAGTGTTGATGAGCCAAGGTCTTAACGTGTACAGCCAAATCGGTATGATCATGTTGATCGGTATGGTAACCAAAAACGGTATTTTGATTGTGGAGTTTGCTAACCAACTTCGTGACCGTGGTATCGAATTTGAAAAAGCGATCATCGATGCTTCAGCGCGACGTTTACGCCCAATCTTAATGACGGCGTTTACGACGCTAGCCGGTGCGATTCCATTGATTACCTCGACAGGTGCTGGCTATGAAAGCCGAGTGGCTGTGGGTACGGTTATCTTCTTTGGTATGGGCTTTGCGACTTTAGTTACTCTGTTCGTTATCCCTGCGATGTATCGACTGGTTTCGGGTACGACGCGTTCACCTGGCCATGTGGAAGCAGTTCTAAATAAAGAGCTGAGCCATGACAACGTGGGTAGAAGTAGTCACGGTTAATGAATACGCACGGTTAATGAACATGGAATAGTGTAACAATATTGAAAAGCCTGCGTTTGCTCCTAGCGAATGGCAGGCTTTTTTTGTATAACGAGTACAGCTCAATGAATGAATACAAGAAAACAAATACTAAAGGAAAGTAAAGTGGCTGAATTTAAATACAAAGATCTTTCTCAAGAAGAACAAGATAAACTAGACGCAGCAACCTTTCGTCGCCTGTTAGCACATTTAGATAGCAACAAAGATGTGCAAAACATCGACCTGATGATCTTGGCGGGCTTCTGCCGCAACTGTTTCAGCAAGTGGTACAAAGCCGAAGCTGAGCAACAAGGCCTAGACTTGGATATCGATGACGCTCGTGAGCGCGTATACGGCATGACTTACGATGAGTGGAAACAAAACCATCAGCCAAAGGCGACGCCTGAACAGCTAGCAGCATTTGAAGCGAAGCAGAAGCCAGAATAATTTGTCGATTTAGCAGCAACGATTTATAGATCAAGCAGCACTTAGAACAAACCGCATATAGCAAAAGAGCCCATCAGGGCTCTTTTTAATTTTGTACATTGTCTTAGCTATGAATGCTAGTTTCGATCTTAAGCCAGCTCACCCGTTTGCGAGAAAGCTTCTAGCTTCGCCGCGTAAGGTTGTAGGTCACCGATATTCAGATTTACCCACTCGTCATTGAAGTAAGTGTCTAGGTAACGTTCACCGCTGTCACATAGCAAAGTCACGATAGAACCTTTCTCTCCACGCGCTTTCATCTCACTGGCTAGCTGAAGCACACCGTACATGTTAGTACCGGTTGATGCGCCAACTTTGCGGCCAAGAATATCAGACAACCAATGTGTCGTTGCGATGCTTGCTGCGTCTGGGATTTTACGCATTTCGTCAACCACACCAGGAATGAAGCTTGGTTCTGCACGTGGGCGACCAATACCTTCAATCTTGCTGAATGTATTGCCTTTCACGTTCGCATTGCCTGTTTGGAAGTATTCGAGGAATACTGAGTTCTCTGGGTCGACAACACAAAGCTTAGTTTCATGCTGTTGGTAGCGAATGAAACGGCCAATAGTCGCAGAAGTACCGCCAGTACCTGGGCTCATTACTACCCATGCCGGAACTGGGTGATCTTCCATCTGCATTTGATTGAAAATCGAGTTCGCGATGTTGTTGTTACCACGCCAGTCGGTTGCGC
Source organism: Vibrio sp. L5-1 (assembly GCF_021728315.1). Classification (NCBI taxonomy): domain Bacteria; kingdom Pseudomonadati; phylum Pseudomonadota; class Gammaproteobacteria; order Vibrionales; family Vibrionaceae; genus Vibrio; species Vibrio sp. L5-1. The sequence goes on along the minus strand of NZ_JAKKCQ010000002.1, from coordinate 808,291 downwards.
GCTCAGCGTAAGTAAATTGGTCCATGTAGTGACCATTCAACTCTTCTGCTAAACGGCGAGACTCATCGTAAATCTCATCTGAGCGATCAACAAGGTGCGCTTGGCCGCCGTAGAATTCAATCTGCTCAATCTTCTTCTTCGCTGTGCATTTTGGCATTACCGCAATAAACGGAAGACCAAGTAGGCGAGCAAAGTACGCTTCAGACACCGCCGTACTACCCGATGAAGATTCAATGATCGTTGTTTCTGAGCCAACCCAACCGTTACAGATAGCGTATAAGAACAGAGAACGCGCTAAACGATGCTTCAAAGAGCCAGTAGGGTGTGTACTTTCATCTTTAAGATAAATATCAATGCCTTCTACGCTAGGTAAATCGAGCTTGATCAGGTGCGTATCCGCTGAGCGTTGGTAATCAGCTTCAATTTTACGAATCGCGTTGTTAATCCATTGATGGTCAGTACACATAGGCATTCTCTTGATACTAAGTAGGAATTATTTGTAATTGGTATGGTTATAATCTAGCGATATCTAAGGAGAAAAACTTTGCCATATTTCCTTTGTTTTGCTTAAATTGTAGAAAATTATTCTCTTTAAAAGTGGTTTGGTGAAATTGTGATAGATGCCGTAGATAAAAAGATATTAAGGCTGTTACAAGAGGACAGCACGCTGTCGTTGAATGACATATCTGAAGCGGTCAACTTGACGACCACGCCTTGTTGGAAAAGGCTTAAGCGACTTGAAGAGAACGGCATTATTGAGAAAAAAGTCGCGTTGTTGAATCCTGAAAAACTCGACCTTTCTTTTACCGCGTTCGTGTTGATTAAAACCAGCGATCACTCTCATGAGTGGTACGGTCGTTTTGTAAACACCGTGTCTGAATTTCCAGAGGTGATGGAGTTCTACCGTATGGCGGGCGAGTATGATTATATGATGAAGGTTCAAGTGAAAGACATGAAGTGCTTTGATGATTTCTACAAACGCTTAGTGAATAGCATTGATGGTATCTCTAACGTGACATCGACTTTTGCGATGGAACCATTGAAGTACACGACAGCATTGCCGCTTTAAGCAGTGTCTGATAAAACACTCACCATCGTCTCAGTTTAGATGTCGCCTCTGCGATAAAGAAAAGGGCTATTCATGTTTGCAAAAGTATCTACTGCTATCCAGCTGGTATTGGCGGTCGCCATTTTTTATTTGGGTTACACCATCTACTCATTTACCAATAAAGTTGGTGAAATCGTTGATACTTACCCGCAGGTGATCGAAGACTTATCGGTACTGACCAAGGAACTCAAAGTTGAAGAGTGGTTGGCATTTGCTGAGCATGTTGATGAACTTGCTCCTCAAGTATTAGAGACGGTTGAAGATGTGAGAAAAACCATCGCTCAAGTCAATAACACCGTTTCATCGGTCGATAGAAAAATCCCCGCCATTCTAGATGAAGTTAAGAGTGTTCGAACAGAAGTCGAACAAGTTAGAACCGATGTGATTCCTCCAACATTGACGGAATTAAAGCGATATCGTGTCGATGTGATGCCACCAATGCTTGCTGAGAGTAAATCTTATCGAGAGCAAACCATTCCAGTGATTATTACTGAATCTGAAATGCTAAGAGCGGAAGTACCGGATATTTTGGTACAAGCGAATTTGTTGGCAGATAAGAGTAGAGAATTAGCTCAGGGCGCAGCAGAAGGAGCGGTGAAAGGAGTGGTGCTATCACCATTTAATTTACTGCGAGACGCGGGAGATGGCATTAAAACGCGCGTACAAAGTGAACTCGAGCCGACGTTAGAGGTTGAATAGACTTTACTGTTTTTGTGTGACGTTCTTTCGTCAGCGTTACTAAAAAGGGGCTAGGTATGATACCTAGCCCCTTTTGGGTTTGAACGCGCTTGTTCGCCGTTTCTAAAAATGTACGTCGCTTTTAAAAAATGCTCACAGTTATAAAAAGTGTTTGCTCGTTACTTGGTAAAGCGCATCACACCTTCTTGAACGGCTGTCGCGACTAGCTCACCTTTTTGGTTGTAAATCTCACCACGTACTAAGCCGCGAGTGTTGGCCGCGGTCGGGCTTTCAATCGCATATAGCAGCCATTCATCCATTTTGAATGGACGGTGGAACCAAATAGAGTGGTCAATCGTCGCAACTTGGAAGTTTGGCGTCATGATCGATACTTCATGAGGGTGAAGCGCTGTCACCAAGAAACCCCAATCAGACGCGTATGCCAACAAATATTGGTGAATAAGCTGGTTGTCTGGCAACGCACCATTTGCTCTTACCCACAGGTATTGTTTCGCTTCGGCTTTTTTAGGGTTTAGTGGATTAACGACCGTAACAGGGCGCATCTCAATCGGTTTTTCTCCACAGAAGGTTTTGCGTAGCTTCTCTGGTAAGAATTCAGCGATATGGCTCGCTAACTCGGTTTCTGATGCAAAGTTCTCTGGCCCTGGAATATCAGGCATTGCAATTTGGTGTTCAAAGCCTGGAGCATCGCCATGATAAGAAGCTGTGAGATAGAAAATAGGGCGGCCATTTTGAATTGCTTTAACACGACGTGTGCTAAAGCTGCGTCCATCTCTTAGGTTTTCAACATCGTAAATAATTGGCTTTTCAGGATCACCAGGGTACAGAAAGTAACTATGGAACGAGTGAACACTGCGGTCGTCTTGAACGGTATAGCGAGCCGCAGAAAGCGCTTGTCCCAATACCTGACCGCCATAAACCTGGGGAAGACCTAGGTTCTCACTTTGCCCTCGGAATAAACCTTCTTCCAGCTTTTCTAGCTGAAGTAAACTGAGTAATTCTTGTAAAGGTTGACTCATCGCCAGCATTCCTCTTCGTAAAATGGGTGTCAGATTAGTGTGCTAATCATTTAGCTTAGTCAAATATCTGTCAATAAATCATAGGGTTTCGAGACAGAATATGAAAGCTCTCTTATAATTAGGCCGTAGATTTGTCGATTCCGACAAACATGTTGAGAGAAATTGAATATGAAAAAGGCTCTAATTTTTATTACGTCTTTATTATCGTTTGGCCTATTGGTTGGTTGCCAAGCAACATCAGAAACGAATGCTTCTCAAGAAGCCGTTGCAGAGAATACCCAGGTGATTTCAGGTACAGTAAGCTATCGTGAACGAATTGCATTGCCAGAGAATGCAATTATTACCGTAACGCTAGAAGATATTTCACTTGCTGACGCACCATCAACGGTGATTGCGACTCAAGAATTCACAGCTGATGGTAAGCAAGTACCTTTCGCATTCGAATTGAGCTACGACAACAACAAAATTCAAGCTAACCACCGTTACAACATGCGCGCAACGATTCATGTCGACGGTAAGTTACGTTTCACAACAGACACAATTAAGTCTGTAATTACTGATGTAGAAAACACGCAACAAGCAGACTTGCGCTTGGTTGGTGTTCGTTAACTAGGAATGGATGCCATATCAAGGCATCTTGATTAGCTGATTAGCTGATTAGCTGATTAACTTATTAACTTATTAACTTATTAACTAGTTATGTAATTGATGGCAGCTCTAGGGCTGCCATTTGTATATTCTGAGTTTTACCTTTCCTGCGTCACTCACTTCAACCCCTTCTTCGACCAGATGCTTCTTTTGGCGATCAAACGAATCACCCTTCAAAGAGATCTCACCTTTGCTGTTAATCACCCTATACCAAGGTAGTTTACTTCCTTCAGGCAAGTTGCCTAATGCTCTACCTACATGTCGTGCATAGCCCGGAAAACCTGAAAAACGTGCTATGTCTCCATAAGTTGTTACTTTCCCATATGGAATTTGGTGAATCACAGCAAAGATTTGGGGCAAAAATTGGTCCATACTAAAAGTTCCTAGTTCATTAATACCACGGATCGGTAGAAGGAGAGGGCTATGGTATTTTCAACGTTTCAGTTCTTGATAACCACATTATTAGCGGTTGTTTGCGCGAGAGCAATCAGTTTAAGTGAGGGAGATATCCCAGTACTTGCAATGGTTATTCCTGCTTTATGGATCTTACCGCAGGGAGGCATCGCAGGGTTAGCTTTGCTCGCATCCATGACTGCCTATGGTTTGACCCTGCCTTTACAACCCATCACGCTGTCTGTCAGTGCGTGGGTATTATTTCCACTGCTTATGGTGGTCTTTTCAAAACGCAGTAGTTTATCCGTCGTGATTATTTCTGGCTTGATTGTAGCAACTTTGCAAGTCGGGATTATGGTAACGCAGTCAGCAGGTAAGCTTGATGGCGCTCCCTGGATTACCACACTACAGACTTTGTCGATCATTGTGATTTGGTGGGCAGCGAATCACCTTAAACCAGCCAGCCGACACAGCTGGTGGTCATTAGGTTTGATTCTTCCATTGTGGATAGCCGACTTACCTTATGCAGCTTTGGTTGCCTTGTGTGTTACAGGCATTATGGCATCGATGGAAACACTGACGCGTTTGAAAACCTTCCGATGGAATAAGCTATTGTGTTGGACATTACCAACGGTCGGTTTTGCTGCTCTGGTGATTACCCCAAGCATTGAGGTTCCAAGCCCGGTATTTGTGGTTTGGTTGTGCCTGTTAGGCACGGCATGGATGACAGATTACATCCTTCGCACCGAAGATAACGAAGACATCGATATCTAGCACCACAGAAACTCAAGCCCTTAGAACGCAGGTAAATGGTGAATTTACCTGCGATTCTCTAGTGGTTTGAATAAAGGATAAGCACTTAGACAGCAATTGTTCAAAAATAGGGTCGAAGAGCTTGCAATGGTTGCTGCGATGCTTAATAATCCAATCACTCTTTGAGGCAAGCCTCTTAGAAAAAGAATCTATGGAGGCTCTGGTCCTCCCGCAACACTAACTTGTGAACTCGGTCAGGCCTGGAAGGGAGCAGCCGCAGCAGGCGACGTGTGTGCCGGGATGTGGCTGGGGCTTCCACCCATATAAAAAGCCGCTCTTAACGAGCGGCTTTTTGCTATCTGAAGCTTTTTAATTGTAGTTTTAAATAACGTCTTCAAGTCTATTGATTCGCTACTCTAGCGCTTACTTGTCTCGTACTAATCGCTCTTTATCTAATAACGCGCGTTTACGTTCCAATCCCCAACGGTATCCACCTAGCTCCCCATTACTTCTCAGAACCCGATGGCAAGGTATCAGCACGCCAATCCGGTTTTTACCACAAGCTGATGCTACAGCTCGAACGGCTTTTGGTTTGTCGATCTCATCGGCTACTTCACTGTAGCTCACAATATCGCCTTCTTTGATGCTCAATAAAAACTGCCATACCTTAATCTGAAATGCAGTTCCTCGAATATCCAGTGGCAAATCAGGTCTTGGGGCGCCTTGACTGATGTGCTGATCGAGTGCTTCTATCCAGAAATCCAACTCGGGCGTATCTAGTGACGCAGAAATTGTCAGTTCGGCTTTTGGGAACTCGCTACTCAATTGCTCTAATAGTGCTTGTTCATTGTCACAAAATTGCACGAAACAGACGCCTTTATCGGTCGCGGCCATCATCATGAAACCGAGTGAGGTTTGGCGGCATGCATAATTGATTGTTTCGCCAGCGCCTCCTGCTCGATAGGCTTTTGGTGCCATACCGATGTTGCGAGTTGCTTCTCCATAGACACGACTAATTGAGCCAAAACCAGAGGCGTAGATGGCGTCGGTTACGCCGTCTCCTTGTTTTAGAGAGCTCTTAAAGTGACGCATTCGAACGGCATCTTGATACGCTTTAGGTGACACTCCGAATGCTTCTTTGAACAGCCTTTGTAATCGTGAGGGAGATAATTCCGCAATTTCACCTAAGCGAGAAAGTGTGAGTTTCTCATCAGCGTGCGCTTCAATGTGACGTGCAACTTCTACCAATTTTTCTACTCGAGAGTTTCCCGGAAAAGGGTGGCAGCGTTTGCATGGCCTGAAGCCTGCCAACATCGCCATTTCAATGCTTTCAAAGAACCTCAAGTTCTCAGGTTTTGCAGGCCTCGCAGAACACGATGACAAGCAATAAACACCCGTAGTGATAACACCATAGAAAAATTGCCCGTCGAAAGACTTGTCTCTGACGGCTATCGCTTTTCTCATTTCGAGTTCTGGTGGCATTGGCATGGCTTAATCTCTACTTAATTACTGGTCTATCACTATCTAACCGCATGTTCGGTGATGGTTCCATCCGTTTCTTGCTAACTAATTTTATTATAAGCACTTGAGGTTCAATCGCTCTTGGATTGAACAATATAGATATAACGCAAAAATCGGATGTTTTGTATTTCTGTGGGTCGCTAAGATTGATCATATACCAATTATTCAAGAGTGAACTGAACCATGACATCGACTATTAATATCTCAATGAATGCCCGTGTGTGGGCAATGCTGATTGTTCTTTCCATGCTATGGGGAGGATCGTTCTTCTTCGTTGGTGTTGTGGTTACTGATCTTCCTCCGTTAACCATAGTCGCGCTTAGAGTGGGAATTGCTGCCATCACTTTGTGGATTATTGCTTTGATGATAGGGCTTCGCCCGCCTAAAGAGTTGCGTGTTTGGGGGGCCTTTTTAGGAATGGGTTTACTTAATAATATCGTCCCGTTCGCGCTTATCGTATGGGGGCAAACTCAAATCGCGTCTGGGCTAGCGTCGATCCTTAACGCAGCGACACCGATCTTCGCGGTTGTGGTGGCAGGAATACTATTACCTGATGAGCGTGTAACACCGCTAAAACTCGTGGGTGTCGGCATTGGTTTTGTTGGTGTGGTTGTGATGATAGGGTTGCCTGCTCTGAGCGGAGGTGGCAGTTTTATTGCTCAGTTGGCAATCATCGCGGCTGCTTTGTCATACGCCTTTGCAGGCGTGTACGGTCGTCGATTCAAAGCTATGAAGATCAATCCGATTATCACAGCGGCAGGGCAAGTAACAGCATCAACGATTGTTTTAACCCCTGTTGCGTTAATGGTGGATGGCCCACTTGGTGTTGTAGCAATGAGTGGAGATACATGGGCGGCTATCGCTGGGCTTGCAGTTTTATCGACAGCGGTCGCTTATGTTCTGTACTTTAAAATTCTAGAACTGGCAGGGGCGACCAATGTTTTACTCGTTACCTTGTTAGTGCCTGTTTCCGCCATCTTGCTTGGTTCTCTGTTCCTCAATGAGTCGTTAGAAGTTATTCACTTTGTTGGCATGTTGTTGATCGCTATTGGCTTGTCGGCCATCGATGGAAGATTGTGGCGCCGTATTAAACTGGCAAAGGTTTGAGTGGTATATCGCCCCCAATCTTCATCACAAAGCCGTTTTTAGTAAACGGCGTTAATTCGCAGGCAACACAACAGCAGACGCTTCTTCGTCTGAATCTTCTTTGTCTTCTACTTGGTCAGCAACCCAATCAATTGTCTTTGTTAAGTAGAGCTTGTTGGTTTCTATATCACACCAACTTTTTGACAGCCCTCGGCGATTAAACTCACTGCCAATCGCTGCGAGTGTTTGGTTGCTTGAGCGCCCGTAATACAAGGTGTCGCACAGTTGCAGGTTCGACATCGATTGAGGATACGTATTGACTGACGAGGAGTTCATACTTAAAGCTTTGGATTGATTGTGTGTGCACCCAGTTAGGCTCAGGAAAAAGAAAAGGATTAGCGTATTTTTCATGGTGTATCAGGTCTGTTGCCGATGATTAGAAGAGAGTATTGCCATGATTGCCACACTAATTTGTCAATTTCTCGCCAACTAGTTATAGACCAAGACTTTCCTCCCAGTTAGAAAGCGTTATTAAGCCAACGACGAAAACGGTATTAACGACTTAATGCGCAATTTTGTACAAAAGTTGTGAGAGCCTATAGAGTAGACTGATAAGTCGCTCGATAATTAAAAGGCTTGGGGATGGTTATGGATAACAAAAAGCGTTCTAAAGAGAAAGCCGAATACAAGATCACAGAAGAACTCGGTGGCCTTGAAATCCTCAATGCAGAATATGAAAAGCAAAACTTCTCACGTCACAGCCATGAAGGTTACACTCTCGGTGTGATTGAGCAGGGTGCTCAGCGCTTCTATCGAACGGGAGGGCATCATGTCGCGCCTCAAGATGCCATCATTCTGGTTAACGCTGATGAAGTTCATAGCGGTCATTCTGCTACCGAAGGTGGTTGGGCGTATCGTGCAATGTATCCACTGCCAGAACAACTTGTCAAAATCACGCAGGAACTCAATCTGCCGAATTACGGGGCTCCTTACTTCCCTAGAGCGGTGGTTGAAGATCCTGAACTCGCCAATCAACTCAGATTAGTTTTCAACACGATTGATGAATCAGATAATCGCCTGCTAAGAGAAACCTTAATGTACGGGATGTTGGTTAAACTGATTAGCCGACATGGTAAATCGAGCCTTAAACCTCAATTAGATGGAAAAACTCAACGGCAACTTATTCTAGTGAAAGAGTTTTTAGACGATTTTCCACAAGCGGATGTGTCATTGGAAGAATTGTCGAAGCTTGCGGCTTTAAGCCCATTTCACTTGGTGCGCTCCTTTCAAAAAGAATTTGGTCTTCCGCCACATGCATATCAAATTCAATCCCGACTCAGGCTTTCGCGTAAGTTGCTAAAGCAAGGGCATTCGATCTCGGACACTGCTCAAGAGTGTGGCTTTCACGATCAAAGCCATTTTCATCGACATTTTAAGAAAGCCAACGGTTACACCCCAGGTCAGTATATTAAGATGCGTTGATCTGATTGCTTTTAACTTTGTGCTTTGGCGATAAAGCAAATTTGTACAATCGAATAAGTGAGTGCTCTTTTACAGTGGAAAACCAATGTAACGAGAACTAGGAAAATATGGATAACAACAAAATGGATAAACGTACGCAGTTATGGAAAGGCGTTATGGCAGCGATGCCGTTAAGTATTGCCGTCATACCGTGGGGCATATTAGCGGGCTCGTATGCGATAGATGCTGGACTGAATCAGCTTCAAGCTCAGGCTATGTCTGCCATTTTATTTGCGGGTTCAGCTCAGCTGGTGGCTGCGGGTATGTTTAAAGCGGGCATTGGTTTAGGGACTATGTTGTTAACCACGCTGTTTATTACGTCAAGACACTTTCTTTATAGTGTCTCTATGCGTGACAAAATTAGTCATCTGCCAGCTCGTTGGCGTTTACTGCTTGGTTTCTGGCTCACTGATGAGCTGTTCGCGATTTGCAGTGGGCAATCCCAACAAGAGTTTAATCGTTGGTATGCCGCAGGCGTGGGCGGCGGATTTTACCTCGTTTGGAATATTGCCAGCTTTGTCGGCATTGTCGCAGGTAGTCAAATTCCATCACTTAACGAGATTGGCCTCGATTTTGCGGTCGCCGCGACTTTCATTGCTTTGGTTTTTCCTTTGATTCGAACACTGCCAACGGTGGTGTGTGTTGTGGTGTCATTGGTGACCTCTGTGGCAATGGCGGTCAATCAGGTTGAAGGAGGGCTGATGATTGCTGCGATTTCAGGTATGTTGGCGGGCTTCATTAGTGAATCATTTGTTGAACGTAACAATGGTCAGAAACAAGCCAATGAAGGAGAGTCTGCATGATTTGGTTATCGATCGTACTCATGACAGCGATTGTTTTTTTCAGTCGATATGTGTTTCTAGAACCTACAATTCCTCTTCGACTAAATAGCACAGCGAGGCGTCTACTACGTTATTCAAGCCCTGCGGTATTAACGGCTATTTGGGGGCCGATTGTATTCGCTCCTGAGCAATCATTCTGGCCAAGCCTCGAGAATCCATATTTGATCGGTGCTCTTGTGACTGGGTTGTTGATATGGAAAACAGGAAATGTGCTGTTAACGATTGGAGTCAGTATGGCCGTGTTTTTGTTCTATAACCTAGTCGCGGTGGATTACCTTTTCTCTTGAGCTTCTACTTAGGTTTTATGTTTCTCCCATGATTTAAGGGCTGTATAGATATGATTACTTGTTATGTTCGATATGTGATTGATCCTAAGAAAACAAAGGAGTTCGAAACCTACGCTAAAATGTGGATTCCTTTGGTCGCTAAATTTGGTGGCCAACACAATGGTTATTTCTTGCCGTCGGAAGGGGCGAGCAATATTGCTTTGGCATTGTTTTCCTTTGAAAGTTTGGCGGCTTATGAAAAATATCGGATTAAGTCATTGAGTGATGCGGGATGTATTAAAGCATTTAAATTTGCAGATGAAGTTGATTGCATCGTGAGTTATGAGCGAAGCTTTTTTAGACCTGTTTTTGACTGATTGACCTTGCAACGTATGACATGGTGGCATCTAATGTACCGATTCACTGTTTGTGTTTTAAGGTTCTGGTAAGGAGTTAGTTTGGCTAAGAAATATTATGTGGTTTGGAAAGGTCGTACACCGGGTATTTTTACCACTTGGAATGAGTGTAAATCGCAAGTTGATGGTTTTGCTGGTGCGAGATACAAATCGTTTCCTACATTAGGCGAGGCTGAATCTGCTTTCGGTGGTAAAACGTCGTCTGCGTCAGGTTCTTCGGCTACAAAGCCAAGCTCTGCGGGTAAGGCGACTAAAGCGAAGGTTCCGCCTCTATCTCAACAACAAATCACTGATATGCCTTTTGATATCAAGATCTTTACTGATGGCGGTTGTGAGCCAAACCCAGGTGAAGCCGGTACAGGCTTAGCGGTGTACCTGAACAACGATTTAACTGAGTTGTGGTATGGTCTTTACCAACCAATGGGTACTAACAATACCGCAGAGCTACAAGGTTTGAAGCAAGCATTTATAATTGCAAAAGAGAAACTGCAAGCCGGCTTGTCTGTTGCAATTTATAGTGACTCAAAATACTCGATTGACTGTATTACTAAGTGGGCAACGGGCTGGGAGAAAAAAGGTTGGACGAAGTCGGGTGGTGAAATCAAAAACCTCGATATCATCAAGCCAGCTTATGCGATGTACCAAGAGCTCGCTTCTCAAATCACTATCCACCATGTTAACGGTCACGTTGGTATTGAAGGTAATGAACTTGCAGATCGAATGTCTATCGTTGCGATTGCTTCTAAAGAACAAGACCTGAATCGATATACAGAGACAGACGATCTTACTGAGATATTAGCGTTGCGAGCGGGTTAAGAAAGCTCGGCGAGCTGTTTTTTAATCACGGAAGCAAGTCTAGCCCAGCGTAGGGCTAGTTTTATCCAAACTCATACCATATTAAGCGTTACAGTGCGCATCAATGTAACGCTATGGTTTGTGTCTTTCTCTTCTAGTTTCAAATTCATTTCACATCTATTTGCGTGTTTTTAGATAGTCTTAAACTGGGTTTTCTATCCAATGAGACAGCTGTTGAGCTTGTTTAAGAGAGTTAAATCGCTTCTCTACTCTGGTTCTTGCCATCATCCCCATTTCTGTTTTGTCCTCGCTACTTAATTGCGCAAAACGCTCAATGCTTTCTCTTAACTCTTCGACGTTTTTTTCATTCACTAAAAATCCGGTATCAGGTGTGACAATTTCCTTACAGCCCATAATGTTGGTTGTAATCACGGGAGTCCCGACTGCCATGGCTTCTTTTAGTACTAACGGTCCAGTATCGACACAACCTGTTTCTGAAAAGCAGAAAGGAGCGACTAAACAATCGTAGCTCGGTAAGTGCTCTTTTACCCACCCATGAGGCTTTGAACCAAGAAAGCTGACATTTCGAGTTAGCCCTTGTTGTTCGACTTGCGCTTTTAACTGGGACTCTAGATCTCCAGTACCGACGATATCGAGATGAATGTCGAGAGGCTCGGCTATGGGTGCTAAGGCATCAATGAGAAAGTGGATACCTTTTTGTTCAACTAATCTTCCAAGGAAAACAAAGCGAAGCTGCTTGGTTTCGGTCTTTGGGTGTAGTTGAAATTGCTTGGTATTTACACCGCAATGCAGGAGCTTAATATTACCTTTTGCCATGTGATTAAAGTCGGTGAGCATGTCTTTACAGACCGCGACCACAAAATCGCTCGATGTAATCTTATGTTCAATATCGTAAGCGAACTCGTAAACATCATGGCCATGGGCGACAAACGAGCAAGTGATGTTGAGAAGCTTAGCGGCGACAATAGCGTGGGCAGTGGTGTGTTGGCAGAAGTGAGCATGGACATGGTTAACGTCTTTTTCTGCGAGTTGTAAAGCCAACTTAAATCCATAAGCGAAAAGTGACTTCTTCGGCATGCTAGTCTGCTTAGATACAAACGAAAGCGCTTTGACAAAACCCACCCAGTTGATGCTAGTTATCTTGCCCGCCCGAACATCCTTGCCAATCTTCACGATGTCATAGTCGAAAGCTTTTTCACTTTCTTCTACTTCGAATGCCATTACGCATACCTGATGCCCACACGCTTTCACGGAGTCGACTTCTGTCTGAATGAATGTCTCGCTCAGTACAGGGTAGGTAGGCGCTATAAATGCTACTTTTTTCATTTTTTGCTCCTTTTACTGGCCACTAAAATGGATTAAGCAAGATACGAACCAAGATGAAAGAGTATTTTTTCGGCGCTTCTTAATGGTTTTCTTGTGGTTATCGTTAGGTTGCTACTGGTTTTCTCAAAATGGCATTCAAATTGGAGATTTGAGTATTTCTGCAGGCAGCGCTTGGTCGTCATTTTGCGAACAAGCACGTAGGCTGCTGATATAAAGCCAGTTTAATAGTGAGGAATGCTCGGCACAGGATATGCAGAAGTAGCTGTACAACGTATAAATTTGAGAGCGTCACTATGGCTAAAGTTAGTATTGTTATTCCTACTTATAATTGTTTGGACTATCTGCCGAAGGCAATCGGCAGCGTACTCAAACAGACTCATCAAGATATCGAATTAATCATTATTGATGATAACAGCAATGATGGAACGTCAACTTATCTCGCATCCATACACGACGAACGCATAGTTAAAATAGCGACTCTGGGTGTAGGTGCACCTCAAGCCAGAAACCTAGGGATTGAAAAGGCGACCGGTGAATTCATCGCTTTTTTAGATGCCGACGATTTCTGGTATCCAGAGAAAATCGAGCAACAGATCGAGTTCCATCAACGAAACCCTGAGTTGGCGATGAGTTTTACCAATTACGAACATCTCACTGAAGACTACCAAGTGATTATCGACTGCTTTAGCTATTGGTCACAGTTCCAAGAGAAAGATGAGTTGTTCTTCAATATTGAAAAGCCACTAGAGTTCATTATTGAAAACAACGTGATTGGTACATCGACAGTGATGGTTAGAGCTGATGTGTTCTCTCAAACAGACAGTTTTAATGCTGATATAAAGTATGGGGAAGATTGGGAGTTGTGGCTTCGACTAAGTGAGAATCATCAGATTGGTGTGCTGAATTCAGTGCAGGTTGGTTATTTAATGAGGTCGAGTTCCGTCACTCAAACTGAAAGCTTCAAATTGAGGAATTTGCAGTCTATAGAGACTATTCTTCAGCGTTACCAAAATGGCAGTGAACGTTGGAACCTGCCTTCTTCTAGCTTTAAAATCGCAAAGGCGAGAATACTAGAAGGCTACGCTGACTATTATCGAAGTCTACACCACAACAAACAGGCGGTTGCTTATAGCTTTCGATCTTTGGTTATGGCCCCTCAAAAGCGAACGTTACGACACCTAATCGGTGACTGTAAGAGTTTCCTAAAACCCGCATGGTAAGGAACAGGTGATTGCTATGGGGTCTTTAAAACAGTCAGCCTATTACGCCATTGGTATTGTGATGATGAAAGGAATATCACTAGTGATGATTCCTTACATTACTCACAAAATGACGCTAGCAGAATACGGTTCTCTAGAAGCGATTGTTTTGTTAGCCGATATTGGAACGATATTGTTTAGCTTTGGTATCGTTGAGGCAATGTACCGTTATGTGGGCGTGGCTGATGGCGATGAAAAACGGGAACTCATCTCGAACTGTTTTACGTTAAGTGTTTTGGTGTGTGTACTAGGAGGGCTATTAATTGCGCTCAGTATGCCGTTGTTACTCTTAATGTTGCCCGTCGAATTTCAACCCTACCAAATTTTACTACTGCTTATTCCTACGATGCTTGATGGGGCAATCTCTATTCCTCTTACCCTAATGCGAATGAACGCGATGGCGAAGCGATTCTGCCTGCTTAATGTATTGAAAGCGGGTGTTCAAGCCTTCATGACTTTTGCGTTGCTTGAGGCCGGATATGGTATTGATGGTGTGTTGATTTCGGCTGCAGTCTCTAGTGTGCTGCTAATGATCTGTTTAGTCCGCTATCAATGGCAAGAGATGGGAACATTTGGTTGTTTTAAATACTCCACTAAGATCTTGAAGTTTGGGTTACCCGCTTTGGTCGGGGGGGCATCAATGTACATGATCACGGGTTTAGATCGTTGGGTCATGGCAAGTTTCGTTGGAGTCGAAGAGCTGGCGATTTATGCAGTCAGTGGTAAATTTGCGTTGATTCTTGGATTGTTATTACAACCCTATGCACTTTGGTGGTTCCCAAACCGTGTCGCCATTCTTCAACAAACAGGCGGCAGTAAACATTGTGCTGATAAAGCCTTAGTCGGCGTTAATTTTGCCATCGTATTGGGTGCTTTGATGATTCTAACTGTTCCAGGTTTTATCGCTCTAATTTTGCCTAGTAGCTATCAATATGCGGGTACGATTGTTGTCGCATTACTTGCCATTAGTGTTATCAAGAACGCAGGTGACTATTTGAATCTTGGCTGTTTCAGTGGAAACTCAAGTCAATCACAAATGTGGATTCAAGGCGGATGCGCGATCTTAGCCGCTATTGGTTATGTCACCGTAACGCCCATTTATGGCGTGTGGGGTGTTATTGTTGTTCTCTGTGGCACTTACATATTGCGATTACTACTTTTATATTTCGTTAGTCAAACAATGGAGCCGTTACCCTATCAGCACAGTAAGTGGATTGTAGCGCTCAGTATTGCGGTAGTTGCGGTCACTTGTGATCGATTGCTCGGGTTGGTGCTCGTTGATGTTCATGACTTTATTTTAGGAAGCTTTATGGCAGTGATGACGCTTGTGGCCTTTATTAAATACTCGGTCATCATGATCCCTCAGGCGGTACTTGATAGGTTCACGTCAAACAAACCTTCACAGGTAAGTTGATATTACCTCCTATTCAGAACTTGAATGTTTCTAAGTCAGTGAATCAAAAGTCTTAGAAGTTTCAAATAAAACACTGTTCATAATGTTTATGATTAGATAGTATTTATAGGTTTGATGAATATTAACTATGGAAAGAATTATGAATAAGTGGATTGTACTTTCAGCTCTGTTTTCGACCTTCTCTTACGGTGCCTTAGACCTTTCTAACTCTGATTTATCAGCGGGAGACTTTGATGTACCAGAAGCCATCTCGTTGGAACAACAAAACATCGTATGTGAAAGTGTTGTTTGTAATTCTGTCTCTGAACCTAAATCTGTTCCGGTTGTTGGCGACGTACCTGAACGCGAGCCGAATCAAACGTTAGAAACTCTCGCGAGTGCGATTTATATCGTCGGTGAGATTGGGGTTGCGGAAAACCTGTCGACTCCAGAATACGAGCAATTCTTCGAAAACTAATTCAAGGGGTGTGGCAGAGTATTGGCACAGCTTTCAAGTGTTACTATAAAAGATTTCAAATGCTGTTATAAAAGGTAATATTGCGGTTAAACGATTCAATAACCTTGGCATATTGTAACTAGGAAGCCCCAATGGAAATATGGAAGTTGCTGCTGTTTATCCCTGCTTGTTTTGCGCTCAACATGACGCCAGGCCCAAACAATTTGTTATCAATGAACAACGCTCGCTGTTATGGATTTCAAGCTGCTTTAGTTGCTGGGTTAGGAAGAATTGCTGCCTTTTCTGGCATGATCGCGTTAGCTGCATCGGGCTTAGCCGTTGTGCTTTATACTTCTGAAACCTTGTTCTTTCTCATCAAGCTGTTTGGCGCCATGTATTTATTGTGGATTGCGTTTAACTTATGGCGCTCACAAGCCAGCCCTATTGTTGGAATTGATCGTAACAAAAATTGGTTCGGCCTAGTCAAACAAGAGTTTACACTCGCAGCTGGCAACCCTAAAGCCATTCTTATCTTCACCGCATTCCTTCCTCAATTTGTCGATGTTTCAGCGAACGTAAATGCTCAATTCTTTGTTTTAGGAAGCACGTTCCTTGTGTTAGAAATGCTCGCTATTTCTATCTATGCTGCTTTTGGCTTATATCTACGAAATTGGTTTTCAAAACCTCAAATGGCCAAGCGCTTCAATAAAGCCTGCTCTGTGTTTCTTGCTCTATCTGGTGCGAATTTGTTAGTGAGCCGTCAGTAGGGTTCGTTCTGCTGTTTACACGGATAGAAGGAATGCGATGAGTAATCAAGACCTTTCACAAATGGGCGCTGCGCAGGTTTCTTTAACTGAGCGTAATGGCTTTCCTTGTATACATAAACAAGGGGCTGGCGAGGTTGAAGTCGCTTTTTACCAACACGCAGCGCAGCATCTTGATGGAGTGAATACGCCTCAACTTCTTGCGGTCGATGGTTGTGATCTTTATCTCGAATACATTCCTCATTCGGTTTGTCTTGCCGAGCTACAAACGACAAGTGATGTGTTTCAGCAGCTCGCTAGTATTCACTGTTCTCAATATCGACCAACATTTGAAGTTAAGCGCCATCAATGGAGTTTAGATGACACCACGCCGGCTTTATCTTCCCTACAATTGCCTCAAGTTACGCAAGACAGTCTTAAGTATATTCAATCGCAGAGTGATGCGATTTTTAACCATGACACGTTAATTTCGGGTGACTCCAATGAAGGGAATTGGGGGAGAAGAGATAATGGACAGTTGGTCCTATTTGATTGGGAGCGTTTTGGTTTTGGCAGCCCTGCGATAGATTTGGCACCACTCGTTTCGCGAATGGGTTCCTTGTCTGATTATGAGCGCATTGTTGAACGGTATCTTTGCCATAACACCTTGATTCCGCGTGAAGAATTAATAAAGCAATTGATCATGGCTAAAAGCTGGATTGTAGTCGAAGTCACGAATATATTAGTCACGCGTAACAACCCTGAAGCTTCGAAATACATCAATTGGTTTAGAGAGCAATTGCCAACTTGGCTGGTTTCAGTTGAAGGCAGATTGTAGCTGAAGGGCGGTTGTAGTTAATCTATGAAGGTCTATCTATGAATATTGTCTGTGCGGAAAAACAAGAACTGGCTGATATCTACCAGCTTGAACATGCTTTGTTTGGCGACCACGCCTATCCGCAGTTTTTCTTTCGTCAGGCCTTTGATTGCTGGGGAAAAGGCTTGTTGGTTGCGAAACAGGATTCGCAAGTTGCGGGTTATGTGTTGATGACACCAACAGACAAGCCACAAGAATATTGGATTTTGTCACTGGCCGTTGATGGTCAATTTCGAGGTATGGGGGTGGGACGTTCGTTGATGGAACAGGCGATCACGACGCTGCCTAAAGAATCCAAGGTGTTGCTTACCGTTGATCCAAATAATGCGTCGGCTTGTGCGCTTTATGTGTCTATGGGTTTTGTCACTATCAAAGAAGAGTCAAATTATTTTGGCGATGATGAGCCAAGGTTGGTGATGCAGCTCATCGTCTAGTTTCTTGCTAACGTTGTTTATTCAAAGGCGCACACCTTAATTAAAGGTTCACAGACCTAGGTCAACATCACGATACCGTGCATCAACACCACGCTAGATGTCAGTCGGGTTCGCATATCAAAATAGCCATCGGGGCCTTCACTTTGGTTCTCTTCTCTCATCGACCTTTCCGCCCGCCAAACCGCAATATAGCCGATGATAAGAATCAGGGTGGTGAGAAACTCTTTTTGTTCCCCAAGTAGCACCGCTACCCACGCGGCTAGCACAATCACGTTGCTTAGAATTAGCGCTTTGTTGCTCGATTGGCTTTCGAAATTTTCGATGCCATTTCCCCACAATATACCGGACAAAAAACTCAAGATAACCACACTGTAGGTGATGAAGAGTGTCTCGCCGCTGAGGTCTAGGAATTGGCTGTCGGTCAGAGATAGCAGTAGGCCAAATAGAAACGGTATTAGCCCCATGAAACCGAGCTTGGCCATGGTATTGCGGGTTTGAGTTGTCGCCATGTATTCAGATCTCATAACTGCTGCTCAATTGCATTTTTGAGTGTCGCACTTACTGGTGATGTCGAGCTAGGGAAGGTTGCCACCACTTTACCTTCTTTATTGATCAAGAACTTGTAGAAGTTCCATTTGGGTGTCACACCGGCTTGCTGTTGTATCTCTGCAAACACAGGGTTAGCGCTACTGCCAGACAGCGAAGCTCTCGCCATCATTGGAAAGGTAACGCCGTAGTCTAGGTAACAGATTTTAGCTGATTTTTCTTCGCTTCCTCTGTCTTGACGAAAATCATTGCTCGGAAAGCCGACAACCGTGAAACCTTGGTCTTTATAGGTTTGATGCAATTGCTCGAGTTGTTCGAATTGAGGAGTGAAACCACATTGGCTGGCTGTGTTTACAACCAAAAGAGTTTTGCCTTGAAACTCTTCACACAGCTCTATCTCTTCGTTCGAATTTAGTAACCGTTGTTTACCGTTGAGTATCTCAGGGCAACTTGATGCAAAAGCTATAGAGCTCGTTAGGCTTGCAATCAGGGCGGTGGAGCAAAGCAGTGAAGATTTCATGGGTTTGGCTCATTTTAGTTGGCGTAACTGTTAGTACTCTTGCGCAGCGCGAAATGATCACTTTTCTGGTCATTAACCGTCACTATTTATGAACTAATCAAGTGTCATCGCTGATGAGATACGGAGCGACCAAACGACTTATGTTCACCCTTGCGCCAAGGCGAGCGGCTAACAGATACATGCCTCCGATTTTACGGTGTAGGAACAGGGCGTCTGCTGGTGGTGTGTGCCAATACTCTTGTTCCATGCTGAGTATAGTTCCGGCTTCGCGTAGCTTTTGAGCGAGTCCACTGGCTTTAAAATCGTACTCTTCGTCGACCAACATAGGTTCACACGCCATTGTCACTAAGTTGAGAATGGCTTGGCGCTGATCGGGGAGAATCGTCTCGCTAAAGAACCCAATTTGCTCTAGCGCCTTGTTGAGGCCTTGTTCATCGTGATTAATCACAGAGGTAAAAGCCAAGCGATAGCCATCACTGAAGCGGTCGGTGTATTCACGGGTTGCTCCAAAATCTAACAGCCCAATCTGGCGCGTGTTTTCAACGTAAAGGTAGTTGGCAAAATTAGGGTCGGTCTGCACCATCTGCAAGTCGAACAACTCCCTGAACATGAGTTCGAGCAAGCTGCGCATGACAAAATCACGAGTACTTTGATCGTAACCTTCTATTTGCTCTATCGAGACGCCTTCAATGAAGTCCATCGCGAGCACTGACTCTGAAGACATTTGAGGGTGAATCTTAGGTACAACGAAGTGAGCGTGTTCTTTCAGTGCATGATAGTAACGAGTCGCGTAGTCAGCTTCGCGAGCATAATCTGCTTCATCATGGAGCTGTTTCTTTGCTTCTTCTAATAAGCTTTTGTAATCGACAGACTTGGGTATCAAACCGACGATGTTAAGCAATGTACCAACGTTGTCCACATCACTGTCGATGCTTTTTCGAATACCGGGATATTGGACTTTGATGGCAAGTTTGTCTCCCGCATCACTGTAGGCTTGGTGAACTTGGCCGATGGACGCACTGGCGATAGGTTTAAAGTTGAAGGAAAGGAATTCGGCTTTCCAGTTGATGCCGAGTGAGCTTTCTAACACTTGGTTGAGCTGCTTTGTTGGCAGTGGGTCGGCGTCTGAGCGCAGGCGAGAAAGAATGTCGGCTAGTTCCGGTTCGAGGACATCGCCCGCGTCCATTGATAACATCTGCCCAAGCTTCATGGCAGCACCGCGCAGGTGGGCGAGTTGATCAGTCAGGCGTGCAATGTTCTGCGGGGTGAGTAATAAGTCTTTTGCTTTGGGCCTGTTGCCTTGTGCGAGTTGCTTGGTACCTTCCGTTATCACATTGCCCGCGACTCTTGTTGCCAGTGATGCAAACTTGCTGAATCTTGAAATACGATGTGTAGGAAGGTTTCTCTCTTTTGCCGACATAAAGGTTCTCACTTAGTTATCAAGACTCACTACAAAGTTCTATAAATCATTACCCAACCGAATGTTTTGTTGTGGTAACTTGTCTCGCGAAACAGTAAACAGAATTTAAAGGAAAAAACATGAAGTTTATTTGGTTAAAAGTCGCGGTTACCGTTTTAGTTTTTGCTGCGTTGTTTGGTGTGGTGTATTACAAAGTTGCGAATGGTATGTCTTAACCAAGCACTATTTTGTGCAGCTGTTACCATCGCAGCGCGACTTTCCGGTTAACCAGAAAGAGACTTTATATCTATTCTTGGCAAATCGTAGATAACACCAGTCGGCCATTGGCTTGAACATCGCCCAGCGCAATGGAGCATATAGCCAACCTTTGCCAACCAGCTTCCACGCTTGGTAAGTTACGTCTAAGCCCAGCAGTAATTTTCCATTCTCATCGAGTGCATGCAAAATCGTATTGGCTGCCTCTGCATCTATCTGCGGGTAGTTTGAAAACGCTTCACTGTAGATATCGATGGTTTGGATCTTGTTCTCGACATCATGCTTGGCAAGTGCCGCCATCTCTTTTGCGCACAATGGACATGTCCCATCATAAAATATCGTAAGTTGTGTCATCGCCTGTTCGCCTATCATTTCACGAGTGAACGTTCAGTTACCCGTTAAGTCGGCACCCGTCAATTCAACCGCTTGTTATTCAATAATCTAGCAATGGCTACGTTATTGCACCTTTTAAAGATCACTTACCTTGTATCAAAGCTCTAAAAATGTCTGACGTAGACACTTTGTTCATCCTTTCAAGTCCTTGATTGTTTGATCAAATCTCTGGTTTATGGACAAATGATAACAAAGCGTCCAATAAAGGTGTGCCTTCAATATATAAATATCAATCAATTCAATAAGTTGAACTTGGCTTGGAATATGCTCTATCGAACCTACGAATTGCTAAAGGATTTTCTCTAATTTGGGCATGGCAGAAAACCCTAAACGCATAAGTATGGATAAATGGAGAGAGAACATGAAGGTTATAAATTATTTACTTAGTGTGCTTTTGTTGTTTAGTAGCCCCCAGTTGGCATGGGCTACGGTTGATGTTATGGAACTCGACGGTAACGCGACCAGCGATAATAGTGGTATTGATTGGGACGATGTAAATAACCCCAACAGCATGGTCGGGATTGCGGAGTTTTTCCAAAAAGACCGTAACGGTGTGGATCAAATCTTTTGGAAGGGTGGATCAAAAGATGATTCTGACATTACGGATTGGGCATTTCGAAGTGCGTCACCACAACCGAAAGATGACTTTACCAATGCGTATGCCGCTGCCTTTGAAAGCGAAGGTGACTTGCTGATTTACTTTGGTGCAGACCGATATGCGAACAATGGAGATATGTACATTGGCTTCTGGTTCTTACAAGACCAGGTTGGATTGCCGGATGGGAAAACTAAAGGCGACTTTGTTGGGCAACATGTCAATGGAGACATCCTTGTGCTGATTTCATTCCCACAAGCAAGTGGCGGTAATCCGTACATAGAAGTGTTGCAGTGGGATTTGAATAATGGTGATGTCACCGACAACATGACGAGAATTTTCCAAACTGACGGTGACCCTAAATCGAATGATTTTGTGGGGGCAAGATGTGGCAGTGGCGCAGTCGGCGTCGAGAAGATCTGTGCGATTTCAAATGATGATTCTATCGGTGCAATTGCTCTACCCAATGTACAAGGTTGGGACTATCTAGCTAAAACGGGTGAAACAACCTCTATTCCAACCGAGAGCTTTGTGGAAGGTCGATTAAACTTGTCAGCTCTGTTGAATGATGAGTTTGGTATTGAGGATATTCCTTGTTTCAGTAGTTTCTTAGTGGAGTCTCGAGCTTCTCGTTCGATTGATGCATCTTTGGCTGACTTCGTTGTCGGTTCATTCAGTTTATGTAGCATCAATATAGCGGCGACTTGTAACACAACCAGCTTTACGGTTGATGGCATGTTCAACATCGATTACACCGTGACGGTAACCAATACCGGCCCTGGTTCGTTAGGCACCAATGGTGATTACGAAGTGGCCTTTTTATCTGAGTCACCAATCTTAGGTGCGCTTCCTGTCGTGGGTAACGGTGATGAAGTGTGGAGTGTCGGCGAGTCATTCTCATTCATGGGGAATTATCTGTCTGTAAATAACGGAGCCGTCGGCGTGATAGATGGTGCGGTGGATCTTGATGGGCTTATCGTGAATGCTCAAGCGCCAGTGGCTTACAATTGTCCACCAATAGACTTGAGCCCGATGGTTGAGATTTCTAAGGTGTGTAATAGCTTCTTAGAGGTTGATGGCGGCCAAGTTGTGCTTAAGAAAACCTATGATGTTGAAATATGTAATACCGGTGATATCCCATTGGCCATTGAATCGCTCGTGGATTCTAAGGATGACTCTTTGAGCCGTTCTGATTTACCTACTGAAGTAGTCAACAGCAGTTATTACCTCGACTTTGCTTTACCTTGTGATGATCTCGAGGATGTGACCACATGTGGTGCTGGTAATATGTGTAGTGCATTAAGTGCCGACCCTGAGCTGTTTGCTTGTAAAACGGGTGAAGGAGAGTGGATACCGAACTTTGGTGATGCGATTGGTCAAGTGTGTACACAAGTAAGTAAAACTTATGCACCAAATGTGTTACCAACCGGAACTGCAGGGATGCTATCTAATCAAGTGACAGCAACGTTTGACTCGTTGTTCTTGCAACAAGCATTTATGGAAACATCGAACATTGCAACCTGTGATGTTTGTCCATTTACTGTACCTGAGCCTTAAGTACTCTCATTAATTGAGTACAACTAAACTCCAAAGCAGCCTAGTTCGTTAGGCTGCTTTATTAGTTTATTAGTTTATTAGTTTATTAGTTTATTAGTTAGTTAGTTAGCTAGGCGACTTAAATTACTATCTGATGTTTTTTTATCAGCTTATATAAGGTCGTCCGAGAAATAGATAACGCTTTGGCGGACTGGGAAATGTTGTAGTGGTGCTGCTGAATCACTCGACGAACATTTTTTGAAGAAAGTCGAGTATCATTTTCTACGTCGGGCGACGCGTCTTTCAATTGAATTCCCATATGACGAGTAGAGAGGGCGCTTGAATTAGAAAGAACGATCGCCCTTTTTATGCAGTTGAATAACTCTCTGACATTGCCCGGCCAATGGTACTGTTTCATTTGCTCAAGGGTGTCACTAGGCAGTTTGGTTTTGGATGCGTAATTGTGCTTCAGCTCAAATCGAACCAAATCTTCAATGTCTTCTTTGTGATCATTGAGTGGCACTAGGTCCAATGGAAGTACATTGATCCGATGAAAGAGATCCTTTCGAAATTTACCTGCAGCAACGGCTTGTTCGATATTGACGTTGGTGGCGAAAATCACACGGCAATCTATGGGTAATTGGTTGTTACTGCCTAATCGCTCTATCAAGTTATTTTCTAGAAAGTGGAGTAAGTAGGTTTGCAGCGACAGTTCAAGGTCGCCGATCTCATCCAAAAATAGCGTGCCACCATTCGCTCTTTCCACGTGTCCGACGTAGCGTTTGTTTGCTCCCGTGAACGAGCCTTTTTCAAAGCCAAATAACTCTGAGTGAATCAAGGATTGTGGAATTGCGCCACAATTTACAGCGATGAAAGGTTTCTGACTGCGGGCAGAGGCTTCATGTATCAAACGTGCGCATAGGCTTTTTCCTGTACCGGTTTCCCCTTGAATCAGCACTGGGAAATCGTTGTTAGCGATCTTGGCTATCTTCTTTTTAAGTTGCTGGATGGTTCTGGATTGCCCCACCAATTGACATTCATTGCACGAGACAGGCTTAGGTTTAGTTTGCTTAGTGTCTACCATGCCATACGCATGCCCTAAATTTCGACAAAGCCATTCTGTATCAATAGGTAGGTGGTAATAATCCCAAAAGGTTTGCTTAATGAGCGATAAGTTGCGGCTTGGTGGTTGGTTGCAGATAGCGATTGCTTTTAAACTTGGAGAGTGAGCCTTCAGCGTTGATATTTGCTCACATTGTTTGTCTATTGAGGATGATGCTAGACAAGAAACCACAATTGGTGTGTAGCTGTCGCTGCGTTTATCGAGTAAGTGAATGGCCTGTTCGGTCGTTTCTGCAACTTGAGCTGCCCAGTTATGGAGACGCAGTTCTCCCACCCACTGATTATGGTGCGGGCATGCGGTGTTGCATAACAAAATCACAGAACGAGTTATTGGCTCAGGTGATACTCTTTTTGATGGCATTGTGCTCACTCTTCATGCTTCGACTCCATGATGAAACCTTCAGTAAGCCCCCTAAATATCCCATAAGCTTAGAAGCAAAATTCAATTAATTCGAGTACACAAATCTGATGGCGCTTGGCTGACAAGTGCCATTCTCTCAAGCGGGAAAGCCAATCTGGTGCTTTACTTACTGATATTTATGCTTATTAATAAAGGTATTCACGAATATCGTGTTTTTACTGTTTTGTTTATTGATGATCACACAGTAAACTCCGCGCTAGTCACTAACGATAAAGAGCTGATATTGATGATAATTAACGTAGCAAAAAAGTTCATTGTGGCAGCTTCTGCGCTGGTGCTAGGTGGTTGTGTTAGCTATAGCGTGACTGAACAAGAAATGACGAACTACCTTCAAGATTCTGTGATGTTAGAGCAAGAAGTCGGTGTGCAAAACGTTATGTATGCGCAAGTGGCTGTCGATGACTTAGCGGTAAAAATTGGCCGAGCTGATGCCGAGCGCGTTTCTGTTCTGGCGAATACCAATGCACAAGTTCAGGTGTTTAACGTGCCGAACATGAGGTTGGATCTTGATATCGAGTTCAGTGCGATTCCTGAATATGACAAAGAGAGTGGCGAGATTTATTTGAAATCACTGCGTTTAGAGCGCTTTGAAGAAAAAGATAAACAGCTTTCGCCTGAGGTCGCCAAACTACTTAAGCCTGCCGTTTCTATGATTGGCTTTGCTTTGTCCCAGTCACCGGTTTACAAACTGGACAGCAATAAGGTTCAAGAGTCATTGATCAAGTCATCGGAACCTAATCTTGTGATTAAAGACAACAAGCTGGTCATCGAGTTATTCGATTAACCATTAGCATTTAGCTTAAACTTAGATTTAAAACACAATGGCTGCCGATTTAGTGGCCATTTTTGTTTGCGTTGAACAAGTAATGCTTCTGTTTTTGGGCTGTCTATTAAGCTTGTTTTCTCAGGCCCATTTATTGAATTCGCTGCGTATCTAATCTTTACTTTACTCTTGTGAGCAAGTCATCGCTTCAGTCATCAAATCATAAGAAAGAAAAGGTGAGCGAACTATGAAGAATCCAGTGATAGCGGATACCAAGCCAGTCAAAGTAGAGCTAACAGAAGGGGAGGAGTATTACTTCTGTACCTGTGGGAAATCGAAAAACCAACCGTTTTGTGATGGTTCTCATGCAGGAACGGGCTTCAAACCGAAGAGTTTCGTGGCCGAGGAAAACGGCGATGCTTATCTGTGCCGCTGCAAGTATTCAAACAATCTCCCTTTTTGTGATGGCACCCACAAACAGTTTACGGCCGAGCAAGTGGGTCAAGAAGGCCCCGATATTCATATCCAAGCAGCAACGCCCGATCTCTCGCCAGCGGCTTCTGCAACCAAAGAGGAGCCCACGGTTGAGTTCATTCATCAATTAGCACGAGATGGTTTATCTAAGGTTGGACACCACGGGCCGATGACCTCAATGGGCGTTCCAAGATATCTATTGCCTCACTGGGATGACATTCAAGTGATGGTTGCACAAATGGCGACCAAACCTCTGTTGGAACATGTGCCAGTCGGTACTGAGCTTATTATTGGGCCAAAAGCGAAAAAGCCGCTTAAATTGAACATCTCCTTGTTTGTATCTGACATGAGTTTTGGTTCTTTGTCTGAAGAGGCGAAAGTGTCCTTGGCGACGGGCGCGGAGCTTGCGGGAACGGGGATCTGCTCGGGAGAGGGCGGAATGTTGCCCGAAGAGCAAGCCGCGAATTCTCGCTACTTTTATGAATTAGCCAGCGCACAATTTGGTTACGACGAATCTAAGCTCAAAAACGTTCAAGCCTTCCATTTTAAAGGCGGGCAGGGTGCCAAAACTGGAACCGGCGGTCACCTACCGGGGGTCAAAAACATTGGCAAGATAGCAGAGGTGCGCGGCATTGAAGCGGGTACAGCGGCGATTTCTCCACCCACCTTTGTCGATCTAAAAACGGTCGAGGATTTCAAAAAGTTCGCCGACCGGGTTCGAGAAGTGACGGGCGGGATCCCAATTGGCTTCAAGTTGAGTGCCAATCATATTGAGGAGGATATTCAGTTCGCACTTGATGCCAGTGCTGATTACATCATTTTAGACGGTCGAGGCGGCGGTACAGGCGCGGCGCCAGAAATGTTCCGTGACCATATTAGTGTGCCCACCATTCCAGCACTTGCTCGTGCCAGAGCTTATTTAGACAAGCAAGGTGTAAGTGACAGAGTCACCTTAATCATTACCGGTGGACTTCGCGTTCCGATGGACTTTGTAAAAGCGATGGCGCTTGGCGCAGATGGTGTCGCTATCTCGAACAGTGCCATGCAGTCGATAGGTTGTGTTGCCGCCCGAATGTGTAACACCAATAATTGCCCGGCGGGCATCGCGACTCAAAAAGCCGATTTACGCCAACGCTTAAATGTCGAAAAGGCCTCGAATCAATTGAAGAACTTCTTCGAAGCCTCGACTGAATTGATGCAAGTGATGGCGAGAGCATGTGGTCACGACCATTTGAATCAATTTAATCCTCACGATTTGGCAACATGGAATCGCGAAATGGCCGAGCTATCCGGAGTCGCTTACTCTGGTGTCAGTCCATTAAATCAACTTCAGTAAATAATACTTCGATAAAGCACACTCACTGTATTTTGGGTGTGCTGACTTTTTCCTGTGTAATGCCAACCTATGTTTAACCTTTCGTAATTAACTGCTTTATAAGTGTTTTTAAATTATTTCCTATTTTTTGAAAATATCGGTTTACCTCAAGTTAACTTGAGGTTTTATCATCATCTCCAATCTAAAAACACAATCTATCACCTTGTCGCCTAGTGCAGTTTTTGATGTTATCAAACAGAAGTTACGAATCTTCAGTTATGAACTTTGAGCTCCGTAATTGAAGTCATGAATGCATAAAGGTGAGAAAAATGAACAAGGATCAACAATGAAAGTATTAGCGATTGGCGCGACCAACAGTAAAGCATCGATTAACCAACAATTGGCAGCGTACACCGCAAGCTTAGTTGAGGGCGCGCAAGTAGAGGTGCTCGATCTTAATGATTTCGAGATGCCTATTTACAGTGAAGACAGAGAAAAAGAGTCTGGCGTTCATCAACATGCGCAGCGCTTTTTTAGCAAGATTGGCGAAGCAGATGCTGTCGTCATCTCTTTTGCAGAGTACAACGGTTCATACACCGCAGCCTTTAAGAATGTGTTTGATTGGACATCACGAATCGACATGAAAGTGTACCAAGGCAAACCTGTTGTGATGCTCTCCACATCACCAGGCCCAGGTGGCGCAAGCTCTGTGTTGTCGTCTGCGGTAAATTCTGCACCTTACTTTGATGCTGATGTGAAAGGCTCTATGTCGGTACCAAGTTTCTACGACAACTTTGATGTAGAAACGGGAGAGATCATCAATGCCGAAATGGCCGAGAACTTGAAATCGATCATGAGTCAGATTTAGAAATCGAATGACACCTGATTCAACAAAGCAATTATGATCGTGGCTGATTTTCGTTGAGCTCTCTGTCAAAGTTTAAGGTTAATCATTGGTGAGGGCTGGAATAGGCCGCTATTCTAAAGTTAAAGTAAGCTTTAAATATTTATGATCTCAAGGATAGTGTAACAATGAGAAACATTGTATACCTCACCATAGGCCAGTTGGCAGAGCGCAGTGGCGTGGCTCCTTCTGCCTTACGTTTTTACGAAACCAAGGGGCTGATTGCTTCGATTCGCACTAACGGAAATCAACGTCGTTATCAGTCGGCGATGTTACGACGAATTGCGTTGATCCAAGTCGCGCAGTCGATAGGTTTCACGCTGGAAGAGATCACCGAAGAATTATCGACACTGCCAATGAACCATACCGCGACTAAGCGAGATTGGGAGCGAGTTGCGAAGAAATGGCAGGGGCAACTGGACAGCAAGATGGCGCAGATTAAATCGCTACAAGAAAACCTAACCGGTTGTATCGGTTGTGGCTGTTTGAGTATGCAGAAATGCCACTTGTTGAACCCTGAAGATATTCTGCATGACCAAGGGCAGGGCGCACAACGGATCGTTGAGTAGCCCTGACTTAAGGTTCCCTATTTGAGATCGTCGAATCCAATGCACTCAATCTGATGGTCAGCTAGCCACTGTTTTAGCTCTGGGCTAGTGAGAAGCTGATGCTCTTCGATGCGTTTATCACTGTAGCTTGATAGGGACTTAAGCTGTTCACTTGCCACTGATGAAGGGTGGCACATTAACTCAAGCACACCGTCAGGCATCATAGCTTGGTAGCTCAGTAATAAATCTTGCAGGCCATTCAGCGATACGCCTTCGTCAAAGAAACGCATGTCGAAAGCATCTGGTGTTGGCACTCGCAGTGCATCTTGGCCACTTAGGATGTTATCGATTCGTCTAACTGGGAGACCAATGTGATTCACTGTGCGCGTAAACGCCGCTTTGAGAGGTTTAAATACGCCCCCAAAATGATGGCTATCGATATGGTTGATCTTTAAACCTGCATTGATAGCCGCTTGATATTGCGCGTTGAGCTCGAGCATCACCTCATCTTCATTCACATCTGATTTATCGAATAGGGTGACGTTGCAAAAGAAGTGGCCGTGTTCGTCGACTAAGCTCGGAACCTGCTCTGGTGGCGTCAGTGGTTTGCCTGCGGTGACCGTAAAGTGCAAGCCTACTTCCGGAACCAAACCTTGGTGATAAAGCTCAATGGCGTGTTGGGTTCCAGGTTGGTTCATCATGATGGTGGTTGACTTCACTACGCCTGCTTTGAAGCACTCAACAATGCCATGATTTACCGTTTCAGTGAGGCCGAAATCATCGGCGTTCAGTATTAGTTTCATAGTGACCTCTGGTAACTAAAATGGATTGTGAACAACTTGAATTAATCTAATTTCGATTGAGTTAATGTACATAAGGTTACTGCTCACTTTGTGCTAATCGATGAGCAAACGCAGGCATGAAGTCTAAGTTCTCTCGAATCGTTTCTAATAACGCCTCATCAATGTGTGAGCCGCTATCAACAATAGGATTAAGGATCAAAGCGCGTTTAGCTAATGCAATATCCCCCGTCATCGCGGCCTTCACTGTTAAGGTTTCAAACTCTTTCATTTGTTGGATTAGGCGTAACGTATCGCTATCAAAAGGTTCGACATTCAATGGAAGGATCGCGCTGTTAGTAATAACTGAGCTGACTTCTACCGCGCAGTCATCAGGAAGCCCTTGAATCGCGCCATTATTGCGAGTGTTAACGTGCATGATAGAACGCTTGTTGTTGTGAATACTGCTCATTAGTTCACAAGCTGCTTCAGAATAATGGGCACCACCTCGTTCTTCTAATAATTTCGGTTTGGTATCCAGCATCGGGTCTCTGTATATTTCGAGCAATTGTTGTTCAACTTTTGCAACCAAGTCGGCGCGATTAGTGCTGTTTTCAGACGCAGCAAACTCTTTGTCTAAGATGTCTCTGGATTGGTAGTAGTAACGTAGGTAAGCACAAGGAACGATGTTCAGAGAACGAATCAGTTCAGCGTCCCATTCAAAGGGTGGGATGTTTTGAGGCATCATTTGGTCATTGCCTCCGAGGAGTTGGTCTATCACTTCTTGGAGCTTGTCTTCGCCGTTATGAAGTACTTTTCGGGCCCACACTAGATGATTCAAACCTGCGATTTGCATGGTGATGTCTTCGCGTACAGCGCCAAGCATTTTTGCTGCTCCGCGCTCCATGTTCACGGGGATATTGCACAAGCCGACCGTCTTGATGGTTGAGTGCTTAATCAAGGCCTCGGTCACCATACCTGATGGATTGGTAAAGTTGAGCAGCCACGCATTGGGGCAAAGTGTTTCCATCTCTTTGGCGATCTTTAATGCAATTGGTATGGTTCGACAAGCATTAGAGAAACCACCCAATCCGTTAGTTTCTTGCCCTATCATGCGATACTTTAAAGCAATTCTTTCATCACGTAGCCTTGCTTCTAATCGGCCTGCCCTAAACTGAGAACAGACAAAATTCGCGTCCACAAGCGCTGCTTTTCGGTCTGTCGTGAGGTGCACTGTGATGTCACAGTTCGCTTTTCTAATCATTCGCTGCGTCAAATCTGCAATCACTTGAGCTTTTTCCATACCTTCTTCGATATCGACAAGCCAAAGATCAGAAATAGGTAATTCGTGATAGCGTTTTAGTAAGCCTTCGATCAGCTCAGGGGTGTAACTTGATCCACCACCAATGACCGTAACTTTGAGTTTTTGTGCTTGCTTCATTTGACTCACCATTATTATGTAGATTATATGGTTTAATCTATATGATGAGTCAGTACGTCTACAAACCAGTATCGATGATTTATGAATTAGTGAGGTTAATCTATGGGGCTGTTTGAAAATCGCCAACAAACATTGTCGTTGTTGCACACCTTCAGTGTGGCGGCTAAACATTTAAGCTTTACCCTTGCCGCCGATGAACTATTTTTGACTCAAGGTGGAGTCAGTCATCGCATCAATAAACTTGAGCAGCAGCTTAAATTTAATCTGTTTGTGCGTAAAACAAGAAAGCTAGAATTGACCCCAGAAGGACAACGCGTTCTCTCGATGCTGAGTGTCTCATTCGAATCTATTTTCTCTGAACTGATGGACATTCAAACTGGAGAGCTAAGTGGGGAGTTGTACATCGCGACATCGCCTTATTTTGCTTCTTCGTGGTTAATGCCACGCTTGCCAGAATTCAGACGCTTGTATCCGAATCTAAGCATCAAATTACAAACCAAACAGAACCAATCTGACTTTCAGTTTGAACCTTATGACGTGGCAATTTTCTACAGCGAGGGTCACTATCCGAATCATTATAGTGAGCGACTATTTTCAGGAATTAGAACGCCTGTATGCAGTCCTGAATACGCGAAGAGGTTCAATCTTGAGAAGGGCTTGCAACAATTGGATAGTGTGCAGTTTATTCATAGTGGAGACGTGACGGCTTGGCAGCGTTGGTTGGAAGCGGCTCAAAGTGAGGTTGATTGTACTCTAAAGTGTGATTACTACAGTGACAACCGTATAGCGATGGACGCGGCAAGGTTATCGATGGGTGTAGCACTAGGAAGACTTGAGTTTGCGACAACTCAAATTGAACAGGGTGGGTTGGTTGCTCCTTTTATGAGTATTGAGTCGGGTAAAGGTTACGATCTTGTATGTCCGAAAGGGATGGAGCAACGGACTAAGTTTCAAGTGTTTACTCAATGGGTTAAGCAGCAGTTATGACAGAATAGCATGCCTAGACAAAAGCGAATTTAAGGTCTAGTTTGGGGGTTCTTTCTTTCAATAAAAAGAGGTGAGTTATGTTCAGCCATGTTTTTCTCGGAACCGAAGATATTGAACGTGCGAAGTCGTTCTATGATCCAATTATGAAGATGCTTGGTTACAACGAAGGCTCAATCGATCCCAAAGGGCGTTGTGTTTACGTGAGCAAAACGGGTGTACTAGGTTTAACCAAACCGATTGATGGTCAGCCAGCGACTTATGGCAATGGTATGACGGTAGGATTCTTGGCGAGTTCACCAGAAATGGTGGATGAATGGCATCGCATCGGCGTCGAAAATGGTGGTACTAGCATTGAAGGTGGCCCCGGAGCGAGAGGTTCTGACGAGCGTCGCTTGTACATGGCTTACTTGCGAGACCCTGATGGAAACAAGATTTGTGCAACTCACTTTATGCCATAGTTTACGTTATGCCACAGTTCACCTTATGTCATAGTTAACTTTATGCCACAGTGGCGTATAATTAAGTCATATTGATTGTTCAGGGTTAGTTTATGATGCTCTGAACTAACCCGTTATTTTAAAGACTGGCTGACTATTGCAAAGGACTTGCTAGATGAAACCGAATGAACTGTTTTATGAAAGCTTCGAGCGTTGCCGGATTGATCAAGAATTCTTGGAAAGCTTTCTGGCAGACTTCTGCGAGCATAACCCAAGGTTTTCAGAACGTTTTGAAAAGATAGGGTTAGAGCAGCAAACTAAGATGCTTAAGGCCTCGATCATTCTTATTTATAATTCCTCTGGTCTGCCAAGTGTGCGGAACTCGGTCAAGAAACTGGGTAAAAGGCACAAAGATTTGGGGTTGGACATTTCAGAAATTGAATTAAACGAATGGTTTAATTCGTTGCTCAATACGGTTAAAAAGTACGATCCTCATTATGATGAGAACGTAGAACGAGCTTGGGCAGAAACGCTGGATGCTGGTCTAACGATCATGAAAAAAGAGTGTGTTGAAAAATAAGATAAGCTTCGCATAACAACACGAGGTTTATCTTATTTTTAAATGATGGCTTTTAATTTATTGCCCTAAATGGTTTTTATTCAGGGTAATGAATATGTTGGCTTAAAAGGTAAAGCCAGTTTGAATACCTAAAGTTGTTTCCTTGGTATACCAATCATTTGAACCTCCGAGCTCATACCAATCAAACCCTACACGAGTCAACAGCTTGGAGTTGCCAAACAATGGTTTTGATGACTTGTACTCTGCGCCGATACCGTAAGTTAAGCCAAAATTACCATGAGAACCTTTATGAACTTCATTTCCTTTGCTAGAGCTATATACCAACTTTGTATCTGAGTGTGAATAGAAAGCACCAAACTTGCCCAAAATAGCAAAATTTTCACTGAAACTGTGTTTGTACACAGGCGTCAACGAGAGCATTAAGGTGTCGAACTCTTCCTTTCGTTGTACTGTCTCGTTGTTGCTGTAATCAACGTAACTGTCTTTGTCATCGACGCTGGTAATAAACAATGTTGATTCTACATACCAGTTGCTTTGTGCGATCTGGCTACCCAGTGTGAACTGGCCACCGACATCATCACTATCCATACCAACACCACCTAAAGCATACATTTCATTTGCTGCGAATGCTGAAGAGCCCGTAACTGATGCAATGGCAAGCGCCGCTAAGACTAATTTTTTCATTTTATTCTCTAAGGTTCGTAAATTTCGGGAGAGGATTCTAGCGATATTTTCAAAATAAAAAACACTGTTCGAATGAGTGGAGAGACGATTAAATAAAGATTAAATATATCAATAATGAGGAGGGTAGGTTTGAAGGCTCGGATTATATTTTTTTAGGTATGATAGGGAGTGTTGAACCTCAATTTAATTATTGATTTTTAGCATTTTTATTGGCTTTCGGATTATTTGTACCTCAATGAAAAAGCCCTAGCGGTGAATCTTCGCTAGAGCTTCATTTAGATTGAATTAGAGAGCAATTTAATAGAGATTAAATACTAGGGATGACTAGTCTTTCCGCTTGTGCGTAAGGGTAAAGTAACCAGTGGCTTAAAAGTGAGCAGCCCAGCCAACCAGGAAGCCTTGTGAAGCGGTATCGTATTCAAAGGTACCTTTGTTTTCGTAATCAACCCAGGTCGATTTGTAGGCGACATTTAAGTCAGACCAATTGTTTATCTGGTATCGCACGCCAGTTAATAGAGATGAGGTAAAGTCGGTGTCACTGCCAAGCCCTGCATCAATAGTTGCGTGAAACTTCCAATCCTTATTGATCTGCGTTATCCATCTCACACCTATTTGGTAGTCAACCCAATCTTCATCGAGTGATCGGTCTGCACTTAGATTACCACCTGAACCGTAAAGCTTGGCATCAATGTCGTTATCCCACCAACGAAGCCCAAACAGATAATCAATCGTGCCAAAATCGTACTGGTAGCGCTTAAAACCCTTCACATCTAAAACACCTTGTCGGATATCAAGGTTGCCCCTCAATACCTCTAGGTTGCTACCTAACACTGAGTTTGTTTTTCCGCTTAGCTTCATGAAGCTATAGTCAATGTAATAGCCCCACTGATTGTCATAGATACCCTCTAAACGCACCATTGCGGTCATATCAAGGTGATCCATGATGAATGCAGGATCAACATCGACATCTGCAGACAAATCACCAATGGTGCTGTCTCCGCGGATGTTGAGTGCGAGCGCGTAAATTTCGAAGCTATGTTGCCACTTTTTTGTATCCGCTTGTGCGCTTGCTTCCTGAGCATTTACGGTTGAACTCGCAGCCAACACTGATGCGATTAGATAATGCCATTTAGCCATATTGATATCCTTATCTGGTTTGAAGAGTGCACACTATAAATGTATGTATTAATTAGCCATTTTCTATATATGCAACTTGTATATCCCTGATTGTAGACTATGTTTTTTTTAAAGAGCCAAATTTTGAGAGAAGGGTATGAAGCCACAAAGTATTTTCTTGTTAGTCGCGGTTGTGGGCTTAACACCCATCGCTCTGTCTTACGGTTATGCACCGGTTATTTCTCTGAACTACCTATTTGAAATCGACGCGAGTCCGATCAACGTGACTCATATCTTTCGCGCTGTGATGGGGTTGTACTTGGCATTGGCGTTATTTTGGGTGCTTGGCGCACTGTTCAAAAAGTATCGACTACCAGCGCTCTATAGCTTGGTGGTTTTCATGTTGGGTTTGGCTGCTGGCCGAGTCATTAGCTTGGTATTAGATGGCATGCCTCATTGGCTACTTTTTGTATATCTAGTCTTGGAGTTGGGCTTCGGTTTAGTCGGTTTAAAAATGATTCATAAAGAGCAATCTGAAACAGTATAAGGACATTGTATGAAAAGGATTTTCCATCTTCTTATCCTGAGTGTGTTGAGTAGCTTTTCGCTATCGGCATGGTCAGCTCAAGAGCAGCCAAATATCTTTGTTATCTTTACCGATGATGTCGGTATTTCGAACTTGAGTGCCTATCATAACGGCGTGATGAGCAGCGAAACGCCGAACATCGACAGCATTGCCGAAAAGGGCATGTTACTTACCGATTATTATGCTCAGCCTTCATGTACAGCGGGTCGTTCTGCATTCTTAACTGGGCAGTTACCGGTGCGAACAGGGATGCACTCTGTTGGGCTACCAGGTGGCCCTGTGGGTTTAAGCGCAGATACCCCAACGCTTCCTGAAATGCTCAAGAGTATGGGTTACATGACTGGGCAGTTTGGTAAAAACCACCTAGGCGACCGAGATGAATTCTTACCGACAATGCATGGTTTTGATGAGTATTGGGGTTGGTTGTATCACTTGAATGCGATGGAATATACCGAAGATCCAGATTGGCCAAAAGATGGATCTTTGGATGCCTTTGCACCTCGTAATGTTATTTACGCAAAATCAGATGGCAAAGGTGGCCAAACGATCGAAGACGATGGTGCATTGTCGATTGAGCGTATGCGTACACTCGACGATGAAGTAAATAAGCATGCTATCAACTTCATTGAACGAGCCGTAGAAGCGGATAAACCATTCTTTACTTGGTACTGCCCATCTCGTGGCCATGTATGGACGCACCTTTCTCCTGAATATGAAGCGATGCTTGGCCAAAACGGTTGGGGGCTGCAAGAAGTGGTCATGAAAGATCTTGATGACCACGTTGGGGAAATGATGGCGAAAATGGAAGAGTTAGGCATTGCCGATAACACCATTATCATTTTCACTGCAGACAACGGCCCTGAGATCATGACTTGGCCTGATGGCGGCATGACGCCTTTCCATGGTGAAAAAGGTACGACTTGGGAAGGTGGCGTAAGAGCGCCTGCACTGGTGAGTTGGCCGGGTAAAATCCCTGCAGGTAGCGTAGGCAATGGCATCTTTGATGGTATGGACTGGTTACCAACATTGGTTGCAGCCGCGGGTGGTCCAACGGATCTAAAAGAGAAAATGCTCAAGGGTCACGATGGCTTTAAAGCGCACCTTGATGGTTACAACCAAGTGGACATGCTGACAGAGAAAGGCGATTCAAATCGTAAAGAGATTTACTATTACGAGCGAGATAAGCTACAAGCGGTTCGTATTGGTGATTGGAAGGCGCACTTTGTGGTTCAAAATCACGGTTGGAGTGGTCCGAAAGAAGAGCTTAACGCACCGTTACTCTTTAACTTACGTCGTGACCCATATGAGCGAGCGGCAGAAGAGTCGGGCATGTACTTGAAGTGGATGGGGCAGAAAATGTGGGCATTTGGTCCTGCACAAGCTGCTGTTCAACAACATCTAGCGACCTTCCAAGAGTGGCCCCCAGTGACACCAGATTTACCAGCTGAGAAAACAGGTGGTGTGGGTAACTAATACGCACTTGTCTCAAGTAGCTGGGACAGTAAAGGCTGAGTAGAAATACAAAATCCCGTTGGAGACTCTAATCGTCGCCAACGGGATTTTTTTCCGTATTCACGCTACTATTTTGTTTCTACTTTGAACGAGTTTACTTAATCTTCAGCGTGGTATTGCGCTCTATAAATTGAACAGGAACCATTAATTTTACTAAGCTGGTGTCTTGTTCTTGAATTTGGTTAACCACAATTTTCACTGATTCACGCGCAAGGCGTCTAAAATCCTGCTTGAAGGTGGTCAGTTGGTAGTTGAGCCATTGAGTCTGCGGGATATCATCAAAACCAATCACTTGCAGGTCTTCTGGGATACGAAGCCCAAACTCTAAACGAGCTACATCCATTACCGCCATCGCAAGGTTATCTGTCGCACAAAACACCGCTTGCGGATGCGTTGCTTCGTTGAACATGTCGCGGATGATCTCTAACGAATCAAGGTAGTCGTAATCAGCTTCAATAACTCGAGCCTGTTTGCCTGTTAAGTCTTCAAATTCTGTGCAGAAACCGACTTGGCGCTCGCCATTAGTAAACGTTGGCACATTACCCGTCACATAAGTCGCAGTCTTGATACCAAGTTTATGAAAGTGTTGCGCTGCAAATTGCCCTGCCGCGTAGTTATCACTCACAACATGGCTACTCTTCGTCCCTTCAACAACACGCGCGAACTGAACGATAGGGATGTCAAACTCTTCACACTCTTCATAAAGTGACTTATTGAATGTCGCAGAAGCAGCAATCACACCATCAACACGATATTGGAAGATGTTCGGAATCGAGTGGATGTCGTTACCGTCGATTTGCCAAGGGATAAGCACAGCAGAATAGCCCTGTTTTTGTAACTCAGTAGAGATGAGTTGCAGGGTTTTCATGTGAATTGGGTAATCAGCATCAGGGAAGACCAAACCAATCAACTTAGATTCATTTGTCGTTAGGCTACGAGCAAAGGCATTCGGGCGATAGTTGAGTGCTTTTGCGGCTTCGAATACTTTCTGTTTGGTCTTTTCAGATACCGAACTGCCCGGAACAAATACGCGAGAAACGGTAGATTGAGAAACGCCAGCCAGCTTAGCGACATCTTTTGAAGTAACGGTTGGTTTTGACGCCGTGGAGTGTTTTGGAGAGCTCATAGAAGATACTTTTGAACTAAATTGACAGTGCACAGAGTACCATAATTAGGTACGTATTCAAAAATACAATATGCCATGATGGGATGAAAAATAAGGGTTAATAGAGAATGTTGGATATTATTCTGGGTATGACCCAAAAAAAGCTCTGCATTAAGAGCAGAGCTTTGTTTAGCGAATTTGTGACTCGATTAACTGGGCGTTAGAAGTAGTAACGAATACCCGCAGCGAATTGGTCATCGCTGTTTTCGTAATGGTTACCT
Source organism: Vibrio sp. L5-1 (assembly GCF_021728315.1). Lineage (NCBI taxonomy): Bacteria > Pseudomonadati > Pseudomonadota > Gammaproteobacteria > Vibrionales > Vibrionaceae > Vibrio > Vibrio sp. L5-1. Next base: position 770,394 of record NZ_JAKKCQ010000002.1, on the reverse strand, counting down.
ACGGACTTGTCGTTACCATTATCGAATTGGTATTCAGTCCATACTAAGAACTTGTTCTTCTTAAAGTGGTATTCAAGACCAGGGATAATCAACTGACGATCGTAGCCATTAGCGTTGTCGTCTGTGTCCGTTAAGTAGTTAACGTTAAAGGTTGGACGCAGACCGTTTTCAAAGTGGTAGTAAGTGAAGAATTCAGCACCACGGTGGTCGTAAAATTCGGCTTTGCTGGTGGTTTCCCAATTTGAACCTTGGCTGTAGGTGAAACCAACGAATAGGCCATTATTGGTGTAGTTCACACCCAATAAAACAATACGTTGTGTATCGCCATCTTTGATGTTTTGAACGCCAGCATCGACATCGTCAAATTCATTCTGATGGTAAGCTAAACCAATGGTTAGGCCGTCAGTGATGGTGTAAAGCGTTGAAGCGCCCATACCGTTTTTCAGTGTTGCGGTTAAACCGTCAGCAAGGCCAACATCTTCACGAGTTGTCTGATAAGTGAAGCCGTATTTCCAGTTATCGTTGATGTTGTTGCGGTAAGTGATCGAGTTTTCCGCGCGGCCTGTACCAGAAGCAATACCCCAGTCAGAAAGGTTGTAGTAACCAGAACCACGTGAACCAAACACACGACCCATATCGGTAAACCAAGCTACATCGTAGAAGGTAGACCACTGTTTAGTACCCGCAGCGATCTTGCCGTATTTGTTGTGCTCTATACCTGCGTATAGAAGTCGGTCGTAAATATTGTCGCCGTTAGCACCCGAGTTGTAACCCCATTCGGCATGGCCAAAGCCAGTCCAGCCGTTGTCTAACCCCATTTGACCTTTAAGGCCGAAACGAGAACTACCGCTGTTCCATTCGCCATTATGATCGCCACCTTTATCTTGGTAACGAACGTCAAAACGGCCATCTAGAGTGAGGCTATCGCCTGCGTCATTGGTAAAAGTATGTGCAGCAAGAGCAGAACCCGACGTAAGCGCAGTCAGGATCACTGCTGAAAGAATCGACTTTTTCATTGTTATTCTCTTTATTCGAGCCGTAGAAAGCCGCCGTGCTTTCAAGCTCGTTATATTAGTAATGGTTTGGCAGGGTGTACCCCATCCATGAGGCACTAATTGGATCAATTATTGGTGGAGCAATTATTGATTGATGAAGCAATTAATTGGTAGAGCACTTGCTAGGAGCAAGAAGGATCTTCTAGCAAGTCATAGCAACCCAAATTAGATGTCGACTTGGGTTGCTATTGTTTGGTTTCTATCTTTTGGCTTTTATCGCTAGGATTAAGGCGTTTTTATTAAAGCACCTGTATTAAAGCACTGGGATTACAGCGTTGGGTTCATGATAGATGAAGTGCGTTCGAACACGTCTAGACCTTGCTGCTGTAGCCAGTAAGGAAGGTCAATAAGAACCCAGTTCTCAGACAACTTGTCACCGTCACGGTAGTAAACGTCAACCACTTGCATGTTTGCGCGTACTTCGCCGCCAGTCATACCTAGGAAGCCACCTGTAGGGGTGTTTGATAGGTTTGGCCAACCGAAGAAACAAGAGAAGTTACCTTCAGCGAAACGACAAACATGACCGTTGAATTTCTTGTCTTTCAGGTTGTTACGGAAAGGAAGTTGGTGCTGTTGTTGGTAACGAGGAATCGTGTAAGACGCGCCGATACCACAAGGGCCGTACCAAATCATGTCTTTTGACCAGCTCTTCGCTAGCACTTCTGGTGGGCAACCCATTGCGCCACTGTCGTTAAGTGCAGAAAGGTCATCAACCATCTTGTTTACAAGAGCAAGAGTCGCAACGCCTTCTTCTGGAGCCGCATCTTCAAACAACAGACCATCGTGGTTACGTGGGCCAGGGTAAACGAAGTGCTTACCAGTTGATGGTGGAAGTGGGTAGCAACCCGCTTGATCCATCATGCCTAGAAGGTCTAGGAACAGGCCTGTCTTAGTGATTTTGCCATCAACAACACAGTTAAATTCTGCGTAGCGAACGTTCATGATCTTGCCAGTAGGGCGCATGCCTAGGTATTCAGCGTCGAACAGACCCATGAAGTGACCCATGCTCATTACCCAAATTTCATCAGGGTTAACTTCGTTGTTACCACCGATGAAGATGTCTTGACGACGCTGCATGCGTGTCATTGATTTCATCATTGGAGCCCAGAATACGTCAGCCGCAGCTTGAGCGCCTTCTTGCTCACGGAATGGGTAAACACCACGCCACAAGTAATCTTCAGAAGTGTGTGCTTTTAAAACTTCAGCCACGTTTTCGTGAGTAGCGTTTTCGATAGCGTCAAAGTAGTCACGAACAATGCGTTTAGCTTCTTGATATTTAGACATAGTAAATTCTCTTTTGTGTTGTCGAGCCAACATTCGGAACAGGACTCGATTTGGATTTTGTTACCGGCTGACTTTCTCAGCCGGATTGATGTTTATTTCGTGTCTTTCGAGGTTTTCAACTTTTAGAGGTTTCAACTAAAGGGGATTAAGCTTTTGCTGTTTCCGCTTTTTTGCTCTTGTCGAAAATGCCGCCTTTCAATGTTTCTGGTAGAGATAGCCACAGTAGACCAGCCAGAATCCATACGATTGGTGAACCCCACATTGCTGTCGCAAGGTCGCTGCGCTCTTGGATGAATACCAACACCATTGGAGCCCACATGCCGATAATACGACCACCGTGGAACAGCGCTGCACCGAAGCTACGTAGGTGAGCTGGGAACAATTCAGAGAAGTAACCACCCCATACTGCAGAAGCAGACAGACCGAAGTTGTAGATAAGACCTAGGATAGCCAGCATGTTTAGGCTGCCGATCATCACGTCGCTTGGTGCGACGAAGAATACTGAAGCCATGACACCCGCAAGGATGAAACCAAAAGCGTTCACTTTACGGCCGTATTTATCGGCGATTGCACCCCATACCCAAGCACCGAATAGAGAACCGAATGCAGAGATAGAGAAGATGATGCCGATAGTTGCACCGTCGAATTGACGAACGTCTTTTAGGTACGTTGTCACGAAGCCAGAGAAGAATTGGTAGCCGTAGAAGTTAAGACCAGCCAGTAATAAACAGGTAATCGTTAGCTTGCGGTAAGGCGCGCTTAGCATTTCACCCCAAGAACCTTTCTTCGCTGGTGCGTTAGACGCTTCAGCAGCGGCTTGCTCTTCTTCACCATAGGCGATCACTTTCTTGTCGCTAGGTAGGATGAAGATCATCAATGCAGCAGCAACCAGAGGAGGAATACCACCTACCCACATTAGGCTTTGCCAAGGTGCGTCGATGCTAGAAATGAATGCTGCATACGCACCCATTGCCATCAGAGCAACCGAGAACATAGAAGAAGCGAATGCCGTTAACTTACCGCGAACGCTTGGTGTGAATAGGCCAATCATCAGGCTTACTGCTACTGTGAAGTAGCCACCCAAAGAAATACCGATGATGAAACGCATTGCTGCCCACATCGCGTAGTCAGTAAACATCATGTTGATGATGGTTGCGCCACCATTCAGTGCGGTGATGACAATAAGAGTCGATTTCTTACCAAAGTTTGATGCCACCCATGCACAGCTTAGAGCACCAATCAGTGCGCCAACCGACTGCCATGTATAGAACTGAGCGGTATCCGCCAAGTTAATACCATCGTACGCATCAACGATGTAGGGGCGTACGTAGTCAATAATTACAAAGTTATAACAATAGAAAAAGTAGCCAACTAGAATTGCTAGATAAGCAGCTACCCTTTGAATCATAGGAACTTCGCTCATGTGTTTTTTAGTAGTCATGACCGATAAACCTTTATTTATTATAGGGTGTTTTTAGTTTTGATTATTGTGTAGTGGTCATTGATGTTCACTACACCGTCTTCGTTTCGGGAGAGATAATAGAATTTTTGTGGTTATTAGATCCGTGATCAAGGTCAATTTTAAAATGAGTGCGTACCCATTTTGTGCATTTTGGTGATCTGGATCCCATTAGATCGTTGTTTTGGGACTTTTTGAGCATTTAGAGTGTTTAATCATCTATCTTAGTGACAATACTCACACTTATTGTGGGTTTTTGAGGGAAAGTATCCATTTTTGAGTAGTATTAGCGGCGAATGAATTGCGAAATATAATAAACGGAATCTAAAAATGGTTACGTACTCAAGTTTTGTGGTTATTGCTTTGTATGTACTAACTACTCTATTTATCAGTTACTTAGTGAATAAGCGTTACAGCGTTGGTGGCGATTTCTCCACGGGCGGAAAACAATTTGGTTGGTTTACGGCAGGTGTGTCGATTCTTGCAACCTACATCAGTGCGATGACGTTCGTGGGCATGCCGGGTTGGGTTTATAGCTCAGGCATGGAAGCGATGAGCGTCCATTTGAATTACCCGATAGTGATCTTTTTCGCTGTGGTTTTCTTTGTCCCAGTGTTTTACAAACTCGGCCTTACCTCGATTTATGAATACCTAGAGCACCGCTTTGGCGTTGTTGCTCGCACGATCAACTCAATCGTGTTTATTGTGGTTCAGTGTATTTCGGCTGGGGTAATTTTGTATGCAGTTGCACTGATCTTGGTGCAAGTGTTGCCGGTGAGTATCTCCGAGGCGATCATCTACATCAGCTTATTTACGGCTTTGTATACTTATGCGGGCGGTATTTCGACCGTCATATGGACAGATATGCTGCAGTCGGCGGTGCTGATCATTGGCAGCATTGCGATCTTTGCCTTATTGCTGATGAAGATTGATGCGGGCGAGGTGTTGTCTCCTGAACATCTGAATATCATCAATCTCGATTTCGACTTGGGAGTTGATACCACCTTGTGGGCGGGTGTGGTTGCCGTGAGTTTCTTACATCTGAGTGTGTATGGCACTAACCAATTGATTATTCAAAGAACATTGGCAACAAAAAACGTTGAGACGGCACAGAAATCGATGCTGCTTTGTGGTTACGGCGCCTTCTTTATCTACCTGTTTTTCTCTGTAATGGGCGTTCTTCTGAGTGTCTTTTATCAAGACCAAAGCTTTGAAAACAGCAATGAAGTGATTCTCGATTTTGTATTCAATCATACCAACCCAATCATTGTTGGACTGGTGATTTCAGCTCTGTCGGCAGCGGCAATGTCGACCTTGGATTCAACCTATAACTCAATGGCAACGGTCGCTACGTTCGATTTCTACAAGCGATTTTTCCGTAAAAAAGCCTCTGATGCACACTATGAATCGGTGGCAAGAAAAATGAGCCTTGTCGCGGCGGCTTCGGTTGTTGTGCCCGCTTTATTGGCCGTTTCAAATGAATCAGTGCTCAAGACTATCGCTAGCCTGACTTCCATTTTTGTCGGCATTCGTCTTGGCTCTTTCATCCTGGGTTTGTTCTTTAAACGAGCTAACGAGAGCGGCGTAATTGCGGGCAGTATTGGCAGTGTGGCTGTGGTGTTCATTGCAAAATACTATGGCATATCTTGGCCTTGGTTCGCCTTAATCGGCACTGTGGTTTTCTTAGTGCTAGGTGTTGTCGTTAGCCATTTCTATGGGCAAGTAACTGAACAACAAAACGAATTTATCGCCAAGCAAAAACACTTGTTTGCAAAACCTACGGCGAGCCATTACGGCTTGCTAGTGTTCGCTGTCGTCACGATTGCGGCTTGTACTGTTATTCCTGATTGGCTTTATGCCGCTCTTTCTTAATGAGTAAATCTTCTCAACTGGCTAATTTTTAACAGGTAAATGTATGCTGTCCATTTTTGATATCTATAAAATTGGTGTTGGGCCATCAAGCTCACACACTAACGGCCCAATGATTGCGGGTTTCCATTTCACTCAATTAGTCGCGGATAAAATCACGGACGTAGTTCGTGTTCAGGTCGATCTTTATGGTTCGTTATCGTTAACCGGAATAGGGCACCACACCGACAGGGCAACCATTCTAGGTCTGCTTGGCAATAAGCCAGACACGATTAAGATCACCAGCGCTAATGAAGCGATGCGTCTTGCTATCGATAGTGGTGAAATGCAGTTGAGTGGCCATCACACCATTGGCTTCAATTATCAAACCGACATGCTATTCCACGAAGATAATCTGCCTTTGCATGAGAACGGCATGATGATTACCGCGCTTGACCAAAGTGGAAATGTGATTGTTGATGAAACCTATTACTCCATTGGTGGTGGCTTTATAGCAACCGCGGATGAACTACAGAATGGCACTAAAACCCAAGTAGTAGAAGTCCCTTTCCCATTCAAAAATGCCGATGAAATGCTGAGAAAAGCAGAAGACAGCGGCATGAGCTTGGGTGGCATGATTCTGAAAAATGAAGCGGCTTTCCAAGGCGCTGATGTTATTTCAGAAAAGGCCGATCAAATCTGGCGAGTGATGACTCGTTGTATGGAACGCGGCTTTGAAACGGAAGGCATTCTTGATGGCGGTTTGAACGTGACACGTCGTGCACCGAACCTGCTGAAAAAGCTGGAAGCAAATGCGGCCGTTGAAAACGACCCAATGGAAATCATGGACTGGATTAACTTGTTTGCTTTTGCGGTGAGTGAAGAAAATGCAGCCGGCGGTCAAGTGGTGACATCACCCACTAATGGTGCAGCGGGCGTTATCCCTGCGGTGTTGATGTATTACCATCGCTTCATTAAAGAACTCGACACCAAGCAACTGAAAGATTTCTTAGCGGTATCGGGTGCGATTGGTATTTTATACAAAACCAACGCTTCTATTTCTGGTGCGGAAGTAGGGTGCCAAGGTGAAGTAGGCGTGTCGTCTTCTATGGCGGCAGCGGGTTTAACAGCGTTACGTGGTGGCAGCAATGAGCAGATCTGCATTGCGGCCGAAATCGCGATGGAGCATTCGCTCGGTATGACGTGTGATCCGATTGGTGGCTTGGTACAAGTGCCATGTATTGAACGAAATGCGATGGGTTCCATGAAGGCGATTAATGCCTCACGAATGGCACTCAAACGTAACAGCAAGAGCCTGATCTCATTAGATAAAGTGATCGCCACCATGTATCAGACGGGTAAAGACATGAATAAGAAGTATCGTGAAACGTCATTAGGTGGTTTGGCGCTGATTCATTTAGCTCACCCTTGTGAATAGAAAGCGTAAATAAACGATATCCGTTTCAAAATAACAAAGCCCGGCGCATCTAGATTTTAGATACCTTAGATAGCTGGGCTTTTGTTTTCCGCTTAAAGAAAAGGGCCGTATGGCGAAGTGAACTAGTCTTCTAGAGGAAGCAGATAGCTGTTTTTCAACTCTTTAACCGAGATATTAGACTGAAGCGCGCTCACGCCTTTGACTCGCCTGATCGAGCTAATACGCTCAAAGTACTCTTCCAAATCTTTAGCCAACACTTGCACCATATAGTCAGCACCACCTGCAATGCAATGACACATCGGAATCCAATCGGTTACTTCAACAAATTCTTCAAACGGTTCGGTATTTTCAACTTCATGGTTGCCCAACGTAACTAAAGTAAAGCCTGCTACGTGCAAACCTAACTTCTTGCGGTTGAGTTTGGCGGCATAACCATCGATATAGCCGGTCTCTTCCATGCGTTTCCAACGACGCCAACATGGGGTTTCGCTGAGGTTAACCTTTTCAGCAAGCTTACTGTTGCTCATGCGTCCGTCTTGTTGGATATGTTCTAAGATGGCGATATCAGTGTCATCTAACACTTCTTTGGTGGATTCTTTCTGTTTCATGGCTTTTTTAGAAAAGTCTTGCTCAAATTTGCATTAATATTAGCCTATATAGCAATTTAATTCCTAGTCGAATCTGTAAACTCTCTCCGTATAAATACTTTACTTATTAGGAGTGAGAGGAAATGAGCTCTCAGTTAATGCTGGCGTTCTTGCTGTTTTCAATATCTATCGCAATTACACCTGGGGCAGGCAATATCGCATTACTTGGGATTTCAAGTCGTTATGGGTTTGCTGCGACTTTACCTTTTATCTCTGGGAACGCTGTTGGTATCATCATCGTACTGGCGGGTTCCAGTGTCGGTTTGGTGAGCCTATTCACCCTTTATCCAGAGCTATACAACATTTTGAAATACGCGGGCGCAGCTTATTTGCTGTTTATGGCGTGGTCGATTGCTAATATGCAAATCGAAGAAAGCACTGTCGACAATCGCTCGGGCTTTATGTCTGGCGTATTGGTGCAGGTGTTAAACCCTAAAGGTTGGATTGCGTCATTAACTGTATTCTCACAGTTCATCACTCCAAACGCAGACTACCTGATTCAAGTAGTGACCATTATCGCGGGTATGGTTATTACCGGTGTGCCGTGCATGTTGGTGTGGGCGTATTGCGGCACCATGCTTAAGAAGTTACTGCAATCACCAAAACAGATGATGTTTGTGAACCGTTGCTTGGGCGGAAGTTTAGCGATGGTGGTTGCCTTTATGCTTTATCAACCAGCATAAAGCCTCTCTACAAATAAAAAAACCACTCCTAAATCCATAGGAGTGGTGTCTAAAAATCGACTAAGTGGTTAACAATAATTAGTAAGTTACTAATAACTCGCAAGTTAACAAGAACGTTTTAAGGAATGTTTGCTTAAAAGATTAAGCGGTTTCAGCTTCTTTAACCGGAGCTGAGTTACGGATTAGGTGGTCAAATGCACCTAAACTTGCTTTAGCACCTTCACCCATTGCAATGATGATCTGTTTGTAAGGTACTGTTGTTACGTCACCCGCCGCAAACACACCTTTCATTGATGTTGCACCATGAGCGTTAATTTCAATTTCACCGCGTGGTGACAGCTCAACTTTCGAACCCTTCAACCATTCGCTGTTTGGCATCAGGCCGATTTGAACAAAGATGCCGGCAATGTCGACTTGCTTCAGTTCATCGGTGTTACGATCTTTATATTCCAAAGCCGTTACACGGTTGCCATCACCAATCACTCGCGTTGTTTGCGCCATCTTGATGATTTCGATGTTTGGCGTTGCGTTTGCTTTGTCGATAAGCACTTGGTCGGCACGCAGTGTGTCTGCAAATTCAAGTACGGTTACGTGTTCAACGATACCAGCCAAATCAATCGCCGCTTCAATACCGGAGTTACCGCCACCAATAACCGCTGTTTTTTTACCTTTGAACAGTGGGCCGTCACAGTGTGGGCAGTAAGCAACGCCTTTATTGCGGTACTCTTGCTCACCCGGAACGTTCATTTCACGCCAGCGAGCACCAGTACTGGTGATTACCGTGCGAGATCGTAATGTTGCGCCGCTTTCTAGCTCAACGTGGATGTAACCGTCTTCTGTGTCTTCGGCTGCGATGATGTTCGCAGCGCGCTGCTCAGTCATTACTTCTACACCGTACTCTTTTACGTGCTCTTCTAAGCTTGCGACTAACTTAGGACCGGTGGTCGCTTTTACTGAGATAAAGTTCTCAATCGCCATGGTATCCATCACCTGGCCACCGAATCGGTCAGCAACCACACCGGTGCGAATACCTTTACGTGCTGCGTAGATAGCCGCTGAAGAACCCGCAGGGCCACCGCCTACAACCAATACATCAAACGGTGCTTGTTGGTCTAGGTTTGCCGCTTTCTTTTCTGCTGCGCCTGAATCGACTTTGTTCAAGATTTCAGCCAGAGACATACGGCCTTGGCCAAATAGTTCACCGTTAATGAATACGCTTGGTACTGCCATGATGTCGCGAGACTTCACTTCATCTTGGAATGCAGCGCCATCAATCATGGTTGTCTTAATTAGCGGGTTAATCGCTGACATCATGTTGAATGCCTGAACCACTTCTGGACAGTTTTGGCACGATAACGAGATGAAAATCTCTACATTAAGCTCTTGGTCTAATTCTTTAATTTGCTTAATTACGTCAGCTTCAAGCTTGATAGGGTGACCACCACTGTGAAGCAGTGCCAGTACCAGAGATGTGAACTCGTGACCCATTGGTAAACCCGCGAAACCGATCGCAGTGCCTTTCTCTTGGTTCACTACCTGCATGATAGGGCGGCGAGTGCTTGCGTTATCATCTCGAATTACTTCAATTTTGTCGGTGAGAGAGGCGATATCGTTCGCCAGATCTTGAAGTTTGTTCGCGGTGTCGCTGCTATCAAGGCTCAGCACTAACTGAACATTGGTTTTTAGGTTTTCTAAGTATGCTTTTAGCTGCTGCTTCATTGCTTGATCTAACATAATCGTGCCTGCTCTTAAATTCTGTGTCTTGGTATTGACCAATACCTTCTTGCTGAAAAAGGAAAAATAAAAAGGGGGCGCAAGTCGGCAAATATTGTGGTGTTGATGGTTTGAAAGGGTGGCGCGCAACTGCCCTTTAGGAGGGAGGCCGAAGCGCGCCTGTAGAACCGTTTAACTGTTCTGTTTTACTTGTTCTTTCTTAGCAGTTCTTGTTTGAACTCGGCTTTGATTAAATCTTGCCTACTAGGTCTAGAGATGGCGCTAAAGTCTCTTCGCCTTCTTTCCATTTGGCTGGGCAAACTTCACCTGGGTGAGCGGCTACGTATTGTGCTGCTTTAACCTTGCGTAGTAAGTCTTCAGCGTCACGGCCAATACCTTCAGCAGTGATTTCCATTGCTTGGATAACGCCTTCAGGGTCGATTAGGAAAGTTGCACGGTCTGCAAGGCCTTGACCTTCACGCATAACGTTGAAGTTGTTTGTGATGTTGCCTGTTTGGTCGCCTACCATGAAGTATTCGATAGTGCCGATTTTGTCAGAAGTATCGTGCCATGCTTTGTGAGAGAAGTGAGTGTCAGTTGATACTGAGAAAACTTCTACGCCGCGAGATTGAAGCTCTGCGTATTTGTCTTGTAGGTCAACTAGCTCAGTTGGACATACAAACGTGAAGTCTGCTGGGTAGAAGAAGAATACAGCCCACTTGCCTTTAACGTCTTGCTCAGTGATTTCTACGAACTCGCCGCTTTTGAATGCTGTTGCGTTGAATGGTTTGATTTCTGTGTTGATCATGATTCGACTCTCTTTCTAATTTGTAGTGTTTAACGCTATCCCGCGTCGATGGAGATATATTGCATTCGCACCGGAAATTAGTGAAATCGGACATTTCTATAGATTCAATAGGTAAATCCTATCTTTGAAAGAACAAGACTATCGATAAAAGCTATCAACAGAACTTATCAACAAAAGCTATCAAAGTGGGCAGGGCTCTATTTGGGTAGCTATGCTCTTTAGGCTGTTCTTTATTTCGGCTTATCTCTATTCACGTAAGCCTCTATGTATCTATGTATCTAAGTATCTAAGTAGGTAAGTAGGCAAGGGCAGGCATGGCTTCTTTCAGCGAGCTGGGATTTGATGCTAAATCTGTAAATAACAAAAAATTATCATTAATATAATTTATGATAATTTCAGTTAATCGTCACATCTCCATATACTCTCTCCATCGAAACGAAACATCGAAGCCAGTCTTCGAAACGCACAGAATTAAAAACGAATTTGGAGCAAGTTATGAAAATGAATCACGTAGGCATCATGGTTGGCGACATGGACAAAGCAGTCGAGTTTTACACGAAAGCGCTAGGTCTAAGAATCGTAATGAACAACACTAAAGTGATGGAAGAGCGCGAATCAGCAATCGGCCGTATGTGTATCGCAGTATTTGGTGAAGGCTTCAAAGGCTTCAACATTGCACACCTAGTCACATCTGATGGCATCGGTGTTGAGCTGTTCGAAATGAAAGATCGCCAAGAGCGTCACGAAGTTGATTTCTCTCGCCTAGGCATCTTCCACTTCTGTCTACAGCTTCCAAAAGAACAGTTCCATTCAGCAATCAAGCGTGTTGAAGAGTATGGCGGTAAGGTTCGTATGGACATCATGCGTTACCACCCAGAAGACGAACTAAAACAAGCACAAATGGTTTATCTAGAAGACCCGTTTGGCAACCTATTCGAATTTTACTCACATACGTACGAAGACACGTACGCGACTGATTACGAGTAATAGCGTTACTGCCTTCCATAGGTAGAAAAACCGAAACACCCCCTAAAGAGGATTGGTAGCGATACCAATCCTTTTTTTGTGTCTGTAGGGCTTAATTTAGGAACATCGGATAAACTATCGGTTGCACTAAAACAAGCCGACATTGTTGCTCTATAGTGCAATGTTGGACTGATTGAAAACTTAACTGATTGATAAGTATGATGTTAAACCATTGGCATATATGTTGCTCTATTGCCTTTATGTAAATTGTATACAATAAAAAATACATAAAGGAAGTCACATGGAACAGAACAGTGAATTGATCTACGGATTAGACGATCGACCATCAGTTAAAGCAGCCAGTTACGCGGCGCTGCAGCATGTATTAGCCAGCTTTGTTGGCATTATCACACCAACGCTCATTATTGGCGGTGTTTTAGGGTTGGGTGAACACATCCCTTATTTGATCAGCATGGCACTGATGGTGTCTGGGGTTGGCACTTTTATACAAGCTAGGAAAATAGGGCCAGTTGGCGCAGGGATGATCTGTGTCCAAGGGACCAGCTTTGCGTTCTTAGGTTCTGTCTTAGGTGCGGGTTTTCTTGTTAAAGCGAATGGAGGTGGGCCGGATGAAATGCTCGCCACCATTTTTGGTGTCTGCTTCTTTGGTGCATTTGTCGAAATCGTCCTATCGCGCTTTATCGAAAAACTCAAAGTAGTGATCACGCCCGTTGTGACCGGTATCGTTATCACGACGATTGGTGTCTCTTTGATTAAAGTCGGCGTCACTGATATCGCTGGTGGTGTTGGCGCAGAAGATTTTGGTTCTGGAAGCAACCTGATGTTGGGTGCGATTGTGCTCGGAACCATAGTGGCACTTAACCTAAGCAACAACACCATGGTAAGGCTGTCGTCGATTTTAGTCGGATTGGTTGTAGGGTGGGGCGTTGCTATTCTGATGGGCAAAGCGCCAATGGTTTCTTTTGCATCTCAACCGCTATTGAGTATCCCTGTCCCATTTAAATATGGTTTCGCTTTTGATTGGCAAGTCTTCCTCCCTATTGCTTTTATCTACTTGATTACTGTTATTGAAACGACGGGCGACCTTACCGCCAACAGTATGTTCTCAGGACAGCCAGTTAAGGGGCCAAAATACATCAATCGACTCAAGGCGGGCGTGCTAGGTGACGGTGTGAACTCGCTTATCGCCGCTGTATTTAATACTTTTCCGAACACGACTTTCAGCCAAAACAATGGTGTGATTCATTTTACCGGAATCGCGAGCCGCTACATTGGCTACTTCATTGCGGCAATTCTTTTTCTATTAGGTCTATTTCCCATCTTAGGCGCGGTATTAATGACGATTCCAAAGCCAGTATTAGGCGGAGCGACATTGGTGATGTTTGGTACGGTTGCTGCGGCGGGTATCAAGATTATCGCTAGTGAGAAGCTGGATCGTCGCAGAATCATGACGATTGCCATCTCATTAGGTTTAGGACTGGGGGTAATGCTGGTACCGGATTTATTGAAAGAAGCCCCCACGCTAGTGCAAAGCATATTTGGCTCACCAGTAACGATGTCGGGTGTTGCTGCTCTGGTGATTACAGGGCTGATGTCTTTGGTTCCAGAAAACAAAACCAAGCCTGTGGCAAGTTCGGTACAAACCAGTAAAGCGTAACTTATACAGCCGAGAAGAAACGTAGGTGACTGATTACGGACAATTGCGCTTAAGGCAGAAAAGTCGAAACATCTCTTAAAGAGGATTGGTATAGATACCAATCTTCCTTTTTGGGTTGTTTATGATAGACATGGTTCGACTTATACATCGTCATCAGCTAAATACCTTCTGCTGACGTACGAGATACAAAAACTAAAGAGTAGTTCCGAAATGCTCAGTGAGGAAATCCAAAAACACTCGAACCTTGCTCGGAACTAGCTGGCGGTTTTGATAGATTGCGTATGTGCTGGTTTCATAGTTACATGGGCTAAACGTAAACTCAGGAAGCAATTGCACCAATTTACCTATTTTAAGTTCTTCTTCAATCGCCCATTGTGGGAGCAGGGCAATACCACCACCGTTTAATATCAATTGCTTTTGCCCGTTCACAGAGTCGACTTCCATGTAATAAGAGATGTCGATTTTTTGCGGTTTTCTATCCAATACAAACCAATCATGCCACCCCTTGTAGCCATAAACCAAGCAGTCATGTTTTGCTAGATCTTCAAAATGTTGAGGGGCTTTGTTTCTTCTTAAATAGTCAGGACTAGCACAAAGAACAAAGTTGTTTTGGACGAGCTTCTTAGCGATCAAATTAGAATCAGGCAGTCGGCCACTTCGGATAGCGATATCCACATTTTCCTCGATCAAATCGACTACTCTTTCTGTGATTTCAATTTCAACGTTTACCTCAGGAAAAGCAGCCCGAAAGATAGGAATAAGTGGCAAGATTTTGCTCTCCCCAAACGCGACGGTCGTGCTTATCTTGAGGCTTCCTCTTGGTGAGTGATGCAATGCGCTGACGACTCGTTTCGCTTCATCAAACTCGCCCGTAATTCGCTTGGAATATTGATAGAACAATTGACCTGCTTCAGTGACCCCTACGTTGCGTGTCGAGCGCTCTAACAGTCGCACATTGAGTTCTTCTTCCAACGCCGAAAGCTGTCGTGAGATAGAAGAGGGCTGAATATCAAAAATCCGACTGGCTTTGGAGATACTTCCTTGTTCAACCACGCAGTTGAAATAGGCAAGACGATTGAAAAGGCTCATGTGTATTCCTCATTAAACGACGGTTTCAGTTCTTTCAAAATGCAGCCTTCTAAATAAGATGGTTGGCGCCCGCAGCATAAGTGACATAGATGTTTTAACTGTTCTTTAATGTTAGCTTAATTGCTTTTAAAGCAAAACTGAATTGCTTCTCGGCAGATTCAAACCTTAGGTTGTTGTCTTTATGATTCTCCACATCATTACCAACAACGAGCAATAATCATGAATGCAATTAAAACAGCCACTATCGCAGCCTGCTTTTCGGTAACAGCCCAACATTTGATAGAGAAGCTCATTACGAGCGGAACCCGTGTCGTCGCTTTTGGGCGTATCGGCGATGAAGCAAGAGCAAAAAGCTTAGAAGATAAGTATTCAGGTCATCTGACCGTGTTACTTGGAGACCTTACGGATGAAGTGCAAAGCCAAGCGCTTGCTGCTGAGGCATCTGAAATCTTAGGTCATATAGATGCTCACTTTCATTGTTCTGGCATTTATACCTGGAGCCATTGGACTGACGTGGAAGTGAGTAAAATGTCTGACTTGTGGAATGCGAACTTTATGACGGCGTTTGTCTTCGGAAGAGAAATATTCAAATTAATGGAATCGCAGGGAGGTGGTTCACTGATGTTTGTTTCTGCCCGTGATACCGCGCGGAATATACCCGCAGGGTTTGGCCCTTACATGGCGTCTAAAATGGCATTAAACGCGTTGGTAGAGAGCCTCGCGGCAGAGGGATCTTCATCCAATGTTCAAGTGAATGCGGTATTGCCGACCATTGTTGATACTGAAGTGAATCGACAAGCACTTCCTGAGGCTGACCACTCTACATGGGTAGATCCAGCCGATTTGGCAGAGTTAATGATTGAGCTGACTCAACCGAGTAAAACCTATCTAAGTGGCTCGCTAATAACCGTCAACAACAAGATGCATTAACAGTAGGCTAATAGGTTAATAGATTAATAGTAATAGGTTTGGATGGCGTTGTGCTATCTGCAACAAATTAGAAAGCTGAAACAGCTTCTAAAAAGGATTGGTAGAGATACCAATCCTTTTTTGCATTTTTTTGGGGGAGAGGAGGACGGCACTTCATTCGAAGTGGGACACAAATGATCTTGTCTTCGATTGCTGTTTGAGTTGGGGTTATCTGCACTGTGTGGTTAATAAGTAACCAAATTTAAGGCGTTGTTAAAGTTGACGTTTTGACGATAAAACCTTTCAGGAATATGACGGAAGAAATCATCGTTCATGAAAACATTGGTAAATCATACCGAATGGCAGCCTTGACTGAGTAGCGACTATACTCAGAAACATACGGCTGAACCAACAATAACGAAAACAGAGAAACATGCAGAGATTAGCGCAACCAAATCACATGAAAAAATCACATATTATCTTTACCGCTCTTATTCTTATGATACTAGCCGGATGTACCTCAACGTCGGCTGTCGGCAGTTCTAAAACAAAGGAATATGCCAAGTCACATGCTCTTGCTGGTAAAGCTTCTTGGTATGGCGATAAATTCCATGGAAGGCTCACAGCAAGTGGTGAGACGTATAACATGAATGCCAATACTGCGGCTCATAAAACCTTGCCCTTCGGCACTATCGTGAGAGTGACCAATACAAACAATAATAAGTCTGTCGATGTGAAAATTAACGATCGAGGCCCTTATGTAAAAGGCCGCGTTATCGATCTTTCGCACAAGGCGTTTGCAAGAATCGGCAATGTTAAGCAAGGAACCGTGCCTGTCAAAATCGAGATTGTTGATGACAGCAATACCTTTAGGTACAAACACTAATTGTCTCTAAACCTGTATTGGTTTGTGAAACTCAAAGGATTGGTAGAGATACCGATCCTTTTTTGTTTTTTGGGCAAACCTAACGAGATCCAAATTACATTTCGTTACTTACTGAAGTAAATCTGAAACATCGCTGACATGGTTTTGAAATTTTTAATAGCTAGCTTATTGGGTTCTAAAACGAATCCAGAAAAGGAAATACCCGTGAAGCTAACACCTGTCGTTGCTGCCGTAATTATGTCTTTCAGTTCAGCAAGTTTTGCTTTCAGCTTGCAGCAATCTGCCAACGAAAACAGTGAAGATCTCGTATGGACGGGGCACCTTAGCCCAGATAGCGACACGGTAATGTCTGCGATGCTCGCGGCTCATATTTATGGTGGTACGGCGACAGTGCCTGAGCCTATCAACCCTGAATCGACGTTTATCTTGAACTACTGTAATGCAGAATCGCCACGAGTAGAGACAGATTACTCTCCATATAGAGTAGGGCTGGTGGACTTCAACCAAGTGACTCAACTAGCGCCAACCATCGACCAAGCATCTATTGTTGCTGTGGTCGATCACCATGCGATTGGTGGCTCACCGGTTAATACGCCACAAATTGTTGAGATGGATATTAGAGGCTGGGGATCGGCTGCAACTATTCTGGCTGACAACGCTGAAAAGCTTGATGTGACTTTACCTAAGCACCTTGCTTGTGTCGGCTTAGGCGCGATTCTTTCTGATACCGTGGTGTTCCAATCATCAACCACGACTGAGTACGATCGTGAATACGCAGAGAAACTGGCAAAGGTTGCAGGCATTTCAGACATCGAAGACTTCGGTCAACAGATGTTGATTGCTAAATCAGACCTTAGCCACCTTTCATCTGAAACCATCCTGACACTGGACTACAAGAACTTTAAGTACGGTGGCAAACAAGTGGGCATCGGCGTTGCTGAAACACTAACCGCTCAACAACTGATTGACCGTAAAGATGAGCTTTTGGCAGCGATGAAGTCTTATAAAGAAGAGAACGGCTTAGATCATCTGTTCTTCTCAATCACAGACACTAAGAACAAAGAAGCTAATTTACTGTGGGTGGACGAAAGCGATTATCAAGTCATCAAGTCGGCTTTCAACGCTGAACCAACAAGCGATATGCTGACTTTGGAAGGCGTCACTTCTCGCAAGCGTCAGATTGGCCCAGCGGTTCAAAAGGCAATTGAGAGTTTGTAGAGAGTAAGAGCCGTTATTTTATAAATAAATTCTGAAAGGGATTGGTAGAGATACCAATCCCTTTTGTTTGGGTGTCTAAATGGGATTTGGACAGAAATGAGTATCGGAGAACCAAGTATTAGCAAATCACGAATTAGCATAAGTATGGAAAGTCACTAAGCTCACTGTCCAGTATTGATGGTGCACATCATTGTCTTGCTTTTACACAAATCTGACATTGATGAATGCCATAAGCTATCGATATAAATATCAACATATTGTATTATTACATCCGTATTTATACTTATTAGGATTTTCTATGTTGATTCACGAATTTTCGAATAAGGACGTTACCGCTGAGCATGTAATTTTGGCTCAAGCAATACTAGCAGGGACTGCTCAAGGTGATAAAAGTAAAGCACAGCGCTTTATGATTTTTGTAAATGAGATTCCCGATGCGCCGACTGTGCAAAACCTGATTCCTCGCTTTAGTCAATTTATGAAGCGCTTTAAAGCCAGCTGACATTCAGAATACGTTACACAGGGATGTGTAATTAAGATCACCAATTCCCCCCTAACCACTACCTACTTTTAAACTCTATCTGACCCTATGCTCGCTCTATATCTAGCTATTATTGTCGGAGGACAATAGAGTTTGATCAATTTTAAAAACGTTTCTGGACATAAATGTGTCAGCTGGTTTGCTAATTTAGTAAATCATCAATAACTACAGATATGACAAATCTCGTTGAGATGAGCTAGTACGATGAGTAAAATCGCACTAGCAAAAAAGATTGGAATGAACTTTCACTACGCATTAAGTGTCGCGACACCTACTCTATATCATTGTATTTAAGAACGAATGTCCGTAGCAGTAAACGTTATAATGCCATGTTTTGCCTTATGTTTTCCTTTGATGAAAATACCTCTAACAGTAAAACCCGAAAGGAAATCTCGCTCAGATATCGTTATTGTTTGAAGAACATCTACAACGGTGGACTCATTTTGATTCACAATTTCAAATTCATAGTTAGAACCAATACTACCTCCAAACCTTAAAGCCCAAGAATTACTTTTGTCTGCTTTTGTCTCGTTTGTGTGGATACCAAAAAACTGGCCTTTTCCTAGTAAGCCCCAACGGCGACCTGTCTTAGCCCCTTCAACTTGTACTAATGGTTGGTCGGTAGCGACCCTATTATTCTCATCCAAAATAACGCCTATAGAGGCGTTGTAATATTTTGGAGTTGTATAAACGAACAAGTTATCTTCTGTTCCATCATCATACTTATAAGTCGCAGCCCATTCAGCTGGCGTAGGGAAGTTACGGTTCGTAGGAGCTTTAAATCTAATGTATTCAGTTTTTTCAATTACTTTTACATATTTGTCGTAGACAAACATTATTTCACCAATAGAAGCTTCTCGTTCACTTGTCACGTCTTCGAAAGATGAATACGGTATTTGTTCGATAGATGATAGGTTTTTTCGTGCAATTGGAGTATCCAATTTCTCAGTATGGCTAGTGTAAACACAACCAGAGAGAGCCATCGAAAATACAATAGATAATAAGATTTTTTTCATTAGATAACTTAGTTCCTTCGAGTGGGAAATTAGCCAAAGTGATACATACAGCCATTTGACGGGAAATTACTTTATGTGAAATTGGTAGTTTGTGTTTGGTTTTTACAAGTGTGATTCTACTAGAAATCTTCATTTACTAACAATTGCTTAGCATTAAAAGAAGTTACTTTCACACGAAAATGTATGTGGAACAAAAGAAGGTGCGGTTTGCTTAAAATTAGAGCAAGGTTGTTTGGGTGTTGATAGATAGTCGAATTTACCACCGAGATACAACAGCGAGAGGTAACAACGATCTGCATTAGAAGAATGGATAACTTTTTGTAGGGACAATTTATGAACAGGTTACGATTGAGTAAAAGGTCTGAGTGATTTTGGGGCAATTCTGAGTTAGCCTTACCCCAAGAATCCTCTCTTAGCCTCCCCTTAATCAGCATCTTCGACCCATTGTATTTCGTGGAAAGGGGAGGAATAGAATGCCGGTCGTTACATGCGCAGTTACACATTCAGCGCCAAAGAAGGTTCTCCCCCCTCGGTCATAAATCGAAAGGGGTTGATGAACTTAACATGAGGGGGAGGGTGTTCGAAATCAGCCCGAACGCACGGGATATCAACGTTCTCAATTCAGACAAGCATTACACTTCACCCAAACAAAAATGGAACGCCTGAGCGTTCCATTTTTTACTTATATTTTGTTTAAATCAGCATCTCTTAAACTTGCTCGCTTGGGTGCCCCCACATTAGCTCGCTTGCGTAAGGGCCAGTGACGGTTGAAGTAGATTCTCCCACGCCGTCTAGTGCGCCAGGGGTCAGTGCTTTAGCGAACCAGCACTCAAGAGGTGCAAGTGTTCTTACTGGTGGAAGCACGTTGTGTGGCGTGTTGTAACGGTTGCCGTAGTGGAACGGTTCGCCCATCACGAAGATAACGTCAGCGTCGAGTTGCTTCTCGGCTTCTTCCATCAATCGAGTCGCGTAGCCTTTGCCTTGGTATTCTGGCAATACAGCTAAAGGGGCAAGCACATAACACTTCAGGTGTGGTGCTGCGTCTATTGTGATTGGTGTGTAGCATGCGTGTGCTACGCCTTCATGCACGATAGAAAAGCTGCCATCGGCAATAAGATCGTCGGCAAATTCTGCGTACAGTTTTGCATGACGTTCGTCGTAAAGCCCGCCTGCAGCGGCGAAAGCTTGGTATTGAATTTCATAAGGGGTTTTCATTTGAAAAATTCCTAACTTAAATTATTTGTTGCTAGCGTTCTCTGATAGATATCTTTAGATAGAGAGTTACTTTAGATAGCCAACAACGTTCTATTGAGCTTTAAGTGAGGTACTTATAAATCCAGCAGCAGTAAATACTTAGCTATGAAGCGCTCTTTAATTTGTTCTAACGGGTAATCACCATCCGAGAACAAGTAATTGAGTGCGATACCATCGATATCGGCGATTAACATGTGGCCGTCGACAATGCTGTTGGCATTTGGGATGTCACATAGAATAACTTCAAAAGAATCCATCATCAGTTGGTAGCGTTCGTCCAACAGGTCTTTTAATATCAGCCTTAACGACGGCTGACATTTCACTTGGTAATCAAGTTGATAAAACAGTTTTTGTTGTGGGTCGGCCATCGACAAGAAGATGTGCTCAATAAGGTTAATAAACCTCTCTTTTACCGACATTCCCTCACTAGACAAGTCAACACTTTCGCCGACTTCATTAATGATCTCTGCCATGCGAACAAACACCTGTCTTAGTAGGTCATCTTTATTTTTGAAATGATGAAAAACTAAACCCTTCGATACTTTTGCCGTTTCACACACCTGTGCGATAGACGTTTTTTCAAAGCCTTGTGTCGCGAATAATTCAATCGCGGCTTGGATTGCTTGCTGCTTCTTGTCCATGGGAATCACTCAATTATTTTACAGACCGACTATCCGGTCTGTAATTTGTAGTGCGGATAATATACAACATAAATGAGGATCACAAGATCTTTAAAGATCGTTGAATTTGAGTAGGTATAGGTTTGGGAGTAGTCGGCTCAAGATAGGCAATTATCTAGAGCCTAGGTGTTCAGCGTACCCATCAGTGATATTGGCATCATCAGCACTGTAAGCCTACGACTTTAGTCCGGTAGGAGAGTGCCCAGTCCAATTTTTGAATGCTCGACTGAATGCGCTTGAGTCTGAAAAGCCAAGTTCGTGAGCTACATAGGTAATATTGCCGCCGTTTTGATTCAGTAACGTCATGCTCAGTTCAAGTCGGTATTTATCGAACAAACGACGAAAGCTCACACCTTGTTGTTTAAGCTTACGATTCAGGGTTCGAGGGCTGATGTGAAGATTGTTCGCCACGCTATCTAGGTTGGTGTCTTTCACCGCGAGCACTTTGAACGTTTCATTCACTTTGTAGATCAGGTTAGTTTTTAATGTTTTTTCCATCTGTTGATCGGCGATTCGTACTAACTCTGCATGAAAGTCAGCTTGGAATTGGCGAGGTTTCGCCTGGACAAGATCGTTAGGAAAAAGGAGATAGCGGGCGGGGAAGCCTTCCTTCATTTCAACATTAAAGACACGCTCATAGATGCTCAAGAACTCATCACCGATGGTGTTCTTGTGGATGTGAATGGCGAGCTGTTGATTCGGCGCATTAAGGTATCTGCGAACGAGCTTGATCATAATACTGAAATAGAGCCCCAAGCTGATGTGTGTCATCAGTGTGGTTTCGTCAATGTACTCGGGTGTGACGCCCCAAAGCTCAATTTCGCCACTCTCTGTTTCACGACTGAATATTTTCAGTAGCGGATGTATATGAATGGAGTAGCGACTCAGCAGTTGGCAAAAGCTGGCGAGATCTGGCGCGGTGAGCATGGCCATTACCGGCGCGCCCATTTCAAGCTCATCGAAGTAGCGAGCCGATTCATCAAATAAGTCGATCAGCTCATGATCAAAATGTTGGTAGATATTGTTGATGGCGGTTTGAAGCTGATAAGCCGAGATCGATTCGGCGGAGCAAAGTTGTTTATAGGCCTCTGCTCCCGACCAGATGTCGCTGCTGTCTCCAATTCTAGCCTGAATAGCAGAATCTAAAGTTTTAAACCAGAATATGGGCAATTGAGTACTGAAACTTTCCACCATAACTCCCTGTTATTACTGGTGATTGAAGAGTGTTCTTCTCGTTAATATGCCCAAATTAAAGGATTTGTTTACGGGTTACAAGCAATGAAACTCTCAGTTCAACTTTAGAATTTGTAATCAACACCTACTGAAACCACGTATTGCGATGATTGGTAATACTCAATATTCGAATTTGTTGTCTTGGCGCCAAGTAGTGATACCAAAGACCAGTTTTTTGTACCAAAGATATTGGTGTATTCATAAGCAACGAAGGCTCCAAAGTCTTTGTCTTCACGAGTCTCATTAAAGATTGGATTCTCTTTATCATAGCTGCGTTTTGCTGCATTGAGTGTAAAAGCAAGGCCATGATTTCCAAATCTTTTCGCTAGGTTGATTTCCGCGCCAAGGCTCAAGAACGATAGTGCATCACCCTCAGAGTCTGATGAGAAAACATTCATTGAAGGTGTGAGAATGCCAGAGCCATCTTTCAAGAAATACTGGTAACCAGACTTGAGATAAAAATATTTTCGTTCTCGAATCATTAGTGCGCGTTCTTCTTCAGTTAAACCAAGGCCCTTTAGGCCGGTGTTTTCTTTTTTAACGTCGGACTCACCAGAGGCGACATCGAGATTAAAGTTCGAGCCCATTATTCTTGAAAGCTGCATTCGAACGACATTACCGGTGAGGTCGGTTTCTTTTCTATTTGAGTCAACGGCATAAGGGTCATCCCATACTTCACCTGATATCAGAGTTGGTAAGATAGAAAATTCAACCACCATACCGTTCTCGACTTGCTGCCTATATCCAATTTCAAATGCCAACGTACCTGTGATGATGTCGTCTCTTGAGGTACCTAAGAAAAACTGTTTGTGATTCAAAGCGCCAAAGGTGTATTGCATTGAACCCAAAACAGCGACCATTCCCTCTGCTTCGGTATTACCCGACGACATTAAATCGGCTTGAGATTGATGATTGCTTTGCCCAACATCTAGGTTGCTTGAGTTTGCGGTGAAGCCTGTTAAGAAGGTCATGTTGCCACTGAAGCCTTCGCTTGGTGCTAGAGCTGCGTATGAGTAAGGTGCAAGCGTCAGACTCGCCAAAAATAGGAAAATAATATGTTTCATCAATAGACTCGTACTTGAATGATTTTCTAAATTGAACTGCTTCGAAAGTGAATTGCTTGTTAAAGCGCAATCGGGGCCTTTCTGTTTGCCCAAGGTTTGGCGTTTTCTAGTTGATAGGCCAATTCAAATAACAGGCGGTCGTTGCCCCTTGCTGCAGAAAAATGGCTACCGACGGGAAGGTTCTGCTTGTTCCAATACAAGGGAACCGACATGGCGGGATTACCTGCCACGTTTTCGATAGGCGTGTAGGACATTAACTTTTCTGAACGTGTCCATATCTCTTTCCCTGAGTGCGCTTGCTGGTCGAAATATTCGATCTCCAAAGGCACGTGGTTTGCACAAGGAGTCAGCCAAATATCGATGCTTTTAAAGAACTCTCGGTTGTGAGTGAGCGCGAAACTTTGGCATTGCGCTTGAGAGTCGATATACATGTTAGGAGCGGCTTTCAAGCGTGCTTGCATCGTACGAGCTAAATAGACGATGTTATCGCTTACTTTGTCGGGCATCGATTCTAGCGGCATGCCTAGGCGGTCGAACTGCTCAGCAAAGCTTGCCATCTTGTTGCCAAATACGCCCATGTAGTTGTGCATGAATACATCGCCATCTTGGATCGGTTGCTCAACTTCGATAACGATATGTCCAAGTCGCTCGAGCAAAGAGACCGTCGAACGAATAGCTGCGAGCGTATCTTCATCGGGAAGCCTGCCGTGGATATCTTTGAGGGTGACGCCAATTTTTACCTGACGGTTAAGAGAAGCATTAACCATTCCTATAGGGGTTCGAGGAAAAGGCGTCTCAAAGTCATTTTTTGTATGATGCTCTGTGACTGATACAGCCAAAGCTGCATCACGAACGGTTCTCGACATAAACGATTGATGAGTAAAATCTTCGTTTGTTGAGCCGTCAGTTAGCCCTGAAATCAAAGACTCTCGACTTGGCTTAAAGCCAAAAATACCTGTCGCTGAAGCGGGCATGCGCGAAGAGCCGCCACCATCAGTGGAATGCACTAATGGTACATAGCCAGCAGCAATTGCCGCTGCGCCACCACCAGTCGATGAGTGAACACCTCGGCTTAGATCCCATGGGTTACGCGTCGCGCCATAAAGGGGATTCTGCGTGCAGCCTAGTGCCATCATCTCGGGGATATTCGTCATACCAATGGTGTTGAGCCCTGCATTCTGTGTTGCACGAATAAACCAAGAGGTAGCGTTGGGCTTTCTACCTTGGTTTAACTTCGATCCCATCGTGCATTCAAGCCCGACAACATCAACGCAGTCTTTCGCTAAGAAAGGCACGCCTGCAAAAGGGGAGTTCGGGTTAAATGAGTTGGCACGCTCTAGCGCTAAGTCAAAGCACTCAGAAACAACCGCATTAACTTGATCGTTTGTCTGGCGAATTTTATAGATGGCTTCTTGTACGAATTCTTTTGGCGAGGCTTTTTTGTCTCTTATCAGATTTGCCATCTCAGTTGCATCCAGTGGCGAGTCAACGGTTTGGTGATCTGAAGGTAAATTTGTTGGTGAAGTTGGCGTTGCATTCGCTAAGGTCGGCAGAGAGAGAGCCGCAGCAGAAACAGCACCTTTCCCCATAACTTTGAAAAAATCTCTGCGTTTTAATTCATTGATAGTCATCGTTTCTATCCCAAGTTAGAAAGTCACTATCCTTGTTTCGAAACCTAGCTCGCTAGGCTTAGCGTCACTCCGTGTGCTTATTTATGGGATTAGAATAAAGATTAGCGTGTTGGCTTGCAGTGCAAATACCGCCAATGTTCATACCATTCACGCCAACTGGTTTGTCGGGTTATGTATAGGGAGAGGTTATCGCTCAGCTGTTAACCAAAAGCTGGACAAGTCTTCAAACAGAGCGTCATTGTCTAAAATACTGAGATGGTTTTCGTTGTAACCGCGAATTTGGTCGGCATTCAATTGAGCGGGGCGCGACAACTGGCTTGATAAATTGATGACGCCATCGCTACTGTTGGTATTAAATAGATCGCCCGAGTTATAACCAAAGGCCAAAAAGTGGGGTATGTGAATCTCACTGCTATCAATGAATAAGTCAGCGATAAATTTTCCGTCTGGATTTAAATCAACCCATGCAGGCATTACCACGGGGGAGTACTCCATTCCTTGTTTAGCAGACTTAACACCATCAAACGGCGAAGAGATGGTGGTTACGCTGCTTACAAAGTCGCATAGCTGTCCGATTCGGCATTGACGAATACTGTTGGTTACGATCAAGCCGCCCATGCTGTGGGCAACAACATGTAATTGTTGGATCTTATATTCAGTCACCACCGTGTGTAACAGGTTATTTAAGCCTCTCGAGTTCAAAGATAGAGATAAACCTGAAGGGTAGTTAAACACCCATATTTGGTATTTAGATTGGTCTATTTTTCCAATGAGAGGGGAGAAATCTAAAGCCGTTGCATTGATCCCATGCACAAATAAGATCGGGATTTTAGCTGGGTCATATTCAGATAAAAAATAGAGACCCGCATTACCTTCGACCAAAAATGTCAGCGGTTGCCACATACCGAGCTTTGCGTTCCCTTTCTCAAAAGGAGGATCGGTTAAATTTGCCACGGTGCCTATATCAACGAGGTCTAATTCTATTTTCAATAGCGAAGATAACGAACGATCAACAAACGCACTTGGGGCTTCATTTTCATTAACGGATAATGAGACTTCTATTGTTGATTTGTCTTTATGAGAACGAAGTTTTACCACACTGAAAGCTTCATTGGCTTGTAGGGTAAGATCTTGATTTTTATCTTCAAAGATAAGTAGGTAGTGGACGTTATTTGATACGTGCAAGTGAATGCTGTCACTGTCTATGATGCCATCGTAGCCATCCACTTCGCTTTTATTGATGTCTTTGATTTGTTCAATCACCACGGCAGAGCCGGAGGCAGGTTGACTCAAGGTAACCATGTATTGATTGGTTATGGAGTCGATGGCTTCTATCTCATTAGATAGGTTTTTAAAGTTATTGCAACCTGATAACACTGAACTGAGTAACAATGCTGAACTGAAAAATAGTGCAGTAAGTAATCGCCTCATTCTAATTTCATCCTTAAATCAACCCGATTCATCCATAAATCAAAAACCTGTGTTTAATAGTAGCAATAAAGCAGAGAGTCATCTTATCCATTATGTTTGAGCGTATCTTGTCTTGAAGCCCCGCTGATTTCGGCTGTTGGAACATTTGATATCGTTGCTTTGTTGCTCCTACTCAGAAGCGAAACATTCTTGGTTCGGGTTGCGTAGCTTGATGATGGTATTGCTTGGGTCTACTCGATTCAACGCGTCATCATTGAGATTAGCGTGACTGAAATCGGTGCGGAATAGATCCGCGCGATACAAATCAACGTTGAGCATTTGTGCGTGGCTCATGTCTGAGTTTCGTAAATCGGCATCGCGGAAAGCTGTGTTGTTTAGGTTGGCGTGGCTAAAATTGGCATGGGTGATATCAGCCTCACTCATGTCAGTGCCTGATAAGTCGGCGCCACTAAAATTGGTACGAATTAGGTTAGCGCAACGCAGGTCGATGTTTTGAAGTACTAGGTTACTTAGGTCGGCATTACGTAATTGTGCACGTTCACCACCTTGGTTCTCTAGCCATAGTTTGTGTTGTTCAAGAATAGAATAAAGTTCTTGTTGAGTGTATTTGTTCATACTTCACATCATCATTTTATTGAGCCCGCTGTTCTAGTCACCAGCGGGCTCTCATTAACTGAAAGCTTTGTTTAGTCGTTAGCCTTATTTAATAGACAGTTCTATTAAATCGGAAGTTCAATGTCACCTGATTGCTCCGCCCAAGCAGCAAAACCACCTGCGAGGTTTTTAACGGGTTTTAACCCCATCTCCGCGGCCATCTTGGCAGCGTAAAGAGAACGCAAACCGTGGGCACAATAGAACACGTAGGTTTTGTCTTGGTTGAACACCTTATTGTGAACGGGGCATTCAGGGTCAATCAAGAATTCCAACATGCCTCTTGGGCAAGTAAAAGCGCCGGGAATAATGCCGAGCTTGTTTCTTTCTTCGGCTTCCCTCACATCGACAAACACGTAGTCATCAAGTGTGTTTTGTTTGTCGTCGCTGCCGTTGAATAGCGCTATTGCTTCTTCTACCGACATATCTTCAACGACTTGGTAGGCTTCTTCTTTTAGGGCTTTAATGCCTTTGGTAATGGTTTGTGCCATGGTTTTCTCTCTTATTAAAATAGGATGACGGTTCTGTGTTTTGTGTTGCGGTGTCACTTAGTTATTTCATTCATTATCTAGTTTGGTTACTTCAAGGCAGCTATTTCGTCTGGTTATTTTGAGACTGTTATTTCGCAACATTGCCCGCCACATTCAGCGCGTCCCATGTTCGTGCAAAAGGAGGAGCGTAGCTGAAATCAAGGTAACCCAATTGTTGAGTCGTCATGCCTGCAGTAATTGCAACGCCTAATGCATTTAGCCGACCTACAGCGCCTTTCTTGCTGACAATTTCGCCGCCTAAAAGGCGTTTAGATTCAGGGTCGTAAGCAAGTTTTATCTTGATGTCTTCTTGGCCGGGATAATAATCCGTTTGGTTCTTGTCATTAATGACTGAGGTACTGGTTGGCACTGCGTATTGGTTTGCCATCCAATGAGAAATACCTGTGCTAGCAAGCTCGTAATCCAGCACTTTCAATGAAGATGAACCTAAGAAACCATCAAGGAAGGTATCTTTGCCTGCCAATTTGTCGGCCATCATTCGAGCCTGTTTATTAGCTGTGGTGGCGAGTGGCAAATACACGGGTTCATCAAGCGTTAAATGATGAACCGTCGCGCAGTCGCCCACCGCGTAAACATTCGGTACTGACGTTGCACCAAACTTATCGACTAATAACGCACCGTTGCCCATTTTTGGCAGGTCAAACAACTCGGTGTTAGGTTTGAAACCAAGCGCCAGAATCACAATGTCGGCTTGAATGGTGATGTATTCCGGTTCTACCGAATGGCTGGTGGCTTCGTTAGTGTTATTGGTCGCGGATCGAGTTTTGCTCACTGTAAGCAGATAACTCGCTTTCTCACTATTCCCTTCGTCGCTGTCTTTTGAAGCAAAACGTTCAATGTGTTCGACTTGGGTATTGGTCAGCAGGTTGGTTCCTGTGTCACGAATGGCATCTTCGACGTCGGAGATCATCTCTGGGCTGAATTGGCGGCTCATGATGTGCGCTTCGCGCTCAATAATGGTGATGTCTTTTCCTAAGTCATGTGCCGCATCGAACATCTCTAATCCAATAAAACCTGCACCAATGATTGCAACGCGAGGTTTATCTACTGCGAGCATGGCTTGTTTCATGGCAACGCCATCTTCCATGCTAGTGAGTGTGTAAACATGCTCGGTGCTATTCGAATCAGCACGATCATGATTACCCACACGAAAAGAGGTCGCGAAGTCTGGAATTAAAGGGCGCGCACCTGTCGCGATGATTAACTTATCAAACGGAATATCTTGTGATTCGCCTTGCGTGTTGACTGTGATGATTTGCTCAGCAGCGTTCACTGCGACCACCTCAGTATTGATACGAACATCGAGTCCGGAATCGATGGCTTGCTGCGGCGTGCGAGAGATCATGCGATCTGTATTTGGGAACTTGTCGCCAACAAAGTAGGGCAAACCGCAGGCACCAAACGAAAGGTAGCTGCGTTTTTCAATGACAATAACGTCATCTGTGGGTTGGTTTCTTTTGTATTTGGCAGCAAAGCTCATACCAGCAGCACTGCCACCTAAAATTACGATTTTCATAGTGGTACTTCTTCTTATAAGGACGCGGCATTCGCGCCCTGTGTTTATTGGGATGATTCTGAGTGACTTGAAGCGACTGACGTTAAGTTAAAAACTTAAGCTGGAATCTCGCCATTGGTCGTATTCGACAGGGCTTGTGCTTTGTACTGTTCTGTATTCAATGAGCCGTTAGTCTTAGCAGTAAGAACACCAGACAACATCGACCCAGAGATATTGAGAGCGGTGCGTGCCATATCAATCAAGGCTTCAATAGATACCAGTATCGCTACAATCGTGATGTCCAATCCCATGATGGTTAGCACGGCAACCGCTGCAAAGGTCGCACCGCCGCCTACACCCGCAATACCGAATGAAGCAATGGCAATCACGGCAATAAGTTGTAGAACAAAGCTCAAATCAATCGGGATACCCATCACTTGTGCAGCCATGATGGCAAGCATTGCAGGGTAAATACCGGCACAACCGTTTTGGCCAATGCTGGTCCCGAATGTTGCCGACATATTGGCTGTCTCTTCATCTACACCAAGGCGCTGAGTTTGTGTTTCAACGTTTAGCGGAATGGCTGCCATGCTTGAGCGAGAACCAAATCCGAACACCAGTACGGGCCAAGATTTTTTAGCGAATGTCTTCGGAGACAAACCAAACAAGCCAACAAGTACAAGGTGAACAATGAACATCGCTGCGATCGCCGCGTAGCTTGCAATAACGAATCGGCCCATTTCAGAGAGTGCGAACAAATCGTTGCTCATCATGAACTTGGTCATTAAAGCAAATACGCCATAAGGGGTGAGCTTAAGTATTTCTCGCACCATCGATAGCACGACTTCTTTTGCTGCATTGATGAAATCAACAAAGCTTTGCACTTTCTCTGGCTTACGCTTTTTCACTTGGAGAATGCTAAAACCAAGGAACATACCGAATAGAACCGTCGATAGTGTTGAGGTTCTTTCTGCGCCAGTCAGCATTTCAAAAATATTGGTCGGGATGATAGACAACACCAAGCTTGTGAAGGTGTTGTTCGACATCAGCTCTTGAGTCGATAGCAGGCTATCGCTGCGCGCTTCAATGGCAGTGCTAGTTCCCATTGCATTGACTAAGCTGTTCGCGTCGATGTTGAACAAGTAGATACTCGCAATTCCGATTACTGCAGAAATAGCCACGGTGAAAATCAACACGCCAATCACTTTTGGTGCGATTTTCGAGAGTGCACTGGTGCCTTCTACATTCATGATGGAAGCTGTCATGGCAACAAACACTAACGGTATTACTATCATCTGGAGTAGCTTGACGTAGCCATTACCGAACAAAGAGATAAGCTCTGAGAACTGCAAGCCAGCCGCGCTGTCGGTGCCCAGTACTACTTGGATAATGCCACCAAACAGAAGGCCGCCAACCAGTGCGCTAAGAACGCGGAAGTTGAAGCTTTTTTTCTGTTTTTTAAAGCGAGATAACACGACGTAAAAGCCGAGAAAAATGGCACTCAGTGCCAGTAACGTAAAGCTCATTTTAAGCTCCTATATCTACATCAAATAAAAGCACTGGAGTGGGGCACATAACGTGTGTGAGGTGGTGTTTTACCAAAGGCGCACAAGGTTTGAAGCGTTGTCCAGTGAAGGAATATCTGTAAGACGAAGCTTGATTAAAAAAGACGGTAAAAAATCACAATTAATTTTCAAATAAGAAAACGGTGCTATGACGAATCCGCCATAGCACCGTTGTTTATTCTAATCTTTAGGTTCTTAATTAGAGGTTATTTTTATATACCTTGCCGTCTTTCATGATCAGCTTTTGTGTCTCTGTGTTGGCAACACACGCTACGCCTTCGAGTGGGTTGCCATCGATGATCAATAGGTCGGCATACGCGCCTTCAACAATCAGACCTAACTTGCCTTCTTGGTATGGGTGTTGGTAAGTCGACATCTCGAACAAGCGTCCACAGTTTGATGTCGCCATGCGAAGTGCGGTGATGGTATCGAATGTTTTCTCAATCGCACCAAGTTCATTCAATTGTGTAGCATGAACGTTGGTTTCACCCACGCAGTCAGTGCCAAAAGCAATGTTCTGAATATCGTATTTCTTAATCAGTTCCGCCGATTTGAACATGGCTTTACCTACGCGTTCTGTCTTGCGGTATGTCTCTTCGTTCGGCAGTGGGATCTTGCGTTCTGCAATCAATGAAGAGGTAAAGTAAGACGGAATCACCCAAATGCCTTTCTCTTTGATGATCTCGGCAATGTCGTCATCCATAATTGTCGCGTGTTCGAAAGACATCACGCCCGCTTCGGCTGCTCGGCGCATCGCATCAGAGGTGTGGATGTGCGCGGCAACATAAGTGCCATAATCAGAAGCGGCATCAACCGCGGCTTTCATTTCTTCTGATGTGAATTGCAACGTGTCTAGTGGGTCGAATGTTGAAGATGCACCACCGCCAGCCATGATCTTGATTTGAGAAGCGCCCATAAACAGCTGTTCACGCACGGCTTTTAATACTTCTGAACGACCATCAGCAATTTTCATGGCACCTAGCTTCATCATTGGTGAATCTTCGTGACCGTTTGCCAAACGTTCTTGTGCTTGGTTCTGACGGTAATCGGAGTGACCACAGGTTTGAGATATAGCGGCCATTGACGGAAGAATTCGTGAGCCAGTTGCGTAACCGTTATCGATACTTTTCTTTAGGCCAAGCGTATTACCCGCCACATCACGAATAGTCGTAAAACCGCGCATCAACATCTCTTCTGAAATCTTTGCTGAGCGAATCGCCACTTCTTCACGGGTCATTGTATCAATGACATTAAAAGAGGCAGAGAGCGTGATATGAACGTGCGCATCAATCAGGCCTGGCATGACCGTGCCGCCTTGAGCATCAATAATTTCATCGGCTAACGTTGAATCAATCTCACCAATCTGAGTGATCAAGTTATCTTCGATGAGGATTGATACGTTCTCGATTAAGTTGTTATCAACACCGTTGAATACGTTCGCGTTAGTGATTAGCTTTTTCATAGTCTGCACCTTTTGGAAATGAGTGTGTGTCGCTGATGGAGTCATAATATGGGGCGCAGCATTTGAAGAATGGCCATTTGGTGACAAGCAATGACGAGACTTATCTTTTGGTGCTTTTCTATATTTCTAAGTTTTTCCTATTCGAACGTTAAGGTGTATTTCAAATCGAGGCGATTTAACGAAGCACCTGAGTTTGAGTAGAAGATACAAGGAAGGTCGGTGCTATCGAAGAGTGTTGATTGTTCAAATCGTCGTCACCTTGTTTTGAGAGTCAATTTACCGAACTGTAACTGGCTCTGAAACGGAAGGCTTAAGGAAAATACTGAATGAGTTCATTGGCTTATGAATTGAACGTTAAATTGACAGTATCTTATAAAATGTAAAATCGGTGTCAGTATTTGGGGGCTCTGACATTGGTCTGAAATTTAAGTTCGTTCTATGAGGCAACATCCTTACATCAAGAAAAATATATGGTTAAGGATTAACTCATGAAAAAACAAAATATCTCGGCAGTCGCCCTTTTAGCACTGATTATTACAGGTTGTGGCGGAGAAAGTTCATCAGGAGGTGACAGCACAACGTCTAACAACGCTAATGTTCCAAGTAATCCAAGTAATCCAAGTAATCCAAGTAATACCGGCTCATCATCTACCTCTCAGCAGCCTGACATTAAAGCTCTTAGCAACAATATGATTTTTGCTATCGAAGGCTTTGTCGATACAACGGCTCCGATCAGAAATTATTCTTCTATAACCGTTAAAAATGAATTGCCTGCATTCAAAGGTGGGGATACTCAGAAGGTTGATGTGGATATCGCGGTACCAACGATCGTTATCGATAATGGCAGTAACTTTGTTAACGATTGGCACTGTTATGAAACCGCAGGGTTAAGGGCGCAAAGGAAAAGTCATCAGTTACTTGTGGACGGTACAATTTCTGAATATCGATACGATATGCAAAGCAACGCTTGTTCTAGTGAGCTCTTGGGGTCGTATGTGTTTAACGATGCGGTGTTCGACAGTTCGTTGGAATTTAAAACCGTTGGCAGCGTAGTTTCCAAAGATGAGAACGGAGTGGAGTCTAATCTACCCACTTACGATTTTATCGCTCAAGCTTATGGAGAGCAGTCAAAAGAGCGGTTTGGTGATTCTTGGGAATTATTACAGCGCGATAAAATTAATGCAGCAGCTAAGGAGGTTGGGGCCTCGATCTTTGAGTTGAACACTTCATCTGGAAAGATCGATTTGGATCTAGGTCAGCTTAATAGCGACACTCTCATCGATTTCTCTTCACTAGATACAAATCAATTATTGAATGGTGCGATTTGGGGGATGCCCGGTCAAGGCGTTGCCGATGAAAAATGGTGCCGAATTGTGAACATTCCGGAAGATCTAAGTCAGAATAGTATCAAGTACCAATCTGTTATCTCGACAAATTGTGCGAGGTCGGCACAACGTTATTGTGATGCCTTTGGTTCATCGTTTTCGAGTGGTAACTACCCACCAGCAGCTCCTATCGCTTGGGACAATAATACGGCGAGTAATGCCCAGTTGAACTCAGATGAGCAGTACCGAAGAGATGCTCAAGGTCACTTTGTTGTGAACAGTTCTGGTCAGAATGCGTTTGTCCTCTCATCCAATTCGGTTGTGATTCCTATTTTTGGTTACACCAGTCCGCGAAGTGATGGGCAAGTTAACAATGCCGGTCTTAATAGTTGGGCTGGTCACGAAGGTCACTGCCAAAACGTGATGAATAGCCAACACACAAAGATGGGGATTGGATACAAAGTCAGTAAGTCAGATACATCGAAGATGTCTTATTGGACGCAAGATTTCAACTAACACACTCATTGCTTAAATACGGGTCATCCATTTAGCGTCTCTATTCTTTCTTTAGTTGGTAGTGGAAGGTTACTTGGGAGTAGCAAATTACTCGAGAGTGGCACTTTGCTCGATAGTGCCATTTTACTTTACAGTGATACGTGGTCGATCAGGATTATTGAAGGTGGAGGTGCGAAGACATTATGACGATTCATTTGTGTTGTGAATGATTTTGAGTGGTGTCATGAAATGGTAAGTTTTGCTTCTATTCGAACGCTAAGATGTATTTCAAATCAAGGCTACTTATCAAATTAGAGAGAGACAGAATGACTAAATCAGACAAAGTTTACGGGTTCAACACACCACAACGCCTATTTGTAGGTTACACGTTAGCCGTGCTGGTGGACTTAGTCGTGCTTAACTTTTTCGATGAGTACTGGGACTTCGTCAACATTGAATCTTTCACTATTTCTTTGATAGCGGCGTTGTTACTGCAGTTATTGTTGAAGCTCTCTATTGGCTTAGAACACAAGGTAGCGGATTACTTCAAACAGAAATCTGGAACGGCACCTAAGGTGTATCGAGCGTTGTCGACATACATTATTCTTGTTGGCTCAAAATTTGTCATGCTAGAAGCGATAAACCTTATGTTCGGTGACAAGGTGAGCTTCACAGGCCCTTGGGGCGGTGTGGTAGCGTTCTTCGCTGTGGTATTTACGATTCTGGTTGCTGAAGTGATTGTATCAAAAATCTACTTTGCTCTGGATGAAAAGCAAGAATCAAATGAGAAAGCACTAAAAGAGCCCAACGCGTAACAGAACTAAAATACATATGTGAATAACAGACGAGCCAGCTGAATAAGCTGGCTCGTTTTCGTTTGTGTGGCGATAACCAATTCGCTCCGCTTATTGGCTTTATTTTCCGTAAACCACATCCCCTCTTAACACTGTCATCAACACCTGAGTTTTGGCTATTTGTCTTGCCGATACTGTGGTGATGTCTCGGTCGAGAATCGCGAAGTCCGCTGATTTTCCAACCTCAATAGAACCCGTGACGTCTTCTATTCCAAGACTTTTGGCTGCATTGAGCGTGTAAGCGTCGATAGCTGTGTAGATATCAGTTAGGCCTGTTTTGCCCATGATTAAGCTATTTGCGATGCCAACTAAGGGATTGATGTCGTGTACGTTCCAGTCACTGCTCAGGGTGATATTGGCGTCGGTTTTGAGTATCGCGTCTAGGTTCATCATGGCTTTGGCGCGGCGAGCACCAAGGAAGGCTTCAGCCCATTGGTGTTGATGCTTGGCTACGTAATCGGAACCGACTTGGAAGTCCGCCGAGACATTGAGCAGCTTGAAGCGGGGAACGTCTTCATCATTGATTAACTCTACGTGGGTGAGGGTATAAGGCTTTTGCGAACCTTGTTTACGCACGCTTTCAATCGCATCAAGAGATTCACGAACGGCACCATCACCAATCGCATGAATATGAGCGCTAAAACCGATTTTATCGAGCGCGGTTAGCCACTCTTTCATTTGTTCTGGCGGAATATAGTTCAAGCCATTAGGAGACCGGGGAAGATAAGTATCTAAGTAGGGTGCGAGCGTTTTGGCGGTGCCGTTGATAAAGATGCCGTCGCTGTACATTTTCACCTGATCGACAAGTAACAGACGGCTTTTATCGTCGGAATACATCTTCTCAAAGACTTCTAATTGAGAAGGTATTGCCATCGATGGGTATACCCAAGGGCGCAGCGACACGCGCGCCGTTAAGTCTTGATTTTGCTCGGCCTCTAGCCAAACGTCATACCAACCTCGTTTCCAATACATGCGACCGTCGCCAATGGTGGTGATGCCGTGGGCTGCCGCTTCCTCAAGTCCGAACATTAACCCTTGGTAGCTTTGCTCAAACAGTTCGCTTTGGCTATTCCAAGCCATCTCCATCACTTGATCGCCAGCATTGTCTAATAAGATGCCGTTAAGTTTTCCGCTATCAGAATCTTTTAAATAGGCACCGCCTTGTGGGTCTGGAGATTGTTGGCTGATTCGGGCGATTTTCAGTGCCTTTGAGTTGACCCACATTGAGTGGGAAGTCTGCTCCATGATCACCACTGGGCGATCCGGGAAGATGCTGTCGATGATCTCAAGTGGTGTGTATTCAGAGTCGCTATCGAGCGTCGCTTCCAAAGAAAAACCATAACCCATCAGCCAACCTCGACCATCGGTTTCGGCGTTGATCTTACAGGCTTCTAAGTAGGGGATTTGCTCTTCTAATGTGGCTTCAGAATCCAGTTCGCAATTGCCACCCAGCTCTGAGGCGGCTTCAAACACATGGTTATGGTTGTCAATGAACCCCGGCAAGACAAAGGCATTGTTTAGATCAATGACATCAGTACTTTGCCCTTGAAAAGTTTGCGCCTGTGATTGGTTACCAATGAAGATGATCTTGCCGTTGTGGGTAACGATCGAGTCCGACTCACGATGCCCGTATATATCTGCATTGGTAAATATCTGGTCTGCACTTTGGCTTTTAACAGCTGTTTGTGTTTGAACAATAGTGTTGGCTTGTGCAAGAACCGGAGCTACGGCCGTTAAGCTTGCGAGTAATGCCACCCATGCAGTGCGTGGCAAAGTGAGCTTATTGTTCATTATTATTTATTCCATGTTCCACTGTTTAATAAGTATAGAAAGCGAGTGGCCAGTGTGGAACTCTACATGAATGACAGATAAAAGCCGCGACTAATCAATAAATTGTGGCTTGAACAAATCTTCAATCACGACTCTTTTCTTAGGCTTTCACGCAGATCTTTTCTGTATTCGTCATAAGAGTTATAGCCATAGAGTTTCCAAGTGTGATCACCCTTAATGTTGTGGTTGTAGGTGATCTCGCCTATCCACTGCTGACGTGTGGCAAGAATCATATCGCGAATTTTTAATAATAAAGTGTCCATAGTTGCTCTCCTGATTAAGTTCACCTGAAGTATATTTAGCGGTGACAACCGGATGAGTATCGTTAGCGCAATGTTCAATACTTTTCAGTCAATGTGCTCATCTGAATGGTTTGATGCGTATACTTTCAATATTAAAACGTCACTGAGCATCACAATGAAAGGTTACTTGGAAAAAGTGCCACAACGAATTGGCACATCATGGCGCTATAAGAGAATCGTCGAGAACGGTAAAAGCTATGGTTGGCACCGACATGAAGAGTACGAGATCGCGATTCATCGTCACTTTACTGGCCATAGCTTTATCGGGCATCACCAAAGCGATGTGTTTCACAACCATATGATCTTGGTTGGGCCAGATTTACCTCATGCCATCTATTCGGACGAGAGCACTGATGATTCGCGAATATGTGAAACGCACGTAGTTTGGTTTCGCAAAGATTGGATAGAGCAATTGATAGCGTGCTGTCGAGAGCTCGAACCGCTACGTGTATTGCTAGAAGAATCAAAGAAAGGGCTTCAGTTTTCACCCGCGACTGCAGAGAAAGCGACGGAATTGTTGAATAAGGTGATGAACCAGTCGCCACATCAACAACTGCTTACCTTGTTCTCTTTGTTTGCACTTTTGCTTGAGGATCAAGAGGTAGTGCAGTTGATTAACCCTGTCTTCAACTCGGATGATGAAGATGAAGTCAGCGATAAGTTGGACAAGGTTGAAGCTTTCTTGGTGAACAATTTTAATCACGACATCTCGGTTAATGACTTAGCCAAGCATCTCTACATTAGTGAGAGTAGCGTTAGGCGCTTATTTCAAAAGCACTACAACGAGAGTTTTAGTCAAAGGCTAAAGAAAATTAGGCTCAATGTGGCGTGTGATTTATTGATTAATACTTCACTGCCAGTGAATCTGATTTTGGAGAAAGTGGGATACGACAACCAAGCCAACTTTAATCGCCAGTTTAAATCGTATAAGCAGGTGACTCCGACTCAATATCGAATAGCAATGAAACACCATTGATTCATTCACAGACTAAACAATTCACATAAGATTCTGAATAAATTACAGTTAGGTGAACTTTAAAAATGGATTTAACGTATTACCAAGGATGTAAGTTTATGTTTTCACAAGGCTTACTCTCATTACTAATAAAAAAAAGCCGAGGTTAGGATGAAAAAAATATTATTGCTGCTTAGTGTGATTCTATTGGGTGGTTGCGTGGGCATGCCTGAAACGGTTAAGCCCGTTCAACAGTTCGAGTTGGATCGATACCTAGGGAAATGGTACGAAGTGGCTCGTTTGGATCACTCGTTTGAGCGTGGTTTAGATAACATCAGCGCGGAATACAGCCTACGTGATGATGGTGGCGTGAAGGTGATTAACCGTGGTTATTCAGTAGAGAAGGGTGAATGGAACGAAGCGGAAGGCAAAGCTTATTTTGTAGAGGGCAGCGACCAAGGTTACCTGAAAGTGTCATTCTTCGGCCCATTCTATGGTGCGTATGTGGTGTTTGAATTGGATAAAGAGGACTATCAATACGCGTTTGTTTCTGGCCCTGATACTGACTACCTATGGTTACTTTCTCGAACACCAGAGGTTGCTCCAGAAGTGATGGAGAAGTTCAAAGCGATGTCGAAAGAGCGCGGCTTTAATACCGATGAGCTAATTTTTGTTGAGCACAACGATCAACAATAGTGAATGAATCGTTTTTGACGATGATAAGAAAGGGACAGTGAATAAACTCATTTGTCCCTTTTTTTGTTCTGATTTTTTATATTAGCTAGCCTTGTCTGCGAACTTGCAAAACGCTGAGAATTGAAAGCGAGATAAAGAAAGCGGGGTCACTCCAACCAAAGCCAACAAAGATACCAGTGAAAGCCGCATACAGTGCGATGATAGCCCCCAGCATATTGGTGATAACCAGCCCTTGGATGAGCTTTTTGGCGGTAATTCCCGCTTCAATGTCTCGCAATAACCAGCTTATCGCGGCAATACCACCAAGGAAGATACTGGTGTGCTGAGAGAGAAAATAAGCGTACTGATCATTAATTTCTACACCGTACATAGGCCACATGACCGTTGGTAGGAAAAACAACGCCAAGGCAAACCCTGCGTAAATGATGCCGTGTAGGCTTAAAAACGTTTTATTGTTCATTTGCTATCTCTCTATCTCGTGCCTGTCGCTAATTCTTTATTCATTCCAATCGCTTTGTTTTCATTCAGCGAATTAACTAGCCGTTGATTGGGCCTTTGTTAATGGTAGTTAAAGGCTGGTTCACGTCAAAAATCACACCACGTACTTCATCGACGCCCATCTGTTTAAGGCGAGCGCTATGCATCGCTAGGTAAGTCTCTGCGCTGAGTTGGTCTTCAAAAAGGTAGACACCACCGCCCAGTTTTTCAGCTTCGCTTTCTGTCCAAATTTTCCAGATCATACCCGGTTCGTTGTTAATAGATTTTGCTAGGTCAACGAGTGCGTTCGACATCTCTTCACCAAATGGGCCGCTAAATTCAAAATCGACTTGTAATAATTTCATGGTTATTTCTCCAAACAGTTACTTGGTATTGCGCTGAGACTCATGGTCATTTCGCAAAACGTAGGGGGCTTGATTGCCTGTTGGAATAGATATTACCTGTAAAAAACAGACAGAAAAGTTCATAATATAGCCTTTAACTGTCAGGATTTTAGACCGATGAGATTGAAAACCACCCTCGACCAATGGCAAACCCTTTACGAGATTGACCGCGCAGGCAGTATTCAGGCGGCGGCACTGCAATTGAACAAGAGCCACACCACGCTGATTTATGCGTTGAGAAAATTGGAAGACCAATTGGGTGTTTCTTTAGTGCAGGTTGAAGGTCGTAGGGCTGTATTGTCGGAGGATGGGAAATCACTGTTGCGCCGAGCGAGTAGCATGCTGGAACAAGCCAGAGAGCTAGAGTTGATCAGTGAACAACTGGCGAAAGGTGTAGAATCTGAAATTGTGGTTGCGGTTGATCACTTGTGTTGTCTTGAGCGTCTTTATCAACCGATGACTGCATTTTTGGCGGAGAACAACACCACATCAATACAAGTTATTGAAACATCACTGTCTAAAACAACCGAAATGGTGACTCAAGAACTGGCCGATGTGGCTATCATCAACTTGCCTATTACTAATTACTCAGCAGAAGCCTTTGGTTTTACGATGATGGAGCCCGTTGTCGCAAGTTCGCACTCTTTAGCTAACGTGTCATCTATATCGCTAAACCAGTTGTCGTCGCTGCCACAAATTGTGGTGCGAGACTTAGGTGCTCAAGCTAGTCAAGGCAGTAAAAAGCAAGGTGAGAAAAAGGATGTGGGTTGGTTGAAGTCGAGTCAGCGTATTACGGTCGATAATTTCGATCATGCGTTTGGCGCGGTAGAGCAGGGAGTCGGGTATTGTCGACTACCAAAGCACATTGTTGAAAGCCGAGGAAGTGACAAGCTCACGGTGCTGAATATGGAAAATGGCAGTGGATACCAAGTCCCGCTTCATCTCACTTTGCCAAAAGGGGCAAAGACAGGCCCTGCTGCAAAACGGTTCTACGAATTGCTACTAGAGTCAGTTGCTCCTGCTAACTAACCCTTATTCAGTTGGGCTCAAACTAGCGAGGCTGGTTGCCGTTTAAGAATAGTGCAACACATTCACGCGTGTAATTCAGTCTTTCATTATCAGACTCGCCGCTGTCGTGTCCGAAGAATGCCCAATAAGCCGACTTACCATGAAACATCAGCAACAATTGTCGTGCAGCAATGATCGGTGAACTTGATGTTGAAAGCGTTAAGTCACCCGAATCTATTTTCGACTGCAAATAATCAGCGAGTAACTTAGTGGTCTTCTGTGGCCCTGTTTCTAAATAAATAGAAGCAATTTCTGGATGTGTGTTGGATTGGCTCACCGCATTTTGAAAGGTCTGCCTAGACTGCTCATCAAGTAACAAATCTTGAAACTTCACACCAAACTTCACCAATTCTTCTTCCAAAGTGGCCTTCATATCAAATGCTGAAGGGCTGAGTTCGCGTTCCGCACACTTGGTTTGCATGCAGGTTTCGAAAAGTTCGTCTTTGTTTTTAAAGTGGGAGTAGACCGTTTGCTTAGAAACGTTCGCTGCTTTCGCTATCTGATCCATATTGATCTTGAAGCCATGATCAGAGAAAAGTTGGCTTGCTGCGGTTAAGATCTGCGATCTCTTCTGTTCACTCTTGATGATTTTAGTCACGTGCTGTTTCTCGTTGCTTGGTACTTGGTGTTGCTCAGTTCAATGCATTTCGTTCTGCGCTAAGCATTATGCTTTTTGTGATGGTTTTATCAATCATTAACGATGAAACTTATTTTTAACATAATCAAACTAGACAGTCTAGT
The DNA here is from genome assembly GCF_021728315.1 of Vibrio sp. L5-1. Classification (NCBI taxonomy): domain Bacteria; kingdom Pseudomonadati; phylum Pseudomonadota; class Gammaproteobacteria; order Vibrionales; family Vibrionaceae; genus Vibrio; species Vibrio sp. L5-1. Next base: position 728,992 of record NZ_JAKKCQ010000002.1, on the reverse strand, counting down.
TTGGTTTGGTTAGTCTAAAAAAAGAATAGGATTGAGTACCGCATAGGAACAGTGAGTATGTATAAATTGATGAAGGGAAGTGCGGTGGCGTTATCTCTATCGGCTTTTCTTGTTGGATGTGGCGAAAAGGAACAAGCCCAAGAGTCGGTTGATTCAACCACTGAAACGGCTTCGAGCGTCCAAACCATTTTAACCGTGGAAACGATGGCCTTAGCGCTGTCTTCCTCTTATGCAGTTCAGCGTGAATATGTTGGCGTGGTAAAAGCAGGGCAACAGGCGAATCTTGGTTTTGAATTAGCGGGTAAAGTAAACGAGATTCTGGTGGATGTCGGTGACACAGTAACCGAAGGTCAACCCTTAATCCGTTTAGACACCCAACTGCTGCAGACCGAATCTAGCCAATTGAAAGCACAAGCCGAAGAAGTGAAAGCTCAACTGAGTCTTGTGGCCGCGAACTTAAAGCGTCAGCGCTCATTGAAAGCAAAGGGCTTCAGTGCCGAGGCTGAGATTGATTCTCTTACTAGTGAACAACGTGTATTGCAGGCGAATTTGCTGCGCATTGATGCTTCAGTAAAAGGCAATCAATTGAAGCTGGTGAAATCGACAATTCTTGCGCCATATTCAGGCACCATCGCAACACGCTTTGTCTCTTTAGGTGATGTTGTAAATGTAGGTAATCCAACCCTGACACTGCTTGCCTCTGAAGGTAAAGAAGCGTTCATTGGTATTCCTGCCCATCAAATGCAAAAAGTGACTTCGCTTTCTTCGCCAAGTATTCGTGTCGGGCGAGACGATTTCGCTGTGAGCCTGCTCAATCCGGGGGCGATGGTGGATACTCAATCTCGCAGTGTTGGCCTACGTTACCTGTTTCCAGAGCAAGCTTCTGTTTTAGAAGGGCAACTTGCGTACCTTAAGTTTGATGAGCAAATCGATGACCAAGGTTACTGGGTGCCATTAACTGGTTTGATTGACGGCCTACGTGGTGTGTGGAATATCTTCGTTATTGGTGAAGATAATAAGGTTGAACGTAGAAGCGTGCAGGTGTTGTTTGCCAACAACCAACAAGCCTACGTGAGCGGTGCAATCAACGAAGGCGAGCAGGTGATATCCAGTGGTTTACATCGTTTGGTTCCCGGCCAAACCGTGAAGCCAGCCAGCGTTACTGCTGAATAGGAAATAGTATGAAAATCATAGAGACTATTTCTAACACTCGATTGCTTATTTTAATGACCGCACTGCTGATGGTGAGTGGTATTTCTGCGTTCATGACTCTGCCGCGTGCAGAAGATCCAGTCATCATCAACCGCTACGCGAACATCACAACCAGCTTCCCCGGCGCCAGTGCTGAGCGTGTTGAAACCTTGGTCACCGAGGTTATTGAGAACAAGCTGCGTGAGCTGAGTGAAGTTAAACTCGTGAGCTCAACCTCAAGGCCGGGCGTGTCTATTGTCACCTTAGAATTGAATGACACCATCACCGAGCCTGAGCCGGTTTGGTCTCAAGCTCGCGATAAGCTATCTGACATCGAATCCATTTTGCCTGCGGGCTCTCATTCCCCCGATCTCGACAGTGACCACACCTATGCTTTCACGACCATCGCATCTCTAACTTGGTCTGGTTCAGGCGAGCCTGACCGATTAACGCTGGGTCGTTATGCCAAAGAACTCGCTAAGCGATTACGAACTTTATCGGGCACTGAATTCGTTGATGAATACGGGATGCCACAAGAAGAGATTCAAATCAGCTTGCGTACTGCCGATGCAGCGGCGTTAGGGCGCTCAAGTGCCAATATTGCTGAGTCGCTAGAAGGGGCAGACGCCAAGAACTCCGCCGGTGAGTTAGTGAGTGCTTATTCTCGCTTTGGCTTAGAAATTAAATCTGAACTCGATTCTATTGAACGCATTAAGCAAGTGCCAATAGCCACTGATAGCAATGGTCACATCATCCGTATGGAAGACATTGCTTCTGTGAAACGTGGTGAGAAGACCCCACAAGACCAGATTGCCATTATTGATGGTGAGCCGGGTGTGATTGTCGCGGCAAGAATGCATCCTGATCTGCGAGTCGACAACTGGACGTCGCGAGCTAATGCTCTGATTGGTAAATTTGAGCAAGAGTTACCAAGTAACGTTAAGGTGACGGTGCTCTTTAATCAGCAAGGTTATACCGAAACTCGCTTAGACGATTTAGGCAAAAGCTTGATGATCGGTTTTGGTCTGATCTTGATTGTTCTGTTTGTCACTTTAGGCGTGCGTGCCGCGATCTTAGTGGCAATTTCTCTGCCGTTAACCTCATTATTGACCTTGTCGATCATGAAAATGACCGGTGTGCCGATTAACCAAATGTCGGTGACAGGCCTAATTGTGGCGCTTGGGATCATGGTTGATAACGCGGTGGTGATGGTCGATACCATTCAGGCGTATCGTTTGAAAGGGCAACAACGAGCAGAAGCGACCATGAATGCGTTGAAGCATTTATGGGTGCCGTTATTAGGCTCAACCTTAACTACCGTGTTGGCGTTTGCCCCGATTATCTTGATGCCGGGAGCATCGGGTGAATTTGTCGGTGGTATTGCGATTACCGTTTCTTTCTCATTGATCGGCTCTTACATCATCTCGCACACCTTAATTGCGGGCTTAGCGACCAAGCTACTGCCGAAACAACTCAGTGATGTCGACAAGAAAGGGCAGCACCATTGGTACATGACGGGTTTGAGAATCCCGGCTTTGACGCGCTGGTTCTCATCTTCTGTCCGCTTTGGTGTCACGCATCCAATCATCACGATTGCTTTGGTGTTGTTGGTACCGTTTACTGGTTACTGGAGTATGTCTCAGCTTACTGAGCAATTTTTCCCGCCATCAGACCGAGACATGTTTGAGATTCAGGTTTACATGCCGCCGCAAGCGAGCATTTACGCCACTAAAAACACCTCTGAAAAAATTGACGATATCATTCATCGTTACCCTGAAGTGGAGCGTATCGATTGGCTCGTGGGTGCAAACTTCCCATCTTTCTATTACAACCTGCAAGCAAGGCAAAATAATGCGCCGTACTTCTCGCAAGCTATGGTGAAAACAGAGAACTTTGATCAAGCCAATGCGCTGATTCCTGAGTTGCAAAAGGTGTTGGATAACGAGGTGCCGGAAGCACAAATCTTGGTACGAAAGCTTAATCAAGGGCCTCCATTTACTGCGCCTGTTGAGCTGCGTGTTTATGGTGAAAACCTCGATACGTTGAAAGCGATTGGTGAGGATGTGCGATTGATTTTGGCGGGTGTTCCTCATGTGACGCACACAAGGGAAACGCTGCAACCAGGTACTCCGAAGGTGTGGTTGAAGGTTGATGAAGACACCGCAAAGCTGAATGGTATTTCATTGAACCAGTTCGCAGGTATGCTGCAAACTACGTTGACAGGTCGTGAAAGTGGCTCTGTGATTGAAGGCAGTGAGTCGGTACCAATCCGTGTTCGTGTGGCAGATGAGGCGCGTGAAAACTTGGCTCACTTAAGCAATATTCGTCTGCCTATCAGTTCAGATGTTTATTCCACGGGGATTAATGTTTCGACTCTGGCCGAGCTTGAACTGACCACCAGTCGTGGCGCGATTACTCGTCGTAACGGGCAGCGTGTGAATACCATTGAGGGCTACATTGAAGCAGGTGTCTTGCCTCAAACCGTGCTCAATGAATTCCAAAAACGCCTAGAAAACTATCAGATGCCATCGGGCTATACGATTGGTTTTGGTGGTGAATCCGCTGAACGAGATAATTCAGTCAACAGCCTGATTTCGAATGTCGCAGTCGTGGTGGTATTGATGGTGTTGGTGGTGGTGATGTCATTCAACTCGTTCCGAATGAGCAGCATCATCTTCATGGTAGCAGGATTGGCTGGTGGGCTCGGGTTGTTGTCGGTGTGGATTTTCGGTTATCCGTTCGGCTTTACGGTGATCATCGCCATGCTCGGCATTGCAGGTTTGGCTATCAACGCGGCCATTGTCATTCTGACGGAATTAAAACTCGATAAGCAAGCCTCATCAGGCAATGTGGATGCGGTGGTAGAAGCTGTGATGTCGTGTACTCGTCATATCAGCTCGACCACGATTACAACCGTTGGCGGCTTTATGCCGTTGATTATTGCTGGTGGCGGTTTCTGGCCCCCATTTGCGGTCGCGATTGTCGGCGGTACAGTATTAACCACTCTTATCTCGTTCTACTTTGTGCCTGTGGTTTATCATTTGATGACTAAAAATCAGCGCAAAACCGTCGTCGAGCCAACAGCATAATCTCTTCTTTGGTAACACTTACTCCTCTCTATTGAGGGGAGTAAGGCCCACTTAAAACACATCAAAATACTCATGAAATCGGCTTTTTATCCCCATTTCTGCTCGTTTTCTGCTGCGTATAACTGACATGATTATCATAAAAAGCAGGGTGTTATTTGAATATCTGATGGGTTGCTGTCTGAAGTGATGCCTTTTCTAAATACCTTTAAAATCGCATGTGAATTCATAAATTTGATAGCCATCACACTTTGCTTAATTCGCTCTTTCTAATGTAATCAATCATTGTTGTTTCTACTGCGTGTTTACTTTGAGCTCTCCCGTTTCGCTTTAATCCTTTTCCGTACATGGCTCAACTCGTGTGGCACGTTCATGCTGTGCGTCTGAATTGCAACAATTTCTCACATCTTACTTTCATAACTGGAAGGTTAGTTTCCAAGTTTGTTTGGTGAGCTTTCAATTTCAACTCCTCATAATGCGCCAAATGTAACAATGTATTTCAAAGTGTAACAATTAAGTCATATTTTTTGTGTGGTTTTAACCGTGCGGCAATGTTTCGGCTGCGCAGCACTGTCGTTTTAACTTGTCAGTTCAACGGTTCAACTATCAACTGTTCAAAATCGTGGCTAATTCCGTTTCGCTTTGAGATGCGTCGTTTCACATGCTCAACACATAAATATTCTAATGACCATGACAACCAGTACTCGGGCGTTCGTTCTGAGGCTGGATAACCATCGAGAAAGTTAATGGAAGCTTCAAGATATAAACGCATTTTATCGAGAGCAAATCTGTCGAGGATTGGTTTGGTGGGAACCGTCCTGATGCTCGAAGGATGTAACTCCGCATTGCTCGACCCAAAAGGTAGCGTTGGCGTTCAGGAAAAGGAGCTGATTATTACAGCTCTGTTGCTGATGCTGATTGTCGTCATCCCCGTGATTCTGATGACCATCTACTTTGCCTATAGATACCGCGAAAGTAATACCACAGAAGAGTATGCACCAGATTGGGCGCACTCAACCAAGATCGAAGTGGTGGTATGGACGATTCCAATCATCATCATTGCGATTCTGGCTACCATCACTTGGCGAACAACACACGAACTAGAGCCTTCCAAGCCTCTGGAGAGTGACGTTAAGCCTATGGTGATCGAAGTGGTCTCTCTGGACTGGAAGTGGCTGTTCATCTATCCGGAGCAAAACATTGCGACGGTTAACTATGTTGCGTTCCCGAAAGATGTTCCGGTGACGTTTAAGCTGACTTCAGACAACATCATGAACGCATTTTTTATCCCGCGTCTTGGTTCGCAGATCTACGCGATGCCGGGAATGGTGACCAAGTTGAATTTGATTGCAAACCACGAAGGTGACTTCAAAGGCTTTGCATCGAACTACAGTGGGAAAGGGTTCTCTCAGATGAAATTCACCGCATCGGCCATGCCTGATCAAGTGGCGTTTTTAAACTGGGTGGAGAAAGTGAAAGCAAGTCCTGATCGCATTGAAGATTGGGATCAGTTCCGTTCATTGGCTGCGCCAAGTGTGGCTGAACCTGTGACTCTGTTTTCTAGTATCCCACCATTTTTATTCACTGATGTCGTGACCCAGCACCCTGGTTCAATGAACTGTTTGCCGGAAACCCAAGGATAATCGTCATGTTTGGAAGATTAACTCTAGACTCAATTCCCTACCACGAACCCATTATTTTGATCACCTTAACCATGATCGCTTTAGTGGGTAGTTTAGTGGTGTATGCGGTAACAAAAGCCGGTAAGTGGCAATACCTATGGAATGAATGGTTTACTTCTGTAGACCACAAAAAATTGGGCTTCATGTACATTGCGGTCGCGATGGTGATGTTAGTTCGTGGCTTTGCCGATGCGGTCATGATGCGCAGTCAGCAATTGCTTTCTGCAGCTGGTGAGACTGGCTATTTACCGCCACATCACTACGACCAGATCTTCACGGCTCACGGCGTGATCATGATTTTCTTCGTCGCGATGCCTCTGGTTATCGGCTTGATGAACATCATCGTACCGCTGCAAATTGGCGCTCGTGATGTTGCATTCCCTTATCTGAATAACTTGAGCTTCTGGCTGTTTGTGGTGGGTATTATCCTAACCAACATGTCGCTTGGCTTAGGTGAGTTTGGCCGTACGGGTTGGTTGGCGTATCCGCCGCTGTCTGGCATTGAGGCGAGCCCGGGAGTCGGGGTCGATTATTGGATATGGGCACTGCAAATATCCGGCGTTGGTACCACGTTAACGGGTGTGAACTTCTTCGCGACCATTTTGCGCATGCGTACTCCATCTATGCCAATGATGAAGATGCCAGTGTTCACTTGGGCATCTCTGTGTGCCAACATCCTGATCATAATCTCTTTCCCAATCCTAACGGTCACCATCGCATTACTGACTTTGGATAGATACATCGGCACGCACTTCTTCACCAATGACCTTGGTGGCAACGTGATGATGTATGTGAACTTGATTTGGGCATGGGGACACCCTGAGGTGTACATCCTAATCTTGCCTATCTTCGGTGTGTTCTCTGAAGTGACTGCAACCTTCTCTCGCAAAAAATTGTTTGGTTATACCTCACTGGTATGGGCAACAGTGGCGATCACTATTTTAGCGTTTGTGGTTTGGCTGCATCACTTCTTCACCATGGGTTCTGGCGCCAATGTGAATGCCTTCTTTGGCATCGCGACCATGATTATCTCTATCCCAACCGGGGTTAAGATCTTCAACTGGCTATTTACCATGTACAAAGGTCGTATCCGCTTCACCACACCAATGATGTGGACAGTGGGCTTCCTAATCACCTTTACCGTGGGTGGTATGACGGGCGTATTGATGGCAGTTCCGGGGGCAGATTTCATTCTGCATAACTCGGTATTCTTGATTGCTCACTTCCACAACGTAATCATCGGTGGTGTTGTCTTCGGTTGTTTTGCTGCGATTGGTTACTGGTTCCCGAAAGCGACTGGTTTCACTCTGAACGAGCTTTGGGGCAAACGCGCATTCTACTGCTGGATCATTGGTTTCTTGATGGCGTTCTTGCCGCTTTACGCTCTCGGCTTTATGGGCATGACGCGTCGTTTGAGCCAAGACATCAACCCTGAGTTCTTCCCTCTACTGGCGGTTGCGGCTGCAGGTACGGGCGTGATTGCGATGGGTGTGGTGTGTCAGTTCGTTCAGATTTACGTGAGTGTTCGTGACCGCGACCAAAACCGAGATCTAACCGGTGACCCGTGGGGTGGACGTACATTCGAATGGGCAACGTCTTCACCACCGCCGTTCTACAACTTTGCAAAATTGCCTAAGGGCGATGAGATCGATTCGTTCTGGTATCAAAAGCAAAGTGGTGAGTTTGACCCAACTCAGGAAGAAGAATACGAACGTATTCACATGCCAAAGAACACACCGACAGGTATTTACGTGTCTGCATGGGCGTTGGCATTTGGCTTCGCAATGATTTGGTACATCTGGTGGCTAGCGGCTGCAAGCTTAGTGGGCATCGTGGTGACGTGTATTCAACACAGCTACAACGACGATGTGGACTACTACGTGGAAGTTGAAGAGATCAAAGCGATTGAAGCGGCTCGACGTGCACAGCTTGCAGAAGCGAAGAAACAGTTAGTGAAAGGCGACCATTCTGGTCGTGGTAACAGCGCTGACGGTGACAGTGATAACAACGAAAATAAAGATGATTTGGAGACGACGTATGCAAGCTAATACTCCGTCACACACTTATGATCTTGCACACTCGCATGATCATCACCATGAAGCTGCGGGCAATAAATTGTTTGGCTTCTGGGTTTACTTGATGAGTGACTGTGTCCTGTTTGCCACGCTTTTCGCGACTTATGCCGTGCTTGAGAGTGGATCTATTGCAGGGCCGACAGGTAAAGACATCTTTGAACTGCCGTTCGTGTTTGTCGAAACCATGATGCTGCTGTTCAGTAGTATCACCTTCGGTTTTGGCATGATTGCGATGAAGCGCAAAGATGTGACCGGATTGAAGCGATGGATAAAAGTCACTTTTGTATTGGGTTTAGCCTTTATCTGTATGGAAGTGTATGAATTTCATCACTTGATTGCAGAAGGCTATGGTCCTCAAGAGAGTGCGTTCCTTTCAGCATTCTTTACCTTGGTTGGCACACACGGTTTGCACGTAACGTTCGGTCTGATTTGGATGGCGGTGGCGTATCACCAGCTTTCAACCAAAGGTTTGAACGACAATATGTCGATGCGCTTCCAGTGCTTGAGCTTGTTTTGGCACTTCCTTGATATCGTTTGGATTTGTGTATTTACCATCGTGTACTTAATGGGGGTGATGTAATGGAACAGCATCTAGATAGCGGTGCAACGGATTATGTGAAAGGCTTTATTGCGTCACTGATTCTGACCATTATTCCGTTCTACATCGTGTGGGCACATGCGCTACCAAGCGCGGAAACTTATGTGATCTTGTTCGGTTGTGCGCTGGTACAAATCTTTGTCCACTTTAAGTACTTCTTGCACATGGAAGCGAAATCTTCCGATGGGCGTTGGAACTTGGTGTCACTGATGTTTACCGCCATCGTTGTATTGATTCTTATCGCTGGCTCGGTATGGATCATCTACAACATGAACGTCAACATGAAGTTGTAGGTTAGGGTATGCTGAAAAGATATCTGTCTATCACCAAACCGGGCATCATTTTCGGCAACCTGATTTCTGTTGCGGCGGGGTTCTTCCTCGCCGCAAAAACAGAACCAGCCAGTGCGTTGTTGTTACTGACGACATTAGCGGGTGTAGGGCTTGTGATTGCATCAGGTTGTGTGGTTAACAACATTTTTGACCGAGATATCGACCAGAAAATGAAACGTACCCAGAACCGTGAATTGGTTCAGGGCAACATCAACACAGACGTGGCATTTATCTATGCATTGGTCATGTTGTTGGCTGGCACGGCGTTGCTGTTTCAATTCGTTAATCCGATGTCTGCGGTTGTGGTGTTGCTTGGCTATGTGTTTTACGTCTTTTTCTACACCATGTGGTACAAGCGTAATTCGGTTTACGGCACCTTAGTGGGAAGCATCTCTGGCGCGGTTCCTCCATTGGTTGGCTACCTTGGCGTGACTAACTACCTGAGCTTAGAAGCCGTTCTATTGTTCATCATGTTCTGTTTATGGCAGATGCCACACTCGTATGCGATTGCGATGTTCCGCATTCAAGACTACCGCGATGCAGGTATACCTGTGTTACCGGTGAAAGAGGGTGTAGACAAAGCACACCAACATATGAAAGCGTATGTAGTAGCGTTTGGTGCGGTTGCTCTGGGACTATTTTTGCTTGGAGAAGCGGGTTACGAATACCTAGCGGTGTCGGCGGCCGTTTGCTTTATGTGGACCAAAGTGACATTCCGTAAGGTTGATTGCGCCAACTACATCCAGTGGTCAAAGACGGTCTTTAAAGTCTCTTTGCTGGTGGTGATGAGCATCAGTGGTGTGCTGGGACTGGAGTTGATTCCGTTGCCTACGTTTTTTTGATTTAAGTTTGTCGTTGAACCCTCAATGTTCTGAAGTCCGAGGGTTTGACGACTTTTTATTGTTTGTTTTTGTCGTCTGTCTTATTTTTCTTTGCTGCTCCCCCTTTAACTATTCAGCCTTGAATTACTTAGGTTTCGCTATTACCCCTCAAAAATATCATTGAACCAAGCTTCTAATTGCTCGCGTTTATCTTGCGGTCCGTTGATGACGATTAAACGTTGTAAGCTTGCTTGATCCCAAGAAATGGTTCCTGTTGCTAGCGCATCGAACACGTCTAACTCTGTGATCAGAAGTAAATCTTCCTCGGTTGGCAATGTATCTCTTCCTGAAACTTTGACACCTTTAGCAAAGCTGATTTCGCTGTAGTGGCCTTTAATCGCTTCAAATAGGTTGAACTTAATCTTGTTTGGATGTGCTTTGCCAAGTGCTGATTGGATTGCAAAAAGGCGGAAATGGTCAGGTTTATTTAAATTGCCAAATTCGTCACCTTGTCTTGCATTGATTATGTTGCCAAAGACTTCGAGAGAGCCCGGTTCAGTGATCAAGCTAAGTCCAGTATCCTGATGTAGGCCGCAGGCAAAAACCAGAGATGAACTGAGTGAAAGTAGCAGAACGAAACGTTTTAGCATCAAGAAACCTTAAATTGAACGAGTAAATTTCCCATCACGTCATCATTAAAGTTGATGTGAACGGATGAGATCAAAAAACACACAATAAACAAAAGGGACCACGAGGGTCCCTATATTTATCCGCTTGCTATCCTAGCGAGCCTTTAACTAACGTGCGTCAGTTAACGAACGATAAGCATGATCTCTTCAGGAGACATTGATTTATCGAAGTAGCTCATGAAGAGACCGAAGCCTTTGATGTCGCCATTCGAGAACTTGAATGCACCAGACTGTAGGTTGGTACCTATCACTTGTTGAGCGTTTGGACCCGCAATCAAGATTTGGTTCAGTACGGCACGAGTGGTGTCGATTTGAACGTCTGCCCCTTGAACCGCTTCTTCGTGTAACTGAGCAATACCGTTACGGATTTCGATAGTGAATGCTTCGTTCGTATCCGAGAAGTTGTACGTCAGCATCATGTTCACGTCTAACGAGTTCTCAGCGATAAGTGTTGAAGTCATCATGTCGAAGATCTGCTTGCTTGGTAGCGCAGTAAGAACGTCAACAGAAGCGAAGCTGATCATGTTAGAGAAATCACGACTACCTTCTAGTTCAGCTGCGGCATTTAATGCCCAGTTGCGCCAGTTGATGTTCACTTGATCGGCAGACCATGCTTTGTAAGCTTGTGCTTTCAGTAAGCGTGCTTCCATGTCATCTTTGTTTACCGTGATTGGGTAAGAAAGAATCTCTGCTGCAAAGGTGTAGTTCTCAGCCTTAATTGCGGCTTGTGCAGTAGTAAGGATGTTGTCACGACCGCCCATGATCTCTACGAATGCTTTAGCGCGTTGCTCGTAAGCCATTGGCTCTAGCTGCCATGGATCCGCTTCGAAGAAACCGTTGTAACCTACGTAAATCTGACGCACGGCATGTGCCACAGTGCCGTAGTGCTCACCTAACCAAGGGTGCTCTGCAAGGTGCTTAGGAAGTTTAACCACTTCAACTAGCTCGTCTGGCGTCATACCTTTGTTCATGTAACGGATAGTTTGGTCATGCGTGTATTGAATCGCATCACGGTAGGCCGTTAATACGTCAGATACCGCTTCTTTACCTTCAACAGGACGACCGTGAGAGTTAATCATGATCTCAGTGTCGAACTTACGCATTACGTCGATGCCCTTGAACCACATTGATGGGTCACGGAATTTAGTACCACGGATGGTGTGAAGGTTAGGGAAGTTTTCGCCTTGAAGTACTTCAGCCGCGTGCAGGATTTTTTGCTCTGGGAAGTAAATCACTAGCTCATCTTTGGTTTCAGATGGCACGTTCTCGATGTGCATCTTAACGCCAGCAATTTCAATTTCGATGTGGCTTTGGCTTGGTACCAGCAGGTTTGGTTCAATGAACGAGATTGCACCTTGCATGAAACGTGGACCAAGGCCGTCGTTTACTGTGCCGTGCTCACCTTCTTCTACGTGCTTAGCACCTGTGTAAGAAGTACGATGACCAAATAGAGTACCTAGGTTTGAAGACCAGTTAGCCACTGCTGCGGTTAGGCCTTCTTCAGCGATGATTTTTACTTCGCCTGATGCTACTTCTTCATCAGTCACCCATGCACGCACACCAGAGATGTGGTCGATGTGGTTGTGAGAATAGATGATTGCTTTAACCGGTTTGTCTGTGATTTGACGGAACTGTTCTTTAACCGATTGAGCCATTTCTACCGACTCGCCTGGATCAACAATGATGATGCCGTCCGTACCTTCGATCATGACAGGAGTGTCTAGACCGAAGCCGTAACCAAGATAAATATTGTCATCCACTTTGATGATTGCTTGGTCCATTTTACGACCGTGCTTGGTGAGGATTGGATGAACGTGATCAGATTCTTCTGTGTAAGCCAGAGAGTCGCCCGTTTTCGATACAACTTGGATGCGCTCGCCTTTGCCCCAGAATAGGTTTGACTTGTGTTCGAATAGAACCTCGCTCTTGTAGCGAGCATCAAGGTCAATGTTTTGGTATTGCGCAGCATTTGCTGTCTGAAGTTCTTGGCCTACTTTCGATGTCGCTTCTACAGTTGGAGTTGCAGATGCAAAACTAGAAGCAAATAGAGCGCTCGCAACAGCAACAGGAAGTGCCATTTTTTTGAATGTATTAGTCATGGTAGTGACCTTATTTTGGATACAGGAATTGGATTTCTTGAGCCAAATGATAGAGGTGGGAAAGGTCGCTATCTACGCGCTAATAGGATATCGATATATCGTTTTTTCGATGGTTTATTTATCTAATGATTGTAATGACGATTTATATTGATCTAAATCAATTAGTAAGTGGGGCTTGCAACAGATACAAAAATGCCCTGAAATTCAGGGCATTTAATTTGGAACTAATGGCTGTTATATAAGTGTTTACCGAGAACCTCAGTACTTACCAAGCACCTAAGTATGACTTGTAAGATTGTAGGCGAACCGTTGCTGCGCCGATTACATCAATGAAGCCCCAGAACGGATGTGGTTTCTCAGCCGAGATCCAAGCCGCGCCAGTTGAACCTATAGGGATGTTGTAACCTTCAGGTTCGATGATCTCAAGTACGATAGTACGACCTAAACCATTACCGTTTCTTACCACGTGTTGACCGACGCTTTGTGGTCCCTGAAGCGGAGAAATACTCGACTCACCGGTACCTGCATTAAAGCTGTGTACTTTTGCTCGGAATACATGCCCTGGGTAGGCATCAACGAAGAACTCAGCGAAGTCTCCTACTTGAACATAGCCGTAAGTTTGGTCTGAAATACGCATCTCAAGGAATTTTTTGCTGGTGTTGTAGAGGTGCATGTTACCCATTACAGAACCTTCAGCAATATTCACTATCGAAACCTGACCATCAAATTCAGCCCTAATGGTTTTCTTCTCTTGCGCCCAATTTACTTTTTGTAGGTCGGCTTTTAGCGACACAAGTTCAGCGTGCAACACTCGAAGATCGGAGTCGTACTTTTCTACGTCACGCATATTGAAGATTTCAGGTGACGTTTCAGCACGCTCTAAGTCGCGATTCATTTGCTTGATCTCTTCTTCTTTCTGAATAATTGAAGATTCGATCTTTGCTTTGTCGGCGGCAGAGTCAATGTCGACGAGTGTGTAAATTACGTCGCCTTCTTTAACCATTTGGTTGTGCTCAACAAGCACTTGGTCGATCTGCTGGCCAAAGATAGGTGACATCACCGCGTGTGGTGCTTTCACTGTGGTTGAGTTCGTTAAATCAACGGGTGCCCACAAGCGAGAGATAACCGCTAATATCGCAAGAATCGTTACACCGCCAATGGCAGCCCACGTGTAGTTTTTGAAGTTCTTCTTAAGTGCGCCTGTCGCAAACAGTGACCATACAATTAGGATGTATGGAATCATCATCTCTTTCATTATGCGACCTCTTTTTCTGTAGGGGATGGTTTTGTTGGAGCTTTTTCTTCTGAAGACTGTTCTTTTGAAGATTGCTCTACTGGAGACTGTTGTGTTTGAGACGGCTCTGTTACCGATTGTTCAGGTGATACGTGGACTGCAGCTGTCTCTGTATTGGCCGCGTCTTGTTTAGGTTGTACACCACGGCGAATCACATCACTCAGTGATTGACCAATATGTTTCCAATTCGCCAACGCGATAACCAAGGCGATAACCCAGAATGTTTTGCTGATGAAGAGTCCGCAAAGTGACAGTGCAAACACGATCTGTACGTGAGCGCTTTTGTGCTCTTTTGCTTTATGTACACCCAGTTCATGCAACTGCCACATGCCGTAAACACCGGCTAATACCACAGCAATTGTCACTGAGAACAAGTAACCAGAGAAGTACTCCATCTGGAAGAAGTTCATCATCATTTCATTGGGATGGTTGTTGAATTGAGACATGTCGATGTCTTTAGAATGGATAGTGCCTAGCGGTGCAAGAGCCCATGCACCAGCAAACATCACCGCCATAAACAGGCAGAATTTAATCAAGACCATAGCAACGGCCCAGATCTTCTGGAAAACGATTTTTATAAAGTTCATATCTCAACCTACATCAATAAGAAGAGAGAATTTGCAGCCTAGAAGTCACCTTTAATGACATCTTAAAAAGTAGATGTTTATTATGTGGGTAGATTGGTGCTCATAATAAACAAAAGTAATAGATGACATTTAAAGTGATATTGCTCAGTCCAGACAACCGATTCTCGGTATCAAGAAGCGAATATGCTCCTCTACAAATCAATCTCTATTATTTGTCAGCAGACGTAAATTAGATGGCTATGAGGCGTTCGAATTAATATTCGTGCGGCTTTTCAGCGACTGTCTTTATTACGTGTATTACCTCGGCAATCGAGGGGCTCTTCCATGACAATTGACATACCAAAGTAAAACATTTGTCAGTTTTCTGTTTGGGCTGATAATTGATTTGTTAGCAGGATAATAGGAAGAGTTTTGACCAGTATCTACCCAGAATTACGATTTGATAATATCGTAATTACGATTAGTAGTTATAACTCTAAATCGGTAGGTCGATTTATTTGAAAAGGCTCATATAGACATAGAAAACATTGTTCATTAACTTGGTTTGGATCAAGGAAATGATTAATAAAATCACCAGTAAGTAATTTATTGAAATTGATATTTTTACACTAGAAAGAGTGATGGATATGAATGATGAAATATATATGACTGATAATAAGTTTGGTCCGTAAAGGGAGTTATTCACTGAGTATTTGCAAGCTATATTAATGATATGCCAAATGTATGAGTATAGTTGTTAGAAAAGAAGTCTTTGTTGAATGTTGAATTAAAAATATTGTAGCTATTATTGGTCAAATGTATATCCCAATGCGTTGAACAAAGTGTCATGAAAAGCGAGACAATTGTATATTCTATCGTTTTTACGATAGCATAGTACTTATGGTCGCCTAATGAGTAATGATATATGAGCAACGACATCCCCAACTTCAACCTACTTGCCGTGTTTTCTGCGGTGATGGAGCAGGGCAGTTTAAGTAAGGCTGCGGATCAACTCAGTACCAACCAATCGACCATAAGTACCGCATTAGCACGCCTAAAAAAAGAGATTGGCCAAGAGCTTTTTGTTCGAAAAGGACGTGGTGTTGTGCCCACATCCTATGCCCAAAGTTTGTATGAACAGATCAAAGCGCCGATCAATGAATTGAATGGCGTGTTTCAATCGATGGCTAGCTTTGATGAGCAAGTCTCTGAACGTAAGTTTGTTATTTCTTGTCCCGAACATCTTCAGTGGGTACTACTCGACAGCTTTGCGGCGCTTCCCAATCAAAATTTGTCGCTAGAAGTCTTTGATCAACCAGACAGTGATGATCGCATCTATGAAGATCTTTTGACGCAAGAGTTCGATGCCATGATTGAGATAGTGGTTCCTGAACACCCAAGTATTGCGAGTGAAACCCTGTATCAGGGAGACTTTGCCATCGTGTGCCGTTCGGGGCACCCTCGCATTCAAGGTGAGATCAGCGAAGCGCAGTTCATGAGTGAAAAGCATGCCGTATTAGACAGAACGCGACGTAAAGTTCGTAGCTTGAGTCATTATACTTCTTTGGATTTAACCAAACGTAAAATCGCATTTCACGGACGGTCGCTGTTTAGCAATATTTTGCTGTGTAGTCAGTCGGATTATATCACAGTAGTCCCACTCTCTATGGCTCTGCAGTTCCAAGAGAGGCTCGGCTTACAACTCTTTAAGCCTCCTTTTGATTATGAGCAAATGTCTCACTACCTGATTTGGTTGAAGAAGCAAAATAGCGACCCTGCTCATAAATGGTTCAGAGAACAAGTGATTAATACGTCTGATGCAATGTCAAAAACTCTTAAAGATAGGCGTTTACGGTTTTAGTTAAGAGTCTAACTCGAAGGGAAGCATTGGCTTCCCTTTTTTGTGTCATTGAGTTCGATCTAGCCATAAAATGCATAACAAAAAATTATCACATTGAGAATTTTTGATAATTTCCTTAATTCCTCGCTGAATCGTATTATTTCACTCAGAGATTAGTGGATAACCTCCACTCAAAATAATAACGGCGCCATGCTTGTGGTGCTAATAAGGGCGAAATATGAAATTCCTACACACAATGATCCGAGTTACTGATTTAGACAAGTCTATCGAGTTCTACACCAAGGTATTGGGAATGACGGAACTTGAACGCCATGAAAACAAAGACTACCGCTACACATTGGTTTTTGTTGGCTACGATCAAGGTGGTACGACGATCGAGCTAACGTACAATTGGGATACGAATGAGTACGAGATGGGCAGCGCGTTTGGTCATCTGGCATTGGGTGTAGACGATATTTACGCAGCATGCGACAAGATCAAATCGCTAGGTGGTAACGTCACTCGCGAAGCGGGTCCAGTGAAAGGTGGTTCAACTCATATCGCTTTTATTACTGACCCAGACGGCTACCAAATCGAACTGATTCAACTAGGTTAATCGAGGATATAACAATGACAAATGCATTATTTCAACCAATTCAACTTGGTAATATCGAGCTTAAAAACCGTATTGTTATGCCACCGATGACTCGCTCACGTGCGACGCAACCTGGTAATTCAGCAAACGACATGATGGCGGATTACTACGCTCAACGCGCTTCTGCAGGTTTGATTATCGCTGAAGGCACACAAATTTCACCTATGGGCCAAGGTTACGCTTGGACTCCGGGTATCTATTCTGACGAGCAGATTGCGGGTTGGAAAAAAGTCACCGATGCAGTACATGACAAAGAGGGTGTTATCTTCGCTCAACTTTGGCATGTAGGCCGTGTAACACACCCAGATAACATCGGCGGTGAACAGCCAATCTCGTCTTCTGCACTTAAAGCAGAAAACGTAAAAGTATTCATCGATAACGGCACTGATGAACCGGGCTTTGTAGATGTGGTTGAACCTCGTGAGATGACGAAACAAGACATCAAAGTAGTGGTTGAACAGTATCGCCAAGCGGCTTTGAATGCGATTGAAGCAGGCTTTGATGGTATCGAACTTCACGCAGCGAATGGTTACTTGATCAATCAATTTATCGATTCTGAAGCAAACAACCGCACCGACGAATACGGTGGTTCAATTGAAAACCGTTTACGTTTCCTTGGTGAAGTGGTTGAAGCTATGGTTGAAGCGATTGGTGCTGACCGTGTTGGTGTGCGTCTTGCTCCGTTCACATCGTTGAATGGTACCGTTGATGCTACGCCAGTAGAGACTTACACAGCGGCGGCAGCACTACTTAACCTATACAAAATTGTTTACCTGCACATTGCAGAAGTCGATTGGGACGATGCACCTGAAACACCGAAAACCTTTAAATCAGCAGTACGTAATGCTTATCAAGGTGTCCTGATTTATGCGGGTAAATACGATAGTGAGCGTGGCGAAAAAGCGGTTACTGAAGGCGTAACTGACATGGTTGGTTTTGGTCGTCCATTCGTTGCTAACCCAGACTTACCTGCTCGTATTCAAAATGGTTACCCACTTGCAGCCCACGATCCAAACACATTGTTCGGTGGTGCTGAAAAAGGTTTAACGGATTACCCAGAATACGCAGGCTAAAAACAGCTGCCTGAAACAGAGTATTGAGATAGTATCTTGATCCTGTTGAATGTTTATAAAAAGCAACCTTGCAGAGTCGGGTTGCTTTTTTTGTTATTGGACCAAGTAAAATGATGAAAGCGATGCGCGGAGAGCTTTACCTCCTATTTGCTACCCTGTTAGCTGGGATAGGATGGATTGCATCTAAGCTGGTGGTATTAGAAATGCCGGGGCCAGTGTTCATTGGTGTGCGATTCCTCGTCGCGAGTTTGATTCTTTTGCCATTTTGTATTCATCATATTCGTAAGCTTTCGCTTAAGCAGGTTCTTTCTCTTTGCGGCGTTGGTTTGCTGCTGTCTGCCTCATTGCAGGTATGGGTGTTTGCAGTATCGGTGACAGAAAGCTTGTCGGAAGGGGCATTCATCATGAGCTTAGCTATGATCATTGCCCCCTTTGTGTCTTGGATTTTGTTTCGAGTTAAACCTAATAGTGCGTTTTGGATGTCTTTCCCGATCGCGATTATCGGCATGCTACTGCTGACTTTGGGCAATGGTTGGAATGTAGAGCAGAGTCAGATTTACTTCTTGCTAGCATCGATGTTGTTGTCTGTTCACTTTGTGATGAACAAACGTGTGATTACCAATATTAAACCTATCGCATCAATCTGTGTGCAACTGTTTGTGGTGGGTGTGAGTGGTTTAGCCTTTGCTTCCATGACGACTCAGCCGGAGTTCGAAATCACCAAAACTTTAGTCTTCTGGTTTATCGTGTCTGCGGTGATCGCGACGTCTATCCGTTACTTATTACAAACCGTTGGTCAGCATTCCGTGAACATGGAAGTGGCGGCATTGATCATGATTCTTGAGCCCGTGTGGACATTGTTATTGAGTGTCAGCGTGTTGGGTGAAACGGTTGAGATGCAAAAGTTGCTAGGCGGAGCGGTGATTATTGGTTCGCTATTTTGTTATATCAAATGGTCGAGACGAAAATAAAACACTCGGCGCAAGGCCGAGTATTGTTTGTTAGTGTATGTTTAGAACTCATTAAGCATGCACTAGCAATAAGACCCGGTCACAGTAAGATCAGATCGCTGCGACCATCTTTTGAAGTAGCTTGATCATCTGCTGTTGTTCTTCAGCGTCCAATTCATTCATTAATTCTTTGTTTAAACGAATAGGGATTGGAACGAGTTGTTCTTCGAGTGCTTTCCCTTTTTCCGTTAAGTAGATTCTGAAAGAACGACGACTGTTTGGATCGGCTCTGCGTTCAACCAACTCAAGCTTTTCTAGCTTGTCTAATGTTCGTGTTGTTGTCGAATTCTCGACTTTGGACTTCGCAGCAATATCACGCTGTGTAAGTCCTTCTTCTTCCCAAAGGCACATCATGGTTGGCCATAGAGCAATGGTTAAGCCATGTTCCTTCAATTCCGTGTCAAAATCTTTGGTCGCTTTATTGGCGATCACATTGATCATCCAACCAAAGCTTTTTTGTCTATCAAACTCTTCTGGCATCTTTCGCTACCTAATTTTACTGTGATATTACAACTATTGTCATCGTAACTAATACCGATGCAATTAGCACCAACAACGCTTTCCTATTTGATGAAAAAGCTAATTGACTGCTATTTATGAAATAATCCGTTGACGCTGAATGGTTTTGTTTACCTGTAATCATGGCAAGGACTAGCGGCTTTGAACGCAGTTTGTAGATGATAATGGCCACCAAGTGCAGTATGACAAATACCACTAACATACGTGCTGCAATGCCATGCACCGTACATAACACATCGAATACTGCATCAGTAATTACGAGTTCCGAACCTGGAATCGCATCAAAGAAACCAGCAATAACAAGCCCAGTCATACATTGGACAAACAGAGTCGTGATCATTCCTATCACCATCCACGCACCTAACGGATTATGCCCCGGTTTTGGTCGTGCTTTTCCGCGGAAGTAATTCCAAGCCGATTTTGGGGAGCTAATAAATTGAGAAAAGCGACTGGTATCGCTGCCGACGACTCCCCAAACCAAGCGCCATAAAATTAGACTGAACAGTGCGAGGCCCAAGTAGACATGAGGACCTTGTCCGTTAAACCCTGACGCAGCAAGACCAATAAAGAGTGCGGCTTGAAGCCAGTGATAAAGTCGAGTTGGTAGATCCCAGATTTTCATAATGCTTTTCCTGTTTGCGAATTTGCTTGGTGGGAATAATTTACACAACAATAGTTGCTTAAGCAACTATTGTTGTGTAAATTGAATGCATATCTTCGATTACGGTTGAACTATCAAGCCGTAATTTACTAAGAAACCAATCAGTAATTAACGACGAAATCATTCAGTCAATTAACCACTCAATCAATTAATCACTAGGAATGACATTATGAAAAAATTCACTATCGCTCTAATCATCGCACTGCCTACGATTGCTCTACCTATGATCTCTATCGCCGCAGCGGATGCTGTAAATAATCGTCAGCAAGCTTTCAGTTCTATTGAAGAGGTTACTAAACAAGTTGATTCTGAACTGAATAACAGCGATGTAGATTGGCAGAGAGTGGGTGAGCTAAGTGAAATGTTGGTGGAACATGGAACCGTATTGAACGCGAATTTTGCTGAAGGTGATACTGGAGGTAAGGCAAAAAGGGAGATTTGGAGCAAGCCTGAGAAATTTAACCAACTGATGTTGCAGATGAACCAAGGCTTTTCAGAGCTTTATCAAGCGAGTGTTGAGCAAGATTTGTCGAGCGCAGAACAAGGGTTAGATTCTGTGAACAATACTTGTAAAGGATGTCACCGTACTTACCGCTCTCGTTGGTAACGGTTCTAACAACGAGCTTTGAATACAGGTGGTAAAGTCGAACCCTTACCACCATAGTTCTATCGCGCTGCCTTCTTTTCTTTGTGCAATCAATTCGAATGCACTAGGGGCTGGAAAGCACGTGAGTGAATTAGTCGCGAACAGTGACTTTAGTAATCACGATGTCTTCACACGGCACATCTTCATGTCCCCAGCGAGTGGTGGTTGGTGCAAGCGCAATCTTGTTTACCACATCCATACCTGCTGATACCTTACCAAACACAGCGTAGCCCCAACCTGAGTTGCTGGTTGCTGTATGATCAAGGAAATCATTGTCGTCAAGGTTGATAAAGAACTGCGCCGTTGCTGAATGGGGTGCGTCAGTGCGAGCCATTGCGAGAGATCCAATCACGTTCTTTAAGCCGCGGTTAGCTTCATTCACAATAGGTGCACGAGTTGGCTTTTCTGTCATGTCGATAGTGTGTCCACCACCTTGAATCATGAAACCTTCAATAACACGGTGAAATGTTGTGCCTTCGTAGAAGCCATCTTGGCAGTATTTAAGGAAGTTTTTCGACGTTACCGGCGCTTTTTCAAGGTTCAGTTCAATTTCAATGTCGCCAAAGTTTGTGGTCAGAATGATCATAAAGGTCCCAATATTTGAGTGCTAATATTTTGAATGCTACAGCACAGTGGATAGCTTAATTGAGTGCAGTATATGAAAAATTGTGGAGGATGCCAGTTAACAATACTTCCCAAGCGGATTTACGGGAATGGTGAGTGACTAGGGATACTTCATATATAAGAAAGCCAGCGATGAAATCACTGGCTTTGAGATGAAAAACAGACTTAGAGCGTTAGCAGGTAATTCACTAGTTGGTTGTACTCTTCGTAGCTCTTGATTTGATCCGGTTTCACGATGTATTTGTTGTTAACCAGAACTCCAGGAACACCTGTTAGTGTGCTTTGATCAAACTCTTTATCGAAACGTTTTTGCATCGAGTTCACTGCAAAGCCGTTGTATGCCGCATCAAACTTCTTCGCATCGATACCGTTATCAATGAAAACTTTACGCAGTTCTGCTTCATTTTTTGGTGTTTGTTGCTTCTCATGGATCTGAGCAAACATGGCAGGAACCATACTTTCTTCAGCGTCTAGAGCAATCATGGTCGCGTAAGCCTTCGCCATTGGTACTGCCATGTTGTTACCCATAAAAGCGACGTGCACTTTTTTGAAGCTTGCAGACTTTGGCAAGTCTGCTTTTAGGTACTTAATGACCCCTTCAAACTTGTAACAATGCGGGCAGTAGAAAGAGAAAAATTCGGTAACGACAGGCTTGTCGGCCTTTGCTACATCAAGGATTTTGTAGTGCGTGCCTTCTTCAAATTGTGCGGCGTTTACTGAAGCGCTCAAGAGTAGAGCGGCAAAGAGATTAAATAGTTTTTTCATGTGTTCATTTCCTAAATTCGGATGTCATTTGATACAGCAAAAGTGCTGTTATAACTTGGTGGCAGATATTACCAAACAGGGACAAACGATTAGGAAATAGGGGGGCGGTATGGCGCTTGTGGTGAAACAATCGCTTTGTGCGAAGGCTCTTTTTCTATCAGTGCCAGTGATTCAATCTGCGATTCGAAAGATTCAGAAACGATAAGTGGTGGCATTTTCAGTAGACAGACTGATCCACAGCAGTGGTGCTCAACGTTGGGTTGTGCGCTGGAATAAGGTGTTGGGGTGCTCTCTACAGAACTGATGTTAGAAGCAGAGAAAGAGAAGCTATTGGCAGAAGTTGATTGAGCTTGAGGGGCTTGCAGAGCATTGCTGCTCGCGATGCTGTCCACACTAATGGTGGCCATTAGCATAGCGAAGAGCATGAAAGCGTGTACCCAAATTTTGTTAATCAACTTTGGCATGAATTCTTAGTCTTGGTAAACGAGTGAAGCGGGCGAATCATACCTCACTCGTTTGTGCATCTCTAATCAAACCCAATAAAACTTAGCCGAGCTCAACTTTTATTACGCTTGATACTGTTTCAGGAACATCTCGACACTGGACTGGATGATCACCTGTTTGTGTTCCGCATCCGGTGACGGCGCATGACCAATGATTTGTGGCCAAAATGCAAAAGACTTTAACAGTGCAATAAATTGGGTAGATGCAAATAGAGGGTCTAGTTCAATTAAGCGGTCGTCTGCCTGTGCTGCTTTAATCCAGGTTGTGAGTCCACTTTCTGCTTGGGAATATTTCTCCATAGCTTGATGCGCCAGTTCGGCGTTATGGAAATACTCAGAAAAGAGTACACGTGACAGGTCGATGAAGCCTTCAGAATCAAGTAACTCAAGTTCTTGGTTGGCTATCGACGAAAGTTGTTCTTCAAGTGGCAGTTCTGCTTGATAAGGGAAATGCGTCGCGGCGAGAGTCTTGCTCCAAATACTGTCTAGAATCTCATCTAAAAGCAGTTCTTTGCTGGCAAAGTGGTTGTATACAGTGCGCTTTGATACTTCCGCGCGGCTCGATATTTTATCCATGCTGGTGGCCTTGTAACCGTGCTCAGTAAACTCTGCGATAGCAGCGGCAACGATCGATTCACGTTTTCTTTGGCTCAGCGTTTTTTTTACAGTCATTTGGATATTACTCAATAGGTCGCAGTTAGCATTGCATACGATAATTTTACACCAGTAAGTTTACTTTTAGAACACCAATCCACGTATTGGTAATTAGGTCGATAGCAACTGAATCGCTTTGCAATGCACTGTGGGTATCATAGAATCGAAAGCGTATTCGAATTTTATTGATATCAACGGAAGAGAATAAACAATCAATGAGTAGTATTTTAGAGTGTATTCGTACAGTTGGACGAGGAGAAAGAGGGCGTAAGCCTTTATCGTTCGAACAAGCCTACCGCATCATGGATGAGTATTTAAGCGGAGAGGTCGGTGACGACCAAATGGCTATGCTACTGATGTTGATTCGTGTGCAGAATGAAACCAATGAAGAGATCGCAGGCTTTGTAAAAGCCTTTCAATCTCGAGTGCCAGACTTAGGCGCTGATATTGACTGGCCGTGCTACGCAGGTAAGCGTAACGATACCGCGAGTGGTAAGCCTTGGAACTTGCTGGCGGCAAAAATACTGGCAGACGATGGCTACAAAGTTCTGATGCACGGTTATATGGATAAGCCAAGTGGTCGCACACACGTCGAGACTCACTTGCATCTTGTTGGTGTTCGCAGTGCTGCCGACCCACAAGACGCAAAGCAGATCCTAGAAGCGGATGGCATTGCTTACTTACCTTTAGCGAACTTCGCTCCTGAAGCTCAAACTATGATCGGTTGGAAACACCGCTACGGACTGAGAACACCGATCAACACGGTAGTTCGAGCATTGAACCCAGGTGGTGGCCGTTTGGGTTTACGTGGAAGTTTTCACCCGGGCTTTCCTCAGTTACACGCTGAAGTTGAGCATGTCATTGGTAATAAATCCCACTCGGTGATTTCATTTAAAGGCATGAATGGCGAATCAGAATACAACCCTAAAGTGAGTCAAACTGTGTGGATGAGTTCTCCTGAGAAGGTGGAATCTTTCTACTGGGAAGGCACGATGAATGTTGAACTGCCTCTGCCTTCTGAATGTGTGCTGGGTACACCGGAAGATGAGATGGAGCTGATGGCGAACAGTGTTGTGGACAGTATGACTGCGATTTTATTCGCAGAAACGCACGATAAAACTGAGGCATACCAGAAAGCGGTGCGTCTGTGGCATGAGTATTGTGCGCGTTAGATGATGGTTTTTAATCAATGAGAGAAGGTCAGCGAGTGCTGGCCTTTTTTGTGCTTGATTTCTAGCAAAGGGCTTTCGTGAATGATCAAACAATAAGAGTTACTTTACTCGCATCAATCGATGCATCTTGTCTTCAAATTGAATCTCAATGACTTGTGAGATTTTCATCTTCTCTACTCGTTCAAGCATCGCGGTTTGATAGGCTCGTTTCTTCATCCACTCTAACGGCTCTTTAAAGCCATCTTCATTTATCACAAAGGACTGATCGGTGATGGAGTCTTCAAAGATATGAACCACCCAAATGCGCGATTGGAAATCTAACAATTCGCTAAAGTAGCTTTTTAGCTTAGGGATAAAGTGAGATAGAACAGTGTGAGGGGAACGAAGCGAAGTCATAGTGAACCGTTTGGACAATGAAAAGCGGTGCGACGGATGTCTCCAATTCGAGCGCTTATCGGTTAAAGCAGGTAATCATCGTCAATGTGATTACCTACTCAAGAACTTGCCACAAAATACGGTATTCATGTGTCGTTGACAATGCTTGTTGAGCTTGTCAGTTAAGACATGTGTGATGAGTTTGCTATTTAACGAACAAGCCGAAGTCGATTTCTTGCTCTCTTTGGTATTTGACCAGTTTTACTTTCAAATTGTGTTTTGCCGCCAGATCAATCGCTAAGCTAGACATGTGTTTTATCTCATCGACGCAGCTAGAGATAAGCGGCTTTTCTTGGTTATCGACAGTGGCGATGAGGGTATTTTCTGTACCATCGACACCGGAATAAATGTACGCGT
This sequence comes from Vibrio sp. L5-1, assembly GCF_021728315.1. Lineage (NCBI taxonomy): Bacteria > Pseudomonadati > Pseudomonadota > Gammaproteobacteria > Vibrionales > Vibrionaceae > Vibrio > Vibrio sp. L5-1. The sequence continues at coordinate 703,645 of NZ_JAKKCQ010000002.1, read as the reverse complement.
ACATACTGTTGTTGTGTTGCATAAACGGCCTAATTGTAACGATATAATTATTTATGGTGTGAAGAGTACAAGGTTTATTCATTCAAGCCAGTGTCATAAAGTAAGGCTTTGTAAGGACTCTATTTTTTATTTTTTTGCTCGCGTAAAAATGCTCACAAGCCTTTTGTGACCTTGTTTTCTCGCCTTGGTAGGTTTTACCTATCAATAAAATTGTTGAAATCCATTTAGTAAAATCAAGATTTTAGACAACAATTAGGTTAACAAGATAGAAAAAGACATGACGAAAAGTATTTAGGGAGAACGCAATGCATTCAATAAAAGTGAAAGATTACATGACGCCGCAGGTTGTGACATTCACTCCTGACATGCCGTTAAGTCTCGCGTTAGATAGGGTAATGAGCAGCCATCACATGGGCGGTCCAGTAATTGATGATAATGAGCAAGTTATTGGTTTCCTTTCTGAGCAAGATTTATTAGAAAAATTGGTGAAGGTAAGCTATTTCTGCCAAGACACACACATTGTGGGTGATTGCATGTACCAAGAGGTGCTGTCGGTATCACCAGACTTATCCATCATTGAATTGGCAGATATGATGCAAGTGGGTAAACCCAAAGCTTATCCAGTGCTCGATAACAAAAAGCTAGTGGGTATGATCACCAGAACCGATGTTTTGAGAGCAATTGGCAAGAACTTGGAAGAATGCTTCAAACATCAGGTATAGTAGCGTGTTAAGAACGATTATTTTTCTCAATACCCTCAATTGAAAAAGGCGCACTAGCGCCTTTTTTCTGTATAGAGCTTTTCTTGGTAGATCCTTTCTTTGTGGCTCCCTAGCTTGTGGAACGCTAGTTTTGGGTCACTAGTTTAGAGAGCTTGCTTGTGGGTGTCCCAGCTTTTGGAGGTTTCATGTCAAATCAAACGGCAAAGTTTGTAGAAGGTTCAACGATGCGCCACATATTGGTGATGTCGGGGGCTGGCTCAGTCGGTTTGATGGCGTTATTCGTGGTCGATTTACTCGATATGTTGTTCATCAGTATGTTGGGACAAGTCGAATTGGCCGCTGCGGTGGGTTTTGCAGGCACGCTGACTTTTTTCTCTACCTCCGTTTCGATCGGTACTTCCATTGCTATGGGCGCGTTAGTTTCCAAAGCGATCGGTTCAAAGAATCAGGAACACGCTCGAAACCTCGCCACCAGTATTATGCTGACCGCTTTTGTCATCAGTTTGACGATTACCGCGGTGATGTTTGCTTATATCCCAGAACTGTTAGCCGCTATAGGGGCAAAAGGGGTTGCCGCAGAGCGTGCTCAAGCTTACCTACAGATTTTGCTACCAAGTGGTCCCTTTTTGGCGTTGGCGATGGCAGCGGGTGCGGGCTTAAGAGCGGCAGGTGATGCCAAACGTTCGATGTGGGCGACCTTGTCAGGCGGTATCGTTAATGCGATTTTGGACCCCCTGTTTATTTTTGGCTTTGGCTGGAATATAGAAGGGGCGGCTATTGCTTCTGTTTTTGCCCGTTTTTCGGTGCTTCTCTTCTCGCTGTATCCTCTGATTCGTAGTCATCACTTGGTTGCACCTCCTTCACTGGTGCAGTGGCGCATTAATATTCGCCCTATATTGGCCATTGCGCTTCCCGCCATTATCACTAACACCGCAACACCTATCGGTAATGCGATTGTGACAACGGGTATCGCGCAATACGGCGAGGATTTTGTCGCGGGCTTTGCCGTGATTGGTCGTCTAACGCCAGTTTGCTTTGCGGTTATTTTTGCCTTGTCCGGCGCTGTCGGCCCAATCATTGGGCAAAACTTTGGTGCAGAACGAATGGACAGAGTAAAAGAAACACTCAACAACTCATTGTTGGTTACTACGGCATACACCATCGCCGTCTGTATTCTGTTGTACTTTGTCCAAGACTATGTGATCCAAGGCTTTAGCCTGCAAGGTGATGCTGCAATTATTGTTGCGGCATTTTGTACTTATGTCGCCTTAACCTTTACTTTTAATGGCGCGCTGTTTGTTGCCAATACTTCTTTCAATAATCTGGGTAAACCGCTTTACTCGACAGCACTGAATCTGGGTAAAGCCACTCTCGGTACATTGCCGTTCGTCTACTTAGGCTCGCAATGGTATGGCGCATTGGGTGTGTTGTATGGGCAAGCCTTGGGTAATGTTTTGTTCGGAATACTTGGTACCTTGGTGCTTCGCTATCATATTGCCGAGCTTATGCAAGGTTCCCAAGTTGACCCTGTAGAAGACGATGTGTCGATAGTGAGCTTGAATACACAGCCGTTTTGTTCACACGATGCGGTTCTTATTGATGATGTATCTGCGAACAGAGAAGAGTGTAAAGAGTTCAAGTCGCAATAAAACCGGCATTCCAATATGAGGTTGGTCGGTTTGCAAATTTCTTCTTGGCCTTGGACAATTTCTTCTTGACCTTGGAGTTACCTCCAAGGTTTATACTTTTGATGAACTTAAGGTTTGGTTGCTGTGATTAGCCGGCAACAACCTCAAGGCTTTTGAGTATTAAGGAGATACATTATGTGCGCAAAACATGCAGCGTGCCGCTCAACAAAAGTGGACGTTCAACCTCAAGCGGCAGGAGCAAGCTGTTCCAGCCCTAAAATTTCCAGCATCACGGCAGCGGGTACTTCATCATGCTGTAGTTCTACGACGGCTTCTGCATCAGCAGATGATTGTTGTGGTTCAGACAGTGGAGAAGAAGACCGGCTGCCCTTAACTGAGTCTATCAACGCCCAATTTTCCAAAAGTTGGCTGGTTGCCGGAATGGACTGCCCAGCTTGTGCAAGAAAAATAGAAAACGCGATCAGTAATATTGACGGTGTTATTCAAGCGAAGGTTCTTTTTGCTACCGAAAAACTGGTTGTTAAATTCGATAATGAAAGTCTGGCCGACACCATTGAACAGGTCTCTATCAAAACGGGTTTCCCTCTTTCGGAAGTCGGTTCTAAGAAAGAAAAACAACAACCTGAGACTTTTTGGCAAGCGTACATCCAACCTAATTTTCAGATTATCGCGATTGCAGCGGCAATGCTGTTCGCTGCGCTTCTGAAAAGTACATATCCTCAATTAAGTGAAGGCTTATTCACCGCAACCTGTCTACTCGGATTATATCCGGTTGCTAAGAAAGCGGTTCAGTTGGCACGTTCAGGTACACCTTTCGCAATAGAAACTCTAATGAGTGTTGCCGCGCTGGGTGCCTTGTATCTGGGCGAAACCGCGGAAGCGGCGATGGTTTTACTGTTGTTTTTGATTGGTGAGCGCTTAGAAGCGTTTGCTTCATCAAGAGCAAGAAGTGGCGTTCAAGCGCTAATGGCATTGGTACCAGAAAACGCGACTAAGATTATCAACGGCGAGCGTGTCGAAGTTGCAGTCAGTGAACTGGTTCCCGGTGATGTGATTGAAGTGGCGGCGGGCTCTCGTTTACCTGCTGATGGCAAACTGATTACCGACGCAGCAAGCTTTGATGAAAGTGCGTTAACCGGTGAATCTGTTCCTGTTGAACATATCGAAGGTAATAGCATCATGGCTGGCGCTGTGGTGGTTGATAAAGTGGTGCGTATTACCATCACTTCAAAACAGGGTGAGAACGCGATCGACCGTATTCTTCATCTGATTGAAGAGGCAGAGTCACGTAAAGCACCACTCGAGCGATTCCTCGATAAGTTCAGTCGCTGGTATACACCGTTAATGATGTTGATTGCTCTTTTAGTCATCATCACACCACCATTGCTGTTCGCCCAGCCGTGGGAAACGTGGGTCTATCGTGGTTTAGCGCTATTGTTGATTGCTTGTCCGTGTGCGTTGGTTATCTCGACTCCAGCCGCGATTACGTCTGGTTTGGCAGCCGCCGCGAAACGTGGTGCGCTAATTAAAGGCGGCGCAGCATTGGAGCAGCTTGGTAAAATTCAAACTATTGCCTTCGATAAGACGGGCACACTGACTGAAGGTAAGCCTCAGGTTACGGACATTCAGCCTCTATCGGGTTGGCAACAAGATGCGATGCTTCGTGTGGTTGGAGCAATTGAAGTGGGTTCTACTCACCCATTGGCGCAGTCGCTAGTTGCTAAAGTGAAAGAACTGAATATTGAGATTCCTGAATCACACAACAAGACCGCGCTGATCGGTAGTGGTGTTGAAGGCGATGTCGACGGAATTAAGTATCAGGTTCTATCGCCTTCTAAGGTGACGTTCGATCTTGGTGCCGATGTTGTTTCTCAGGTTGAGGCATTAGAAGGCGAGGGCAAGACGGTTGTGGTTGCTCTTGAGCTTAAAGATCAAGAAGAATCAATCGAGCAAGCTGCGACTGTGATTGGTCTGATTGCTTGGCAAGACACGTTACGTAGTGACGCTAAGCTTGCGATTGAACGACTCAATGACTTGGGAATTCAATCTATCATGCTTACTGGGGATAACCCGCGAAGCGCGGCAGCGATCAGCAGCAAGATTGGTATGCAGTATAAAGCAAGCCTATTGCCAAGCGATAAGGTGTCTTACGTTGAACAGTTATCTCAGCAGTCACACGTCGCCATGGTGGGCGATGGCATCAACGATGCGCCGGCTATGAAAACCGCTAATGTGGGTATAGCAATGGGCGGTGGCACAGATGTGGCGTTGGAAACGGCTGACTCAGCTCTGACTCATAATCGCTTAACAGAACTCCCTGCGATGATTGAACTGTCGCAAGCGACCATGAATAACATCCGTCAAAACGTCGCACTTGCACTCGGTTTGAAAGGCGTGTTCTTGGTGACAAGCTTACTGGGTATTACCGGTTTATGGGTGGCAGTCTTAGCGGATAGTGGCGCAACAGCTTTGGTGACACTCAACGCTCTGCGTTTGCTTCGATTCAAATCAAAAGCGGATTAAGCACTTCTAGCTAATATTCACTATTTTGATGCAAATAAACGCCTTTAGTCTTAATAAGCTAAAGGCGTTTTTTGTCTCATTAGTATGCAACGTAGGCGTATGGATTGCTTATTTTTGTGATGCCAATCGGTTTTTCGTGAAACTTGAAATCTTGTTGCGATCATTGGTGTGACGCTCGTCACTTCATTTTGTAATGAGCTTGGTTAGAGTGTGTTCGTACCCCACGAATTTACTATGAGCTTAAATAAGGGTTAACAAAGCCCAATAAGCCAAAAGGAGCGAACTATGTCTCAAGCTGTTTTCCATTTAGGTGTTACTGAAGCAGATCTTAACGGTGCTACTCTTGCGATCATTCCTGGTGATCCTGCTCGTGTGCAAAAAATTGCCGAAGAGATGGAGAATCCTGTATTTCTTGCTAGTCACCGTGAATACACGCTTTACCGCGCAGAGCTAGACGGCAAGCCAGTTGTTGTATGTTCAACAGGTATCGGTGGTCCATCTACTTCTATCGCAGTTGAAGAGCTTGCTCAACTTGGTGTTCGCACTTTCCTTCGTGTTGGTACTACTGGTGCTATCCAACCACACGTAAACGTGGGTGACATGATTGTTTCTACAGGTTCTGTTCGTCTAGACGGCGCTAGCCTGCACTTTGCTCCAATGGAGTTCCCAGCAGTTGCTGACTTCGAAGTTGCAACAGCAATGAAAGCGGCAGTTGATGAATCAGGTGCAACAGTTCACATGGGCGTAACGGCATCAAGCGATACGTTCTACCCAGGTCAAGAGCGTTACGACACGTTCTCTGGTCGCGTTGTTAAGCGTTTCCAAGGCTCTATGCAAGAATGGCAAGACATGGGCGTTCTAAACTTCGAAATGGAATCTGCAACGCTTCTAACTATGTGTGCAAGTTCTGGTCTTAAAGCGGGTTGTGTTGCTGGTGTAATCATCAACCGTACTCAAAAAGAGACGCCTGATCACGAAACGCTAAAAGTAACAGAAGCTCGTTCAATCAAAGTGGTTGTAGAAGCTGCTCGTAAAATGCTTTAAGTTGTAAAAATACTTTTAGTCTTAAAGTGCTTTAAGTCTGTTTCCAAGATTTAAAAATGGCCGCATCGAATGATGCGGCCATTTTTTATGAGGCAAAGAAATTAAAGGCATAGATAGTTGAAAGATGAAAATAGAGCAAAACAGACGAATAGCTGGAGAAAAAAAGGCGAGTGACTCAATAGTCATTCGCCTTTTTAGATTTACTTAAGAGCGTTCAGCTCTCAAGAGTCTATTTATTTTTAGCACTCTAAATCTTCATCACCACCGGCGGCGGTAAACCATGCCGCTAGGTGTGTTTTAAGATCTTTTAATTCGTCAGGGCCAATCAATGCAAGGCCAAGATCTTCTGCTCGTGTGATGTCGTTATGACGAAGAGGTCGGAAACTCACTAACATTGCACGTGCTTGTAGGCCACCCAGAAGGTCTCTAAGCGATTCCAGTTTGTACAAGGTATCATCGCCATCATCACGCATACCTTTGGTCTTACACTCGATGATGTGCAGCTTATTGTTCACTACAGAAGCAACATCAAGCTCGTTACGCACCTCGCGCTCGCCGAGTTGACGATAAACTTGAACATTCAAAGAGCGATCTTGAATGGTCGGCATATCATCTTGGATCTGCTTAACTGTGCTATGAACCAATGTTTCAAGCCATTCGCCGTTTGAGAAGCGTCGTGCGTCTTCATTGGCAAACGTCAAAATACCATTGTCATAAGTGGCGATCTTAGCTTCAACCAAATCGCTCAACAGCATGTTTAGCTCGCGATAACCTTGTTGTTTCTCTGACAACCCTACATCAAGCCTCTGTTCTTTACGGCAGGTCGTTGCAAGGTAGTTCAATGTAGCGAGGCCTGGGCCTAGTTCTAGTGCATTACTTGCCCAGCGTTCACCCAGCTCATAAAGCTTTTGATCAAGTTGCGGAGACAGCTGTACATCGCTGAATTCACCACGAGCGCCGAACACAGTCAGGTAGTCGTCGATAGTGATTCGGTCTTGAACTTGTGCGTCTTCTTTGCCATTCGGGTAAAGCCAGCACAGCTTGTCACTGTTTGGTTCAACAACAAAGATTGGCCAGTGGTAAGTACGAAATACTTCGTAGACAGAAAGTAGGCGGTGACGAAGGCCACAACTTGCATTGAGTTTCACTTCTTCACCACGAGCTTTGAGGTCTTCGGCAAGGTTTTGGATAGACTCTTTAATCGCGGATGTATTTACGAGGGTTGGAATCTCGAAAAATTCACTCGTAATGTCGCGTTTTTGCAAAACGCTGTCTAAGCGTTGGTAAATACTGACTTGATTCTTGTCACCGATGAACACGATGTGAGTGCTGATCGTTCGGTTATCGAGTAGTGGGGTGATCAAGCGAATGGGATCTTGATCGATAATGCCAACATGAACAGCCATATAAATTCCTTAATAGCGGCTCGCTCATAAAGGTGAAAGAAAAAACGGGAAGCAGCAAGCCTTAATAATCATATAATGACAAAGATCATAAAAAACAAGGGCAACCCTTGATAAAAGTTGCCCTTGTTCAAATAGTTATCACTATTGGGTAAGAAGTCCCAATATTCTCACTAAATATCTATCAATTTCTCAGCTATCTATAGCTTGAACTGATGAACCAAATCACCTTGTTGGTTTGCGAGAATTGTTAGGTTTTGGCTTGCTTCAGCAATTGAAGACATCGCTTGGTAACTCTTATCTGCGATATGGTTGATGTCTTCTATATTCCGCGCAATATCACCAGAAGTTTCACTCTGCTCAGCAGCTGCTTGAGAGATGTGTGTACTCATGTGGCTGATCTCTAGAATCAAGGCTTGGATCTCTTCCATCGCACTGTTGGCACTTGAAGCTTGTTGAACCGACATGTCCATATCGCTCATACAACTTTCAATTACGTTGCTTGCTGTTTTCGAGCTTGATTGCAGGTTGCTGATCATGGTCTCGATTTCAGACGTTGATTGAGTGGTCTTCTGTGCTAGCACGCGTACTTCATCGGCAACCACTGCAAAACCACGACCTTGCTCACCGGCACGCGCCGCTTCGATTGCCGCGTTGAGTGCAAGTAGGTTGGTTTGTTCTGCAATACCACGGATCACGTCGAGGATTGAGCCAATCTGGCTACTCATCTGCTGCAACTCACCTACAGCACCAACAGATTCAGTAAGACGAACCTCAAGCTGGTTAATGGTACTGATGTTGGTGTTCATTATCTGACGACCAGACTCAGAAGCCGATTCTACTTGTTGAACCATGGTAAGTGAGCTTTGCGCGCTGTTCGCCACTTCTTGTACAGAATGAGACATTTCTGTCATTGCGGTCGCGACAGTTGCCGTTTGCTCACGTTGGCTGTTCAGTTGAGCTTGCGTCTCTGTAGAGGTTTTCTGGTTTACGCTTGCGGTCTTCGTTAAGTCATCTGAAGCGTCATTCAGTTTCACCAGAATATTGCGTAGGTTGTCGGCTAAGGTGTTGATGTGACGACTCACTCGGCTGAATTCGTTGTCATAACGAATATCGATTCGCTGAGTCATATCGCCTTCAGTTAGGCCTTCTAATGTACCCAGGATGCGAGTTAATGGCTCTCTTACGCTATGTGCAATATGGTAACCAATTGCTGCAGCGAATACGGTGACAACAATACCAATTGCAATCGCATTGAACAGGCCTTTGTCGTAGATGCTGCTTGCGTCTTCAAGTGAAGCGTTCAGTTGCTCTTCCGCAGTCACGTTGAATGAGTCTAAAACAGCCATGGCTTGGTCTATTTCTACGGCTAAGTTAGCAATGTTGATGTACAGAGCTTGTTTCGCTTTCAAGTAGTTGTTGTGTTTGTCCAACACACCGCCTTTTTGACCAACGTCTTTGGTGAACTTCTGAACCGATTCATCAAAGACATTTTTAAGTGCTGGCAGTTGTGTGGATAGGCCGCGGTAAGCGTAGTTAAGGTGAGTAACGGCCTTTTTGTTTTGGTTAACAGCTTTCTGAACGAAGGCAACATCAGAACTCGCTAGCGCATCAGAGGTAATCACTTCAGCATCTTGAAGTTTAATGAAGTAGCTTTTTGCCATCACTTTTACAGAGATGCTTTTTTGGTCGGCAACGTACTCTTTCATGCCAACAGCTAACTCTGAATGTAAGCGTTGGAAATCGCGAGATGCTTTCTGTACTTGCTCTTGAGCTTCAAACATCGCGACGTAGTTGTTCATCGCTTCGTCAGCTTCAGCGAAGTAGCGTTCTTCCATTGCTCTTAATTGGGCAATGCGTTCAGTGAGCGAAACATTGTTTTGGCTTGCCGCTTCTAAACTTCCGAGAACTTCTGAAAACGAGTTTTGTGACGCAGCAAACTCAGTACGCATTGCAGACATGCGTTCAGCGTTTTGTGTGGTTAAGTAATCTTTGAATGATTTATCAGCAGAAAGCAATTGAACACTTGTTTGATTTGAAAGCGCGACAAGTGGTAGTGAGGTTTCTGAGACACTCTCAAAATTGCTGTGTATCTGATTCATGCTGTTCATCATGATGGTTATCGTGACTGCGAACATGATGATGATCAGTGCAAAACCAGCGTACATACGCTTGATCACAGATCCCTTCATGGCTTTCTCCCTAAATAAAAATGCAGACCTAATGTCAGGTCAAAGTAAAACTAACAAAATTATCAGCATTCTATTGAGCTCCGTTTACGCATTTTATGACGCACACGTCAAAAATAGCCCTCAGTTATAACCAACATGCCATTCTTGAGAGCTAAGGCTCGTTTTCTTTGATTTGAACGGTGTTTTTTATTATGCTTTAAAGCAGATTTATTGTGGTTTGATGCGGCATAGCGCATACTCAAAGCATTAAAAAATAAATGTTTTATCGGAGAGAAACATGGCTGAAGAAACCATTTTTAGTAAGATCATCAATAAAGAAATCCCAGCAGATCTACTATACCAAGACGATTTAGTAACGGCATTTCGCGATATCAACCCTCGCGCGCCAAGCCATATCTTAATCATCCCAAACAAGCTGATTCCAACAACGAATGATGTTGAAGTAGAAGATGAAGCCATGATGGGGCGCATGTTTACCGTGGCTCGCAAGTTAGCAAAAGAAGAAGGCATCGCAGAAGATGGCTACCGTCTTATTGTGAACTGCAATTCTCATGGCGGCCAAGAGGTTTACCATATTCACATGCATTTGGTTGGTGGCCGTCCACTTGGTCCGCTATTAATGAGCTAATGCAAAGCTAACAAGTTAATGAAAGCTAATGAGTTGGTTTAAACGAACTTATTAGTGGGTTAACACAAGTAGTTAGTTGGAAAATTTGTAGTTTGTATGCCAACTTTAAGTTCTATCTGTTGTCTGAATGTCGGCATCGCCTAGGCAGAGGCTAAATCAGTAGGGTTTCAACTGGCTTGAGATCCTTTTTACAACACGTTTCGTTTTGACAATGAGACTAGGGTCTGTTGACCTTTCGAGCTGATTTTTGCAGCACTTTGTGGGAAATTTCTACAAGGCAGAGGCTTTGAAGTGTAGCTAGCCTACATGAGAAGCTGATAACGCAGTAGAAATGAACCACAAAGACTGCCCGAAGGGTTCGGCTAGAATCGTTTTATGCTTTGTTAAGAAGTATTAACTTAGAATGACTAGGCTACATACTCCTTGCCGCGCCTAAAATGATTCTATCTCGAACAAAATTTAACCACGAAAGGTCAGCAGACCCTAACAAAGTTGGCATTTTAAACATGCACGGAGACGATAAGTGAAGCAACAGTTTAGATTCGCTTCCATTGCCCTGTTATCGGCGTTGACTGCGGGCTGTGCAAGTATGTCTGCAGGAAACCTGTTCAGTCATTACAGCGCGCAAAACAAAGAGATCTACCAAGCCGTTAAATCTGGAGATTATTCAGAGGCTCAACAAGAGCTACCAGATTACGCTGCGGGTGACATCCTTGATAACTTTGAAAGAGGCAGAATTAACCTTCTGGATCAGCAATACCCAGAGAGTAAGTCTTCGTTTGAAGTGGCGGATCAGGCGGTAACTGAGCAGCAAAGAAAAGCCGTGATCTCGATTTCAGACAGTGCAACCAGCGTGGGTGCGTTGGCGGTGAATGATAATATTACCGAGTATGTGCCAGCCGATTATGAGCTGGGGTTTCTTCATCTGTATCTCGGTTTAAATTATCTCAAGAAAAACGATTTAGAAGGTGCGGTGATCGAAATGCGTCGCGCCAACCAAGTTCAAGAACAAGCAAAGAAGCAACGTGAAGCTGAGTTAGACCGTGCAGCCAGCGATGCGAAGAAGCAGGGGTTGTCTGCCAATGTGGGGAGTATCCTTGCAAACTATCCTGACGCGGGTAAAAAGCTGCAGTCGGTACAGAATGCGTATTTGATGTTTTTGTCTGGACTGCTTTACGAAGCTTCGAATGATTTAAACAGCGCATACGTTGACTATCGTCGTGCTTTGGCTGTTATGCCAGACAACCAAGAAATTATCGACAGAACGATGGCAACTGCCGCGCGTTTAGGGATGCGACAAGATTTAGCGACATTGGAAAAGCGTTACAAGCAATCATCTAAGCTTGGTGCAGGTGAAGGGCGAGTGATTGTGCTTCAAGAACAAAGCGCTGTACAAGCAATGGACAGTTGGCGATTAGATTTACCTGTTTATGACAGTCGCGATCAGGGCGCAATATACTCTCTGGCACTGCCCTATTATCCGAGCCAAAACGTGGAGCGTTTTTCTGCCTTGCGAATCAGCGGGCAACCGCTACAAGAACATTTGATCACTGACGTAAACGCGATGGCGCAGAACGATTTATCTGAACGTATGACGAGCATTGTTATCCGTCAGGCTTTACGTGTGGTCGCTAAAGACCGTATCCGTAAAGAAGCGACCAAAGGCAACGATGTCGGTAATATCTTGTTCAATGTGTGGAATACATTCACCGAACAACCAGACACTCGCAGTTGGCAATCTCTACCGGCTGAGATTAAGAGCAGCACGTTCGTAGCAAACAGCGGTCAATATACGCTAGAAGCGGGCGCTAAAACGTACGACTTTGATATCCGAGAAGGGCAGACCACTTTGGTGTGGATTTCTCGACAAGGTAACAATGCAACAATGTGGCATAAACAGCTAGGGAGGCTGTAATGAAAAAGTGGTTAGTGAGTTTAGCAGCGGTTATGGCTCTGGCTGGTTGTGCTGATAATACAGCTGGCGTAAGGGTCGATAGTCTGACTCAGAACGTTTTCTTTGGTGACAAGGTATTGGGCAGCCGTTTACAGGTTGAAGATATCCGTACCGATCTGGTCGACGGTCATACGCGCGGAATCGTTCGTTTAAACAGTAACTATAAAGGCGATCAACATATCCTTTATCGTTTTTACTGGTACGACGATGCCGGGCTTGAGGTCAACCTAAAGCAAGGCCCTTGGAAGCAAGCGATCGTTCGTGGTTTTGAAAGTATCTCGTTGTCGGAAGTATCGGTAAACCCGAAAGCAACTCAATTCCGAGTTCAGTTCCGAGAGCAGTAACTTAGATTTAAGAAGCGGATTCATTGATTCGCCAATACAAGAATTTAAGAGTGAGGGTAACCCCACTCAGTGATAAGTTGAGGAAACAAAATGAAAAAGAGTGTCGTTGCGCTACTAGGTTTAGCGGTTATTTTAGGCGGTTGTTCAAACAAGGTAAGCTACGGTGATGCACAAGCAGTAGAAACCACGACAATCGATTTCGGTTCAACTGACCTTCAAACGATTGCGGGTGAAATGGTCGATAGCATGATGGCGTCTGGTTCTGTGTCTTACATTACTCGTGAGCAACGTCCAATCGTGTTTGTAGAGCGAATCAAGAACAAAACAAGTGAGCACATCGATACTGAGTCAATCACGGACACTATCAGTACTAAGATGCTGAACTCTGGTAAGTTCCGTTTCGTTGATATGGACCGTGTAGAGTCTGTTCGTGACCAATTGAACTTCCAAAACAATGATGAGCTTGTAAACCAAAGCTCAGCAATTCAATTCGGTAAAATGGTCGGTGCTCAATACATGCTGTACGGCAACCTATCAAGCATCGTTAAGAAAGACGGTAGCGACGAAGACGTTTACTACAAAATGACGATGCGTCTAATGGATCTTGAGTCTGGCTTGATTGAATGGGCTGACGAGACTGAAATCCGTAAGCAACAATCTAAGAGCCTATTGGGCCTTTAATTTCGCTTACTTACCAACTAAACGCAGCCAGTTTTGACAGCGTATAGTTTGGCCACACATAGCTTGGTTACACGCCAATGCAGTGCATGATGTGCTGCTTATGAAGAGACACTGGCTTTTGGTCAGTGTCTTTTTTGTAGGGAAATGAAGACGTTTATAGGGAAGTTAAGACGTTTATAGGGAGTAAATATGGCAATTTTTTCTTGGTCTGAAGCCAAGCTTCTTGATACCAGTTTGAGTTCGCTTGATGGATACTTTTCTGAGCCACCTGTTAGAGCGCAAACGCTGACCGGCGGTTTGACCAATCGATGTTGGAAGTTGGTGTTAGTCGATGGCACTGCGTATGTTTGGCGTCCAATCACTCCCATCACCAAAGCCTTCTTCATCTCTCGTCATGAGGAGTATCAAGTGCTTTCCGCAATTGAGCGTCTAGGTATTGGACCAAGTCCAATAGTGGTCAATGAGCAAGGCTTATTGGTTGAATGGATTGCGGGTGAGACGCTTTACGAAGGCTTAGAGCTTGATGATTTGTTGAAGACTCTGATCTCGGTGCATTTGGTTAATACCGCGCGATTGCCGCTCCAACCGTTCAGTTTCACAGCGCGAGTCGATCATTACTGGCTGCAGCTTGATGCTGTTCATAAGACGGAAGCCTGCACTAAAATTTACCAAGAGTGGCGAGTAGCACCGAGTGTTACAAATGTTGACCTGTCTTTGTGCCATTTTGATTTAGGTGGTTATAACTTAGTGAGAAATAGCGATGGGATTAAGATTATTGATTGGGAATATGCAGCATTAGCAGACCCTAGACTTGATCTTACGCTGACCATTGCTGTTGCAGGATTACCAGTTGCTGAAGCCGTAAACAAGTACTGTCAGCTGCGAGGCATCCATGATGTCCAACCTTGGCTTGATGGGGTAGAAGCATGGTTACCAAGAAGCCAAATGATGGCGATGCTGTGGTATTTACTTGCTCATCAGCTCTGGGGAGATGAAAGTTATCTGCGTGAAGCAGAGGCGCTGAGTCACACTTTATGTAGCTAGGATCACGTTTAGGAAGTGAAAAATATAATTTCGTTCGTGTTCCCTTTAAAACCTTATTTTTCATGTTAGATTAATTAAAACGTACCAATATTCAACAAGGAGGTACTAATGATTATTTATCTACATGGCTTCGACTCAACTAGCCTGGGCAATCACGAAAAAATACTGCAGTTGCAATTCATTGATGATGACGTTCGTTTCATCAACTACAGTACTTTGCATCCAAAACACGATATGCAACATTTGCTAAAAGAAGTGCATAAAGTGATAGAGCAATCCGATGACCCGCATCCGATCATTTGTGGTGTAGGCTTAGGTGGTTTTTGGTCTGAGCGTATTGGTTTCTTATGTGGTATTAAGCAGGTGGTGTTCAACCCGAATCTGCACCCTGAGAACAACATGGTAGGTCGAATTGACCGTCCAGAAGAGTACGAAGACATCGCGACTAAGTGTGTTGCTCAATATCGTATGAAGAACAAAGGTCGCTGCTTAGTGGTGCTTTCTCGTGAAGATGAGATTCACGACAATACCAAAACAGCTGACGCGTTAGAAGATTATTATGATGTCATCTGGGACGAAAAAGAGAGTCATAAGTTCAAAAAAATCTCTCAGCACTTGCAGACAATGAAAGCGTTTAAAAACGCTTAATTATTCCAGTTATTTTATAAAAGCAGCACTCAATTGAGTGCTGCTTTTTTACATCTGAACTCAAGAGCCGAACATTAATCAAATGGTTGTAGCTATTTTTTCGAAGAGTTTGAGCATTTATAGATAAGTTTGCGCAAACGTTAACTAATTCGCCGCGAATCCTCATTGTGGGCAAGGATTTTTGTTGCGGTCATCTTTTTGCTATATATAATGTTCTCAAGCAAAATATTTTGATAAATATCAAGAAAAATTGAGAGCGAGTGATAAAACTTGCCCATTATTTGTGCTCTACCTCTCAGGTAGTCACCTTTTTTATCCAAGTGAGCAAAGCGGCAAGCCAATGTTTGTTGCTTGTAACCCCTCTAACTACTCGGTGAGCTGTCGTTATTCTTTTTCGCGGTAATCCAATTTGTATAGCCTTCGCATTCAAGGCCGAGTAGATACATAGAATTTATCGGTTGGAGTAATCGAGCCGAACCCCATTTATTCATTTTGTAGAGGATTGTCATTGTGACAAAAATTATCGTAGTAGGCGGTGGTGCTGGTGGTTTAGAACTAGCAACTAAGCTAGGCCGCACTTTAGGTCGTAAAAAGCGTGCCCAGATTACTCTGGTAGACCGTAAAGCAAGCCACCTATGGAAACCATTACTTCATGAAGTAGCAACGGGTTCATTGGACGAGGGTGTTGATGCGTTAAGCTACCGCGCACACGCAAAAAACCATTACTTCGATTTCCAAATGGGCAGCCTGAACGACATCGATCGTGAACGTAAAGTGATCGCTCTGAGCGAACTGAAAGATGATCACGGTGAACTGCTTATGCCAAGCCGTGAACTTGAATACGATATTCTTGTGATGGCGCTAGGTTCAACGTCAAATGACTTCAACACACCAGGCGTTCGCGACAACTGTATTTTCCTTGATAGTCCAGAGCAAGCGCACCGTTTTCGTACAGAAATGAACAACCAGTTCTTAAAGCTTCACGCTAAGAACGGCCAAGGCACAGTGGATATTGCTATTGTTGGTGCTGGCGCTACAGGCGTTGAGCTTTCTGCAGAACTGCACAACGCGGTTAAAGAGCTTCGTACTTATGGCTTTGGCGATCTAGATTCAAGCAAGCTGAACGTTAACCTTGTTGAAGCGGGTGAGCGTATTCTTCCTGCCCTACCTCCTCGCATTTCGAGCGCAGCGCACTCTGAGCTTACGAAGCTTGGTGTAACTGTGCGTACGACTACAATGGTTACACAAGCTGATGCTGACGGCCTAACGACTAAAGATGGTGAGAAGATCCCAGCACAAATCATGGTTTGGGCTGCAGGCATTAAAGCGCCAGATTTCATGAAAGATATCGGTGGTCTTGAGACGAACCGTATCAACCAGTTGGTTGTGAAAAATACGCTACAAACTACGCTTGATGACAATATCTTTGCTATTGGTGACTTAGCGCAATGTACGCAAGCAGATGGTTCATTCGTTCCACCACGTGCACAAGCGGCTCACCAGATGGCAAGTTGTGCGTTTAGCAATATCATTGCTAAATTAAACGGCCGCGATCTGAAAGATTACATCTATAAAGATAAAGGCTCACTTGTTTCGCTAAGCCGATTTTCTACGGTAGGTAGTTTAATGGGTAACCTAACTAAAGGTTCGATGATGGTTGAGGGTCGTATTGCTCGTATCGTTTACATCTCTTTGTACCGTATGCACCAGATGGCACTTCACGGACTAATTAAAACATCGCTGATGATGTTAGTTGGTCGTATTAACCGTGTACTTCGTCCAAACCTAAAGCTTCACTAATCAGGTAAGCCTTCTAAGATCATTACGCTGATAATAAAAAAGAGCTCTTCGGAGCTCTTTTTTGATCGTGTCGACTACGTGTTGTTTTAGCCTACTTAAGAGGTTGGAGGTAATACGGAGTAAACCACGCCATCTCTCGGCTTACCGTTAAAGATAAAGCGATTCTTAGCAATGGTTTCACGTTCAGCGCCACATTTCTCGATCAGCTTTTGGCTGGGTAGGTTCTCTGTATCGCAGACAATCTCCAAACGCGTTAACTTGAGCAGTGCGAAGCAAAATTCAAATAAGGCAATCATCGCTTCCTTGGCAATCCCTTTTCTTTGAAATTCATCACCTACCCAGTAACCTAAACTTGCCATGTTAAAGGTGTGGTAAAGCTCATTAATGGCCACCATTCCAACCAGTTGATTGCTGTGGCGTTCAAAAATACCAAATCCAAATGCGTCTGCTTTTACCCAATTTAAGCGGGTAGCCAGAATGAATTTCTCGGCTTCTACAATAGAGAACGCATCGTGGCACCAGTCTACCCATGGAAATAGGCTAGGGGATGTTTGGATCAACCGTGAGAACTCAGGAGCGTCTGTAGCTTCAATAATTTTGAGGCTGAGGTGTTGAGTATTTATCTGAAAGTCAGGGCTCATAAGAAATACCGAATTACATGTAAGTACTGAACAAAGGATTCAGGACAGAATAAAGATAGATAGCACTTAATAAAACGCCCTCACAATGGAGGGCGTATTGAATTATTTATATAATTATAGCTGAATCGGCAAGTAACTTACTGCGCAACGCGTCGAACTTGAATCACCATGCCAAGAAGCGGGTGATCAAGGTAGTGAGTCTCAGTACTGCGCATACGACGTTTTTGGTCCATGCGGTAGCTCTTAAGAAACTCTTCCACTTCAACAGTCGGAGAGATTTCAGTGAGGTTGCCCACTTGAACATTGCTTTCGGCGCCACTTACTGGTGAATCTAGCTCGATTTGTTGCTCTTGAAGAGTCACTTCACGAACGCTCGGTGCTTTTAAATCCAATGTTGTTTCAGCGTAGAGGTAATGCTGAACGTAGATTTGTAGCTTGCCGTCTAATTCGTACAGTGGCTTATCAATGGTCTCTTCTTTGAAGCCATCAGTATTTGCTGCAGTTACTGCACCTTTCTCTGAACCGTCAGCGTTGAAGTCTTTTGAGAAATCTTTACCTGCTTGAATGTGGAATACAGGTGCCGAGCTCTTACCTTGGTCGCCCTGACGCCAAGCGGTATGCATTAGCACTTCAAAACCAGCGTGTTTACGTAGTTTGTCTTTCTGAGGCGTTAACTTGTATTCCGAGTAAGGCAGCATTTGTACGCCTTTCTTTGCTCGGTATTGGGTGTCTTGAAATGAACCAACGCGCTCAAGTGAAATCTTAGGCTGTGTGTTAGGCCAAGATTCATTCACTTTTTCTGCATCAACAGCACGCTTAAAAATGATCACTTCTATATCAAATTGTCTCTGCGCCAAACTTGGCAGTGAGACGAACAATAGTAGCAGTGGGATCAGTCTTTTCATTTTTACTCCGTCTTCCAGCCGATCTATCGGCTGGATAATTTATATGTGCAAGTGGATTGGGTCTTATGCTGAAGGCAGCAAGTTCTGTCTGAATTCGCCCAATAAATCACTAACAAATTGAATTCGTTTCCGTCTGTCGACCAATGGTATCGTAAACTTGAACTTTGTTGGTCCTTCCATTGAAAACTTTTGCGGTTGAGATTGCAACAGTTTAACAAGGTAGGCCGGGTTTATGTCAGCATCTGGGTAGAATTCTAAGAATCCACCTTTATCGTGAGCTTCAATTTTCTTCGCTTTGATTGACGCAGCGGCTAATTTTAGCTCAGAAACTGACAACAAGTTCTTGGTAGCATCAGGTAGAAGGCCGAAGCGATCAATCAGCTCGACTTTCAACTCGGCCAATTCGTCGGTGTCACTCACGCTCGCAATACGCTTATAGGTAGACAAACGTGTATTGATGTCTGGGATGTAGTCATCAGGCAACAGTGCAGGCAGGCGCATCTCAATTTCAGTTTGTTCACGCAGTAGGTCATCAAGCGATGGCTCTCGTCCCTCTTTTAATGCCTCAACTGCTTGTTCAAGCATCTCCATGTAAAGCGTAAAGCCAACCGACTGGATTTGACCACTCTGTTCATCACCGAGTAGTTCACCTGCACCACGAATCTCTAAGTCATGGGTTGCTAGCGTAAAGCCTGCACCTAAGTCTTCAAGGGAAGCAATGGCGTCTAATCGCTTGACGGCATCTTTGGTCATTGCTTTCGGGGGAGGTGTTAGCAAGTAGGCATAAGCTTGGTGGTGAGATCGACCCACACGCCCACGCAATTGGTGCAGTTGCGCTAAACCAAGGTTATCGGCTCTGTCCATTAATATGGTATTTGCCGTTGGTACGTCGATACCTGTTTCTATGATGGTTGTACACACTAGCAAGTTAAAACGCTGGTGATAGAAGTCATTCATGATGCGTTCTAGCTCTCGCTCTCGCATCTGACCATGGGCAACGGTGACACGCGCTTCTGGAATCAGTTTTTGCAGTGACTCAGCCGTCTTTTCAATCGTGTCGACTTGGTTGTGCAGGAAGTAAACTTGACCACCACGCATGATTTCACGCAGTACCGCTTCTCTGACTATTGCGTCATCACTCTCGCGAACAAAAGTCTTTATTGCTAAGCGTCGTGCGGGTGGTGTGGCGATGATGGAAAGATCTCGCATACCGCTCATTGCCATATTCAACGTTCTCGGAATCGGTGTCGCGGTTAGCGTGAGGATATCGACATCCGCGCGCATCGCCTTCACTTTCTCTTTTTGGCGCACACCGAAGCGGTGTTCTTCATCGACGACTAACAAGCCAAGGTCTTTAAACTTAAGGTCACTGGAAAGCAGCTTGTGAGTACCCACTAAGATATCGACCTTACCGTCGGCAACATCTTGCATGATCAATTTCTGTTCTTTAGCTGATTTAAATCGCGACAGAACTTCGACACGTATCGGTTGGTTCGCGAAACGGTCTCGGAAGTTTTCAAAGTGTTGCTGAGCAAGTAGCGTCGTTGGTACTAACACAGCCACTTGTTTGCTGTTGTCGGTACATACGAATGCCGCGCGCATCGCGACTTCGGTTTTACCAAAACCAACGTCACCACACACTAAGCGATCCATGGCTTTTGCTTGGCACATATCCGACATAACAGCATTGATGGCCATTGCTTGGTCATCCGTTTCTTCAAACGGGAAGCCAGACTTGAAGGTCGCGTATTGGCCACGATCGAGTACAAACTTGTAGCCAGGCTTAAGCTCACGCTTAGCGTAAACATCAAGCAGTTCGGCTGCAACGTCACGGACTTTCTCTGCGGCGCGCTTACGAGCTTTCTGCCATGCTTCGCCACCGAGTTTATGCAGTGGTGCAGAATCTTCAGCGCCGCCAGAGTAGCGGCCGATTAAGTTCAGAGAAGCAACAGGTACGTAGAGCTTGGCATCATTTTGATACTCAAGCGTTACGTATTCTGTTTTCATACCACCCGCTTCAAGTGTTTGCAGGCCGATGTAACGACCAATACCGTGGTCAATGTGAACAACAGGTTGACCCGGTTTGAGTTCGGCTAAGTGACGAATGACAGTGTCGCTGTTAACGCTTTTCTTGTCTTTCTTACGACGTTGTACAACGCGATCACCTAACAGGTCGCTTTCACAGACAAGGGCTATGTTTTGCTCTTCGTGGATAAAACCATGCTCAGCCGAACCTAGGATCAGGCTGAATTTATCTTTACCTTTAATCGCCGCGTCGAGGTTTTCAACTTCGCTTGGACGAACTTTGATGCCTCGAAGCAATTCACTCAATGCTTCACGGCGGCCTTCAGACTCAACCGAAAAGACCACTTTGCCGTCGAAGGCTTCAGTGAACTTTCTTAGGTTAGACAAAGGTTCTTTATTCTGATGTTGAACGCTGAGATCAGGCAGAGATACAACCGGAAGGTTGGTACGTCCGGCTTTTTCTTCAATTAAATCTAAGCTCAGATTGACCTGTGGCTTTTGTTTGAAATGTGCGAACAGTTCGTCTTTTTGTAGCCAAAGTTGTTCAGGTTTCAGCAGTGGTCGTAACGGGTCAACACCGCGTTGTTCGTATCGATGAGAAACGTCTGTTAGGAATGAATCTACCGCGGTCTCGACATCACCTAGAACGAGGATTTGCGCTTCATCGGCAACATAATCAAACAAGGTTTCAGTATGGTCGAAGAACAGCGGCTGCCAGTATTCAATACCTGCGGGCCAAGTGCCTTTTGAAACCTGCATATAAACCGATTCTGGTTCACGGCGCGCATCAAATTGTTGGCGCCAGCGAATGCGGAAATCTTCAATAGCACTTTCAGAGGTTGGGAACTCGTGAGCTGGCAGCAAACGGATCTCAGAGATATCTTCAATAGAGCGCTGATTTTCAGGATCGAAAGTACGGATGGTGTCGATCTCGTCATCGAAGAAGTCGATACGATATGGGTCTTTGCTGCCCATCGGGAACAAGTCGAGAATGGAACCTCGGCTCGCATATTCACCCGGGCCAAACACTTGGTCTACGTAGCGATAGCCTGACTTTTCAAGCTGAAGACGCAGCTTTTCCAACGAGTAGAGGTCGCCGGTTTTTACCATTAAGGTATGCTGCAACAAGAAGTCACGCGGCGATTGACGCTGTAGTAGCGTGCTGATCGGAACGATCGTAATGCCATCTTTTAACGTTGGCAGAGCATAAAGGCGAGCGATACGGTCAGAAATGATCTCTTGGTGCGGTGAGAAGCTGTCGTATGGCAGAGTCTCCCAATCAGGAAATAGTGCCACTTCATGTGACGTAAACTGCTCAATTTCTGATTGAAGCTTGAGTGCGATTTGAGGGTCGGGCACTGCAAGTAAAGTATGGCTGTTATGCTGCTCCGCAAGTCTAGCGATAGTAAGCGCGAGAGATGAACCAACTAGGTTACCGATGTGTTTTTTATCACCGGCGCCTTTGAGCTTAGGTAGTGTGAAAATGGATTGTTTTGTCATGTCTATTTACTTGTTATCTCGTTCTAGAGAGCGTTGACGTAAGAGCTTTTGTTGTTGATGAAGTGCAGCCTTGATCAGCAAGTCTTGGTCAGTATCACGAAGATGTGCATATTTGAATTTGATTTCGAAGCCTGAATCTTTAGGTTCGCTAGCGAAGACTTCCGCGTAACAATAAATAGCGGCGGCAGGGTGCTCGATAAAGAGTTTGGCTTTAACTAAGCGACCCGCTTCGATATCTGTTTTGGAAAAACAAGAGAACTGACTCGCGCCAAATGAATACGTGTGGGTACGAAATTGTTCATCATCTTGTTGCGATAACATAAAGCTCAACAACAGGTTTAATTTAGAGTTCTGTGCATCCAATAAACTGATGACATTCTTCAAGTCGCTGTTTTTCAGTTCGTTGCGAGCACTGTCAGCTAATAGATCCAATTGGCTAAATTCACTTGCCACGACAAACGGGGCAGGGATCTCAGATTCAAATTGAATTTGAGAAGGTAAAGTGAAGCCACTGTCCATTGGTTCAATATTCGCGGTGAGGCTGTGGTGAACGGTGAAAAACTCTTGTTCTGTCATGCGTTAGTTCCTTGAAGTGATCTATTGATTATCGCTATGTGGCCGCAGTAATCAAGGTCAGTTAATTGAAAGTCTCAAATAGTTGTTTGAAAGTTGGCTATTTGACAAGGTTCTGTTTTTCAAGCCTAACTAATTGAGTTAATTCACTCTATATTTTCAATTAACCCCTACACAGTAACAGCAATACCCGTTACATTAACCCGCATCCCCTTTAGATGGTTCAAAGTATGTTTCATCCTATTTCGTTGTTTGTTGGCCTGCGCTATTTGAAAGGTCGTTCAGGTGATCGCTTTAGCCGTTTTGTTTCTTATATGTCGACGGCAGGTATCACCATTGGTGTGCTGTCTTTGGTTACTGTTTTATCGGTAATGAATGGATTCGAAGCGCAGTTAAAAGACCGAATTCTCGGTGTCCTTCCTCAAGCGGTGGTTTATGAGCAAGGCGGTACCACGTCTCTTTCTGCTCAAGCGCCTAATTTTGCAGAGCAAATGTCGCTCAATGGTCACGTTGAACCTATTGTTCGCAGCGAAGCGGTAATTCAAAGTCCTGCTCAGTTATCTGCAGGTCTGTTGATCGGCATTGAACCTAATTCAGATGACCCTCTTCAGAACCACTTGATTGCGGGTAGATTGTCTTCACTTAAAGCTGGCCAGTATCAGCTTTTCCTTGGTCATACTTTGGCAAGAAACTTGAAAGTGTCTATGGGTGACAAAGTTCGCTTAATGGTCACCAGCGCCAGTCAATACACGCCACTAGGGCGCATACCTAGCCAACGAAATTTTACCGTAGCTGGCATTTTTAACACGGGCTCGGATATCGATGCTCAATTGATGGTTACCGACATCAAAGACGCGGGGCGATTGATGCGTTATAAATCCGATACCATTTCAGGCTGGCGCTTGTTCTTTGAAGACCCGTTTGAAGTGGCGAAACTGTCTAATCAACCGTTACCTGAAGGTTGGTTGTGGAGTGATTGGCGAGACCAACGTGGTGAACTATTCCAGGCCGTTCGAATGGAAAAAAACATGATGGGCTTAATGCTTGGGCTGATCATCGGTGTTGCAGCTTTCAATATTATTTCGGCACTTATCATGGTGGTGATGGAGAAGCAGTCT
This sequence comes from Vibrio sp. L5-1, assembly GCF_021728315.1. Lineage (NCBI taxonomy): Bacteria > Pseudomonadati > Pseudomonadota > Gammaproteobacteria > Vibrionales > Vibrionaceae > Vibrio > Vibrio sp. L5-1. The sequence continues at coordinate 680,251 of NZ_JAKKCQ010000002.1, read as the reverse complement.
GAAGTGGCTATTCTTAAAACCCAAGGCATGACCGATGGTCAAGTTATGGGGATATTCATGGTTCAAGGCGCAAGTAGCGGCGTGATTGGTGCCCTATCAGGTGGCGTGTTAGGCGTTGCTCTAGCGATGAACCTCAATACTATTTTAGAGGCGATGGGTGTTGCTCTGTTCTCATTTGGTGGACAGCTGCCAATATTGATTAACCCAATCCAAATTGCGGTTGTTGTGGTTTTGGCTATTGTACTTAGCCTTGTTGCGACTGTATTTCCTTCTTATCGTGCATCTTCTGTGAAACCTGCTGAGGCCCTTCGTTATGAGTAATTTTCTTCAATGTAATGATATCCGTAAAACGTACCGCGAGGGTTCGTTGGATACCGAAGTCCTCAAAGGTGTCAGCTTCGAAATCGAAAAAGGTGAGCTGGTTGCAATCATTGGTACCTCAGGCTCAGGTAAAAGTACGCTATTGCATATTTTAGGGGCATTGGATGATGCTTCCGACGGCAGCGTTAGTTTTCTCGGGCAGGACTTAGCGTCTTTGAGCTCGAATAAGCAGGCCAAGCTTCGTAATCAACACCTCGGTTTTGTATATCAATTTCATCACCTTCTTTCGGACTTCTCAGCGCTTGAAAACGTAGCGATGCCGTTGCTTATTGGTGGCGAAAAGCCCGCTAAAGCGAAAGAAGAAGCACAGCGTTTGTTGGATAAAGTAGGGCTAAGTCATCGCGTTGATCACCGACCTTCGGAGCTTTCTGGTGGCGAGAGACAACGTGTGGCGATTGCGCGAGCTTTAGTTAACAAACCTGCTTTGGTGTTGGCGGATGAACCAACAGGTAACCTTGACCACAACACAGCGCTGTCTATTTACGATTTAATGCGTGAATTGAACCGCGAATACGATACCGCTTTCTTGGTTGTAACCCATGATGGTGAACTTGCGGGCAAGATGGATCGCCAACTGCACATGCAAGACGGTTTGCTGGTTAACGTAGAAAAAGAGGAGAGCTAAGTGTTTTCTTCTTTATCTCTATTGATAGGCGGCCGATTTAGTCGGGCGAAACAACGAGACAAGATGGTTTCGTTTATCTCTCTGTCTTCGACGATCGGTATTGCTGTCGGCGTCGCGGTGATCATCATTGGTTTGTCTGCGATGAATGGCTTTGAGCGTGAACTGCAGTCACGAGTACTTTCTGTTATCCCACATGGGGAGTTCGAGGGAGTCAATGAACCTGTGACACGTTGGGAGCATGTGATCGAACAAGCGACCCAACATGATGATGTTGTAGCGGCTGCACCTTATGTGAAAATTACTGCGCTTGCCGAAAAGGGCAAAGAGCTAAAAGCGATTGAAGTCCGAGGTGTTGACCCACAACTTGAGCAACAAGTATCGAGCCTATCGAGTTTTATCGATAAGCAAGCTTGGAGCGAGTTTAAGGCAGGGCAACAACAGATTATCTTGGGTTCTGGCGTGGCCAATGTACTCGGCGCGAAAGTCGGTGATTATCTAACTCTGATGATCCCGACGGTGAACGGTACAGTGAAGGTGCAAGCCCCCAAACGAGTTCGAGTCAAAGTCGTTGGTTTGCTGACGCTTAATGGCCAAATAGACCACAGCTTGGCTCTGATCCCGATTGGTGATGCGCAAGTTTACGCAAACCTAGGTGAGGCAGTGACAGGGGTTTCTTTAAAAGTGACCGATGTGCTGAACGCAAACTCGATTGTGCGTGAAGTTGGCAACCAGCTTGATGTGTACGTGTACCTGCGTAGCTGGCAACAGAAGTTTGGTTTCTTGTATCGAGATATCCAGTTGGTTCGCACCATCATGTATTTAGTGATGGTACTGGTTATTGGTGTGGCTTGTTTCAATATTGTCTCGACTCTAATGATGGCAGTAAAAGACAGAGCATCAGAGATCGCTATATTAAGAACCATGGGCGCATCGGACGGCCTTGTGAAACGCATTTTTGTATGGCAGGGCGTATTCTCAGGTGTGTTAGGTAGTTTGGTGGGTAGTGCAATAGGCGTGTTAGTCGCGCTTAACCTAACCACGATTATCAAAGGGCTTGAGAAGCTTATTGATCACCAATTTTTGTCCGGTGATATCTATTTTGTCGACTTCTTGCCTTCGCAACTCGATATGACAGATGTTGTTGTCGTTTCTGGTACTGCTATTGTTCTGAGCCTACTGGCTACGTGGTACCCAGCATCACGAGCGGCTAAGTTGAACCCAGCAGCAGTGCTTAGCTCGAAGTGATTTTCGAAGTAATACTCTAAGTAAACGTCACGTTGCGCGATAGACTAACGGCATAAACAAAAAAAGGATCCCTGATGGGATCCTTTTTTATTGAATTCAATTCGTGTTCTTTACGACTTTCGTTACATGTCAATCTTGCAGAGTTCAGTGGCTCATCTGATTTTAACTTGTGTACGTTTTAAGTGAAGCGCATACAAGGATAGATTGAATAACAAGGAACGGTCGTTCAGTACCTTGCTTGTCGCTTCTTCCAGCTTCTTACTACTGAGTAACGCCATAACCCGCGAATACCAAAGTAGCCAACCATTGCAGAAACCACACCACAAATCAGACAACCCAGCAGGAACGGAGGTCCTATGGTGCTCATTTGCGCCAAGATGAAATCCCAAGACAGTTCGAAATGAAAGGCTTGAGGCGGCACATGCATCACAAACGCGCCTACTTTATAAGCAAAGTAGAACAGCACCGGCATAGTCACAGGATTACTGATCCAAACCAGTGCGACAGACAGTGGTAGGTTAACACCACATGCGACCGCAAGACCTGCAGACATAATCATTTGACTTGGTAAAGGGACAAACGCCATGAATAACCCAACAGCGAACGCACCAGCCGCAGAGCGACGATTAAGGCACCATAAGTTGGGGTTGTACAAAACATTGCCAAAAACTTTCAATGCTTTCTGACGTTTGATTAGCTCATGGTCAGGCATAAATCGTTTGATAAACTTTCTTGGCATAGGAGGAAGCTACTCTCTTGTTTAACACTTGGTTCTTGATTTCATTTGCTGCGACAGTTGTGTCTGCCAGCTTCTGGCCTGTGATGCCACATTGGGTTTGGGCACCATTGATGCTGTTGTTACTGCTAGCATCAACAAAGTATAGCGTTTTCCGGAGAGCAAGAGGTCTAGCAACAGCATTGATACTAGTTATCTGCCTAGGGAATGCGATTGAAATACAAACGAGTCGCTTATTCCAATCAGGGCAGAATACTACCATAAATGCTTCGGTTGTTAGCCTTTTTAGTGAAAATAGCCACGGTTTTGAAAGCGTAATAGTAGCCAGATCAATTGGCGGCGAAAAATTAATCTTTCCCCAATTGATAAAATTGCGTTTGTTTACTCCTTTTAAGTTGACGCTCGGGGATGATGTCTATTTATCTGTCTCAATAAAACCAGTGTGGGGTAAACTTAATGAAGCAGGCTTTGATCTAGAAAAGTATTTGTTTAGCACCGGTGTGGTTGCCAATGCAACTTACAGGGCCGATACCAAATATCGAATTCACACCAATACTAACATGCGGTCTCATTGGTTTGAAAACCGTCTTGAAAGGTTAAGTGAGTTAGCAAATCAAGACCTCATTATGGCTTTGAGTTTTGGTTATCGAGACCTTATCCATCCTCAGCGTTGGGATTTGCTTAAAAGCAGTGGTTTGATTCACTTGATGGCTATCTCGGGGCTACATATTGGGATTGCCTTTGGTATCGGCTATCAGGTAGGAAAGATATTCAGGTTACTCTCACCTTCATTTCTTTGGTTTCCCACAATATTCGGTCTCGGCTTAGCCTATTTCTACAGTTGGTTTGCCGGATTCACGCTGCCAACCTTGAGAGCTTTAGTGATGTGTATTATCGCGAGCTATTTCTTGTGGCGTGGGCAAAATATTAGTGTGCTTCGGTATGTCGTCTTAAGCCTGTGCGTGGTTCTGCTGATTTGGCCGTTTTCAGCATTGTCGAGTAGCTTTTGGCTATCCTTTGGTGCGTTGGGTGCCGTTATTTATATCGCCTTGAATAGTCGGCCATCATCTTCAAATGCCACTCTTATCGATCGATGGCGGCAGCTCATCAAGATTCAGCTGATGCTGACATTTCTTATTGCTCCCTTTTCGATACTGTTTTTTAAAGGGGTGAGTCTAGTCTCTGTTCTCTACAACTTGATCCTTTTGCCTTGGGTATCAATGGTGACGATCCCGCTACTGTTTCTTGCGATGTTACTTAGCTTAATATTGGAGTCAGTGCCGGAGGTGATTAGTTTAACAGCGTTAAGTAATGGTTTTTCTGAACAGCTATGGATGTTGGTCGACTTGTCGCTTGATCCTCTCGTATTTAGCCTTCCTTTCTCTGAACGATTTTGGATTCAAGTTGATAATCACAGTATGGCGTTGTCTGTATTCCTCATCTTATTTTTCGGGTTCGTCAGTCGATATCTCAAACGAACACTATCAATATTGGTCATTGCAGTGTTTGTATTGTGGTGGGAGTTCGGTAAGCAGCAAAACAAATTAACAATCGATATCTTGGATGTAGGGCATGGGTTGTCTTTAGTTTTGGAAAAGAACAATCAGGTCGTTGTTTACGATCTCGGCAACGCGTGGCAGGGAGGTTCGATTGTTGAATCCTTGCTGATTCCCTCCTTGAGTCAGAGAGGAGTTCATGAGGTGGAAGGTGTGATAGTGAGTCATTTCGATTCTGACCATGCTGGTGGCTATCCGGCGTTACTTAAAAACTACAATCCTAAGTGGATAAGAGCCAGTCAGAACATCAATCAACAAACAAAATCTACTGTTCAAGTTCAGTCGAATATCCAAACATGTACTTTTGGAGAGGTGTGGAACTGGCAGGGTCTAGAGTTTGAGGTTTTATGGCCACCTCAAAGAGTAAAGAGGGCGTACAACCCACATTCGTGTGTGGTCAGGATTTTTGAGCCCAATTCTGAGTTCTCGATGTTGCTAACTGGTGATATTGAACGGGTAAGTGAGTGGCTACTTGCTCGTGAAGGTCAGCGGCTCAAGAGCGACGTGATGCTTGTCCCGCATCATGGTAGTAATTCGTCGTCGATTAAGCCGTTTATTGAGGCAGTTTCACCTCAGCTAGCAATTGCTTCTTTGGCCAAAGGTAATCAGTGGGGAATGCCCAGCAAATCTGTGATTGAACGTTATCATGAAACGGGTAGTGCTTGGCTTGATACCGGAGAAAGCGGACAAATAACCATCACTATCAGTAAGGAAGGTTGGAAATATCATACGATTAGAGAACAACAAGGCAGGCAGTGGTATAGGCAGATGCTTCGTAAGGGAGTAGAATAGATAGATTATTGTGAGAAAATTAAGCGATTCTATGTCAACACAAACAGATGAAACTACCTGGGTCACATTTAAAAGACTTTGGACTTATATTCGACTGTATAAGGCCGGCCTTGGTGTTGCGGTTATTGCGCTTATTATAAATGCCGTCTCTGATACCTATATGATTTCCTTACTAAAGCCTTTACTTGATGAAGGCTTTGGTAACGCTGAGTCTGATTTTTTACGCACTCTCCCTATTATTATTTTTGCCATGATGTTCATTCGTGGTGTGAGTGGCTTCGTCTCAACCTACTGCTTGAGTTGGGTCTCTGGCAACGTGGTGATGGAGATTCGTCGTAAAATATTCAGTCACTTTATGCACATGCCGGTATCTTTCTTTGATAAAGAGCAGACGGGCGCACTGCTATCTCGCATTACTTACGATTCAGAACAAGTTTCTGCAGCAACCAGTAAGGCTTTGGTCAGTATTGTGCGTGAAGGTGCCAGCATCATTGGCTTGTTGACGCTGATGTTCTGGAATAGCTGGCAGTTGTCTTTGGTGCTATTTGCTGTCGCCCCTTTTGTTGCGTGGGCAATCAGTATCGTATCTAAGCGATTCAGAAAAATCTCTAAAAACATGCAAACCAGCATGGGTCATGTTGCTTCTTCGGCAGAACAAATGCTGAAAGGCCATAAGGTAGTTCTAACTTACGGTGGTCAAGACTTAGAAAGAGGCCGTTTTGATACGGTTAGCAACCAGATGCGCCAACAAAGTATGAAGCTGGTGACGGCTCAAGCTGCCGCTAACCCAATTATTCAGATGATTGCCTCTATCGCGATTGTTGTTGTTCTTTATCTCGCGAGTGTTGATTCAATTAAAGCTGAGCTAACAGCAGGTACGTTTACCGTTGTGTTCTCCGCGATGTTTGGCTTACTACGCCCCCTGAAAGCCTTAACCAATGTAACGTCTGAATTCCAACGCGGTATGGCAGCGAGTACGACCCTATTTGGTTTGATGGATCTAGATACGGAACAAAATAAAGGTACGTTGAAGCCTGAAACCGTAGCGGGTGAAGTCGAAGTAAAAGATGTGACATTTACTTACCAAGGTGCTGAGAAACCAGCGCTTGATAAGGTCAGTTTTAATATACCGAAAGGCAAGACCGTTGCACTTGTCGGCCGATCAGGTTCGGGCAAGAGTACCATTGCTAATCTGTTTACTCGTTTTTATGACGTAGATTCAGGCTCTATCGAACTTGATGGACATGATATTCGTGATTACGAATTGAGAAATCTACGTGAGCACTTTGCACTTGTTTCTCAAAATGTACACCTGTTTAACGATACGGTAGCCAACAACATTGCTTACGCAGCAGAAGCTAAATATTCTCGCGAACAAATCGAACACGCGGCTAAGCTTGCTCATGCTACTGAATTTATCGAAGGCATGGAAAACGGCATTGATACGATTGTTGGTGAGAATGGGGCAAGCCTATCTGGCGGCCAAAGACAACGTATCGCTATTGCAAGAGCGTTGTTAAGAGAGGCTCCAGTATTGATTCTTGATGAAGCTACATCGGCTTTGGATACTGAATCAGAGAGAGCGATCCAATCTGCGTTAGAAGAGCTGCAAAAGGACAAGACAGTATTGGTTATCGCACACCGACTCTCTACTATTGAACAAGCCGATGAGATCTTAGTGGTTGATGATGGTCGTATTGTAGAAAGAGGTGCACACGCGGAGCTAATTGCGCATGATGGCGCTTATGCGCAACTACACCGAATTCAGTTCAGCGGATAAGATTAGGTCTTGTTGTGATCGAAAAGATTTGGTTTAACAATCATCCGTTAAAATACCTTCTTTGGCCGCTACTGTGGCCATTGAGTCTGCTTTTCAAAATGATCAGCGGTCAAAGACGTGACGCCTATCTATCCGGTAAAAAAGAGACCTACCGTCCGCCCTTACCAGTAATTGTTGTTGGTAATATTACCGCTGGTGGCAATGGTAAAACACCGGTTGTGATTTGGTTAGTTGAGGTGCTTCAAGCTAACGGCTTTAAGCCTGGAGTGGTTTCTCGAGGTTATGGGGCAAAAGCGCCAAGCTACCCGTTAGTATTGGATGAAAACACGCTTGCTGAACACTCTGGCGATGAACCTCGTTTAATTCGAAAGCGAACTGGTGCGCCTGTCGCAGTCGATCCTGTGCGTGCAAACGCCGTAAAGGCTTTGTTGAGCGAAGGGGTTGATGTCATCATCACGGATGATGGCCTTCAGCATTATGCACTTGAACGTGATATTGAATTTGCGGTTATCGACGGTGCTAGACGCTTTGGTAGCGAATGCCCAATTCCTTTAGGCCCGTTAAGAGAGCCTATATCTCGTTTAGATGACGTAGACTTTTTGGTTAACAATGGCGGTAAAGTGCAAGGACGAGAGTTCTCTATGTCTTTGCTACCAAGCCAAGCCGTTAACCTAAAGACCGGTCAGAAAAGGTCTGTGGCAGAATTACAGAAGCTGGTGGCTTTTGCTGGTATTGGCCACCCACCACGCTTTTTTAAAACATTGGAAGATCTTGATGGTGATGTGGTTTTCACACAGGGCTTCGCCGACCATCAAGATTTTGATAAAGATGAACTTCATGCCTTAGCTAAGAAAGGTATGAATCTGATTATGACAGAAAAAGACGCTGTAAAATGCGAAGAATATGCTCAAGATAACTGGTGGTATCTTCCAGTTTCTGCGCAGTTTGATGAAGATTCGCAACAGCAAATTTTAAAAAGAATAAAAGAGGTTATGGAATACTATGGATCACCGTCTACTTGAGATCGTTGCTTGCCCTGTATGTAAAGGTAAACTAACTTTTGACAAGGATAAGCAAGAGCTTGTTTGTAAAATTGATCGCCTTGCTTACCCAATTAAAGAGGGTATTCCTGTTCTTTTAGAACCTGAAGCTCGCACCGTTTCTATGGATGAGGGTAAGTAATGTCTTATACGGTTGTTATACCTGCGAGATACCAATCGAGCCGTTTACCTGGGAAGCCGCTTGCTGACATTGGTGGAAAGCCGATGATTCAATGGGTATACGAACAGTCAATGAAGGCGGGTGCTGATAACGTTATTATCGCTACCGACGACGCTCGAGTTGAAAAAGCGGCTAAAGCATTTGGCGCGACCGTTTGTATGACATCACCGAATCATGAGTCAGGTACTGAACGCCTAGCTGAAGTGATTGAAGTTATGAAGATTCCTGATGATCATATTATCGTGAATGTTCAAGGTGATGAGCCACTTATCCCACCAGCGATCATTAATCAGGTTGCTAACAATCTTGCGAACAGTACAGCTCCGATGGCAACACTCGGTGTGGAAATTACTCATGCTGATGAAGTGTTTAATCCTAACGCCGTAAAAGTTGTGACTGACAAAGATGGGTATGCCCTGTATTTTAGCCGAGCTACTATTCCTTGGGATCGCGATGCTTACGCGAACAACGGTACAGCAGCGGAATCTCCACTGCTTCGTCACATTGGCATCTACGCTTACCGTGCGGGTTTTATCAATACCTACATCAATTGGGAACCAAGTACACTTGAGCGTATTGAGTGCCTAGAGCAGTTACGTGTACTTTGGTATGGTGAAAAAATTCATGTGGCAGTTGCAGAAGAGGCGCCTGCTGCTGGTGTTGATACGCCTGAAGACTTAGAAGCGGTTCGAGCTATTATTGGCTAAGCTTCTTTGAGCTACTTCTTCTTTGCTCTACAAAATGCAAATTCATGAGCCTTGCTAGTTGCGAGGCTTTTTTCTACCTATCGAAAAGTGCGCTATCGAAAAGCGCGTGTGTGTCTTATTGACCTAAGCAAACGGATATTGGGCTGGTTGCATTGGTTTATGCATCATCAACTCGGAATTATCTGAGATTTACCTCGCTCGACTTCCAATTTTTCTCTATAATATGCCGCCTATAAAGTAGTGGCGAATCGCTAGTACAGAATAAAACTTACGACAAAACGTGGAGTAAAAGATGCCTTCTCAAAGCCCAGTGATTACGGTTGATGGACCAAGTGGTGCAGGTAAAGGTACCCTGTGTATGTTGCTAGCAGATAAGCTAGGCTTTCATCTTCTAGACTCAGGCGCGATCTATCGCGTATTGGCTTTAGCGGCAATTCACCATGGTGTGGATACTGAATCAGAAGATGCTTTAGTACCGCTTGCGACACACTTAGACGTGCAGTTTATTGCTGAAGGCGACTTAGTTAAGGTTATCCTAGAAGGTGAAGATGTGTCTGGTGAACTTCGCAAAGAAGAAACCGGCATGGCAGCTTCAAAAGTAGCAGCTTTACCTCGCGTTCGTGAAGCACTGCTTCGTCGTCAACGCGCATTCAGCGCGGCACCTGGTTTGGTTGCTGATGGCCGTGACATGGGAACGGTTGTGTTTCCTGAAGCTGGAGCGAAAATATTTTTAGATGCAAGTGCTGAAGAGCGTGCGAGTCGCCGCCTTAAACAGTTGCAACAGAAGGGGTTAGATGTTAAATTTGACGACCTTTTGAGCGAGATCCAAGAGCGAGACGACCGAGATCGTAATCGTCCAGTGGCGCCACTTCGCCCTGCAGAGGATGCTCTAGTGCTTGATTCCACCTCAATGAATATTGAGCAGGTAGTAGAAAAAGCACTACACTATATTGAATCGAAACTGGCTGGGTAATTTCGCCGAGCTAGTACGAACGTTGGTCGCAAGGATGATGACCGGCGAATTTATCAACCCCATGCGGTAGGATACCCATGGACGTTTAATTATTGAAGATTAAATAATGACTGAATCTTTTGCTCAACTCTTTGAAGAGTTTCTATCTGAAACTGAATTCCAACAAGGCAGCATCGTTAAAGGTACTGTAGTAGCTATCGAGAACGGTTTCGTTCTTGTAGATGCTGGTCTTAAGTCTGAATCTGCTATCCCTGCTGAACAATTCAAGAACGCTGCTGGCGAACTTGAAGTTGAAGTTGGTGCTGAAGTAGACGTAGCTCTAGACGCTGTTGAAGATGGTTTCGGTGAGACTCAACTTTCTCGTGAGAAAGCTAAGCGTCATGAAGCTTGGATCGTACTTGAGAAAGCTTGTGAAGAAGCTGAAACTGTTGTTGGTATCATCAACGGTAAAGTTAAAGGCGGTTTCACTGTTGAACTTAACGGTATCCGTGCTTTCCTTCCTGGTTCTCTAGTAGACGTACGTCCTATCCGTGACACTGCTCACCTAGAAAACAAAGAGCTAGAGTTCAAAGTAATCAAGCTAGACCAGAAGCGTAACAACGTTGTTGTTTCTCGTCGTGCTGTTATCGAATCTGAAAACAGTGTTGAGCGTGACGAACTTCTTGAAACTCTACAAGAAGGTACTGAAGTTAAAGGTATCGTTAAGAACCTTACTGACTACGGTGCATTCGTTGATCTTGGCGGTGTTGACGGTCTTCTACATATCACAGATATGGCTTGGAAGCGTGTTAAGCACCCATCAGAGATCGTTAACGTTGGTGACGAAATCCTAGTTAAAGTTCTTAAGTTCGATCGTGAGCGCACTCGTGTTTCACTAGGTCTTAAGCAACTTGGCGAAGATCCATGGGTAGCAATCGCTAAGCGTTACCCAGAAGGTCACAAACTTTCTGGTCGTGTTACGAACCTAACTGACTACGGCTGCTTCGTTGAAATCGAAGAAGGCGTTGAAGGTCTAGTACACGTTTCTGAAATGGATTGGACTAACAAGAACATCCACCCTTCTAAAGTTGTTAATGTTGGCGACGAAGTTGAGGTTATGGTTCTTGATATCGACGAAGAACGTCGTCGTATCTCTCTAGGTCTGAAACAGTGTAAAGCTAACCCATGGCAGTCATTTGCAGAAATGCAAGCTAAGGGCGACAAAGTTACTGGTAAGATCAAGTCTATCACTGACTTTGGTATCTTCATCGGTCTAGAAGGCGGTATCGACGGTCTTGTACACCTATCTGACATTTCTTGGAACGCTGCCGGCGAAGAAGCTGTACGTGAATACAAGAAAGGCGACGAAATCTCTGCTGTTGTTCTAGCAGTAGATGCAGAGCGTGAGCGTATTTCTCTTGGCGTTAAGCAAATGGAAAACGACCCGTTCAACGCATACGTTGCTGACAACAAGAAAGGTGTTCTTGTAAACGGTACTGTAACTGCAGTTGACGCGAAAGGCGCTACTATCGAGCTAATCGAAGGCGTTGAGGGTTACCTACGCGCTTCTGAAGTTTCTCGTGACCGTATCGAAGATGCATCTCTAATCCTAAGCGTTGGCGACAGCGTTGAAGCGAAGTTCACTGGTGTAGACCGTAAGAACCGCGTAATCAACCTATCTATCAAAGCTAAAGATGAAGCTGATGAGCAAGAAGCAATGGCTTCACTGAACAAGTCTGATGAAGGCGCGTTCGGTAACGCAATGGCAGACGCATTCAAAGCTGCTAAAGGCGAATAATAGCTTCTCATTAAGAGAATTATAGCTATATAGCCAAGAAAGGAGCCGCAAGGCTCCTTTTTTTTTGCTTATTTTTCCGATAGGTCTATAATTTCTAAAAAGAAAACCAACGAGGGTAACTATGACTAAGTCTGAATTGATTGAAAGACTGTGCGCTGAGCAAACGCACCTTTCTGCAAAAGAAATTGAAGACGCTGTAAAAGACATTTTAGAGCACATGGCTTCAACACTAGAAAGTGGTGATCGAATCGAAATTCGCGGTTTTGGCAGTTTTTCTCTGCATTTCCGTGAACCTCGTGTTGGACGTAATCCTAAAACTGGTGACAAGGTTGAGTTGGAAGGCAAATACGTTCCTCACTTTAAACCAGGTAAAGAGCTACGCGAACGAGTAAACTCAGGACTGTAGACTACTTATCGGAATTAAGAAAAGCGGCATACTATAATGTATGCCGCTTTTTTATGACCATAATATGGTGGTCTGATTAGTAATTTTCCTGCATAATCGTACAGCTAACTAACCAATGAGTGATGAACTATGAAAATTATAAAAATAGTCGCCGTTATCGCACTTTTCCTAATTGCACTGGCTTTAGGCTCTCAAAACCAAACAAGTGTGAATTTCAACTATCTGCTAGCGCAAGGTGATTTCCACCTATCAAGCTTATTAGGTGTTGTCTTTGTTTCAGGTTTTGGTCTTGCTTGGTTAGTCTTCGGCAATATGCACATGCGATCTCAACTGAGAATTCATCGTTTGAAGAAACAACTCAATAAGCAATCAAAGCAGGTAGCTGCTGATACCAAAGCTTAAAGGTCTTATTTGATGTTAGAGTTACTGTTCTTGCTCTTACCTATTGCCGCCGCTTACGGTTGGTATATGGGTAATCGTAATGCTCAGCAAGAAAAACAGAAACAATCACACCAGATTTCCCGTCAATACGTGACGGGTTTGAACCTATTACTGTCAGATCAGTCTGACAAAGCGGTTGATCACTTCATTGAACTCCTTCAAGTCGACAATGAAACCATCGATACTCACTTAGCTTTGGGCAACTTGTTCCGCTCTAGAGGTGAAGTCGACCGTGCTATTCGTATCCACCAAAATCTTATCTCCCGTTCGGGGCTTACTCTCGATCAGAAAAACCTCGCACTACAACAATTAGCTAAAGATTATATGGTCTCTGGCTTTCTTGACCGCGCCGAAAAAATCTTTGAACAGCTTGTAGAAGAACCCGATCACAAAGAGGGTGCTCTACAGCAGTTGGTTGCTATTTATCAGCAAACTCGAGAGTGGAACAAGGCTATTCATTACGGAAATATCCTAGTTAAGCTCGGCAAGAAGAAAATGAAGATGCGCGCGACTGTTGCACATTTCTGGTGTGAACTTGCGATGCAAGAGCAAGCCGATGGTAATCGCTCTAAAGCGCTTCAGCATTTCAAAAAGGCACTTTCTGAAGACCCTAAATGTGTTCGTGCTAGCATTGCTCTAGGCAAGTTCCACTTAGCGAACGAAGACTACCAAAAGACAATCGATTGTTTGGAGTCGGTACTCGAGCAAGATATCGACTTTATTAGTGAGGTGTTGCCAACCCTTGCTGAGTGTTACCACAAGCTTGGGCAAGAGGCTCAATTGGTCGAGTTCCTTAAAGCTTGTATTCAGAATAAAGCTGGTGTATCCGCTGAACTGATGCTCGCTCAATTGGTTGCTCACCATGAAGATGTTGGTTCTGCTCAAGAGCTACTAACAAAGCAGCTAGTCAAAAATCCAACCATGAAGGGTTTTTATCGATTAATCGATTATCACCTAGCGGAAGCAGAAGAAGGTCGTGCGAAAGACAGCTTAACCACACTTCAATCTATGGTTGGTGAACAACTTAAGGTTAAGCCTCATTATCGTTGTCGTCAGTGTGGTTTCTCAACACACTCAATGTATTGGCACTGCCCTTCATGTAAGGGGTGGGGAACGATCAAGCCTATTCGTGGGCTTGATGGTGAATAGATTTGTGGTCATTTTAAGACCAAATTATTAATTGCAGCTTTCGGGCTGCATTTTTATGACTGTTATTTATGGCCTGATTGGTATAAATATTTTGTAGAAAGTTAACTGCGTTAGGAGATGAAATGAACGACCAAAAAATCATTGTAGCATTGGATTATGATAACCAAGCGGATGCGTTAGCCTTTGTTGATCGTATTGACCCAGCATCTTGCCGTCTAAAAGTGGGCAAAGAGATGTTTACCTTGTTTGGTCCTGAATTTGTTCGTGAATTGCATAAACGTGGTTTCTCAGTATTTTTGGATCTTAAATTCCACGACATCCCAAACACATGTTCAAAAGCTGTGAGAGCTGCCGCAGAACTAGGCGTTTGGATGGTGAACGTACATGCAAGTGGTGGTGAGCGCATGATGACGGCGTCTCGCGAAATTTTGGAACCGTATGGTAAAGATCGTCCATTGCTAATTGGCGTGACAGTACTGACCAGTATGGAGCAATCTGACTTGGCGGGTATTGGTTTGGATCTTGAGCCACAGCAGCAGGTGATGCGCTTGGCATCTCTGACTAAAAACTCTGGTTTAGACGGCGTTGTATGTTCGGCACAAGAGGCTTCTTTACTGAAAGGTGCACTTGGCCAAGAATTCAAGCTAGTAACTCCTGGTATTCGTCCTGTAGGTACTGATGTTGGTGACCAGAAGAGAATCATGACGCCTTCTAAAGCGATTGAGTCAGGTTCTGACTACCTTGTTATCGGTCGCCCTATCACTCAAGCGATAGACCCTGCCGCTGTACTTGCAGAGATCAACGGTACGCTAGCTTAGGTTTGCATCAGAAAGCTATGCGAATAAGAAGGCCAGCAAATTGCTGGCCTTCTTATTTGTGTTCGAGGCCTTTTCATTTGTGTATGAGGCATTGAATTGGTCTGGACTTGAGTTATCTTGCCTAGTCTAAACCGGAGCGCCACTATGGAACTTAAAATCGCTGTCTTCTGAAGTAATAAGTTCCGCTTCTACTTGCGCGAAATGAGCAATACGCTCTGAGATATCTTTCCCTGCGATCTGCTCTGCTAACTCAAGGTAATCTTGGTAATGACGAGCCTCTGAGCGAAGCAGAGACACGTAAAACTTCTCCATATCTTCTTCCAAGAATGGAGCTAATTTAGCGAAACGCTCACAAGAGCGAGCTTCGATAAAAGCACCGATGATGAGCTTATCAACTAGAGCATCGGGTTCGTAAGTTTTGACTTGCTTGATTAAACCCTTAGCGTAGCGACCCGCTTCAATCGGTTGGTAAGTGACGCCTTTCTTTACCATCAATTCCATGACTTGGTAGAAATGATGCAGCTCTTCTTTGATCAGCAATACCATTTTATCGATCAGGTCAGCGCCGTAATTACAGCCTTCTTTCGCTGTAATTTGCTTTGATACGTTGCTTTTACCACGCAGAGACTCTAAGTCTCCGATACGACGGTAAGCAAATTGCTCGTAGGGCAAAATCCATTCATTCAGTTGTTTTGCGCTTTCTTTATCAACTGCGTACTTGCGAATAAGGAACAAAGCACTCTGTGCCGCCTTAAGTTCACAAAGCATGTGATCGCGTAGAATGATGTGAAGGTTTTCAGGCTTTTTGGCTTCATCGATCCATGAATCTGGCGTTTCAGCTTTAAGAAAAGAGTGGATTGGAGCTAATAATTCTTGATACATGGTCAGGGCAAGTTTGTTGATAATGCGGGATTTTATCACAGCTCAAGAGATCTCCCTATACAGAGAAAGGAAATTCAACAGGTACAAAAAAGGCCGCTAATTTAATGTAAATAGCAGCCTTTAAGTATTGCGTTAGACAGTTACCATTTCTTCTTCTGACCGAAGAGGGCATCCATGTCTTCGTCACGCTCTTTAGATTCGATCTGTTGTAAATCTTGCGCGTTTTTATCTTGGCGCTTCTGATCAAGATCGTTAAGCATCTGCTGAAGCTTTTCTTTCGCTTGAGTAGAGTATGAATCGTTCTTAGTTGCTAATGCGTCGATACCTTTACGCAGTAACTGAATTGCTGTGCCTGGTTGTCCTCGAGAAATCGAGTCGTTTGCACGCTTGATAACATTTTCGATGTTGATACGAATTTGAATCGTCTCTAAACGAGCGTTTTCAACAACATAAGCTTGAGTCTCGAAGCGGCCTTTATTGTGCTCGTTACGGACCGTATCACGTAGGCGCTTAACTAGCTTCAGCATCATGATCGCTTGTTTGTCACTGCTTGGAACGCGGAAGGTAGTACTTTCACCACCTTGGTAGTTCTCTTTAAGCTGAGTGATTTGTTGTTTTACGCTTTCAATACGTTGGGCAAGCTGCTTGTTTTTGGGATCGAGCTGATACATGTTTTCTAACGCATCAAGAATTCGATTGTTTAAGCATATAAGAAGATCTTGGCTAAACGGCATGTGATGAGCATTGCCAATCAACTCTTCTGTTCCGTCAATAATGGTTAGATAACGAGAAGCTTCCTGTTTCTTCGCTGTTTCTACCTTAACTTTGTATTGAAGCATGATGTTGTAGCCTAAAACCAACACCAAAAGAACGGCGACTAAGGCGATTATTAAACCAATATTCATATATTTGTGTCTGCTTGTTGTTTTCTATAGCTAACTTGAGAGGATACACGATTCCATTGTGTATCGGCACTCGTAAATTGCAATTTCTGATTATCTCTTGTTGAGCACAATCGGCAATCAAAACTTACCAACTAATGTATGAGAATGAGGTGTGGGTTGCAAAGCGTTAGTGATGTTTTTGTTTGTTAAGCTAGAAAAACTCATTATTTCTGTCATTTTGGTTCTCGAAGCGTTATAACTATTAATTATATTACACGAGACTATAAAGCTCTATTTGCAAATAAGTTAGCGCAGAAATGAGTAAAGGATTACGAGGTTAGATATGAAGTTACAGCAACTGAAGTACATTGTTGAGGTTCTAAACCATAACCTAAATGTTTCAGCGACAGCAGAGAGTTTGTATACATCTCAGCCCGGCATTAGTAAGCAAGTTAGGTTACTTGAAGACGAGCTAGGCATTCAGATTTTTGAACGTAGCGGTAAGCATTTAACCCAGGTTACACAAGCCGGTGAGGATATTATTCGTATCTCTCAAGAGATTTTAGCACGTGTAGAGAGTATTAAAGCAGTAGCGGGTGAGCATACTCATCCTGAGATGGGCACATTGAATATTTCAACCACTCATACTCAAGCTCGTTATGCGCTCCCTGATGTGATTAAAGGTTTCACGGCACGTTATCCAAAAGTGTCGCTTCACATGCACCAAGGTACACCAAGCCAGATGTCAGAAGCGGTCGCTAAAGGGACTGCGAACTTTGCGATTGCAACGGAAGCGCTGCACCTTTATCAAGATGCAATTATGCTGCCTTGTTATCACTGGAACCGTTCAATCGTTGTAACTAAAGATCATCCTCTTGCGCAAAAACGAACTATCTCGATTGAAGATCTTGCTGCTTATTCTCTCGTGACTTATGTATTTGGTTTTACTGGCCGTTCTGAGCTTGATACTGCATTCAACAAAGTAGGATTAACACCTCGAGTTGTGTTTACCGCAACGGATGCAGACGTAATTAAAACTTATGTTCGTATGGGGATCGGAGTTGGTGTAATCGCAAGTATGGCGATTGACCACGAGCAAGATACAGATTTGGTTGCTATTGATGCGAGTCACCTATTTGGTGCTAGCACCACAAGCATTGGCTTTAGAAAAGGCACTTTCCTGCGTTCTTACATGTTTGATTTTATGGAGCGTTTTGCACCACACCTAACTCGTCCTGTGGTTGAACAAGCTATTTCTTTGAAATCGAATGAAGAAATCGAAGAGATGTTTAAAGATATCGACCTACCTGTTCGCTAAGGGTCATAGTCTTACCTAGATTCCTAATTCGGCCTGTTTACAGGCCGTTTTCATTTAAGCTCATTTGTGGTTTGCTTGCTGGTAGGTTGTCTTTATACAACCTCAATTTGTAACCTTCCTTTCCATTTTAGCCTCTTACCCCTACAATCCTCGCATCATAGGGGGAAGCATGCATTCACGATTTAAAATACTCGATTCATTTTTGCTAGAGCACCAGATTTACTGGCGTTCGGAGCCTTTTCATCTATGCCAAACTCACCATCAACCATGGAAAGATGTGAATCGTCCACTTGTTGATTGGTTAGAAGGTTTGAGTATTGAGCGCATTCAAACGTTAAAAGAGCAGCCACCGCTTTTGGTCGAGGAACTGACTCGCTTCCTCCCTCGATTAGATGCTGCTAACCAAAATATCCAGTTTGATAATACGGCTTTGATTGGATTAGACCTCCCACGTGGTACTGCTGATGGTATTCCCGGCAGAAAGCTGCAACAAATCGTGGCGATGGGAGAGGCTTCATTAGATCACCATCACGGTAAAGAGTGGCTTGAATGGTGCTCTGGCAAAGGCTTTCTCGGTCGAATCTTATCTCAGCAGTCAGATCAAAAGGTCACTAGCTTTGAGTGGCAACAGTCACTGTGTGAAAGCGGGCAAAAGATTGCAGATGCACAACATCTAGATATGAGCTTTGTTCAAGGTGACGCGTTTTCAAAAGATGCAGATCGGGTGTTTAACTCAAATCAACATGCTGTTGCTCTTCATGCTTGTGGCGATCTTCATGTTGAACTAGTGAAGAAATCTGTTTCACATGGGCTTCCTGCAGTGACCATTTCTCCTTGCTGCTACCATCTTATTCGCGATGAAAGCTACCAAGCGATGTCATCCGTTGCGAAAAACTCCGCATTAACGTTGAGCAAGAGCGATTTAAGAATCCCGCTTCAAGAAACCGTCACCGGTGGTGAAAGGGTCAAGAGACACCGTCAGTTAGAAATGAGTTACCGTTTGGGTTTTAGCAAGTTGCTTAAGGCTGAACTTGGTGTCGACGAGTACATGCCTGTACCAAGCATCAAGAAATCAGAGCTATCCGAAGGCTTTGAATCATTTTGTTGCTGGGCATCTGAAGTGAAAGAGCTATCGCTTGGTTCAGATATTGATTTTGACTCTTATTTGGTTCAGGGCGAAGCGCTTTTCTGGGAAATGGAGAAGTTGAGCTTAGTACAACAAGTCTTTAGACGCCCATTGGAGATATGGTTGGCCTTAGATCGTGTCATCTATCTGCAAGAACAAGGCTATGAAGCTTCGATTGAAGAGTTCTGTGAACGCAGTATTACGCCAAGAAACCTATTGATTCATGGGGTTAAAGTCGAGCGTTATCAGTAAACAGAACTGTGCGTGTTTTACGATCTAAACTCATAAACTCATAAACGCAAAGCAAAGTCATAAATGTAAAAAAGCCAGCGCGACATAATGTCGTACTGGCTTTTTGTTTAATGCGTATGAGTTAACTGAACGCTTCAACGAGAAGGTTATTGCGTTCAGTTAGCCATTACATCATTAGTTAAACATCGCGATTGCTTCTGCAGGCGCTACGTATTCTAGGTCAAAGCTTTCAGCAACTTCTTTACAAGTCACTTTACCGTGAATAACGTTAAGACCTTCTAGGAAGCCTTCATCAGATAGAAGTGCTTCGCGGTAGCCTTTGTTCGCTAGCTTAACAATGTAAGGAAGTGTTGCATTGTTTAGTGCGTAAGTTGAAGTACGAGCAACGGCACCTGGCATGTTAGCAACACAGTAGTGAACTACGTCATCAACAATGTAAGTTGGATCTGCGTGAGTGGTTGCGTGTGAAGTTTCGAAACAACCACCTTGGTCGATCGCAACGTCAACAACTGCTGAGCCTGGCTTCATTTTCGCAATGTGATCTTTTGTAACAAGTTTAGGCGCTGCTGCACCTGGGATCAGTACTGCACCAATCACTAGGTCTGCTTCTAGAACATGCTTCTCGATAGCGTCTTCAGTAGAATAAACCACTTTTGCGCGACCTTGGAATTCTTCATCAAGACGACGAAGCGTATCTACGTTGCGATCAAGAATGGTTACGTCTGCGCGAAGGCCAACAGCCATACGTGCTGCGTTAGCACCCACAACACCGCCGCCAACAACAACAACTTTCGCTGGTTCAACACCAGGAACGCCGCCAAGAAGAAGGCCACAACCACCGTTAGATTTTTCTAGTGTTTGTGCACCTGCTTGAATAGACATGCGACCAGCGACTTCAGACATTGGTGCTAATAGTGGCAAGCGACCCATATTATCTGTTACAGTCTCATAGGCTACGCAGACAGCTTTGCTCTTGATTAGCTCTTCCGTTTGTGGAAAATCTGGTGCAAGGTGTAAATAGGTAAATAATATTTGCCCTTCACGAAGCATAGCTCGCTCGACAGCTTGAGGTTCTTTAACCTTTACAATCATCTCTGCTTTCGCGAAAACGTCAGCAGCAGTAGGAAGAATGGATGCGCCTACAGCGATGTAATCATCGTCTGAAAAACCGATACCAGTACCGGCATTGGTTTCAACAAAAACTTGGTGGCTATGTGAGATTAGTTCTCTCACGCTAGCTGGGGTCATACCAACGCGGTATTCGTGGTTCTTGATTTCCTTCGGTACGCCAATGATCATCCTGACTCCTCATTATATTATGGTTGTTTTATCTATGTGTAGGGTAATTCTGTCGAATTAATATCTAGTATAGATAGGTTCAGATAGAATTTGATACCGAATATTAAAAAGTTGTAGTATATTTTTTTGCAAGGAAGTAATAAGGTGGAATAAAAAATGGCAGACAATTATAAGAAGCCGTCCAAGGAACTAGATCGTATTGACCGCAACATTCTTAATGAGTTGCAAAAAGACGGTCGTATCTCAAACGTTGAACTCTCAAAACGAGTAGGACTTTCTCCCACTCCATGTCTTGAGCGTGTTCGTCGTTTAGAACGTCAAGGTTACATTACTGGGTACACAGCGTTGCTGAACCCACAGTATCTTGATGCTTCACTTTTAGTGTTTGTTGAAATTACGTTGAACCGTGGTGCTCCAGATGTGTTCGAACAATTCAACACCGCTGTGCAGAAACTGGATGACATCCAAGAGTGTCATTTAGTGTCGGGTGATTTTGACTATCTTCTAAAAACACGTGTATCGGATATGGGTGCTTACCGTAAGCTACTGGGTGATACGTTACTTCGTCTACCGGGCGTAAACGACACTCGAACTTACGTTGTAATGGAAGAAGTGAAACAAACTAATCAACTTGTGATTAAAACTCGTTAGTCACAATTGGTGAAATGAAAGAAAGCGGACATTTGTTCCGCTTTCTTGCTTTCTGGAATTGGGTTTTTCTGTTTGATATGGTTAAATCAACAGTAGTTTCATTGAAACGGGCGGCTTTGGTCGCTCGAGATGTTTTATTCCGTTTAATTATTAAGTTGGTTTATGTTCAAGCAGAGCAGTAATAAAGTAGAAACAATCATTAAAACGAGTGAAGAGCCTCAGTCTCCTCGTTTGAATGGTTCTCAACGTCTAAAAGAGTGCAGCCTGATTATGGGTGTTCTCTTCTCTATTCTACTTGCCGTTGCGTTATTAACTTTTAGTCCTGCAGACCCATCATGGTCGCAAACGGCGTGGGGTGGTGACATTCAAAATGCGGGTGGCTACCTAGGTGCATGGTTGGCGGATACGCTTTTCTTTGTGTTTGGTTCTTTGGCTTACCCTTTACCTATCTTGGTAACGGTTGCTGCGTGGGTATTATTCCGTAAACGTAATGAAGACGAGCAGATCGATTTCATGCTGTGGGGTACTCGCTTACTTGGCCTTACGGTCCTTATTCTTACTAGTTGCGGTCTAGCCGATATCAACTTTGACGACATTTGGTACTTTTCGTCAGGTGGCGTCGTGGGTGACGTACTAACAAGCCTTGCGCTTCCCACGTTAAATGTTCTCGGTAGTACGCTAGTTCTTCTTTTCTTATGGGGAGCTGGCTTGACGCTATTAACCGGAATTTCTTGGTTAAGTATTGTGGAATGGCTAGGCGAATGTGCCATTAAATTTTTTACATCTGCTGTTAATAAGGCTCGTGGCCAAGATCAAGAGCTACTTGAGCCTGAATTGAAAGAATCGACAGACAGAGATTCTCTAACGGAACGTCATCAAAAGCCGACTTTCCGTGATGTCCCTGCGTTAGAAGATAATCTTATCGAAGGTAAGGCTATAGAAGGGTATAAAGAAGCAGAACAAGATCAGCTCGACCCTGCGATGAGCTTCTCTGCGACCAACGACTCTTCAGACACTAGCGTCAATGCGTTGGACAACAGTGCAACGTCGAAGCGTCATTACAATATCCATATGCCAGTAGAGGCTCCAGCTAAGCCAGAGGTTTCTACTTATGAAGCACCGCAAGTTCAACCTGAAATTCAACCAGAGCAACCTATCTCTGTCGCTCCAGTTTACCACGCGCCAGAAGAACCTTTAGAAGAAGGTATTGAGCGCTCGAAGCAGTTGAATGCGACGATAGAGCAGCTAGAAAATGCCGCTATGTATGAAGATGATCTTGCTGAGCAAGAACAGACTGATGCTCACGAATCTCAGGCTGCGTACCAACAATACATGCAGAACGAACAACCAGAAGTTATCCCTACTGATATTGGCCTTGAAAGTGCTGATTCAGCAGTCGATAGCACTTTAGAAGTTGATCGCACTCCAGAAGTTGAGAGCGAATTCGATACGGAAGATGTTCAACCTGAATCGTTATACGCTTCGCCAATGGGCGAACTAGAAGAAGCCAGTGAAAACGATTTCTCAGTACAAGCATCACCGTTTGATGTGGCTGAAGAACAAAGTTATGAACAGCCTTCAGAGTTCGAGTCTGTATCGACTGAAGAAGATAATGCAGAGCAACCTGAGTCTTTAGTTAATCAACAAAATAATTCAGAATACGAGCAATCAAACGAACAAACTCAAGAGCCAACGGTTGATCTTCCTTGGGAACAAGTCATCGAAGAAGAGCCTCAGCACGAAGATCAAGATGTAGCAGCCTTCCAAAGCCTTGTCTCTGAAGCACAAGCGAACATGGCAGCGACACAAAACCCGTTCCTGGTACAGCAAGATGTTAACTTACCGAAACCGGCCGAACCATTGCCAACGCTTGAGTTGTTGTTCCACCCTGAAAAACGCGAAACCTTTATTGACCGCGATGCGCTAGAGGCGATCGCTCGTCTTGTTGAATCGAAGCTAGCGGACTACAAGATTAAAGCTGATGTGGTTGATATCTTCCCTGGTCCTGTCATCACTCGATTCGAACTCGATCTGGCTCCGGGCGTCAAAGTAAGCCGTATTTCTGGCCTTTCTATGGACTTAGCTCGTTCGCTTTCTGCATTGGCAGTGCGTGTCGTCGAGGTAATACCGGGTAAACCTTACGTCGGTTTAGAATTGCCGAACATGAGCCGTCAAACCGTATTCTTCTCCGATGTGGTGGGTAGCCCTCAGTTCCAAGAAGCGAAGTCCCCAACGACCGTTGTTCTAGGGCAAGATATTGCTGGTGAAGCGGTTATTGCTGACCTATCGAAGATGCCACATGTTCTGGTTGCAGGTACAACCGGTTCTGGTAAGTCTGTCGGTGTAAACGTGATGATATTGAGTATGCTTTACAAGGCATCACCAGAAGATGTTCGCTTCATCATGATCGACCCGAAAATGTTGGAATTATCTATCTATGAAGGTATTCCACATCTGTTGTCTGAAGTTGTGACTGACATGAAAGATGCGTCTAACGCCCTTCGTTGGTGTGTAGGTGAAATGGAACGTCGTTACAAACTGATGTCGGCTCTAGGTGTTCGTAACATCAAAGGCTACAACGACAAATTGAAGATGGCCGCGGAAGCGGGTCACCCAATCCATGACCCACTATGGAAGCCGGGCGACAGCATGGACCCTGAAGCACCATTGTTGGAAAAACTGCCTTATATTGTGGTTGTCGTCGATGAATTCGCTGATTTAATTATGGTAGTCGGTAAGAAAGTGGAAGAACTGATTGCACGTTTGGCGCAGAAAGCGCGTGCGGCTGGTGTTCACTTGATCTTAGCCACTCAGCGTCCTTCGGTGGATGTTATTACTGGTCTTATTAAAGCAAACATCCCAACACGTGTTGCCTTTACGGTATCAACCAAAACGGATTCAAGAACTATTCTTGATCAAGGTGGTGCAGAATCATTATTGGGTATGGGTGATATGTTGTACTTACCACCGGGTTCAAGCCACACAACTCGTGTACACGGTGCGTTTGCATCTGATGATGATGTACACGCGGTAGTGAACAACTGGAAAGCACGCGGTAAGCCAAACTATATTGAAGAGATTACGAACGGCGACCAAACCCCGGAAACACTGTTACCGGGTGAGAAGATGGAAGGCGATGAAGAAGTCGATCCACTGTTTGATCAAGTGGTAGAACACGTTGTCCATTCACGTCGTGGTTCAGTTTCTGGCGTGCAACGTCGATTCAAGATTGGCTACAACCGCGCGGCACGAATTGTTGAGCAGCTTGAAGCTCAAGGCATTGTGAGTACTCCGGGCCATAACGGTAACCGTGAAGTCTTAGCGCCAGCGCCACCAAAAGATTAGTTCCATTCGGAACTCATAACTATTAAGTCGGTCAAATCGAAAATATGACCGACGTATGTTCTAACAGGATTATTGATGAAAAAAGTATTCGCACTTTTATTTATGAGCTTTTCAGTATTGGCTTCTCCGAAAGAAGAACTGAGTAGCCGCTTGTCATTGAATGCAGGTTTTAGCGCCGACTTTAAACAAGTCGTGACTAGCCCTGATGGTGATGTTGTTATGGAAGGCGAGGGCACAGTTGAGATTGCACGGCCAAGCTTATTCCGTTGGGAAACGACTTTCCCTGATGAAAACGTGTTGGTATCTGATGGTCAAAGCTTGTGGTACTACAGCCCGTTCATTGAGCAGGTTAGTATTTACTGGCAAGAGCAAGCAACATCACAAACACCTTTTGTCTTGCTGACTCGTAACCAAGAAAGCGATTGGGACAACTACAATGTCGCACAAACGGGTAACCAATTTACGCTAACGCCAACAGCTGTGGATTCTAATCAGGGCGATTTCCAGATTAAGATCACTGAAAAGGGCATTGTTCAGGGCTTTAACGTGATTGAACAAGACGGTCAGAAAGGTGAGTTTACCTTTAGCAATGTTGACTTGGGTAAACCTGCAGCAGACCGCTTTACTTTTGTGGCACCGAAAGGTGTCGAGGTCGACGACCAAAGAAACTGATCTAATGAAGCAGATCATTTGGTAGTACGTCGATAGGCACAGATGCCATCAACGAATCAAGAGATTGCAATTGAGTAATTACAGTTTAGATTTTGCAGGGGACGAAGATTTTCGTCCCCTTGCTGCTCGTATGAGACCTGAAACTGTCGAACAGTACATCGGTCAGCAGCATATATTAGGCCCAGGTAAACCACTTCGTAGAGCGTTGGAAGCGGGCCATATTCACTCGATGATTTTATGGGGGCCTCCTGGCACCGGTAAAACCACGCTGGCGGAAGTGGCAGCAAACTATGCGAATGCTGAAGTTGAGCGCGTATCAGCGGTAACCTCGGGTGTTAAAGACATTCGTATCGCGATTGAAAAAGCGCGTGAAAACAAACAAGCAGGGCGCAGAACGATCCTGTTTGTGGACGAAGTCCATCGCTTTAACAAAAGTCAGCAAGATGCCTTTTTGCCACACATTGAAGATGGCACCGTGACCTTTATTGGCGCGACCACAGAAAACCCATCCTTTGAACTGAACAACGCTTTGTTGTCACGTGCGCGTGTTTACAAGCTGACTTCGCTTCATACAGATGATATTTCTCTCGTTATTCGCCAAGCTATTGAAGATAAACAGCGCGGTCTGGGTGATGTGACAGCTGATTTTGCTGATAACGTCTTAGATCGCCTCGCTGAACTGGTCAACGGTGACGCACGTATGTCGCTCAACTATCTTGAGCTGCTGTACGACATGGCAGAAGACAACGACAAAGGCGAGAAAGCGATAACGTTACAGTTGCTGGCTGAGGTAGCAGGGGAGAAAGTCGCTCGCTTTGATAATAAGGGCGATATTTGGTACGACTTGATCTCCGCTGTTCACAAATCGATTCGCGGTTCAAACCCTGATGCGGCGTTGTATTGGTCAGCAAGAATGATTGCTGCGGGTTGTGATCCTTTGTATATCGTAAGGCGTTTGCTGGCGATTGCTTCTGAAGATATTGGCAACGCTGACCCAAGAGCAATGCAGGTCGCAATGTCCGCTTGGGACTGCTTCACTCGAATTGGTCCTGCCGAAGGGGAGCGTGCTATTGCACAGGCGGTTGTTTATCTCGCGTGTGCACCAAAGAGTAACGCAGTCTACACCGCTTGGAAGCAAGCGTTAACGGATGCACACAATCTGCCTGAGTATGAAGTTCCTCATCATTTACGAAATGCACCCACAACTTTGATGAAGGACATGGGCTACGGGCAAGAATACCGTTATGCTCATGACGAACCTGGTGCCTACGCAGCTGGCGAAAAGTATTTGCCCCCTGAAATGGGAGAGAAGCAATACTATTTCCCAACAAAACGAGGCTTAGAGACTAAAATTGGCGAGAAGCTAGATTATCTGGCGGATTTGGACGCAAAAAGCCCACAAAAACGCTATGAAAAGTAGTCTTTTTTGGATATCGTTACCTAGTCATAAAAATTCAATTAAATCGTTTGAAATTGGTCGAAATAGCACCAGTTTTAGGGGTTTAGCAGTGATTCAGTAGCAATCTACTGAATATTCAAATAACTAAAGCATAGGATTAGCAATGCTGGATTCTAAATTACTTCGAGCTGAGCTGGATGAAACAGCGGCAAAATTAGCACGTCGAGGCTTCACCCTTGATGTAGAGACAATTCGTGAACTTGAAGAAAAACGTAAGTCCCTTCAGATGAAAACTGAAGAGCTGCAAGCGTTACGTAACTCTCGATCGAAGTCCATTGGTCAAGCGAAAGCAAAAGGCGACCATGAAGAAGCTGAGCGTATCCTTGCTGAAGTAGGCAACTTAGGCGCAGAACTAGACCAAGCTAAAGTAACATTGGCTGAGCTTCAATCTGAGCTAGAAACGATCACCATGTCAATTCCTAACCTACCTGATGCAGAAGTGCCAGATGGTAAAGATGAAGACGACAACGTAGAAGTTTCTCGTTGGGGTCAACCTAAGACTTACGACTTCGAAGTGAAAGATCACGTGGATCTAGGCGAAATGTCTGGCGGTCTTGATTTTGCTAGCGCAGTTAAAATTTCTGGTTCTCGTTTCATCGTGATGAAAGGCAAATTCGCACGTCTACACCGTGCTATTGCTCAGTTCATGCTGGACCTTCACACTGATGAACACGGCTACACAGAAATGTACGTACCGTACCTAGTGAACCACGATAGCCTATACGGTACTGGTCAACTTCCTAAGTTCGGCGAAGACTTGTTCCACACAAGCCCGCTAACTGAGCAAGTAAGTGATGTACCTCTTAAGACGCTATCGCTTATCCCTACTGCAGAAGTACCGGTAACGAACATGGTTCGTGACACGATTACTGATGAAGCTGAACTGCCACTTAAGATGACAGCTCACACTCCATGTTTCCGTTCTGAAGCGGGTTCTTACGGTCGTGACACTCGTGGTCTTATCCGTATGCACCAATTCGACAAAGTTGAATTAGTACAAATTACTAAGCCAGAAGACTCAATGGCAGCGCTTGAAGAGCTAACAGGTCACGCTGAGAAAGTACTTCAACTTCTAGAGCTTCCTTACCGTAAAGTGATTCTATGTACTGGTGACATGGGCTTCGGTTCTGCGAAAACTTACGACTTAGAAGTATGGGTTCCAGCACAAGAGACTTACCGTGAAATCTCTTCTTGTTCAAACATGTGGGATTTCCAAGCGCGTCGTATGCAAGCTCGTTTCCGTCGTAAAGGCGAGAAGAAACCTGAACTTGTACACACACTAAACGGTTCTGGTCTTGCTGTTGGTCGTACTATGGTTGCTATCCTTGAGAACAACCAAGAAGCTGACGGCCGTATTGCTATCCCAACAGTACTTCAACCATACATGGGCGGCGTAACGCACATCGGTTAATCAGTTAAACTGTTATACGAAAACCCAGTCAATCGGCTGGGTTTTTTATTATCTGTTATTCCGGGAAGTAGTGGATCGATAACTAATTTCATTACTCATGTGTAATAGTGTTTCTCTAATTTAGGTTATTATTACATCACTAAAAAATGGTTATAATGCGCTCTTACCGCGGTAGGTACAAATTTTCTCATGCAAATACAGAGGAGGACTTATGGCCGTAGGATGGGCAGGTGACGATAGCGTCAGTCAGCAAATTCAAAATACCATTGATGATGAGATCTCTCGTGTAAGAGGGAACATTCAAAGTGGGGAAAGCTTGCATTATTGTGACGAGTGCGGTGATGAGATATCAGAAAAGAGACGGCTAGCAATTAAAGGCGTGCGTTTCTGTATTGGATGCCAGTCCATGTTTGAACACGTTGCGTATCGTCACTCATTGTTCAATCGCAGAGCAAGTAAAGACAGCCAACTTCGTTAGAAGGCGGTCGTTCTCTATTGTCGATAATAATGAACCGGCCTCTCCTTAACTTCAATATTGCAGATAGCAAATGAACCAGTAAGGAGAGGTAATAGCTTTGTCTTCTATTTAAAGCAGTGGCGATCTTTTAATGCGCAATCAATAGCGGAAACAAGTTTCTCTATATGCTCAGGTTCGCTGATAAATGGAGGCATCATATAAATTAACTTACCAAAAGGACGGATCCAAACACCTTGTTCAACAAAGTGAGCTTGAATGGTTTCCATATCGACAGGTGTATGTGTTTCAACAACGCCAATAGCGCCTAACCAACGAACGTCTTTGACAAGATCATGCTCTCGCAACGGTGGTAGCAACTCAGAAAAGAGTTGTTCAATCTGTTGAGTCTGATTTTTCCAATGGCCTTGCTCGATGATGGATAAACTTGCCGCACCGATTGCGCAAGCCAATGGGTTGCCCATAAAGGTTGGCCCATGCATAAAGCAACCTGCTTCACCGCCACATACGGTGTCTGCGACTTCTTTGCTCGCAAGCGTCGCTGACAGCGTCATATAGCCACCAGTTAGCGCTTTACCTACGCATAAGATATCCGGTTTAACATCGGCATGTTCGCAAGCGAACA
The DNA here is from genome assembly GCF_021728315.1 of Vibrio sp. L5-1. Lineage (NCBI taxonomy): Bacteria > Pseudomonadati > Pseudomonadota > Gammaproteobacteria > Vibrionales > Vibrionaceae > Vibrio > Vibrio sp. L5-1. The sequence goes on along the minus strand of NZ_JAKKCQ010000002.1, from coordinate 651,245 downwards.
GTTTCCCCGTACGGCCAAATCCGGTCGCAATCTCATCCAAGATAAGTAATACGTTGAATTCATCACACAGTAAGCGAACTTGTTTTAGAAACTCAGGGTGGTAGATGCGCATGCCACCAGCGCCTTGAACGATAGGCTCTAAGATTACGGCGGCAACCTCTGCATGATGGGCTGTGAGTTTCTCTCGAAAGCTATTGACGTCACTTGAATTCCACTCATTCCAAAAGCCAGTTTTTGGCGAATCAGCGAAAATATGCTCAGGCAAAAAGCCTTTGTAGAGGCTGTGCATCGAGTTATCTGGATCAGTCACCGACATCGCCGCAAAGGTATCACCGTGGTAGCCATCTCTCAGTGTTAAGAATTTTGAACGAGGTTGCCCTTTAGCATGCCAATATTGGAGAGCCATCTTGAGGCTAACCTCTACGGCCACTGAACCTGAATCGGCCAAGAATACGTGTTCTAGATTACTTGGCGCCAAATTCAGCAGTTTCTTACATAAATCGATAGCGGGCTGGTGGGTGATACCGCCAAACATAACGTGTGAAACCTTATCGATTTGGCTGTGAGCCGCAGCATTGAGCTCTGGATGATTGTAGCCGTGGATGGTTGACCACCAAGATGACATACCATCAATAATTCGTTTTCCGCCTTCTAATTCTAGGTAAACACCGTCTGCGTTGGTTACTGGGTAGCAGGTCAGAGGTGTTAACGTTGATGTGTAAGGATGCCAGATATGCTGGCGATCAAAGGCGAGATCCATAGTAACTTCCATTTTTGGTGTGATTAAAAAATAACCAAATGTAAACTTTTGATATTATCAATGTGTTGACAGTCTAAAGCTTGTCGGTAGACTAGCCAAGCATAAATGTAATCTCTATTAATAGAGATGCAACATCAAATAATAAAAAAGGATCGACACGTGGAAGTTCGTCATGACTGGACAGTTGCTGAAGTAACAGCGCTGCTTGAAAAACCGTTTATGGATTTAATGTTTGAAGCTCAAGTTGTTCATAGACAGTACCAAGAGCACAACCACGTGCAGGTGAGTACGCTTTTATCAATTAAGACAGGTGCTTGCCCTGAAGATTGTAAGTACTGCCCTCAAAGTGCTCACTATCGAACAGATGTCGACAAAGAACGCTTAATGGAAGTTGAGCGTGTTTTGGATGCGGCGCTAAAAGCTAAGAACGCGGGTTCGACTCGTTTCTGTATGGGCGCGGCATGGAAAAACCCGAAAGAGCGCGATATGCCACACCTTACCGACATGATCAAAGGTGTGAAAGGCATGGGCCTAGAAACGTGTATGACGCTAGGTATGCTAACGCCAGATCAAGCGGGTGAGTTAGCGGACGCAGGTTTGGATTACTACAACCATAACCTTGATACGTCTCCTGAGTTCTACGGCAGCATCATTACTACTCGTACTTACCAAGATCGTTTAGACACTCTATCTCACGTACGTGATGCCGGAATGAAGATTTGCTCAGGCGGTATTATTGGTATGGGTGAAAGCACCAATGACCGTGCGGGTCTACTTGTAGAACTGGCTAACCTTCCAGTACACCCTGAGAGTGTGCCAATCAACATGCTGGTAAAAGTGAAAGGCACACCGATGGAAAACGTCGATGATGTTGAATCTTTCGACTTTATTAAGTTGATTGCGATTGCTCGCATCATGATGCCAATGTCTGCGGTTCGTCTATCTGCAGGTCGTGAGAACATGAATGAACAGATGCAAGCGATGTGTTTCATGGCGGGTGCAAATTCTATCTTCTACGGCTGTAAGCTACTGACTACGCCAAACCCAGACGAAGACACGGATATGCAGTTGTTTAAGAAGCTGGGTATCAATAGCCAACAGGTGGCTCAAAAGCCTGACGAAATTCAAGAAAATGAACTGTTAGATCAAGTGGTGGAGCGCGTTGCTGCTCGTCCAACGAAAGATGACATGTTCTACGATGCCACTGTTTAAATCTCGCATCAAAAGTGCCCTTGCTCATCGCCGTGAGCAAGGGTTAACTCGTCAACTTAAGGTGCTCGAAAACAGTAATAGCCCTTTGCTTAATAGTGAAGGTTCTCGCTTTATTAACTTTTCGAGTAATGATTACCTAGGCTTGGCAAACGATCCTGAACTGGTCGATGCATGGCAAACCGGACTTTCCCAATATGGTGCTGGCAGTGCGGCATCGCCATTGGTCACAGGTTTTAGTCCTGCTCATCGAAATTTAGAGGCTCAGTTGTGTGAATGGCTTGGCTTTGAACGCGCCATTCTCTTCAGTTCTGGTTTCAGTGCTAACCAAGCCTTGTTGTTTTCTCTGCTCGAGAAAGACGATTATCTACTGCAAGATAAGCTTAACCACGCTTCTCTGATGGAAGCGGGGATGCTTTCTCCTGCGACAATGAAACGTTTCAAGCACAACGATACTCAGCACCTCGAGTCTTTACTAAGCCGCTCTCCACAATCGTTAGTCGTTACTGAAGGTGTGTTTAGCATGGATGGCGACCAAGCACCTCTTAGCCAGATATTTAACCTGACTAATCGATACGACAGTTGGTTGGCGGTTGATGATGCCCACGGTATCGGCGTACTAGGTGATAAAGGGGCTGGGAGCTGCAGTGCGGCACAAGTCTCACCTGATATCTTGGTGGTGACCTTTGGTAAAGCATTTGGCCTTTCTGGTGCTGCGATTCTCTGTTCGTCAGAGGTGGGTGACTACTTAACTCAGTTTGCTCGTCATCATGTGTATTCGACAGCGATGCCCCCTTCACAAGCGGTGGCTTTGTCTCATGCTTGTAAGATGATTCAGAAGCAAGAGTGGCGTCGTGAGAAGTTGACAGAACTTGGCGCCCTTTATGCTGAGCAGATGAGTGGCGTGAAAGGCTTTATTGATACTCAGACCCCAATCAAGCCGTTCGTTATTGGCGAAGCTCAAGCTGCATTATCTATTGCCGAAGAATTAAAGCGTAACCAAGTTTGGGTAACAGCGATAAGGCCACCAACCGTTCCGACAGGGACTGCTCGTCTGCGAATTACGTTAACGGCCAATCACAGTCAGGAACAGATTCTTCAGTTAACTGACTCGTTGCTTCAAGCAATAGAGCGAAGCAACGACTCTGGAAGCCAACCAAGCATAGAACCAAGCTTTGAATTAAAGAAAGAGGCTCAGTAAATGTCACAAGAAGCAGTAGTGCATAATTACGTAGGCCACGATAAGAGTGCGATTGCCGAAGCCTTCGGTAAAGCAGCGACAACGTATGACAAACACGCTGAATTTCAGCGCGATGTCGGCCACCTACTACTGGATAAGCTACCGAGAGACCTCTCTGGCTTAAAGGTGCTCGATTTAGGTTGTGGTACTGGTTACTTCTCTGAGCAGATGATCAAGCGTGGTGCTGAAGTGGTGTGTGCTGATCTTTCTGTTGGAATGTTAGAAAGGGCAGAGCAGCGCTGTGGTGCATCGGTTTCTTTATATCAACAAGCCGATGCTGAGCAATTGCCGTTTGAAGATGGGTGTTTTGACATCGTTTTTTCAAGCTTAGCGTTGCAATGGTGTGATGATTTATCCTCGCCTTTAAAAGAGATAAAGCGCGTTGTAGCGGTTGGCGGACGTGTGATTTTCTCAACTTTGCTTGATGGGTCACTGTTTGAACTGGAAAAATCATGGTCCAAAATTGACGCACATCAACACGTTAACCATTTTATTACAATCAATCAGGTAAAAATTGCGTTAGCGCAATCTAGCTGTACTGCTCATCAACTAGACTTGCCCACCATCACCGTTTGGTACGACACTGCGTTTGAACTGATGCGCGACCTTAAAGGTATCGGCGCTAATCACGTAAGTGGTCGCTCACAAGGTTTAACAAGTCGCCGCATGTTGCAGCTTGTTGAACGGGAATATCGAGAGTTTAAAAACCATCAAGGTTTCTTACCAGCAACATATCAAGTTTGTTTAGGGGTTATTCAATTATGATTGATGCATTATTCATTGCAGGTACGGATACCGAAGTGGGAAAAACTGTGGTTTCAAAAGCGATTCTTCAAGCTTTGGCCGCACAGGATTTATCAACAATTGGCTATAAGCCAGTTGCTGCAGGGTGTGAACAATACCCTGAAGGGTTACGTAACAGTGATGCATTACACCTTCAAGAAGCTGCGACGCAAGATGTTGCTTACGAAGACGTTAACCCGTATGCATTGTTGCTACCATCATCACCTCATATCGCAGCTAAGCATGACGGTGTCGTGGTTGATGAAGCGGTATTATCAGCGAAGCTAGAACAGCATAAGCAAAACTCTGACATCGTTTTAGTTGAAGGTGCTGGTGGTTGGCGTGTGCCGGTTTCAGATGACGAATACTTGTCTAGCTGGGTTAAAAAAGAGCAGCTTCCAGTTGTCCTAACTGTTGGTATTAAGCTGGGTTGTTTGAGCCACGCTCTGTTAACTGCTGAAGCGATTCGTGCAGATGGTCTAAACCTAGTAGGTTGGGTAGCGAACCGCATTAATCCAGGCACTGAACATTATGCTGATATTATTGCGATGCTTGAAGACAAGCTAGGTGCGCCGAAGTTAGGTGAAATCCCTTACGTACCAAGAGCAAAGTCTAAGAACATTGGTAAGTACATTGATGTGCAGCCTTTGCTTACGCTTTAATTCTCACCTAGTGTACTAAACAAGAAAAGGGCTGCGATTGCAGCCCTTTTGCTATTTTAAGCCTTTAGACCATACGTTTGTAAAAACCGGTCTTTTGAACAAGTTTGGGATTAATGTTCTTTTGTCAGTCCCATTAATGCTTGTTGCGTTTCTGTGATTTTTGTCTGTGCCGTTTGCGGTGTTAGGATTCCAATCTGCTTTTTCGCTTCTTCTTCAGTAATCCCTAGGTGACAGCACAGTAAATCGATAGCCATTTGAGTGTTAGTACCTTCAACCATGATTCTTCCCTTTTTGTACATGGACTAGCCAATAAATCATCTGAGGTCACTGTAAACGGATTGTTATATCGACACCATACGACTTAGGTCTAATAGACCGTGATTCACTCATCTACAATCTCGTAATCAAATGTTGCAATTTAATGCTTAACCTTGTTTTCTTAATCTAAGACTATATGTATAAGTAAGTATAAGTCTTCAAGGTTGGAATCTATTGCCGTCTGCCTTGTCTATAACAATAAGTTTTATAAAAACAGCTTTCATGCGGAGATAAGTAATGAAGCGAGTAATGTTGTTCCTTGCAACCAACCTTGCGGTTGTATTGGTACTAAGTGTTGTTCTTAATATTGTATATGCAGTCACAGGTATGCAACCAGGAAGCCTTTCAGGCTTGTTGTTAATGGCTGCGGTGTTTGGTTTTGGCGGCTCATTCATCTCATTAATGATGTCAAAGAAAATGGCGCTACGCTCAGTAGGCGGCATGGTCATTGAAAGCCCACGTAACGAAACAGAGCATTGGTTGATGGAGACGGTAAGCCGTCAATCTCAACAAGTTGGTATTGGTATGCCAACAGTGGCGATCTACGACTCGCCAGACATCAACGCATTCGCGACGGGTGCTAAGCGTGACGATTCGTTGGTCGCAGTATCAACAGGTCTGCTGCACAACATGACGCGTGATGAAGCTGAAGCAGTATTAGCGCATGAAGTGAGCCACATCGCGAACGGCGATATGGTGACCATGACGTTAATGCAAGGTGTAGTGAACACGTTCGTTATCTTCCTATCTCGTTTCATCGCCAACATTGTTGCGTCGAATGACAACGAAGAAGAGGGCGGCAGCAACATGATGGTGTACTTCGGTGTGTCTATGGTGTTGGAATTGGTATTTGGTTTCTTAGCAAGCTTCATTACGATGTGGTACAGCCGTCATCGTGAATTCCATGCCGATGCAGGTGCAGCGAACCTAGTGGGTAAAGAGAAGATGATTGCAGCGCTAGAGCGTCTAAAGGTGAGCCATGAGCCACAACTAGAAGGTTCTATGATGGCATTTGGTATCAATGGTAAGAAGTCTCTAACAGAGCTTCTAATGAGCCACCCACCGCTAGATAAGCGTATTGCGTCTTTACGTAACATGTAATTTCTAACACAAGCTGCTGTCGTTAAGTGGCAATATGTATTCTAAAGGCTTCCTTCGGGAGGCCTTTTTTGATCTTGGCATTTAAGGATGTTTGTTTAATGTGGCTTGCAGTATTTGAATGGGGGAGGTGAGTAGGACAAGTCAGGTTTGATTGACGACTGTTGTTTACTTAGGGACTACTGTTCGAGACATTTGTTCTACGCAACAAAAAGGCTTCCACATGGGAAGCCTTAGTCTATTCTGTGATTCGAAATTCGAATCTTACAGCTTGTCAGTTAGCTCGATTGCTTGACCGATGTAGTTCGCTGGCGTCATCTCTTTTAGACGTACTTTCTCGTCTGCAGGGATTTCAAGACCATCGATGAATGCACGCATGCCTTCGCCATCTACACGTTTACCACGAGTTAGCTCTTTTAGCTTCTCGTATGGCTTCTCGATGCCGTAACGACGCATTACTGTTTGTACTGGTTCAGCCAATACTTCCCAGTTCTTGTCTAGTTCAGCAAGTAGCGCAGCACGGTTAACTTCTAGCTTGCTAATACCTTTCAGAGTCGAAGTGTATGCAATGATTGCGTAGCCAACGCCAACACCTAAGTTACGAAGAACTGTAGAGTCGGTAAGGTCACGCTGCCAGCGAGAAACTGGAAGTTTTTGTGCAAGGTGGCTAAATACTGCGTTAGCTAGACCAAGGTTGCCTTCAGAATTTTCGAAGTCAATTGGGTTAACTTTATGCGGCATTGTAGAAGAACCGATTTCGCCAGCAATAGTCTTCTGTTTGAAGTGACCAAGAGCGATGTAGCCCCAAACGTCACGGTCGAAGTCAAGAAGGATAGTGTTGAAACGAGCAACTGCATCGAATAGCTCAGCGATGTAATCGTGAGGTTCGATTTGAGTTGTGTACGGGTTCCAAGTTACGCCAAGAGATTCAGTGATGAACTCTTCGCTGAACTGGTGCCATTCAACTTCTGGGTATGCAGAAAGGTGTGCGTTGTAGTTACCTACAGCACCGTTGATTTTCGCTAGGATCTCAACGTTTTCGATTTGCTTGTATTGACGTTCCATACGGTACGCAACGTTAGCCATCTCTTTACCCATAGTAGAAGGAGAAGCTGGCTGACCGTGTGTGCGAGACAGTAATGGAATATCACGGTACTCGTTCGCAAGTGCTTTGATAGCATCAATTACGTTACGGATTTCTGGAAGAATCACTGTGTCACGAGCTTCTTTAAGCATAAGCGCGTGAGAGGTGTTGTTGATGTCTTCAGAAGTACATGCAAAGTGAATAAATTCGTTTACAGCGTGAAGTTCAGGAACGCCAGCAACTTTCTCTTTCAAGAAGTACTCAACCGCTTTAACGTCGTGGTTAGTCGTGCGCTCGATCTCTTTGATACGTAGAGCATCTTCTTCACTGAAGTTAGCTGCTAGTTCATCAAGAAACTGGTTAGCTTCTGCACTGAACGCTGGTACTTCTTTGATTGCATCTGTAGCTGCAAGCTTTTGTAACCAACGAACTTCAACGATAGAGCGGTACTTTAGTAGGCCAAACTCACTAAAGATGCTGCGTAATGCAACAGTCTTGCTTCCGTAACGGCCGTCTACTGGTGAAACAGCAGTCAATGCTGACAGTTCCATGGTGTTCTCCTGAATTGAGTTTTCTAAATTTTGAGAGGTTTATACCAGTAACAATCTCAATTGTCACGCATATTGCGCAATCGTTTGCGTGAGAGTTGTATTGGCACAAAAAACAAGCTCGCGACGAGGCGCGAGCTACTAAATCACATGCGAGCTAGCAGGATCTGAGCCTGCTCGATCATTTTTTTGCGACCGAAGATAAGGTGACGACGTTTGCCGCCAACTTGACGCCATAACACAGCGCTTCGAATTCCTGATAGCAGCAGAGCACGAACCTTATGCTGGCTCGATGTCTGTTGAAGTACTGCTGGCGTACCAGAAACCTGAATACGAGGGCCAATAGGGCTCACTACATCTAAGTAGATGCTCGCAAGGTTGCTGATCATTTGCTCGTCAAATAGATCGAAGTGCTCAGTTTGACGCTCTGCAGTTTGAATACGATCGCCAAGCTGTGACATAGAGTCATTGCGAGCAGATAGTTTGCGTTCAAGCGCCATCAAGCTGATGATGTAGCGAGTAATGTCGCTACCAGCGGGAGTACTGTCGATACCCTTTACTAAGCATTCAAGGCCTAGCTTTAGGTTCGCCTCACGGCCAAATACACCCACAGTGTTCGCTGGGTTAGTATTTAAAATGGCATTGAGTGAAGCTTCGAAGGCATCTTTATCACAACGGCCGTCTTTCGCTACTTGTTGAACCAAAGCCACAGCTTGGCAAATTCCAGCGAAAGCAATAGTACGGTCATAAAGTGTATTAGCCACGTAGTAACTCCTAGTTGTTTTCTATCGTTTGTTGTTCGTTCGATTAGATTAGATGCGTTTTTCGATGATACCACCACCAAGACAGACTTCATCTTGGTAGAACACAGCCGACTGGCCTGGCGTTACAGCGATTTGCGGCTCATCGAAGATAACCTTAATGTTATCATCGTCAATTGGGATGATTGTACAAGGAATATCGGTTTGACGGTAACGTGTTTTTACCGTGCATGTCATAACTCCAGTAATTGGTGTGCGATTAACCCAATGAAGCTGAGATGCGAACAAGCCTTCTGATTTAAGAAGCGGGTGGTCTTTACCTTGAACCGCGATCAGAACATTACGCTTAAGGTCTTTTTCACCAACAAACCATGGGTCTTCATTACCGCCACCGCCTTTGGTGCCACCGATATGTAGGCCTTTACGTTGACCTAGCGTGTGGTACATCAAACCTTGGTGTTGACCAATAACTTGGCCTTCAGGTGTCTCGATGTTACCTGGTTGAGCCGGTAGATATTTGCCAAGGAACTCTGTGAACTTACGCTCACCAATAAAGCAGATACCTGTTGAGTCTTTTTTCTTCGCAGTGATCAAGTCTTGCTCTTCAGCAATACGGCGCACTTCAGGCTTCTCTAATTCACCCACAGGGAATAGGCTGCGTGCCACTTGATCTGAACTTAGCGTGTATAAGAAATAGCTTTGGTCTTTGTTGCCGTCTAGGCCACGTAGCATTTCTGGTTTCACGCCAGCGTCTAGCTCTTCTTGAGTTGGGAAAGTACGACGAACATAGTGACCCATCGCAATGTAGTCTGCGTCTAATACTTCATCCGCAAACTCTAAGAATGCTTTGAATTTAATTTCTTTGTTACAAAGGATATCTGGGTTCGGTGTACGACCCGCTTTGTATTCTTCAAGAAAGTACTCGAATACATTATCCCAGTACTCTGCTGCAAAGTTGATAGTGTGAAGGTGGATACCTAACTTGTCACATACCGCTTGAGCATCAGCAAGGTCTTCAGCTGCCGTGCAGTATTCTTCGTTATCGTCTTCTTCCCAGTTTTTCATGAAAAGGCCTTCTACCTGATAGCCTTGTTGCTGAAGAAGATACGCCGATACTGACGAATCTACACCGCCGGACATACCGACAATTACTTTCTTTTCGCTGTTTCCAGAGCTGATATCTGACATGTCTAAACACCGTTACTATTACTTGGTCGCAGATTCTAACAGAAAGAGAAACACCGCGACAGATCCGAGACCGGAATCACAGTTTCATTTGCACAAATATTGCGCTGACTTCGTTAGATAATCGCATGAACGCGAGGAGACTCGCTAGGATGTCAGATCTATATGTGGCATAGTCGCTCGAAATCCAAGACCTGAGATAAAAAATGTCTGAACAAAATGAGTTTATGCAAGAAGAACAGTTGATCGAGATTATCGAGAACCAACTTGAAGATGGCCAACCTGTAAAAGTGAAAGAGACGCTGATGCGTTTAATGATGACAGGTACTCCTCGTGAAGAGGCGATTGCGGCTATGGCATGTGCACTGGCTATTGAAGTATTTGATGTAATGAAAAACGGCGCTGAGTTTAATCAAAAACGTTACGCCGAGCATTTGGGTATGCTACCTGACTTAAGCTTTATGGAAGGCGAATAAAAAAATAGCCTAGCAAACGTTTGCTATAGTTTGAAAGATTGCCGCGTTAAATATAGCGCGGTAGAATCCGCCACCTATTTCCCCTTGACTTAGACTAGCCTTATGAAATTCCCTGGACAACGTAAATCAAAGCACTATTTTCCGGTTCACGCTCGTGATCCTTTAGTAAGCCAAGCTCAAACTAGCAAAAGAATGTCACGTACTCATATTATCGGTATTGACCAAACTTTGGTGGATATTGAAGCGAAAGTGAGTTCTGAGCTAATCGAAAAATACGGGCTAAGTAAGGGACACTCACTGGTAATTGGTGATGAAGCTGCTGAATCCTTGTATCAAGAATTAAAAGAACAGTGCCTGATCACCAATGAATACGCTGGTGGCACTATTGGTAATACATTACACAACTATTCAGTACTTGCGGATGACCGTTCAACGCTATTGGGTGTAATGAGCCAAGATATTAAAATTGGTAGTTACGGTTACCGCTATTTATGTAATACATCAAGCAGAATGGATCTGAACCATTTACAAGGGGTAGATGGCGCAATTGGTCGCTGCTTTGCATTAATTACAGAAGATGGTGAACGTACTTTCGCAATTAGCGAAGGACAAATGAACCAATTAAAACCAGAAAGCATCCCTGAGAAAATTTTCAAAAGTGCTTCTGCTTTAGTATTAACGGCGTATTTAGTTCGTTGTAAACCAGGTGACCCTATGCCTGAAGCAACAATGAAAGCTATCGAATACGCGAAGAAATACGATGTGCCTGTTGTTTTAACTCTTGGTACTAAGTTTGTTATTCAAGATGATCCAGAGTTCTGGAAAGATTTTCTTGAACAGCACGTCACCGTTGTTGCAATGAATGAAGACGAAGCTGAAGCCTTAACAGGAGAAAGCGATCCTCTTGCTGCTTCAGACAAAGCACTAGAGTGGGTAGACTTAGTTCTATGTACGGCAGGCCCTGTTGGCTTATTCATGGCGGGTTATACTGAAGACGCGGTGAAGCGTGAAACTTCATTGCCGTTGTTACCAGGCTCGATTGCAGAATTTAACCGCTATGAGTTTAGCCGTCCTGCACATAAAGAGTTATGTGACAACCCAACGAAAATCTATTCGCATATCGCGCCTTACATGGGTGGTCCAGAAAAGATCAAAAATACCAATGGTGCAGGGGATGCGGCGCTGTCGGCTTTATTACATGATATGGCAGCAAATAAATATCATAAAGAAAATGTACCGAATTCTAGCAAGCACCAACATGCATTTTTAACGTATTCATCTTTCTCACAAGTTTGTAAATATTCAAACCGTGCAAGTTATGAAGTGTTGGTTCAGCACTCTCCTCGCTTGTCTCGCGGCCTTCCTGAAAGAGAAGACAGTCTAGAAGAAGCATACTGGGAAAGATAAGATATTTTTATCTTTTTCATTTATATTTCTAATAGTGAAATATAAAAAAAGGCTCCGAAAGGAGCCTTTTTTGTTTCTGAATATATTGAAGCCGTAAATAATACTTTAGTCGACTTAATATTAATTCTATTGCTTAGTGTTTTATTGATTATTCACTTAGCATACACGATGCCTTAAAGAGCAAACTCTTCTAGAGATTTACCAGCATCTAGTTGTTCTTGGATAGCTGAAGGCGTACGGCCTTGACCTGTCCAAGTTTTCTCGTCGCCGTTTGCGTCTACGTATTTGTATTTTGCTGGGCGAGGAGCACGTTTAGCTTTAGTTGTTTTAGATTTTGCTTCACCAGAAAGTGCAGCAATAAGATCTGCAACATCAATTCCGTCTTTTGCAATTTGTTCAGCAATAGCAGAAAGCTTAGCTTCTTGCTCTGCTTTAGCAGCGCGTTCTTCAGCTTCAGACTCTTGACGCTCTTGTACAACAATAGTCAGCTTGTCTAGCGCTTCTTCAAGTTGCTCAAGAGTTAATTCACGTGAGAACGCACGAAGGCTGCGGATATTTAATAGTGTTTTTGTTAATTCAGACATGATATTTCCCATCAAGGTAAACTAAATAATCCTCCTAATAATAAACAGTGCCTAGGAATAAAACAAATAGTATTTCTTGTATTGGTTATTTAAATATAAAAGTGAGATGAATAGTTGAAAAAGAAACGACTCACTTTTGATGAATTTATAATAATTATTAAGATTATCTTAAAAATCGATATGTGACTGGTGGAGTAATTGCTATATCTAGACTATTTTTTTATTGATTAGTTCATTAACAAAAAGACATTTTTGTCGGAATGATATGTTGCATTGTTGCTCTTGATGGGTACAATTGCGGCTACCTGATGCGATGCTTTGGTTAATTTGTTGTTAAACTATGGTTTACACAGTTAATAATGTTATCGCACGTAGAGGCGCAATTATAAAAAGTAGTTTTCGTTGGGGTGATGCCAATGAACGGGAATGAAAGGTGTAATTGCCGAAGTAAATTGTATATCTAAACAATTTGCTGGGGTTGTGCTCAATAGGTACAACACTGCCATAGTCTTAATTTTAAACTATGGAGCGCTACTGTAGGGTTGGGTGAAGTGTTCACTTCCCTTTCGCTTAGTTCAACATGAGCTTGATAAACCGTATCAAGTTTGTCTGCAGTAGATCTCTAGCCAAATAAAAAACTGGTTTTTGAAGATCATGAATTTAATAGATTTTGCAACATCGCCTTTATCGCTGCTTCCTCCTTTGGTTGCATTGACTCTAGCTATTGTTACCCGCCGTGTATTGGTTTCCTTGGGTGTTGGTATCGTTATGGGTGCGATTCTACTTGCTGACTACTCAGTAGGTAACGCAGCTAGTTACGTGTTCACTAAAGCATCTGGTGTTTTCATCGAAGATGGTGGCATTAACACTTGGAACATGAGCATCATCGCATTCCTAATTATTCTCGGAATGACAACTGCATTACTCACACTATCTGGTGGTACTCGCGCATTCGCTGAGTGGGCACAGTCTCGTGTGAAGAGCAAACGTGGTTCAAAACTACTTGCTGCCTTCTTAGGCGTATTCATCTTTGTCGATGATTACTTCAACAGCTTAGCGGTAGGTGCTATCTCTCGTCCTGTAACAGACCGCTTCTACGTATCTCGCGCTAAGCTAGCTTATATTCTAGATTCTACCGCTGCTCCAATGTGTGTGATTATGCCGGCTTCTAGTTGGGGCGCTTACATCATCACTATTATTGGTGGCATCTTAGTGACACACGGTGTGACTGAGTATTCTGCACTGGGTGCTTACGTTCGTCTTATCCCAATGAACTTCTACGCTGTGTTCGCACTATTAATGGTGTTTGCTGTTGCGTGGTTTGGTTTAGATGTTGGTAAAATGCGCGAGCATGAGATTGAAGCCTCTCAAGGCCGTGGCTTTGAAGGCGACAACGATCAAAAGCAAGCTCACGATCTAAACGAAGAGCTAGACATTCAAGAGAGCGAAAACGGTTCTGTCTCTGATCTTGTTATGCCAATCGTATCGCTAATCGTAGCAACAGTTGCTGCTATGCTTTACACAGGCGGCCAAGCGCTGACTGCTGACGGTCAAGCATTTAACCTGCTTGGTGCGTTCGAAAATACAGATGTAGGTAAGTCTCTTGTTTACGGTGGCGTTCTAGGTCTGCTTGTTGCGCTAGCGACAGTGTTTAAGCAAAAGCTACCAATGTCTGATATCGCAAGAACAATGTGGATCGGTGCTAGCTCTATGTTTGGCGCTATCCTAATTCTTGTGTTCGCTTGGACTATCGGTTCTGTCATAGGTGACATGAAAACAGGTTCGTACCTATCATCTCTAGCAACTGGCAACATTGATTACCACTGGCTACCCGTTATTTTGTTCCTTCTTGCTGGCCTAATGGCGTTCTCGACAGGTACATCATGGGGTACGTTCGGTATCATGCTACCTATCGCGGGTGACATGGCTGCAGCTTCTGACATCGCGCTAATTCTGCCTATGTTAAGTGCGGTTCTTGCTGGTTCTGTATTTGGTGACCACTGTTCTCCAATCTCAGACACAACGATTCTGTCTTCTACAGGTGCTCGTTGTAACCACATTGACCACGTATCGACTCAGCTTCCTTATGCGCTGTCTGTGGCGTTCGTATCGTGTATCGGCTTCATCACTCTAGGTATGACATCATCAACTGGCATCGCGTTCGGCGCAGCGTCTCTAACGTTTGTGGCAGTATGTTTTGCATTGGCTTATTTCTCACGTTGTAAAATGTCGACGTGCAAAAGCTAATCATCACTTGATTGAATAATGAAAAGGGAGGCGTTTGCCTCCCTTTTTTTGTGCTCGTTAATTTAATTTTAAATTTCGTGAAAAAAGTTCGAATAAATGGTTGAAAAAGGGTGTCAGCTTAGTTAGTGTGGAGACAAGACAGCAAACAACCTAAGAGCTGATAAGTATGCGTAAATTAGTAATGAACATTCATCACCATCATCACCCTATCTAGTCTTTCGGGGAGATTTACGTATACCCGGGAGCAAGAATTCTCCCGGAGGTTAAGTCAAAGAATTTAGATTTAAACCCTCGGGACGACAAAGTCTTCCGAGGGTTTTTTAGTTTTAGTACTTTTAAATAATCAATAAATTCAAATATTTGCACAGGGATACAGCAATGCAGACACAACGCCTAAGAATCGCAATTCAAAAGAAAGGTCGCTTAAGTAAAGAGTGCCAAGATCTACTTAAAAAATGTGGTGTTAAATTTAACATCATGGGTGAGCAGTTAGTTGTTCATTCACTAAATATGCCAATCGACTTGTTACTGGTTCGTGATGATGACATCCCAGGTCTTATCATGGACGGTGTAGTTGACCTAGGTTTCATTGGCGAGAATGAACTAGAAGAAGTTCGCCTAGACCGTATCGCTCTAAACGAGCCATCGCAATTCAGCACTCTACGCCGCTTAGATTTCGGTGGTTGCCGCCTTTCTATCGCTATCAACAAAGATGAAGAATACAACGGCCCACAAGATCTTGCGGGTAAACGTATTGCGACAACCTACCCACAACTACTTAAAGCCTACATGGACGAGCAGGGTGTTGAATTCAGCACTTGTATGCTAACAGGTTCGGTTGAAGTTGCTCCTCGTGCAGGTCTAGCTGACGCTATCGCAGATTTGGTTTCTACAGGCGCTACGCTAGAAGCGAACGGCCTGAAAGAAACGGAAGTTATCTTCCAATCTAAAGCAACTCTGATTCAACGCACTGGCGAATTTGATGCAGACAAAATAGCATTGATTGAAAAACTACTGACTCGTATGCAGGGTGTTCAACAAGCGAAAGAGTCTAAGTACATCATGCTTCACGCGCCAACGTCTCAGCTAGAGCAAATCAAAGCGCTATTACCTGGAGCTGAAGATCCTACTGTTCTTCCTCTATCTACAGACAAAGACAAAGTTGCCGTTCACCTAGTAAGTACTGAGAACTTGTTCTGGGAAACTATGGAACAGCTGAAGGAGTTGGGTGCAAGCTCGATTCTAGTATTACCAATCGAAAAAATGATGGGGTAGTGACGATGAGAACCGTTGTTTGGCAATCTTTAAGTGAATCACAGCAAGACTCGGTACTAGAGCGTCCAGCTATTACTGAAGGTGCAAACATCACTGCGACTGTTTCTGATGTTATTGCAAAAGTACGAAATGAAGGCGATGCCGCACTTAAAGAGCTGACTGAAAAGTTCGATCGTGTGACTCCAGAATCCATTCGAGTCAGCTCGACTGAGATTGAAGAGGCATGTGCTCGTTTAACACCAGAAATGAAGCAAGCGTTAGAGCAAGCTTATAGCAATATTGCTAAGTTTCACGAAGCTCAGAAGCCGCAACCAATTAAGGTTGAAACACAACCAGGCGTTGTGTGTGAGCAAGTGACACGCGCTATTAATACTGTTGGCCTTTATATTCCGGGTGGCAGCGCGCCACTTCCGTCAACGGTTCTTATGTTAGGTGTACCTGCTCAAATCGCGGGTTGCCGCAAGGTTGTGCTTTGTTCACCTCCGCCAATCGCGGATGAAATCTTGTATGTCGCTAATCTTTGTAAAATCGATGAGGTTTACAATGTCGGTGGTGGTCAAGCTGTTGCTGCCATGGCTTACGGTACGGAGAGTGTCTCTAAAGTAGATAAAATTTTCGGTCCTGGTAATGCGTACGTAACGGAAGCTAAGCGCCAAGTGAGTAACGACTTCCGTGGTTCTGCGATTGATATGCCGGCAGGCCCATCGGAGGTGATGGTAATTGCAGACGAAACTGCGGATGCTGACTTCATTGCTGCGGATTTACTGAGCCAAGCAGAACATGGCCCAGATTCACAGGTTGTATTAGTAACACCATCGCCAGTGATTGCCGACCAAGTAACCGATGCGGTTCAGAAGCAACTGAAAGAACTGTCTCGTGCGAACATCGCTCAGCAAGCATTGGCTTCAAGCCTAATCATCATTGCTGAATCGATCACTCAAGCGATTGCGATTTCGAACTTCTACGGCCCGGAACACTTGATTGTTCAGACCAAGAATCCACGTGAGTTGCTGCCGTTGTTAGACAATGCCGGTTCAATCTTCCTTGGTGACTGGTCTCCAGAGTCTGCAGGTGACTACGCATCAGGTACAAATCACGTTCTTCCTACTTACGGCTATACCAAAACCTATTCAAGTCTAGGTTTGGCTGATTTCTCTAAGCGTATGACGGTACAAGAGTTAACGGCTGATGGCTTGAAAGGCCTAGCGCCAACGGTAGTCACAATGGCGGAAGCCGAAGGTTTGGATGCGCACAAACGTGCTGTGACTATCCGAGTTGAAAAATTAAATCGATTTGAACAGTTAAATAAAGCGAAATAAGGGTAGGGCATGGAAAAGTTAGCAAGAAAACAAGTTCAGGCTCTTACACCTTACTTGTCTGCAAGACGCATTGGTGGCAGCGGAGATGTGTGGCTAAACGCTAACGAGTCTCCGTTTGATAACGAGTACAACCTAAATTTGTCTCGTCTTAACCGCTACAGCGAGTGCCAGCCTAAAGAGCTGATCGATGCTTACGCTCAATATGCAGGCGTGAAATCAGAGCAAACGCTGACCACTCGTGGCGCTGATGAAGGCATTGAGTTACTGATTCGTGCTTTCTGTGAGCCAAACGAAGATGCGATTCTTTATTGTCCACCGACTTACGGTATGTACGCAATCAGTGCGGAAACCATTGGTGTTGAGCGCAAGGTTGTGCCTTTAACTGCTGAATGGCAATTGGATCTTCCTGCTATTGAAGCTCAACTAGACAACGTGAAAGTAGTGTTTGTTTGTAGCCCAAACAACCCAACGGGTAACTTAGTTGATCGCAAAGACATCATCAAACTGCTTGAAATGACGCAAGACAAAGCGATTGTGGTGATGGATGAAGCGTATATCGATTTCTGTCCAGAAGCGTCAACGGTCGACTTGCTTGAGCAATACCCGAACCTTGCGATTCTGCGTACCTTGTCGAAAGCTTTTGCTCTGGCGGGTTTACGTTGTGGCTTTACGCTGGCGAACAAAGCGCTTATCGATGTACTGTTGAAAGTGATTGCGCCTTACCCAGTTCCAATTCCAGTTGCTGATATTGCCGTTCAAGCGCTTTCTGAACAAGGGCTTGCGCGAGCGAAGTTCCAAGTTTTGGATTTAAGTGCTAACCGAGCGTATCTGCAAGCTGGTTTGTTGGGTATGCCTCAAGTGACGGTATTTGATGGTTGGGGTAACTACCTGCTGGTTAAATTCCCGAACGGCGATGAGTTGTTTAAAGCGGCATGGGACACGGGCATCATCTTGCGTAATTCGCCAATTGAAAACTGTGTTCGTATTAGTATTGGTAACCGCGAAGAGTGCGAAAAGACACTTGGATTCATTCGTAACTTTTTTCAGTAACGAAAGGCTTACCATTAATAACATTTGTCAGTCTGAGTTGATTAAAAACAGACTGGCAAATGAAACCAATATTTTGGGTTAGCGTTTGATTTTAGCTAGGCCAGCAGATTTAAAATTAAAAGGAAGTTCAAGTGAGTAAACAACAGAAAATACTTTTTATAGACCGTGATGGCACCTTAATTGTTGAGCCACCAGTCGACTTTCAAGTAGACCGTTTAGACAAACTAAAATTCGAACCGCTAGTGATTCCTAGCCTACTGGCATTGCAAGATGCGGGTTACCGTTTAGTGATGGTGACTAACCAAGATGGTCTAGGCACAGATAGCTACCCACAAGAAGAGTTCGATGCTCCACACAATATGATGATGGAGTTCTTTGAGTCTCAAGGCGTTAAGTTTGACGATGTGCTTATTTGCCCTCACTTTGACGAAGACAACTGCTCTTGCCGTAAGCCTAAACTGGGTATGGTTAAAGAATACCTACAAGGCGGCAAAGTCGACTTCCAACACTCTGTTGTGATTGGCGATCGAATGACGGATCTTCAACTTGCTGAGAACATGGCAATTCGTGGTATCCAATACGGCCCGGATGCGGAAACGGAAGGCACACTCAACTGGCCACAGATTGTTAAAGATTTAACGGTTAATGCTCGTGTTGCTGAAGTGGTTCGTACAACGAAAGAAACTGACATTAAGGTAGCCGTAAACCTTGATGAAACCGGTGGTAACAAGATCGATACTGGCATGGGTTTCTTCGATCACATGCTTGATCAAATCGCGACACACGGCGGTTTCCAAATGAACCTGACTGTGAAGGGCGACCTACACATTGATGATCACCACACAATCGAAGACACCGCTCTCGCTTTAGGCCAAGCACTTAAAGATGCATTAGGTGATAAACGTGGTATCGGCCGTTTCGGTTTCAGCCTGCCTATGGATGAGTGCTTAGCTCAGTGTGCTCTAGACCTATCTGGTCGTCCGTACCTAAAATTTGATGCTAAGTTTAGCCGCGAGCAAGTGGGTGACCTTTCTACGGAGATGGTGGTTCACTTCTTCCGTTCTTTAACCGATACACTGGCTTGTACATTGCATCTTTCTTCAGCTGGTAATAATGATCACCACATTATTGAGAGCCTGTTTAAAGCGTTTGGTCGTACTCTTCGCCAAGCAATCAAAGTTGAAGGTAATGAATTACCAAGCAGCAAAGGCGTTCTGTAAGGTTAACGTTAGCAAGGAAAAACAATGAAAGATCAAAAAGTTGTTATTATTGATACTGGTTGTGCCAATGTTTCCTCAGTGAAGTTTGCGATTGAACGTCTGGGCTACGCAGTTGAAATTTCGAAAGAACCAAAAGTTGTTCTAGCTGCGGACAAGCTGTTCCTACCCGGTGTAGGTACAGCAAGTGAGGCAATGAAGAACCTGCAAGAGCGTGACCTTGTTAGTCTTGTGAAGCAAGTAGAGAAGCCTCTGCTGGGTATCTGTTTAGGTATGCAGCTGTTAGGCAAACTGTCTCAAGAGAAAGGCCAAAAAGCTGACGAGTTAGTTGAATGCTTAGGATTGTGTGATGGTGAAGTTCGTTTACTTGAAACGGGTGATTTGCCATTACCACACATGGGTTGGAACACAGTTACCGCGACACCTAACCACCCTTTATTCAAAGACATTGAAGAGGGCGAGTACTTCTACTTTGTACACAGCTTCGCAATGCCAGTGGGTGACTACACAATTGCACAATGTGATTACGGAAATCCGTTCACTGCGGCAGTGCAAAGTGGCAATTATTATGGTGTTCAATTCCACCCAGAGCGATCTTCGAAAGCTGGCTCTAAGCTGATTCAGAACTTCTTGGAATTGTAATAAGGATTAGGCAGCGGCTACCGTTGCCAGATAAGGAATGTAAATGATTATTCCCGCGTTAGATTTAATTGAAGGCCAAGTTGTTCGCTTATTTCAAGGGGACTACGGGCAAGTAACAGAATACAAAGTCGATCCAGCAGAGCAGTTCAATCTGTATCACCAAGCTGGCGCAGGTTGGCTTCACCTTGTTGACTTAACGGGTGCAAAAGACACAACCGCTCGTCAACTTGACCTCATCGCCAAGCTACTTGCTAGTACGCCTGCCAATATCCAAATTGGTGGTGGCGTTCGTAATGAACAAGATGTCGTTGATCTGCTAGAAGCTGGCGCACAGCGCGTTGTAGTTGGTTCAACGGCAGTGAAACAACCTGAGCTTGTTAAAGGTTGGATGGAGAAGTACGGTGCGGAAAAAATCGTGCTGGCTCTGGACATCAACATTGACGAAAGCGGCACACGTAAAGTGGCGATTTCAGGTTGGCAAGAAGATTCAGGCGTGACCATTGAAGCGCTAATTGAAGATTACCTCACTGTTGGTCTGAAACACGTTCTGTGTACTGATATTTCACGTGATGGCACGCTAGAAGGGTCAAACGTAGAGCTCTATGTTGATCTTTGTAAGCAGTACCCACAAGTGCAATTCCAATCATCGGGTGGCATTGGCAGTCTAGCTGATATCGAAGCACTGAAAGGCAGCGGCGTTGCGGGTGTGATTGTTGGTCGCGCACTGCTTGATGGCAAGTTCACTGCAGAGGAGGCATTTGCATGTTGGCAAAGCGAATAATCCCTTGTTTGGATGTCCGTGATGGACAAGTGGTTAAGGGCGTTCAATTCCGTAATCACGAAATTATTGGTGACATCGTTCCGCTAGCACAACGCTACGCAGAAGAGGGCGCTGATGAATTAGTATTTTATGACATCACCGCATCAAGTGATGGCCGTGTGGTCGATAAAAGCTGGGTGAAACGTGTAGCTGAAGTGATTGATATTCCTTTCTGTGTGGCTGGTGGTATTAAGTCTGCGGAAGATGCAGCACGCATTCTTGAGTTTGGTGCAGATAAAGTATCCATCAACTCGCCTGCATTGGCTAACCCACAGCTGATCACTGACCTAGCTGATAAGTTCGGAGTACAGTGTATCGTTGTCGGTATCGATTCATACTTCGATAAAGAGACGGGTAAATATCAGGTTTACCAATTCACAGGCGATGAAGCGCGTACCAAAGCAACCAAGTGGGAAACCAAAGATTGGGTGCAGGAAGTACAGAAGCGTGGCGCCGGTGAGATCGTGTTAAACATGATGAACCAAGATGGCGTTCGCAACGGCTATGATATCGACCAGTTAAACATGGTACGTTCAGTGTGTAATGTACCCCTGATTGCATCAGGTGGCGCAGGTGCGATGGAGCACTTTGCTGAAGCCTATAAAAAAACCAACGTGGACGGAGCACTTGCGGCTTCGGTATTCCACAAGCAAGTCATCAATATTGGTGAACTTAAACAGTATTTGAAACAACAAGATGTAGAGGTGCGACTATGAGTTTTGAACCCGTAAGCTTATCAAAAACAGAAGTAGGCGCATTGTCAGAGCGTATTGATTGGGAAAAAGTAGATGGCTTAGTGCCAGCTATTGTTCAAGATTACCAATCGAGCCAAGTGCTGATGATGGGATACATGAACCCAGCAGCGCTCGAGAAAACAGGTGAAACTGGCCAAGTGACGTTTTTCTCTCGTACTAAAGAGCGTCTTTGGACGAAAGGTGAAACGTCGGGTAACGTATTGCAACTGCAAAACATGTCATTGGATTGTGACAACGACACCTTGCTGGTTAAGGTTAATCCCATTGGCCCAACGTGCCATACTGGTACCACAACGTGTTGGGATGGCGATAAGCAAGAAGAAACACAGATGGTGTGGCTTCATCAGCTTGAGCAGCTACTGGCTGCCCGCAAGGACGCAGACCCTGAGTCTTCTTATACTGCCAGTTTGTATGCCCGTGGCACCAAGCGTATTTCGCAAAAAGTGGGCGAAGAAGGCGTTGAAGTCGCGCTTGCGGCGACGTCGGGCGATAAGGCGGAGTTAGTGTGTGAATCTGCGGATTTGATTTACCACTTGATGGTTCTTCTTCAAGACCAAGGCTTATCGATGAACGACGTGGTAAATAAACTAAAAGAGCGCCATAAGTAAGCCCTCTTTAGATTAATAGAACCACGTAAAAGACAAATAAAAGCCCCGTAAACAAACATGTTTACGGGGCTTTTTTAGCGTTCAATTCTTGAGTACATCTCTTCACCTTTAGGCGTTGTCATTCCGAGGAGCCCAAGCGACATCAGGAATCTCTTCTCTTAATCTGACTTCC
Organism: Vibrio sp. L5-1; assembly: GCF_021728315.1. Classification (NCBI taxonomy): domain Bacteria; kingdom Pseudomonadati; phylum Pseudomonadota; class Gammaproteobacteria; order Vibrionales; family Vibrionaceae; genus Vibrio; species Vibrio sp. L5-1. The sequence continues at coordinate 629,025 of NZ_JAKKCQ010000002.1, read as the reverse complement.
TAGATGTACGAGTTACCCACAGCACTTTTTATATTTCTTACCACTGCCACAGATACATGGGTCATTGCGGCCGATTTTGAAACTCTCAACCGTTTGGTTTAGACGCGGGTCAATCTCTGGCTCTGATCGTTCTTCTTGTTCATCTTCTTGCTCAGGGAAGGTGCCATCAATGTAATACCAAATACCGTCTTCACGAACAAATCGAGAACGTTCTTGCATACAGAACTGCTCAGCCCCGTCGTTGAAGTAAGCTTTAAACTCAACAAAGCCTTCATTCTCATGTGAACCTGCGGCAGTATCGATGACTTCTAAACCCGCCCAATCACTATCTATGGATTCAGCAATACCTTCTCTCTGCGCTTCTGCGTTACAAGTCGGATGGTAAGTAGCAACCACATAATCAACCAAACCAAGTACATGTGCAGAATAACGTGAGCGCATTAATTGCTCGGGTGTTTCAACTGCACTGTGGTTAAGGTGCGCTGATTCACAGCACTGTTGGTAAGTATTTTTGCTACCGCATGGGCATAAAGACATAGTCAGATCCTGTAAAAATGGCCTCTATTAAGAGGCCATATATGAATGCGTTGGAGTTTACCAAGAAACGATCGCTCACCAAAGCTTAGTTTCTATTGAAGCAGCAATGTGAAGTGAACTATTTCAACGAAGGTGATAACAGCTCTTGAGCCCAAGTAGTCGCTTCATCATAAGCTTGACCAAGTTCCGCTTCACTTAGCTTGAGAAGTTTACGAATGCGCGTTGCTTCGTCCCAGCGAGCTTGTTCATAAGCGATAACCATCGCCAAAATTGCACCCAGCACACCTTTTCGTTGAATCAGAGCTTGCTTGATCTCTTCATCGATTGGTACTGAGTCCAAGACTTGCTGTAACGGTTGGTCAAAGAGTGAATCAAGTAGAGAGAACATACCGGTCAAAAAGGCTTGTCCGGGTTCTACTTTCACATTCATTTTTTCTACTAAGAGTTCACACTCACGTGCTCGTAACACGGCTAAACCATAGAGTGAATCCGGCTTATCTTCTTTCGCTGAGGCAATCGCTACCAGTGAAACGAACTTACGCAGCTTTTGCTCGCCAAGAAAAATAAGTGCTTGGCGGAATGAACGAATGGTCGTTGCTGAGCCGCCTGCGGAGTTCACGTAGGCAAGTAACTTGTAAGACAGCGTGACATCTAGCGTAATTAAACGTTCTACTTCGCCAAAGTCGATAGGGTCGTGCGCAATCTCTTTTAACAGCTGAACAATCGTCAAAAACGCAGGGTTGAGAGCACGAGTTTGAATCATTTCCGGCTTGCTGAAGAAATAACCTTGGAAGTAGGTGAAGCCTGCTCGATTTGCTTCTTGATATTCATCGTAAGTCTCGACCTTTTCTGCGAGGAACTTAATATCCAACCCTTTGAGAGAGTTCATGAACATCGAAGCTTTCGCGATTGAGATCAAACGGATATCAAACTTGATAATTGAAACGTACGGTAAAAAGCGCTTCCATGCTTTGCTTGGTACAAAGTCGTCTAACGCGATGGTGTAACCCGCGTCATAGATAGCTTTTATTGCTTCAAGTAGTTCGTCTGTTGGTTCGCAGTCTTCAAGAACCTCAACAACGAGGCTTTCTTTGGGGAACAGAGTCGGGACTAAGTTGATTAGGCTTGCATAAGGGAAGTTCACGAACCCCAATTTATCACCCAACGTATTATAGTGAGTTGATAAAAAGTGATCGGAAAGCAAACGGCTAGTAGCGAGCTCCGGCTCTACTTCAGGGAAAGTGTTCTTAGGACCATCCCTGAATAGCAACTCGTAACCTATGGTTTTCTTGTCTGTATCGAGTATGGGTTGACGCGCTACGTATGAATATTTCAACTTGGTACTGTGTTCGGTTTATTTCTGGTAGAGAGATAATAGCTAATTCAGTAGAAATTACCATACACTTTCTATGAAAGTCTGACCGATAATAATAATCAAAGTGAAAGTTTAAGAGTGATGTTAAAAGCGGTTGCTAAACTCTCGATTCTGTAGTTCAAAACTTTGCGGAGTGAACACCAGCACTGAACCTTGCGTATACCAATCACCCAATACGATACGAGTTTTAGTGCAATCATTGACGTTAAAGGTGTGGATGTCAGGACGATGAGTATGGCCGTGGATCATAAGATCGACGCTGTTTCGTTCCATCACATCTTCCACTTCTTGTTGTGTCACATCCATGATGTCGAGAGATTTGGTCTGCTTGTCATCTTTGATGTCAGATTGAACCTTCGAGACAATTTTCTTCTTGATGAAAAATGGAATTCTGTTGAAGACCCATTGCAGCCATGGTTGATGCACTTTTTCACGGAAGGCGAGATATTTTACATCTTCGGTACACAGGGTATCACCATGTAACACCACCGCTTTTTGTCCGTAGATATCGATCGTTGATACTTCATCTAGAAGTTGCACGCCCGTTTGCTTGGCAAATTTCTTACCAACTAAAAAGTCGCGGTTACCTTGTGTGAAGTAGCAAGGTACGCCCGTTTTCACTAAGTCGATAAACGCTTGGCGGATAGAAGTCGCGAACTCACTCTTATCGTCGTCACCAATCCAGAACTCGAAAAGGTCGCCTAACACGTAAAGTGCATCCGCTTTTACGGCTTCTTTCTTCATAAAGGTTAAGAAGCAGTCAGTGATGTCTTGTCGTGACGGAGTAAGGTGCAGGTCTGATATAAAATATGTTTTCATAGGTCTAAAAAAAGGGAGCGATTCGCTCCCTATATCCTGATTTTATCGGCTCATCAATTATTATTACTAACCGAAAGCAAGTGATTAAGCTTCGATTGTAGTACCAGTGATGATCACTTCTTCTAGAGGTACATCTTGGTGCATACCCATAGAACCAGTGCTAACACCTTTGATCTTGTTTACGATGTCCATGCCTTCAACAACTTCTGCGAATACACAGTAGCCCCAACCGTCTAGGCTTTCGCTACGGAAGTTTAGGAAAGAGTTGTCGTTAACGTTGATGAAGAACTGAGAGCTCGCTGAATGCGGTTCCATAGTACGAGCCATTGCTAGCGTACCAACTTTGTTTGCTAGGCCGTTGTTTGCTTCGTTCTTGATAGTTGCACGAGTTGTTTTTTCTTTAAGGCCAGAAGTCATACCGCCGCCTTGAACCATGAAACCATCGATAACACGGTGGAATAGCGTGTTGTCGTAAAAACCGTCACGGCAATACTGTAGGAAGTTTGCGCTTGTTTCTGGTGCTTTTTCTTCGTTAAGTTGAACTTTGATGTCACCAAAATTTGTGTGAAGGATGATCATGATTGTTACCTTACTGTCTTTTTAATATGAAGTTCGAATTCTAGCGCATGTTGGCGGACTTTCAAATCACCAAATCATTAACTTAACTTGGTTGTTTGAGGTAATTACTGCTTTGGGGGATTACCTAATAACGCATGAATTGATATACTTGACCTCTTATTTTGATTAATACACAAATATAGATAGAGATCATGCTGAAAATTTATAACACACTCACAAGACAGAAAGAGGAATTCAAACCAATTACAGCTGGCAAAGTCGGCATGTATGTCTGTGGGGTAACCATATACGATCTCTGTCACATTGGTCATGGCCGCACGTTTGTTTCTTTCGATGTAGTAACTCGTTACCTTCGTTACCTTGGTTACGATTTGAACTTCGTTCGTAACATCACTGATATCGATGATAAAATCATCAAGCGCGCTAATGAAAACGGTGAGTCTTGTGATTCTCTGACTGAGCGCCTGATCGGGGAAATGCACGCGGACTTCGATGCATTGAACATGAAGCGCCCTGATGTTGAGCCTCGTGCGACTGAATTCATCACTGAAATCGTTGAACTTGTTGAAAAGTTAATTGAACGTGGTTTTGCTTATGTTGCAAGCAACGGCGACGTGATGTTCGAAGTTAAGAAATTTGACGAATACGGTAAGCTTTCAAAGCAAGACCTTGATCAGCTTCAAGCGGGTGCTCGTGTTGATGTCGATTCTGCAAAACGTAGCCCGTTAGATTTCGTGCTTTGGAAGATGTCTAAGCCAGGTGAACCTACGTGGGAATCACCATGGGGTCCAGGTCGTCCGGGTTGGCACATTGAGTGTTCAGCGATGAACTCTTCTATTCTTGGCAATCACTTCGATATCCACGGTGGCGGTTCAGATCTACAGTTCCCGCATCACGAGAACGAAATCGCACAATCTTGCTGCGCACACGGCACACAGTATGTGAATACTTGGATGCACAGTGGCATGGTGATGGTAGACAGAGAAAAAATGTCTAAGTCACTGGGTAACTTCTTCACTATCCGTGACGTACTTCAGCATTACGATGCAGAAACAGTGCGTTACTTCCTAATGTCTGGTCACTACCGTAGCCAACTGAACTACAGCGAAGATAACCTAAACCAAGCTCGTGCATCACTTGAGCGTCTCTACACATCACTTCGTGGCCTAGACGTTACAGCAGCTCCGGCTGGTGGTGAAGAGTACGTGACTCGTTTCTCTACAGCGATGAACGATGATTTCAACACTCCAGAAGCTTATTCAGTACTGTTTGAAATGGCTCGTGAAATCAACCGCATCAAAACTGAAAGTGTCGAAAAAGCAAGTGCACTAGGTGCATTGATGCGTGAACTAGCAGACATCATCGGTATTCTTCATCAAGATCCAGAGGCTTTCTTGCAAGGTGATGCGGCAGGCAACGATGACGAAGTGGCTGAAATCGAAGCGTTGATTAAGCTACGTAACGACTCTCGTGCTTCGAAAGATTGGGCGAATGCCGACCTTGCACGTGACAAGCTAAACGAGTTGGGTATTGTTCTGGAAGATGGTCCAGAAGGTACGACTTGGCGTCGTAAGTAAGTATTATAAAAAGGGCTGATTTTCAGCCCTTTTTTCTAGCAAAAATTCTCTAATTTCACCTTTTTATCTTCAACTTTTAATTAACAGGAATATTTCTGTGGCTCAGATGTATTTTTATTACTCGGCAATGAATGCGGGTAAATCAACAACGCTTCTTCAGTCTTCATTCAACTACCAAGAGCGTGGCATGACGCCAGTGATCTTCACGGCTGCATTGGATGATCGTTATGGTATCGGTAAAGTTAGCTCTCGAATTGGTTTGCAATCTGAAGCTCAACTTTTTAAAAATGACACCAATATGTTTGACGCAATCCAAAAACTCAATGAAGAAGAAAAGCGTCATTGCGTTTTGATTGATGAGTGTCAGTTCTTGTCGAAAGAACAGGTGTACCAGTTAACAGAAGTGGTCGATAAACTGCATATCCCTGTACTTTGCTACGGTTTACGTACTGACTTCTTGGGTGAACTGTTTGAAGGTAGCCGTTACTTATTATCTTGGGCAGATAAACTGGTTGAGCTTAAAACCATTTGTCACTGTGGCCGTAAAGCTAATATGGTAATCCGTACCGACGAGCACGGTGTGGCGATTGCTGAAGGTGACCAAGTGGCTATTGGCGGGAATGATCAGTATGTTTCTGCTTGCCGTTTGCACTACAAAGAAGCGTTAGGTAAATAAGCCGATCTCAGAGTTCAGCTTGCTAAAACGAAAAACGGTGACCAAGTGTCACCGTTTTTGTTTATTGAGCCTGTGTTTTTGCTTTGTTCCAAGTCGCATCTTTGCTTTATTCGAAGTGGAGCTTTTGATTTATTCGAAGCCAAGCTGCTTCAAGGCTTGATAGGCATGATCAACGTCATCGGGGATTGGCATCTCAATTTGAAAGCCTTGGGCTGGGTAGAATTTGATTCGTTCATAATCAGCAATCAATGCGCCCAAGACCATGTCTAACGGCAACTCTTCATTAAAGTAATCATCCCAACTTTGCCATTGCGAAGTCACGGTTATTTCTACACTCTCTTCAGGCCATTGTTTACTAAACGTGGCGTAGGTACGTTTCTCCATAAAGGGCTTCTGTACTAAGGTCAGTCTTTTCGGTGACAGCCCACGCTCAATAAGCAATTTGTGGGTGAATCGTACATTCTCCCCAGTATTGGTTGCGTGTTTCTCAATGATAATGTCAGAGTCTGGCACGCCAGCATCTCGTGCAATAGCCGCGAATGTTTCGGCTTCTGAACGTTCAAAGCTCCCTTCTGTAAAGCGTCCCACACCGCCAGAAAATACGATATAAGGCGCCACACCTTGGTGATAGAGCTCAGCTGCGTATTCAGCAACGCGAGTATCATTACTGCACAGCACAAAGATGCAATCTGAAGGCGTAACCTTGTGGCCCATAGACATGAAGTTCCAAAGGGTGTCGATCGAACGATGTAGCTTAATCCTCGATTTATTTGTTACAGATTGCTTAGCTATGTCTTGGTTAGCTATGGATTGATTAGTCATAAAGAGCGTCCAGTGTGGATTCAAATTTAAACGAGTAACCTAAGTCGAGAATCTTTTTCGAAGAGATCAGCTTGTCTGGTGTATCGACCACGAGGGGCAGCGGCTCACTGCTGTTGGCGCTTTTCAGTGCAGCGGCATAAAATTCCGCCTTACTCACCGTGTTCGGGGTCGTAACATTAACCACTTCGTTATGCAGTTGGTTGATAGCGAAGTTGACCGCGCCAATCGCGTCGTCAAGATGAAGCATGTTGGCAGGAGCTTGAGTGCTGACCTGTTTCAATTTACTTGCAAACCTAGATGGGTGGCGGCTAGGGCCGATTAACCCACTGAAGCGAAGGATGGTGTAGTCGATACCGGAATCAATGATGTACTGTTCTGCTTGTAGCATCACGCGTGCATTGTCCGAAAATGAGTTGGCTTGTTCATCACTCGACGTAGAAATCGCTAATGAGGCATCTTGCTCGTATAAGATCCCTGGCTTGGTCGGGTAGACCGTAGTCGAGCTAACCATGATCAGCTTTTTGACATTGGCTTTCTGACAAGCATTGGTTAGCTGTTGCCAGTATTCAGCATATTCTTGTCCCGCACCTTTTCTAAAGCCGGGAGGGAAGCTACCAATGACGATCTCTGCATTATTTTCGAGTAACAGCGAATAGAGTTGGCCGATAGTATGCTCAGGCTCCGATGAGTCAAAGCTGAAAACTTCACATGGGATACGTTTGTTACCAATGGCGTCTGCACCCGCTCGGGTCGTTTTTGTGACCACCACTTGGTTACCATGTTTTTCTAGATGTTTAGATAAAGGTGTACCGACCCATCCTGCACCAACAATAAATATAGAAGCCATGTGTTCCTCACAACTGCAAATGACGAATTTACAATAAGCCTAACAAACCTTTGGCCAAAAATGAAAAAACTCCACGGCCGAGGCGAGTGGAGTTTTTACTAGAACAATGGAGCTTTAGTTTAGTACGCGAAGTAGTTTGTCTGCGCGCTCTGCCATCTGTATACCTTCATCTGTTAGGTAACCGCCGTCTGGCTGAGTACAAAGGTTCTTTTCGAATAGGCGCTTAACAGCGTCTTGAGTTTCTTGAGCTGCCTCTTGATGAACTTTAATTCCAGTAGCGGCGCTACTTACATCAAATTGAAGAAGGAGGTTTAAATCAGCAATGTTTTCAGCGTTGTACTTCATAATTAACCTATATATTCATAACGTTCTCTACCTTCACCTTAGTGCGCATTCACGGCTCAGGCAATAGCAAATAAAGAGAATTGATAAGTGATACCAAATTGATTGATTAATCATCGAGTGATGAGTTTATTTTGGTTATATTGGGTGATTTGCATCCACTTAAATCATCAGTGATGTTTATTGCTAAGTGGTTGTAATATATTGTGACTAGAAATAATTTGCATTGAGCGAATATTGTATAAAAAGGATATGCAGAAGTGAGAGCGAACAAAGTAGCATTAATGATCAGTATGCTATTTGCTATCGCAGGGTGTCAGAGTACACCTTCAGAGCAGACAGACGCGAACCAAACCACAAACAACAATAACCAATCTACAATCGAGGTCCGTTCATTTCAGTCTGTCCAAAGCGTTTACTCCGAATGGGAGGCTAAGCTCGCAGACCACGCTCAGTTGTCTCTCTATGCTCCAGAGAATTACAATGAACTATTAGACGCTTGGGACGACGCTGAAAGCATTTATGCGGATTTACTGAAAGACGAAACTCGGCTCACCAAGAGTTATTCAATTTTTTCGAGCCTGACTTACGCTGAAGCTTTTGATGAAAAAATTGCGTTGATCAAATCAAACTATGACTCGATATTAGTGCTAAAGAAGAAGGCTGACCGAGTATTAGCGGATTCGATTGTGCAAATGGATTACCTCAAGTTCCTTGGCGCAGATACCCTGTTTACCTCGAGCTACAAACGCTTGTATTTAGAATACAGTGAGTTGTTTGAGTATGTGCTGGTCGATGAGCTTGAAGACGCTCAAGAAGCACAGGTGGAGTTTCTTAATAATGCTCGCTTATTGGAAGTTAAAGTGGCACATAAGAAATACATCGAACCATTGAAGGACGAGTTAGAGTTCTTGGAAGATGAAGATTTTGATGACGTTGCTCCACTGACTTTTGCTAAAGCAGCATCTCAAATTGCTTTGGCAGAAAGCCAAGTCAAAGCCAGTCCCCGTGAAAAGTCGATCATTGAAGATGCGGTCCACGCTGCGGAGTTTGAGTTGAACCACGTGCGCAGTGTCGCTCATGAAGTCAAAGTGCTCGCGAGTGTAAAGGGCGACAAATTCGAACAGTCGGTTTTGAATGCAGAGAATCAGTTGTTGAGCATTTCACAAGTAGTTAATGATGAAGATTACCGAGATGTTGGGTTGCGTCAGCAATCTCAGAAAATTGTATCGAGTGTGAAAGCGTTAAAAAGCTTAGATATGACAGCGTCATTAAAGTCAGAAATTGAAACTTTGACTGAACAACTCGCTAAGCTAGAGAGTGATAATCAGAAGCAGGCGCAACAATTGTCTGAGGCGACTAAGCATAGCAATCTTCTAGATGAGCAGATTACCAAGAGTGATGCGCATATTAAGAGTTTAGAAGAGCTAGTGGACAGTTTGAGAAATCTAGGTGGTAAAGTTGCCAATGAAAGTGATTCTGATGTAATCCCTTTGAGTACTGGATCGAATCTAGAGGGCTCTGCTCTAGAACAATCATCAGAAGAAGTGATTGAACCTTCGGTTTAGCATCACTAATTTCTTTATTTGTGATTCAGTTAAAAGCGCCTAAGGGCGCTTTTTTACGTTCTGTTGATCTATATCAAAATCTAGAGGCAACAGCGATCTGTGAGTCATTATAGTGTACGTTATTCCTTTGCTTTCTTTCGTAACTTATTGATATTTATAAGTGTGCCATTTTTTAAGTTGATAACCTTTCATTCAGCATAGTTTTCTTTTTACTACTAAAGTTGTATGAATTTTGAATAACTTGGGCTATTTCCTTTCCACAAGGTTGTGGGAGGTATTTTGAGTCCCAAATAGCTCTTGAATTCAGAAATGAAAGAGAGGATTATCTCGCTCCCGACAACATGTTTCAAAATGTAAATCATCATGAATCTGAACCAATTTGACTCATTATTACCGCCACAAATGGCTGAGCGCGCTGCAGATATTGGCGTAGGTAAAGCAACCAAAGATCCAACCAAATCTTTTCTCCTAGCGATTTCAGCTGGCATACATATCGGTATTGCGTTTGTGTTCTACACAATTGTAACCACTGGCGCTGGTGATTTACCTTGGGGTATTACTCGCGTCCTAGGTGGCCTTGCATTTAGCTTGGGCTTAATCCTCGTTGTTGTTACTGGCGGTGAACTGTTTACCAGTTCGGTGCTCACTCTCGTTGCTCGCGCAAGCGGCAAGATTACCTGGGGAACCCTAGTAAAGAACTGGGCGACCGTTTATATCGGTAACCTTATTGGTGCTTTATTGCTAGTGGCATGCATGCTTCTGACTAAACAGTACATGTTCGACCATGGGCAAGTGGGTTTGAATGCGATGGCCATTTCTCAGCACAAAATGCACCATGGTTTTATCCAAGCTATCGCGCTTGGCATCATGTGTAACGTATTGGTTTGTATCGCGGTATGGATGACGTTTAGTGGACGAACACTGACTGACAAAATTGCAGTACTGATTTTACCTGTCGCGATGTTTGTATCATCGGGCTTTGAGCACTGTATTGCGAATATGTTCCAAGTCCCTTTAGCTATCGGTATCAAAACATTTGCTCCTGCTGAATTCTGGACAATGACAGGGGCTAATCCGGCAGACTATGTTGACCTAAACATGATGGACTTTCTGATGAACAACTTGCTGCCCGTTACTATCGGTAACATCATTGGCGGCGGTATCTTTGTTGGCATGTGGTATTGGTTGATTTATTTACGCGATTGATAAAGATGGCGGATCAACAAAGCTGCGTGACTAGCTCTGTGACAAGATTAGTTAAAGCTCAGTGAAAACATTGAACTGACTTATGACATTTACAAGACGGCCTGCATTGCAGGCCGTTTTTTATTTGTGGAAAACTTACTCGTTGATTTCCTAAATTATCATCTGAACGCTTAACAACGCAGTTCTGCTCGTGTGTATATGTCTTTGAAATCACCCAAGGATCAATGGCGATGATCTTTGTTCGAGCCGAAATGGACAAAAAAGGATCTATATAGATTTGGTTATCCACAATTTCTGTGGATAACCTGTATCAAATTCAGTGAGTAACCAGATCTAAGAGGAGACGGGAGGTTATTTTGAAGGCTGTATTTGAGCGAGAACTCGCCCTTCTTTGGTCAAAGAAGTCTTTAAAGAAAGGTGAAGTGCGAGCGCCAATGAACTACTCATCATCACGAAAATAGCCAACATGATCATCAGTTGATACTTAATTGCGATCATTGGTGAAGCTCCCCCGAGAATTTGACCTGTCATCATCCCCGGTAGCGTTACTAAGCCTGTGGTTGCCATTGAGGCCATAATAGGAGACATCGCTTTCTGTATAGCATTACGCACAAAAGGCGCTGCAGCATAAGTAGGAGACGCGCCTAACGCGATTGCTGCTTCATATTCTGATTTCTGTGTTTCAAAAGCACCGAACAAGTTCTGTAATGCCACGATGTTACTGCTTAAGCTATTACCTAACAGCATCCCTGCAATAGGGATTAAGTACTGCGCGTTAAAAACCGGTGTTGGTTTAATGATGAATAAGCAGATAAACAAGACAATGGGTACACAGGTTACCGCTAGGCTCACAGCGACAGGGACTAACAATAGGTTTCGCGGTAACTTGGATTTTTCAACAATCGAGCTTGCCCCAACGATAATCATCGTAAATAACCACAGTAAATTGACCCACAAGCTATTCAAAGTGAATAGGTATTCTAGGTAGAGGCCAACCAGAAATAGCTGAACAGTCATGCGAATGATGCTGATAGAAGCCTCTTTGCCCAGGCCAAGTTTTAGCTTGTGGTTGATTACAATTGGCAGCAAGAGAAGTGAACTGAAAAACAATAATTGCCACCAAGATATATCAATAACGTCTTGCATAATGCTTCCTTTTAATAAGGCTTCTATCATATCTGAAAGTGCCAAATGATGCATTTCGACTGCAAAGTCATCGATTCTAAAAACGATCAATCATTTAACATTCAAAGTACAAAATAATGGTTATTTGAGGGTTTTTTGGCTACTACTTAGTAGGTAAAACGTTAAAATTGGTTACAATGTGGTTGCGCAAATGTTGGTTTTTAACATTTGTGAAATATACTTAATTCTTCACATTTGTTAATACTTTTTAATAACTTTGTTTAACTAAAAACAAGTTTGGATGACCTCAAAAAAGTATTGATTAGCAAGGGATATAACAGGAGATTTGATTGAACCCTACTTTGTGTATGGTCTAAAATTTGTTGTTAGATACTCAAGAACTTTAGCTCCTTAGAATGAGCTACTCGAAATTACTAAATACAAAATAGGCAAAATGTATGAGTGATGTTAATAAAATTGAAACTGGCGAAAAACGCTCGTTGGAGTGGAAGTCATTCCTCTTCATCGCAGTGGTTCTCTTTCCAATATTAAGTGTGGCTTTTGTAGGAGGCTACGGCTTTCTAGTTTGGGCACTGCAAGTGTTTGTATTAGGTCCTCCAGGTGCACACGGCGGCATGTAATGCCCTCTTGCTATCACATTTTTATTAGAACTAATTTTTAAGAGAGCTAAACATGAAATCATTTTTAGTTAAATTATGGCGCACAATGACTCGCCCAGCAGTACACATCAGTCTTGGTGTACTAACCATGGGTGGCTTTATCGCCGGTGTTATTTTCTGGGGCGGTTTTAATACAGCGCTAGAACATACAAATACAGAAGAGTTCTGTGTAAGCTGTCACACCATGCGTGACAACGTATACGTAGAACTACAAGAAACGGTTCACTGGAAAAACACTTCTGGTGTACGTGCTACTTGTCCTGACTGTCACGTTCCACATGAATGGACAGCAAAAATTGCTCGTAAGATGCAAGCATCTAAAGAAGTATTCGCTCAAGTATTTGGTGACCTAGATACGCCTGAGAAATTCGAAGCTCGTCGTATCGAACTGGCTAAACACGAATGGGATCGTTTCTCTTCGAACAAATCTCTAGAGTGTAAAAACTGCCACAACTACGATTCAATGGATTTCGAAAACATGCGCCCAACAGCGCGTATCCAGATGAAGAACGCGGCAGAGCGTGATCAAAGCTGTGTTGACTGTCACAAAGGTATTGCTCACAACCTTCCATTAGATATGGCATCAGCGAGCGGCATTGTTGGTGAGCTAGAAAATGTAGCAAGCAGCACATCTTACGCAAATGGTTCTGACGTGATCTCTATTCGTCACCTGCCAATGTACACAGATGAAACAGCAACAGTTGAAGCGGGTCTACTAAGCCCTGCAAGTAAAGTTGCGGTTATCGACGAAAAAGGCGACATGATCAAGATTCAAATCGACGGTTGGCGTAAAGCGAAAGGCTTCGGACGTGTAATCCAAGAAGACTTCGGTATGAACATCTCAACTGCAATCTTGACGAAAGATGTATCTCAAAGTGACGTTATCACTGTTGGTGAGAAGAAAGAAGATGAGCTTACTGGCCTTCCATGGGAAGAAGTTAACCTAGCACTTTGGATGAAGAAAGAGTCTATGGTTGATAACTTCGATCCAATCTGGAACGCAGCGGGTCAAGCGTACCAATCTAACTGTTCAACGTGTCACTCACAGCCAGATGAAGCTCACTTCAGCGCTAACGGTTGGGTAGGCATGCTAGATGGTATGATTGCGTTCGTTAACTTCGATACAGATACAGAAGCACTTGTTCTTAAGTATCTACAGAAGCACTCATCAGATTTTTCTGAAGGCCATCACTAATAAGACGTCAATTGGAGTAACACAATGGCAATTACAAGAAGAAGTTTCCTGAAAGGTGTCGCTACTACAAGTGCGGCATCGGTTATCGGTCCAAGCTTATTGGCGTCGGCATCAGCGTCTGCTGCAGAAACAGACGGCGCGTGGAAAGTCTCTGGTTCTCACTGGGGTGCATTCCGAGCTCGCGTTTACGCGGGTAAAGTGCAAGAAATTAAACCTCTAGAAATCGATCAGCATCCAACAGAGATGTTGAAAGGTATCAAAGGCATTATCTACAGCCCTTCACGTGTGCGTTACCCTATGGTTCGCCTAGATTGGTTGAAGAAGCATAAATACAGCGCAGACACGCGTGGTAACAACCGCTTTATTCGTGTGACTTGGGATGAGGCACTAGACCTTGTTTACCGCGAACTAGAGCGCGTACAGAAAGATTACGGTCCATGGGCACTTCACACCGGTCAAACTGGTTGGAGACAAACGGGTCAGTTCCACAGCTGTACTAACCATATGCAACGTGCAATGGCACTTCACGGTTACTCTGTGAAGAAAATCGGTGACTACTCGACAGGTGCTGGTCAAACGATCATGCCTTACGTGCTAGGTTCGACTGAAGTTTACGCACAAGGTACATCTTGGGAACTTATCCTAGAAAACAGTGACAACATTGTTCTTTGGGGTAACGATCCAGTTAAAAACCTTCAAGTAGGTTGGACATGTGAGACTCACGAGTCGTTCGCATACCTAGAACAGCTGAAAGAGAAAGTTGCTAAGAAAGAGATCAACGTTGTTTCTGTTGACCCTGTTCAAAACAAAACAGGCCGTTACCTAGAAAACGAGCAGATGTACATCAACCCACAAACTGATGTGGCGTTCATGCTTGGTGTTGCTCACGTTCTTTACAACGAAGGCCTATACGACAAGAAGTTCATCGAAACTTACTGTCTAGGTTTTGAAGACTTCATCAAGTACGTTCAAGGTGAAACGAAAGATAAAGTTGAGAAGACACCAGAGTGGGCTTCGGCTATCTGTGGCGCAAGCGCGGACTCTATCCGTGAATTCGCTAAGATGCTGGTTAACGGTCGTACGCAGATTCTTGTTGGTTGGAGTATCCAACGCCAAGAGCACGGTGAACAGCCTTACTGGATGTGTGCAGTTATCGCAGCAATGGTTGGCCAAATTGGTCTTCCGGGCGGTGGTATCTCTTACGGTCACCACTACTCAGGTATCGGTGTATCTTCAACTGGTTTCGCTGCTCCGGGTTCTTTCCCGTTGAACATCGACCAAGGTCAATCACCTAAACACACGAATACAGATTACAACGGTTACAGCCGCGTAATTCCAGTAGCTCGTTGGGTTGATAGCTTGCTTGAACCAGGTAAGAAGATCAAAGCGAACGGTTCTACTGTAACGCTACCAGACATTAAGATGATGGTATTCAGTGGTAACAACCCGTGGCACCACCACCAAGATCGCAACAAGATGCGTAAAGCATTCAAGAGTCTACAAACTGTAGTGGCTGTTGATTTCGCTTGGACTGCAACTTGTCGTCACTCTGATATCGTGCTTCCAGCATGTACTCAGTGGGAACGTAACGATATTGATGGCTATGGCGCGTACTCTGGCCGTGGTTTGATCGCAATGCACAAGCTAGTGGATCCTCTGTTCCAGTCTAAGACTGACTTCGAGATCATGTCTAGCCTAACTAAGCGTTGGGGTCGTTACAACGATTACACGCGTGGTATGGACGAAATGCAGTGGGTTAAATCTCTGTATGACGAATGTCGTGCATCAAACGAAGGCAGCTTCGAAATGCCTGAGTTTGCTGAGTTCTGGGAGAAAGGTTTCTTAGACTTCGGTAAAGGTAAGCCATGGACTCGTCACGCTTCATTCCGTGAAGATCCAGAGATCAACGCACTAGGTACACCTTCTGGTTTCATCGAAATCACAAGCCGTACTGTTGGCAACATGGGTTACGAGCACTGTCAAGAACACCCAATGTGGTTCGAGAAATCTGAACGTTCACATGGTGGTCCAGGCTCTGACAAACACCCGTACTGGCTGCAATCTTGTCACCCAGACAAGCGTCTTCACTCTCAGATGTGTGAATCTGAAGAGTGGCGTGCGACTTACGCGGTACAAGGCCGTGAGCCTATCTACATCAACCCAGTCGATGCTAAGAAGAAAGGCATCAAAGATGGCGATGTAGTACGTGTGTTTAACGACCGTGGTCAACTACTAGCAGGTGCTGTTCTAATGGATAGCTACGCTCCTGGTGTTGTTCGTATCGAAGAAGGTGCTTGGTACGGTCCGATCAACGAGAAAGTGGGCGCGCTAGATACTTACGGCGATCCAAACACACTAACTCAAGACATCGGTACGTCTGAACTTGCTCAAGCGACTTCAGCAAACACATGTTTGGTTAACTTCGAGAAGTTCCAAGGCAAACTGCCTCCAGTAACTTCATT
This sequence comes from Vibrio sp. L5-1, assembly GCF_021728315.1. Lineage (NCBI taxonomy): Bacteria > Pseudomonadati > Pseudomonadota > Gammaproteobacteria > Vibrionales > Vibrionaceae > Vibrio > Vibrio sp. L5-1. Next base: position 613,215 of record NZ_JAKKCQ010000002.1, on the reverse strand, counting down.
CGGTGGTCCAATCGAAGTTTCTTAAGACTTGTTCTTGAGAACCAAGATTGAAGCTTGAATTAAAGCCCCTGTAAGGATTCTTACAGGGGCTTTTTGTTTTTCTGGTATTCGTGTTGGGGGTTTCTAATTAAGCATTGTAGCGACGCTTATGGAGGCGTATATGGGAAGCGCTATAATGTGATGCGAATTAAGCAATTGAGCCGAGAGGGTAAGTCAAAAGAATCTCTTTTGAGAAGCTTGGGTTACTGGAAGCAATTAGATTACTGGAAACAAAAAGGCCGATACAAAGTACCGACCTAATAGAAACCTATGGAGTTAAGCTTGAACCTTGGATACAAACCGGAGCCTTAGATAAAAACTCAAGCTTCGATTATAAACCTAAGCCTTGAACGTAAAGCTACAGCTCGAACATAAACCAATAACCGTATGCACAGATTAACGCGGGCACACTGGAATACAAGGTCGCGACAAGCGCTGCTTTTGGTGCCATTGCAATCGCAGGGAATAGCGCGTCACCATCATTCGAAATTGCGTTACCTACTTGAGCTGACAGTGGCAGTGCACCAGAAAGGTACAGGCTAGTGACCAGCAACTGCGGACCACACCCCGGTAGCAAGCCCATCAACACTCCCGCCAGGGGGAGCATCATGCCCCAGCTTGAGAATAGCGTCGCAAAATCGACATTTGCTATCACAGAGCCAAATTCGAAGAAAAGAAAAGCAACCACCACCCATGCAGTAACGAAGTTAGTATCTTGAGCCGTTTTTTGTAGTGGATGAGAGCCTACACATTTCTCGTCTTCACTGACGGCTGATTTGTAATCTTCAATTTCACGGGTGAGACCCCATAGAAACATCGAGCTAATCAGCAAAATAGTGCCTGCCCATTCCATCGACATTTTGGGCAAAGCGAGCAACTCATTCACATCCACTTGAAAAGAGCCAAGTAGGGCAACCGCAGCACCTGGAATAATGAGTACAGACCAGAGATAGCCTTGTAGGTTGATCGCTTTTTTCGATACTGCTTCTTTGTCTTGAGATTGAGAAGCACAGCTGCTCACCGCTTGATTTTTTTCTGCTTTTTTTGGGCGTAAGAAGTCGTCTGCGTGAAACAAGTTAATGATTCGACCTGACGCAGTTCCGACGATCACGCCCATCGCCATCATGGCTAAACCAGTCTTGGGTTCGCTTGCAATGAGCAGGAAGGCCGCATCACCCATGGTTGAGACGAGCACAGCAACAACTGCGCCGAATCCGAGTTTGCCCGAGATAAATTGTGTGGTAACCACGATCGCACCGCCACAGCCGGGTAGCGCCCCCATAAGTGCAGCGAATACAACTTGGTTTGAACGGGATTGATGGACGAGCTTGTTGAATACGTTATCTTTGTTGATATACAGGCTTAACCCGTGGTAAATCGCTAAGGTCAAAGCAACATAACAAGACACGGCCCAAAAGGCGTCTGACAAGGTAGTGACCGTCAATTCTCGCGTGGCAGGCGCCATAACTAAAGCTGCAAGTGAGATTGGTAAAAGCAGGCGCTTAAAGGACAGTGAAAACTGAGTTGTTTTCGCAGCGCTACTGCTTGGCAAAAAAGAGATTAGTCGATCCATAGGTGTTACTCAAAATTAGTGGCTTAAGATAAATATATACGAATGATAATAATTATCAATTGCATTTGTTGTTTTTTTATCTATTGTTACCATTGGCTAAACCTACGAAACATGACCAACCTGAAAAAATGAGGTAAAGTATGGCTAATAAAGAGAGGCTCTAAAGGTAGAGTCATAATTGTTAGTGTAATAGGAAGAAACATGATTTTAGTTGTTGGTCACAAAAACCCTGATAGTGACAGTATTTGTAGTGCGTTAGTTGCAACAGAGCTTCTTAAAGCTCGTGGCGAGGAAGCGACACCAATTCGCCAAGGCGAGATCAACCGCGAAACTCAACACATTCTTGAAGTCGCTGGTGCTGAAAAGCCAGAACTTCGTACTTCTGTTGCTGGTGAAAAAATCTGGCTAGTAGACTACTCAGATCTAGCACAAGCACCGGACGATGTTGCTGAAGCTGAGATCGTAGGTATTGTCGATCACCACCGTTTAGGTGACGCGATGACAGTTAACCCTATGGAAGCTTGGATCTGGCCTGTTGGTTGTACAAATACTGTACTTTTCAACATGTTCAAGATTGAAGGTCACTCTATCTCTCAACAAATCGCTAAACTGATGATGTCTGCAATTCTTTCAGACACGGTTGGTTTTGCTTCTCCAACATGTACTCAAAAAGACAAAGACGCTGTTGCTGAGCTTGCTGAAATTGCTGGCGTGACTGACATTGATGCATTCATCAAAGCGCTTCTAATCGCTAAGACAAACATCGAAGGCCTATCTGCTGCACAGCTAGTAGAAAAAGACCTTAAAGGCTACCCATTCAACGGTCGCGATGTTGTTGTTGGTCAAGTTGAGCTTGCGACTCTTGAGCAAGTAGACGGCATGATTGAAGCGCTAGAAGCGGATCTTGAAGCGCGTTGTGAGAAAGACGGTCTAGCGTTCGCTGCAGTAATGCTAACAGACATCACTACAGCTCAAACTCGTCTTCTATACAAAGGTGAGTGGGCTGATAAGTTGGTTAAATTCGAGAAAGACGGTGTATTGATGATGGAAAATACATTGAGCCGTAAGAAGCAAGGTTGGCCTTGGCTTCAAGGCGAGCTTGTTTAACCAAGTCGCTTAATTATAAACGCCTGCTAATTTAGCAGGCGTTTTTCTTTGAAGTAGATTTTCTTCTTCATCGAAAATGTTTGAAGTTAAAAGCTCTCGGCATAAAATAGCTTTAAGAGCAAAGTTACTGACTAAAGTAGGAAATTAAGATGACTACACAGCTAGACGATAAAAAAATCGCTGAAATCAATAAGTATACGGGTGAGCAACGCCTAAAGTACTGTGTGAAAGAAATCGTAGCGAACCGTGAAGTATGGATCTTAACCGATGAACACGGTTGTGTAATGCTGAACACAGAAGATGAAGACTGTGTTCCAGTATGGCCAAACCAAGAGTTTGCTGAATCTTGGGCTACGGGTGATTGGTCTGAGTGTAAAGCTGAGTCTATCTCGTTGAACAAATGGCACAGCCGTTGGACTAACGGTCTAGAAGACGACGAGCTTGCAGTGGTTGTGTTCCCGAACGAACAGGAAGAAGGTGTTATCTTGTTTCCGGATGAGTTCGACTTCGAATTGAAAAAGCAGGCTGCTAAGCGCTAGTGCTTTCGTAACATTGTTACACGGTTACACGGTTACACGGTAAGTCAGCGTTGCCTTTTCTTAGGCAGCGCTATCATTCTATTTTCCCATCTAAGCTGTTCAGACAAACAAAGTAACGTCCCTGCCTATTTCCGCTAGTACTCAATTCTTCCGTTAGCCCTCAATATTCCTGTTCGTGGCTAGTTATTCCGTTAGTACTCGATCATTCCGTTAGTATTCAATATTTCTGTGTGCAGTCAGTTATTCCATTAGTACCCAATTAACTGATACAACGGTGCTTGCTGCGCTGCTTTTGAAGCTTGTTGGAGCACGCCAGTTTCGCTGTATTGCTTTAGTATCTTTCGAACAATAGGTTTTACTTCAGATTTTGTCATTCCAGCTTTCAATTCTGGCTCATACAGTAGCTTTAATAGCACCATATCTAAGGGTGACAATAAGTCTTCTGGCGTATGGTCATTAAAAATAGAAGGGTAGGCTTTATCTGAATCATTCGGCAGGCCTAAAACCTGTGTGATTTCTTCCACGATACAGGCGACGAGCTTACCTCGAGATCTTGCTTGATCAACGGGAATAACAATCCCAGCGTAAACAATCTCACCTTTAGAATTAGTTCGATAACCCGCCGTGCAAATAGCGTTGTTTAAGTGCTCAGTTGATTTGAGTTTGAGCACCAATTTCGCCTCAGATACCCACTGACCTTGCCTCGTGTATATCCATTTTACGTTCGCTTCAGACTCTTTGTTGACGATTGTTATCGGGTGCTGGGTGACTTCGGATAAGTGTCGGATATGAAGCTCTGTGAGCTCTTGATGCAGTTCTTCATCACCCACTCGATGATCGATCCAAATCTTGATCGGTTGTTTCCATTTGGCGAGTGGCTTGTTGCCTTGGGAATATTCGTGTTGAAGTGCGACGTTATAAAAGGCAATTTCGACGAAGCTTCTATCTAACCAAGTGAGCGGTGTGCTTGCTGCGTTAAAGGAAAACAGCGCTAACAAAAAGGGAAGCATTGAAGCTCTTAATAACATACCTTTCCCCTTTGTTAAACGTAGCGTGATTCGAGGTTAGTGGTTCGGCGCTTTGGAGAAATGGCTCTCAACCAATCTTTGGGTGATTTGGTGAGTTGGATTGGTTAGCACTTGATCCGTTTCCCCACTCTCAACCACATTACCTTCGTGCATGACGATGATTTTGTCTGTAATGTGCTTAACAATACCGAGGTGTTGAGATACATAAACGAACGATACGCCCATCTCTTCTTGTAACTCTAAGAACAGGTTGATGATTTGCGAGCGCATTGCCATGTCTAAACCATTCAACGCCTCATCAGCAACGATGATGGATGGCTGAAGAATCAAGGCACGAGCCAAACAAACCCTTTGTTTCTGACCTGCAGCCAGCATCTGCGGGTAGAAGTAAGCATGTTCCGGTAGAAGACCCACACGTAATAGGGTGTCTTTCACACGACGCATACGGGCTTCTGGTGGCATATTGGTGTTTCGCTTTAATGGACCTTCAAGAATTCGACCAATCTGAATGCGCGGGTTAAGCGAGGTGTTCGGATCTTGGAAGATCATTCGAATCAGCTTACAGCGAGTCGAGTAGTCCTTGTGCTCTAGCTTTTCACCGTTCACACGAATCTCGCCCGCAGTTGGCTCTACCATGCCCGCTAGCATTCTTGCTAATGTCGACTTTCCTGAACCATTCTGACCGATAAAACCAATCGTCTGTCCCGCCTCAAGCGAAAAGCTTACTGGTTTCACTGCCTGATGAATCTTTTTACGGAAAAGACCAGAGCGAGTCGTAAAGTCTTTAGATAAATCAATGACTTCTAATAATGCACTCATGATTTCTTTTTCTTCTCCATATTAAGAGGGAAGTGACAATTGAACTTATGGTTTTTGATTCGTTTGGTATAAGGAATCTCAACACATTGCCTTTGCGCATACGGGCAACGTGGTCCTAGTCGACAACCAATAGGAAGGTGCTGCAACGGAGGGATTGAACCTGGCAAAGACTGTAGCTTCTCTTTATGAGGAATCCAGTCGTTAAAGTCAGGCATCGCTTTCAGTAGAGCGACGGTATATGGGTGTTTAGGTGCATCTAACAGCTTCTGCGTATCCGCTGATTCCACAGACTGACCACAGTACATAACGGTAATGCGGGTTGCCCATTGGGTAATGGTGGTTAAGTCATGGCCGATCAGCACGATGGTCGTGTTATTGATCTGATTCATACGACTCAACAGACGCAATATTTGAGACTGTGTGATCGGATCTAGATCGTTGGTTGGTTCATCAGCGATCAAGACTTTTGGTTTGGCTGCGATCGCCATGGCGATCATAACTTTTTGACACTCACCATCGGTCAACTCATAAGAGTAACTGTCCATAAGACGAGAGTGATCTTTAATACCGACTTTGTGAAGTAGAGCGATGGCCTGCTTCTTACGCCATTTGAATCTCTGCCACCACCGACCTTCAAACGAATAGGAAGGAATCGCTTCAATCAGTTGATGGCCCACTTTTTCAGATGGATCAAGACAGGAGGATGGCTCTTGAAAGATCATCGCGATATCACGAGCAATAACTCGGCGTCGTTCTTTGGGTGTCAGTTGCAGGAGGTCGATATTGCCAAGGCGCATTCGGTCGGCAGATACTTTCCAGTTTTCTTTACAAACCCCAACGATCGCTTTTGCAACCAAGCTCTTGCCTGAGCCTGATTCACCTACTAAGCCGCGAATTTCCCCTTCATTGAGGGTAAGACTCATTCTGTCAACGGCTTTAACCATCCCTTGAGGGGTCTCAATCTCGATGGTTAGATGTCGAATATCAAGTAAAGGCATTATTCGATTCCTGCATTTAGCGCTTGGCGAACACCTTCACCGACGAGGTTAATCACGATCACTGTAAACATAATGGCTAAACCGGGTAGGGTTACTGTCCATGGTGCGAGGTAAATCAGCTCTACAGAGTCACCCAAGATTGAGCCCCATTCGGTACTTGGTGCTTGAGCGCCAAGCCCTAAGAAACCCAAAGCCGTGATATCAAGAATGGCGACTGACAATGCCAGAGTAATTTCAAGTGCCACCACGGTAAGAATATTAGGAAGGATTGAATTCCATAAAAGGTAGAAGTCGTTCGCACCATCGAGGCGAGAAGCCAAAATATAGTCTTTTTCTACCTCAGCGTGCACGGCAATGTATACCGAACGAATAAAGCGTGGAATCAATGCTAAACATAAGGCAAGCAAGATATTAAACTCGCCAAAACCAAGAAACGCCACGAAGATAATGGCCAGTAACAGAGACGGAATCGACATAACGGTATCAAGCAGGTGGTTTAGCGTGCTTGATAGTAATCCACGAGTCATCCCCGCAAGTACGCCAATCAGGCAACCAATGACTGCTGCGATAAAGGTAATCACAACCGCGGCACCAAACGTCAGCTGAGAGCCGATAATCAGACGAGAAAGAATATCTCGGCCTAAGTCATCGGTACCTAAGAAATACTCAACTGTTCCTGAGGGATCCCAAGAGGGTGGGGTTAACAGGTGTCCCGTTTGTTCTTGAGCATCATGCGGAGCTAGCCATGGTGAAGTGACGGTGATTAGAATGATTAAGGCCAAACACCACAGTCCAAACATAGCGAGATTATTGCCACGGAAGCTGCGCCAGAAACGCTCGAACTGGGTTGGAATCTGCTCTTCTTGGTAGACGTTATTTGTTAGCATACCATTCCTTCCTTACCAGTGGATTGACCATCGCGCCCAATAGATCGGACAGAATGTTTGCGGTCAAAACCAAGGTTGCTACCACGATCACGCCCGCTTGAATTGAAACGTAATCTTGATTAGATAAAGCATCCAATAACCAGCGGCCAATACCCGGCCAGTTAAAGATAGACTCGGTAATAATAGCGAGCGTTAACATACTTGATAGTTGAACGCCGACCTTAGGAATAATCGGTGGTATCGCATTTCTTAACACGTGCTGCGTGACGATCTCTCTTGTTGAAAGACCTTTAATTCGTGCGGCGCGGATGTAGTTTTGAGTCATCACTTCAGCCACTGACGCTCTCATCAGTCGAATTACCTGAGTCGTTGGGGCGAGTGCCAATACAAGACAAGGTAACGCCATATGTTCGATAACACTTTGCAGTGCGTGTGCTCGATAACGACCTTCTGCAAAAAAGGCATCAATTATAGCGAAGCCAGTGACGTGTTCAATTTCGTAAAGCAGGTCGTATCGCCCACCAACTGGGAACATCTCAAAGTGCAACGAAAACACCATGATCATCAGCAGTGCGACCCAAAATATAGGTGCAGAGTAACCGGCCATTGAAGTAAACGATATGGTGGTATCGACAAACTTGCCCTGTCTCATGCCAGCAATAGTGCCGAAAGGGATGCCGATAAACAGCGCAAGCACAAAAGCAAAGAAACACAGCTCTAACGTTGCAGGGAATACCACGACAAGCTCATCGATGATAGGCGCTCCGTGCTTGCTCAAGCCAAAGTTCAGTGTCGATAATTCTGTGATATAGCTAAGCCAACCGGGCCAAAAATCTTGAATCGCCCAGGGTGAGGTTTGGTCTAGTCGAAGCAGAGCGAACCCCACTAACGTCAGGATCCCCAGTGTAATAATGAATAAGTTTACACGTCTTAATGTATACCAAAACATCACTGCACCTCTCTTCTGACTTGATCAAAAGGTTGAGCATTGAACGGGCTCTGCTTAAAGCCACTTAGCGAACGATCGTGCACGCGGAATTGCACGCCATGAGCGAGAGGAATCACAGGAACTTCTTCATTGAGAATGTTTTGGGCTTGTCGATACAAGTTCACACGGTGCCTTTGTTGATTGATCTCTAATGCTAAGTCGAGAAGGAAATCAAAGTCTGAATTACACCACATAGAGACGTTTAATCCTGCTCGTTCTGAGCTACATGAAAGAAGCGGACGTAAGAAGTTGTCTGGGTCGCCCGTATTGCCGATCCAACCTGTGAGCAACAAGTCCGTTGAGGAAATGGATGACAGCTGTGTACGATCAAATCGGTCGTCGGTATAGAGCTTAAGTTCGATACCAATATCAGCTAAATTTGCTTGGATTAATTCTGCTGTTTTTCTTGGGCTTGGGTTGTAAGCTCTTGGTTCTAAAGGAACCCACATTGAAAGCTCTAGCCCAGGTTCTACCCCGGCTTCTTTAAGAAGCGCAACTGCGTAGTTGCGGTCATAGCGAACTTGAACGCTGTCTTTTTGGTAAGCCCAAGAGGTCGGTGGCAAGAGAGTGTAGGCTTTCGTGCCCGTACCGTAATAAACAGAATCAAGAATGTTCTGACGATTGATAGCCAAGTTCAGCGCTTTGCGCACTCGTGAGTCACGCAGTGCAGGGTGCTCGGTGTTCAGTGCGATGAAAGAGACATTAACCGCAGGCGTGGCGGAAATCTTCAACTCTTCATGAGCTTGAATAATAGGAATCTGACTAGAAATCGGTGAGTTCAATACATCACACTCACTACGAAGTAGCTTGGCAAGAGTCCCTGTCCCACGTTGTGAAGTATCAAACACAACTTGGTCCATTTCTACGTCACCCTTCCAATAGTGCTTGTTCTTTTTCAAGCGAACTAGATCATTGATTTGGTATTCATCCAAGTAGAAAGGACCTGTGCCAACGGGCTTGGAGTCTATTTCATTCTTTTCATCCGTAGCAATGAGTTTATTGGCATATTCTTTAGAGTGAATGACCGCATAGCTGGTGGCGATATTGTTGAGGAATGAATTGTCTGGGCGACTTAATTGGAATTTCACTGTTAGGTCATCAACCGCAGTGATATTGACGATCAGGTTTTGGAAGTCGATACCAGCAAACCATGGGTATAGGCCGCCGCCCACATAATGAAATGGGTTTGAACTGTCAATGATTCGCTCAAAACTAAAGACCACATCTTGTGCATTCATACTGCGAGTTGGGGTAAACCAGTCTGTGGTTTGAAACGCAACATTAGGGCGCAGTTTGAAAGTGTACTCTGTACCTGATTCATCGACAGACCAGCTTGTTGCCAAGTTCTGTTTTGGTCGATAAGTCATTGGATCAAGAGTGAGCAGTGTATCGAAAATTTGAGGGCTCAGCGATTCTGAGGTAATGCCACTATCAACCAGTTGTGGGTTGAAAGTACTAGGATTACCTTGGCCGCAATAAATGAAGCCTTTTTCACGGATTTGCTCGTGATTCACACTCTCACCACATCCAGCTAAAAAGCTCAGCGTGCAGATGCTCAGTGATAGTCTTATTAGTGCTTTCATAAAAAGAAATACTTTTCGAAACGAGGCGTTAGAGGAGCCTCAAGATCCGGACAATTTAACATTTTATTTATTCGGCTCCAAATAATAATCAAGTGCGGACAACTATTTATCGTTAGCTTGTCCGACAATCGCGTACTTCCTCACCATTCCACGTAATTGGTTGTAGGTTAATCCAAGTAATTCTGCTGCTTGTTTCTGGTTATACTTGCTTTGCTTTAGGGCTTGATTGAGCAGCTTGATGTCTTGTTGTTCTTGCCATGCTTTGTAATCAAGTGGCAAAGAAAACGAGCTCTCTGATGAAGTATGGCTGTTGGACGGCGCATTGCCAATTTCATGCGTGGAATCTTGATCTATTTTCCATGCGGGTTTGAATGGGTTAAACACCAAAGATTCAATAGGATATGGGTCTTTACCGTGCTGGTAGACTGCGCGCTCAATAACGTTCTTGAGTTCTCGCACATTCCCTGGCCATGAATAATCCAGCAGCGCCTCTACGGCAGACGGAGCAAAGCCAACAAACAACTCCAATTCTAATTCACGGCACATCTTAATGGCGTAGTATTCCGCCAGCAGCGTGATGTCTTCTTTTCGCTCTCGAAGAGGGGGAATAGTAATCACGTCAAACGCTAGCCTGTCCAATAAGTCAGCTCTGAATTCGCCCCTTAATGCCATGTCTGGCAAGTCAGCGTTGGTCGCGCAAACCAGTCTTACGTTGGCACTTAAAGCTTTTTGTCCGCCGACACGTTCATACTGCCCGTATTCAATAACGCGCAATAGCTTCTCTTGAACGGCTAGGGGCGTGGTTGCGAGCTCATCAAGAAACAGTGTTCCACCTTCCGCTCTTTCAAATCGACCCTGATGACGACCTTTTGAACCAGTAAAGGAACCAGACTCATGACCAAACAACTCAGAATCAATCAAACCTTCACTGAGCGTTGAGCAATTAAGTGAGATCAACGGCTGATCCCATCGCCTTGAAAGGTAATGCAGCCTTTGAGCTATGAGCTCTTTACCCGTCCCACGCTCTCCAATGATCAGGATCGGTCTTTCGATTGGTGCGAGTTGAGATACTTTATCTAAAACGGAGAGAAAACTGGGTGATTCACCAATGAGGTTCTGCTGCATAGCGGGTCCTTGTGCGATTTGAGCGCCGATGGATGTGATTTAGAGGGCTTTATTTAAGTCACGTCATGTAAATAGCTTAAGTATAAGAGTCGTAGTGGTGAAAAATACCAATACTTGGCCAAATTCATCATAGCATGGTTCGGGTTAATCACCATTTTATTGTAAGTGCCTGATAATAAATGGCTTAAAAGTTGGCACGTTACTTGGATTACTTATGGTAGGTTTAACAACAAACGTAAATTTTTGAGCAAGTGGATTGATAAATCGAATAACGCTTTAAAGCACATTTGCCATCATTGTAATTAAGGAGTTCCTCATGGGTATTTTTTCTCGCTTTGCAGACATTGTAAATTCGAACATCAGTGCACTTTTAGACAAGGCTGAAGATCCTGAAAAGATGATTCGCCTGATTATCCAAGAAATGGAAGATACGCTGGTTGAGGTTCGCACTAACTCCGCTAAAGCTATCGCAGATAAAAAAGAGTTAGCACGTAAAGTTGAAGCTATCGAAACTCAGATTCTAGATTGGCAAAATAAAGCGACACTAGCACTGACTAAACAACGCGAAGACTTAGCTAGAGCGGCGCTAATCGAAAAGCAAAAACTTGAAGATATCATCAAAAGCCTTCACACAGAGCAAACCTTGGTTCACGAAACCATCGAAAAGCTGACCAGTGAGATTGGTAAGCTCGAAACTAAAATCGTAGAAACTCGCGCAAAGCAACAAGCATTGATGATTCGTAATAATGCTGCGACTAATCGTCGTGATGTTCAAAAACATCTGCATTCAAGCAAAACCAACGAAGCAATGGCGAAGTTTGAACAATTCTCGCGTAAAGTGGATGAATTAGAAGCCGAAGCGGACGTTTACGCGAAAACAGGTAACGCAAAATCTTTAGATCAAGAGTTTGCAGAGTTACAAGCTCAAGATGAAATTGAAAAAGAGCTGGCGAAACTGAAGCAACAAGTTGAAAACCGCGATAAATAATTTAGGAGTTGTCTATGTCAACATTTCTAATTGCAGGCCCACTGATTGTCTTTTTAATCTTCGTGGCACCGCTATGGTTGTTCTTACATTACCGCAGCAAGAAGAAATCCAGTAATGGTCTTTCAGAAACGGATCTTCAGCGTTTGCACAAGCTTTCTGCTCAAGCTGAATCGATGCAAGACCGAGTGAAAACGCTAGAAAAAATACTGGATGCGGAGTCACCTAACTGGAGACGAAACTATGAGTAGAGAACTGTATCGCGATCCTATTAACGGTAAGCTGTCTGGCGTCTGCGCAGGGTTAGCGAACTATTTTGGCTTGGAAGTGTGGTTGGTTCGCATCTTGGTTATCTCGGCGGCACTGCTTGGTGGTAGCTTTTTGGTGTTATTAGCGTATTTAGCTTTGACATTTATGCTTGAAAAACAACCACCTCAGTATGTCGATCAGATGAAAGCCAAACAAGAGCACACGCTGAAGCAAAAACCTTGGGAAAAAGGGCAAACCGCAGAGTCGTTACTGGGCACTTTAGAGGGTGATTTCCAGAAATTAGAGACCAGTGTCCGCAATATGGAAGCTTATGTGACTTCGGATACTTTCAAAGTCGATCGCGCATTTAAGAACATGTAGTGGTAAACCTGAAAAACATTAGATAACGGTTTAGGAAAATTTATTCCAAGCCGTTATTTTTTTTAATAATTTTGTCTCAATAAATCTTACGATAACTGGTAAGTTACATGTGATTAATCTATGTTATAAAAATATTTATAGTTATGGATGATCACTAATGTATAGAGCCTCCGTTGTCCTATTGACAGCCTTAGCTGGGTTGTCTGGGTGTGGTAAGGAGCTTCCTCCCGTACCTGAACCTGATTCTAGACCCGCCAAACTCTTCACTGTCTCCGTCGGTAGTAATGCCTTTGAACGTAGCTTTCCTGCCACCACAGAAGCGGGTGACAAAGCAGTACTGGCATTTCGTGTTCCAGGGCTACTTCAGACTATCGATGTCACATCTGGTCAACAGGTTACCAAAGGTGATGGGCTTGCAACGCTTAATCCTGACGAATATCAGTTGTTAGAGAAGCAAGCGAGAGCCAACTTTAAGCTTGCCGATGTTCAATACCAACGTTCAATTAAGTTGCGCAAAGATCGCGTCGTATCTGAGCAAGACTTCGACCAAGCGAAAGCTAATCATAATTCTGCTAAAGCGGTGCTTAACCAAGCAAAAGCCAACCTACGTTATACCACCTTGGTTGCGCCTTACGATGGTACTATCTCCATCATTCCTGCTGAAAACCATGAATATATCGCTGCCAAACAAGGCGTGATGAATATTCAAACTAATCAAATCCTCAAAGTCGTATTCTTATTACCCGACCAACTTATCACGCGCTTTTCTTCAGGGTTTGAGACGGATGCAACCATGGTTTTTGATGCTTTCCCGGGTAGCTCCTACGCTTTAGCATTCCAAGAAGTGGATACCGAAGCGGATCCCAAAACCGGGTCGTACAAAGTCACCATGGTAATGGAGAGACCAACCGATGTTGGTATTTTGCCGGGTATGTCAGGCACGGTTCATTTAGTTTCAGCGTTAGCGGCGGCTACAAAAATCCCTACATCAGCAATGATGACTGATGGGGATGATGTCTCTGTGTGGCGAGTGAATAGCGACGGTATTGTTGAAAATGTCGCAATCATTATCGATGAAAATCGCCATATTGTTTCAGGGTTGAACGATGGTGATCGCATCGTAACTTCTGGTGTTAATGGTCTTGAACCGGGCGTTAAAGTTCGAGAGTGGATCAAGGAAAGGGGGCTATAACATGAAAACACTTAAAGTGGCCGCTGGACTGTCGTGTTTGGCTTTACTTACGGCTTGTGAAGATAAACAAGTTGTAGAAGTGAATAACACACCCTTGGTTAAAGCTATCGAGATTTCAGTCATCGATTTTAGCGACAAACTCTATTTCCCTGCGGTTGCAAACGCTGCCGAGAAGGCTCACCTCAGCTTTCGAGTCGCTGGTGAAATCAATAAGCTTGATGTGAAAGAAGGTGAAAGAGTTTCACAAGGAGACATCATTGCAGAGCTTGACCCGACCGATTATCAACTGGATGTCGACAATGCTCAGGCGCGTTACACGGTAATTAACAGTCAATACAGACGTTCAAGTCCGCTAGTGAAGAAAGGTTTATTGGCGAAGTCACAGTTTGATGAAATTGCTGCTCAACGCCAGATCGCTTATGCCGAGCTGGAACTCGCAAAACTGCGCTTGTCGTTCACTAAGCTTCGTGCCCCTGTTGATGGGATCATTTCTCGTGTCAGTGTCGACCAATATGAAAATATTCAGGTAGGCCAACAAGTGGTAAATATCCACAGTGTCGAAGATGTTGAGGTTGTTATTCAGCTGCCTGACCAAATCTACGTCAACCAACCGAGTGAACAACTGTTATCGAACGTTGAGGCTGTGGTTAGAGTGCCAAGTGGTAATGAATACTCTGCAGGTATTAAGGAGTTCACCACTGAACCGGATCCAAGTACGGGCACGTTTACGGTGACGCTTGCTTTGCCAATGCCCGAAGATGATTTGATTCTGGACGGTATGGCCGTTGAGGTGACATCAAATGGGCGAGATATCGGCTTGGAGTTAAAAGCTGGGGTACTTATCCCAATCGAAGCTGTGTTTAATGCGGATGGCGATGATTTAACGCGTCAGAACTCTTATGTATGGGTGCTTAATGACGACAGTACCGTCTCGAAACAGCAAGTCGTATTAGGAAAAGCAAATCAGAAAACATTGCAGGTCATGAAAGGATTGGAAATGGGGCAGCATGTCGTTGTTGCAGGCATATCGCGATTGCGAGATGGGATGACAGTGGAAGTATTGTCTCAGGAGACGAACAATGAGTGAAGTAAATAACAAGCCCCAAAATGACGATCAACAAGGTGATGATCAGATCACAGGTGTTGCTTCTTACTTTATACGTAACAAAGTCATTAGCTGGATGCTATCTCTGATCTTTCTTATTGGTGGTGTCTCTGCCTTTTTCGGCTTGGGTCGTTTAGAAGATCCTGCCTTTACCATCAAAGATGCGATGGTTGTGACCTCTTACCCAGGGGCCACACCTCAACAAGTCGAAGAAGAAGTTACTTACCCACTAGAAAAAGCGATTCAGCAACTTACCTATGTGGACGAAGTGAACTCTATCTCTAGCCGCGGCCTATCACAGGTAACGGTGACGATGAAGAACAACTACGGCCCAGATGATCTTCCGCAAATATGGGATGAACTTCGCCGAAAAGTGAATGATCTCAAGGTTGAACTGCCACCCGGCGTCAATGATCCTCAAGTCATCGATGACTTCGGTGATGTTTACGGTATTTTGCTGGCGGTGACGGGGGATGGCTATAGCTACAAAGAGTTGCTGGATTACATTGATTACCTAAGGCGAGAGCTAGAGTTGGTTGATGGGGTCAGTAAAGTCTCCGTTTCTGGCCAACAACAAGAGCAAGTGTTCATTGAGATATCGATGAAACGGATAAGCTCTCTGGGTCTGTCTCCAAGCACGGTATTTAACCTTTTATCGACTCAAAATATTGTATCAAGTGCAGGAGCGGTAAGGATTGGTGATGAATATATTCGAATCCATCCAACCGGTGAGTTCCAAAACGTTGAACAGCTTGGAGATTTGATTCTTACGGAAGGTGGCGCTCAAGGGCTTATCTATCTAAAAGATGTGGCGAATGTAACTCGTGGTTACGTTGAGGTACCGAGTAACATCATTGGTTATAACGGCGAACTCGCGCTTAACCTGGGTGTCTCTTTTGCGCAAGGCGTGAACGTGGTCGCAGTGGGTGAAGACTTTGATCGAAGACTCGCCGAGCTTAAATATCAACAACCCGTCGGTATCGACATCTCCGAGGTTTATAACCAACCTAAAGAGGTGAACAAGTCGGTAAGCGGATTTGTGGTGAGTTTAGGGCAGGCGGTTGCGATCGTAATCGTGGTGTTACTGTTCTTCATGGGAGTACGATCGGGCCTGTTGATTGGCTTAATACTGCTATTGACCGTATTCGGCACCTTTATTTTCATGCAGTACTTCAAAATCGATCTTCAACGTATTTCACTGGGCGCGTTGGTTATTGCCTTGGGGATGCTGGTGGATAATGCCATTGTGGTGGTGGAAGGGATATTGATCGGCACGCAGAAGGGGAGGACCCGGATGCAGGCCGCCACTGATATCGTGACCCAAACCAAATGGCCACTGCTTGGCGCAACGGTGATTGCGGTCACCGCGTTTGCTCCAATAGGTTTGTCTGAAGATTCAACGGGCGAATACTGTGGCACCTTGTTCACGGTGCTATTGATTTCATTGATGCTGAGTTGGTTTACCGCCATCTCGATCACGCCGTTTTTTGCCGATATCTTCTTCAGAGGACAGAAGGTTGATCCCGATAACGAAGGCAAAGACCCATACAACGGGATGGTTTTTGTTATCTATAAAAACTTCCTTGAGTTCTGTATGAAACGCGCGTGGCTAACCATGATCGTTCTGGTAATTGGTTTAGGTGCGAGTGTGTACGGTTTTGGCTTTGTGAAACAAGCATTCTTCCCATCTTCAACTACTCCGATGTTCCAAGTGGATGTTTGGATGCCAGAAGGTACTGATATTCGAGCTACTAATACCAAGTTGAGAGTGCTTGAGAGTTGGTTGTCGGAACAAAGTGAAGTTGAACATATCACGACCACAGCCGGTAAAGGTCTGCAGCGTTTCATGTTGACCTACTCACCCGAGAAGAGTTATAGCGCGTATGGCGAAATCACGGTTCGTGTGAAAGATTATCAGGTACTTGAGGGGCTGATGCGTCGCTTCCGTGAACACGTTGACAGTCAGTTCCCAGAAATTGATTACAAACTTAAGCAAATTGAATTAGGTCCTGGTGGCGGTGCGAAAATTG
The DNA here is from genome assembly GCF_021728315.1 of Vibrio sp. L5-1. Lineage (NCBI taxonomy): Bacteria > Pseudomonadati > Pseudomonadota > Gammaproteobacteria > Vibrionales > Vibrionaceae > Vibrio > Vibrio sp. L5-1. Next base: position 596,587 of record NZ_JAKKCQ010000002.1, on the reverse strand, counting down.
AGGCTCGAATCGTCGGTTCAGATCCAACCGTGCTACGTTCAATCGCAGCTCAAGTTATGGACATCATGCGTGCCGATGACGGAGCGTTTAACGTTCGTCATGATTGGCGTGAAAGAACTAAGGTCTTAGAGCCTCAGTTCAATGAAAGCCAAGCGCGTCGTTATGGTATTACCAAGTCTGACGTTGATGATTTCCTAGCGATGTCTTTCTCTGGTAAGTCGATTGGTGTGTATCGTGATGGTACTACGCTGATGCCTATTGTGGCTCGTTTACCTGAAGATGAGCGAATTGATATTCGCAACATCGAAGGTATGAAGATTTGGAGCCCGGCATTAAGCGAATACATTCCGTTGCAACAAGTGACGCTTGGCTACGAATTGGAATGGGAAGATCCACTTATCATCCGTAAGAACCGTAAGCGTATGCTGACGGTAATGGCCGACAACGACCTATTGGGTGAAGAAACGGCTTCGACGTTACAGAAACGCTTACAGCCACAAATTGAAGCGATTGAGATGCCACCGGGTTATTCGTTGGAGTGGGGTGGTGAATATGAGTCATCTGCTGATGCACAAGCGTCACTGTTTACCACTATGCCAATGGGTTACCTGTTCATGTTCTTGATTACCGTGTTCTTGTTCAACTCGGTCAAAGAGCCGTTGATTGTTTGGCTAACGGTTCCATTAGCGCTAATCGGAGTAACGACAGGCTTGTTAGCCTTGAATACACCATTTGGCTTTATGGCATTGCTAGGCTTCTTGAGTTTATCCGGGATGCTACTTAAGAACGGTATCGTATTACTTGATCAAATTGAGATTGAAATGAAATCAGGTAAAGACCCTTATGTTGCGGTAGTTGATGCAGCATTGAGTCGTGTTCGCCCAGTATGTATGGCAGCGATTACAACGATTCTAGGCATGATTCCGTTACTGCCTGACATCTTCTTCAAGCCAATGGCAGTAACCATTATGTTTGGTTTAGGCTTTGCGACTGTACTCACGCTAATCGTAGTACCTGTGCTGTATCGTTTATTCCATAAAATTGAAGTGGCTTAACGTCAACTAACCTTTGAAATAATGCCCCTATTTGGGGCATTATTTTTCTGTACGATTACTAAAAGAGACTATCGAAATGGAAGCGAATACAGTTGATAGAACGTGTGCATGGGCGCTTAAACATGAGCTAGAAAGGGAGTACCACGATGCAGAGTGGGGCGTGCCTGTTTATGATGACCAAGTTCTGTTTGAGTTCATTACTTTAGAAGGCGCTCAGGCGGGTCTTAGCTGGATTACTATCCTTAAAAAGCGCGAAGGCTATCGTGCTGCGTTTGATAACTATGATCTCAACAAGCTTGCAGCGATGAACGAAGACAACGTGCCTCATATCATTGAAAACTTCGATGTGGTTAAGCATAAGGGCAAGATCGCCTCTGTATACGGTAATGCTCGAGCAACGCTTGAACTCCAGAAAGAGTTTGGCTCTTTATCAAATGCTTTATGGCAATTTGTCGATAACAAGGTGATAGAGAACAACTGGACTGAGATGTCTCAAGTTCCCGCTTCTACCGAGCAATCTAAAGCTATGAGTAAGTTTTTGAAGAAGAGAGGCTTTAAGTTTGTAGGGGAAACAATCTGTTACGCGTTTATGCAAGCGACAGGTATGGTTAATGATCATCTAGAAGGTTGTCCACACAAATAAAAGTGTTATTTCTCGTCGCGAAATAATTGCGTGAGAATTGGAAAATTTACTGGTCATTTGTAAACTATTCAATATCATATGCGACCGAATTCAAACCTAGAAGACGATAGTGAAACAACAAATCTACCAAATATGTGATGCTAGTTATGATCCCTTGCTTAGGCAGTTTGTGCGTGAAGATGGCCACGTAGAAACTATTGCGCCGTTAGAAGGTAAGGTGTTTCTATTCTTGCTTGAAAATGCTGGCGAGTGCATCGAGCGAGGTCTGATATTTGATAGGTGTTGGGGCAATGTAATTGTTTCAGAGCAAGCGCTGACTAACGTTATCTCAAAGATTCGAAAAACACTGTCTAGGGTAACTTGTGGTTGCGCGACGATTCGTACCGTTAGTAAGACGGGGTATTCTCTTGAAATCGACGAGTTGAGCCGGTCCACAGTAACTGAAGAGGTGCCTTCTCAAGCGAGTAAAGAAGTCTACGAACTCGGTGTCTCGCTTGCCGATTCTACGTTGAAGCAAAACGTACCTTTGTCCCAAGAAATGTCCCAAGAAATAACCCAAGACCCGTTAACAATAAATGAAGTCTTGATTGATGCAGATTCTGCGAAAGTTGTTTCTTCCGAGCTACCTAGTGACTCACATCTAGACCAGAGTGCAGTTAAGCAAGAACAGGCAAATGTCGTGTCTAATAGACACCTAGCTAACGCCGGTTATTTGCTCGCTTTGGTTTGTGTCGCAGTAACGGCATTTAACCTTTTCCAAGCCTACTATACGCCTCTGCCTTATTTTATTGATAAAGCGGAATATCGTGACAGTTACACCGACAATACCAACCACTACTTCTTCCATATTGCTCATAATGACTCCTATTCGTTGCCTGCGGTTACTCAAAAGCTTACAGCGGTGATACCGAGCCACTGTAACGTTGATGTATTTGTCCGCATTTACCCATCAGTCGACCAACCCGAAGATGACGCGTTATACATGTTGATTCAAAGGAAAGATGGTGAGGTTCTGAATTATAGTGCTTCGGTTTTCAATGTAGAGTCGTCTTTTGATTCCTTTGCTCAGTATATGAAGAAGAGGAGTTACTTTTGCGACTAATTGGTTTACTCATTTTGATGGTAATTGCTGCGGCAAGTTTTTTGCCAGAACAGAACGTATTAGCGGGCACTCGATGGCATTGTAAAACGATTAAAACTGATTTTTTATCTCAGGCATTCCAACCATATCAATCGCTTTATGAGCGTATAAGCCTTACTTTTCAATCTGACCATACCTTTAGCATGAGAGAGTTTGTGACGATTACAGAGCAAGACGGTAAGGAGAGTACTATGGAAAATCTGTATTTCGGGCACTATGAGCTTGATGGGAATAATTTGTCGATGAGCATTATAGATGTGAGAACGGCGACCCCTTTCCATGATCCAATTATTAACAATGAATATAGTGAGTATAAAGGGGTGACGATTGATTACGCTATTGCAGTTAAGGATCAGTCTTTGTACTTGTTCAATGAACACCGCTCTGAAATTTTCAATTGGGCGTGCTTTGACGTTCAGTAGCTTTTTAAAGCGATGTGTCTAATGCGCTAATCTAAAAAAGGCAGGAATATCCTGCCTTTTTGGTCTGAGTCTGCTAACGCTTTAAATTAAACGAGCGCGTTGTAACGCTCCAATCCTGCCTCTAGGTCCGCAATCAGATCGTCAACGTCTTCTAAGCCGATATGAACACGTACCAAGGTTCCAGCGAAGTTAGGGTTCGCCACTGTTCTTAGACTATCAAAGCTGTTCGGTTCGTTCGCTAAAATCAAGCTTTCAAAACCACCCCATGAGTAACCCATACTAAAGTGCGTCATACCATCAAGCAGCGCGGTGGTCGCTTTTGTATTTGAGTTCTTCAGCACGAAAGAGAACAAGCCATTACCACCAGTGAAATCTCGTTTGAAGAATTCATGGCCTGGGCAAGACTCAAGGGCAGGGTGACGAACATGATCAACCTCAGGTCGAGTCTCCAGCCATTTTGCGACTTTCAAGCTGCTCTCTGCATGTTGGCGTAGTCGAACGTCAAGAGTACGAATACCACGAAGGGCAAGGTAAGCGTCATCTGGTGATACACATTGCCCCATCAAATAGCTCTGTTCTCTTAGTTGATCCCAACACTTCTCGTTGGCAACAGCCGTACCTAACATCACATCAGAGTGACCAACAATGTATTTGGTCGCAGCTTGAATCGAGATATCAACGCCAAAATCAAACGGTGAGAAGTTCACACCAGCAGCCCATGTGTTATCGAGCATCACGATGATGTCGTGTTCATGAGCAATACGCGCTAGCGTTGGAATGTCTTGCACTTCCATGGTGACTGACCCAGGAGATTCGGTAAACAGCACCTTAGTGTTTGGCTTAATAAGGTCTTGGATGCCTTCACCGATCGTTGGCTCGTAGTAGGTCGTCTCTACACCCATCTTCTTCATGATGGTGTCACAGAAATCACGCGTCGGTTCGTAGCAGGTGTCGACCATCAGAATATGATCGCCTGTTTCTACAAAAGAAAGAATGGCATTTGAAATGGCCGCAGTACCACAAGGGTAAAGTGCACAGCCTGCGCCGCCCTCGACTTCAACCATGGCATCTTGGAAAGCGAAGTGAGTGTTGGTTCCACGGCGTCCGTAAAAAAGCGTTTTATTAGCGCGATTAATCGTAGCTTTACGCTTTTCTTCTACTGAGTTGAACACGACAGTAGAAGCGCGCTGTACTGGTGGGTTAACGACACCATTGGTCCACTTCTTATCACGACCTGCAGTGATCAGTTTAGTGGTTTTGTTCTCGGACATGCTGTGAATTCCTTATCAATCGGTTATGTCCTATTTAAAACATGCCAATAGCATTCAAAGCAAGAGCAGAGGGGGAGTTTTTATGCTTTTCTTTCGCTTTTTAACCTTTCACGTCGTTTATCGTGAAAGGTCAAAAATCTGATAAGCAGAGAGATATGAGTCGCAGTGGGTCCATTGATTGGATTACAGCAGTGGATTGAACAAATAGAACAATCGTTCGAAGAAGCGGTTACGTAAATTTCTCTGCTCCCATTGCTCCAATTCCACTGGATGAGATGATTCAATATAGGATTGCTGCAAATCAAACAGTTGCTTAGTGAAGTGCACGTCATCAACGGCTAGTGTCACTTCGAAGTTTAGCCAAAGGCTGCGCATGTCGATATTGACCGTTCCGATTAAGCAAAACTCTTCATCAATCACTACCGATTTGGTGTGAAGAAGGCCACCGTAAAATTCGTAAATCTTAACGCCAGCTTCAAGTAACTCTGTATAGAAAGCACGAGAAGCCCATTTAACCATCAATGAATCGTTGTTGTGTGGAATGATCAGTTCGACGTTTACGCCCCTTTGTGCTGTCATTTTTAGCGTTTCTAACAAGTCGGCACTCGGTACAAAATAAGGTGTAGTGATGCGCACAGAACGATTGGCTTGATTAATGGCAATAGTCAGAACTTGTAGGATCAAATATTCCGGCATACCAGGACCTGACGGAACGACCTGAACCGGATGGTGCGTCATTATTTCTTCAATCGGGCATTCAGGTAAATCAGGAAGAATGCGTTCGCCTGTTTCTACTTCCCAATCCCAACCATGAATAGCCGAAAGTACGTTAACGGTTGGCCCAGTGACTCGGACCATTACGTCGATCCATTGACCAACGCCTGAACTCTGTTTGAAATGCGCCGGATCCACCATGTTCATTGAACCGGTATAGGCGATGGATTCATCAATGACGATGATCTTACGGTGCTGTCTTAAATCAAGGCGACGTAAGAAAATACGCCATGGGCTTACTTCTAATGCTTGCACAACTTGCACACCAGCGTCTTTCATCATTGAACGCCAATGGCTTTTGAAAAAGCGTGGACTACCTGCTGAATCGAGTAAAACCTTAACATCTACGCCACGTTTGGCCGCTCGAATCAGTGCAGAGGCTACGGAGTCGGTTAGACCACCAGGATGCCAAATATAGAAAACCATTTTGATACTGGTTTGTGCGTTTTCTATATCTTCGATAATTGCGTGAAGGATCTCATTGGGTGAAGCTTGCAGTGAAAGTGTGTTTCCACTAAGTGCAGGGATACCCATTCGATTGTTACAAAGCTCATCAATCTTGTGGATTGGGGAGCCAACTTTACCTGGGAGGTGAACCTGACAATCATTTAATTGGCGGAACCAATCACCGAACGGAGTAAACATGCGATGTGCGCGCTCAGCCCTCTTTCTACCTAGGTTTAGCTCGCCGAAAAGGAAGTAACAGGCCACGCCAACAATCGGGATAATGTAGATAACCATCAACCACGCGAGAGAAACGCTGACAGAGCGTCGTTTTAGTACGACACGAAAGGTCACACCGGCGACGAGAACCCAGTACAAAGCAACGGAAGCTAAAGTTAAAAAATGGTAGAGCTTTTCCACATTGAATACTCGAAAAAAGAGACACTTAGATAGTAATGCTATTTTGAGGATATGGGAATTTAAGGAATCAACTATTTACAAAATAGAGCAAAAGCTGTAAACAGGTTATAGTTGTTAAGTTTTGGTTAACTTAAGACGAAAACGATTGTTTTGTATAAAAAGACGGCATTTAACCATAAAAATTTACATTGGTAACGAAATATGTACGGTTCGGACTTCCAATTTTATTCTTAAACTGGTTTACTTGCCATACAACGAGCGTCAATCAAATCTTTTAAGTGTGTAAATTTTTTTATACACCTTATCTTTTAAAGACGCCACCCAAAGCAAAACACAACATCACACAACACAAAAGTTTGGAGTACACGTGGCTACTAGTAATACAACCACAACACCCCGCGATACCTGGGGTTCGAAGTTAGGATTCGTAATGGCTGCAGCAGGTTCTGCTGTTGGTCTAGGTAACATCTGGAAATTCCCTTACACAGCAGGCGAAAGTGGCGGCGGTGCATTCGTTGCAATTTACCTGTTTTTTGTAATCTTCATCGGTTTCAGTGTCATGCTGACTGAATTTGCGATTGGCCGTCACACGCAAAAATCAGCAGTAGGTGCATTTAAATCAACTGACCGTCGTTGGACGTTCGCCGGTGTTATCGGCGTAGTCAGTGGCCTACTTATCATGGGTTTCTACCCTGTAGTAGGTGGCTGGTCTATCGCATACATCGGTAAGATTGCTGGTGGTCTACTAGACGCACCTGAAGCAATCGGTGACAGCTTCGGTGGCTTTATCTCAAACCCAGTTCAACCACTTATGTGGATGGGCCTATACCTATTACTTAACGTTGTCATCGTTATGAAGGGTATTTCTGGTGGTATTGAGAAAGCGGGTAAGATTCTGATGCCACTTCTTTTCATTATCCTTATCGTGGTATCAATCAAAGGCCTAATGCTTCCGGGCGCGATGGCTGGTCTTGAATTCCTATTCAGCCCTGACTTCTCTAAAGTAGACAGCGGTGTAATTCTAGCTGCACTAGGTCAAGCATTCTTCTCACTATCTCTTGGTATGGGTTGTATGTTGACTTACGGTTCTTACCTTAAGAAGAAAGAGAACCTAGTTCAAACTACAGCTATGGTTACGGCGATGGATACAGGCGTTGCTATCCTAGCGGGTGTTGCAATGTTCCCTGCAATGTTCGCATTCGGTATGGAACCTGCAGCGGGTCCTGGTCTAGTATTCGTTGTTGTTCCTCAGCTATTCGCTGAAATGGGCGGCGTAGTTGGTCTGCTATTTGCTCTAATGTTCTTCGTTGGTCTAAGTGTTGCGGCACTGACTTCTTCAGTATCTCTACTTGAAGTTGTAGTTTCTTACCTAATCGATGAGAAAGGCATGAAGCGTGTGACTGCAGTACTGTCTGCAAGTGTAGTTATGGCGATTCTATGTATCTTCGCTTCTCTATCACTTGGCGGCTTCGGTCCAACATTGTTTGGTACTGGTGCATTCGATATCTTCGACTTACTAACGGATAAAATCTTCCTAGCAGTTGGCGGTATGTTGGTATGTATCTTCGCTGGTTGGAGACTAAACCGTGCTGACCTAGAGAAAGAAATCACTAACGATGGTGAAGTATCTTTCCCACTATTCGGCCTATGGTACACACTTGTTAAGTACATCATCCCAGTAGCTATCGCTATTGTAGCGTTCATGGGTATCTCTTCTGGCTTCGACAGCGGTAAAGGTGCAATCATGCTACTAGGTATTGGTATTATTGCTGGCTCTGCGGTCATCTCTAAGAAGTTATAGTTCTAAGAAGCTATAGCTCTTAGAAACCATAGCTCTTAGTAGCTACAATCGCGAGTTAAAGTAAGTTAAGAAACGGGAGCCATTGGCTCCCGTTTTTTTATGCTACTAACTTAATTATCAAAGAAAAATAAATACTTAAAGTTATTGGTCTGGTAGCCGATATAATGAAAAGTAATAGCTGATTGAGCTGTATTTTATTTAAGTAGGTGTTGTGTGAAATTGTCAGTTAGGAAGAAGTTGTACGCTGGGTTTGGCTCTATATTGGCGGTACTTGTCACGTTAGTCGGTATTGTATGGATAGAAGTCATTGGAGCTCACAAGAGCGCTGATGAAATTAGGATGGATGATGTCCCGGGAACGGTGACCTACCTTGTATTGATAGATGAGGCTGGGGATGTTTATCGCGATGCACTTGGTGCGATTACTCAGGCCGACAATGCGCTTAATGATTATCGAACCAACAAGAATGAATTTGCTCAGGCTATTAAAGAAGCAAAACGTTTAGAGAGTAGAGGTTCAGAAGACCATCGCCGTATTGAGCGAATTGAAGACCTGATGGGGCGCTTTACTCAAGAGTTTGAATCTAAGCTTGTACCTATGATCAACGATGAGTCTGCGCTGTTATCGAATATCCAGCAGCTTCGCTCCTTATATGAGAGCAATCTAATCCCGGTTGAAAACTTACTGGATCAAGCGTCTGCAAGTGAGCGTGCCGATACAGAACAATCGCTACTTGTATTAACCGATTCGTTTACCACCATCGAACGCACTATCATGGTGTTGTCTGCCATTGCGATTGTGTTTGGTTGTGTGATTGCGTATGTATTGTCTAGCTCTATTACTAACCGTCTAACTCGTGTTGAACAAGTTGCGCGACGCGTGGCAAATGGCGACCTTACCGCTGGAGATATTGTTGATAATTCTGGCGATGAACTGGCCGATCTTGCCACGTCGATTAACCAGATGCAGAAATCTTTGGTCAACCTATTAGGTTCAATTTCTTCTGTGACGAACCAAGTTCAATCGGTGACAGGTGAGCTATCATCAATCAGTCAAGACATCGTTTCTGGTGCCTCTGCACAAGCTGATAAAGCTAACCTGATTGCGACTGCCGCAGAAGAGCTAAGCTTGACCATTTCTGAAGTCGCGCAACAAGGTACTTCTACTTATGAAGAAGCGCGTCGCTCAGAAACGTCAGCAGAAGATGGCCGTAACGTGATTGTTGAAATGGTGGCAAGTATCCAACAAGTATCGACTCAAATGAGTGACATGTCGGTACAAATGAATACGCTAGGTTCACATGGCGAACAGATTGGCAGTGTTATTAAGGTAATCGAAGACATCGCTGGACAAACCAACCTACTGGCGCTGAATGCTGCGATTGAAGCGGCACGTGCTGGTGAGTTTGGACGTGGCTTTGCGGTGGTTGCAGATGAAGTACGAGCATTGGCAGAGAGAACGACCAAAGCGACTCAAGAAGTGTCTGGTATCATTCAGTCGATTCAATCTGGTACGCAAGAAGCGGTGACTTACACTCAAGATAACTGTCGTTTAGTTGAGATTGGTGTAGAGCAAAGCTCTGGCGCAGTTTCGGCGCTAGAAGCGATTGTAAGTGGTGCTGGCAATGTACAAAGCATGGTCAATTCTATCGCTACTGCGGCAGAAGAACAGACAGCGGTGACCAAAGAAATTGCAGCGGATATTACGGCGATCAGTGATATTTCTGAGCAGTCTTTGCAATTGGCGACTCGCAGCTCTGAAAATACCTCAGGCTTGAACGCTAAGGTTGCCGAGCTAGAAGCATTGGTGGGTAAGTTCAAACTTGCTTAGTGTGTGTGGCTTTGTTCTATTTGCCGAATGCTAATCGAGTAAAGACCAAGCACTGATCGCTACTTGCTGAAAAGAAGCCCAATGATTCAATATTTATTGAGTGAGTTGGGCTTTTTCGTAGCTGGAATCTGGATTCAGACACGGTATACTCCACGTTCTACAATGGAGCTAGCCTTTAAATGTTCGACATTCTTCTGAACCACTCTGATTTTTTACTCATAAACAAACATCCTGGCGTCAGCGTCCATAAAGACGATGGCGATACCATGTTGTTGCAAGAAGTTGCTAAGGCAATCAACGAGCCGAAGTTATATCTCGTTCACCGCCTCGATAAAATGACCTCAGGTATTCTGCTGTTAGCAAAGAATGCCTCGGCAGCGAGTGAGCTTTCACAGCTGTTCGCAAAGCGTGAAGTCGAGAAGTACTACCTTGCGATTGGTTCGAAGAAACCAAAGAAAAAGCAGGGGCTGATTTCAGGAGATATGGAGCGTTCACGACGCTCAAGCTGGAAGTTACTGACAAGCAAAGAAAACCCAGCGATTACCCAGTTTTTATCTGCAACGGCTGAACCCGGTGAGCGTCTATTTTTATGTAAACCCTATACGGGGCGAACTCACCAGATCCGTGTTGCGATGAAGTCGATCGGCTCAGCCATTGTTGGTGACCCTATTTATAATCCATCGAGTGAGGCCGACAGAGGTTATCTGCATGCCTTCGCGATTCGATTTACCTATCAATCACAAGCCTACGAATATGTCTGCGATCCAAGAAGCCTAAACTCCTTGGGCGAGAAGTGGCATCAAGAGATCGTGTCTAATGGTTTAGACAACTGGCTTGAACCTTGGTCATTAACTTGGCCAAAGCTAAACACTAAGTGAGTGAAATAATGGAAGCATCAGCTTTACCTCTGTTTTTTAGTCATATTGAACAGCAACTTAATGAAGTGCCGAATGAACTACGCCGTATTTTTCACGGTCGTGGTAAGTTTTGGCCAGGCCTAGATCAACTGACATGTGATTGGGTTGATGGGCAGTTATTGGTTAACGTATTCAAAGAAGTGGATGATGAGTTCTTATCATCTCTTAAAGCTGGATTGGTTGATTTGACTAATAAAGACATCTGGCAAGCAAAGCAGGGCACCAGTATTGTTCTGCAACATCGTTATGCCGATGGTGCGCCGTCAGAAGTTTTATGGGGCGAACTTAATGACTCACCCGTTGTGGTTGAGCACGGTCTTAAGTACCAACTAGACATTGGCCGTAATCAGAACTTTGGTTTGTTCCTCGACATGCGTAATGGTCGCCAGTGGGTACAAGACAATGCTAAGGATAAGAATGTTCTTAACCTGTTCGCATACACTTGTGGTTTCTCAGTAGCGGCTATAGCTGGTGGCGCTCGTCAATGCATGAACGTAGATATGTCGCGCGGCTCGCTAAACAAAGGCCGTGATAACCACCGTTTGAATGATCACGACATGCGCTCGGTTAACTTCCTTGGCTACGATATATTTAAGTCGTGGGGAAAAATCAAAAAGGGTGGCCCTTACGAGTTGGTTATCATCGACCCGCCTTCGTTCCAAAAAGGCAGCTTTGCTTTAACTAAAGATTACAAAAAGATCTTACGTCGCTTGCCTGATCTTCTGACAGAAGGCGGAGAAGTGATTGCTTGTGTTAACTCACCAGCAGTATCACCAAACTTCCTAATTGAGACGATGGCAGAAGAAGCGCCTAGTGTTGAGTTTATCGAACGTTTAGACAACCCACCTGAGTTTGTCGATGTCGACCTTGATTCAAGCCTAAAGGTATTGAGATTTCAAATTAAAGCCTCTACTGACGCTTAATTGAATTTCAGAATCAGCTAAAAAACGCAGCTCATATGAGCTGCGTTTTTGTTTATGAGGAATGCAGAAATTCACATTAGTTGGTTTGATTCTTGAGTGTCTGAAACCCAAAATAAATACGCATAAACGTAGTCAGCCAACACGCAGCGCCAAAGGTATAAGCGATAACTGCAAAGTGTTGAGGCCAAATACAGAAAGCAATGAAACAAGCGATGGTTTCTGTGCCTTCGGTTAGTCCAGACATGTAATAGAGAGACTTATGTTTATAGACTGGGTTTTCAATGCCTCGCTTACCAGCCATAACCGCAAACGCTAAAAAGCTGCTGCCAGTGCCGATAAAAGAGAAGATCAAAAATGCACCCGCAATGGCGTTGTGTTCTGGGTTGGCGATCACAAAGCCAAAGGGGATTAATGAGTAGAAAAGAAAATCGAGGCTGATGTCGAGGAAACCGCCCGCATCACTAATGCCTTGGATTCGAGCCAAGGCCCCATCAAGCCCGTCACAAACCCTGTTAAATACAATAAACCCTAACGCCCATTCGTATTGTTGAAATGCCAATGCTGGAAACGCTAAACATCCCACCACAAATCCGAATAACGTGGTTTGATTGGCCGTGATACCAAATTGGTTCAGTAACTTAGCCGACTGATTTAATGGCCACTTAATGACCTTGATGGAGTACTTATCCAGCATGGTTACTTCTCCACGGCCAAGACAGAACTTTTGCCCCTTGAGGCACATCAGCTTGGTCGTGCGTCACCATTAATGTCGGAATATTCGCTTTAGTGAGTTGCTCAAATACCCAGTCGCGAAACTGGGCTCTGAGTTCTTGGTCGAGCTTACTAAACGGCTCATCAAGCAACGCCAATTTCGGTTTCGCCAATAGCATACGAGTTAAGCTAATTCTCGCTCGCTGGCCGCCAGATATTTGGTCGGGAAACGACTCAGCCAAGCGGGTCAGTTCAATGTCTTTTAATGCTTCCATTGCTTGTTGTTGGCGATCTGAACCCTTAACCGAGTTTGGTAACGAAAAGGCCAAGTTCTCCCATACTTTTAGGTGTGGAAACAACAAGTCATCTTGAAACAGAATGCCGACTTCACGCTGATGTGATGGGATCTCGTCTAGCTGAATATCGTTCAAAATAACGGTGCCAGAGTATGAGAACTCGTCATTCAGGTGACCCGCGATGGCATCTAACAACGTCGATTTTCCGCAGCCGCTTGGCCCCATCAACGCCAATATTTGGCCTGATTCTAATGTTACGTTTAGCGCTGAAAACAGCGATTCGCCACCGTTTTTATGGATGGCGAGGTCGTTGAGGTGCAGACTCATTAGTAAGAAAACCTTTAAAAGTAAGACGGCGATATCTAAGTTGAAGTCGGCTGACTAATATCGCTAAAGAGAAAAAGAACAGAGGCAACAAGGCCTGCCAAATGGCATAAATTGCGGTTACCCTGCGGTCGAAACCACTGGTTAGGGCAACGGCTTCTGTGGTGATGGTGCTAATACGACCAGCACCGAGCATCAATGTCGGTAAGTACTGAGCTAAGCTCACACTGATCCCAACCGCCCAAGCGAAGGCGATGGCGGGCAATAATATAGGCAGCTTGATCGAATACCAGCTTTGAAATGGCGATTTACCCAAGCTCAGTGAAGCTTTTATCAGCCCATCGTTGAAGCTTTTCCATGGGCCGTCCAAAGACAAGTACACAAATGGAAAGGCGAAGAAAACATGCGCCCAAATAACCCAAAGCTCATAGGCACTACTGCCAATGTATAGAGTGGTGATTTGCATGCCGAACAACACCGACAGTTGAGGTATCAACATTGGAATAGCGATAATAAAGCCTGGGACTTGCCACTTGTATTTGATTCTGTATTCGTGAGCAACCAACGCAAGCAACAAAGCGATTGAAGCAGCAATCAGACCAATCCATAAGCTTTGACCAACGGTGCTCATGATGCCATCCCACTCGAACTCCCAGAAGCGCATGCTGTAGCGACTAGGCAGTAAATCAGGGAAGCGCCAGCGCTGCGCAAAACTCCAGATAATCATCAATGGAATGATCATCAGTGACAAAGCTGCAAGAGCTGTGAATACCGTTTTCCCCGGAAGGTTTGCTCCTGTTCTTCCTGAATACTGCCAAGTTCTAAAGTACTTAAGAATTGCCCATTCAACTAAACGCGCCAAGGCGATGATCAACGAAGCCAAGCCAAACAAAACGATCGCACCAGCAGCAGCTCGTGGTAGTAGATTAAGATCTGGGTCGTTGAACCATTGCCATACCAAAACGGCAAAAGTCTGTGGGTTGGTTGGGCCAATGATCAGAGCGATGTCGACAACCGATACGCTATAGGCGAGCACAGCCAGCATTGGGAAGCGAAGCTTAGTAAACCATTGAGGGAAAATACACTTCCACCAGATCTGAGCGCGGCTGTAACCGAGTGATGCACTCACCTTAGTGATACGTTCTACATCGATTTGTTGAAGTATCGATATGCTCATCAGCAACAAGAAAGGAACTTCTTTGAGTGCGAGCATAATGATTAGGCCAAACGCGTAAGGATCTTTGATCAGCAAAGCCAATTCAGAGCTTGTAGCCGATTCACCAAGTAAGTGATGCACGGCTCTTGCGCCAAGCCCTGTTGGGCTAAACAGAAAAGCAAAGCCGATAGCGAAAGCCACATGCGGAATGGCAAGCATTGGCGATAGCGTTAGCTCAATCTTTCTCCAAAACTTGTTTCCCCAAGAAGCCTGAAGAATACAAAAGGTCAGGAAGCAGGCAATGTAGCTGCTGGCGACCGCTGAACCTAGGCTTAAGCCAATAGAGTGCCAAGCCCCTTCCCATTGAAAGACTTGGCTAAAGCCGTTGAGTGTTGGCTTCTCTAAACCTAGGGGCGGGATGAAACTCAGTGACGAAGCCACGACTCCCGCTACCCCAGGAATGGTTGGGATAATGCACACAGCTATAACAACAAAATATAGAGCGCGAAGCATGGAGGTTAGTTACCGTATCGTTTAAGCCACTCTTTCTCGAGCGCGTTTTGCCAACTAGGATGCGGTTCATCAATCGATTTAAATTGCTGAGTATTTTTAGCGCTGCCGGTTAGGTACTTACTGCTCAATACAGAAGGGTCACCCCAGACATTGAGGTCACCTTTGCGAGATTGTGCTTCTGGGCTCAACAAGAAGTTGATGGTCACTTGAGCACCCGCGGTTGCATTGGCATTCCAAGGAATCGCAAGGAAGTGAATGTTAGACAGAGCGCCGCTTTCTAACGCATAAGCCTTGGTGGTTTCCGCTAGGCGGCCACTTGATTGTGCTGAATATACAGAGTTTGGATTGAACGTAATCGCGAGGTCGAGCTGTCCGTCATCCAGAAGTTGAATGCTTTCAGATGTACCTGCAGGAAATTGCTTTCCGCCTCTCCATGCCACTTTATGGAATTTATCTAAGTAAGCCCACAGTGGTTCCGTAACTTCTTGGAAGGTATCTTCTGAAACGGGTTTAGCAAGCGCAGGACTGTTGTTTGTTAGCTCAATCAGTAGAGACTTAATGAAGCTCGTACCGTGAAACTCTGGTGGGCGCGGGTAGCTTAAGCGATTCGGGAAAGCCTGAGCGTAGCTCAACATCTCTGAAAACGATTGTGGCGGATTGTGCAGTGTTTCTTGGTCGTGGATGAAGACAAGTTGCCCAACGCCCCAAGGTGCCTCCAAGCCTTCTGTCGGCTCCGAGAAATCGACATCGATCGGCAAAGACTTATCCACGTACTGCCAGTTTGGAAGTGTTTGAGTGAATGGTCCAAACAACAAGGCATTTTCTTTCATTGAACGGAAATTCTCACCGTTAATCCAGACGATATCGACACTGCCTTCAGTGTTCTTTCCTGCCGCCTTTTCTGCGAGTAAGCGAGTGGTAGTTTCTGCAATATCGGTTACTTTCACATGTTTTAAGGTAACACCGTACTCACTTTGTAATTTCTTGCCCGCCCACTGTAGGTAACGATTGATTTCTTGGCTACCGCCCCAAGCGTGAAAGTAGACAGTCTGTCCCTCTGCCTGCTGTTCGATTTGGTTCCAGTTATTGGTTGATGTTGCTTCATCAGCATAAATGGTTGCGCTGTATGCAACGGTTGCCATGATTCCTAACGTACTTACTATCTTGTTCATAAACTTTTCCATTTGGTAGTGAACGGGTAAGAGCATTGTTATTTAGAACTTCCTAGGACGTGTTGACCTTTCGCGGCTAACGAAAGATCAACACGGCCTAATAGTTATTCTATCTGTTTCTGAAATAATTTCTAATTCAACAGTAAATTCAATCAATTACTAGGGTGTGCTGATCTTTTTTGGTTGAACTTTGTTCGATATGCGATCGTCTCGAAAGCTCGACAGACTCTAGGCTCTTACCATCCTAGCAATAGACCGATAAACCAGTGAATTTATTGCATCTAAATGAGAGATATTTGAGGTTTATTGGAGGTTGGTACGAAAAGTAGGCGATGAGTGTTAATTTTGAAGGTGTTGTGAGGATAAGCAGGCAATAAAAAAGGAGCCATGAAGGCTCCTTTAATCAATATCTATTTCGAGAACGGATTAGTTTACCCAATCACGAATTGTGTACGTTAGCGTATGTACATCGTTTTTCAGTACTAGCGTATCGTTTGTTAGTGTTACGTCGCTCCACTCGCTTAGAGTAGCAGAAACCGATTGTTCGATTTCCATCGCAGAGCCGTGACACATTTTCATTGTCATGCCCATTTGCTTAATGCGGAATTGACCGTCTTTCAGCTCGCCTTGACCGAAGAAGTTGTTACAACCAGCCATGCCGTTTGCAGTCATCTTTTCGCCGATCTCTAGACGAGGAGCTGCTTGGTCTTCGTTTTTCACAATGTCCTTGCCATCAATTTGCGCAAGTTCCCAATTATGGTGCTGTAGATCGGTTGGTGTTACTTGCATCGCGTTGTCACCTGTTGTTGTGCATGCTGCTAGCATCATAGGTAAAGCGGCTACTGCTAGTAATTTTTTTGAACTAAACTTCATATTATAAGGCTCCAAAGGAAAGAACGAAGTTACCGAATAAGTGTAACTTGATGGGTTCAAAGTATAGTTTACAAAACACTATATGTGTCAGTATAAGGTCATAGTTTAGTATGAATTTCACGAGCTGGGCGACAAGTTAATCGCTTATTTTTTAATTAGTAAGCTCGATTTTGATGTGTAAGGAGGCATGGTGGAGCAGTTAGAGTTTTTCCAAGCCCTTGCGTTGGGGTTTGCTCAAGCGATGATAAAGGCTATTGCAATGGTTGTATGCGCAAAAGAGAAGAGCGCTTTAATTGGATGTCGATGACTCCGTCAGAACAATTGCACGTGATTAAGCTGTGTCGTCAGCGCTATCGGAGGAAGATAATGAAGCAAAAAAACTTGGTTGGTAAGTCGGTCGACGAAGAGGGAAATACAAGTCCCCAAAGAGATCTTTTCGGTTAAAGAGGAAGTATCAAGATTTTATTTAACTCCGAAGTAACTATTACTTTACATAATGGTTGGGGTGTAATATTAAGGTAGGTACCTTTGTACCAGAA
Source organism: Vibrio sp. L5-1 (assembly GCF_021728315.1). Taxonomy (NCBI): domain Bacteria; kingdom Pseudomonadati; phylum Pseudomonadota; class Gammaproteobacteria; order Vibrionales; family Vibrionaceae; genus Vibrio; species Vibrio sp. L5-1. The sequence continues at coordinate 579,362 of NZ_JAKKCQ010000002.1, read as the reverse complement.
GGAGTGATGTCGGTATGAATAAAAAGAACGTAAAACTCAAAAAAGAACCGGTTAAAGCACTGGATCGAAAAAACATTGGGGCCAAAAATGACCCTGAAGAGAGCCCGCGTGATTGGCATTCGATGTCAGAAGAAGAACGAATGGAAATCCTTTCTCACCTTTCAGACATGCCTTTTCAATAACATCACTGGTTCTTCAGAGTCTTTCTTAAAACCCTGTTTTCTTAAATAAACAGCTTTCTGAAATAAACATATTATTAAACAAACATGTGATTCGCTTTCGTTACACCACGATGGTATGTACAAAATGTATCATCGGCCTCGGTGGTTTTACTATGAATCTTAATGTTAGTTATCACTTCTACAGCCCCTGCATCGTAACAAGCTTGCTCTGCCTTTTTAACGATATCGAGTAATTGATTGAGTTCACCTTTCATTGTGGTTTCCATCGCACCAACTTGAAAAGGCACATCGGCTGCTTTCACAACTTCAATGGCTTTATCAACTACTTCGAAGTTGTTGCCTTCTTTAACGCGAGGGATCACTTGGAAGGCAACCATCACTTCTTTTTCTCTTTTTAACTCAGACACTTTCTGCTTACTCAATGATAGGGATTTGTTGCAGATGATAGGTTAATGCTGAGATAAATTCTACAACGGTTACGCTGCTTTATTTATGACACGAGTGACTGGAGATATCGGACTACTTGCTACCCCAGTGGTCGCTAACCCAACCACCAATATGCTCATCAAAATGACTACCACTGAACCTCTGGTTGCGTTCCACCGAGGTATCACAGTCGTCTTTGTTGTCGATTAGGTTTTGTATGTAGTTTGCCATTGGGTCATTGGAACTCTGACGATCTCGGCGAGTAGCCACTTCCTTAATCAGTTGTAATCGATATGTAGAGCTTGCACGTTTCATTTCAATGACCTCCCAGTTTTTAGACACTAATAGAAAAATCTAGTTGCCAGATATAGGGGCGTCAACGTGATCAGAAAGTATTTTTTTTGAGCAACCAAGAATCAATACCTTGGCATCATAATTCACAAAAATGTCATTTAAATTGGCATTTTGTCTGAGTCGATAGGTTGTGATCTTACATCTGATTGCATATAAAAAGCCCAGTGCAAACTGGGCTAATCGACTTTCTATGGTTATTTTGAAGAACTGGCTATTTCGAAGAACTTGGCTTGCTCTTAAATTGCTTAGCACTTTTCTTCTTTGCGGTTCTTCGGTTAGCCATTTTGTCTTTAGGTGGACGTTTGCGAGCTGTCGCTTCCGATGCAGGTTTGTCTGTAACAGGAAAACCTTCTAATGCTTGTAGCACAAGAGGCTTATTGGTCAGAGTACGAATCGCATTCAAGTAGTCAGTTTCGCTATGGCTAACCAGAGAGATAGCGCAACCAGTGCTCCCTGCTCTTGCTGTGCGACCAACTCGGTGTACGTAAGTTGCGGAGTGTGTCGGTAAATCAAAGTTAATCACGACAGGCAGCTGATCAATATGGATGCCGCGAGCCATCACATCAGTCGCGATAAGCACACGGGTCTCGCCATTTTTGAAACTCTCTAATGCTTGCTCTCGTTCTTCTTGGCTCTTATTTCCGTGTAACGCACTCACATTGATTTTAGATTTATTCAATCGCTTGGTTAATGCGTCGGCATTGTCTTTCGCACCAATGAACACCAATACTTGCGGCCATGTGTGTTGATTGAGTAGGGCAATGAGCGCTTGAGCCTTACTGCCTTTGTTCACTAAATACAGAGTTTCTTCAATAGTCGCGACCACGCTGTTTTCTTGGTGTGTCGTGACTTTAACTGGATTTGAAAGAAGCTCTTCAGCTTGCCCCACTAATTCGGGCGGAAGTGTCGCCGAGAATAACAACGACTGGCGTTTACTAGGCAGCGCTGCGGTAATCGCTTGAATATCTGGCCAAAAGCCCATGTCGATTAGGCGATCGGCTTCATCAAGAACCAATGATGAACACTGAGCGACATCCAGTTCACCACTTTTGATTAAAGCAAGTAGACGCCCCGGAGTAGCGATTGCTAATTGTGGTTGGGTTAGTAATTGTTGCTGCTGATCATCAGTATTCACGCCACCGGTTAAGGTTACAAATTTGATATCGAGCGCTGTCGCGACCGGCTCTAAAGATTCAGTCACTTGAGACGCGAGTTCACGTGTCGGGACGATGATAAGCGCTTGCAGTCCATTCACATCATGGTTGATGTTGTTCAGCAAGGGTAAGCCGAACGCCAATGTTTTTCCGCTACCCGTTTGAGCCAACGCAAGTACGTCTTTACCCGCAATAATTGATGGAATTACCGCTTGTTGTATCTCAGTCGGTTTGTCGAATTGAGAAGGGATCGTTGTGACGGTTTTTGCGTTAAGGGTGAGGCTATCAAATGACATAAATGAACCAAGTATCAAAATGGAGGTGGAGTCTAACAGGGCTATAAATGTTAGAGAATGAGTTTTGCTGCGTTACAGGATAAACGGGTGAATTATACACGTTAAATTTAAGCGTTATCCATACAACTGGAACTAAGGCAAGCGAGCTAAGCTAATTAAACGTTGGGCATATTGTAATGGTATTGAATGGACGTACAATACCCGCCCTAAAACGATCAAGAAATGAATAGGAAGCTTTAAGGAAATGAGAGCGAAATGAGTTGGGAAAGTATCTGGCTGTTTATTGTCATCGTGTTTTTTATTGCCATTATTCCAGGCCCAAATGCTCTGTTGGTATTGAGCACGGCTTTAACTCAAAGAAAGTTGTTTGCGTTTATTAACGTGTTGGGTGTGTCATGCGGGTTCTTGTTTCATGCGTTTGTTTCTGCGAATGGCATGAGCTTACTGTTATCTCAGACTCCAATGGCCTTTGAGGGACTGAAGTGGGTGGGTGTCTTGTACTTAGTCTGGCTTGGTTATAATCATTTTCGAGCGGCACTGCGAGCTCAAGAGGGCGTGCTTGCTATAGTGAGTGCATCGAGCAGTAAGCTTTATAACCAGTTTTTCAAAGGACTCCTCACTAATCTACTTAACCCTAAAATTGTTCTGTTCTACCTTTCGATATTCCCTCAGTTTGTTTCTAAGGGTCACATTGTGTCCGACAGTTTAATGCTGGGCGCGATACAGGCGACAGTGGTTGCTACATGGTTTTTGGTTGTCATTTTGATGGCTGATACGTTTAAGAAATTATTGACGAAAAAGCGCACGTCTCAATGGATGAACATTGTGTGCGGGTTGTTGTTTGTTGGCTTCAGTATTCAGTTGGCGCTGTTTCAGCTTTAGGGTTCATAGTTAATAATCGACCCCCTAGCATCTACGACTCATATCTCACTTTTTACTGAATGCTCAGCAATCCTTGTTTCTGTGCATAAATCTCTAAAGCATTAGCTCGTAAAGTCGATATAATGGTCAGATATCAATTCAGTGAATGTGTTCGTTCGAAATCCAATTGAAGCTAAAGGCTATTGCTTGACCGAATAAACAGAGACAGGGAGTCACAGATGAGTGAAGAGTTATTCACCCAGAAACGCAAATATTACCGCTTGAAGTACCCAAAAAAGGCACGTCCAGTGATGCGAATTAAGGATGAGCTTTTTCATGTGAGTGAAGTGTCTGAAAAGGGTGTGCGCTTGATGATGCGTAACATCATTCCTGTTTATCGAGGCTTCTCAATGGCGGGCAGTTTAAGACTGCACGATAACAACACCATTGATATTAGTGGTGCAGTGCTGCGACAAGAAGGCGATGAAGTGATCGTTCAGTTGTTAGAAGGACCAAGCTTCAAAGATATGGTGTCAGAACAAAGACATATTAGACAAAGATACCCAGTATTTTTTGCTAGCCTCAGAGTGGCATAGAAAGCTTTTAAAGTTAGATGCCTTAAAGCCCAAGTCACTCCTTTAGATCCGATATTAAAAAGCCCAGCACTTTCACAAGTGCTGGGCTTTGCTATATATCTAAGAAAACTAACTATACGGACAAACTAAGGCGCTTAGCCTGTCCATGGTTCGTTTTATAGCTCGTCTACTGTTGCCCAAACCGCTGCTAGCATGTCGTGACCAAATGCAACACTACGCTCTGGAGACCAGCCGTAAAGTTCGTCAGCGTGGCTGATGTGATCTTTAAATGGCATCTCGACAGTGTAAGCCAGACATTTGAACTGCTCGCCGATCCAGTTTGTGCCGACGGTCATATTTGCTTTGCCCGGTTCGTCTTTATCGTAACCAAATTCATCTTGGAATTCTGGCGTGATAGTTAGAAGAGCTTGCTTGAAGTGATTCTCCAGTTTTGCAATGCGCTCGTTGTATGAAGGTGTGCCTTCGCTACCTGCAACAAAGTTATATGGAATCGCTTCGTCGCCATGAATGTCTAGGCACAGATCAACGCCAGTTTCTAGCATGCGCTCGCGCACAAGGAAAACTTCAGGGCTGCGTTCTAGAGAAGGTGATTGCCATTCACGGTTAAGGTTTACACCAATCGCATTAGTGCGCAGGTGACCACGGATGCTGCCATCTGGGTTCATGTTCGGTACAACGCGGAACACAACGCTGTCTAGAAGAGAGCGACCGACTGTGTCTGTCTCATCAAGCAGGCGTTGCAGCAGACCTTCGATTAGCCATTCAGCCATAGTCTCGCCTGGGTGTTGGCGACCAATAACCCAGATGTTTTTCTTCTCTTCACTTGGCTCACCAATGGTTAGCAAAGTGATGTCATTGTTGTCTAGCGTGTGACCTAGAGTTTCAAGCTTACAAGCCGGGTGCGTTTGAGCACTGTGCAGAAGATCCTGGTGACGATCGTATGAGTACGGCGCGAAGTACGCGAAGTACATTGAATCGTGTTCAGGGATGATATCAAAGCTTAATGTATCGCCATCGAACTGAGATGGAATTCGGAACCACTCTTCACGGTCATAAGATGCTACAACATCATAATCTTTCCACCCATCAGGGTAAGCAGATGTTGCCAATTGGCCGATTTCAAAGTGGTGAGCTTGTTGAGCTTCGCTTTCTAAACGGAAGTGAAACCACTGAGAGATTTCAGTCTGGTTGTCTGCTGGGATAGTCAGTTGAATATTTTGTGGTGAATCTGCTGAAACGACGTGAATGTTGCCGCTTTCGAAATTGCTGAAAATTTTCATTGTAGTTTTTATCTCGTAGTTGAGTTGCCGTAAGACTAGCACACTTTTTTTCGAGCAAACCACTAACTAAATCGTAATGAGATGTTATTTCAATTCTCAATTTTTTGTTATCTACGTTTAAGCTTTCTGATTTTGAACTAGCGGCGTTGGCAAGTCGTACAACCACGACAAGCAGAACGTGTGTAACGATCCAGCTTACTGCGTTGAACCTTACAGTACGCGTTTTTCAGTGCTCTTCTTCCAGAAAACCAATCATCGGGTTTCGAGAGAATCAGATAACCATTAAAGCGCTTCACAAGCTCTATTCTATTTTGGTCGATAAACTTGCTATCAAAGCCAATTTCAAAGTAATCAAGCGCTTGTTCTATGGCGGTGAAACTCGCTATTTTTTGCTGGAATTCTGTTTGGTTCATGGGGATTAGTCTCTGAACTGGTGGCAGCTATTGTACCGAGTCTACGACTTGTTTTATTGACTTTAGTTATGACTTATCTGGATTTTAGTCGTGGGCTTTTTCAACTTAAAATGATCTTTTTAACTCTTTGAAGCTTATAGATAAAACATCAATCAACTGTGCAGGAAAGGATCATGAATCGAATTAACCCAAAGAAACTGCTCCGCAGTAAATGGACTGCTGTTAGCCCAGTAAAGAAAGAAAAGCATTTTATGGTCACTGAGGTTGAGTTTGAAGAAGGGGAGGTGATTCGTTGCTTGATAGAAGCAGTGATGACCAAACGAGAGGAAGCCATTAATTGGCGAGATCTAACCGACAAGGAGCATTGGCTTCCAGGTTGGAAGTAAGGACGTGAAGTAACGAAGAGTATCTCAACTACGCCCGTTTTAACTTCCCGCTACCGTTTGCGATTGCCAGTATTTGAGTCCTTCTAAAACACCTTCAGCGTGTGTTGCTCTGCTAGTATACACATTGTCTCGATCAGACAAGTGAGCGACCTCAGGATAATGGTTAGCCACTAATATTGAGTTTACGCCCTTTATCGTCAGCATCGAGGTGTCGTTGGCAGAGTCACCGGCAACGCACACTTCTTCAACGCTCAACTCATGTTGTTTAAGTAGATGATGAATCGCTGTGGCCTTATTGACACCTTTAGGCGTGATATCTAGGTACCAATCGTGAGAGTAAGTGAGGTGTACATCTATCCCATGTAATTCTAAGCTCGATTCGATCAGTTCATGCTGAGGCTCTGAGAGCTTTCCTTCAAAAGTGATTTTGTAATCACCCTGATGGCTCTCTAAGCGTTCGCCCATGAAATCGAGTGGCGCCAGTGCTGACTCTACCTTTGATTTGTTCCAAGAAGCTTCTAATTGGTTGTGCCAAATATGATCAGGCTTTTGGGAGTGAACGTGATGAATTCTGGTACCCACATCGCTGATAATACTGTGTGGTTTCGGGTAGTTATTTGATGCCAAACCCACTCGGATTGAGGGCAGAGTTCTACCCGTCGCGATGATAAAGCGGATATCAGGTTGCTCCGCTAAGTAGTCAAATAACTGATTAACCCCATGAGATGAACCCCCATCAAGTGTACCGTCAAAGTCACACACCAGCATTTTTATCATTCGAGCGCCTTGTCCTTTTCTTTAATAATCGCGGAAAGTATGTCGATTTCTTCTATAAATAATGGCTCAGCAATGAGGACTCTACAAGTTGTCTTTCGGCTTAGATAATCGACACTCATTAGTTTGCAGTAAGCATCACACTTGGCGTTATGTTTTGGATACTGAAGATAATTCTATCAATTTGACCAGTGCCAAACTTGGTTTATTCCATCGGCTATTTCTATTTTCATATAGTGACTTTCTGGCCCTCTATTGGTTTAAATGAGCGGTTGTAAATACCTCTGCGTTCTTGCCGAAGCTATACCGATCTTCTTGTTACATCGATAAAGAAGAAGGGGGGAGGTTTTGCTCTCCGTAAAGCGCAAATTTCCAGTTTTTAGATATCGTTAAAACTACAATAAATAGTTTGTATTCGAATTATTTGTGCACGAAGTATTTGTGTTGAATCCTAGTCTGTTTCACCCATTAATTGTTTTAATGTGAAATAAATATTCAATAATCTATCAGTAAGTAATAGATAATCTCGAACGCATTTATATCGTTTTAATATCCTTTATTATCAGTGTTTTGGTGGTTTTCGTCTGGGTGTTGAAACTTAATTTTGGTTGGCGAAATGATTGTTTTTGATAAGGGTTACCGAACGCAACCCCTTGATTTACAGCTCTACATTGCTTAGAGTGCTAATCGTTTTTCGAGCTTAAATAACCATTTTTAAGTTAAAATAGCTAAGAAAGGATTAGATTATATGGATCCCATACTGGAAGTTAAGGGACTGTACAAGGTGTTTGGTGAAGATACCGACCGTGCTTTTTCGATGATTAATGAAGGCGCGGATAAAGACAAAATTTTCGAAGAAACAGGGTTAACGATCGGTGTTAACGATGTTTCTCTTAGTATTCAAGAAGGCGAGATTTTCGTGATTATGGGATTGTCAGGATCTGGCAAATCAACCCTAGTACGCCTTCTTAACCGCTTAATCGAACCTACCAAAGGTAATGTGCTTCTTCGAGGCAAAGACATTGCCCACATCTCAGAAGATGAACTGCGCGAAGTCCGCCGCAACAACATCTCCATGGTTTTCCAAAATTTCGCACTGATGCCGCATATGACAGTTATCGAAAATGCTGCATTTGGCCTTGAGCTGGCAGGTGTTGAAGTAGATAAACGAAAACAGTCAGCATTTGAAGCGTTAGAGCGCGTAGGCCTTGGCGCATACTCAGAATCGTACCCAGATGAATTGTCTGGCGGTATGAAACAACGTGTTGGTCTAGCGCGAGCCTTGGCATGTGACCCAGATATCCTGTTAATGGACGAAGCGTTCTCGGCACTCGATCCTTTGATTCGTACTGAAATGCAAGATGAACTGATTCGCCTTCAAAATGACGATAAACGAACGATTGTATTCATCTCTCATGATTTGGATGAAGCGATGAGAATCGGTGACCGTATTGCCATTATGCAAAACGGTGAAGTGGTTCAAGTGGGCACACCAGACGAAATTCTTAACAACCCAGCGAACGACTATGTCGAAGCCTTTTTCCGTGGTGTAAATGTCGCAAGCGTACTTACTGTGAAAGACATTGCGCGTAAGAAACCGGCTGCGGTATTTAAAAAGTCAGAACACGACGGCCCAGCTTCCGCTCTGCAAATCCTAATGGATAACGACCGTGAATACGGCATCGTTGTTGAGAAGAGCAGCCTTTACTCCGGCATTGTTTCCATTGACTCCCTTCGCAAAGCTCACAAAGAGAACAAATCATTAGTGAGCGCGCAGCTCGATGATGGATTAACGCTGAACCCTGATTTACCAATCAATGACGTGCTTGGCCTTGTTGGTGGTGTGCCTTACTCAGTTCCTGTTGTGGATGAGCAAGGCAATTACTTTGGCGTGGTAACTAAGTCACGTTTGCTACAAACATTGGATAAGGGGTAGATCATGTCGTCTGAACAAACAAATAATGACCCATGGTCACAGTCTGCTCCTGCCGCTCAGCCATCAAGTGATCCTTGGGGTCAAGCCGCTGACTCTTCACCATCGGCAGATTGGCTAAGCAGTGAAACCGTAGAAACCATTCCTTTTGATCCTCTTAATCCTTTTGCAGAAGCCGTGCTACCTGTTGATACTTGGGTTGAGTCTGGATTGAATTGGCTAGTTGAACACGGACGACCATTGTTTCAAGCAATTCGTGTACCTATCGATTTCATTCTAAGTTCATTTGAAACGGCATTGGTGTCTACGCCAGCCCCATTTATGCTCATCATTTTGTTCTTGGTGGCATGGCAGTTTTCAAACCTGAAACTGGGTGTTGCTACGGCAGTATCTCTTACTATGATTGGTTTGATTGGCGCTTGGTCTGAAGCGATGACCACGCTTTCACTGGTGATGACATCTGTATTCTTCTGCCTGTTGATAGGTTTACCTATGGGGATATGGCTCGCCCGAAGTAACACGGCGGCTAAATTCGTTCGCCCAATTCTGGACGCTATGCAAACAACGCCAGCCTTCGTTTACTTAGTACCCATCGTAATGTTGTTTGGTATCGGTAACGTTCCAGGTGTGGTGGTGACCATTATATTCGCACTGCCACCGGTGGTACGTTTAACCATTCTGGGTATTCAGCAAGTACCGGAAGATTTGATCGAAGCGGGTCATTCATTCGGTGCAAGCAAAAAGCAGATGCTTTACCGAATTCAACTGCCACTTGCATTACCAACCATTATGGCGGGCGTGAACCAAACACTGATGTTGTCGCTATCTATGGTGGTTATCGCATCAATGATCGCGGTAGGTGGTTTAGGGCAAATGGTACTGAGAGGTATCGGCCGTCTAGATATGGGACTGGCCGCTGTTGGTGGTCTCGGCATCGTTATTCTAGCAATCCTGCTTGACCGCATTACCCAAGTTCTCGGGGTAAATGCAGGTAATACAAAATTACGCTGGTACCACATGGGCCCTGTTTCTCTTGTGCTCAATGCGATAAATCGCGGTAACAAATCAGAACTACAATTAAGGAAAAACACCAATGAATAATTCATGGAAGAGCAAACTTGCAGTTAGCATCGTTTCTACATTAGCAGTATCAACGAACGTGTGGGCAGCAAGCTTACCGGGTGAAGGTGTATCAGTTCAGCCAGTTCAATCGTCTGTAGCGGAAGAAACATTCCAAACGTTGATTGTTAACCGCGCCCTTGAAGAGCTTGGCTACGACGTGAAATCTACGCAAGAAGTGGACTACAACGTAGGTTACACCTCTATCGCAAAAGGTGACGCGACGTTCCTAACCGTAGGTTGGTTCCCGCTTCATGCTGATAAATACAAAATGGCGGGCGGCGATGACAAATTCTACCGCGAAGGCCAATATGTAAGCGGTGCCGCTCAAGGTTACCTAATTGATAAGAAAACGGCTGAAAAATACAACATCACTAACATTGGTCAACTGACGGATCCGAAAATCGCGAAGCTGTTTGATGCTGACGGTGATGGCAAAGCAGACCTTACAGGCTGTAACCCAGGCTGGGGTTGTGAGATGGTGATTGAACATCAACTTTCAGCGTTCAAACTGGACGATACGGTAACTCACAACCAAGGTAACTATGCGGCGATCATCGCAGATACAATTTCTCGTTACCAAAAGGGTGAATCAATCCTTTATTACACGTGGACACCTTACTGGGTAAGTGGCGTATTGGTTCCTAACGAAGATGTAGTTTGGTTAGAAGTACCTTTCTCAGCACTTCCTGGCGAGCGTTCGAATGTGGATACGACGTTATCTAACGGTAAAAACTACGGCTTCGAAATGAACTCAATGCGCATTATTGCGAACAAAGAGTTTGCTAAGAACAACCCATCAGCAGCGAAGCTTTTCGAGATCATCAAACTTAACATCAATGATGTAAGTGCTCAGAACATGATGATGAGTAAAGGTAAAAACAGCTCTGCAGATATCGAAGCGCACGTAAACGGTTGGATCAAAGCGAACCAAAGCACGTTCGATGGTTGGATTACAGAAGCGAAGAAAGCAGCACTGTAACTTTGACTTGTATTTGCTCTGTCTTACGAAACATTTTGATTTGAAATGATGAGCGTGTTGAGTGATTGTGTAGAGTCACTGAATCACCTTTAAATCAAGTGAAAAGGCGACAGAGTCAAATATTAAAAGGCCAGCAGTCCAATTTGGATTGCTGGCTTTTTGTTTTCTGTTTCTATTTTTGAGCTGTGAGCTTCTAGCTTTTAATTACAGCTCTAGCGTTCGCCTTGAACCTCAAAATCATCGCTGACTAAACGAGCGCAACCATCCGCTTCTAATGCCCAATGTTCACGATGCACAACACCAAACGCTTTGTTCATTGTCCAGCTAGCCGTAAGAATGTAGCCGCCTTCTGGGTGCTCTTCCCACTTAACATCGGTGTAATCAACGTCTTTGAAGCCTTGAACGATGATGTTTTGCCAAAACGCCTGTATTGCTTCACGACCTTCAAAAGTACCAAACGGACGCGCTTCCATTACACAGCTTTCAGTATATTGATCTGCACAGCCTTTCGCATCTTGGCTGTTGAAAGCTTTTTGCCACGCGTTAATGCCTTGCTTACATGCTTCTAAAATCTGGTTGTCTAACATTGTCTTTCTCCATAACAGTCTTGTTTCGAGCACTGTCTTTTTGATTTGCTATCTCGATAAGTTGAATTGAGTTTAGTCTTGGAAATTGATTTGAAAAACAGAGATAATAGAAAATACTGTTTGTAAAAAGAGAACAATAAGATGAGTAAGTTAAAGCAGATGTCGATTTTCGCTCATATCGTAGAGCAGGGTTCAGTATCAGCTGCGGCTGAAAAGCTTGAGTTGTCTAAATCTGTCGTCAGTCAGCACCTCAAAATCTTAGAACAAGAGCTAGGCGCTTCTCTTCTTAAGCGCACAACACGCAGGCAATCGCTGACCAGTATGGGGGAGCGTTTTTATTTGAGTTGCAAAGACATCAACGTGATCGCTGAATCGGCTTGGGATATGGCGAAAGCTGAGCTAGAAGAGCCCCAAGGTCGGATTCGTATTACGGCGTCAAATGCTCTGATGGACTTGCTCGTCGTACCCGTCATTGCAGATCTGATGAAGCAATATCCGAAGCTAAAACCAGAACTGATAAGCGACGATCAGCACCTAGACTTCATGGAACACGATATTGATCTCGCAGTACGAGTGGGCAGTTCTCGTGACAGTAACCTCAAACAGAAACGCTTGGGTGAATTTAAAGACGTGTTATGTGGTGTTGAAAGCATGCGAAGTCGTGAGCTTGAATCTATTCCTTACATCGCAAATTCTTGGCAGGGAAAACAGGTGACTCATCACTTTAGTTCGCAAAATGAACAAGACTTTATTTACCAACAGCCAGCCAGCTGCATTACGAACTCCTTTCACAGTTGTCTCGCCTTGATCAAATCTGGCGTTGGCATCGGTGTGATTCCAGATTTCTACCTCTCTCAGTTATCCAATGAAGTCGTCGACATGATGCCAAGCTTCCAACTACCGACCAACACGGTTTATGCGCTAAACCCATTCGCTTCAAATACGCCTATCGCCATCAAACTTTGTGTTCAAGCGTTGGAAGATAAGCTTAAGCAGAATTTAGTATAAGCTTTCTATAGTTAGTAAAATCCGGTGCTTAACCATATTTATTAATGAATGCGATAACATTCTTGTTACTCAGTAATTCAATCTTGTCGATAGTCAGTACGCAGTAGCGATAGTTTTTGTTTTTAAATGTGATGTTCGACTTTTCCTCTGTTGGTTCAGAAAACTTATAGATTTCAAATCCGATATTCTTCATAAGGTCCAATGCACTGGGGTTTTTTATGATCATGGAATACTTTTTAATCTTAGTGTTTCTTGCAAGAAGCTTCATATCGGAAATTAGGTTCGCAATAGATTGTTCGCGCTTCTCAGAATGACCGCTAACCACAATGTAATTTAAGTTATGATTGGATTCTAAAGAACAGGCTTGCTTAATATGTAGGTTCTTATTCTGGTATTGGGCGAATATATCTTCGTTGAAGAAAAAACCTAGGCTATGACTAACAATATCACCATTAACATTGACCATTTTTCTGCCATGCGCCTTTTTTTCACTGCAATAGAGAAACAGATCGATAGTATCAAGGGCTGAAGAATCCACCTTTGTATATTGTGAAATCAGCTTTATTCTATCTATTACTGCTTTGTCATTCTGATCTGTCATCAATGGCATGATCTGACAGTCGCAGCCTTCTTCTATCTCCCCTTTAGTGATAGACGATATTCGGCTTTGAAACGAAAAGAACCTCTCACGAAGGAAGTCTTCAAGTAGCGCACTGTCTTCGTTATCTTCTGAATCAAAGGATTTCAACGTTGTATACAAGTCCAGACCAAGGCTGTCCAATAACTTTAGGGCTTTGTAATTACTTGGCTTTACTTTGCTATTTTCCCATCGATTTATCGTTACGACATCTACAGAGCTGAATTCATCATCTAAGTGATTAATGTATGCCGCAAAATCCTTTTGCGTTAACTTCAATTTCTTGCGCGCTTCGCGCAGTAATTGCGGAAATTTCATCATGGTAGAATATTCATCTTTGATTAGTGACATTACATTCCGATTAGTCAGATAGTCTATTTTGTCAATCGTTAATATACAGTAGCTATAATGTTTATTTTTGAATGTGATATTACATTTTTTAGCAGAAGGTTCTGAAAATTTGAATACTTCAAATCCCACTCCTTTCAAGAGTTTCATCATGTTGGGATCTTTTACTAAAACAGAGTATCTTTTTATATTTTCATTCTGAGAAAGTAACTGTATATCTGAAACTATATGCTCAATAACATGATGTTTTGTCTCTGAGTGTGAGCTTATATTAAAATAATTTATGCTTTTGCTTGAATTTAAAGAGCAAGCCATTCTTAGATCTAGTTCTTGAGTCTTTAAATTCTCGAATTGATGCTCTTCAAAGAAAAAGCCTACGTTGTGACTCACAATGTCGCCATCTGTATTGATGAGCTTGTGACCGTGTGCTTTTTTTTCACAGTAATAGAGATATAAATCAATTTGGTTCAGTGGCGAAATATCGACTTTTGTGAATTTAGAAAGTAGTTTGATTCTGTCGATAACGCCAGTGTCACAAGGCTCTGACATTAAAGGCTGTGACTTAAAGCTGCGGCTGCCTTGTTGTTCATTCAGGCTTGATAGAGCTGAAATTCTACTTTGAAATGAACCATAGGATTCGTTTAAAAACAGTTCGATTAGTGTGTCTTTTTGTTCGGATTTAAAGCTCTTTATTGTCTCAAACACATCTCCGCCAAGGTACTGTAAGATCTTGAGTGCTTTGTATGCACTAGGCTTTACCTTACTGTTTTCCCAGCGATTTATCGTTACAACGTCAACCGCATTAAACTCATCGTCCAGCTGATTTAAGTAGGTTGCAAACTCTGTTTGTGTAAATTGAAGTTCCTTTCTGAAGTTACGTAACAACTGTGAAAACTCACTCATTAAAACATTAACCTTCTGATAATTAACTCAATGTCTTGATTCTAATTTAGACATCAGACTCTCTATTTAACATCTTCAGTAATTTGTTTTTTACGGATGTTAATTGTTCGGATTATTTGAACTGTATGTTGCGCATGTCCCTATTAGGCTAAGTGCCAAATTGGTGACGTCAAATCTATGGCTTCTTGCCTAGACACTTGTCAATCTACTGTGAAGTGCGCGTTAATGTTCAGATACAATCTTGCCTTTTTCTTATCCATTCTGCTGTTTCCATTGGCCTCCTATGCGGACACAACGGGTCTTGTTATGGATCTGTCTGTTGACAGTGCGTCTTATGACAACGACCAAGAGGTGGCTTATACGCTTGTTTTAACGAATGAGTCGGATAAAGCTATCGCTGAGTTGGACGTTAAAGATGAGCTGTTAAACATCTTAACGACAGATGATCAAGGAAATAATGTCAGCGCGTTCTCGCAAGTCTCGACTCAAGCGCAATCCTCCTTCCTCTCATCTCCAGGTGATTACAGTCGCTTCGGAAACTTAGATGCATCAGGTGTACGTATTGCGGCTGGTGGATCGGTGACCTATAGCATGGTGGCCACCGTTTCTGGTGACGCAGCCGGTACGATCGATAACGTCGCAAGTGCGAGCACTGGACTGTTGGGTGCTGTTGAATCAAATACAGAATCCATTCAGCGTGGTGTGTACCAACATGATGTTGTGGTGTCAGTAGACAAGACAAACTACCAACTGAAGAATGAACTCACGTACTCGATCAAGGTGTCGAATACTGGCGATTTGGTGATTAGAACGCTTGATGTTCAAGATGCTATTTCAGATATCAAGGCATTCGACATCGATGGTGTTCTTCAACAGGCCTTCACTGACAACGTGAACTCTGCCGAGGTCCAAGGCGGCGAAAGTGATGCGGGTACCTATAGTTTTTCAGGGGACTTGTCAGTCGCTGATGCATCGATAGATATTGGCGGATCTATCACCTACACAATTCGAACGACTGTTGCCGACAAACTCGTCGGCGACATTGTTAATGACGACATAACTGCTGAAACACGCGATGACTTGGTTACAGTTGATGAGGTTATCACTCCACCCACTGAGCCTAGTATCACCCTGACACATACCTTGAACCAATCGGATAACTACCTAGTCGATGATGAGTTTTCCTATACGGTCACGGTTGCCAACCAAGCAAGTACTGGTATCGCGTACCATTATTCTGTTCAGCAGTTTCTTGCGGATCTTGAAACCGATCTAGGCAACGATGTCAGCAACGAAAAGAATGCAACTGACACGGTTGGTAACCCCTACGATTTTTGGACCAATGAAGTGACCTCGATTGGTTCTCATAGCCTTTCTGAACTCAATGTATCTGGAAAGGAGTCCAACAAGTCACTAGAAGACAAAGTGTCTATCTATCCCGGTGAGCAGATTGTTTATTCCGTTGTAGTGGACGTTAGCCCTGTGTCTATTGGTCAAATTCCCCAAGTTGCAGCCCGAGTGGTTGATGCTGATGGCCTCGCAGATTCTGGCGACGCTTTGGCTAATATTCTTGATTCGAAAGGCGTTCTGACGACGTCATCAAGTCAAATTACACGTAATAAGAACACCACTGATACTACTTATGTTCCGGGGATAGTCGGTGATAACGAAGTGGTCTATGACATTGTTATTTCTAACAAAGATACTGAATTCTTCGCCAACGATATTGAAGTGATCGATAAATTTGCTTGTATCGTGACAGAACAAGCCGATGGCACTAATGCTTCTGCATTCTCTGAATGGAAGCTAGAAGTGGATGAGAGCAGCGGTGAGGGTTCTAACTATGGCTCATTTAATTATGGAGCTTGGACTACGAACGACATCAACCTAAAAGTCGATCTGGCACCTGAAGGTTTTGTTCATTACAAGTTAACAGCAAAAGTAGCAGATACCAGTGTGGGTCAAATTGTTGATGATGGTACTGATGCGGGCTTGTGCTTAGGGGATAATTTAGGCGAGTCAGGCTCTGGTGTTCAAATGCCAAACTCGAAATTAAAAGTCCAAAAAGAAGTGGATTCTCGTTACTACTCAGCTGGCGGTACCCTGAACTACGACATCACGGTAGAGAATAACGGTGACGGCTACGCGATTGATGTACCGGTTTATGATGATTTAGTCTCTGTCATGACTCAGTCTATTAATGATACAACGACCAAAGCGTATTTGAGCTGGGTTGTGACGGCGAAATCTTATGGTTCGGATGACTTAGTCTCAATAAACAGTGATCCCGGTTTTAGCGGTGAAATTTTAGGTAATCAGAGCAATAAGAACATTTTGGATGTGGAAGCGAAGCTAGCCCCACACGACAAAATCATCTACAGCATTGCAGCGGTGGTAAACCCGATTGCCGATGATGAGATTCGAAATGAAGTGACGGTAGACAGCGTGCTTTATTCCGACAGAGGTTCATACCCAAGAGACTATTACCTAGTCTTGGATAAGCGTGTCGATGGCAACAATGAACAAAACGCTTACACCGATACGACAAAGGAAGTCACTTATACAATCAGCGTTACCAACCCAGAAGGGAATGGTTTCGCGTCTAACATCAATATTAAAGATGAAATCAGCACGATAGAGGCTGAGTTACTGCATGAACCGGGTGAAACCAAGCCTGTGTTCTCATCGTGGACGATCAGTGCAGAAAGAGAAGCAGACTCTCCGTGGGTGAAAGCCGTAACCGACCCTGGATCGTTCTCGGATAATAATGATTTGGATGCCACCGCTCAGATCCCGCCAGGTGCGACGATTACCTATACCATTGTTGGGACACTCGATCGCAGTGTCGACAGCGAGATTCTTTGGGGAGCGTTCACCAATACCGCAACAGTGACGGGACCAGATACTAACCTATCGGATACCGTTCGCACCTACCCAAATGAACCTAATCTTGTTGTCGCTAAGACAGCTCGTAATACCGATTTTGTTGTAGGTGAGCGCGCTACGTTCGATATTTATATCTATAACCGTGGCATCGGCTACGCAAATGACGCAACGGTACAAGATAGCATTTCAGCACTTAATTTCTTTGATAGTTGGACTGTTGTTGGTTCAACCAACACTGATAAACCAGGTTCTCGCTACGGTGATATTGCTAACGACACTGACATCAATACCGACGTTGATATAACTCCTGGAGGGTGGGTTCATTACGAAGTGAGCGGCATTGTTAAGTCTGACTATGAAGAAGAACAAGTATCGAATCGTGTTGATGTTTACGATCCTATCACGGATCGTGACCACAGCTCTTCCGCTCAAATAGATAACTCACACAGTACCTATGACATCAATGTTTCACTAGCCAAAACGACCGATGTTGTTCGTTACACGCCGGGTGAAGATCTCACCTATACCATCGTTATTGGCAATAACAGCGACACTGATGAGACCGATCTTATCTTCATGGATCGCCTGAGTGAGATCACTACTACGCTAGCGAATGATAAAGATGGTGAAGTAGAAGACGTTCTTAATCAAAACCCGTTTGACTATTGGTCTGTTGATACTGGTTCTGGTTTCGGCCCTCAAACGACTGAAGATGTGGAGTTTCCAGTTTCAATTCCCGCGAAGAGCTTTGTCACGGTGCGTATTAAGGCGCATGTCAAAGACAATGCGGTATCTAACGGTGTCGCTGACAGAGACGGCGGCATAATCCGCAACGAAGCGGTGCTGCTACATGATGATAATGCAGGTTGTACTGACGATTGTGAGTATGCGAAACGTGCCGTGGCTGAAAACCATCAGGTACATAACAGTGGCGGCGTTGTTCGCACAACTAACATTAACCGCTACTCTCCGGGCGAACAGTTGACTTATACCATCAAGTACAACTCTCAAGACGGGCACGGTTATCGAAATAACGTTGACGTTAACGAACTGATTAATGACATATCAGTGGAGCTACAAGACGGCAATTCAGGTAATCCATTTTTCGATGATTCGGTAGGTTCAAACAAGTTTACGGTGGCGGTTGCTAAGAGCGACCCTGCGAACGCGGGTACAACCGATGGTACCAAAGACGGTGATGTTGCGAACGACACTGACATTGTGACTTCAATTGATATCGATGCTGGCGAAGACGTGACTTACACAGTAACAGGTACAGTAAGACCGGATGCGGTCGGTGATATTCATTACCGAGATACCGTCGTGATTCCCGATGATTACCATTTAGATTTTGATAAAACGACTGATGAAGTGGTGTACGAGCCAGCTCAGACGGTGACCTATCATTTAGTGATTGAAAATGACGGCAAAGGTAACGCTCACGATATTCCAATCGTCGATAACCTCGAAGATATTACGGTCAGCTTAGTGGATGGTAATACAGGACCAGCGTATTCAGATTGGACTATCACATCGATCGCAACTGGAACTGATTCTGAGTATGTGGATGCGGGCGCAGGTGCTGGCAATGTTTACACATCAACCAACAGTAACCTAAATGTTGAAGCCGATATTCCGATGGGCGCTAAGCTTGAGTACCAAGTTGTCGCGACCATCAATGACAAAGCCAATGGTGGTGTTGTTAACGTTCTAACCGTTGATGGTGACACGATATCTCATGATATTCGTCAAGAAGCTCGAAAAGTTGATTTTGAAAAGAACATTCTGGCGTATTACGACACGGATGAAAACGAACTGGTTGGCGCAACTAACTACATGCCAGGTGGTTATGTTGAGTATGAAATTTTAATTGAGAACATTGCAAGCGCCCACGTTGATGATATGAGCTTGCGTGATGACATCGACCAAATTAACACTCAATACTTTGATGGAACGCGTGGCCCTGCATTTGATAGCTGGACGATTGAAACATTCACTGATAGCTCAGGTATTTCCAACCCAGATGTTGATAACTCAATCCAAGACAATAAGCCGATTGATACTCACTTCGATATCTCGGCAGACAACTTTGGCCGAGCTGCATCGTCAGCGTTTGTCCGCTATGTCATAAAAGCCAAGATCAGTCCGAAAGCGGTTGGTTCTTTTACCAACAAAGCTTTCATCGACGAAGACAATGGCAATGAGTTGATCGCGGTATCGCCACCATCAACGATGGCCGATCCTGAAGTCACGTTCTCTAAAAAAGCGTTTTATGATGCAGGCTTCTCTTCGCAAAAAACTGAATATTCTCAAGCTTCTGGTGAGAGTGAGGTTTATTACCGCGTTGAGATTAAGAATGCGGGTGATGGTATTGAATATGGTTCTCGCCTAGAAGATGCGATTTCGGAAATTCAAACTCGTATTGCAGAAGACAGCACCACCACAGGTGGTGATCCTGTTGGAAAACCGTTCTTGGCTGGCTGGGAAGTTAGCCTAGATAAAACGGCTGCGACAGGCTCTATTACCGACGCGATTGATTTCGTACCGGGCAATAACATCAATATTGATAACGAAATTGTTATCGCGCCTCAAGAAAGCCTAACGTTCACTATTCATGCTCAAATTCGTGAAGATGCATTGGGTGACATTCAAAATAAAGCGACGTACGACGGTAGTGCTCGAACAGCGAATTTAATGCCGCTTGAAAATAATACCAGTGTTGAAAAACGTGTGGTGTCGATCAACGGCAACCCGTTCAGTGGTGGTGATACCTATCTTCCGGGTGACGAAGTTGAGTATGAATTTGTAGTCACAAACCCTGAAAACGGTTGGGCGAATGATATTCAGATCAAAGACACAATCACAGACATTCAAGTCGAAGTGATTGGCGGTAAAACGGAATCCGCTTTTGTTTCTGGCGATATCACCCATGAAGTCAGCAATGGTATTGATGCCAACGCTGATACTTATGTACCAAGCTACAACACCAGTGGCAACCTTGATATTGAAATCGATATTGCCGCGGGAGAAGTGCTGACCTTTAACTTAACCGGTGTCGTTCGTGACGACGCTTTGGGCACGATTGATGCGAACCAAGTGACCGCAGGAAGTGGCTCTGCGACGTCGCAAGTGATACCACCTAAAGATGCCGAGCTCGATTACTTCAAAACCTTGGTTTATACCGATGGTGAATCGGCTGGCTGTTCTGTTCCTTCAAACGATGGCAGCGGTTGTACTTACGCACCACGTGGTGATGTTGAGTATCAAGTTACGTTAGATAACACAGGCGATAGCATCGCAAATGATGTGAGCGTTATCGATGCGATTCACACCATCAAAACGGAAGATGGCGATGATGCGTTCTCTGATTGGGCAACAGCGATTGCAGTTGAACCGGTAGGATCTTATGACGTACAGGGCGACTACAACGGAAGTGTCCCGTTGGATGTGACTGTCGATCTTCGCCCCGGCGAACGCATCGTGTTCGATGTTAAAGGCACGGTTTCAACATCGGCAACAGGTACCATTACTAACACAGCACAAGTGAACGGCGATGACACCAACGACATAGTACTTGACCCCGGTCGCTCGAATATCTTAATCGATAAGTGGACAGATACACCCACGTACGTACCGGGTGGAACGGTGAATTACTACATCGACATCACAAACGACGATGTGGATTCTGGCCTGTTTTCGATTCGTGACATCATCAGTGGCTTCGAAGTCGAAACGGTCGATGGTTCAATGCAAACCGCACTCACAGAGTGGCGTGTCGATTACGATGTTTTATACAACTCTGCACCATCTGATCCTAACGCGAATGATTTCTCAGAGTTAGACAAGCTGATAGGAAAAAACAGTCCAGACATCGATTTACCTGCTGAGTCAGTCAAGATGGCAGGTCGTGATGATGCGGGCACTGGCGGTGGTGACAAGTACACGGTTGTTCGAATCCATGTTGAAGGCAAGGTGCGTGATGACGCGATTGGTCGCTTTACCAATACTGCATACCTACGACATGGCTTGGACGATTCGAAAATTGCTCGCTTAAGAGAGGGGTACATCACGCCTCAACCGGGACAGTTGGTGCTAACCAAAGAAGCCACCCCGATTGTCGAGCCTGATGCTAAGTACCAACCGGGTCAACCTATCTCCTACAAGATCACCGTGGCTAACACAGGTGAAGGTTACCTTGTGGATCAAGTCCTGACGGATCGTATTGATACCATAATGACAGAAGTGGCTAATAGCCCAGATCAAGAACAAGCCCTTACCGGCAATTGGATCATCAGCGATGAACAGATTGATGGTAGTGGCGACCCAACACTGAATGCTCGCAAGGATGTGTCCAATACCACTCAAGGTTACAGCGCCACTTACAGCATTCACCCCGGCGATAGCTATTCGTTTATTGTCACCAATACCGTGAATGACAAAGCCAAAGGTGAGATCACTAACGTTGTTAAAGTGGCTGGCAATGATGGTGAATACACCGCAGACGCGACTTACATTCCAGAAGACGCACAAGTTGAGATCACGAAAGATGTTGATAAAACGGAATACCTTCCGGGAGAAATACTTCAATACACCGTGACCGTTAAAAATAACGGCTTAGGTTGGGCAGAAGATGTTGTGATTGAAGATGCGTTGAAATCGGTTGAAACCACGATTGCTGGTGGTGAGACGAATCAAGCCTTTGATCCTGCTTCAATCCAAATTTCAGCGGTATCGACGACGGGTGAAACGCCAGTACCAGACGCAACCAGTGGTGAAGACCTCAAGGAGACGCTCGATATCGCACCTCAAGACAGCATTGTTTTTACGATTCAAGTAGCGACGAATGCGCTTGCGACAGGCGATATTACTAACATCGCATCAGCGACCTTTGACGGCACAACATTTGATGACAGTGTTACCAGCACACCAGTGTTGGCGACGGTTTCTATCGATAAGACTGTCGACACGTCATCTTATGAAGTGACCAAGCTGGTTAACTATGAGGTAACGGTAACCAATAGTTCTGATGCTTTTGCCTCTGACGTTCAGCTGCAAGACATCATCAGTGACATTCAAGTCGACACGACCGCGGATAAACAAGAGTCGGCATTTCTATTATGGGAAGTGAGCTTTGAAGCCTCAGATGATCGCTCCGTAGTAACTCCAAAGACGTTCGACCTCAGTGAAGACATTGATGTGAGTATGGATGTTGCGCCACAGAGCACAGTGACTTTCCACGTTAAGGCGTTGATTCGTACTACGGCGATTGGCGATATCAGTAACACGGCAACCATCACTTACAACGGTACACCACAAGACTCGACGGTAGTCATTACGCCGAAAGGCTCTGAGTTTGTTGCGACGAAAACCAACGTACAAACCGAGTATGAACCGGGTGGTGAGCTAGAATTCTTGATCACTATTGAAAACACCTCAAACAACTACATCAGTGACCTAAGCGTTGTCGATGATATGAGTACCATTGAGGTGAGCTATTACGATGGTACCACTGGGCCTGCTTTGGTTGACGGAACCACTTCTTTGGTTGTTGACTCAACCACGGTCGGGACTACGACCGAGCAAGTTAGCCCGACGGAATACAGTGTGGATATTGCTCCGCACGGTACGGTTGTATTCCGCTCAAAAGGTACCGTGGTCGATACTGCGACTGGGCGTATCATCAATACAGCGCAAGTCGACGGCGGTGATGTGGTTAGCCCTCCGGTTCAAACTGTTGCCGCGGTTGTTCAAGCCGATCTCTTTACAGACGCACCTTATTACGTGCCGGGCGACCAAGTCGAGTATCACTTAGTGGTACAAAACATTGGTCGTGGCATCGCTAAAGATGTCGCGCTTTACACCCAGTTCTCTGAGTCAATGGGTGATTACATCGACGGTTCTCGCAGCAATGCTTTTGATGGTTGGACACTTACCGCTAAATCGGAAGGGGCTGAAACGCAACCGGGTACGTTTGATCATGACAAAGACTTATTCACTTTGGTCGATATCGCGCCGGGCGGCAAGATTGATTACACCTTCACCCTGACAGTTAACGAAGACATGCTGACCAACATCGATGTGCTTGGCTACTACCTTGATTTAACCGGTAGCCCAACGATGCGTGCTCGTTCTAAAGGCATGTTGGCATCAGAAACCTCGATGCAGGCAGTGGCAGACCAAGTATCAGCTCTGGATTTACCGCCAGTGGGTGCAGATCTGGTTGTCGAAAAGCGTTCAGACAAACCTGAATACACTGAAGATGACGACAGTGTCACTTATTACCTAGCCGTGACCAACAATGGTTTAGGTAATGCAGCGAATGTGCGACTCACTGATGAGATCAGCGAGCTGCAAAATAGCGTTGGCAACAAAGTGTTTACTGACTGGACGATTGAAGGCGTGGAAGTCGATGACACAGGCTCGGTGATTCAGCGTCATAGCTTCCCGTCGAGCAAAGACCTAGACACTACCGTTAACCTGAAGTCCCAAAAGCGAAATGCCTATGCATTTGAAGTGGTGGGTACATTAGGTAAAGGTTTGGATGACGACATTACTAATACCTTCACGGCGACCGAATCTGACGGTACCGAAACCAGCGACAGCGTAACCACTCACATCAAGAAGATTCCTGATAACTCTGGGGAATTGGAGCTGACTAAATCTGCACTGCAAGATACCGCGCAAGTCGGTGATGCGGTTGAGTACGAGATCATCGTCGAAAACAACAATGAATCTTACTTTAAGAACGTGGCGGTAGAAGACCGTTACCCAGGTGGCTTGAAGTACATCGTGGACACGTCAGAAGTGGTGTTGAGCGGTATTGATGGTGAGTTTGGTACGGAAGACGATCAGGTTCTTTCTCAAGAGCCATCAGACACTGGCAAGCTTATGTTCACTTCGTTGAACTTTGATCCGGGCGAGAAGCTACGTATTCGATACTTATTGCGTGTATCGGTAGGTGCCACCTTTGGTGACTACATCAACACCGCAGTCGCGAAAGTGGATGGCTCGGCTGTTTCCAATGAAGACACCGCTAAAGTGACCGTAGAGCCGGACAAGGTGTTCGATACCTCATCAATCATCGGTAAAGTTTTTGAAGATCATAACAAGGATGGATTCCAAGCTGATGCAACCGCTTTTGATGTTGAGTTAACTGCGAACCTATCAACGCAAGGCTACATCGCTGACTCGACACACATCATCCGTGATGGTCAAGACGTTGTTGTTCAAGATGGTGCGATAACCACTGGGCTTGAGCAGGGCTTGGATCTTGGCGATCTTTGGGGGCATTCAGTAAACCGAACACTGCCAGAAACCAGCAAAGTGGTGGTTCAATTTAAGACTCGCACACAGCAGAGCTTTGATTTCTATGTCACGACCGATTCGGGCTCTCGTATTGGGTTCGACACAAAAGGTCAGATTCAGTTCAAGCATGAATCCGATAAGAAGAAGGGACTGAGCGCGGAAAACCTCAACGTAACCAGAAACCTATATCGCGATGGCGAGGATTACCTATGGGAAATCGTTATCGAGAACAAAGGTATTTACGAAGATGGTATTCCGGGCGTTAAGTTGATGACGGTTGAGGGAATCGTTATTTACACAGACCAGTACGGTCGTTACCACGTGCCCGACCAATGGGTACTCAATAAGAAAGGTAAGAACTTCCTAGTGAAGTTGGACACTGATTCGTTATCCACCTCTATGGAAGTGGTGAGCGAAAACCCGAAAGTGTTGCGAATTACCCCGAACAAGCTCACCAAGTTCAACTTTAGCGTTCATCGCAAAGATCAAGAAAGTGAACAGAAGTAAGCCATTGGAACCGTATCTGGAAATTATATGAAAGTATTTAGTAAGTCTCGTTTAGCGACGTGTGTGTTGACTGCCATCCCAGTGATGGCGGTAGCGAAAGACACAGGTAAGCTTGAAAAACTCGGTTCTGAGACGACTGGCATTGAAATCACCAAACCGAATCAAGACCAAGACAGCTCACGTATTTACCTAGAGCAAGGCGCTATTTGGGCAAGCCGTGACATCACTCGCTTTGACCCAGTATTAGATGTCAGTGTCAGTGATGAATTAGAAGTCGAACAAGGCACACTGCGTGACAGCGTCGGTTTCACCGTCACCACCAACTATGGTTACTACATCAAAAAGTACCAATTGGAAGTGTACCGTGTGGGTGACTTTGGCTTGTCTGAGCCAATCGCTGTGCTTGATGGCGATAAACTGGCAAACGATTCTGACATCAACTGGGATGGTCAAACTGATGTCGACTACCAGTTTGCGGTTGGTGAGCAGTTGATGTTCCGCCTAAAAGCGTGGGACAAAGATGGTAACATGGATGTGACTACCGTTGGTGTGACGGACTTAGTAAAGCCTGATTCTGAAGTCGATATCGATCGCAACGATAACGACGATGAAGAGAGCAAAGACAAAAGCTATGGCCAAGCTAAGCTGATGCGTCACAATATCCCGACCAATGCAGGCCTAGCCAAATTCATTGGTAACGGTTTAAAAGGCGTCGATAAGGTCATCATCGGTGAAGACGAATTTGACGTTGAAGACGGCAACTTATACGCAGAGCAGTACTTACCTACAGACTCCTATATTTTCCCAACCAAGGTTGTGTTTGATAACGGTGATGAACGCCGTTACAAGTTGTACGTTCGTATCCCAGATACTTATTACGCGCAAACGGGTTTGGCTGATCTTTATGTTGGTAAGAACAATGTTTCTGGCAATAGCGATGCATTAAGTGTCGATGACCAGTATCAAAATGACATCTATAATCAAGGTCGTTTAGCCTACTTTGGTCAAGGTAAATTTGGTGACAAGCTTCGCGTGACAACTCACTTCGATACTCGAGAAAGTGAGATCAAAGACATGTTCAAACATCCGTTCGCATCAGACGATTCGGATGTATTCGATATCCTCGAAGACGACGATGAGCTGTATTACGGTAACTATGGTGACAGCTCAAACATCGAAAAAGTGGTCAACACTAAGGGTAAGGTTTACCTCAATGTGGAATACGATAAATCGCAATACTTGTGGGGTAACTACAACACAGGTTTAACCGGTACTGAGAACAACGACTACAACCGTAGCTTATATGGTTTCAAAGCTGATTACCGCACTCGCGATACCACCCAATACGGTGAAGACCGCTTGAACGTGGTCGGATTTACGGCAGAAGCTGACTCCTTGTATGCGCATGATGAGTTCTTAGGTACGGGCGGTTCTCTGTATTTTCTTCGCCACGGCGAAGCGGTACCGGGAAGCGACAAGGTTTACGTAAAAGTAAAAGATGAATATGGCCTAGTACAAAATGAAATCCCACTTGAGCCGGGCGTCGACTATGACTTTGACCCGTACCAAGGTCGCATTATTTTGACCAAGCCACTCGACAACATCCTATCCGACAGCTTTGGCAGCGTGATTGAAAACGGCGACGACTACGAAAACTTTCTGGTTGTTGATTATGAGTATGTTCCTCAAGGTTCAGACTCGTTAGATGCGATGTCTTACGGTGGTCGTGCCAAAGGTTGGGTCAACGATTACATTGGCGTGGGCGTGACGTATGCGACTCAAGAAAAGGACAATCAAGACTACGAGTCTTACGGCACCGACTTAACGTTACGTGCGACAGAAGGCACTTACATTAAAGCTGAATTTGCACACAGTGAAGGTAGGCAAACCGAGTCGAATTTCGTCTCTACCGATGGTGGTTTAACCTTTACACCAATTGGCGACACATTGGAAGACCGCGAGGGTGACAGTGTTCAAATCACAGCTGTTACCAGCCTTTATGACCTTGCTCCCACCATTTTTGGTGCCGTTGGTAATGACCTGAAGCTTTGGTACCGAGACAAAGACGCGGGATATAGTTACGCAAGCAGTAGCGATGATCTAGAACAAGAAGCCTACGGTGCAGAACTTCGTTTGCAAGCGACCGATCGCTTGGCGGTTCTATCTCGTTTCTCTACCAATGAAGAGCGTGATGTCGACGGCAATTTAGAAGCGGATACTGAAACCATTGAGGTCGAGACTCAAATTAAAATCACTGAGCACATCAAGGTGTCTGCGGCGGGGCAACAAACTGAAGAGCTTAATCAAAACGACGAGCACAGCGATGCGACCTTAGCGGGTGTGCGTTTGGAATACATGTGGGACAGTGACAATAGCGTCTACATTAAAGGCCAAACCACAGTCTCTCAATCGGATGACTACGACGAGAACGATAGCGCATCGATTGGTGCTGAATTCCAAGTATTGGAAGACTTGTCATTGGGTGGTGAATACACCGACGGCGACCGTGGCCAAGTTGCTGAAGCAACGGTGACTTACGATGTATCCGATGACCACTCAACCTACGTAACTTATGTAGATGATAACTACGAAGGCCAAAACAACGTGATTGTTGGTCAGCGTGCAGACCTGACTAGCAGTGTCGATTTCTACCAAGAGAACCAGTTCGTTGATGAAAACGATGGCCACGGTCGTATAGACTCGTACGGCTTTGGTTACGATGTGACGGAAGATGTCGAGATGGGGATCGGTTATCAACTTGGGGAAATTGAAGATGACCAGAACATCACCACAGAGCGTGAATCTATTAGCTTAAATGCTTCAATTGACCTAGATGACATCACCTTAAGTCACAAATTTGAATATCGAGTGGATAAGAGTGAAGACGACCCTGACATCGCTCAACGAGAGCTACAACAAATCGTGACGACCAACCGTTATACGCATCACTTAACGGAAGAGTACACATTGTTCGGTAAGTACAACTACTCCATTACCAAAAGCGAGACTACGGGCGAAACCATGGCGCAATTTACCGAAGCCACTGGCGGCCTCGCGTATCGTCCGATCTACAACGATCGACTCAATTTACTGAGCCGCTACACCTATATTGCAGATTACGACCAACTGGATCGCGATGTGGATTATCAAGACGAAACCAGTCAGATCATTGAAGTTGAAGCGATCTATTCGATCGACCAACACTGGGATGTCGGTACTAAGTACGCGCACAAAGACAAACAGCAAGCTTTTGAACGAGCGTCTGGTTCGAATGAGCTGGTTAAAAGCGATATCGACCTATACGGGTTAAGCGCTTCTTACCGCGTGATGAAAGAGTGGGATGTGACGGGTGAATACCACTGGAAAACAGACACTCTCAACGATGAGCTAGAACACGGTGCATTAGTTTCGGTGAACAAGCACATCGGCGAGAACTTCAAAATGGGGATTGGTTATAACTTCTCTGCGTTTGATAGTGACTTAACCAATGATGATGACTACGACGCATCCGGTGTGTTCATTAACTTAGTCGGTAAGATCTAAGCCAGCCCAAAAGTGGGTTGAAAGTTAAGAGTTGAGAATTCGAAGTGACAGTTAAGAGTAAGATGAAAACAATTATTTTCCTAATAAGCGCAGTGATGAGTACGTTGCTGCTTTCCGGCTGTGCAACCGACACGTACGTGAGTCAGGAGAACCGAGACAAGTTTGCTGGCATAGACGTGTCTAAGTTTTTAATCAACGAGTGTTTGGCGCCAGAGCGTGAGGTGCACATCGCCATCGCAGAGCATTTTGCCTTTGATAAACACCAATTACGCGACCTCGACAAGATCAACTTGGATACCTTTGTTAAAGAGATCAGAGGCCTCAAAGGGCGTATCACGATTGTCGGCCATACTGACTACAAAGGTTCTCTGGAATACAACGAACGTCTTTCACAGCGCCGTGCTAAATCGGTCGCAGATTATTTGAAAGGGCAACTAGACCCAATGCAATATGACTGGGAAGTGAAACACCTTGGTGAGACTCAACCCCTTCTGTTTGGTAAGACAGATAAAGACCGAGCGGAGAACCGCCGTGCATTTATTGTGTTTGAAGAAGCTCAGAAGTATGAAGAGATGCCTTTCTGTGAGCCACCAAAACCAGAACGTAAAGTTTATATGGCAATGACGCCGCACTTTGATTTTGATAAATCAGTGCTTAAGCCAGAAGACTTAACTCAGTTGGATGATTTCACGGCTCAGTTGAGTGGCTTGCAAGGCAGTATCATGGTAGCAGGGCATACCGACCAAGCGGGTTCGCTCTCTTATAATGAGAAGTTGGCCGAGCACCGCGCCGAAACGGTGGTTGAATACCTCAAAACCAAACTCGACCCTAAGCAGTTCATTTGGGAAGTGAAGTCGTTTGGTAAGTTACAGCCAGCGATTAATGAGCGAACAGAGCAAGCCGATGCGTTAAACCGTCGTGCATTCATTGTGTTCAAAGAGTCTGATATTACTGCCGAACAGCAAGCTCTTTCTGGCAGTGAACAAGAGACGGTGAGCAGCGAGAGTAGAAATTACTGAAAAATAACAAATAGATGCCTCTATAAAATGCAAAAAGCCCCATATGTTGGGGCTTTTTGTTGCTAACTCTAGGGATTAAGTCGGGTCGAAGATCTATTCAGATGGCAAATTTTTCTTTAACTCTAAAAGCATTCGATAAGCACTTTCGCCAGACATTTCGTACGGGTTAAATTGGTCTGACGTTGAAAACTGTAAGTTCAACAGATCGGTTAAATTGGACTGCGGAATGTCTCCCATCGACCAATCTCCAAATTCTCTGCTATCAATCTCTTTAAAATAAAGTATTGCGACGTGATTGTGTCTCTCGTCGTTAAGAATATGATTGTACGTGTGGTTAACGGCCTCTCTAGACCCTTCAATGCATTGAAGAAAGTACTTTTGATTATGGCTGAGAAGCCCCGTTAAATGGCTCTGCCGATTATGATCTCGCGAGATAGCGAGTATCTCCTCCAATGCTTTGGAATCACAACATTCGGAAAGCGTACTGACATAAATTAACCGAGTTAGGAACATAGGCATCATTTCGAATTTTTGTTCAAAGGGTATTAATAAATATAAGCCAAGCTCATGGAATTGCGAGTTATTGATTTAATTGTCACTCGGTGACTTTTGAAAAGAAGAGGATGGGGATGAAGTAGAAAATGGCAGGTCGCAAGATACGCTAAAATGACTCGAATGTTGGCCATTCAATTATTTTAGCGACCTGCTTGTGAGCTCGTTAGTTGTTTAGAATTGAAATCGATTCAACGTTTGAAGACGCATCAAAACGAACATTGACCAACACACTCTCTCGTTCGAAAGTCACATCATCAAAGTCAGTAGCAGCGATCTTGAATCCATTTCTTGCGAATAAACTCGTCACTGTTGTTCGTTGTTTCTGTTCCATAGCGCATGTCAGTAGTTCATTCATCGTGATCTCCATTAGGTAACCGTGTGCATAACGCAAGCGTACAGTCTCTTTGTTATGAAATCAATTGCTTAATTGATAAGCTATGTTGATATGTTCAATTGAATGATTTTGGTATTCAAAAAATCAATGATCAAGAGGGAGGGTGGCTGTTCTGATTATGGAAGATGGAGCGTTATGTGACCGTGGTTCAGCATTCCTAGAGCGTGAGATTCATTGCAAAAATCTCTTTGAAATAAGTAGTTACAAAGCAGGGTGAACCATGCCCGCCGTTTAGTATGTTCGGTCGATTATCGGAATCACTATCGGCCTATATCTCACTTAACTAAAGTACACCGATTTATGATGAGTAGATTCCTTAATAAGCCTTCTTTGTATTGAAATTTGACATGTAAGATGGTGTTGTTATAAGTGTTATTAATTGCATAAGCTTGATTTTAATATTAGTTTGATTTATAAAATAAGCGCTCGTTCATTAACTTCATGATTATATTAGTTTTTACTAACCTTTAATAACATGGAGAAAGGCGATGAAAAAGAACCAAACACGCAACAGGTTAGCGAATTTAGTGCGACTCCGTAGGTCATACAAAGCATCAGATTTTCTGGTGAGCTCTAACGAACTCCGAGTGAAGAAAGATGTGTATAGCTTACGTAAAATCAAACAGTTAGAAATTCGTCAATTGGGTCTTAAAGAAAACGCAATCAATATTGTTTCGTTGGCTTTAGTTCTCTCGGCTGCGACTTGGGCATTTGTTCCTCAGTTCGGTTTACCGATGCTTGCACTGACCTTTATCTTGGCGTTTGTTACATGGCGAAGATATGAATTGCGTGCAGAGTTTAAAGGAGCCGATGAAACTGGCGACCATTGGGTTTCCGTGGCACGCGGTTGTACTCGCGAAGAGTTCAAAGTGTTGAAAAACGTTGAATTGGCTTTGCGCGATCAGGTGTCTTAATACTTTAGATTTCTTCGTATTTGGGCCTTGTTAATGCCAGGGTCTTATAACCGTTGAACTCCCATAATCAATAAAGCTCGTCATTGCATGGCGAGCTTTTTGTTTTCTGAAAAACACAGATAGTGCAGGTTACTTTGAGAGGCCAATGCTTATATGTGTAATGGTGATTGATATGAATCTTAAGTCACGGCATTTGTGATGCTTTTTGTGGTTTTGAATATAGGGAGAGGGTGGAAATGAATACACGAGTCAGTGAGAGTTCTTTTAAAAGGCTCATCCAGTTAGTTGGTTGTGTTTTGATTATAGTGTTGAGCAATAGTCGACTCTCCAATGCTCAAAGCATCGAGTTTCCTACTTGTGCACAGAGCGAGGTTTTGAATACAGAAATACACCTTTATGTTGATGAATCGGTGTTAGCCGAATATTCCAAAGCATTTATAGCCTCTAAGATAGCGACATGGGAAAGCTATTCGAATCTGGTATTGAAGAACTCCTGCATCCCTATGACGAGAAAAGTTACCAAGGTGACTTATACGCCAGAAATCGACAGCCTTTGGTTTCAAGATTTGGGCGCAGCAGAGAGGTTATTAAAACTCTCGATGGATGAGCCGATTCCAGAAACAACAGAAGACGGCGTCCCCATTTTTACTGGGATAGTATTTTCTAATTATAATTTTAGCTTTGAGTCTGATTATTGTGGTATGTCATCTTCAGTATCCTACTTTTTTTCTTTAGCGGTAAACTGCCCTGATTACTTAATGGAGCATGAAATTGGCCATTTAAGTGGTGCTAATCATGACTATAAAACGTTATTGAAAGATTTTGATAGTATCGAAAGTTACATTTCTGGAACGTATCCAAGAGCTCCTCAATATTCCTTCGGCGCAATTTGTGCTGACAGAGGGACTGTGATGTCTTATGAGAGAGATGTTATACCTGCTTATTCCAGCCCGGACATCAGAGTGGATGGCATAAAGTGCGGGGATAGCAAATACCACAACAATGCGAGAGTGCTTAGAGAGTTCGTACAAGCTTATTTAACCCCATGATTGCCTCGCTGCTAGCCTGTTGTTTTATCGAACTTTATAAGTCGTGGAGTTCAAAGTGGTCACCCTGTGATCTTTAAATCTAAGACGAGCGTATTTCTCCCAGTTTATAAAGGAAGAGTATGCATGATGTTATCTAAAGAGAATGAATCAAGAATTATTGAAATGGCGTGGGAAGACCGAACGCCGTTTGAAGCAATAGAACTGCAATTTGGTTTGAATGAATCGCAAGTGACTCGTTTTATGCGTAGCCATCTCAAGCTTGGCAGTTTTAAGCTGTGGCGCTCACGTGTTTCTGGGCGCTCGACCAAGCATGTAAAACTGCGCAGTTCGGACGTTTCGAGAGGTTATTGTCCGACTCAGTACAAGCATCGTTAAAAGATGGGATGCCCAGTCAGTATCCCAAATCAACACACAGATATGGGAAATGAAAGGAATGAAACAATTTTGCGCTCTACTTTTGGTGCTGCTTAGCTTCGGCATCAGTCATGTTCAAGCGAATGATACGCGACTTAAGCAAGCTTACGAAAATCATCAAAGCGACGTTCAGGTGCGCGGCTCGGGTACGGTGTATCGAGTACTTCCTGATGATAATAAAGGATCTCGACATCAGAAATTCATTTTGCGACTCGATAGCGGACAAACCTTGTTAGTCGCACATAATATTGACTTAGCGCCTCGTGTTCAGGGACTGGCAAAGGGCGATCGAATTGAATTTTATGGTGAATATGAGTGGAACAAGAAAGGTGGCGTAATGCACTGGACACACAAAGACCCTCGTAATCATCATACTCATGGTTGGTTAAAGCATAACGGGAAAGTATACGAGTAAACACCTTCGAGACTTTTCCCTTCAAGGCTATAAGATAAAAAGGAACTTTGATGTTTAAGCTGGAAACTGACAGGTTGATTCTTCGAGATATGAGTCTCGAAGACGAGTGTGCGTTTGTTGCGATGTCTCAAGACGTGAAGTATCAGCGTTTCTATGACGAAAGTGATTGTGAACCTAACAAATATCGAGAGCTAACTCAGTTGTTTGTTGCGCAGGCTTTGGAAGTTCCGCGCCGGTCTTTTCAATTAGTGGTTGAAAGCAAAGACTCGGGGAAGTTTATTGGAACCGTTTGTTTGCGCCTTGAGGGCGAGCGACAAGCTTCGATGGGCTGTGCTTTCTCAAGGGAAATTCAGGGAAAAGGGCTTTCTATAGAAGCTTCTGAAGCCCTCGCTGATTTTGGTTTCTCAGAGTTAGGCATACACCGTATCTACGCCGAAACCATCAGCAAGAACTTGGCTGCGATTAAATTATGTAAGTCAATGGGAATGAAACAAGAAGCGTGTTTTAAAGATCATCGATTCTTCAAAGGTCAATGGTGGGATACCGTTGTGTTGGCGGTTCTACGTTCTGATTGGAAAAAGGCTTGGTGATGGAAAGTGAAAGGCTCAAATTAACCCCTCCATCATTAAAATACAGCGAAGAGATGTTTGAGGTGATAAATGAGTGCAAGGCCGAGTTTTCCCCATTCTTACCTTGGGTTTCTGATTCTCTAAGTAAAGAGCAGCTAGAACTTAACATTCAAGATGCTACCAATAATTTCGCCAACTTTACTGGCGAGTTCTGGTTCAATATTATTGAAAAGCAAACAGGGGTATTTATCGGGGCTATTGGTTTTATGATCAGAGACGATACTGTCCCTTACTTTGAAATCGGCTATTGGTTGCGAACATCAAAAACGGGCTTGGGTTACGTGAGTGAAGCTGTCCGAATTATCGAAGAATATGCATTCACTCAAAAAGGTGCGAAAAGAGTCGAAATTAGGATGGCAGGCTCGAATCTTAAAAGTCAGGCCGTGGCCAAACGATGTGGCTATCAACTTGAAGATCGCTTAGCCAATGATCGACGTTTGCCATCAGGAGATATGGACAGCACGCTTGTTTACGCCAAAATAAGTCAGTCTTAAATGTGTGCTGTTGATTCTTAATGTGTGGCACTTTTATTGAGAGAAACCGTAAATTCCCAAGTACTCTGAAAGACCAACA
The DNA here is from genome assembly GCF_021728315.1 of Vibrio sp. L5-1. Taxonomy (NCBI): domain Bacteria; kingdom Pseudomonadati; phylum Pseudomonadota; class Gammaproteobacteria; order Vibrionales; family Vibrionaceae; genus Vibrio; species Vibrio sp. L5-1. The sequence continues at coordinate 544,920 of NZ_JAKKCQ010000002.1, read as the reverse complement.
TTTAGCGCTTAGTTATCTGGCTCATCGTCTACAGTGACGTCACCATTCATTGAGTTGTAGTTAATGGAAACTCCCGGCACGACTCGATAATGATAGATACACTGATCCGTCTGTATATATTCAGCAATGTAGTCGGTTTCTTCTGGTGAATTGAAACTTGAAATACTAGGTGGATCGAGGAGCAGTGCGCCCCATACCGAAATGCAGTCTTCAGCGTTATCTAATCTTGGGGACTCTTCGGGTAAGTGCCATTGTTGGGCCGGGTATCCCCATTCATTGAAATCGAGCTGACCTGTTGCAGAGTCATCATAGATAGGGACGTTCGTGGAAGCACCGCCACCGTTTGAGGTTAAATTTTTTGAATAGGCAAGATCGACCCCTGTTTTAAAAGAGGCTCCAGTGCCTTTTACAACTGCAATATGAGAATCAGTACTTACGTTGAGGAACCTTGGAGCAGCAGTTACGGCGAGTATTCCAAGGATCACAATAACGACAACAAGCTCAATAAGTGTAAAACCGTTCTTTTTCATTTAGCACCTCTTTTAAAGGCCGCTAGTATGCATTATAAGTTACTCTTACCAAAGGGAATATCCTTATTTTAGTGGTAATTTAAATGCTCAATAATGAATGTTGTGATTAAGGTAACTTATATTTTATAAATCCAATGCGTATGGTTTAAGTGCTGTGTATCTCACTTTGATATTAATTTTAGTTCTATGAAGGTTTGGCAATTAATGAATATCGTTGAAACGGTAAAGCTTCATCTTTCAGACGTTGGTTATCCAGAGGCTAGTGTTAAAACAGGGCAGGTTCGATCTATATCGGCGCTCGTTTTTAAAACCATCAAAAATAAAGATATCTCTAATGTTTTGTCCCTGTGTACTCAATTGCTTGAAGAAAGGGATTGGGCGTTAGGTGTTATTGCTTACGACTGGGCTTTTAGAGTAAGAAAACAATATTCTAAAGAAACGTTCTTCATATTTGAACATTGGTTACTCCACTACGTTACTGACTGGAATGATTGTGATGATTTCTGTACTCATGCGTTTGGTGAGTTACTGTCTCAGTACAATGATTTGTTCGAACTCACAACCAAATGGGTCGAGCATTCCAATTTTTCTGTACGTAGAGCTGCTGCTGTCACCTTAATTTATTCTATCAATAAGAATCGATATTCTGCGTTGGATCCGTTTCGTGTGTCGGATTTATTGTTAAAAGATGATCATGACCTCGTACAGAAAGGATATGGTTGGATGCTTAAAGTCCTCAGTAAAAAGGAACCTCAACAGGTTATTGGTTATTTAAACGCTAAGCATGCTGTAATACCAAGAGTTGCTTTTCGCTACGCGATTGAAAAGCTGGACGATAAAACTAAGCGAGAGTTAATGTTACTTTAACCACTGGCACTCCTCAAATCATCATCAGAATCCGGTGTGATTAATTATAACGATTAAAATAGGAACCCAAGGTGCAAGAACAAACTAGAGGACTCGATCGAGAAGGGTTCATTCAAAATCTTTATTCGCCAAAGAACATTGCGCCTGAATTTCAAGACGTGGTGTCAGCAGTCGTTGATTCGTTGCTAAGAGAGCTCCCAGGTCAAGTTGATGGTATCTACCTGTATGGGAGTGTGCCTAGAGGAACGGCCATTGTTGGTAGCTCTGATTTGGATGTTTCTATCGTACTCACTACGCCGCTTGGTCAAAAAGAGAGGGGAGTATTTAAGCACCTTTCTGACACCATACCCCAAATCTATCCTCAAGTGACTAAGCTTGATATTGATCCAGGATCTCTCTCAGAGGTTCTGCAGCCCAGCGAAGAATTCCATTGGCAGTTTTGGCTCAAGCATTGTTGCTGTTGTATTTGGGGGAATGATTTATCTATAAAGTTTCCACGATATAAGCCCAGTAATGAAATAGCCCAAGCTCTTAATGGCGATTTATCGACTTTTCTTAAGCAAATGACCCCGAGTTTTAAAACAATGGCTGATACGGATGTCGCCAAGGTGATTGGCAAGAAGCTAGTTCGAGCGGCGTATTACTTTGTGGCTGAGAAAGACGGCAGTTGGTACACCAATCTGAGCCAGTGCGCTGCAGTCGCCAAGCGCTATTACCCCAACCAAAGCGACGATATTGAGCTCGCTTATCAATACGCTCTCGGAAATTTGATATCTAAAACGGAAGCTTTTGAATTGTATGAAAGGCTGAGCAAAAAGCTTGTTGTAAGTTAAGCATTAACACAAGCGAGAAAATCAAACTTAACCACCGTGCAACGGTTCAAGGAAACCCCGATGTTGGTAGTAATCTTAGCTGTATGATGTTGATTTATATGAATTTCATGTATTTAGAGCTGGTGGTTAAGCTATAATTGGCCTAAAAAACGGTTAAAAAGGCCAATGAAATAGTCAAATAAAATCAATGTATTAGCAACTTGGTACTACTGTATTAGTCCACCCTAAAGTGGGCTTGAAATCGATTCGTTGAATCGTTTTACGCTTCGGGAATCCTTTTCGTTAATTGCTGCGCAAATAGAATGTCACTGAAAAAATCGTGCATAGTTTTTCTACCAGTAGATGAAAAATCTTAATTTTCATGTAGTGAGAAAGGTAAGGAGAACGACATGGCGACGCGTAAAATCAGACCTAGACAATTTATTGATGAGTTTTACCCTGATTCAGGGATATGCAATACCACCATCATAAACTGGATTAAACATGGCAAGCTCGAGGGCATTAGAACGCCAACGGGCCGATATTTAGTCTGTGTTGACGACGAGATAGGGAACCCTGCAGACAGGGTGAGTGAACTTCTAAGATTCTTGGAGTCATAAATGGTTGGTAGAGCTAGAAGCAAAGAAACGGCTCATTACCCTCCATTCTTGGTGAAAATGAGCCATAGGGGGCAATCTCGATTTCGGTTTACGACCGTAGATGGTGTGAAGAAGCTATTTCCTATCGGGACTGTAGAGCAAGAAGCGATACAAGCTGCGCATGTTTACAACTTGCAATATCGTCCTGAGCTAGGAAGCGCGTTTTCCCTTTCTGAGATGACCCCATTTCGTAAAGCTGTCTCCAAAGGCCGTAAGGACAAATTTAATCGGCCTTTAAAAGAGTGGCTTCCATTAGTGTTGTCTCGTGTGAAGAAAGAAGAACGGCTTTCCAAAGACGTTTATCGAAATTTGGGAAGGGACTGTTACCGCCTTGATGAGTTCATGGGGCGGTTGCCAACCAAATCGATCAAGTTACAGCACATCAATGAGTTCCTTTCGAAATACTATTCAGAGTTAAGTAATCGTCAGCTCAACAATAAGATCAGTAATCTTAAAAAGGTATTTTCCTACCTTGCTGATGAGAGCGCTATTGAGAGTAATTTTGTACTCAATAAAAAACAGCGTCGATTGACCAGAGAAGATTACACAAAAGCTCGCCACGACCTAGATATCGAAAACTACCAAAAGGTCTACGATGCAGCGCCACTGTTTCTTAAGGTCGCAATGAGCTTAACACTTGAGACGACTCATGCTGTGAGAGAGATCTATAGGCTTCGTTATCGTATATACAAACCACGGGAAGGCGTTTGTGGGATTCTTTGGAACCCTGACAAAGAGGTGGAGTATGTTGATGGGCATGCTGTGTATGGAATGCTATATGTTCACCGAGAGAAGGTGAAAAAATCCGATGCTTCCACTGTAGCCATTCCTGTCACTCAGACGATTAAAGACATTGTCGACCTTTCTAAAACATCGAGATTAATTTGTCCTTATATCGTTCATCGTAAACCCAAACAGCAGCAACGTGGCATTTCAAAAGAGACCGACCATCTTTACCAAGTACATCACCACAATATAAGTAAAGAGTTCAGTAAGGTTCGAGACTCTTTAGGGCTATATAGCCATCTAAAGAAATCGCTAAGGCCGACCTATCATGAAATTCGAGGACTAGCAGCTCGAATGATTGAACAGCAAGGGCAGAGTGCTACCGAGCGAATGGCGCATGCGAACGCAAAAACAACAAAAATCTATACAGGCACAAGTGACATTGTTTGGCATCAAGTACCACCTGTTGAGGTTATGCCGAAAAGTGGCCAGAAGTGATTTTTGTCAGTTGTTTAGTTTTGGAGGAATTCGGAATCCGAATTTCATCTATCAAGAACTTATTAGAAGAAGCCGCTAGTAAGAGATGGGTTGTGTACAGTAAACCTGTACTCCACGAGCCCACAGCGGTAGTGGGGTATCTATCTCGGTATTGCAATCGTATCGGGCTAAATCCAAACCAATTAAGTTATAACGTGGATGGCCGTATCACGATGAGTTACAAAGACTATCGAACCAATGGGACGCAAAGAATGTGTTGTAATGCGGGCGAGTTACTTCGACGCTTACTTTACATGTGTTGCCTAAAGGGCTAATGCGTATACGCTACTATGGCTTTTTAGCCAAGGCTGTATGGGTAAAAGCGACAGCGGAAATTAGACATAACTTACGAGAGCGACCCGCAGAAAAGTCGGAAGTGTTGAAAGAGAAACTGTGTTGTCCGAACTGCCATAACAATACTATGGTACTTGTGTGCATCAATATCAGGCCTAGAACAGTCGTTTCAGAGCACCGACTGACCTAGTTGTCTGATTATAATGAATAAAATTTTCGCTGTGTTATGGCGAGAGAGGGGTATTGTTCGCTTTTAAAAATATTATGCAACGGGTATAGTCGCTGTAGATAAATTGGCGGCTAGAAGTGGAAAATGTACGGCTGACGGGGTACCGGTCTTAATAATAATAGTGGAACGTAAGTCAGTCCTAAAAAGCAAATTCCATAGATAGAAGCGGCCAAGTCCAACAGGTATTTATCCATTGTGCTACGACAACGGATAAATACTTAAGCGTTGTCATAGCCAGCAGGGGTTGATCAGATGTTTATAAAAACAAAAGAAATATTAGAAGCTTCAGAGTCTGCTTTACTCGGATTTTCTATAAATCGAAGTTTGCTGAAGCCAGTTCAACGACTTTTTGTCTATCCTTTGGTCTACCTAAAGCTAGGCTTCGGTGATTTCACCAAACCTATGGCTGTATGGTCTTTTACGAGCTTTGCATTAATGGTGCTATTGGCACTGTTTTCATCAAGTATGGAGATGCCTCAAGAGATATTTCTCATATTATTTAATATCTGCATTTGGGGAATATTGTTATTAACAATTTTTTCAACACCTAGTGCTTACGCATTCTATGGAGCGACTGAGGCTAGTGTTAATAAAATTGTCGATATACTTGATAAAAACGGAGTTCAAAGTGAGTCAGGCATAGAACTCTTAGAAAGCAACCTTGAGAAAGTCGAACAACGTATTGATGCTAAAGTGAAGTTCTACAAATGGATAATTGGTGCTTTTTGGGGGCTGTATCTATTAAGTCTTAACTTCCAGCTACGCTTTCTCAGTTTGTCGGGCGAAAAAATAGACGACACTTTTTAAATAGTAGTTTTGAAGACTTCTTGTATGTAGTTTTGTTTACAGTGTTCGCCTTATTAGCAATGATCAGCTACAAACGAGCATCCAACATGTTAATAGCGAACCTTCAATACGCGTGTGTAGAACAGAAGGCTCGCCACCCAGCAGTTTAACAAACTGTTCCAGAGAGATTCGCAACGCGTGGCATTTTTACTATGCGTTGGTTTTAGTGTTTAAGATGGTATGCAGCGGCTTAGGTATTGCGTTGCTCACCCCTTAACAGGGCGTTAGGCGATATGAGGAGGATTCATTGGTAACTTTATTTCTAGGTGCGGGCTTTTCGAAATGGGCGTTTGACCTACCGTTAGTTAATAATCTGTTTGATTTTGATATAGGCACCACCTCTGACGCCGAAGAGAGAAGACTTGAGCTCATCAAAAAAGACTGGGTTCTGTGGAGGGAAAGCAACCCCGATTGCACTCCAGAAAAGTTTGTTCATTGGTGCGTTGAAAAATCTAGCCACAGGAAAAGTCGAGTTATCTGGTATGTGAATCGACGCCTTACAGAACCATTTATGACTAGAATTAGTGGGTCATATTCAGCAGCAATGTTTGACGAGCGTGTTGTTAGAGAAAATGAAAAAATTGTTGCCCTAAAACAATTCTTTGAGAAGCTGAAAGTTTTTGGTCTAAACGGCATTATTACGTGTAACTATGACACGATTGTCGAATGTGCACTTGGAACATCGGGCTTTAATTATGGCGTGGTTGGGGAGCAATTAAGAGGTCGAGGAATCAATCCACAGTTTCCATGGCAAAATGCGCATTTAAGAGTTACTGGTGACACACCATTGGTTAAGCTCCATGGCTCACTTTCGTGGGATAAAGACACCAAATATACTAGCGGTAAGCCAGGAAAGGCGGGTAACGCACTAATTGTCCCTCCGGCTCCTGAAAAAGAGCCTCCAGCTGAACTAAAAGAAGTTTGGGATCTAGGGGCAAATATACTATCTCAATCACAAAGCATTATTATTTTTGGTTTTGCGTTTAACCCTTATGACCAAGCATTATTGGAGTATCTTAAAAAGTTTGGTTCAAATATCAAAAACGTTCTTTTAATTGATCCTTATCCGCAGGTTGAAAGTGCCAAGAGCCTATGGGCTAATAGTAAAATTGAGGTGTTGGATCCTAGAGAAGAATTTGATATTGAGCCGTGGGTAGAAACGTGTACCGTATCGCGCGTGGTCATCGCCTAACAAACGACTATGGCGTCAATGATTAGTTTTTGGCTGTATTTTCATCCCACATAGCGCCATCTCTCAGCATAGAGTTTAGGGTCACAACCATCTTTCGAACACACGCGATTATTGCGACTTTCTTAGGCTTTCCGGCAGCTAAAAGTCGAGCATAAGTCGCTTTGAATACGGGGTTACATTGCATGGCTGACATCATTGCCATATATAACACTGTGCGTACTTGCGCTCGACCGCCTTGGATCACGCGCTTACCTTTGTAGCGCACACTTTCGCGTGTTATTGGAGTGACACCAATCAGTGATGCTGCTTGTTTATTCGTGATGTAACCAAGTTCAGGTACGTTGCTAATTATTGATGCAGCGGCAATGTTTCCTATTCCTGGGACGCTTTGCAATATTGTGTTTTTAGCTTGGTATTCAGGGTTATCTTCAATGAGTTTAACGAGCTTTTCTTCTAACTTGGTGATTTGATTTTTTATCGTGGTTAGCATTGGTTTGATAGTCGGATGGAGAGAGGCGGGAAGTATCTGGATTCGGTTCTTTTCCATGGTTTGCATGGATAACAACTGGTTTCGGCGAATGACTAAGTCACTCATTAGGCGTATGTTTTTTGGCTTTATGACAGTAAGAGCTGGTTTGATTGCTTCTCCATAGTGAGCGATCAATTCTGCATCTAAACGATCATTTTTGGCTCTGCGGCCAATAGCACCAGCGAATCGTTTTATGTGGACAGGGTTTGCTCTGACAATAGGTAATTGAGCCTCTGCACATGCAAGAACAAAAGGCATTTCTAATCGGCCTGTAGCTTCAATAACGATTCGTTCAGGACTATGACTCTTAATCGTTTTGAGTGCTTTTTTGATGCCTTTATCATTGTTCTCTACTGAGAAAAATAGGTCTAGTGGCCTGATGTGGATGTCTAATTGTGTTTTGCCGGTATCAACTCCAACGTTGATGCTTTGATTGATTTTGGTATTCATAATAAGCTAACTCATGCTTGCGTAATGCGGGTTCGAGACCCAGTCGACTATTCGAGGTTTATGCTTGAAGTCCTATGTAGCGTTCATGTTTGTTATCGGTCTCTCGATAGAGGAGCCAGCGTTTAAACGAACTGCTACATAGAAAGCTTTAGTTGCAGCTAAAGCCTGGGTCTCACATTACCCGATTGGAGCGCTTATTATCCATACAAACTGTTCAAGAGGGATTCTGTAGTTGACCCGATCTAGTGGACACCTTCAATTGTAATTGGAGGTGTTTATGCCAGCTTATAAATCAGGTAAAAAAACTCAACAATATCTCACGGAATTTAAGGTAACTGCCGTCCGACTTTCGCTTCGAGAAGGAGCTACAGTTAAAAGCGTGGCGCTATCATTGGATATCCATCCTTATATGCTTTCTAAATGGCGAAAGGACTATAGAGAAGGGGTTATTATGGAAGATAAACGTAAGAAAAGGACTAAGATCCCGAGTCAGAAAACTGAGTCTAGTCGGATTGCAGAGCTTGAACATCAGAACGAACAACTTAAGCTCGAGAATGGCTTGCTAAAAAAGTGGCAACGATTCGTTGCCCAAGAAAATCGACAAAATTCCGATTCATAGCCCATTACAAAACGCGTTATTCCATTGTATTGATGTGTCGCTTTCTATCTGTTTCTAAGTCGGGTTACTACGCATGGCTTGATAGAGAGCCAAGCTGCTACGCTCAAGAAGAGCAGGTTTTGAAGAAGCGGATAATTAAAGTGTTTACCCAGAGTCGAGAGACTTACGGTAGTCCACGAGTTCATGCAGAGCTGAGGCGCCAAGGAGTTTTGGTTAGCCGCAAGCGTGTGGCTCGGATCATGAGAGAGCAAGGGCTAAGAGCGCGAAGTTATCGCATTTACATGAAAATGGCCAATCTACATCGGTTCTATCAATCGATTAAGAATATTAAAAAAGACACACCAAAACCAACGGCAGTTAATCAACAATGGTCTGGAGATCTAACGTATATAAAGCAAGGTAAACGTTGGATGTATCTAGCGGTCGTTATCGATCTTTACTCGCGTAAAATCGTCGGTTGGTCACTTGGTAGTAAGAAGAGTACACAGCTAACGATGAGCTCGTTGAGAATGGCAATTAGAAATCGAAAGCCACAAGAGCGCTTATTGTTTCATACCGATAGAGGCTCTGAATATCGAGCTCATGAAGTTCAAGCTTTATTATCAAAAAATGGAATGGTCCCAAGTATGAATCGTCCAGGTCATTGCACAGACAATGCGGAGGTAGAGTCGTTCTTCCATACGCTCAAAGGCGACATAATTAGGAAAAATAGTTTTAAAAGTGAGAAGCAGCTTAGAGATAAGCTTGCCGGTTATATCCAGCATTTTTATAACCGTTATAGACTGCACTCAAGTCTTGGATATCGAACCCCGCATGAATATGAAGTAGCGACGGGTTAAAGATAATAGGGTGTCCATTTTATCGGGTGAAGATCATTCCCAACGCTTGGCGTTTTCGGTTTGATTCGGCTTTAGTATCTACGGCACAATGGTTTAGGTAAGGTGGTAGCGTTGCTCACCACTTAACGCGGCGTTATTCGGCAAGGAGGGTACGTGAAAAAAAATAATAGATTATTCGCTTGGGGTAATACGACAAAAATTGGTGTTTTTGACCATACTTGGGTAACAACGTATTCAAAAGGGCAAGGTGAGCCTAATAAGAGTTTAGGTGATTATTGGTATTGTTGGGGAGACCCACACTCTAAGGCTACTCTTTTTGGCGAGAGTGATACGGGAGGGGATTTTGCTAAAGAAGTTGCAAAACCAAACGAACCTCAAGAAAGTGTAAATATCAAGTATGGAGTTGATGGAGTTTGTCACCAAATGGCTAACAGATTGCTTATGTTTACTAAGAGTAAAACAACAGGTGAACCTATTGTGGTCTCTAAGGCATCGGGTTATCAGTTGTCAAAAGCTATGTATGGTGTATATGGTGGTTCTAAGAAATCTAAAGACCGAAAAGAACGTTTGGAGGCATGGGAGTCAAAAGTTGATTCATACCTTAAAGCTACAGGGACGAAAAAATGAGTAGAGAAGAGCGTATTCATGAACTAGCGAACCTTCATCCAGCATTGTCTACGGAGGTGGTAGAAAAAATTTATAACCTAGAATTACAATTACAGTCTAATAATGATTTAGTTATTGAACTATTGGAAAGGAATATAATTGCTGAATCCGAAATTACCGAGAAAATTGACCGTTGTTTTCAAGTATTCTTGAAAGATGTGGTAAATACGTGCGGTGAAGATATCTGTAAAGACATTTATGACTACCTACCGGGTGAGAAAATAGGTTTTCTTAATGAATATAAGCCTAGCGAAATTGATGGCGTTCACGCAATTGAAGTGGCATCTATCGAGCTGTTTAATGCTATAGAAGTTGTAGCTGCTTCTAAACTTGACCTAGAGAGTCGGCATAGAATAACTGCAACATCTCGTCATTTCAAAGCACTTAGCTCTAATATCGTTGGCAGAGTGTATCGAAGAAGAGCAATGCTGGCTGAAATAACCAATGAGTTGGATCGTGAGGTTGGTGTAATTAAAGCTGCAATAGATAACGTTGATATAGGCGATATCGAAGTTATCAATACAGATATTGAAGCTATAAACATCGAATTAGAAGAAATCTCCCATCGATTTATCGAATCGGAAGCCGAATAACAAACAATTTGAGAGTGATTCAGCACGCTTTGCATTTTCGGTTTGGGGCAATTTTAGTGATTAAGGTGTTTAAATTGAGTGTCGTGGTAGCGTGCTTCACACCTTAATTGGGCGTTATTTTTCAGAGTGTCCCGCATCAAATGGAGCTAAATTTAAGTGAAAAAACTATACGAAAATTTTAAAATGATCAGCCCTTTACCTGTGTTTTGATAATTGGTCTGCTAGCACAGCTTGTTTATCCGACAACAAAAATTAATTCTGACAATGTTTCCGTTGCAACTCTACAGTTTGGTGGGCTTCTTTAATTGAAAACTCTAAAAAAAGTCATTATTTACAATTCTTTTATGACAGCTCAAAACAGTTTGCGGAACTAGCTATGGGAGTTGCTGGTTTTTCATCTGCCTATTTTTTGTACCATGAAGTGGTGTGCCTACCTGTAATCCTGATAATCTGTTCGTTAGTACTCTCAGTCTGCTTGAATCATCTATATTTGGTAATCTTTGACGAGAAAGATGTAGGTACATATAAGTGGGCGTTAGAGCTTGATAAAAAGCATGGTAATTTGAAGTCTTCCAATCTAGTTAAAGCCGTTGCTGGGTTCTTTTCGAGCCTGTCTGTGGTGGTTTTTTGTACTTTTGCGTTGGGGTGGTTATCAACATAACAAACAATTCCAAGTGATTCATCACGCTTGGCATTTTTGGTTTGCGTTGAGTTCAGTGATTACGGTAGTCAAGTTGACTGCCGTGGTTGCGTGCTTCACAACTTAATTGGGCGTTATGTTTATAGGAGAGTTCTGTGAGTGGAGTGAAGATTCCATTTGGTTATGATTCAAATCGAAACCAAGTAACAATTCTAAATTACTTACCTTTTGGAAGACCTGATCCAATATTTTGTGGTGGAAAAGGCTGTGAAGCGGAGCTTGCGTATGTTTCAGCCAGTCAAAGGGTAGGTAAGTCAAAAACAACACAAGTTCCAGCTTATTTCAGGTTGGCGAAATATGAAGATCATTCAGTGACTTGTTCATTTGCTACAAAAGGCAAACAAGTGATTGATGCAGCAGGTTCAACCAATGAAGTTCATACTGCTCTTGCTAATGGTAGCCGGGTTTTTCGTATCCATTTGATGGATGATAATGACCAAGTGAGAATGAAAGGTAAGGAAAATGATTTTTTAAAAAATCATAATCATGACACTGTAAAACGAACCTATAAAACGCGTGGTAGAAAGTTACCTTATGTAAATAATCTTAATGGCTTATTTGACCTTTACGAATATGGGCGTAAGAACCCAACGATGCGTCAGTTGATTTTCGTTATGGTGGATAAAGAAAAATTAAGATGGGATGAATTCTTCTTTGATGTTAAGCACTATGATGAATTACACCAAAAGGTACTTGCTAGTGGTACAGTTAAAGCCGCAGTTATAGGTCAGGTTAATAAAGTTAACTTTAGTAGCCCAACTAGGCGTTTCTCGTCGGCAGAGCTTTCCCCAAAGCTTCAAGGCAAAGGGAATAATATTTACCCGATCGCTCGCTTAAAATTTGGCTTAAGTCATCGCTTCATTACGCCCGGTAAGAAAGTAATGTGCTTTGGTTCGTTTAAGTTAGAGTATGATGTATCTAAACGTATAGTCCCTTCTAATAGAGGGTATGAACTAGTTATGGGCTTAGCAGCACCATATCAGTGGTTTGAAATATAAACATAACAAGCATTTAGGAGTGATTCGGCACGCGTGGCATTTTTACTATGCGTTGGTTTTAGTGGTATGCGGTGACTCAGGTATTTCGTGCCTAACACCTTAATAAGGCGTTATATGCAATTACTAATATTTAGAGAGATGAGATGTTTAGCGATAGTTTTCTAGAGACGCTCGGTGCTTGGCAAAATGGATGGAAAGAGAATCAGGAATTAAGGACTAAGTTAGCAGATAAGCTGCTATCAGAATCCGCTAAAATTTCAGATGAATTTAGGAAGGTTGATCGTGTATGTTATCGAAAAAGGTTTCTTCACTACGGTGAACTATTCGAGATAATTATGGTTGACTCTAAAAATGAGGGTATAGTTAGTTGGACTCAGGATCAAGCATATGCAGAACGATTTAAAGGGCTCTATAAACCTAGTGCTGTTTCTGGTGCGATTTTTGAACACACTCCTAAAGAAGCAGAAGTTGTTGTAAACATCTGTGCGCTCTGGGAGTCAGAAGAATTCATCGACGCTGTTAGGGTCTATACCAATAAAAAAGGCTTGCATTGTAAGGCATTGAATAACTTCAAGGCGACGCAGGGAGAAGTGGTTTTATCTTCACCATTGAAAGGATCGGAAATTATTGCATTAACGGGAGCATCTAGCCCATTCGATGATCTTTGTGATGAACTTAAAGTTCCCGAAGAAATGCGAGACGAGTACTTTCGACAACTGGTGAATCAAGGTATATGCCCTGAAGAGATCAAGTATACCTCCAAAGAAGGAACTCAAAGAGTTATCGCTAAGACAATTAAAGCGTTTGAAGCAAAAATGGCATCACTCAAGTAGCATCTAATAAATGCATCAACACGATTTGCTACATTCGACGTTATCAGTTTGCCTTTAGTTTCAGTGATTAAGGCCGTAAAATTCAGCTTGGTTTGCATAGTAGCAAACGTGTTATGCCGGCGTTAGGCTTTTGTATTATCGAGTCAATAAAAATGAAAAATTCCAACAAATTGTATAAAGCATTATTTTTAATCTCTTTAATCGCCACATTCATAATTGCTGTGGTTTTGTACTTTTATATTGATACTTTTAGCGCCATTATAAAAACTGAACCAGGTGTATACGGAACAGTTGGCGATTTTTTAGGTGGGACATTAAATCCAGCACTTAGCTTCTTAGGTCTGATAGCACTTTTGCTGACATTAGGGCTTCAGCATCAGCAACTAGAGATTTCTCACAAAGAGTTACAGTTATCACGAAAGGAGCTACAAGAAACTAGATCAGAGTTGAGTCGAAGTGCAAAGGCACAAGAAGAAGCTACACAACATCAACAGAAGCAAGTAAGGGTTCAAGAATTGGCCACTAGACTTTCTGCTATTGAAATGCTTCTTTCCATTGATGGAAAAGATCTAACCGTGCACTTTGCGAATGGATACTCAAGTTCAAGAGTCGATGTTAAAAGCTACTCAGGAGTGCAAAAAGCAGTTTTATATCAAGAGTTAGGGGATATTTATAAAGAACTTTCAAAGATGGATCGCCCAAAAGCCGAACAAAGCGTTTAAGACTGATTCCCAACGCTTGGCATTTTTGGTTTGATTCGACTTTAGTATTTACGGCACAATGGTTTAGGTAAGGCGGTCAGCGCTGCTCACTACTTAACGCGGCGTTAAATTACTTAGTTTAAGAACATCACAAGGCTCGAAATGATTTTCTACATTTACTCCTATTTCTCGTACATACTTTTTGAATACGTATTTAGGAAAAAGCTATTTAAACATGAGTGTCGAAGTAAGTCATTGCATGAGTGTAAGTGGAAAAAGGGGAAAGAGCATTGGTTGCTCTTTAGCCCAGGGTATTGGTTTACTCGATACTACAAGAATAAGATTAAATTGTTTTGTCCAGAAGCTGAGGCAGAGCTAAGAAAAAGTTATTTGAAGTCTATGAATGCATGGAACCTTTGGATAACAGTTGCGATCTCAGTTCTTTACTTGGTGTTATCTAATTTTGAATATGAGTTTGTTCAAGTTTTTGCTGGTTTCCTTCTATTTCGTTTCTTTTCACGAATGCTAGAGGTCTCATACGCATTTGTTAGTGATGTGCTTTCTCAAAAAATAGAAGTAATTTAAGCCGATATGAGAGAGTTAGGCTTGTATCGTCTAGTTATATAGAGCTCTTTTTCTTGTCTGCTCCTGTATATTTAATTTTCAATCTAGTGTGTGACCCGTTGACAGCCTTTACCGCTTCACTCTCCGTTGGGACACATTACTAATGTTGGTTTCTGGTACAGGATAGGGCGTCAATTTTGGTGAATATTGCTTTCGTTCAAGTGCTCGTGACTATGAGTTTAATTATCTTTTCGCTGGCTATGTATTTATCGCGGGAAAAGTAATTTAACAAACAATTTAAGAGTGATTCGGCACGCGTGGCATTTTTACTATACGTTGGTTTTAGTGTTTAAGGTGGTATGCGGAAGCGTCGATATTGCGTTGTTCCCCCCTCCTTAACAGGGCTACATGGATTCCCCCCAGGTTGTCAAACATCCGCTAAACTTATGTTGATGGGTTTTGGACTGCCGCTCTACATTCGGCCTACTTATCGACGATTCGCATACGTCGTGGCCCTGATGACTTGCGCGACTGCGGTGCCTAATTCGTTAGATGACATCTAGTGTGTCCGCCGCATTAACAGGCTCTCCGCAAGTGGTCTTAACCTATCTCCATCATTAGCGTCTGCAATGACCCGGTGGGTTTAACTCTTTATGCTGCTTAGGTTTTTACTTAAGCAGCATAGTTTTCATATTCTGTTTGATTGTGTAAAAGCGAGCATATAATTCGTGCGTTCTTCGCAGCAAGTGCCACTATTGCTCGGTTCATTCCTCTCCGCTCTAGAACGCCCCGACACCACTGACTTAATTTATCTTGCTTGTCGCCAAGGTTGGCAATCACGGTCCTTGCTCCGTGAGCTAATAGTGTTCGTAAGTATTTGTCGCCGTGTTTGGTTATCCGACCTAAGCGAGGCTTTCCTCCCGTCGAATATTGTTTTGGTACTAGTCCTAGCCAAGCTGAGAAATCACGGCTTTTATCAAATTGAGAACCATTGCCTATCGACGCAAGTATCGCAGTAGCGGTTTGCGGTCCAATGCCACGAACCTTCATCACTCGTTGAACATTAGCGCTGACCTTAGCAAAAGAGTCAAAGACTTGTTCTGTATCGGCGATACGTTGATTCAACTCACCAAGGTGGTGATAAGCATCGGCAATGACTGTTCTTGCGAGGTGTGGCAGTTCATTTTCTGCATCTTCGAGCATTAAGGGAACGTGTTTCAACAATGAAGAGCGACCAACAGGAATGATTAATCCGAATTCAGAAAGCAGGGCACGCATGCGATTCATAAGCGCGGTGCGTTCACGAACCCAATGCTCTCTCATTCTATGTACCGATAGGATGGCTTGTTGCTCGGGGGATTTTACGGGTACAAAGCGAGTTGATGGACGCTGAACAGCTTCGCAGATAGCGACTGCATCATTAAGGTCGTTCTTCCCTTTAGTTCGATAAGGAACCACGTATTTAACGGCCATGATACGGGCGTCATGCCCCAGTTTATTGAGTGTTCTTGCCCAATAATGTGCACCACCACACGCTTCGACGCCTATACTCATGAGTGGCATATTTGCTATTGTAGTCAGTAGTTTAGAGCGGGTTACTGACTTATGAAGTATGACCTTACCATTTTGGTCTACGGCATGAAGACTGAAGTGGTTTTTAGCTAGGTCGATACCGCAGAAATAAGAATAATCAGACATGGTGCCTCCGATGCATTTAAGTACCACATAAGTGTGGCAGATCCTCGGTAGGGGGAATCCATGTCATTCGTTAGTACAACAAATCAACACCTTCAAACTTGAATTAGCTTAAAATTGGCTATGACTTCTCAATTATTGGATGTTGTAATAGGTGATCCTTGCCAAAGAAAAAGTGGGTGGCATCTTGTATATCAAGATTATTAACTAGACAAATCGGATGTAACTTTGACTGATACCATAAAAGTTTCTATTGAACCTAACGATAAAAAAGATAGCTGGGATATTGCTAAAATTATTTCGGTAGCTGCAGTAGCACCGTCTGTTGCATTGGCTGGGTATTTACTCAGTGCGGACGTGAAAGTTCAAGAAGTAGAAGCAAAATATGTTGAACTTGCAGTAGGTATATTGAAAGAACCTACGGATCAAACAGAGCCATCAGTAAGAGAATGGGCGATTGATATAGTTAACGAGTACTCTGGTGTAGAAATGTCGGAAACGACCAAGAACGCGTTACGCGAAAAACCTTTTATTTATGAGAAGCCAGCGTTAGAGACAAACCTTTATCTTTCAGATAGCGTGCGAGGTAGTGATAAAAGTATAAGAATTACCGTTGTAAACCATGGGAAAACAGATGTAGTGGTTGATAAGGTAACTATTTTTGATGATCAGACCGCAAAGTGCAAGTTTGAAATCAAACCAACTCAGAGCATATCGGCTGAAGCTTCTTATTTTATCGATGTAGTGTCACTAACGAAAATCTCCGAGTGTTTAAGTGTCGATAGTTCTAAAGTCTATGGTGCGTCAACTAAGCCAACCATGGATGCTGGTGCTTTTGGGGGGAAACTAAAAAACTACACAGTTTATAATCAACCTTTTTTCGTTACGATGCACTATTCAAACGTATTTGCCAAGACAGAGTCTACGTTTGGGGCTAGCCTTCATATCTTAGAATAATATTGTACTAACAAAGCATTCAAGAGTGACTCTCAACGCTTGGCATTTTTCATTCCATCGTTGGGTTTTGTGTTTTCGGTAGGGTGGTTAGGCTTCGTGGTAGAGTTGCTCACACCTTAATACGGCGTTAGCTGTTACGGTATTACATTTAGGATCTGCGATGAATAATTGTCACTACTTTTCAATGATATATCTAAACGATTGGGTATATTGGGATGAGCCATTTGTAGAGAGACTATCTGATCTTGATAAGAGTGTAAGGATTACAGGTCTTCATGATGCAGCTAAGTATTATAAGGTAACAAGGAATTTTAAGAAGATTGCAGAAAATGTACGATTTGAAAAAGCTTTAGATGAACTGGAGCTAATTAGTCGTCCTACTAACGCTGAAGAAGCTATCTCAGCCGTTAACGATTTATCAACAGCCCTTATGAATATTTATGGAAAAAATGCAGTTTCTGCAGCTTCCAAGTTCCTATAGCTTAAATTTAAAAGTCCGATTTTGATTTACGATAGTAGAGCATTTGAGTGGCTTAAAGCTCGTGGGTATCAAATTTCAGTGGGTGATTACGCTTCATACTATGACGCTTGGAGTAGAGCTTATTGTGCAGTAGAGTCAGAAATTGATATGTCCGTTAAGGGCTTATATAAAGTTAAAGAATATTCTCAAGCTTATGATCGTGATGAACAAACCATTAAAAGTCTGACATCAGAGCGTTGGTTTAAGGAACGTATCTTTGATAAATATTTATGGTTTAATGCAGGTAACGGCTAACAAGTGTGTTTGTATATCATAATAAGCTAACTCTTGCTTGCAAGTGCGGGCTCGAGACCCAGAAGACTATTCGAGTGTGGTGCTTGGAGTTCGATCTGACGTTCGTGCTTGTTATCGCTCTCTCAAGAGAGGAGCCATCGTTCAATCGAACTACCAGATAGAAGAACTTTAGTTGCAGCTAAAGTCTGGGTCTCACCTTACCCGATTGAAGTGCTTATTATCCATACAAACTGTTCAAGAGTGGTTCACAACGCTTGGCGGCCTCACTTCAAGTCAGTTTAGTTTGTATGGCACGATGATTTAGGTTAGGTGTTGTCGTTGTTCACACATTAATTTGGCGTCATTTTGCCTAATGAATTAAGGAGAATTTAATTGGCATCTTTAGAAGAAGCTTATAGCAATGAATATGATGACATTATTGATGCGGAACTCGCCTATGATCTTTTTTGGTCTGGGGTGATTTCTAGTAAATCGGCGTTTGAATGTCCAAGTGAATTTGCGAAGCAAAAGTTACTTGCGTGAACATGGATGTAGAAAAGCAAGATATGCAGCAATCGCCACACTTTCGAGGTTACAATCACTCGCCAGAGTGTGATGCCACAATAGGTAAAAAACCGAAAGTTAGTGCTGGCTCTAAATATGAACCTAGTGCATCTAAAGTTGTAAAGAGTGACCAGAAGTCAGATATATTTAATTTACATAGACCGTATAATCAATTTGCCAAAAAGAAAAAAGGTGAACGTGATAAAAGCAAAAAGCGAGCAATCGATTCGCGACGTCCTCATGTTCAAGGAAAGCATGAGCTTCAATCTAGTTCAGACTTTTATGCTGTCAGATATTTAGTCACTAAGTATATTCGTCACAGAAAAGATGAAAAACTGTCGGAACACTATGTAAACATTAGTGGGAGGGACATTAGCTATAGAGAGTTGTTCAAAGGTGTTTTCAATCAACCGATAGAGGCTCTTCCTGAAGAAAATCGTATTTATTGGGGAGTTGCGTATATTAATCATATGCTGAATAAAGGTATTTATCGTATTGGATTCCAGAAAAAAATGCAGCATGGCAGCAACTATATTAATCCCTCATTTTTCATATCGGCGGAACAAATTGAAGCCCATCCTGTTAATAATCTTGTCACCAAGAGGTTGACTAAAATTTCAGAATCAAAAGATAAGCGAGCATTTGTATTTTTGTACTCTAAGCCATATGCTCAAGGGCCTAACTATATTAACTTTGATGTAGATAGTTTAGATTACCTTGAGATTAGATATTTAGACTTATTTGATGAACTAAAAAAGTCAACATAACAGCTGTTTAAGAGTAATTCGCAAAGCGTGGCATTTTACTATACGTTGCGTTTAGTGTTTAAGGTGGTATGAGTTGCTCACACTTTGATGCAGCGTTATGTATCTCATGAAAAGGAACGTTTTTAATGGATGCAGTTCCAAAAATATCAGATATAAAAAATCTTAAAGATCTCAGCACAGTTTTAGTTCTTCCGTTATTGTGTGCCTGCTATATATACCAAACCGAATTCATTTTATCGCTGGATATTTTTAGTTTCTCAATAGACCCTGACAGCACGGGCTTCTGGTACTATGTCCAAATCGTAGTGATTTTCGTTGGCAAAACCGTCTGGGTAGCATTTTTTAGTTCTGCGCTCTATATGGCTGTAATCTACGCCTATATATACATTCACCAATCAATTATTCATCTAATCGTGTTGCTCCTGTTAACATTTGGGTTTGTTGGTGTTTTTGCTACGGATAAAATTAATACGTACCTATCTTTGGCACCATTGTGGTATTACAGTTGTTTCGTCGTCGCATTCTTTTTACTTTCAATGTTGGAACAAATCGATTCCGATACATAACCGGCCTTTAGGGGTTGCTAATACTTGGTATTATTATCTCTAGGCTGGGGGTTGTACTTACGGAGTAGTATTTTAAGTTTGGTGCTAGCGTTGTTCATACCTCAATGGAAGTAAACGAAAAACAAGGAGCAGATCATCGATAACCTACTTGCAAGGTCAGCGGAATATGAAAATTATGTGGACTACATACTGAGACAGCCTTTGTTTGATGATTCAGATAGAGTTCGAGTTAGCAAAATAATGTGCAGCGTATCTTTGGAGCATGCTGAAAGTTTAAAGATTTTGCTAGCGACAAGAAACTTTACTTCTGCACTTGGACTTTTGAGGCTTCAGTTCGAGAGTCTAGTGCGAGGCATGTGGGTGTTGTATGCTGCGAGCGATATAGCGGTAAGTAAACTAACAGCAGAGTTAAACGAAGAAAATCAGAAAAGAGCCAATAACTTACCGATGTTGAGCGAAATGATAAGCCAACTGGAAAAGAAGGCTCCGAAAAATGCAGTAGATCCTATTCTGGAGTTCAAAGAGTATTCTTGGAAGCCGCTGAGTTCATATGTACACGGAGGCTTACATGCTGTAGATAGACATAGCAAAGGATACCCTGTTGCTATGCTAGAACAGGTTTTGAAAGCATCGAATGGTGTTAACGGGTTAGTTGCGGTGTTTGGCTCCATCCTTACCGGTCAAACAAACTTAACCAAAGATGTATATAAGTCATTTGATACATATGCAGACTGTTTTCAGATGAAGGGGCCACTTACTTTGTAGTAAATCTTACAGGCTAGTTCTTTTAGCTTTCGTTTTCCGCTTCGTTCATAGTATAGCCAACGTGAATCACCTCGTAACGTGCAGTAATGTCCTACCCTAAGAAGTGTCACTTTATGGAGGTAAGTATGAATATCAAAGAGTCTGATTGGAAAATCTTTTGCGAGATAAAGAGTGAAGCAGCGCAAGTGTTTTGTACTCGGCAGCTAGATGAAACCATCAAAATGATTACTGATGAATCAGAACCTGTAGGGGAAAGGTTCAACTTTATGTGTCAGCATTCCAAAGAATCTCAAAAGCAAATGAAGCTTATTTTTGACGGCCACTCTCGAAGCCGTGCATTTATTCAGCTCATGCAAATGTGTGAGGAAGGCTTGGTTGCACAAGAACAATTCGAACGCCTTTCAGAGGAACTCAAAAAAGACATTACGAGTATTCTAGAAAGAAGAGCCTAAGGAAAGTTAGCTAATCAGGCCGCTTCTTTTTCATAGCTGCAACCATCTCAATATTACTCCTTTTTATTCGCGAATTCGGATATCCGTTACAGTTCTGCTTCGGCAACCTCACTTTTACGAGTTTTATTATACGAGTTGTATTGAAAACCTGAGAGTTACTCGTTTTTTTCTCCTTCAAAACGCCGTTGATTTTTAAGAATTAGCACTAGAATCTGGATGGAGATTTCTTCCAAAAAAGTGTCAACATTACTTGGTCAATAAAATCTCTCGTTAGCCCTTTAAATCCGTGCACTCTAGGTGAACTGAAAGTGTCACCTAGAGTGCATGAGGGTGGGGGTTGCGGGAGTTTATGCTTGTGATGCGACCAGAGCCCCACCATCACAAATTCTTGGACCCAAATTCTTCAATATTTTTGGTTTGTATAGACGTTCTATTAATTATTCGGATTCCGAATCCGTGATTTTTGGTCAGGGAAGTCGAGTGTTATGTTTTGAAAAGTGACTGTGCGGATCAGTGATAGCCTATAGATCTTTAAAGTTCTCAATACTGGACTATTAGGTTTACTTGCTGGTGGGTAGTTCAGGCATGTTATGTCATTAAATGAGAATTGAAGGATTAGACTGGAAGGTGGTGTTAAGAATGAACGAAAGGCTAGAAGTGTTTTCTTGATCGCCTTTCAGTGTTGTTTGATTAACCTGGAGTGTATTACGTGGTGGTAAAGCCCAATCCAATATACATGAATGTAAGTAGGCGGTTCTCAGCACTAGCGAGTTATGCCAAAGGAGTAATTCTTATCCTAGATTGCTCTATTCGTTTAGAAATGCGTACAAGGCCATACAAGTAACATTCTAGATGCAAGTCAGTTTTGTTTTTTGTTTGAGTAGTGTGTTGAACCTAGCGAAAAAGCGGTCTAGTCTTACTGTTAGAAAAACTACTGTATAAGTCCACCTTTCGTCCACCCTTAATCCACCCAAGCAAGATTGGGACAACGTGGGGAAGGGGAAAGTTGATTCTTTTCAGTGTATTGCGCGAGATTTACGACGTTTTTGAGGGCTCAAAAACGGTGAAACCCCGATGTTGGTAGCATCGGGGTTTCGAATTTCTAGATTTCTCGACTGGTAAGATCGATTATCTTTTCTATGCAGAAGGCTTGGAATTATCCAATCTTATTCCTTGGTAGGGAATTAGATACGGATGAAGTCCATGTGCTCAACTTTAGGCTTGAACGCGTGACGTTGAACGTCTTGCGGCTTAACCTTAACTTCTGCGCCGTCAATCAACAGAGTGATTGCTTCGTAGAATTCAGGCTTATCCATTTGGTTGATCACTTCAGCGTGAACAAGTTCGATAGCTACAGCTGCTGCTTCGCCACCGTAGATTACAGCTGGGAATTTACCAGCGTGACGTAGGCGGCGGCTCGCACCTTTACCTAGTTCAGTACGTACTACTGCTTCAAATTTCATAGTTTTACTCTCAAATTAGTAAAAATTAACTTCACACCTCAATGCGACCTTGAGTATGTGGTAAAGCTTATGCATAAACGAGTTCATGCTTAAGCGAGCGCGGATACTAACATCACATTCAAATCTGAGCAAGTCAGAAGCCCATCTCAAAGTGAATTTCCTTCGATAAATGATTCGTTTGGAGATAAAACGTTCACTAACTCTTATTTACTCCATTTTATCTCCTTTTACACTGCCAATCTTATCTATTTATAGTGATGCTAAATCATCAAGTTAATGAACGGAAAATGAATGTTCGCCTAAGACTTGGTTAAGGCTTGGTTCGTTAATCTTAGTGTTAATTAAACAGCAGAATGAATAGGTGAAAATATGGAACCGGTAAGCATTGTCGTAATTACGCTAAACGAAGAGAAACGCATTAGCCGCTTAATGGAAGAGTTGAGTGTGCAAACCCACCAAGAGTTTGAAGTGATTGTTGTCGACTCCAACAGTGAAGACAATACAAGAGAAGTGGCACAAGCTTATGAAAACGCGTTGCCAAAATTAACTGTTCATCATATGGAAAACCGTGGTGTGAGCCTTGGCCGAAACACGGGTGCTTCATTGGCGCAATACAACAGAATCCTTTTCTTAGATGCTGACGTGAGCTTGCCTCGAAACTTCCTTGCGAAAGCACTTTATGAACTAGAAGAGAAGAAGCTTGAAGTTGCGGGTGTGTACATGAGTTCGAAAGGTCTGCCGCTTGTACACAAGTTTGGTTACGGCTTATTTAACGCAGGCTTGTTCACTACACAGTTCTTTTTCCCGACGGCGATTGGTGCCTGTATTTTCTCGACTAAACGTGCGCATGATGAAATCGGCGGTTTCGATGAAGATATCGTCCTGTGTGAAGACTGTGACTACGTAAAACGGGCGAGCAAGACATGGCGATTTAGATTTCTGAATATGACCTTTGGCTTTGACCCACGCCGATTAGATCAAGATGGCGTTGTGAAGACAGGCTCAACTTACCTTAAGGCGAATATAAGACGTTTCTTTAAAGGCGAAATGCGTAACAACGAGATGAACTACAAGTTTGGTCACTACAAAGAACAGTAAGTATTGAGGTTGTTATGTTTGATGGACTAGGGCTGTTTCTGGGGGCATTGGGTGATGCTCTCATTGGTCCAAACCTATTTGTACCGGGAGAGCCCTTCTTTATCGCTGCGGGCTTTCAACTGTATTCAGGTGCATGGATGGCATTGGTTTTGGTGATGCTAGGTGGTTTTCTTGGTGACCAACTCAGTTATTTCATTGGTTATAAATGCGGTGCTAAGGCGCAACGAAGGCTCATTAAGTTTCGTCCTAAAACCAAAAGATTAATTGCGCGCTGCCGCTATCTGGTTGCTCGCAAAGGCACATACATCATTCTTTTTGCTCGCTTATTAGGGCCTATCGCTTGGGTTGTGCCATTTATAGCTGGCTCGCATCGTGTACCGTGGCGTAATTTTAGTGTGTTGGCGTTGTTCGGCTTGGCTCTTGGTGGTGGACAGTTCATTGCTTGGGGCATGTTACTGGCGCACGGCGTTGAAAACTTTCCGTGGCTTAATCGTCTTAATATATTTATCTCTGAGCATAATAGCTTGATCGCCGGTGTGTTCACGGTATTGGTCTTCACCATTATTGGTTATCGAATGAAGTGGCGACGCTTGGTGCTTAAATCCAGTGCGCTGTTGTTGGCGTGGATATTGTTTGCAAACTACGCTCACTTTTTCTGGAAGGCCGATGATTTTCAGAATCAACAAGAGACGGTTCAAATTGAAAAAGTCGACTGGAATTCGGTGACCTATAAAGCATTCCCAGGCAAATCTTCATTCTACTCGGCACAAGCGATCAACGTAATTTATGTTGGAGCCACTCCCAGAGATTTAATGAAGCAATTAGGCTGGATAGAGAATCAAACGTTCTCTCGAAACGAGATTGAATGGGCAGGTTACCTCGCATTGCTTAGAGACAAAACGCCACCAGTGTCTGATTTGTATTGGCGAGACAAGCCACAAGATATGGCGTTTCAATTGCCGGGTAACTTGATGAAGCGCAGCCATATTCGCTGGTGGCGTGCTGGTGTTGATATTAAAACTAACCAGCCTCAGTGGTTAGGCGCAATTAGCTATGATGATGGCCTTAAAGTCACCCCTTACTCGGGTATTGTTACCATACTTCATAACATCGACCCTAATGTTGATGAAGAACGAGATAGGCTCGCTAATCAGATACGAACGTCACTGCCAGACATCGAGTTAGTTAAACACCCATTAGCAACGGTGGAAGTGATCGATGAAGATCATGACTATTATACTGATGGCAGGATCTTGATGATCGGAGTAGCAACCTACCGCGATGATTCACAAGCTTTGGATGTTGCTGTGAACGATATATAGAGTCGTATATAAGGTCGAGTGAACTAAGCCCTAGCATTACGCTAGGGCTTATTGCGTTTAATATTTACTGGATGTGGTTAGCCTTTACTTAGTTTAAGCACCAGAGAGGCTTTCAATCCGCCCATTGAGCTCTTGCTGAGCGTTAGGCTGCCTCGGTAGCTGTGCGCCATTTCATTCACGATGTTAAGCCCCAATCCTGTTCCCGGTGTGGTTTCATCAAGTCGAACACCACGTTTGGTGACTTGCTCAAGCTTCTCTTCAGGAATGCCTTGGCCATCATCTTCAATCACCAATTCAATGTTGCCATCGTCGAGTTCATTCGAATGGACTCGGATAATGCTGCTCGCCCATTTGTAACTGTTCTCGAGTAGGTTGCCGACCATTTCATCAAGGTCGGTTTTTTCTACCGCTACTTCAATCTCAGAGTCTAGCTCGTTAATCATGGTGACTTCGTTAGCAGCGTAGACTTTATCAAACGCCATTGAGATAGCTTCAACACGCTCACAAGGTGAAGACTTCACCGAAAGAATGTTCATTGCACCAGCCATGCGCGCACGGCCAAGGTGATAATCTATTTGGTTCTGAATCTGATGAATGGGTTGTTGTAACAATGTTTTGTCATCGTCTGGAAGTCGCTCTATCTCATTTTTCAGAACTGAAAGCGGTGTTTTCAACGCGTGAGATAAGTTACCCGCGTGGTTACGAGCTCGCTCCAATAACTCTTGATAGTGGAAGAGTAGGGCATTGAGGTCAGAAACTAATGGAGAAACCTCTTTCGGGTAGTTGTCGCTTAACCCTTGTTGCTCGCCGTTTCTTAACATCACCAGTTCACGTTGCATCTTACTGAGTGGCAATAGTGACCAACTGACTTGAATGCCGATGAGCAGTAGCACACCCACAAACAATAACATCAGAATCAACCATACTTGACTAGTAAGTTCGGTCAATGTGGATTCTAGTGGGTCTTCATCAATACCTATGGTGATGGTAACGGGCTCATTTAGTTCAGGTAAGTAGATGTCTTGCTCAATGTAAATCAGCTTCTCATCTTGTGGCCCTTTGACCGATGTGTGGATAGGAGAACGCTTGATGGTGAGGTCTTTGTCCCATAGCGAGCGAGATCGAATAATCTGGTCTTGGGTAGCAGCTCGCCAATAAATACCACTGTAGGGTTGGTTGAACCTAGGGTCAGACAGACGCTCTGCCATGATGAGGTTACCACTGTCGTTGGTTTCTATGTTGGCGGTTAACTCGTCCATGGTTAGGCTGAGCTGTTGCTTGACGTCATCGACCAAGTAATCGTTAACCAACTTAGGTATTCCGACGCCTGCCGCTAATATCATCGCACCTAGCCAAAAAGCCGCAGCGAGGAGCAAGCGGCTTTTAAGACTGACGTTTTTAAGTGTTCGTTTTTTTAGATTCATACGTTACCAGCCTGTCTTTGCTCATCTTGCTATTAGAACAACGACGATCAGCACAGGCTGTCCACTTAATTGATGGTTGTGCTTAAATTGACGACTGCTCTTAGCTTAATTAAATACAGCATTATTCAGCATTCAGTTGGTAGCCAAGGCCACGAACGGTTTTGATAATCTTAGGTGCGATTTTCTTACGAATACGACCGATGAAAACTTCAACCGTGTTCGAGTCGCGGTCGAAGTCTTGCTTGTAGATGTGCTCAACCAACTCTGTGCGCGAGATAACCTTGTTTTGGTTATGCATGAAGTACGCGACAACTTTATATTCTAGCGCCGTGAGGCTAACCGCTTGACCTTGCCACAACACTTTAGAGCTGCGTGTGTCTAGGCTTAAATCACCAATTTGAAGTATAGGAGCAGCACTGCCTGACGCTCGGCGCAGTTGAGCTCGAATGCGGGCTATCAGTTCTACCATCTCAAATGGCTTAGTTAGGTAGTCATCAGCGCCTGCATTCAAACCTTCTACACGTTGGGTCAGCGTGTCACGCGCACTTAAGATAATCACTGGCGTGTTAATGTTTTCGTCTCGAATGCCTTTTAATACGGTTAGGCCGTCAAGCTTAGGTAGACCTAAATCGAGAACAATAGCATCCCATTCTTCTGATGTTGCACGGTAGAGTGCGTCAATACCATCTTGAGAAAGTTCTGGAACCCAGTCGGCTCCCTCAAGAGTTTCTAGAATTTGTTGGCCCAAGCGAGGTTCGTCTTCAACGACTAAAATTTTCATAATTGTTCTTCTTAATTCTTGTAATGACTGTTCGTTGTGCTTAATTGCTCGTCGTGATCAATGGTGTCTTTAAAGTTGCGGCTCTTATTTATTCACCGTGCTTAATGGCGTCTTTAAAGTTGCGGCCTTTAATCATGAGCATTTCTAACGTCTCAGCGTTGTATTCGACTTTGATGATGTTGTTTTGGTAATTGATTTTTAGTTCATACACCCAAATGTCGTCATCTTCTTCTAGCTCTACTTTAATAATTCGACCATGAAGATCGTTCTCAACGGCCGCATACATTTCCGAGAAAGGGCGAATATAGCCTTCGCGTACGGCTTCGTAGACTTCGTCTTGATCTTCTTCAAATTCGATACGGGTTCCCGCTTTATGGACATCTTGTACAAGATCATGACCGTTATGATCTGAGTCAGCCCACGCACTAGCGGCGACACATAAGCCTAAGCTTAAAGAAAACATAGAAATCATAACTTTACTAAACATAGCGAATCCTAGAGAAGGTTGATAGCGTTCAGTATAAAAAAGTAATTCTGAACAGAAAGTGAACCTGATGAATAATGAGATTTAGGTTCTCAAAAAATGAGATGTTAACGTTGTTGAAGCTCGTCTTCGAATATCTTGTCTCTCATTTTCCAAAAACGCCCGACTTTACGCGCAATCACGAATTGAGGTGGGCGGAATCTATGTTGGTGAGCAACCACTTTCGTTGGTGAGGCTTCCTCAAAAGGGCGGTGTCTGTCTGCAAGGTGAGGGCGAACAAACTGGTCTTTGAAGTTCTGCTTCTGCTTTTTGGTGGTTAGTGACCAAAACTCATGCACTTGCGCTTGGTTTTCACCACGGTAAGTGACTTTAAGTTGCGACTTACCTTTGTCGTCCTTGAGAACGTTAAGATCCATCTCTAAACATTCAAACACCAAGGCATCTTTTAGGTTTAACGCTTCTTTCAGTTTTTTGTCTGGGTCGACTAAGGTTGCATCGCACTCATGGCAAATGCGCGCGGCAATGTCGTTGTCAGCGCCGCATTCACCGCAGTATTTGGCTCGGAAGCGATAATTACAGTGTTCGCGTTCGCCCGTGTCTTCTTCGGTAAAGTAGCCTTGGCATTTACGGCCAAAGTGCTCTAGCAAGAAGCCATTGCTGTCTAGCTTGCCCCAGAAGTTATTGTTGAAGCCGCATGCAGGGCAGGGGATGGTGATGATTTCACTGTCTGAGTCGGGTTTAGGGTCGCCCACTTCAGGTTGGTAAAGATCGTAACTGTTGCCAGCATAGTCGAGCACCAAACACTCTTTTTTACCCGGCGATAAGCGTAAGCCACGGCCAACGATTTGTTGATACAAACTGATGGACTCTGTCGGGCGTAAAATCGCGATTAAATCGACATGAGGGGCATCAAAACCTGTGGTTAATACCGATACGTTAACCAAGAACTTGATTTTACGTTCTTTGAAGTCATTGATGATTTGGTCACGTTCGAGAGTTGGTGTGTCGCCGATTACGATCGATGATTCACCTTCGGGCAGTAAGCCAAGGATCTCTTGTGCGTGTCTAACAGTGGCAGCAAATACCATGATCCCTAACTTGTCTTTGGCCAGTTCAATGATCTGGTCGACAATTTGTGGGGTCGCACGTTTAGATTGCTCGATCACCATATCGAGTTCGGCTTCTTTGTAACGACCTGTACTTGCAGGTTTTAGCTGTGAGAAGTCATAACTCAATACTGGCGCATCGATCATACGTGCTGGTGTTAGAAAGCCTTCGTCCAACAAGTAGCGAATTGGCAACTCGAAAATACAATCTCTGAAAAACCTAGGCTCTTCAGATCGTACTTGTCCACGCGTGTGATACTGATAAAGCCAACCCATACCAAGACGATAGGGGGTCGCGGTTAGCCCAAGCACCTTGATCCCCGAATTATTCTCGCGTAAGTGAGTGATCACTTTTTGGTAGCTACTGGTCTTTTCATCGGGAACACGGTGGCATTCGTCGATAACCAACAGTGAAAATTGGTTAGAGAATGAATCGAGGTTGCGAACCACAGATTGAACCGAAGCGAACACCACTTGTTGGTCTGTCTCTTTTCGCCCTAAACCCGCAGAGAAAATTGAGCCTTTTAGCCCATAACCTTCATACTTTTCATGGTTTTGTTCGACCAACTCTTTAACGTGAGCGAGTACCAGTACTCGACCTTTCGCAAGCCTTGCTAGCTCTGCAATCACAAGGCTTTTTCCTGCGCCTGTAGGCAACACAAGAACAGCTGGAGTTTGGTGTTTTCTGAAGTAATGAATCACTGATTTTACAGAATCAGCTTGGTACGGGCGGAGTGTATACATATCGCGTCTTGTAGGGTAGAAAACAAATAGTGTGAAATAGCTCAACTAATTGAGCAAAGGTGACTATAATACCCGACTTAGATTAGTTGAGGTATTCATGCGTTTAGATAAATTTCTGTGCGATGCATTAGGCGTCACTCGAAGAGAAGCAACACACTTATTAAAATCCAAGGCAGTGACAGTAAATGATGTCATTCAAAAAAGCGGTTCACTCAAGGTAACTGAAGAGTGCATTGTGGAATGGCAAGGCAATGAACTGAATGTTCACGGCCCACGTTACATCATGCTTTATAAGCCAGAAGGCTTTGTTTGTTCGCATGAAGATGGCGCAAATCGTATCGCCTTTGAATTACTCGATGAAATCAAAATGGACAAGCTGCACTTTGCTGGTCGTCTAGATATTGATACGACGGGTCTTGTGTTGATTACCGATGATGGTAAGTGGTCTCACCGCATTACATCACCAAAGCACAAGTGCGAGAAGACGTACCGTGTGTGGTTGGTTGAACCTGTTGAAGACGATTACGTTGAAAAATTCAAAGAGGGCATCCAGCTTAAGAGCGAAGATGGCCTAACACTTCCAGCACACTTAGAAGTTCGTGCTGAGCGTGAAGTACTATTAACGATTCACGAAGGCAAATACCACCAAGTAAAACGTATGTTTGCGGCACTTGGTAATAAAGTTGAAGGGTTACACCGTGAGCGTATCGGTGAAATCGAGATGGATGAATCTTTGGAGTTGGGTGAATACCGTTACCTAACACAAGAAGAAGTCGACTCTATCTGGAAGTAATCTTTTCTGCTGTAGATGTAGCCGACCAAGGATAGCGTCGGCTGATTATTTTGACTGGTACTAGGAGTGTTTCAGCCATTATTACTATATGTTCATGTATGTGTGCGCATATTCGTGTATCACTGTGCGTATTCGTATATTGCTGCGTGCATGCTCGTGCTCACATAGAACTTAGTACTTAGTCGGAGAGTTATGCAAACGTCTACCCAACAGACCCCAAGCTCACAACCACAAACTCCTCAGTTAGGTTGGATGCTATTTTTGGTTCTGGGTGCGATTGGTGCACTGACACCACTCGCCATCGATATGTACCTGCCTGCTATGCCAACGATCGCCAAAGATCTAGGCGTTACAGCGGGTGAAGTTCAAATCACACTCACAGCGTACACCGCAGGTTTTGCATTAGGTCAGTTGTTACATGGTCCGTTAGCCGACAGTTATGGTCGCAAGCCTGTTCTACTGATTGGTGTATTCTTTTTTGCGGTCGCGTCTGTTGTGAGTGCGACGACTCATGGCATTGAAGCGTTAACGTTAGTTCGTACGGCTCAAGGTTTTGCAGGTGCTGCGGCAGCGGTTATTATCCAAGCGGTTGTGCGTGATATGTTCGACCGTGAAGATTTCGCAAGAACCATGTCGTTCGTTACCTTAGTGATGACGGTTGCACCACTTATCGCGCCGATGATTGGTGGTTACTTAGCATTGTGGTTCGGTTGGCGTTCAATCTTTTGGGTATTGGCTATTTTTGCGGTGATTGTCATTCTCGCGGTGATAATCAAAATTCCTGAGACATTGCCTGTCGATAATCGTCAACCATTGCGCTTTAAAACCACGATTCGTAATTACGCTCGTTTATGTAAAAACCCAACCGCTATGGGCCTGATTTTCTCGGGTGCGTTCTCGTTCTCTGGGATGTTTGCATTCTTAACTGCAGGCTCTTTTGTCTACATTGATGTCTATGGCGTACGTCCTGACCTGTTTGGTTACCTATTTGGTCTGAACATTGTTGCGATGATTCTGATGACGACAATCAATGGTCGAATCGTTAAGAAGGTCGGTTCTCATACAATGTTGAGGGCAGCGCTGGTCATCCAATTACTGGCTGGCGTGGGTTTACTTGTCGGTTGGGCATTGGATCTCGGGCTTTGGGGAATTGTGCCGTTTGTGATGCTATTTATTGGCACCATCTCTACTATTGGCAGTAACTCTATGGGTCTATTGCTCAGTGGTTATCCAAACATGGCAGGCACGGCTTCATCGCTTGCGGGAACATTAAGATTTGGTACTGGTTCTGTCGTTGGGGCTATCGTTGCGATGCTGCCAAGTGACAGTGCTGGGTCTATGGCTATGGTAATGGCTGCGTGTGCAGTAATGTCAGCATTACTATATTGGACATTAGGAAAGAAGGCATAATGTCAAAATACTATATTGAAATTCAGAAGTTAGTGAATGATGCGCTAGGCGAGCTATATGCTCTACATAAGTCTGGTAAGGCCATTGATGCGCCTATCGCGAACAACCTTTACCTTGTTCGATGGGTAACAAAGGCGATTAAATCCCAAGCTTATGATCGTGTGATTGTGCCTGACTTGGTTCGTTGGCAGAAACAGGGTCGCTCAAAAGGCAATAACTCTGATTTAACTTTTATCTTTAAACGTATTTCTGCGTTTTACGGGCGTTTTTTCCCTGAAGGCGAAGAGCCTAAAGCGCTAAAAGACAGCGATGTTGAAGCATTCATGGACAAAATGTACGAGATGGGTTGGAGCGTATCGAGTGAAGATGAGCTAACGACTGGCGGTAAGATTCAATTCTTCACCGATGGTGAGCACTCTTTTGCTTTGTGTGGAAAACAGTGTGACGACTCTTTCGACGGTGAGTTGATGGTTAAGCCAATGAACTGGTTTGTTCGTGGTAACCACGCCGAGTTCATTCAAGCGGCGATGGAAGCGGGTTTCATGCTTCACAAAGTAACGGACTACAAGTCTGCGGTGAAGTATCACGGTGAATACATTGTTTACCCTGCTAACCAAGGCAACCAACTTGCAGAGATCCCAATTAGCGTTATTGGCTAGTAGCGGATTCGGGATTCGGGATGCGAGATACGAAGAGCGGAATTATCCGCTCTTTTTTTGCTTCTCATAGCGCGTGTCGCAAATCTGCTGTTAAGTCTTTTCGCATCTCGACATTCGAATCTGCTTTTAATCTCTTCTCATCCCGTTACTCTAATCCCGTATCTGCTTTTAGTCTTTTGGCATCCCGCCACTCGAATCCCGTATCTGCTCTTTAGCCTGCTTCTCAATCGCTTTAACCATGCCTTTAAAGATAAACAGGTGGGCTGGCATCATCGCAAACCAATACAGTAACCCTAGAAAGCCTTTTGGATGCCACCAAGCTGATATGTTCAGTTCACGTGAATCACCGTGGTCAGAGACGGTAATCTCGAGTCGCCCCAACCCTGGGCCTTTCATACCGAAAAGCAGGGATAAAAACTGATTCTCTTCACAACGAATAACCTTCCAAGAGTCAATTTTGTCACCGACTTTTAGGGTCGGTCCTTCAGGCATTTGTCGAACCGGTACACCACCGCCAAAGAGAAGATCTAACCATTCGCGTGTGCGCCATAGAGCATTAGCAAAGAAGTAACCTTGCTTCGGGCTTCCTATTTGCTGAGCCACCTGCCAAAGGGATTCTAAAGATGCGCTTGAGGTAATACTTGCGCCAGTTTTCTTAGGATAATAGCCGTACCCAGCTTGCCAGCGTTTGAAGGCGGTCTTATCAAAGCCCCAAACATTACTTTTCACGAAGTTTCCTTCAGCGTGGATCGCTTGCTCAACCATATTTTCGAACGAGATAAGCTTCTGAGGGTACTTTTCTCTAATGATGGTCGAACTGGCAATAAAGTCATGCTTTAAGCCCGCAAGAAGCGCTCTGCCTATGTTGGACGGAACAGAAGTCACAACACCTAGCCAATATGACGCGATTGAGGGCGTGAGGAGTGACGTCGCCCAAAGCCTGAGTGGGCGATCGGCTGTTTTGGCAATGTGAGCAAATTGATTTCGATAAGAGACAATGTCTGGCCCGCCAACTTCGAAGGTTTGGCTTTCGCTAGGCGTGTCCTGTGCGAGTTTTAGCAGATAGTGGTTCAGGTTCTGCAAGGCAATAGGGTTGGCTTTAGAGTCGACCCATTTGGGTGCAATCATGATAGGTAAGTTGTACACGAAGTCTCGCATGATCTCGAACGCTGCAGAGCCTGGACCAATGATCACGCCTGCTTGCAGTTCAGTGACGGGGACTGGTCCTTTGCGTAGCAGTTCTCCGGTTTTCTTTCTCGCTTGAAGGTGTTCTGAATCACCCGTTTGCGGCTGAAGCGAACTCAGGTAGATGACGTGTTGATTCTTTGGCCCAAGAGCTGAAACAAAGTTACGTGCCAAATTCAGTTCATAATCAATAAAGTCGTGGCCTTCTGCCATCCCATGAACTAGAAAGAAGACAAGATCAAAGTCGGGGACTAATGCTTGTGTTGCGGCTTGATCTGCAAGATCAAGATACTCTAGTGACAAGTTGTCATGAGGTTCGGTTCGTGCCTTTAAATAGTCGATATGCCTTGCTGCAGCAGTGACTTGATAGCCTTGCTCGAGCAGGAGAGGGAGGAGCTGCGAACCAACATATCCAGAAGCGCCTAAAACCAGTACTTTCTTCATTGTTACTCCATTTATATCTGTGGTTAAAAACCGAACATTGATATAATAGCGCGATATTTATCTTTATTCATCAATACGTTCCGTTTAGGTATCTCTATGTTGCTCTCTTCAATTATTCATCACACTCGAGGTGATTTTGTTCGTAGGCTTATTGCGATTGCTTTGCCTATTGCTTTGCAGAGCATTATGTTTTCAAGCCGAGGCTTAGTCGATGTGTTGATGTTAGGTCAGCTTGGGGAAGCAGACATTGCGGCAGTGGGGGTTGCGAGCCGTGCAATGTTTGTGACGACCATTATGCTGGTGGGTGTCACTACGGGCGGCGCTTTGCTAACGGCTCAATATTGGGGCGCGGGTAACAAACAAGGTGTCAGAGAAAGTACCGCACTGACGTGGCTAGTTTCGACCCTGTTTGCGTTGCTGACCATTGTTTTCTTTGTTTCTTTTCCTGCGCAAATCATGGGCGTGACGACCGACTCTCAAGAAGTCATCAGCCTCGGCGTTGAATACATCGCCATCACCTCATTCAGCATGCTGGCGGTGTCGTGCGTCAGCAGTATGGCGGTAGGTTTGAGAGCGATGCATAAACCTGGGTTAAGCACTTTCTTCAGCGGTATCGGCATTCTGTCTAATGTGTTCTTAAACTGGGTGCTGATCTTCGGTAACTTGGGCTTTCCATCGCTTGGAATCAAAGGAGCAGCGATTGCGACGGTATTGAGCGGTGCCATTGAAGTGGCGACCTTATATGGCTACCTCTATTTATCTAAACACCTATTAGCTTTTAAACTTTGTGATATCAAAGCGGCTGCAACCGTTGAGAAAGTCGTTCGCTTCTTGAAGTTGTCTTTGCCAACCACGTTTAACTTCTTAGCGTGGGCGGGTGGCTTGTTTGCTTACCACGCGATCATGGGACAATCGGGTGTTCAAGGTTTGGCTGCGCTTTCAGTCATGACGCCGGTTGAATCTATTTCATTGAGTTTATTGATTGGTCTGTCTAATGCAGCAGCGGTTCTGGTGGGTAACCAACTTGGCGCGAAGAACAATGAAGCGGTTTACTATCAAGCATTAGGCTTAACGATTCTGTGTTTCTTAACCAGTATTGTTGTGGCGATTTTTCTCTACTTCGTCCAAATGCCAATATTGAATGCGTTCAGTGCGTTGACTGAAGAAACCAGAGCCCTCTCTGAGAAATTCATTCTCATTCTCAGCGTGGGGATTATTATTCGCTCGGTACCGCTGACTGTGATCGTTGGTGTGTTGAGAGCGGGTGGTGATGTGAAGTTCTGTCTCTATCAAGATTTGATTGCTCAGTGGGTGATTGGTATTCCACTGGCTGCGATTGCGGCTATCTATTTAAAGTTTCCACCTGAGTGGGTGTATCTGCTTTTCCTCACCGAAGAAGTGATTAAGTGGGGTGGGTCGCTCTATCGCATGAAAACAAGAAAATGGATCAAAAACTTGATAGGAAGTTGAAGTAGGGCGCATCGATCACATCACTTTATCGTTGGTGTGTGATCTATCTTTCAAAATACTTCCTCCTAACAGGGAATTAGTGTAGATTCTCCTTCCAAATTCTAACTAATGTGAGCTGTTTAATGTTAAAGCTGTCAGACCTATGTAAAGGCTATGTCGACGGGGGGGAATTTCACCCTGTTTTGCAAGGTGCTGAACTAACATTAAACCAAGGTGACCAGCTTGCACTAATGGGCGAAAGTGGATCAGGTAAAAGTACATTACTGAATCTTATCGCGGGTTTAGACCTAGTAGACTCTGGCGAAATTGCTTTCCCAAACTTCAATATGCATGATTCGACAGAACGTAATCGCACCGCATATCGCCGAAATAATATTGGTCACATCTTCCAGCAATTCAACCTACTTCCAACGCTTAATATTGCTGACAATATTCGTTTTTGTCGCCAGTTAAAAGGCTTGCCTGAAGACAAAGGCCTCTGGCGACAGATTCTTTCTGCTTTAGACCTTATGCCTTTACTTGGACGTTACCCTGAAGAAGCGTCTGGTGGTCAACAACAACGCGCAGCGATTGCTCGTGCTCTGTACATGGAACCTAAAATTCTGTTAGCCGATGAACCGACGGGAAGTTTAGATGAGCGTAATGCAGAAGCGGTAATGCGTTTGCTGACCTCTTTGGCTCGCCAATTAGAATGCACTTTGTTGTTGGTGACACACAGTGAAAAAGTAGCACAGCACATGGACGGCAGAATCCGTCTACAAGGAGGGCAACTGCATGTTATGGCCCGTAGTTAAGGCACTACTCGGTCACTATCGACGCTACCCACTTCAGATTATTTTGGTATGGCTTGGTTTAACCCTTGGCGTATCACTTTTGGTTGGTGTTACTGCTATCAACCAACACGCCAAGCAAAGCTATGCGCATGGCGAAAAACTCTTTTCGAATCCTCTTCCTTATCGTATTCGACCAAAACACAACGCCAATAAAATCCCGCAAGGTTTTTATATCCAGCTTCGCCGTGAAGGCTTTCAACAGTGTTCTCCTTTTGACCACCATCGTATCACTGATGAAAATGGCGCGAACTTTATGCTTATTGGCATCGACCCTGTGTCTATGCTTCAGCTTCAGCCGGGTGTTGCGTTAAAAGATCTCACTACGTTAAACCTTATGAAGCCGCCATACCCAATCCTTGTGAGTGATGATCTCGCAGAACACATGGAATGGAATAACGGTGATTACATTCCTCTCATGGATGGTTCTGAGCTTGGTCCTATCGCTGTTGATCAAAAAAACCTGATTGATGGCACAAGGTTGATTGCAGATATCTCTTTGCTCAGAATGCTTAAACGCAGTGCTGGGCTGTCTGTGATTGCGTGTTCAGATATGTCACCTGAGAAGTTTGAGCGTCTTAAAAACATGCTGCCTAATGGTTTGACGATCTCTCGCAGCTCTAAAGCTGAGCTTGAGTCGCTGACCAGCGCGTTTCACTTAAATCTAAAAGCGATGGGTATGCTGTCGTTTGTGGTTGGCTTATTCATTTTCTATCAAGCGATGTCGCTGTCGTTTATTCAGCGCCAACCGTTAGTTGGAATCTTAAGGCAGACGGGTGTGTCGGGTTGGCAACTGGCTAAAGCGCTTTGTTTAGAATTACTGTTATTGGTGGTATTGAGCTGGATCTGCGGCAATGTATTCGGTGTCATGTTGGCAAACCAACTGTTACCAGCGGTATCTTCAAGTTTAGGTGACTTATATGACGCCAACGTTGGATTAACTATCGACTGGAATTGGCGATGGAGCGGTTACAGCTTATTAATGGCATTGCTTGGTGCATTCCTAGCGTGTGCTTGGCCATTGGTTCGTCTGCTTCGTTCACAACCGATTCGTTTGACCTCTCGTTTATCTTTGATGCGCTTTGCTGGTACTGAATTCACTTGGCAGGCTTTGATTGGTTGTGGTTTCTTGGTTGCAGCTGTCGCTGTCTATCAAGCGCCTCAGACTCAAGAAACGGGTTTTGCGATTATCGCGCTGATGCTTGTTAGTGTGGCTCTTTTTACGCCGTTCTTGATGTGGAAGTTATTTAACAGCCTGTCTTATTCATTACGCTGGGTTCGTGCTCGTTGGTTCTTCGCGGATGCCGCTTCAAGCATGAGTTACCGTGGTGTGGCGACAATGGCGTTTATGTTGGCGCTAACCGCGAATATTGGTGTAGAAACCATGGTCGGCAGCTTTAGAGATACCACAGATAAATGGTTAACACAGCGCTTGGCGGCAGACCTTTACATCTACCCAACCAACAATGGTGCTGCTCGTATGAGTAACTGGCTGTCAGAACAGCCTGAAGTGGATTCTGTTTGGTGGCGTTGGGAGAAAGATGTTGCATCTCCAGTTGGCAGTATTCAAGTGGTCAGTACTGGGCCTTCTGAAGGTGAGCTAGAAGCGCTGACGATCAAATTAGGTATTCCTAATTACTGGTATCACTTACATCATTCTAAAGGTGTGTTGATCAGCGAATCGATGTCTCTCAAGTTGGGTATTCGCCCTGGTGACTACATTGATCTCTATGACAATCTTGGCTCTGGTTGGCAGGTTGTCGGTGTGTATTACGATTACGGTAACCCTTACCATCAAGTCATGATGTCGCATCGAAACTGGCTGTATGGATTTGCAGGGCGGGGCAATGTGGGCCTTGGCGTAATACTCAAAGATGATGTGAATTCAGTAGGGCTTCGAAGCCGCTTAGAAAGCGTATTCAGGCTTGGCTCGGAGCGTATTTTCGATAACAACAATATTCACAGCCAAGCGATGCGTGTGTTCGATAGAACGTTCGCGATTGCAGATACATTGGGCAACATCACACTAGTCATTGCAGTCTTCGGCATCTTCTTCGCAACGGTTGCGGGTGAAGTGTCTCGACAAAGGCATATTTCGTTACAGCGCTGTTTAGGTGTCTCAGCGAAAGAACTGATTCTGACCGGTAGCTTACAACTGTTTGTGTTCGGGCTTATTTCCTCCTTAATTGCTATTCCGCTCGGCTTAGCGTTGGCTAGTTTGATCGTCGATATCGTGATCAAGCAGTCTTTTGGGTGGTCACTCGAGTTGCAAGTGATTCCCTGGGACTATTTACAGACATTTGCGTGGGCTATGGCAGCATTGATGTTAGCTGGTGCTTTGCCAGTGATGAGAATGATTCGGAACACTCCGATGAAATCACTGAGGGATGCGCTTTAATATGCTTCAACGAAATGGCTCAACGAAATTCAGACACCGATTTGTCTCCTCTCTATTATTGATAGGTTTCTTTGGCACCATTTTAGGTGTCTGGGCATACTACTCTTACTTTGTTGATGTTGGCGAGAAAGGCGTGAACGAGGTCAATTCAGTGCTTGTAAGCGAGCACTTTAATGTATTCGAGCCTGTGTTACCTGACCGCAGCGTTTCGTTACCTCGAGACTTCCAATTCCACCCAGAATTTCAACACGAGTGGTGGCATTACTTTGCTTCTCTAAAAGGGGATGATGGCAAAAAGTACTCGGTTCAATGGAGCTTCTTCCGAATAGCGACTGATGAACGCGAGACGCCGGGGTGGCAAAGCCCACAGGTCTATATCTCAAATGTCGTGATCTCTTCTGATTCTAAGGTTTGGAAAGAGCAACGCTTAGCGCGTGGCGGTATTGGCCAAGCGGGAATGACCAGTCGTCCGTTTAGAATTTGGATTGATAACTGGAACTGGCGCGCCCTTGGCAACACACCATTTCCAGGTCGCCTTCAAGTGAAAACGGATACGTTTGGTCTTGAACTCGACACCATTGCTAAAGGGCCATATGTGCTCAACGGCGAGAATGGTTACCAGAAAAAGCACGATTTATTACCTGTCGCGTCTTATAACTTCAGCGCTCCATTTTTATCCCTAAGCGGTGTATTGAATCTAGACGGCGTTACCAAGGAAGTAGAAGGCACGGCTTGGGTGCATAAAGAGTGGGGCAGTGGCTTGCTCGGAGTGGGTCAACAAGGCTGGGATTGGTTCGTGTTTAATCTCGATGATGGTACAGCGTTGAGCATTAACCGTTACCGCCATAATCAACAACTGCCTTATGTTTTTGGAACATTGGCCACTCGTTCGGGCAAGGTGTATCAGTTAACGGACTCCGATATTTCTATCAAGCCTTTACAGAATACGACGCTACAGAATGGTAGAAGAATGCCGCTCCAATGGATTATTAACGTGCCACAGCACAATATCAACCTCACGACACGCATTAAACGCCGAGATATGTGGTTGCCATTTGTCATACCATATTGGGAAGGGCCAATTATGGCGAGCGGAAGTCATGAAGCGACAGGCTTTATGCAGTTAACTGGTTACTAAAAACACCTAAGGCTATCATTTGATAGCCTTTTTTGTGCTCATGATTTTTGTGAGCCCCTGATTAATTGTGCATACAGCCTTTGTGATCTCATCTATACTTATTTTATGGTGCATAACAACATTATGGAATATACGACGTATTGTTTAGTATTTGTAGGAAAAACCGAAGTTAAACATCCGAAGAAGTGATTATCTATCGATTACGCTTGGATATAAACTCATGGTTATTCTTTGTTATTCGTTTATTTAAATAATAAATATAAGGGCGAAATCATGACCGACGTCATCCGTGACTTCTTTAAAATGGAATCTGCTGGCGGCATCATACTAGTCATCGCTGCGGCGATCGCAATGTTTGTAGCAAACTCACCACTGAACGAAATGTACCAAGGCGTATTGCATAGTTACGTTCTTGGTATGTCTGTGTCTCACTGGATTAACGATGGCTTAATGGCTGTCTTCTTCCTTCTAATCGGCTTAGAAGTTAAGCGTGAACTTTTAGAAGGCGCATTAAAGTCTAAAGAGACAGCAATCTTCCCAGCTATTGCAGCTGTGGGTGGTATGCTAGCTCCTGCACTTATTTACGTGCTATTCAATTCAAGTAACCCTGAAGCGCTTCAGGGCTGGGCTATTCCAGCAGCAACAGATATCGCATTCGCATTGGGTATCATGGCTCTTCTTGGTAACCGAGTGCCGGTAAGCTTGAAGGTATTCTTACTAGCATTAGCAATTATCGATGACTTAGGTGTTGTTGTTATCATTGCATTGTTCTACTCAGGCGATCTATCGACGCTTGCACTAACGGTTGGCTTCATCGCAACGGGTGTGTTGTTCATGCTAAACAACAAGCATGTGACTAAGCTAAGTATTTACCTCATTGTCGGTGCAATTCTGTGGTTCGCAGTATTGAAGTCTGGTGTTCATGCAACATTGGCTGGTGTAGTTATAGGTTTTGCTATCCCACTGAAAGGCAATAAAGGGGAGCGTTCTCCACTGAAACATCTAGAACATGCTCTGCACCCATACGTCGCTTTTGCAATTTTGCCAATCTTCGCATTTGCAAACGCAGGTATCTCACTTGAAGGCATCTCAATTTCAAACCTTACAGGCATGTTACCGCTTGGTATCGCTATGGGTCTATTGGTTGGTAAGCCGCTGGGTATCTTCCTATTCAGCTGGGGCGCAGTGAAAACGGGTGTAGCTAAACTTCCTGAAGGTGTGAATTTCATGAACATCTTCGCGGTATCTGTGTTGTGTGGTATTGGCTTTACGATGTCTATCTTTATTTCATCACTAGCATTTGGTCCAACGAACGCAGACTTTGATACGCTCGCTCGATTAGGTATCCTGATGGGATCAACGACTGCAGCTATCTTAGGTTACTGCCTGCTAAGTATTTCTCTACCGAAGACTAAGCAACAAGAAGTAAAGCTATAATTGGTAAGTAAAAGCATAGTTGGTAAGTAAAACTATATTCGGTAGTAGGTTCACTTGATAGCGAGCCTACTCACTGAGTAACAAGTCAACTCCTGAGTAGCAAGAAGAGTCACAGAGTCATCCCTCGACTCATGTGACAACAAAGAACAAAAAAGCCGTGATGGGCAACCCCATCACGGCTTTCTTGATCTCGCTGTTAAGCTGTCTTTGTAAGATAACCCGTCTTATAGATTTAGTGACAATGTCACGTTATTTTTCTAGCGTGGTAAAAATGGTCCACTCTTCAACGATTTGTTCACTTAACCCAACCACGGTTGCCGTTACCTTACGGTTTAGTGCATGAGAAGTAGCATCATCCCCCTCGTTTTCTAGGCGTTCTTCACCATAACCGACAATTCTCACTCGATCTGGCTCTATACCATTCGACAGTAACTCATCTTGAACATTGTTCGCTCGTTTTTTTGATAAATCTAAGTTGTATTCGTTGGAACCCACTTTACTCGCGTAACCTTGTATTTCAATCGACGCACTTTTGTAAGTCTCAAGGAATTCAGCCATCGTGCTGATTTGATCAGAAAATATTGGGTTCACTTCAAATGAGTCATGAGCAAAGAGTATTTTTAACTGTCTGACTTCTTCTGCTCGAATCGTTTCACCACAGCCGTCATTGTCGACTTGTGACGCTTCAGGCGTTCCTGGGCAGGTGTCTCGAGCGTTTACCACACCATCGTTGTCGTCGTCTTGCAGGTCTGCAATCTGTTCTGCTTCAGGTGTCTCGATGTAAGCCTCTTCCTGTTGGCTAGAACAGGCAAATAAAGTCATCGTTAATACGGGAAGTAATAAGTAAGTTACTTTCATCATTAATACTCCATAGCCGTTGTCCACTCTTCTGGAATATCAACCAGTAGAGCATTCAATAAAGAACCTGTTGCGTTCATTACACGGTATTTAGCGTACTGCTCAGAGTAATGGGCATCCAGATAATCTTTGCGGGCTTCAAATAGTTCGTTCTCAGTGTTGAGCAAGTCAAGCAGAGTCCGTTTGCCTATTCGGTATTGTTTTTCATATGCGATAACAGTTTCCGAAGCTGAATCAACATGATCAGATAGGAAGTTCTTTTGTTGTAGCGTGAGATCTAAGGCGCTCCATGAAAGGCGAAGGCCTTCTTCCACT
This sequence comes from Vibrio sp. L5-1, assembly GCF_021728315.1. Lineage (NCBI taxonomy): Bacteria > Pseudomonadati > Pseudomonadota > Gammaproteobacteria > Vibrionales > Vibrionaceae > Vibrio > Vibrio sp. L5-1. Next base: position 502,857 of record NZ_JAKKCQ010000002.1, on the reverse strand, counting down.
TGGCGATAAGCACGATCTCTCAGATCTTTTGCTTTGTTCAATTGGTAAGCAGCAGCTTCAGAATTAGCACTGTCAGTTCCACCGTTGTACAAGTTATATCGCATTCTCAGCATCGCTAGCGTTTCTTGACTTGAGCCTTCATCGCCACCTGCATCGTCACGCCATGACTGTGATGCTTCAATGGAGAAGGTAGGGTAGTTCACGCCTTTCGATTGTTTGTATTGGAAGTGCGCAGCGTCAACATCAGCTGCCGCGATTTTGATCACGGGGTGTTTGTCCAAGGCATCAACAATGGCGTCCGTTAACGACAAAGGAATTCTAGAAATATCAGCTCTTGGGTAAATTAAACCTAGGGGTTCTTGACCTACCACACGTCTAAATTGGGTATGTGTATCGATCAAATTATTCTGTGCAGCCAATAAGTTACCATGAGCTTTTGCAATCCTAGCTTCTACTTGTGACACATCCGCTGTTGAACCTATACCAGAATTAGCTCGTTTCTTAATATCTTTATAGATTTTCTTGTGTATTGAAAGGTTACTTTCTGACAGTGCCAACACCTCAGTGGCTTTCACTGCGTCTAGATAGATTTGTGTTACCTCCAGCGCTTTGTCTTCGGCATCTGCGATCAATTGTAGACGAACCGACTCGGCTTCTGCGGCGGTACGATCAATGTCGTATAGAGTTGCGGAACCATCCCACAGCAATTGCGTGAGGGAAATCGTCGCTTCCTTTCTTGTTAGATCGGTATCGGGGCCGTTATTTGGTGCAGGATTTATGCCTTCGTAACCAATACCAGCATCAAGGTCGATACTGGGCTTGTACGCTCCTCCAGATGCATCATTACGTTTTTTCACGCTCGCATATTCGTTGAAGATGCTTTTTATCTCTGGATTCGTTGCCAAGGTAATAGCGACAGACTGTTCTAGAGTTTGAGCGGTGAGTGGTGCTGCAGCAACTAAGCAACACATGATGGATAATTTAAACAATTTCAAAGTAGCTCTCCTTCTACTTTCAATGTCTCATCCGTTTCCCAACCTACGTTTCCCGTTAGATTGAGAGAAGGGTATTAAACGAAGCTTAGGACATTTGCAAAAAAATGCGAAGTTTGTTGGTTTTTTTTTGAATGTAAGTCGCTATTGCTATTGACTAATTTGAAAATCGCCAGATTTACACGCTTCTAGTGAGTTGATTATCAATAGTGGCACTACTAAATTTAGTGTAGGAAATAGCCACAGCGCAGAGTGGGATTGAATCCGCGTTTGGCATGTTCTGGGCAGAAGTGGGAATATGGATATGGGAAACATCAACCTAAATATACTAGGTCTTGCTAGCGGGAGTGTTGTGCTCGACGCTCAAGGCCAAGTTAGACGTTTGTCTCCGGGCGAACAACCAGCGGCTAGCGACGTAATTATCAGTTTTGATACTAGTGAAGAAAATGTGCCAAGTGTTTCTGCACGTTTTGTAGATAACCAGGGCCAACAAAATGCACTAGATACTGATGATGCGATCGCTCAAGTTCAGCGTGCTATTGAAGAAGGATTTGATCCAACGGAACTAGGAGATGAGTTTGACACTGCAGCTGGTGAGGAAGGCTCGAGTTTGACCAACAGCGGTAGGATTGAACGTACTGGGGCTGAAACTCAAGCTGCCACGAATTTTGAAACTGACGGGTTTGAGTCTCAAGGATTGTCAGAAACTCAAAGTATTGCTCTTTTTGATATCATCGCTTTTGCGCTTATTTCAGGTGAAACTAACGTTATTGAGTTTGAGCAGGATGAACCAATTGAAACCGGTGGCGCTTTAACCAGCGACGACCCGGACGTTACCTTTATTGGCAAAGAGGTCGCTGGAGACAATGACCTCGGTACCTTTGTCGTCAATGAGGATGGTACTTGGACCTTCGTAGCCAACAGTCCTTATGATGAACTTGCTGACGGAGAGCAAATTCAAGATACAACCACAGTACAAACTTCTGATGGAGGTGAGCAAGTCATTACAGTCACAATTATTGGTACTGATGATGCGGCTGTAGCCACTGATGATTCAGGCAGTGTGACTGAGGACATTGATGTCGATGACATCACCAACCAATTAGTGACGTCTGGTCAGATCGTGATTACAGACGTAGATAGCGACACTCCTACCTTTTCAGCTGATGGTGAGTTTAACCTCGTAGGTTCAACAAACGACTCACAACTTGGCGTATTGAGCATCGAACCTGATGGCGCTTGGACTTACGTAGTCAATAACGATGACGTGCAGTACCTAGACGACGATGAATTCGTGACAGAGGTTTATACCGTTACAGCCAGTGACGGTACCACGAGCGAAGTAACCATCACTATCAACGGTGCCGATGACCCATCTGATATAACCGTTGGCGAAGGTGATTCAGACACAGGTGAAGTGACTGAGGATGTGGATGTTGACCAAGAGAGCAACAACTTAACAACCTCCGGAACGCTCACCATCACCGATGTAGACGACAACGACGTTGCTGCTTTTGAACTAAATGGTACGTTTAATCCAGAAGGTTCGACCAATGATACCGCGTTGGGTATGTTGACTATTACCGACGATGGCGAATGGACGTATATCGTCAACAACGATCTTGTGCAGTATTTAGATGACGACGAGACAGTCACCGAGGTTTACACGGTTACTGCGATTGACGGAACTACAAGTGAAGTGACTATCACCATCAATGGTGCCGATGATCCATCTGAGATCACCGTTGGTGAAGGTGACTCTGACATGGGTGAGGTGACGGAAGATGTCGATGTCGATCCAGAAAGCAACGACTTGATGGCGACGGGAACACTGACGATTACCGATGTTGATGCTAACGATGTCGCGGCTTTTCAACCTAACGGAACGTTTAATCCAGAAGGTTCGACCAATGACACCGCGTTGGGGATGTTGACCATTACCGACGATGGTGAATGGACGTATGTCGTCAACAACGATCTTGTGCAGTATTTAGATGACGACGAGACAGTCACAGAGGTTTACACGGTTACTGCGATTGATGGAACCACCAGTGAAGTAACCATTACCATCAACGGCGCTGATGATCCATCCGAGATTACCGTTGGTGAAGGTGACTCTGACATGGGTGAGGTGACGGAAGATGTCGATGTCGATCCAGAAAGCAACGACTTGATGGCGACGGGAACACTGACGATTACCGATGTTGATGCTAACGATGTCGCGGCTTTTCAACCTAACGGAACGTTTAATCCTGAAGGTTCGACCAATGATACCGCGTTGGGTATGTTGACGATTACCGACGATGGCGAATGGACTTACGTCGTAGACAACGACGATGTGCAATATCTTGATGACGATGAATTCGTCACCGAGGTTTACACTGTTACTGCGATTGACGGAACCACCAGTGAAGTGACTATTACCATCAACGGTGCCGATGATCCATCCGAAATTACTGTCGGGGAAGGTGACTCAGACATAGGTGAGGTGACGGAAGATGTTAATGTCAATCCTGATACCAACGAACTCTCGGTTTCTGGTACTTTAACGATTACTGATGTCGATACCAGTGATATGCCGGCCTTTAAGCCTAATGGTGTGTTTAGCCCTATTGGGTCTACTTATGCACTTGCTTTGGGGATGTTAACGATTACTCCCGAGGGGGCATGGAGTTATGTCGTTGATAATGATGCCGTTCAATATCTCGGTGACGACGATACCGTTATTGAGAACTATGTGGTCACTGCAATTGATGGTGTTGAACATGTCATCGAAATAACGATCAATGGTGTCAACGATGCCCCTGAAGCGACCAGCTTTGTGGTGGTTAATGATGACGATGCCGTGATCCCAATTCTGTTCGACTCTGAAGATGGCGGCATGCCTGATTACATCTCAGATATAGAAGATGATCACAATGAGATACCTCTAAATGTTCGCATTAACACCTTGCCAACCAGTGGCACCCTTCTTTATACCGATGAAAATGGAGACACCAGGGAAATAGTGCAGTCCGATGTGGATAGTGGTGTGTTGTTTGTTCCAAACAATATTAGCTTCGTTGCTGGGCCCGGAGAGATGTTTGAAATGGGCTTTAGTGGCGATCCTGAGGACATGCCTGAACTTATTGATGGCTTCTATAACTGGGGAGTGGCGGTATCACCAACCGAAAGGCTAATTACCTTAGCTAACGGCAACACAATTACATTATCTATTGAAGACAATAACGATAAACCGCTTGAGCAGTACCAAGGGGAACAACCTCACGTCGGCTTTGGTATTGGTGACTCTGACGGCCAAGGAATGAACATGCAAGAAACCTTGGTCTTAGATTTTACCAACAATCCACTTGAAGTCGTTCAATTTGGATTAGATGGGTTGGGCGGGTCGTTCAACACAAATAGTAATGTTTATGTTGAAGTACTTTATACTTTCGCTGACGGTACAACCCACACAGAGCAGTATCAAAAAGACGAAGGTGATACTGGTCATGAGCAGATTCTTTACGACTTCAGTTACTCATCACCAAGTAATCCAATTGTTGGAATGGAGCTGTCATCGACTGGGGGCAGTTGGGAGTTACGTTATGTACAAGGTAATGAAGCTGTAACCGATGACCCTCAATTTGACTATGTCGCAGTAGATTCAAATGGCGCTGAAAGTACAGTCGAAACGGTGACGGTTGATATTGAAGAACCACAACAATATAACGTGATCAGTGCTGCGAGTAACGAGCCTTTATTTGCGGGCTCTGGGAATGATCTGCTTATTGGTGATAGCGATGACAATATTTTCACCTGGTTAGACTCTGCACTCGACAATGGTACAGACATCATTAGAGACTTTGAGCTTTATACCAATGGCTCTGGTGATTTAATTGACCTCAATGATCTGATTGAAGATCCACAAGACGAAACGCAAATGGCCGAGCTTCTTGATATGATCGAAGTGTCGGTCGATGGCGAAGACATCGCTTTGTCTATTCCAATCAATGGTGGAGTCGACGTTCAAACAATCGTGGTAGAAGGGATTGCTACGGAAATGGGCGCTTCGGTTGATCTTGGTAGTGATCTCGCAATATTGGGAGAACTTATCAAAAACGATGCAGCTTAGTCGGTATCGTGAAGTGTTCTATGGCTTAACGTAATGAAAGCCCTCGGTTTCGGGGGCTTTTTTGTACCCAGCATTAGCCGAAGAAAAATTGCCTGAATCATAAGCAAAAAAAAGCCCAAACCAACACGGTTTGGGCGGATACAAGTATAGGAGTTAATAAGGAAAATGCAGTAATTAAGAAAGCAGGGGAGAGACAAGTTTGACGGCCTGTTAAACTTCTAAATACTCTGTTTTCTACTTAATTTATGACCCTCCATTTCTATTTCAGTTCCAAGAAAATTCATTAATTTTTCCTTTTTTTGTAAACATGCATCGATTCAATCGCTTAGTGAATAAAGCGATTAACTGGTACGACCAATTTGTGAAAATGTGATGTTGCTTGCTTGTTAAATAAATGTACTAAGCGTATATTTCAAACAGTTGTTTAATACGAGTGATTGAAATGGCACCAAGAAGTACAACCAAAGACAAAATCTTAGATGTGGCTGAAGGCTTATTTGCTGAGCACGGTTTTAATGACACCTCTTTACGCACCATTACGGGTAAAGCCAATGTCAATCTTGCTTCAGTGAACTACCACTTTGGCGATAAGAAGACTCTGGTTCGTGCCGTATTAAATCGATACTTAGAAGCATTTATGCCTGCACTGCAAGACGCTTTAGTGAACTTAAACTTGAACGAAACGTATTCTATGAGTGATGTGTTTGAGTCTTTAAGGCAGCCGCTAAGAGCACTGAATGATGTAAGGCCAAATGGTACGAGTCGATTTATGTTACTCATTGGTCGAGGTTATACGGATGTGCAAGGGCACTTGCGTTGGTTCATTACCACTCGCTACAGCGAAGTACTGACTCTGTTTACCAGCTCAGTGATGAAAGCCAACCCGAACCTCACTCAAGAACAGTTATTTTGGCGATTGCACTTCACCCTAGGGACTTGTGTATTCACCATGGCATCTAGCCAGGCTCTGATAGAAATTGCAGAGAATGACTATGACAGAGAGATAGATGCTAAGGCAGTGGTCGATATTCTCATTCCATATTTAGCCGCTGGCATGTCAGCAAGAGAATAAAACAATAAAAAGCAAAATATTCACAAACAATATAGTGAACAAAAGGATCTGAACTATGAGCTCTCTAAGACAAAAATGGGTAAGTGACCCAGCTTTTAAACTCTTTAAAAAAGTACTACCACCACTATCTAGCACCGAGAAAGAAGCGATGGAAGCGGGTAGCGTGTGGTGGGACGGAGAGCTGTTTTCTGGTAAACCAGATTTCACTAAGCTTCACCAGTACCCAAAACCTCAGCTGACAGCAGAAGAGCAATCGTTCATGGATAATGAACTTGAAACTTTGCTCGCTATGCTTGACGACCACAAAATTGTGAAAGAAGACCGAGACCTTCCAGAGGAAGTTTGGAACTTCTTACGCAAAGAGCGTTTCTTCTCGCTAATTATCGCGAAAGGGTACGGCGGTCGTGAGTTTTCGGCGCACGCCAACTCTACAATCGTAACCAAGATTGCAACTCGTAGTATCAGTACTGCGGTTTCGGTAATGGTTCCAAACTCTCTTGGCCCTGGTGAGCTACTTTCTCACTACGGTACTCAAGATCAAAAAGACTACTGGCTACCACGTCTTGCTGACGGTACAGATATCCCTTGTTTCGCACTAACAGGCCCTGAAGCGGGTTCTGATGCGGGTGGTATCCCTGATGTCGGCACTGTGTGTATGGGCATGCACGAAGGTAAAGAGACACTAGGTATCAAACTTAACTGGAACAAGCGTTACATTACGCTAGCACCAGTGGCAACGGTACTTGGTCTGGCTTTCAAACTGCACGATCCAGAAAAGCTACTGGGTGACAAAGAAGACATTGGTATCACTTGTGCGCTTATCCCAGCTGACCACGAAGGCGTTGTGATTGGTGAGCGTCATGACCCTCTTGGTCTTGCGTTCATGAATGGTCCAACTCGCGGTCACGATGTATTTATTCCTATGGAGTGGCTAATCGGTGGCGCAGATTACGCAGGTAAAGGCTGGCGTATGCTGGTGGAATGTCTGTCTGCAGGTCGTGGTATCTCATTACCAGCACTGGGCACGGCGATGGGTCACCTAACTGCGAAAACGACTGGCGCATACGCTTATGTTCGTAAGCAGTTCGGTATGTCGATTGGTAAATTTGAAGGTGTTGCAGAGAGCTTAGGCCGTATTGGTGGTTTAACGTATCTATTAGAAGCGACTCGTACACTGACAACCACTTCACTGGATATGAAAGAGAAGCCGGGTATCGTAACGGCAATCGCGAAGTATCACATGACAGAAATGGCTCGTACTATCCTGAATGACTCAATGGATATCCACTCAGGTCGTGCAATTCAAGATGGCCCAATGAACTACTTGGCTGCGCCTTACCTAGGTATTCCAGTTGCTATCACAGTAGAAGGTGCGAACATCCTAACTCGTAACCTTATGATCTTCGGTCAAGGTGCGACACGTTGTCACCCATACGTATTGAGCGAAATGGAAGCGGCAGCGAACCCAGACGAGAAGCAAGGTGCAAAAGATTTTGATAGCTTGTTGTTCAAGCACATCTCACACGCCACTAAAAACACCTTCGGTGCTTTTGGTGCGGCACTAACGGGCTCTAAGTTCATTAAAGCCGACATGAGCGGCCCAACGAAACCTTACTACCAAGATTTGACTCGTTTAAGCCGTGCGCTTGCAGTCAGTGCGGATTTCGCAATGTTGACATTAGGTGGCGAACTGAAACGTAAAGAGCTTATCTCTGCACGTTTGGGTGATGGTCTAAGTTACCTATACATGGCTTCTGCTGCACTTAAGAAGTATGAAGACGAAGGTCGTCAACAAGCTGACTTAGACTACGTACATTACGCGGTTCAACACTGTTTCCACAACGCGGCTAAATCGCTACAAGAAGCGTACCGTAACTTCCCGAACAAGATGGTTGGGAAAGTACTTAAAGGTCTAGTTTTCCCTGTAGGTAACCACTTCGAAAAACCAAGTGATAACCTAACAGTTCAACTAGCAGAAAGCTTGATGACTCCGGGCGCACACCGTGAACGTCTGACTCACCTTTGCTACATCGGCAAGGAAGAGGATGATAGTGTTGGTCTTATGGAGAACGCTTTCAATGCGATGTACAGCATCAAGCCTCTGGAGCGTAAGATCTTCAAAGCAGTGAAAGAAGGCAAAGTGGCTCGTAAAGGCTTGCTGGCAGACAAATTGGCTCAGGCACTTGCTGCCGATGTTCTAACGCAAGAAGAAGTCGACCAAATTGTTGCTGCTGATAAACTACGTTACACAGCGATTCAAGTTGACCACTTCAGTCATGACTTTAGTGAAACTTTGACGCGAAAAGAGTTAAAACCTAAGCTAAATAGCGTTGCTTAGATAACGAAATGATAAAAGGCACCTATTAAGGTGCCTTTTTTGTTTTTGTCGTAGAAGTCTCAATAGAAGCGTTAACAAATGGCGACTTAGTCAGCAAATATCAGTTGAGTGCTCCAACCACTTGCATTTTCACCACATTTTTACAGAAATTAGATGCCATTTGCGCACGAAACTCTTATCCTTAACCTGATTTTTTAAGGAAGTTGAATATGATCATCAAACCTCGAATTCGCGGATTCATCTGTACTACAACACATCCAGTCGGTTGTGAAGCTAATGTAAAAGAACAAATTGCTTACACAAAAGCTCAAGGCCCAATCGCAAACGCACCTAAACGTGTACTAGTTGTTGGCTCTTCAAGTGGCTACGGCTTGTCTTCACGTATTGCGGCAGCATTTGGTGGCGGCGCTTCTACTATCGGTGTTTTCTTCGAGAAAGCCGGTACTGAGAAAAAAACTGGCACAGCTGGTTTCTACAACTCAGCAGCGTTCGACAAGCTAGCTAAAGAAGAAGGCCTGTATTCAAAAAGCCTTAACGGCGATGCTTTCTCTAACGAAGCAAAACAGAAAACAATTGACCTGATCAAAGAAGATCTAGGTCAGATCGATATGGTTGTGTACTCACTGGCGTCTCCAGTGCGTAAAATGCCAGAGACTGGCGAAGTAATTCGTTCAGCTCTTAAGCCTATCGGCGAAACGTACACATCTACAGCTGTAGATACAAACAAAGATGCGATCATCGAAGCAAGCGTTGAGCCTGCTTCTGAAGAAGAGATCAAAGACACTGTTACTGTAATGGGCGGTGAAGATTGGGAACTTTGGATCAACGCACTTTCTGAAGCAGGTGTTCTGGCTGACGGTTGTAAGACTGTTGCTTACAGCTACATCGGTACCGAGCTAACGTGGCCAATCTACTGGGATGGCGCGCTAGGTAAAGCTAAGATGGATCTAGATCGTGCAGCGTCAGCGCTTAACGAAAAACTAGGCCAAACTGGCGGTACTGCAAACGTTGCTGTTCTTAAGTCTGTTGTGACTCAAGCAAGTTCTGCGATTCCTGTTATGCCTCTTTACATCGCTATGGTGTTCAAGAAGATGCGTGAAGAAGGTATTCACGAAGGTTGTATGGAACAGATCTTCCGTATGTTCAGCCAACGTCTATACAAAGAAGATGGCAGCGCAGCAGAAGTGGATGAAGTGAACCGTCTACGTCTAGACGACCTAGAACTTCGTGACGACATTCAAGAGCATTGTCGTAACCTATGGCCTCAAATCACAACTGAAAACCTAAAAGAACTGACTGACTACGTTGAGTACAAAGAAGAGTTCTTGAAGCTGTTCGGTTTTGGTGTTGAAGGCGTTGATTACGAAGCTGACGTTGATACTGCTGTTGAATTTGATGTAGCTGACATCTAATTCAAACAATCGAATCAAAACGAAATAGGCGCTCATTGAGCGCCTATTTTTTTGTCTGTCGTTTGAGGAAAGAGATTAAAAGCAGACATGGAAAAATAAAAGCAGATGCGGGATACGAGTGGCGAGATGCGAAAAGATTTAAGAGCGGATGTAGGATTCGAGTGGCGAGATGCGAAAAGATTTAAGAGCGGATGTAGGATTCGAGTGGCGAGATGCGAAAAGATTTAAGAGCGGATGTAGGATTCGAGTGGCGAGATGCGAAAAGATTTAGGAGCGGATGTGGGATTCGAGTGGCGAGATGCGAAGAGAAGTTAAGAGCAGATGCGGGATATGAGTTGTGAGATGCGAAGAGATTTAAAGAGCAGACTTGGGATGCGTTAAAAGCTGAGAATAAGTAATAAAAAATGCACTAATCCAAAGATGAATTAGTGCATTCGAAATATCTAAGCTTCGCTGCTTTTAAAGCAGTAGACGCTAGCTAATGATGATGATGAAAGTACCTGCTAAGGTCATCAATATATTGGCAATCGCGTACGTACCCGCGTAACCCAGAGCTGGGATAGTTGAGCGAGCGTGGTCATTTACGATGTCCATCGCCGGAGCACAAGTTCGCGCGCCAATGATGGCACCAAATAGCAGAGCACGGTTCATCTTCAATACGTAAGCACCCACCAAGTAAGCGAAGAATACCGGTAGCACACTCACTACTAGAGCAATACCGATGACCTGAGGGCCTACTTGCGTTAAGTGTTCAAACATCTTACCACCGGCACTCAAGCCGATACCGACCATAAAGAACATCAAACCTAGGTCTTTGACCATGTTCAATGCTCCCTGAGGCACATAACCGAAAGTAGGGTGGTTTGCTCTTAAGAAGCCAAGCATGATGCCGGATAAAAGCAGGCCAACCGCATTACCTAACCCAAACGACACCTGACCGAATGTCATGGTGATCAAACCAAACAAAATACCCAGAATGAAGAAGCTACAGAAGGCCATCAAATCCGCCATTTGGCTGTGGATTGAGATGAAACCAATTTTCTCAGCTAGGCCGTGAACACGACTCTTTTCACCACTCACCTGCAGGACATCGCCTTTCGAAAGCACGATATTTAAGTCCATCGGCATTTCAATTTGAGCACGTACTACGCGGTTAAGGAAACAGCCGTATTCAGATAGGTTCAAGTCGGATAGGCGCTTACCTGCGATGCTGTCACTCTTAACGACGATCTCTTCTTCAACGATACGAAGATCGAGAAGGTTACGGTCGAAAACCTCTTTACCATTACGGAAGCTCGGGTCGAGACGCGCGTGGCTATCAGGGAAGCCTACCAATGCGATCTCATCACCTTCTTGCAGGATCGCATCACCATCTGGGTGGGCAAGAATACCGTTACGACGAATACGCTCGATGTAACAGCCCGTTTGGCGATAGATACCCAGTTCACGAAGGTTCTTACCGTCTGTCCAAGATATAAGCTCTTGTCCTACGCGGTAAGCTCGTATGATTGGAAGGTAAACCTTACGTTGCCCTGAAGCACCTAAGCCACGCTCTTGGGCGATTTGCTCAGCTGAATCGTGTAGGTTAACTTTCTGAAGCTTTGGAATAAGGCGAGCAAACATAATCATACTGATTAAGCCAACTAAGTAAGCCATCGCATAACCAACTGATAGGTTCTCGATGATCAGGCCTATATCCATGTTTCTTGGTAATTCTGCAAGCCCAGAATTCAGAGCATCTTGAGCACCTACTAATATAGGCGTTGCTGTTAAGGCCCCCGCCATCATGCCTGCGGATAAACCAAAGCCTAACCCAAGGTAGTGGCTACTGAAATACGTTAAAGCAATTGCGGTAGAGAGAACCACAAGGCTCAGAATGAGATAATGCTTACCGTCTCTGAAGAAGATACCGAAGAAGTTTGGTCCAGCTTCAATACCCACACAGTAGATGAAAAGCATGAAGCCAATCGTGAGCGCATCAGCGTTAAATGAAAAACCAAGATGTCCCATGATAAGGGAAGTAATCAGAACACCGATTGAATTGCCGAGTTGGAGGCTACCGAAACGAATTTTACCAATGGCTAATCCAATCGATAAAACAACAAAGATGAGGAGAATGGGGTTTTGTTCTAACAGAAAAACAACGTCGATATTCACAGTGGTCGCTCAATAATTGGCGTGAAACACAGGGTAAGTTTAAGAGGTGAATTGTATCTAAATATAAATAAAATATAAGCGATATTTTGCTATTTTACTTGATTTTGACTTTATTATTATTCCGTACGAAAACTGGTCATAAAAAAAGCCCGCTACAGTGAGCGGGCTTGATATAAATCGTACAGTCTAACGCGTAAATTAGTCAGCTGTTTAAGGCCGTAGCCTCGATTCTCGTATGAGAAATCCTAGCTTAGTCGAAAAGACCTAGGTTTTCTTTTGCGTATGCTTCAAATTCTGTGCAGCCGCCGATGTGGTCTTGGTCGATGAAGATTTGTGGCACTGTGTCTACAGGCTTACCAACAGTCTTCTCTAGGTCAGCTTTGCTGATGCCTTCAGCGTGGATGTCAACGTAACGGTAGTTGAAGTCATCGCGTTTAGCTTTAAGAGTTTCAGCATGCTCTTTTGCACGAACACAGAATGGGCAAGCAGGGCGACCAAAAATAACTACAAACATTTAATTTCTCCTAAATACGGGATGAGGCTCGTTAACTCAATTATGTTAACTATTCTTTAATGAATGCCACTCAAAATTTCTTAAAACCAACTATGCCTCAATGCCATGGGGAAATAAAGATGGAATTGCCTCTTAATACGATAGGTTTTGCCTATCAGCGCAAATATTAATCATAAAAAGGCAGGGTCGCGTTCACTGGCCTCTACCATTGTTAAGTACCCTTAATATTAGAGTGTGAATTACCCCTAAGATTGCGACTTTAATCCATCTTTAGTGTGACAAGTTGCACCTCGTCAAAAAAATCAAACACAGAACGAGGCATCTTATCATTGGGTATAGAACCATATTCGGTAAGCTGCCTGATGTAACCCCATTTTAGTCTGCTTGTATTTAAGATGCAGGCATTGTGTTGTAAGTACAAAAGTTACATTCCGAAGGTTAAATTCCAAAAAAACAAGAATTTCAAAAAAACCAAGAGTTCGTAGTTTTGTTTAGTCATAGGCGCAGGAGGCTCCATGTTTCAATTTATGACATCTACAAAGATCATCTTTGGTGATGGGGCACTTCCCGCTTCATTGTCTCTCTTTAATCAATACGGCTACAGCGTGTTATTGGTTACTGGAAATACATTAGAACGCACCTCACTTGTTACTGATTATCTAGATGCGCAGAGTATGCGTTACCAGCACATTGCCGTTTCCGGTGAACCCAATATCAAAATGGTTGAAGAGGCTGCCACGTCTGCTCGGCGATTTAAACCTGATATGGTGGTGGCAATGGGTGGTGGCAGTGCCATTGATATGGGAAAAGCGTTAGCTGCGGTTTTACCTAATCAAGGTAATTTATACGACTATGTTGAAGTGGTTGGGCGTAATGTTCCTCTTAAAACCAAACCACTGCCGTTTATCGCTATTCCAACCACAGCGAGTACTGGCGCTGAGGTTACTAAAAATGCGGTACTTAAATCAGGCCAAGACCAAGTCAAGATAAGCCTTAGAAGCCCAGACATGCTAGCTGACGTCGCGATTGTTGACCCAGCATTAACCCATGGCACTAATCCGTATTTATCTGGCCGCGGCGCTATGGACGCATTTACCCATTTAATGGAAGCCTATGTGTGTGGTGAACCGAATCCGTTAACCGATATGATTTGTGAAGAAGGGTTGCGTAAGCTGAGTCGTTCTGTCATTCAGGCGTGTATCTATGATGAACCTCAAGCGCGTTCTGATCTTGCCTTCGCTTCTATGCTCGGAGGAATGGCGATAACCAATGCTAAGCTCGGCGCTGCGCACGGGTTAGCTTCTGCGTTAGGAGGTAAAATTTCTGCGCCGCACAGTGTGATTACAGCGCGCTTGGCGCCATTTGTGATGTTAGAAAACATAGCCGTAGCGAAAGAGCAGCAAAGAAACGACATATTAGCGCGTTATCAGCGAATCGCTCAGATAGTGACGGGTAACGTAGAAGCAAAAGAAGAAGAGGCGATTGCTTGGTTATCTGAAGTGTTGGATACACTCAAGCTACCAAGCTTACTTGAATTTGGTGTCTGCGAAGCTCAGTTTGATGAGGTGTCTGCCGATGCGCTCAAATCAGTGGCGATTAAAGGAAACCCTTTACCGTTGAATCAAGAGAGGCTTGTACATATTCTGAAGCAGGTTTGCGAGGAGTGCAGTTGTGGAGAAGGGGATCATGAGGAAGCTTCAATGAATCAAGTTGTGCAAGAACAGGCTGCCGAGTCGAGTTTTACCATTATCAACTCTTATGCGTCTGAGAATAATGTTGTAGAGAAAGGCAATAGCTGGACGATCTAACGGTCTTCGAACAGTTCACGGCATAAACCATTATAAACAGATAAATAAAAACGGAGCACTAGGCTCCGTTCTTTAATTCAACTTGTTCTCAGTTCATGCCTTAACAGATTAAAACTGAGAATACTTCTCGTAACGTGAATCACGAAGTGACTCTTTCACTCGCTTTAGGTTCTCTCTGAAACCAGAACCACGACGAAGCGTAAAGCCTGTTGCTAGCACATCAATAACCGTCATCTGAACAACGCGACTTGCCATTGGCATGTAAACGTCAGTGTCTTCCGGTACATCCAATGAGATAGACAGCGAGCTCGCTTTATCTAATGGAGAGTCCTTCGCAGTAATTGCGATAACGGTTGCGCCGTTCTCGCGAGCTAAGTTCGCAATCTCAACTTGGCTTTTTGTGCGGCCAGTGTGAGAGATCAGAACAATAACGTCGTTGTCACTGCAGTTAATGCAGCTCATGCGTTGCATCACGATGTCTTCGAAACAAGTGATTGGGATATTGAAACGAATGAACTTGTTTTGAGCATCTTTGGCTACAGCAGAAGAGGCACCCAGTCCGAAGAATGAAATGCGTTTTGCTTGAGTCAGCAGGTCAACCGCACGGTTAACTTGCATCGCGTCTAGACTGTTTTTAGCTACGTCTAGACAAGCCATAGTTGATTCGAAAATCTTATGCGTGTAAGCATCTGGACCATCATCTTCTTCAACATTACGATTCACATAAGGTGTACCGTTCGCCAAGCTTTGAGCTAGGTGAAGTTTGAAGTCAGGAAAGCCCTTTGTGTCTAAACGACGACAGAAGCGGTTAACTGTAGGCTCACTCACGTCAGCCATTTTAGCTAAGGTAGCAATGCTAGAATGAATTGCAGTTTGAGGGGAAGCCATGATTACTTCGGCTACCTTACGCTCAGACTTGCTGAAATTTTCCAGGTTTTTTTGTATTTTTTCTAATGTATTCATAGTGTTCACAAGGGTATAGAGAACAACTTGCTAGTTAATATCTTTTACCAGGGGGTATGGCTGAAGCAAATATCAGTAAACACAAAGCCAAAGTTATATTCGGTCTTGTAAATACTGCTGCATCAAATAGATATCAAGCTAACTAGCACCATAGAGTCAGTATAAACCCAACATACTATTTACTAATACAAAAACACGGCATGAATGCTTAAGAATATGACAAACCTCAACAAAATTTTAGAAAACTACAGAATTGGAAGAGAGTTTGAGCAAAAAGAATGCAAATTGAGTATGAACTGACAGCTTAGTTACATCAAAAAGAAAGAAATTTTCAATTTGATGCAACTAAAATTGAATGACTATGCGTTGATTTGCGTAACCAGTTTAGTGATTTTACTCATCAAGTTAGGTGCTAGTGTAGAGATTTCACGCTGTTCTTCAAGCACTGAAGAAAGAATATCATTACCTGTCAGTGGATTTGCTAACACCACCCGGAAAACGATGATTGGTTGATGCGCCCATGCTTCGGGATTTAAGCGCGTTCGCGATACGAAAGACTTGCCTGTTTCACGCTGCTTCTTTTGAATAAACTTGGTCAGTTCATTCAGTAGCTCATTCAGTTCAACGCGTTTTGTTGCGTCAGCTTTAAGCAGCGCCGCTTTAACTGGTTCAGGCACGTAGCGATAAGTCAGTAGGCACAGCTCAGGCTCTGAAACCAGTTCGAAATCGCTTTGATTTTTAATCAGGTCGGCAAAGTAGCGCGCTTTGTTGATGCTTTGGTCGATTAGCAGTTCGTAGCCAGGTCGGCTGATGATGTGCATCGACGCATAAACAAGCATTGCCATACCGGAACGAGAGCCTTCTAACGTATGACTACCAAGATCTTTCGAACCCTTACGCAATATGTATTGAGCATGATGTTCGATCGCTGTCATCGCATCTGGTTTCTTAAACAGCACCATACCCGCACCCATAGGGATATAAAGCTGTTTATGTGCGTCAATCGTGACTGAATCTGCTAGCTCGATGCCATCAAGCAGGTGACGATGATTGTTCGACATCAGAGTCGCACCGCCCCAAGCTGCATCTACGTGGAAGTGACAATCTGTTTCGGCACACACCTCAGCAATGTCTCTTAGCGGGTCGATATTACCAGTTTCGGTTGTACCAGCCACACCAATGACGGCGAAAGGTTTGATCTTGTTCTGCTTGAGTTGCTCGATCTTGAGTCTTAGATCGTCAGTGCAAATGCGGTTGTCGTTATCCGTCTTAACAGACACTAGACCTTCTTGACCAATACCAAGGACATCTGCGGCTTTTTTCAGAGAGTAGTGACCACGTTCAGAAACTAAGATGGCTAGGCCTTCGTAGTCGTAGTGTTTCATGGCTTTAAACAAGCCTTCTTTTTCTACACCTTTGAATGAGCCTTGTGCCTTCAGCGCATTGTTGCGTGCAACCCAAAGCGCAGTAATGTTCGCGATGGTACCACCAGAACAAAACGCACCCAAAGAGTGGTTCGCACTGTGCATCCAGCGTGAATAAAACTGATCGTCATCTTGGTAGATCAAGCGATGTAGCATACCCAGAACTTGACGCTCCAGGGGCGTGAAAGCTTTGGAGGTCTCAATTTTTACTAGATTCTGATTCAACGCAATCATGATCTTAGAAAGCGGCATCAGAAAGTACGGCAGAGCAGACGTCATGTGGCCAATAAAACTTGGCGAAGACGTATGAACCGAGTGAGACACGAGAGAATCGAGGAGATGCTCAGTATGTTCAGAAACAAACTCAGGCTGCTCAGGGATATGAGCATTTGAAAAATCTTTCTCAATTTCACGCAGCGGCTTTTCTTCAGCCACAATGTGTTCACGTAAGAATTGATTCAGGTTTCGTGAAAGTTTGTCTTCAATTTGAGTGAGTGTTGAATCTGGGCCTTCAGGTACCGTGAAGATACGTAAAAGACTGTCGAAGCTAACATCTGCTGTTTTTTGTTCCGTAACCATAGCAAGCGATTTATTGTTTTTTATATTGACGCGAGCGGGACAATCTAAACGAAAACGGGAACAATGTCCCGTCTTAATTATGAAATCCAACTTCTCAAAAAAGCATATTAAATGAGGGGTTATTTACACTTAATCGCTTCAAGTTTAGTAATTGACTGATTGTAGCGTTGCAGTGCCGTATCGATTTGCTTAGGGTGGCTAAGCAATTCTGCAAAGGCTGAGCGTAGCTCGTAGTTTTGAGCATGAGGCGTTGACTGGCGGTCGTCGAACGTTGTTTTCGCGATTTTACCTAGCTCATCATCACGTGTTGATAGCGTTTTAATGTCGTGTTGCTCTAGTTGTAGCCAACCTTCGACAGGTTGTTCTGTAGCCACTTTGCTTGAGTCGTTCACAAGGTAGTAGTTTACTGCAGCACGATTAAGCTCAAAGTGGTGCTTACGACCTTCTAGGAACCACTCACTGACTTCTGTTAGCTCTGGGTATTGCTCAGAGGTCAATGCAGCAAGGTCGGCATACCAATTCAAAGAGGCGTCGATGTACGCATCATATTTTTTTGCTTGGCACTGGTTTGTTTCAGACATTGAATCTGCTGCAAAAGAGAAAGTAGAAGTTGAAGCTAGCAGTAATGCGACGCAAAGGCGTTTCATAGTGGTTCCTTTTGTAAGTTTATTCTTTTTATAACTTTGTCGTTACAGGTTACCGTGATCGTTATTTGTTGAGCAATGACACTTAGTGTCTTTTTATTTCGGTAACTGTATCGGTGTCTTGGGCATGGGTATTCGAGTTGCATTCTAATCTAAAACAAACGCTATTCCTGCGATCTAGTTAGCAAGAGATACAAAGAACAACATCAAAATCGGGACAAGCAAGCTTAGGATAAAGCCACTGACGATAGCGATAGGCACACATCGCACACCGCCTGTTGTTTGAATGACAGGTAGAGTGAAGTCCATCGCCGTAGCACCTGCATAGCCTATAGAGGTACACGGATAGCTGCGAATCAGCACTGGAATCAGTACTAAGGCAACTAACTCTCTTAACAGCTCAAGCATGAAAGAAGCACCGCCATAAACAGGGCCAAAGGCGTCACCCATCAAGATACCAGCCAGAGAATACCAACCAAATCCAGAAGACATAGCCAAGGCTTTGAACAGAGGGATATCCAGAATGTAAGCCGCGATAACGCCACCTAGCATTGAGGTGATGATAATCGTGATTGCGATGACCATGCCGTGTTTGTTCAGCAAAATTTGTCGAAGTGTTAAACCGCTATTACGCAGTTGAATGCCAATAAAGAAGAGAAGTACAAACAAAATCCACTCACTGGCGGTATCAACCCAATCAAGGCCAATAGGGAGCACTAAGCCAGCGATAAGGCCTGAACCCACAACTAGGATCAGTTTGGCAGACTCCATCGCCATCGAAGAGAGGGGAAGCTTCTTTTTGCTGCTGTCGGTTTTGAGTGGCAGTAACTTATCAATAGCGGGTAGCGCCATCAGATTACAGACGCTTAAGCAGACAAAGAAAGTGATGGTGTAAAGAAGGATTGTCTGCAGATTACTGCCTAGGTTATCGAGGGCGGCTAAGCTTAGCCCCATTAACGCGAGAATCACGTAGATCAACCGCGATGTCGAGCGGTTGATAAATTCTAGCGTCTGATCGTTCGAAATAGAAAAAAGATACCCCACGACGAGTGGTGCAAATATAAAGATCATCCCTGTAAACATGCTTTCCCCATTGCATTTACTTCATATTACATTTACTTGTCACTTAACAGTGACTTAGAAGCCACTAGTATTGATCACGTCGCTTAGCTTTGCATTAAAATCATGTTTGCTCAAGTTGCTTAATTTATAAAGCACCTCTGCACCTGTCACGTTAAGTTCAACTTCGTGATCATCGATGTTCTCATCCTTGTTTCTGAACATCAGCAGGTGATTAGCGATTCGAGCAATATCCAAGTAAGACACTTCGCGTTCTTCGTGGCTATTAATGGTATTACTGCACACATCAATAAAGTCGCTGTCGAAGCCCCAACGATTAAGCACCAGTTTACTGGTTGCGGAACATTGGCCTTGGAATATTTGTAGGGCGATATCGTGGTCTAGGTAATTGCCATTTTCGAGGTAGAGATGGTATTCGCTAACTAAACAGAATAAACCAATGTCAGCCAGTAACCCAACAAGCAGTGACTTCTCATGTTCAAGGTAGCGGTATTCAATAGGGGAGAGTTCTTTGAAGCCGTTGGTAACCAGTACCATAGTGGCGCCGAGTTCTTTGGAGACAGAAGCGCTCTGAACCAGTAACTCATTACACTCTTTGCTCAGGTTGACTGAATGCTTGAGTTGTTCAATAGCCTGAGCCGTAACGATGTCACGCACTCTTAATATGCCAAGGCGTGACACAGCCGTCATCATATCGACGCAAGTAATGTTGCGTCTGTTGAATACGACAGAGTTAGCCACTCGAATGACGACAGCAGTGAGGCCTGGGTCTTCAAGTAAGCATTCGGCAACTTCGGCAATCCCGGTTGATTCGAGAGTGCAAAGCTTTTGAATTTTCAGTACAACGTTAGGGATAGGAGGAAGTGTTATTTTTCCCGCTGAAATAGAATGGCCAACAAGTTGGGCAAACTCTGATTCTAGACCCTTTAAGAGAAGAGCCTTATTTTGTGGTAGCCAGAAAAACGATAAATGATTCATAAAAAAAGTAACAACATGTATGTTCTGCCATTTTACAAGCCGCGATGCTGTGAAGCAATACTCATCCGACGACATAACCTTGAATAATTTGAACGGGTGTATCACTGGGTGTCGAAATTTAAGCATAGTTTGATAGTTTACTGTGATATCAATCATGAAAAATCATAATACTCAATTGATTGATGTGAACTAAGCCCAGACTTATTTTTCTTTTCGAAGTATCATTTATTTAAAGGTGGAAAACGAAATCATAATATTCACCTAAAGAATAAAAAAATAGATTAAAAATTTTTCGCATAAAAAGCTGCTTGTCTGGTAATGAACCTAATCGGGGTAATTTGATTAAGGATCAACGGATATGACCGAGACAGCATTTATTAATTACGTGAATCAATTTGGTGAGCATCAAAAACGTTCTATGTTTGGAGGTATTGGCCTCTTTCAAAATGACGCTATGTTCGCTTTATTGAGCGAAGGTTGTTTATTCATCAGAGGTGGAAAGTCATTAGATAAAAAACTGACGGATCTTGACTGTGAAAAGTATCGTCATGTAAAAAAACAGACAACAGCTACCGTAAATTATTACGATATTACTGATCTTTTTACATGCGAACATCCTGAATTGGATAGTATTATTCGTACTTCAATCGATAATTCAATTCAGCAACGTAGCTTTAAGAAATCATCCGCTAGCCGTCGATTGAGAGATCTACCAAACATGCAACTTACGTTAGAGCGCATGGTTAAAAAGGCGGGTGTGGACGATGTTTCAATGTTTATGCAGTTGGGCGCGCCTGAAGTGTTTAATAAGGTTCGTAAAGCGTACGGAAACGATGTTGACCTAAAACTACTTTGGAAATTTGCGGGTGCAATTGATGGTATTCACTGGAAACTATTACAAGAGCCACGCAAGCAGCAATTATTAAAGGGCTGCCACTAAAGAAGTTTACCTTATATGCTTAAGATTATTACTAATAAATAAAAACCGAGGAATGTCCTCGGTTTTTTTGTTTCTGTCTTAGCCGGATTTCTTAAAAGACTAAGTATCAAAAGGCTAAGTGCTCATGGAGAGCTTATTTGCTAGGGCTTGAGCGTTAAGTATTAGTACTTGAAACGAGCCGTGAACATTAGCTGATCACCGTAGAAGTCGTTAATACGAGCTTCAGCACCTAAAGAGAAAAGCTCTGTAGAATGGAAACGCGCGTAAACAGAACCCGTCCAATCATCGTTGTCATCGATAGAAACGTAACCACCTTTACCACCAACTTCTAGTTGTGGGCCAAGCCATTGGCGAACACCAACGTTGATTTCCATACCGATATCAGTAGAGCTTGAGTTTTCAGGCTGAACGATACGAGCTAGCATTTC
Source organism: Vibrio sp. L5-1 (assembly GCF_021728315.1). Lineage (NCBI taxonomy): Bacteria > Pseudomonadati > Pseudomonadota > Gammaproteobacteria > Vibrionales > Vibrionaceae > Vibrio > Vibrio sp. L5-1. The sequence continues at coordinate 481,414 of NZ_JAKKCQ010000002.1, read as the reverse complement.
ACCTGTTAGGTCTGCCCAGTTGTTTAATGGAGCGTGGAAACCAAGACCTACAGCTGAGTCGTAATCGCCTTCAAATTCTGAATCGATACGTGCTATAGCGTGAGCATTCGGGTGAATTGACTTACTGAACGCGCCACCAAATGTTACTGGGCTAGCACCGATACGTGCTTCAAAGTAATCGTAGTTAAAGTTGCTCATTACTTGTGGTTGTTCATCAACAGCTAGTGCTTGGCTAGAAGCCAATAGCATAGCGGTAGTAAGTAGAATTTTGCGCATAACGACCGTAAACCTTTATTTAGTGTTAATTCCTTTGGCTTGAGAAAAATCAGGCAAACCATAAACATTGAGACAGTTTAATCTAACTCGTGGAAAAGTAATCCATAAAAATGCCAATCCTTTGCCATTTAGTTAAAAAATATACAATTTAGGCGCTGCTCTGCAACTGAGATCTCATGTTTATAGGACTATTCACCAAAATTTAAGGTCGATTCACAATGTATTAGGTTATTCACCAAAGCTTGTTCGCTTGTTTGCCATTGACGTGAGGATGCGCTCGGTATCTAAAATGGAAGTCCAGTTTAGCAATTGCTTGTCGTTTGCAATGACATAGTCGGTCAGTTGTTGAGTAATCGTGTCTCTGAGTTGATCACCTTGCCAAGGCTTAGAAATATAGAAATCAAGCGCAGCGTTGTTAATCGCGGTCACCGTATCTTCCAGGCCTGCTTGCCCTGTGAGCAGTAGTTTGCGTGTCGGCTTAGTGTAATCGTTCTGATTGAGCTCTATGAGAAAGTCGATACCGGTTTTGTCAGGCATGATGTGGTCGCACAAGATTAAGGCGAGTTTAATGCCATCTTGTCCCATTTCTTTGATTACCTGCTTGGCTTCATAGACCGATTCGGCGCCTTCAACAATAAAGTTTTCTTCAAATGGTGCTAAGTCTTGAAGGACACTGTTGAGGACTTCAGGCTCATCATCGACACATAAAATTAGGTACTTATTCATGAGGTGCTCCTTCTTGTTTGAATGGAAGCCACACTTGCATGTGTGTATGGCTGCCTACCTCAGACTCCACCAAAATAAACCCTTGATGAGCCGAAACGATTTGTTGAGAAATAGATAAACCAATTCCTAAACCAAAATTGCCTTCTTTTTTGGTCGTGAAATTTGGGTTGAAAATGGTGCTGATGTCTTCTTTCGCAATGCCATGGCCGGTGTCGGAGATTTCCACTACAAGAAATGTGTCGTCACCTTGCGTCTGTTGAGAGGTAGTGATTGACACTTTTCCTCGTTCAGAAAGGGCATCGAGTGCGTTAGAGATCAGGTTTGTCCATACTTGTTGTAGCGAGAGCGACTGGCACAATAAAGGCGGTAATTCGGTGTCGTAATGTTTTTCGAGTTGGTGATGTTTGAGTCTGTTTTCAAAGATCACTAAGGTATCTTCAAGCCCTTCGTGAATGTCTGCGTAGTGGCGAACCTCTTCATCTTCTCGGGCATAGCTTTTTAGGCTTTTAACCATATCGGCAATACGCTTGCTGCATACCTGAATTGAGCGGATAGAGTTTCCCACATAGTGGTAATGCTCTAAGTCATTGAGCAGCTCTTTGCCTGCGACAGGGGAGTCTTTTAGGGTATCTAAAACCGCCGAATCTTGGCTTAGGTTTAGTCTCACGGCTTTTTTGGCTAGCGCACGATCATCGATAGTAGAGGTGAGGTGCTTTACGAGTTGTCTTTCTTGAGCCGTTGATAGTGGCTTGGCTAACTTTGAATGCGCCAGCACGTCAGTCCCTTTATTCGATTCTGGGAGCGACGAGTTTACGAGTATCTGGTCGAGATGTTCAGACAAGGTTTCAATACTTCGTAGAATCGCAGCAATAGGGTTGTTCAACTCATGAGCAACGCCCGCGACAAGTTGCCCGAGCATCGCCATCTTCTCTTTCTCGATCAATTGTTGATGTGCAGACTCTAGTGACTCCAACGTTTGTTGCAGCTTGATTTTATTAGTGATACTTCTTTGCAAGCGGCGGTTAAAGTGACGGAGCAATAGATTGGTGAATAACGGCAGCAGGGTATTGTTTGAGTGCATTACCTGAGCAAAGCTATCTTTATCCAGTTTGATGACCCGTGTTTGCGTTAGGGTTATCGCGGTTGAGAACGAAGGTTCACCCGTCACAAACGACATCCCGCCGACAATGTTGCCCTTAGAGTGTCGTACCACTTCCCGCTGTTGCCCCAACTCGTCTTTTTTATAGAGAGCGGCTTCACCCTCAATGATCAGCCATAAAAAGCGATTGTCTTCACCTTCTACAGTGAGGAGATGTTCGGGTGAGTAGTCTCGAATAGCCTTAGTTTTGTCATCTTTTGAAAACACATCTTGTAATGCACTGACGACACGCTCTGCAAGGGCATTGTCAGAAAGCTGGTGGTAGTCGTGAATGAAACCTGATTGAAAAGAATGAATCTTTTGCTCGATGTGTGCTCTGAATAAGCGCTGTTGATCCAATGCGTCGCTGTAAGATAACAGGTTTTCTGAGTCGTATTGGATAACAAAAGAGGTCAGTTCTTTTTGCGCCGATTTGAATAGAACTTGATCTTGAACGGGTTTGGTTAGGCAGTGATTGAGCCGGCCTTCATTCACCGCGGTCAGAATGGATTGAATGTCTGACGAAGCGCTGACTAATATCGTTCTTGCGGTATTACTATGGGGCAGCTGTTCCAGTTCAATAAGAAATTGCACACCATTAAATCCAGAATGATGATGAGTGATCACTAAAGCAACGGTTTGGTGGTGATCATGGATATCTTCTAATGCGTGATGCGCGTCTTCTATGTTCTCGGCAGTATAAATATCGAATACAGAAGCTAACGGAGCCAGCTCCGAACGTATTCTTTCAATGCTAACCGGATTATTGTCCAAACAGATAACAGCGTATTGATTCACAGCTCAACCTTAATAGTAGCGACGTCTCTAGCCTAGCAAGAACCACTGAATAAGGATGAGAGCTAGCCGTTAATTTATTGAGGCAATCGAAGTATCGAGCAATAGACTGATTTAACTCAATGTTTCTTGTTTGCTACTGATGGGTTAGACTAAAAAAAACAGACTAGTGTAGAAAGAGAACTCATGGAACAGTTAAGAAAAATTGGTGCAATTGGCGGAGCAATCTCATTGGCACTTTGTTGGCCATTAGCGGTTGGGCAAATTGGACAAAATGCGATTACTGATGGCGTTGCAAAGCTTAACAATTCAAGCATTCAAGCTGAGATCGTGGAATACGATAGAGGTTACCTTTCTTCTACTGTAACCACTCGCGTAACTGTGACGGATGAGAGCTTGAAAGAGCAGCTTGCGCTCGATGGCTTACCAAGTGAGTTTGTCATTAATAGTGCGGTGAGCCATGGCTTAGTGAGCTTAAACGCGCTGTCGACGTTTGAGAATACTGACATTCTGCCTCTTACTCTGACTACCAGCACTGAACTAAACGGCAACACGGATTTCAACTTCGAGTTAAGCCAGTTCAATCACCAAGGCTCAGAAGAAAATGGTACCTCGGTATCTATCACGAAGTCGAATCTGTCTGGCCACGCCACTGTATTAGGGCAGGTTGATTACCAGCTTTCTATCCCATCGGTTCAAATTGATTTTGAAACGGGTGAAGAGGTGACACTCTCAAATCTAAAAGGTATTGGTTCAGGCCAGCAAGCAAAAGGTTACTGGTTAGGCACGCAGAATTTTACTATTGATAGCTTCTTGATTTCAGATTCTGCAATGCAGCCATTCATGACCATCGAAAACTCTAAGTACGATTTTGAATCGCATCTAGATGAAGCGACTAAGCGCTTGAGCAGCAGTCTTAAATTGGATGTCGCCAATATTGAGACCAACGAAGGCCAGTTGAACAATCTAAACGTCGATTTTGAAATGTCGAAACTGGACAGCCAGTCGTTTGAGAAAATCTTTGAAATTTACCAGGCGAATCCTGTTCTGACACAAGAAGATGTGGCTGAGATCATTCCGTTCATCGACGTACTGTTTGCTAAAGGCTTCGACCTTTCAATGAACAATATGTCGTTAGAATTAGGTAAAGGTCAGTTTGAATCTAAATGGTTGGTGAGCGTACCGGAAGGCACAGAAAACATCAGCAGTAACCCTTCAATGATTGTTCCTGCATTAACAGGTAATGTTCAATCTAGCTTCTCAAATGAGCTTGTTGAAGAATACCCTTTTATCCGTGAAGGTATCGACGAATTGATCGTGATGGAAATGATCAAGCAAACAGAAAGTGGTTATGAAATCACGGCTGACCTAGAGAATGGAAATCTAGTGTTTGAAAATGGACAAGAAATTCCATTAATTGCACTGCTTATGCCGGCTTTTGTTCAATAAAAAGAGTCGGGCTTAATACTGATAGGGCGATCTAACGGGTTAAGTTAAACATTTTGTACGGTACGAAACAAAAGAGGTCTTAAGACCTCTTTTGTTGTTTTTATGTTGGGTAAAACATGGTATTACTTGCTTAGTTATTATTTAGCAGGAGCAATTATCCCCATGGAACTTACATTAGATAACGTATTCAACTTTAGTGCTGGCCCAGCGGCACTGCCTAAACCGGTAATGAAACAAGCGCAAGCAGACTTCATTGATTGGAATGGTTTAGGCACTTCCGTTATGGAAATCAGCCATCGCAGCAAAGAGTTTATTCAAGTTGCCGATGAGTCTGAGCAAGACCTACGTGATCTTCTGAACATCCCAGACAACTATAAAGTTCTTTTCTGTCAGGGGGGAGCTCGTGCTCAATTCGCTGCTGTTCCTCTAAACCTTCTAGGTGACGCGACGAAAGCGACTTACATTGATGCGGGTTACTGGGCAGAAAGCGCAGTGACTGAAGCGAGCAAATATTGCGAAATCGATGTATTTAACGCGAAGACATCTATTGATGGCAAAGCGGCGGTTGTTCCGGCTAAAGATTGGAAAATCGACCCAGAAGCGGCGTACGTACATTTCTGTCCAAACGAAACCATCGATGGCATTGAAATCAGTGAGCTTCCTCAAACGGATAAGCCAATCGTCGCGGATATGTCATCTAACATTCTGTCTCGTAAGATCGATGTGTCTCAGTACGGTGTTATCTACGCGGGTGCTCAAAAGAATATCGGCCCAGCTGGTATCTGCATTGCTATCGTACGTGATGATCTACTAGAACTAGCAAACGAAGTATTGCCGAGTATTCTGAACTACAAAGTACTTGCTGAAAAAGACTCAATGTTCAACACACCGCCAACGTACGCTTGGTACCTATCAGGCCTTGTGTTCAAGTGGCTTAAAGCTCAAGGTGGCGTTGAAGCGATGGAGTTGGTGAACAAAGAGAAAGCGGCGTTGCTTTATAATGCAATTGATAGCTCTGCTTTCTACAAAAACGATGTTCACACCGCAAACCGTTCAAGAATGAACGTACCTTTCCAGTTGGCGAAACCCGAGCTAGACAGCAAGTTCTTAGAGCTGGCTGATACTGCAGGTCTGAAATCGTTAAAAGGTCACCGAGCGGTGGGTGGAATGAGAGCGTCACTTTACAATGCGATGTCTCTGGAAGGCGTTCAGGCACTAGTTAGCTTTATGAAAGACTTCGAAGAGAAATACGCTTAATAAGCGACCTAGATGTTTACCAGTGAAAAGAGGAGCTTAGGCTCCTCTTTTTGTTTCCTATAAATATAGAGGCCTAATTACCTTCTTCGACCACTAAAGCGAAACTGCTGCGGGGTTACATCAAAAGATGCCTTGAAAGCTTTAATGTAAGACGAGTCGTTTTGATAACCGACTTGATCAGCAATATTCTGGATTGAGAACTCTTCATCCAACAAAGACAACGAGTAAATCAGGCGGATTTGTTGTCGCCATAACTGAAATGACGTGTTGAACTCTTTTGAGAATAAGCGCGATAAGGTTCGCTCTGATGCACCGACTTTACCTCCCCATTCCTTCAACGAAAAGTGCAACGTTGGTGCCTCTGTCAGCGCTTCAAAGATAAGCTTCAATCGTCGGTCTTCGGGTAGCAACAATTGATAGGTCTGAACGTTGTCTTTCATGATCTGATCGTGCAATACCGAGAGCAATCGCGATACCTCTTCATCACTCACTAATCCTTCGCACTGTCTGCGAATTTCCTGCAATAACTCATTCAAAAACGGCGTCAGGGTAATGGTTCGCACTTGAGGCTCATACTCAATACCAAAGGCTGGATTAAGGTAAATACCGACAAACGTCGTATGGCTCAATGCGATAGATTCATGTTGAATCCCTGCAGGCACAAACAAAGCAGAAGTATGGGGCACAAGATGCTGGTAGTGATCGGTTTTCGTTTGCAATAGGCCTTTGAGCGGGAAAATCACTTGATGCCACGTATGTTGGTGCATTACATCGACGTAGCCCTTGGGCATATCGATGGTCTTCACTAACGCTGGTGAATTAGGATTAGCGACCATCATCTCATTTGAGTTGATGATTCCGGAGTGAGAATCTATTTGGCGGGTTAGCATGGTTAAGTGTCGTTATGTCCCTATTGTGACATTGGTTTGTTAGATTATCATGCTTGGCGTAGTGAATGAAATCGAGTTATCGTGTCGTTTGTCTCACGCAGTTCAGAAAATAAGTTTAGGTAAAAGGGAAAGATATGAAGAAGTTAGGCTTAGTAAATAGCGTATTGGTAGGTAAAACTGTTGCCTTTGCACACGGTGCAAATAGTGCCATCAACAAGCAGGTTTCACCTGAGCGTCAGCATGCCACAGAACTTGGTTTTACCAATGATGAACAAGGCGACCCTCGCTTTCACGGTGGTATTCAAAAAGCCCTTCATATCTACCCAAGCGAGCACTACCCAGTTTGGCAGGAAGAGTTAGGTGACAAAATCATCTTTCAATCTGCAGGCGCATTTGGCGAGAACCTAAGCTCAAGCGGCGTCACGGAGCATTCCATTTGCTTGAAAGATAAGATTCGTATTGGTTCAACATTGTTGGAAGTCTCGCAAGGGCGCATGCCGTGCTGGAAGCTGAACGTGAGATTCGATCAAAATGATATGGCAAGAAGGCTGCAAGATACGCTAAGAACTGGCTGGTATTTCCGTGTATTGGAAGAGGGTGATATCGGCGCTGGAGATGAGATCATTCTATGTGAAAGACCTTATCCAGAATGGCCGTTAACTCGCATCATGGGGGCGGTGTTTACAGGTTGTTTGGATAAACAAGAGCTCAAAGAATTGGCGGAGCTACCTTTAGTCGAATCTTGGGGAGCACTTATAGATCGTCGCCTTGAAACTGGCAAAGTCGAAGATTGGGAAATGCGATTAGTTGGTCCGACAGCGAAGTAAGCTTTTCCTAATACGCAAAAACAAAACGCTCACTATTTAGATAATGTGAGCGTTATGAGTATTAAGGTGTAAAACGGCTAATGGCTAATGGCTAATGGCTAGTCGCTTCACGTACGATTTAAACAGTATTTAAATCTAGCTATAACCAGAAATCTTTAACCGGCATGTCAGGGCTAAAATGATGCGCAATCTGCGCTTGTAGTAACTCTGCGGTTGCAATTGCATCCGTTAATGCATGATGCGGCGTGTAGTCCGGCAAGTGGTATCGACGGCGACTCTGACCAAGCCTTACTGATGCTGGTTTCTTTCCTTTGAGCTTATTCCATAAGCCGCCAGCCAGTTTGTTCTGGATTTGAGATTCAATCTCGAGTGTGTCGAGGACTGGAAATTCGATCCCTTCACCTAATCTCACTTTCAGTGCGTTATCCAAGAAATCACGCTCGATACGACGGTAATGAACCACTGGGATGTGACCCGCCAGTGATTCTAATATCTCATCTAACACCTCGCTAAGGTCTGGCGCGTCAATGATGTCGTTGTGAGTGATGCCATGAATAACCACAGAGTCTTCTTCTAATTTCTGCTTTGGTCTCAGTGTCCAGTGTTTGGCTTGTCGTAAGTAAATACGATTTAGCGTAAACGGGACAAGGCCAATGGTAATGATGCCATCTTTGTTTGGGTTTAAACCCGTAGTCTCAAAGTCGACAGCTAAGAAGGTTATTTCTGATAGTGGCGTATCAGGTGCAGGAAGAGGTTGGCTATAAAATTGCTTTAAGCGCTCGTCTCTCGCTCGTTCCAGCTTTTGAGCAAACTTAAATGGCCAGTCGACCGCAGGTGATCTGAATAGTTTGTTCATAGGCCCTACTTAAACTTATTGCTGGCTTGATAACGGAACTTAAGGAAGTTCTGCGCATTACTTAATATTTGGAATGCGTCCTTTAGGTTGCGTCGCTCGAAGTCAGATAGGTTCTCTGGCTCAATGTTGTTATCCGGTTCTATGTTGTTGTCGACATCGTGTGCCTGGTGGCGAATACGAACTAAGGAGATAAACTCCATCGCATCTTTCAAATCTTGAGCTCGGCCTTTTGGCAGAATACCTGCGTCGATAATGTCATCCAAACGTTCGAATGAGTTCTTCGAACGAGATGCTACCGCCAAAGAGTGAACACGAATTAGATCGGCAAGTGGTGCGGTACCACGACGTTTAAGGTTGATCGAGTTGTTATGACGACCATCTTTTTCCATAACGAAATCTTTGAAGAACCCGAGTGGCGGTGTGCGGTTAAGCGCATTACGAGCAAGACATGCTAAGAAACGGTTGTTCTTACGTGCTCGGCGAACAATAAAGCTGTTCAGTTGTTCCGCCCATTTCAAGCGGCCGTAGACACCGTCTAAATCAAAGAAGATAGAAGCGTTCAATAGCGCTTTCGGGTTTGGATCATCAATCCAATCGGCAAAGCACTCTTCCCATTGGCGACGAGTCATACGCCACGTTGGGTTGGTGGCCATGATGTCACCAGTACAATACACGTAGCCACACTGATCTAAGCCATCACAAATGAAGGTTGATAACTCTTCAAAGTATTTACCGTGCTTTTTCTCGTCGTAGGTGTCATCAAGAATAATGGCGTTGTCTTGGTCAGTAACGAGCAACTGCTCATCACGTCCCATCGAGCCGAGTGCAAGGAAACAATAAGGAATGGGCGCTTTACCTAATTTCTCTTCACCTAGCTCAATAATACGTTGCTTAAAGCTACGGCCGATTACCGACATTGCGGTACCCACCATGTGGGCGTTGGCATCTTCGTTTACTAGGCGAACGAAGCTGTCTTTTACTTGCTCAGAAAGTACTTTAAGATCTTCAATGCTTTGTTGCTGGAAGATGCTGCTTACCAATAACAGCGAGTTTTGAGACTCGTAGCGAACAATATCGGTCGCTTCGATAATACCGATAGGTTTCTTATCTTTAAGCACTGGCAAGTGGTGCACGTTGTAGCGAAGCATAGTCATCATTGCTTCATATACATAGGCATTGTGGTCGAGTGAGATAACCTCTGGTGTCATCACACTGGATACTTCATCTGATGGGTCAAGGCCTTCGGCTAGAACGCGAGTACATAAGTCTCGGTCGGTAATGATGCCGATAACAGGTGTTGAATCGTCTTCATCATCTTCAACAATATCAGGGTCGATGATCAGTAGAGAAGAGACATTGTCTTCTGCCATCATGGTTGCTGCTTGTTGGATGGTGCGCGTTTTCTCGATCATCGGCGCTTCGCTGGTCAAGAGCGTTTTGACCTTAGATGTCGATAAATCGTTGGCGTCGTTGCTGTCTGAGTTTGCTTGGCGAAGTCGCGCGTTATCTTCCACCTCGACAAAGTCGGCGAATGAATCATAGTTGTCGTAGAGCTCTTGGAAAATCGGCTCAGGGATGCAGTAGAGAAGGGTATCTTCGGTCGCTTTAACTGGGAAGCGAACTTTGTTGTTGGTCAGCAGCCCCATTTGTCCAAACACATGCCCTTCATCAAGGCGATTATAGAGTTCGCCCTTACGACGATAGACTTCAACTTCGCCACTTCGAACGATGTAGAGATCATGAATTTGATCACCAAAGTGAATGATAGGGGTATCTTGGCGGTAATAAGAAATTTCCACACTACTGGTCACTTTCACCAATATCTCTTCAGGAAGTTCAGAGAAAGGGGGGTATTGTGCCAGAAAGTTTTGAATCTCTAATAACTCAGCATCCATAATGATCATCCATTGGTTTGTATGATTTCATGGTACAACATTTGATAATAATTTTCCGGCACAAATCAATCTGTGAGCTAAAACCTTTTTAAAGTCTTATGGATAGACTAATCTTTCAGTTAACGGAGTGACAGTTGAAGGATGATAGGAATGTCGAAGTGGAAGCTTAGTTTGGTACCTGTAGTTTTTATGTTTTCTCCAAGTTTGTGGGCGGACACTAACGCGGTGGATATTCTTGATTATGACCATATATATGCCACCGCGCATTCGGGCAGTTTAAATGAAGATGCAGGTGGCAATAATAATGCCTCATCGTATGGATTAGGCGTCAGTTACGCGATGACGGATGATTGGTTGTTGTTGGGCGACTACAGTGCGCGCTTTATTCACCCGGATGACACGACAACTCGAATTGATACGCTTATGCCAGGTGTTGGTTACCGTTACAGCATTAAGAAAGATTTAGATATAGTGGCTTACTACCTGCTTGGTATCACTAAGGGGGAGGTGGAAGATAACGATACCAACCGAACTGAGTCTTCAGATACCGAGTTTATCCAAGGGATTAAAGCCGAACTTAACTATGGCTTCGCCAAACGCTGGATTGCGAACGGTAGTGTGCAAGCAAATCGCAGTGACCTGTTTGATGAAGAGATCTATCACCTAGGTTTACGCTATCTGGTGACCAACAAGTTTGCGATTGGTGGCTCTTATCAACACCGAGATGGCGAAGGTAAGATTCGTAGTGAGCGTACTAACGAGCTAGGTGTAGAGTTCTTCTTAGAGTACTAACCAGTAACGCAGAGGCTAAGCGTTAGTACACAGAGACTAAGTGTTAGTAACGAAAAGGCTAAGTGCCTTAATAGCTCTTATATACAAAGAGACAGACACAAAAAAGCCAGCTTAATCGCTGGCTTTTGCATACCTATAGGTCGACAGATAAAGGTTTCGCTTTTCGATTAAAGAACCGCAGCAAGACCTTTACATAGAGGACCCATGTTTGACTTAGTCATGCCAGCAACACTGATACGGCCAGAACCAACAATGTAGATAGCGAATTCGTCTTTCAGGCGAGTTACTTGCTCTTTGCTTAGGCCAGAGAACGAGAACATGCCGTTTTGGCGCTCGATGAATGTAAAGTCTGCATCAACACCTTCAGATTTCAATGTTGTTACGAATAGCTCACGCATCTCTTGGATACGGTCACGCATTTCTGCCACTTCCGCTTCCCATTCAGCACGTAGATCAGCATCACCAAGGATGTGAGTTACTACAGCACTACCGTGCGCTGGTGGGTTAGAGTAGATAGAGCGGATGATGCTCTTAACTTGAGAGAACGCTGTCGTTGCTACGCCTGCAGATTCTGCAACTAGAGTGAATGCGCCCACACGCTCGTTGTACAAGCCGAAGTTCTTAGAGAATGAGCTAGCAACAAGGATCTCTTTGTTGTACTGAGCAAAAATACGTAGACCAGCTGCATCTTCTTCAACGCCTTTTGCAAAACCTTGGTAAGCAAAATCGAATAGAGGTAGCAGTTTCTTCTCAGCAACCAGTTTAGCCAGCACTTCCCACTCGTCAGTTGTTGGGTCGATACCTGTTGGGTTGTGACAGCAGCCGTGAAGAAGAACGATATCACCTTCAGAAGCTTTCTCTAGGTCAGCAACCATGCCTGAGAAGTCTTTGTCTTTTGTTTCAGCATTGTAGTAGCTGTATTGAGCTGTCTCGATACCCGCGGCAGCGAAAACGCCGTTGTGGTTTGCCCAAGTTGGGTTACTGATCCAGATTTTAGCATCGCCTAGTTGGCGCTTGATGAATTCGCCAGCAACGCGAAGTGCACCAGTACCACCAGGAGCTTGTGCAGTTTTCGCGCGTTGAGACGTTACGATCTCTGCGTCTGAACCGAAAAGAAGCTTCTGAACAGCTAGGCCGTACTCAGCTGTACCTTCAATTGTCAGATAAGATTTGGTTTTTTCGCTTTCAAGAAGTGCAGCTTCTGCTTTCTTTACTGTTTTAAGTACAGGCGTTTGGCCAGCTTCATTTTTGTAGATGCCAACACCAAGGTTGATTTTCTCTGCACGAGAGTCTTTTTTAAACTCTTCAGTAAGGCCGAGGATAGGATCGGCGGGAGCAGCTAACACTTTTTCAAACATAATCTTCATCCATGTCAATTGAGAGGGGATAGTATCTATGGGTAGTTATACCTGTATGGAATTTTTAAGACAATACGAAGTGAACAGAAAGGCCAAAAAAAATCCATTTCAATCAGATTTATTGACTAAAGAGGGTATTTGATAACAAAACACCCTACGGATTAACCTATAGGGTGCAAGAAGTTAGTGGTTTTAATATAGATTAGGCTGGTTGAGCAATAAAGCTTTCACGCTCGAGTTCACTTGGTACATTTTTGCCATCTTTGTAGGTCGCGGCAATCGAAACAAACTCTTGTTCGACAGCCAGAAAAGCTTGGACAACTTGCGGATCAAAATGCGTCCCATTGCCCTCTAAGATAATCTGCTTAGCTTGTTCATGAGTAAAGGCTGGCTTGTAGACTCGTTTTGATATTAACGCGTCATAAACATCGGCTAATGCCATTAAGCGACCGGATAATGGAATGTCCTCACCAGACAGCTGATTTGGATAACCGCTGCCATTCCATTTTTCATGGTGAGTCAGTGATATTTCTTTTGCGACTTTTAAGAAAGAGCAGCTTCCCAACTGCTTTTCTGCGATAGACAAGGCTTCAGCGCCAATTGCAGGGTGGCCCTTCATTATTTCAAATTCTTCGTCGGTTAATTTCCCCGGTTTTAGTAAAACATTGTCAGGGATACCCACCTTGCCGACGTCATGCAGGGGAGCCGACTTATAAAGCAACTCGATATAATTTGGTGTTAACAAAGTAGAGTGCGTTTCAGATTTGCTGAGTTCTTGTGCGAGTACCTTAACGTATTCTTGGGTTCTTAGAATATGGGCGCCAGTTTCATTGTCTCGAGATTCTGCGAGTGCAGACAGGCTTACAATTGCAACATCACGGGTAGTTTTGACTTCGTTTTGTGCGGTTTCGAGGCTATCAAGCATGGTGTTGGTCATTGACGCCATAGAACCCAGTTCGTTATAGCCAAAAATAGGCAAACGAACGCCGTGCTCGCCTTTAGTTACCTTGTTCAACGCGTGTTCTTGGCTCAGGAGAATGCGTTTAATCAACTTGCTCCACAATGTCATGATGGTTATTGCGTATCCACCAAGCACCAACGCAAGGTAGATGAACTCTTTAATCACGCTGACTTTACCTGTGCCGTCCAGTAAGCGAGCTGGGTTATGTTCTAACCAAAAGATATCTTTAACGGCAACCATCGTCAGCATGGTGGTCAGCGTGATCAGAAGTACGATGACTAAACCGACCATTTGTTTAACTAATGAACTTCGTTCGCCAATCAGTTGGAAGTCAAACTGCCCAGAATGTTCCATTTTATCCATTTGCGTAAGTTTAGCTTTCAACTGAAGAATGCTTCCAGTAAAGAAGCCAAATAACGTCATTCCAAAGAGCACTTTTAAATTGCTATCGATGGTGAAGTCATAACTTAAGTTGTAATAAAGCGCAAAAGGGACACTAGCAGCAAAAAACAACAAGGTGTCTAGCTGCGCAAACCGACCTTGTTTAACTAAAGCATGGCGGGCTAATAGGTAATGGCGCGCAAACCAGACTAAGGCAAAAACGACACTCACTTGAGTGAAAATTTCTAACGTCGTTAAGGTGTCGAGCATAGGGCATACCCGACTGCCATAGGTGCCAAAAAGCACACCAGCGATGGCATATAGCTGGGTTGTTAGCGATTGATTATAGTTTGATGTATCCATCGATAAGCCTTTGTTCAGTTTCGTTTCTGGTCTGTATAATTCTTACTAGATTCACGAGTTTTAAGTACGCATATTTTACTTTGCAAGACGCATTGCTTGCTTTGAAATATACATAACTTGAATGACTTGCGTAAATAGGACCAGAAATTCTATCGATAGCTTTCGCTGAATGATACAAGAAATTGGTGTGTGTAAGTGATTTGTTAACTAAGTGAGGATTATTGCAGCATTACTATGCGTATATGTGAATAACCTCGATTGAGATTCGAGGCTATTCAGTGATCGATCTTGGCTTGCTCGTTCGTGAAAACAGTCAAAGCCGATACGCCTCATTGCGTATTATTTTTTTAGATTGATTTCAGCTTCAATAGAGCTTGTTTCAATATCAGGATGAGACGCCAGTTTGTCGGTTGCCCACTGGTTTAGGTGCTTAAGAATTGCAGATACCGCGTGTTTCTGAGTTGGAGCTTTATCTTGGTCGATGTCGATTTTCTGCTTTGGATGTGAACCTGTCGCATCTTCAGCGATATGTAGCCAATCTGGGTGCCAGTAGTATGGCTGCCCACTTGGTGTTGTCCAACTATGAACACCGTTTGACTCTCCTTTATAACTTAGTTGGTCTGCTTCTATTTTTTTCATTGTTATCTCGCATGTTTTTTGGGTTACATCAAATTATAGAGGCGTAGAGCGAACTTGGCTCCCGCCTTGGTTACAAACTTAGCAAAGCATACAAAGTTATCTGTGAACCAATTCACACTATTATAGAAATTAGGTCCAATCATATGGATAGCAGCAATAGTTGTTAACGTTAGTGATAAAATCCTCGGCTTATTAGAATTTATCTAGGTAGTACAATTAGATGGCGCGTTATGAAGAGCTTGCAAAGGATATTCGAACTCAGATCGCTAATAACACTTGGCGATCCGGAGAGAAGATCCCTTCGGTACGCATGAGTTGTCGAAATTACAACGTCAGTAATAGTACTGTCTTACAAGCCTACCAATTGTTAGAAAGCGAAGGGTGGATCATCGCTAAGCCTCAGTCGGGCTACTTTGTTGCACCACGTGTGGACGGCGTTGATTATGAACTGCCGTTAGTACACCAAAAGAAAGCCATTAATGATCGCTTATTCGACTTTTTGAAGTCGAGTTCCGCAGAAGGTGTGATTCCTTTTGGCTCAGCATTCCCAGACCCTGATCTGTTTCCTTTACCTACCTTGACCCGAAATCTCGCGAGTGCTGGCAGAAAAATGACTGGCGCGAGTGTCATTAATAATCTGCCACCGGGCAGTGAGTCCTTAAGAAGACAAATCGCGCAGCGTTACCTGCAACAAGGCATTACGGTTAACCATCAAGATATCGTGATTACCTCTGGCGCAATGGAAGCGCTTAACTTAAGCCTGCAAACGGTTACTAAGTCGGGTGATAATGTTGTGATTGAATCTCCTGCTTTCTATGGTGCTTTACAGGCCGTTGAGAGGTTAGGGCTTAACCCTATTGAAGTGGATGTATGCCCTGTTAATGGGTTGAATCTCCAACAGTTTGAACACGCGTTGAAAACTCAAAACGTGAAAGCGTGTTGGTTGATGACAACCTTTCAAAACCCGACGGGAACAAGTTTGTCTGAAGAGGCGAAGCGCCGTGTGGTTGAGATTGCAGAACAACACGAAACCTACATTATTGAAGATGACGTATATGGTGACCTCTACTTCGAAGGGCATAAACCCAAGCCACTAAAAGCCTTCGATAAGACCGATTCTGTTCTGCTTTGTGGTTCGTACTCAAAAAGTCTGTGTCCGGGTTATCGGGTCGGCTGGGTTGTGAACACGCGTTTCAATGATGCCATTCAAAAGCTGCAACTTCTTTCTACACTGTCGAGTAGTGCGCCTGTTCAACTTGGCGTCGCACACTTCTTAACACATGAAAGCTACGACAATCACCTTCGTAAATTACGTAAAAATCTTCTAGTGAGAAAAGAGCGATTCATTGAGGTCATCAAGCAGTACTTCCCGCATTCCGTCGAGATTGAAGAACCGGCTGGTGGATACTTCATATGGATTCGTCTTTCCGCCAAATTCGACAGTCAACAATTTTACCAACTAGCGATTGCTCAGGGGATCAGCGTCGCTTCAGGCGATCTGTTTAGTGAGCAGGGCAGAGTAGATAACGCGATCAGATTGAACTTCTCTTATGAACTCACAGAAGAGAAAGAACAAGCACTAATCTTGCTTGGCAAACTGGCACATCAACTTACGCATTCGTAAAATCTTAAGTCACTCATAAAACAGACAATGATTTCAACTGTACGGATTGTTTCTGGTGCAACTGTACGCCTTGTACAACAAAGAGTTGTGATTCAATACAGTTAGACCAAATATTGGAGATACCGTTATGTTGAAAATGACTATGGGAAATGAAGTTAAGCTGATTATCGTCGCGATTGTGTGTGCGCTTCTGCTTATTCTCGGCCACGTATTGCTGGCAAAAGCCTTCGCTGATATGGCTTGGGCTGAATATACAACAGCGGCTATCCCGTTCGTTATGATGGCAATCTGCGGTCTCGCGATAAAATACGCTATCGACCAAGATGTCGATTAAGCCGATTATCCAGTCGAATTATTTTAAGCCCTGCCAGAATTTGGCAGGGCTTTTTTGTTTCAAATAACCTGAATTTTTGAATAATGGCATCAAACCTGAGCTCTGAAGGCTATCTCATACTTTAATGCCACAGGCTTTGTAAGTCTGTGTAAGCGCGAAATGGTGATTATTTGGAATATGCATCACCTTTAGTCAAAAACTTGGCTTATTGGTTGTGCTGGGAAATAACTAGAGCCTACCTTTCATTGCTATATATTCACGTCAATTATTGGTCGCTGTGCGATAAAAGTGACCCAGTTAAGGGCTTACAGTACCTTACAGGTTTAAATTCCCCATTTATTACAATTGGTTATGACTAATTGAGGTGCGGGATTATGAGATTGAAATATACAAAAACAAACCTGTGCATGTTGGCTTTGTTAGCCACCAATGCTTCAGCAAGCGAACTCCATGTTGATTTGAATCGACTAAGCAATTTTTCGGAAGTTGGTACGAATAGATTGTCTATTTCCAGTGAATTTATCGGCTATGAGCTTGATGAGGGAAAGTATCGTTACGCAAGAGAGGTGGATCTAAACGGCTTAGATTGGGCTTTTCTTTATGGAGAGCATCAAAGAAAAGATAAACCCAATAGCGCCTTAATTGGTGATGTGAAGGTTATTGGTGATTTAAAACAAGTCGCTAATTCAGAGACTAAAAATGCAGTTGGCAATCGTTACTACTGGCAAGACGGCGACTCTACGGATTATAACCAAGAGCTGGCTTTTTCAGGTTTGCTTGTTGGTTCTAGTGGTTTTTCTTTTGACGTTCAGCCGAGTAAAGAAGGGCGATTTTCTGTAGAGCTTTATACACATAATTGGCTGTCTTCTGCTGATGTGACGGCATGTATTAACAAGCAATGCATCACAATTAAAAATGACATTTCATTTCACATGACCAGTGTTAAAAATACGATTGTTTTCGAATCTCAATCGCCAGATGACATCGTAGAAATCTCATATTCACGCCAATATAGGCAGTTTGATTTTGAATCGAGACAAGGCTATCACGCTATTGAGGCTATCCAGTTGAGAGAGGTTGAGTAACATGAAAAGAATCATTCTAGCATCAGCAATTGTAGCGACTTTTTCTGCTCACTCAGGTCTCGGGAAAATGGATCGTTCGGTCACTCAACACAAAACGTTCGCTCTACAAACTCAGTTCGATTTTGCATGTCATATGAATGCAGGCTCGGCAACGTTGATTGACCCTTACTGGGTGATAACGGCAAATCACGTATCAGGCTCTAAAAGTGAAGGGTATGAAAATGCAGTAACTTGCTCTTCTTATGAAAAAGATGAGAACGGTAAATACAACGTTATTCATACATCACGTGCGACTACTGACCCTGATGGTGAGTGGGGGGAGTATGAATTTACCGATGGCATTTATGATTTCGCTCTGGTGCGCTTAGACACGCCAATAACCGGTATTAAACCTGCGAAGTTACCAGAGAAAGGGATGTTCGATCATTCAGAGGTTTATGAAGTAAATAGCGTTGGCTTTGGCAACTACAACGGCCGTAATGGCGGAAAGAAATTTGTTAAGTACAATGACACAGATAAGAAATGGTTAGCTGAATATAAATATAACCCGGTGATCATGCCTCAAAGTGATTTGCAGTGGCTGATCATCCATGGCGACTCAGGTTCAGGCATTACGATTGAACGAGACGACGAGTTTTACATTATTGGAGAAATTGGCCTTCAATATTATGGCGAGCTTGGTTGGCAAGATACCTTTGATGATGTTTTGGGGAGATTAGATTCCTTAAACAAGGATATGAGAACGCATGGGTTTAGTTACTCGAAGCCAGTAAATCTTGGTGACGTAAGATGGACGCCAACGACCCAGAACAGTATCGAAGATCTTCATGCCTTTTACAGCTACTGGAAAGCTGGAAGTATGGACTTTAATGGTACTTATTGGACGAAGGATGGCGGTATTTACAACACCGCTTATGCGCAAGAAGGTGAAACGTACACTTTTGAAACTGTCATTCCTGCAAACCCAAAAGCGCCCGCTTTTGATGTGTTTGTAAATGGTCGTCAGGTTGCTCATAACATTAGGGCGGATAAGGATAGTTTATTCTTTAAAGTGAATGCTTTTGAGCAAAAGGGTGATCAGATGGTGATTGAATTTAAGCCGCTAGAACAGACGGGCGAGAAGATACTTTTAGATCACTTTTTGGTTCGTACTGTCGAGTAGATTGAGCAGTTAAGCTTTTATCAGTAGGCGCTTATCAATGGCGCTTATGAACATGCCCTTATAAATGAGCGCGTATAAAAAAACCTCCGTATATACGGAGGTTTTTATCTATCTATACTGACTTCTCTGAAAGAAGAAAGCTGAGATTAGAAGTTAGCAGAGCGTGGCGTACGTGGGAATGGAATCACGTCACGAACGTTGCCCATACCTGTTACGTAAGATACTAGACGCTCGAAGCCAAGACCGAAGCCTGCGTGTGGCACGGTGCCGTATTTACGTAGGTCGCGGTACCAGCTCATGTGTTCTGGGTCGATACCCATGCCAATCATGCGCTCGTCTAGAATGTCTAGACGTTCTTCACGTTGTGCACCACCGATGATTTCACCGATGCCTGGTGCAAGTACGTCCATTGCTGCAACTGTTTTACCGTCGTCGTTTAAGCGCATGTAGAAAGCTTTGATGTCTTTCGGGTAGTTCTTAACGATAACAGGAGCTTTAAAGTGCTCTTCAGCTAGGTAACGCTCATGCTCTGAAGACATGTCGATGCCCCACTCAACGTCGAATTCAAATTTCTTACCAGAATCTAGTAGGATTTGGATTGCGTCAGTGTAGTCAACCTGTGCGAAATCAGCGTCTACGAATTGCTCTAGACGAGTGATTGCTTCTTTGTCGATGCGAGAAGCGAAGAACTCAAGGTCGTCGCGGCGCTCTTCAAGAACAGCAGCGAAAACGTACTTAAGCATGTCTTCAGCCAGTTTTGCTACATCGTCAAGGTCTGCAAACGCAACTTCAGGCTCAACCATCCAGAACTCAGCTAGGTGGCGGCTTGTGTTTGAGTTTTCAGCACGGAACGTAGGACCGAAAGTGTAAACCTTGCTTAGTGCACAAGCGTAAGCTTCAGCATTAAGTTGGCCAGATACAGTTAGGAAAGTCTCTTTACCGAAGAAATCTTCGTTGAAATCAACTTTGCCTTCGTCAGTGCGAGGTAGGTTTTCCATGTCTAGCGTAGATACGCGGAACATTTCACCAGCGCCTTCTGCATCAGATGCAGTGATAAGCGGTGCTGAAGTCCAGAAGAAACCTTGCTCGTGGTAGAAACGGTGAATCGCTTGCGATAAACAGTTACGTACACGTGCTACTGCGCCGATCACGTTTGTACGTGGGCGTAGGTGAGCAACTTCACGAAGGTATTCGATAGAGTGACGTGTCTTAGCCATTGGATAAGTGTCAGCGTCTTCAACCCAGCCTACAACTTTAACGTCAGTTGCTGCTAGTTCGAAGTCTTGACCTTTCGCAGGAGACTCAACAATCTTACCAGTTACTTCAACAGAGCAGCCAGTTGTTAGCTTTAATACTTCGTCTTCGTAATTATTAAGATTATTAGGAACCACGGCCTGAATCGGGTCGAAACAAGAGCCGTCATAAATGGCAAGGAAAGAGATTCCAGCTTTGGAATCACGACGTGAACGGATCCAGCCGCGAACAGTTACTTCACTGTCTACCGCTAGCTTGCCGCCAAGTACGTCTGTTACAGGCGCGTAAGTCATGTTGATTTCATTCTCCATTGAGGGACAAATTCAACTCAAAGGTACTGGCATTAATACAAACAAATAGACATTTGCATAATAATTAGCCGAAACATTGAGTTGTATAAACTTTTTAAATCGATTGAACATATTACCTGTCATACAGACAGCTTCAACCTTTATTCTTGCTCGACGAAAGAAATATTGTGTCTACAGACAAGAAAAACCACTAAGGGTTGTTTTTTTGTTCGATTTCATGCGGTGCAATTGCCGTTAGACGTTTATAGACGTTTATAAACGTTATGTCGAGTTAGGCTGTTAAACTAGGTTAGTAACCGTTTTGGTCAATAGCCGTAACCGTTTTAATGAATAGCAGTAACCGTTGACGAGGTGGTATAGGTTTGGAATCTTTGTTTGCAATAATGAATGTGTGATTGCATCAAGACTCACTTTATATTGGCGCGGCTCAAGCTAGCTCAATGCTTACGATCCAACTTAATACTTACGATCTAGTCTAATGTTTACTCGCTAGCTTAATTTGTATTGTTTACCTTAGTACCTATTATCAATCGGCTTGAGCTTACTTATTCAATAGCAAATCAATCACAAACCAGAGGAGTTTAATATTCACGTGTTAATTACGCCGCCTTAGCCCCTGCATTCTCTCTACACCCGCACTTTTCGAGCGCTCGCTCATTCAAGAAAAACAGTCGATCAAATTATGTCTCAACAAGGCAGGGATGACTGTATAAGTAAAAGAGAATTACATGCTTAATTATTTAAAAAAACACTGGTTATCAAATGTTAAAGGAGATTCATTATCTGGGATTGTCGTTGCACTTGCATTGATCCCTGAAGCTATCGCATTTTCAATTATCGCAGGCGTAGATCCTAAAGTAGGGTTGTACGCATCTTTTTGTATTTGTGTCGTCACCGCTTTGGTTGGAAGTCGTCCGGGAATGATCTCCGGAGCAACGGGCGCAATGGCACTGTTAATGGTTACTTTAGTTAAAGACCACGGGCTAGAATATCTACTCGCCGCTTCATTCCTTGCTGGCGTGATTCAAATTGCCGCGGGTTATCTCAAGCTGGGTAACTTAATGAACTTTGTTTCAAAATCAGTCATAACGGGTTTTGTTAACGCACTCGCGATTCTTATCTTCATGGCGCAACTCCCCGAACTCATCAATGTGCCATCAAGCGTTTACCTGTTAGTCGTTCTTGGTTTAGCGATCATTTATCTGCTTCCTTATTTCCCTAAATTAGGCAGTGCGATACCGTCTCCATTGATTGCCATCGTAGTACTTACTATCGTCAGTCTGCTCTTTGGTTTGGATGTCAGAACAATTGGCGATATGGGTAAGCTTCCCGATTCACTCCCGGTATTTTTGATTCCTAATATTCCATTCACGTTTGATACGCTGGCGACCATACTTCCTTATTCTATTGCTCTGTCCCTCGTAGGCTTATTAGAGTCCTTAATGACCGCGACGATCGTCGATGATCTGACTGATACAGAAAGTAATAAAAACAATGAATGCAAAGGGCAGGGTGTAGCGAATATCGTGGCCTCTTTATTTGGTGGTATGGCGGGGTGTGCGATGATTGGCCAGTCGATCATTAACATCAAATCTGGCGGCTTAACCCGATTATCCAGTCTGATCGCCGGGGTTGTTTTACTGCTAATGGTGGTGTTTGTTTCTGATTGGTTGAAGCTGATACCGATGGCCGCTTTAGTGTCTGTGATGATCATGGTTTCAATCGGCACGTTTTCATGGCGTTCTGTTGTTGAGCTTAAAGACCACACACTCCCAACTAACGTAACCATGCTAGCAACCGTGGCGGTGGTGGTGTTTACTCACAATCTCGCAATAGGTGTTGCGGTTGGCGTGGTGCTATCGGCTCTGTTTTATGCACATGCTAGCAAGTCGATGGTCTTTATATCCGATGAAGTGGTGACTAACGAAATGCACACTACCCACCGAGTAAAAGGCCATGTCTTCTTTGCTTCTTCAGATGCGTTTGTCGATCTATTTGATTATGACAATGCGACCTCTTTAGTGACCATCGATATTTCGGATGCGTCTTTCCTAGATAACACGTCGGTTGAGGCTCTTGATAAGGTCGTATTTAAGTTCCGTAAAAAGGGCGCTTATGTAGAAGTCGCAGGAATGGATACCGTGAGTGCGAATCTGATATTCAAACACGCGATGTACCACAAGCATAAAGATTTAACTGCGGTTTCCATTACGCACTAATCGTGGTTTAAGCCTTTAAGCCTTTAAGCCTTTAAGCCTTTAAGCCTTTAAGCCTTTAAGCCTGAAACTCGGAACTAGACATTGTTATGAAGATAAAGCGCTCATCTTTGAGCGCTTTTTTTGTTGATGTCGGTCGGGGAGTTCTAACGACCTATGACTGACCTTTATCGTTGGTGTTTGAGTTCGATAAGGTGAATTGGTTGATAAGAGATTCAAGGTGATCAGACAGCTCTTCTAAATCATTACTGATTCCACGAGTCTCAGCCGCAGACTGCGATGTGTTGTCGGCGTGAGAAGTGATGGTTTCAACCTTTTGTTGAACATCTTCGGTCGCGTGTGTAGTGGATTGCGTCTGTTGTTGAATATTTTTCGCATGAGCCAGCACTTGTTTCATTTCTTCAACGACACCATTCATTTCAACGGACAGTGCATCGATATCTGTTGAGCTTTGATGCGCTTGTTCGCAAACACGGTCGGCCGAAGTTAACGACTCTTCGCTACCTTGTTGGAACTGATGGATAATCGATTCAATATTACCTGTCGCTTCAGCCGTTCGTGATGCAAGATTACGAACTTCATCTGCCACCACCGCAAAGCCCCGACCTTGTTCTCCCGCGCGAGCAGCTTCAATCGCTGCATTCAAGGCGAGCAGGTTAGTTTGATCGGCAATGCCTCGAATAACGCTCAATATTGAAGAAACCTCTCCGGTTTGCTCATTGAGTGTCAGTATCTTGTGTTTCACTTCTTCTATGCTACTGACTAGATTCTTTATCTCACTGCTTGCATCATGTGCTTGGTTAGCACTTTTACATGCCACATCAGCGGTATGATTGATGAGCTCTGAAGCGGTTAAAGTGGCTTGTTCTACATTGACCTGTTGTGCCTGTATTCCTTCGATATTGTTTTGTACTTCAGCTGTTTCGTTTTGTTGATCGCTGGCGGCTTGCTCGGTAATTTGTGCAACACTGGTCAGTTGGTTGGCTGAAGCATTCAGTTTGTGCGAGGTGTCTTGTACCCTCTCTAAGCTGTTGGAAACAGTGCCCATGAACGAGTTGATGGAGTTAGCAAGCGTACCAATTTCATCTTTGCTTTGCTCTGGAAGCCGAGTGGATAGGTTCTTATCGCTGCTGACTTGGGTCATAAAGCGAGAGGTTTGTTGAAGCGGGCGAACGATTATCTTACGAATTAATCCCATCGTTAGCACGAAACCAGCAAAAGAGATCACCGCCATGATACCGATCGCTGTCATCGTTTGAGTATTGATCAGCGAGTTGACATGGCTAAGGTTATATTCAAGTCGAATTGCACCTAATACTTCCCCTTCTGGCGCCATATGACATGCCACACAATTGGTGCCACGATAGTTCTCGCTCGATTTCATGGGCAGAGCAATAACCAAGCCTTTTCCCCAATCGGCAGAAAAGGGTTCGATAACGGTTTCACCCGCTAGCGCTCGTTTATCAATATCATCAACAGGCGTTTGGTTGTCATTGCCAGGCCCGTATAACTTACTCACCGCATCAGCACGCAATACACGAACATTTTCAATGCCTTCTTGAGCTAACGCTTTCTGACGAAGGGTCTCTTTTTGTGCCATAGTGCCAGTGAGCATCATCATATTGAGGCTATCGAAATAGTTGCTCGCTTTATCGTGAAGCTGCTCACTTAACACTGAGTTTACAAGTTGCTTTTGCTGCGAATATTGGAAGTAGGTAGATATTGCTAATAGCAAAGTGAACACAATGGCGAGGGCCACTAGGATTTTAAAGGTGATTGTTGAGCGCATAAGGTGTTTGTTTTTATTAATTATAATGACGCGCATACTTTACGTGTAAGAGACTCTACCACCTATGAGGTATAACCGATTGTGTGACCACACTCCGGTTGTGGTTATGTTTCTGTGATGTAGCGAGTTTGTGATGATGTTCTTTGGGCGAATGAAAGGGAGTTTATCGTTAAATTTTAAGGGTATGAAAAGCCCAATAAACGTAGATGACTTAAATAAACATATTCAGCGGGCTGTGTTTATACTGGCCAAGCGTCAATATTAAAATCCACCTGCCAAAACAGGTGGATTTTTACTTTTACTTTTACTTTCAGTTGTCGATTGACAGTTAGCTGACGGTTGAAAGGGGAATGGCGTCAGAGGTTGATTTCTCTAATCTGATGGCAATAAATTTTGAGGTCGGAGTAAAGGTTCGTTCACCATAGCTGTCTAGAGGAACCAAAGGGTTGGTTTCAGGATAGTAAGCCGCCGCCTGACCCTGTGGAACGTCATAAGCTACCAGGGTAAACCCTTTCACTTTTCTCATTACACCATCTTCCCAAAGCGACACCATATCGACCTTGTCACCCGGTTCAAAACCGAGCTTCAATATATCAGCTTCATTGATAAACAAAACTTCGCGCATACCAAAGACACCGCGGTACCGATCATTCAAGCCATATAGCGTGGTGTTGTATTGGTCATGGGAACGCATGGTTTGCAAGATCAAATCGGGTTTATTACCACCTTGCAACACCGCTTCATTAATCAGTTGTTTTGGTAGTTCATTGGAGCCAAATTGCGCTTTGCCGCTGAGGGTGTTCCATTGACGATTTGCGGCAGGATTGACTAAATGAAATCCACCCGGATTTTCCAGTTTCTGATTGAAGTCAGTAAAGCCCGGAATCGTATCTGCAATGAGGTCTCGAATATGCCCATAATCTTGAATGACCCAATTCCAATCGATTGGATGGCTGCCCAGTGTGGCATTGGCAATACCCGCGACAATGGCTGGTTCAGAACGTAAATGCTCTGATCGAGGTTCGAGCTGTCCGTAAGAGATGTGAACCATGCTGAAGGTATCTTCGACGGTGATGCCTTGTGGCCCATTAGCTTGTGTATCGATTTCCGTGCGCCCCAAACATGGCAGAATCAGGGCATCTTGACCGGTAACAAGGTGAGAGCGATTGAGTTTGGTTGAGATATGAACGGTAAGGTCACAATTTTTCATCGCCAGATGTGTGCGAGGAGTATCGGGTGTAGCTTGCGCAAAATTACCACCTAAACCAATAAAGACTTTCGAGCGTTTTTCCTCCATCGCTTTAATCGCTTGTATGGTGTTGTGGCCTACATCTCGCGGGGCATTGAAGTTAAAGCGGCGTTCTATGCTATCAAGAAATTGGTTTGACGGTTTTTCATCGATGCCCATTGTACGATCGCCTTGGACATTACTATGCCCCCTAACTGGTGATAGCCCAGCACCTGGCTTACCGACGTTACCGCGCAACAATTGCACATTGGCTACTTCTTTGATGGTTTGTACTGAATGACGATGTTGTGTTAGCCCCATAGCCCAACACATGATCACCTTTTCTGAACGGCGGTACATGTCTGCGACTATTTCTATTTCGCTTAAAGCTAACCCTGATTGTTCAGCGATATGCTCCCATGTTGTCGCATCAACTTCTGCTAAGTATTCATCAATACCTGTGGTGTGTTCGCTGATGAATTGACGATCAAATATGGCTTTTCCTTCGGTTGCGAGCGCATCACGTTCCCATTGCAGCAAATATTTAGCCATCCCACGAAAGACCGCCATATCGCCACCTAATGCTGGTCTTAAATAAGCGGTATTGGTTGGTTTTGAACCGTTGCTTAACATTTCAACTGGAACTTGAGGATTTTGGAAACGTTCAAGTCCACGTTCTTTCAATGGATTGAAACAGATCACCTGAGCGCCGCGTTTTACCGCTTCACGCAATGGTTCAAGCATGCGGGGGTGATTAGTGCCTGGGTTTTGTCCGAGCACAAAGATCGCGTCTGCTTGTTCAAAGTCGTCAAAAATCACGGTTCCTTTGCCCACACCGACCGTATCTTTCATGCCAATTGCACTGGCTTCGTGGCACATGTTTGAACAGTCAGGGAAGTTATTTGTTCCAAACGCACGGACGAAGAGTTGGTACAAAAACGCCGCTTCATTACTGGCTCGACCCGAAGTGTAGAACTCGGCTTGATGTGGCGAGTCGAGTTGCTTCAAATGCTTGGCTACGAGCGAAAAGGCTTCATCCCACTCAATAGGAATATAGTGGTCGGATGCTGCGTCGTACTTCATCGGATGGGTTATTCGGCCTTGGTATTCCAGCCAGTAGTCTGTTTGTGATGACAAGGATGTTACGCTGTGTTCGGCGAAAAACTCAGGATCCACAAATCGATTTGTGGCTTCCCAGTTCACGGCTTTTGCACCGTTCTCACAGAAGTTCACTTTACTGCTGTGTGGGGATTCCCCCCATGCGCATCCCGGACAATCAAAACCACCGTTTTGATTCGTTTTAAGCATTGTTCGAATGTTTTTGATTGCGTTTTCGCTGCCCCACCAACTCTTAGTGACGGCTTTTAACGCACCCCAACCACCAGCAGGACCTTTATATTTTTTTATCTGTTCTTTTTGGCTCACAACTGCACTCCTCACACACGGGAACGGCAGTAAACAAGGGAACCGGTAAAAACAGGCGCGTTATAAAAATAAGGCGTGAGTAAAACGGTTTTGATTATTTGGTATCGATACCTGTTTACTGCTTTGAATATTTAGAAATAGACTGGCTAATTGTTTGCCATGATCTAAATCAAAGGTTATGCCGTTAAGGGGCGGTGCGTCCAATTGATATTGCCGACTAAGTGATAAATAGAATCTATCATGGCGAGTAAATATGGAAAGTGTCGCTTTTGTCACAGTGATAAATAGATTTTTCATAGTGATAAATAAAATTTATTAGCCAGTGCGATGTGAGCTCTATTTTACGAGAGATTTGTTAATCAGCCTTGATATAGCTGAGTCTCCCATGATAGTTGCTGTCTATCACGCTATAGATAATTTAGATTTGACCTATATTTAAATTAGGCATACTTTGATTTAAATCAAAAATACCGTTGTTATTTTAGCTGTTGCTTTACAGATTGAGCTATTTCCCGTGATAGGTATTTTCAATCACAGAGAACCGTTAATGTACGACGAACGCGAAGAAGACGCTTCATTTCAAGGTTTTACTAATCATTCATGGATATAAAACAACTTAAGTATTTAATCGCTTTAGACCAAACGAAACACTTTGGTCAGGCTGCGACACTTTGTCATGTTACTCAGCCTACGTTGTCGATGAGGATAAGGCGTTTAGAAGAAGAGTTAGACCTCGAGTTGATTTCAAGAAGTCAACGTTTTGAAGGGTTTACCGAAGCGGGTGAACGTATATTGGCTTGGGCAAAGACGGTCTTAGCGGCTCATGACGGTTTACAAGCCGAAGCGGCTAACTGCCGTGGCCAACTGGTCGGCTCGCTAAGAGTTGGCATGGTGCCTTTAGCCAGTCAAAACCCGATGCAGTTGATTAAGCCTTTAGCAGAAAAATTCCCTGAACTTCGCTTTCAAATTTTGTCGATGACATCTGAGCAGATCATAGACCAGCTCAATCGTAACCAACTTGATTTAGGCATGTGTTACACCGACCAGATCAATACGGCTTATTTTGACGTTATAGAAATGAACTCGACGGATTTAGGCATTCTGTATGACAGCCGATTTTTTGATTTTGCTGAGTCGGAAGTCTTATGGGAATCACTCAATAGCATTCCTTTGGGGCTTTTGTCTAAAGGAATGCATTATCGTCATTCGATTGATTTGAGCTTCGGTAGTAAAGGCTTAGTTCCGCAGACTTTGATTGAAAGTAACTCTACGTTTCACCTGATCCAAGCCGTTACCAGTGGCCTGTGCTGTGCTGTTATGCCGCTTA
This sequence comes from Vibrio sp. L5-1, assembly GCF_021728315.1. Taxonomy (NCBI): domain Bacteria; kingdom Pseudomonadati; phylum Pseudomonadota; class Gammaproteobacteria; order Vibrionales; family Vibrionaceae; genus Vibrio; species Vibrio sp. L5-1. The sequence goes on along the minus strand of NZ_JAKKCQ010000002.1, from coordinate 453,056 downwards.
ACTCTGGATTGGAAGAGCTCAATGAACAACTGCGTATCGTACCAATAGAAAAAGCCGTGGTGCATTCGCCTCTCGGTCTACTTAAGCGTAAACAAGAACCTTATTCGGCACTCACTGATCAGTGCTTTGCTGAAGCAAAACACTTGTTTAACCAGTGATGTCTATTTAATCAGTAATACTAGTTTAATCAGTAACGTTTTCAGTCTGAATCGATATCGTCAAGCTGACCGTCTTTCCGGGTGATTTTATGAGATGTATAACTCAATCCTATATTGAACTGCCTGATTTTAATCAAGCGCCTCCACAGCCCAATGCCATGAGCTATCGAGAGCTTACGGGCTATAGCATGGTGGTGGATGCACCTCTGGCAAACGAATCTGCATTGGCGATCAGTTATAACGGGATCAGTCAGGCGGTTATGATGGTGACACCCGGTCACATGGAAGACTTTGTGCGCGGTTTTAGTTTAAGCACCGGTATCGTAAAAAAATTCAGTGAAATTCGTGATATTGAGATTGGTGGCAATGGTGAATCTCATTTCGCGCAAGTAGAAATCAGCAACCGTGCTTTTTGGGAAATGAAAACTCAGCGGCGTAACTTGGCTGGAACCACCGGCTGTGGTTTATGCGGTGTTGAGGCGCTTGAACAAGCACTTCCGGATTTGGTTCCATTGCCATCGTCATTACCACCCAGTCCACTGGTTTTTGAGGGGTTGAGAGGGCGAATTGCCGAACATCAAAAAGCAGCCAAAATATCCGGTGCTTTACATGCCGCTTTGTTTGCGAATTCGAAAGGTGAAATTTCACTTTGTCGTGAAGACATCGGCCGCCATAACGCACTGGATAAACTAATAGGAGCGATGGCTGTGAACGAGATCAACCCTAAGTTAGGGTTCGTGATTATGACGAGTCGTTGCAGTTTAGAGCTTATCCATAAAGCCGTGCGTGCTGAAATTGCAACCTTGGTTTGTTTGTCGGCTCCGACCTCATTGACGGTTGAATGGGCAAGACGTAATCGCTTAAATCTGATTCACTTACCCAACAGCAGTCCACCTCGTTTATATAGCCCTGCGCCTTAATGTAATGTTTTCGTTTGGATAAAAAGAGAGACCATTGGGTCTCTCTTTGGTTTTTATTCATAATGATTATTGTTTTACGCGGTTTGGTGGTTAATTTCTGCTCAAACGGCTGTTTTGTTCAATTTAATAGCAGAAATTGTGGTTATAGCGTTGTGTTTCGAGACTCATTCGATAAGATAAAACGACCTCTAATGCTTAGGGGTAGGGCAGCAACGGATACGCTGCTTTAAATACTATGGAATGTGACTCAATTATTGGACACATACATGAAATTCAAGATTACATCGCCGATTATTGAACCTACGGAAGGTTCACCACATCAGTTAACGCTCACTCACGCTTCTCGTTTTACCTCTTTTAAGACAAGCTCCCCTTTGAACGCCCTGTTCGACAACGTCTCTGCACGCTTCTTTACCGTTTATCGCTCCTATTGTTATTCGTTTTATAACTCTATTTCTATCTGAACTCCTTTGTCATCCGCTCGATGTACGAAGACTCATATCTATAAAAACTAAACAAATAAGTTAAAAACAATGAATATTAAAATGATGGGTAGCTCCCTAATTATCGCTGGTACCGCTCTCGGTGCTGGTATGCTTGCGATCCCAATGGTATTAGCTCAATTCGGATTGCTTTACGGCACACTGCTGATGGTACTGATCTGCTTCGGTACGACTTACGCAGCATTATTACTTCTAGAAGCGACCATCAAAGCGGGTGGCGGTCTAGGACTAAACTCAATTGCCCGAAAAACCTTGGGTAAACAAGGCCAGTTACTGACTAACGGCTTGCTATACGCGCTATTGATTTGCCTATTGATGGCTTACATTTTAGGCGCAGGTGATTTACTGAGTAAGTTACTGTCTAACTTTGGCGTTGAACTCACCGCGACCACGAGCCAAGTCGTGTTTACGTTACTTGCTGGTGCTGTAGTCGCAAGTGGCACCGGTGTGATTGATAAACTCAACCGTGCACTGTTCTTCGTGATGCTTGCTAGCTTGTTCGTAACCATGGTGTTCTTAGCGCCGAGCATGACTCAAGAAAACTTGATGCAGGTAACCAGCCATGACCACGTTGATCTAATCAAAACCAGTGCCATCCTGTTTACGAGCTTTGGCTTTATGGTTGTGATTCCAACCTTGGTTTCTTACAACCACGAAGCGACAGACAAACAGCTGCGTAACATGGTGATCGTCGGTTCTCTGATCCCATTAGTGTGCTACTTGTGTTGGTTGTTTGCTGTGGTCGGTAACTTGAGTGAAGAGCAATTCAGAAGCTTCAAGAACGTATCAGATTTGATGGCGGCGTTTGAGGCTCAGTCTCCTTGGGTGGGTAACGTTCTGTCTACCTTCACTGGCTTGGCGTTGTTGACCTCTTTCTTTGGTGTAGCGATGGCGTTGTTCAACCAAAACAAAGACATGTTCAATCAAAATACAGCGGTAACGTACTGCATTAGCTTCATCTTACCGTTGGCGGGTTCACTGCTTGCTGCAGACAAGTTCCTACAAGTGCTGAACTACGCTGGAATCATCTTAGTGTTCTTGGCTGTTTTTGTTCCTCTGGTGATGGTTCATAAGCAACGCTTCATGAAAGTAGCGGAAGACAGATACAGCGCTGAAGGTGGCCGACCAATGATGCTTTTCTCATTGTTGTTTGGTTGCTTCTTACTTATCTCACAAGTGATTTAATCTGGCTATTTGGCTATTTGGCGAGTTGAGTAAATACCTCGCCAAATTTCAGATACAAAAAAGGAACGCCTCGGCGTTCCTTTTTATTATTTGTTTGTTAATTCAGATTTATTAACAAACAACCTTAACAGCCAAACCACCTTGAGAAGTCTCACGGTATTTAGCGTTCATGTCTTTACCGGTTTCTAGCATTGTTTCGATAACTTTATCTAGAGAAACAGTAGGAGCAGAAGAGCGACGAAGTGCCATACGAGTTGAGTTGATTGCTTTCACTGCAGCAATACCGTTACGCTCGATACATGGTACTTGTACTTGGCCTGCAACTGGGTCACACGTTAGACCTAGGTTGTGCTCCATGCCGATTTCTGCAGCCATACATACTTGCTCAGGGCTACCACCCATAAGCTCAGCAAGACCAGCTGCAGCCATAGAACATGCTACGCCAACTTCACCCTGACAGCCAACTTCAGCGCCAGAGATAGAAGCGTTACGCTTGTAAAGACCACCGATCGCACCAGAAGCTGCGAAGTAACGGATGTAGTCTTTCTCAGTTACTGTTTGAATGAACTTATCGTAGTAAGCCAATACCGCAGGGATAATGCCACACGCGCCGTTTGTCGGTGCTGTTACTACACGACCGCCAGCAGCGTTTTCTTCATTTACGGCGAACGCAAACATGTTCACCCAATCAACAACCGTCATTGGATCGTTGGTTGTTTTTTCTGAAGTAATCAGAAGTTGGCGAAGTGAAGCTGCACGACGAGGTACACGTAGTGGGCCAGGCAAGATACCTTCAGTATTCATACCGCGATCCATACACTCACGCATCGTTCTCCAGATGTTAGCGAAGTAAGTGCGAGACTCTTCATCTGAGTGGAAAGCCGCTTGGTTTTTCATAACCAGTGTACTGATAGAAAGACCGCTTTCTTTACACTGATTAACCAGCTCTTCAGCTGTTGTGAATTCGTATGGTGCTTTAATTGGGTTTTCTTCTTCTTTGCCGAAGCTCTCTTCGTCAACGATGAAACCGCCACCAATTGAGTAGTACGTTTTTGAGTAAGCTACTTCGTCATCAACCCAAGCATGAATGCTCATGCCATTCTCGTGTAGAGAAAGGTTCGAAGTATGGAAATTCATTCCGCCATCTTTCGGGAACGAAACAGTATGACAGTGCATACCAACAGGTAGACGTTCAGTTTCTTCTACGCGAGCAATGAAGCCTGCGATAGAGTCGATATCTACTTTCTCAGGAGTATTGCCAGCAAGACCCATGATGATTGCGATATCTGTGTGGTGACCTTTCCCTGTCAGTGATAGTGATCCATATACGTCCACGGTGATTTTAGTGATGTCGCGCAATTTTCCCATTGAACGTAGGTCATCAATAAACTCTTTACCCGCTTTCATTGGTCCAACTGTGTGTGAGCTCGATGGACCAACACCGATTTTATAGATATCAAATACACTAATCATAGCGATTACCTCAAAAAGAGAGCCTCCCAAGGGGAGTAGGGAGGCTCATTTATTATCATTATATTTTTTGTCTAATCTCGCGATATAAGATGGATGCCATCTTATAAAAAAGGCTTGAGATTAAAGAGCGCCGTAGATTACAGAACTAATAGCCGCTAGACCACATAAAGCTGTAAAGATTTGCACAGGTGCTGAAGTTTTGTACTTAGCCATTGCTGGTACTTTCTGCATCGCGAATACAGGCATTAGGAACAGGATAGCTGCAATCATTGGAGCACCCATTGTTTCAATCATACCTAGGATGCTTGGGTTAACTACCGCAACAATCCAAGTTGTAACAACGATGAACGCTAGAGATGCTTTCTCAATCGTGCTGATTGAAGAACCAGAGCGAGACTTGATTAGACCAACAAGACCTTCATGAGCACCTAGGAAGTGACCGAAGTAGCTAGAAGTAATCGCTGCGAACGCTACTAGAGGACCCATGTAAGAGATAAGCGGAGACTCGTGAACGTTAGCTAGGTAAGAAAGTACAGAGATGTTTTGCGCTTGTGCTGTAGCTAGTTGCTCTGGAGATAGAGAAAGCACTACAGAGAATACGAAGAACATTACAAAACCCATCAGCATCATTGCTGCGCCGCCAGTGATCGCGTCAGTTTTCTTAACTGCGTCTTCACCGTATACACGACGTTGCTCTTTAGAGAACTGTGAAATGATTGGGCTGTGGTTGAAAGAGAACACGATGATTGGAATCGCAAGCCAGATAATAGAAGGCATTGAAGACCATTCTGGGCTTGTTTCCATCATTGAAGTGTTCCATTCAGGAACTAGGTAGAAAGACAGCGCTAGTAGGACGAATACTAGTGGGTAAACCATTGCTGAAGTTGCTTTAAGCATCAGTTCTTTACCGAATACAACACCTGCTGTCATAGCAAGGATCAGTGCACCAGAAAGAAGAGGACGTGGAATAGATTCCATACCCATTTGGTTTACTAGGAAAGAATCAACCGTGTTTGTGATACCAACACCGTAGATAAGAACGATTGGGTAGATAGCGAAAAAGTAAGCAAAAGTAATAATGTTTGCGCCAGTCTTACCGAAGTGCTCTTCAACTGTGTCTGTAATATCAGCTTCAGGGTTTTTAGCCGACAGTACGAAACGAGCTAGAGATTTGTGTGCGAACCAAGTCATTGGTGCCGCGATTAGAGCTAGGATAACTAATGGCCAAAAACCACCCGCACCAGCTTTGATTGGAAGGAATAGTACGCCAGCACCAACTGCTGTACCGAATAGTGATAAACACCAGGTAAAATCTTTATAGTTAAACTTGCTTGAATCTTTAACGGCATTTGCCGAAGAAGTTGTTGTGTTCATGTTAAATTACTCATTTTTTGGGAACAGGAAATAAGTTGGGGCTAATTCTGCAGAATTTTCTTCTGTAAAAAATAGATCTAAATCATGTAATGAAACGGCGTGTCACATGATATGCGAAAAACGGATTTTTGATCACGAAATTGGCGTGCTACAGGTGATTTATGCTCATGCTAGGTATTAGTTTTTATTATGCGAAAGGTGGGGTTGTTCAGATTTATACCAAGAAAACGTTTGCGTAAAATTGCATTAATAAATCTGTTCTATAGAAAGGCTGGATTTTGTTAACAGAGATTAAACAAAACGTAGTTGCTATGTAATTTGTTGCACTACATGTCGCTGCAGAGATTGGATGATTTGAGCTGTAACGCCCCAAATTAGGTGCTCTTCGAAGGGCATCGCAAAAACACGATGCTTGATTTGTTTAAAGTTAACTGTGTGGCTGTGTAACTTAGCTTGGTCTAAAACATAGGTGGCAGGCACCTCAAAAATCGAGGCCACTTCGTTCTCATCGATGATGGCTTCATAGTCAGGATCGACCATTGCAACAATCGGTGTCACAGAAAATTTACTAATAGTACTCAATGCAGGTAATTGGCCAACAATTTTAACTTGATCCGATCGAATTCCCACCTCTTCGTGGAGTTCTCTAAGTGCAGTGAATTGCATAGAAGGGTCGGAAAGTTCGTGTTTTCCTCCAGGAAAGCTGACTTGGCCTGGATGATGCTTTAAATGAGCGGCTCTTTTAGTAAAAATGACATGTAAACCATCTTCTCGTTCCACTAAACCGACCACCACTGCCGCTTTGCGCAATTGATCTCCACTGATATGCGAAACACGCTCTACAGATTCGGGATGATAGCCAACCGTAGGATTAAGCTGGAATTGTTGAAGGAAGTTTTCTTTATTCATATCAAGCCAATATATTGATTATTATGATTTTAAGTATAGACATAACCGTGGGCTGATTGCCAATTTTGAGTGTGTCTTCATTTACTTACCCTTAGTTCAGTCATTTACTAAGCATAATAAAGGAGAGGGGGAGTCACCCATCGCCTCAAAACGAGGGGTTTTGCTATATTCAATATTTGCACATTTCCGAGTAAGCGTTACCCATGTCATAAAATTAGGTGATGAAACGTAGTTTTTTTGTTTAAGAATTTGATAACAATAACTTAGTAGACCATTCTAAAAAGAAATAGAAGAAAAGGTATGAGATGAAAGGAATCATATTCACCGAATTTTTAGAGCTTGTTGAAGACAAGTTTGGGCTAGAGCTTTTGGAAGAAGTTTTAGAGATGTCAGAAGACGAAGGGATCTACACGTCGGTCGGAAGCTATGACCACAAAGACCTTGTCAGGTTGATTATCAACTTGAGTAAGAAAACCGATATTGATGCAGCCAGTTTACAGCGTGTTTTTGGGCAGTCAGTCTTTAAGAACTTATTGGCCTCATTGCCTAATAAAGCGAGCCTTGCTCATAGCACGACCACCTTTCAATTTATCCAACACGTAGAGCGCTATATTCACGTTGAAGTGAAGAAGCTCTATCCGGATGCGGAGCCGCCTGAATTCAGCTTTATCACCACGACTGAAGCACAGCTTGTTTTTGACTATAAAAGCGCAAGGTGCATGTCTCACGTTTGTTTGGGGCTTATTGAAGGGTGTGCTGAATACCACGGTGAATCTATCGCGGTTGAAATGACGCCGCAAAATGATGACCAAAGCGTGGTTAGGTTTAATCTCAAAGTAGAAAAGTGATATGGATCCGTCATCTGCCATAGAGAAGAAACTTAAGCGTCAAATCGCGGCCAGGAAAGCGGCTGAAGTGTTGTTGGAACAAAAGAGCCTCGAACTGTTTGAGGCTAACCAACAGCTTGAACTTGCTCTGCGTCAGCTAGAAAAGCGCTCCAATGCGAATATACGTCGTATTGAATTCCAAGAACAAATCGACAACTTGTTGATTGATTTCGGGCGCGCGTTCCTTAGAAACGATCTCGATGACATCATGTTGTCACAATTGACGATGAATGTGGCTAACAGTTACTTGATCGAAGCCAGTCGTTTGATTTTGCCTCCCAAGCTGATTCCTCAGTTACACACCTACGACTATGGTGACGAAGCCGTCGAGGTGATAGAGCAATACATTCAAGAACCTCATTGGCAAGGCAACTTGCTAACGGTGCCATTAGAGGTCGAAAAGGTCATAGTCGGTGCGTTAATCGTGAAGGTCAGATTGTTAGACCAGGACTACGAATTCATTCAAAGCCAACTGTTGTTAGTGACCGATCTTATCTGCAGTGCACTAACTCATCAGCTTGCTATCAATCGAAATGTTGAGTCACGTAAACGAGCGGAAGAGTCCGAGAGGGCAACGCGCGACTTTGTGGCCATGATTAACCATGAATTAAGAACTCCGCTTAATGGTTTGCTAGGTAGTGCAGAATTGATCAGCGATACCGAACTCAGCAGTTCTCAGCGTGAAATAGTGAATAACCTGAGCCAATCTGGAGAGTTTCTCAGAACCATCATTAATGATTTGCTTGATTTCAGCAAAATCAATGCAGGGATGTTGGATCTTATTCCCAAGAAATTTGCGTTGCATGATTTGAGAAATACGATTGAAAGTATCTTCGTCAATCGCGCGATTGAGAAGCAGATCGAATTTAATATCAGTGTCGCATCTAACGTACCTTCTCATTTCCAAGGCGATTTAGAACGTATCACGCAACTGTTTGTAAACTTAATCGGTAATGCGATCAAATTTACAGAAGAGGGGCACGTCAATGTCGATATTGAGTGGGACAAAAACCAGTTTGTTTTCTCAGTGGAAGATACTGGGGTAGGCATTGCCGAATCTGCACATAAGACGCTGTTTGAACCTTTTACTCAGGCTGATAACTCAAGTAGCCGAAACTACGAGGGTACCGGGCTTGGGTTAGCGATTTGTCGTAAGCTGGTGGCTTTAATGAATGGCGATATTGGGGTGACCAGTATTGTTGGCTCAGGTACTACATTTACCATTTCGATTCCTCTTCAGGTTGTCGACGTACCAGCAGAGAGCGATAGTGTCGCCAAAGGCTTTGAATCTGAAGTCGAATTGTCACTGCTTGAAGTGCTCGTAGTTGATGATATTAAGATGAACCAGATCATCATCCAACAAATGTTACGTAAACATGAGATTGAACCTGTTATTGCAAGTAACGGTGTAGAAGGACTCGAGCTAGCCTCAGATAATGACTACGACATTGTGTTCATGGATTGCAGAATGCCAGTTATGGACGGCTTTGAAGCGACAGAGAAGCTAAGAAATAAAGGGTATTCGAAGTCTATAGTTGCACTGACTGCCGGAACGACGCTTGAAGAGCGGGAACGCTGTATTCAATGTGGAATGGATGACATTCTTAGTAAGCCTTATACGGCCAACGACCTTAAAGAGATGCTCAAGAAGTGGGGTGTTACGCCTGCGAAAGTAACTTAGCGCTTGTTAACTAAAGTAGTTTAGAGTTTGTTAACTAAAGTAGTTTAGAGCTTTTTAACTAAGGTAACCTAAAGGTTGTTAATTAAGCATCGCTAGTCAGAAGTGGTCATTCACACGCTCTGGCTCAGAGACTAAAAAAACCGAAGTGATCTTACGATCCTTCGGTTTCTTCTTATATAGAGCTTTTACTGGCCGTTAAGCAGCGAAACTGTCAGTTAATGACGTTATGCTTAGCATTCTTCAAGCACAGGCAGAATGCGACTCAGCTTATCGAGCGTCTCTTGGTATTCAGAGGCACAGTCACTATCGAACACCACACCGCCGCCAGCCCACGCATAGAGCGTGTTGTTTTCAGCAACTAACGTACGAATGGTAATGCTGGTATCCATTCTGCCATTTCGACTGATGTAGCCGATACTGCCACAATAGGCGGAGCGTCGATGGGGTTCTAACTCTTCAATGATCTGCATTGCTCGCACTTTTGGTGCTCCGGTAATCGACCCTCCAGGGAAACAGGCTCTCAGAAGGTCAGTTGCAGAATATTGGTTATCAAGGTCTGCTCGTATCGTGCTCACTAAGTGGTGCACGGCAGGGAAGCTTTCAATATCGAAGAGCTTTGGTACATGAACCGATCCCGGCTTTGCGACTCGGCCAATATCATTACGAAGCAGGTCGACGATCATCAAGTTTTCTGCCTGATCTTTATCGGCGTTGACCAGGTCTTGTGCGTTGGCATCATCAATCATAGGGTTTTCAGAACGAGGGCGTGTGCCTTTGATCGGTTTTGTTTCAATGGTGCCACTATTGAGTTCTAAGAATCGTTCAGGCGATACACTGATGATTGCGCAGTCGGCCAAACGGATGAAGCCAGAAAAGGGTGCCGAGTTGTACTGCTCTAATTTGTCATAGGCTAGCCATTCACTGCCTTGATATTGGGCATTGAAACGCTGAGCCAAGTTAATCTGATAGCAATCGCCGGATAACAGGTACTCTTGAACACTATCGAACTTGTTCGCATAGCTATCTTGACTCATGTTGGATTGCCATGGTGTCGTTAATCCAAAGGCAGGTTGGATTACTGCATTGTGCTTTGACTGCGAGGTTAACCAATCGAGATGTGAATCAATATTTTGGCCGACAATACATGCCGTCTTCAGTTTGTGATCAACGACAATGGCCCACTCATACAAACCAACCGCCATGTCTGGCGCTTCAATGTCTCGCTTTGCGAGTGAAGGAAGTGTTTCAACTCTGCGCCCCAAATCATAACTAAAGTAGCCCAATGCACCGCCAACGAATGGCAACTCAACGTGCTCTTTCGTTACAGGCAATAACTTTTGCTGATATTGGTCGAGTAGTTCGAAAGGATCGGAGTCTGAAACCTCGCACGTCTCATTAACATTAACGGTCGTTTTTGCACCGACTGTCTCAAAGGTGGCGATGGGTTGAGCAACTAAAATGTCGTATCGACTATCAACGTGGCTTTCTGAAGCAGAGCGTAATAGCATTGCCCACGGCATACTTTCAATATGAGAAAACAGCTGTTTAGCTAAAGTTGATTGATATTCAAGCGGCTTGATTTGGATAGAGCGAAATTCGTTGTTATTCATTTGTTTAATTTGTGACAAAGAGTTCGATCACTGCATGGCGTGTGAGAGGAAGCAAGAGTATCATAAATTGAAAATAAAATGGGTTCTTGATTAGAACGGTGCAAACCAAATGGTTTAGTTTAAAGCTATGCAAGCGATTGCTAAAGCAACTAAATACAGCTCAACATAATAAAAAGCTAAGCCAACTAACCCGGTTAGACAAAAACAGTCAAACCAAGACCCCACATGGAACCAGAACAATAAAGAGGCATGCAATGACGGTTATTCGTAAGCAAGATGTGATCAGCAGTGTCGCTGACGCACTTCAGTACATTTCTTATTATCACCCTTTAGATTTTGTCCAAGCCCTAGAAAAAGCGTATGAGAAAGAAGAGAGCCAAGCAGCAAAAGATGCTATCGCTCAGATTCTGATTAACTCACGCATGTCTGCGGAAGGTCATCGTCCAATTTGTCAGGATACGGGTATTGTTACTTGTTTCGTGAACATCGGTATGGATGTTAGGTGGGAAACGGATCAAACAGTACAGCAGATGGTTGATGAAGGCGTTCGTCAAGCTTACAACAATCCGGATAACCCATTGCGTGCATCTGTCCTAATGGACCCTGCAGGTAAGCGTATTAATACAAAAGACAACACACCAGCGGTTGTTCACATTAATATGGTTCCAGGCAACAAAGTTGAAATTCAAATCGCGGCTAAAGGCGGTGGTTCTGAGAACAAAACCAAGATGGTCATGCTAAACCCTTCTGATGACATTGCAGAGTGGGTAGAGAAAACGCTGCCGACGATGGGTGCTGGTTGGTGTCCACCGGGCATGCTAGGTATAGGTATTGGCGGTACGGCTGAGAAAGCCGCGGTACTCGCTAAAGAATCTCTGATGGAACACATCGATATTCAAGACCTTATCGACAAAGGTCCAGAGAACGCAGAAGAAGAGCTTCGTTTAGACATCTTCAACCGTGTAAACAAGCTTGGTATTGGTGCACAAGGTCTTGGCGGTCTAACCACTGTCGTGGACGTAAAAATCAAAACAGCACCAACGCATGCAGCTTCAAAGCCTGTTTGCTTGATCCCGAACTGTGCAGCAACGCGTCACGTTCACTTCACGCTAGACGGCAGCGGCCCTGCAGAGCTAACACCACCTAAGTTAGAAGAGTGGCCAGACATTACTTGGGAAGCTGGCGCGAATACACGCCGTGTTAACCTTGATGAAATTACCAAAGAAGACGTTCAAGAGTGGAAGACTGGCGAAACGGTTCTTCTATCAGGCAAGATATTAACCGGTCGTGATGCTGCTCATAAGCGTATTCAAGGCATGCTTGAAAGTGGTGAAGGTTTACCAGAAGGCGTTGACCTGAAAGGTAAGTTCATTTATTACGTAGGCCCTGTTGATGCGGTACGCGATGAAGCGGTTGGTCCTGCTGGTCCAACAACCTCTACTCGTATGGATAAGTTCACTGACATGATGCTAGAAGAAACAGGCATTATGGGCATGATTGGTAAAGCAGAACGTGGCCCTGCAACGGTAGAGTCAATCAAACAACATAAATCGGTTTACCTGATGGCGGTTGGCGGTGCAGCTTATTTAGTCGCGAAAGCAATTAAAAAAGCACGCGTGGTTGCGTTTGAAGATCTCGGTATGGAAGCGATTTACGAGTTTGAAGTTGAAGACATGCCGGTAACGGTCGCGGTTGACTCTAACGGCGTGAACGCGCACCAGATCGGCCCTGATACGTGGAAAGTGAAAATTGCTGAAGCTGAAAAAGCATAATTTACCGAAGTCAAAAGTCGTAACAGGCGCTAGCTTCAGCGTTTGAATTGCAATTCTTGACAGAAAGTTGAAGACAAAAGTGCAGCATTATTTGCACTTTTGTCTTATTATCAATGATATAGTGATAAACACATCGTTTGATATAAGAATATAGGAGAGAGGAATGCCTCGTTTTATTCAGATCCTACAGATTATCTTGGCAGTGGTGATTGGTGCTTTTGTTGGATATGACCTGATCTTGAAAGGGATCAGTATCTTTGATAATAAATACGTGACAATTACTTGTGCGCTTTGGCTAATTGCAGAGATTGCACTGTTTGTTATCTACAAGTTGATTGAAGACGATTAAACGTCGGATACCGCAGAAAAATTCTAAAGCCCCTGATTATGAATGTAGTCAGGGGCTTTTATTCATCTAGCATTAAGAATGTGTATTGCATACTCACTACTATTAGAAAAAGAAAAAGCATACATACTATCCCAACAGGGAAAGAACATAGGCTGCCTCTCTATTATCATAATCAGCTAGCCTAACTATCACGGAGTCGTTCAAATGAAACACCTAACTCAAGAAATGAGTGACTTTATAAGCAGAGGAACGGATTCTCACATTCGAGTCGCGGTCACGGGGCTTTCTCGTGCGGGTAAGACAGCATTCATTACTTCGCTGGTTAATCAGCTTCTTCATACGTCTACCCACAAAAATCTGCCTCTACTTGCATCAGCGAGAGACGGAAGAATTATTGGCGCTAAGCGCATTCCTCAACACAACATGATGATCCCACGTTTCTCTTATGATGAAGCTATGGAATCGTTGAATGCTCAGCCACCAGAATGGCCAGTGCCGACGCGTGATGTCAGTGAGATTCGTCTAGCAATCAAATATAAGCCAGCCAAAGGCGCAAAGAAGCTACTGAGTAAAAACAGTACGCTCTTCCTCGATATTGTCGATTACCCGGGAGAGTGGCTACTTGATTTACCCTTGTTGGATATGGACTTTGATACGTGGAGTCAATCTCAATTCGCAGCGTTGAAAGGCGACAGGGAAACCTATTCACAAGACTGGAACGCAATCCGCGGTGACATTGATTTATTAGCAGATGCTGACGAAAAGAAACTGGTCGCGATTGCTGATAGCTACACTCAATATCTTCATACTTGTAAGAATAACGGACTGCATTGGGTACAACCCGGTAGGTTCGTGTTACCTGGAGAACTTGAAGGTGCGCCTGTACTGCAATTTTTCCCGTGCATAGCACCAGAAGATAAATTTTCAAAAACCAGTAACTACGCAGTATTGAAAGCGCGTTATGAAGAGTATCAACAAAAGGTCGTAAAAGCGTTTTACAAGAATCACTTCGCGACGTTCGACAGACAAATCGTGCTGGTGGATTGCTTACAGCCGCTCAATGCGGGCTATGACTCTTTCATGGATATGCGTGGCGCATTAGAGCAGCTATTAAAGAGCTTTAAGTACGGTCGAAGCAATATGCTAAGACGCTTGTTTGCGCCTAAAATTGACAAGATCTTGTTTGCAGCCACCAAGGCTGACCACGTGACACCGGATCAACATCCGAACTTGGTATCGCTGTTACAACAGATGGTGCATCCGGCTTGGCAGCAGGCGGCCTTTGAACACATCGACATGAGTTGCATGAGCATCGCGTCTATTCAAGCGACCAGTGCGGGTTATATCTCGTCAGGTTCAGACAATGTCCCTGCGTTGCAAGGTGTGACTTTAGATAATGTTCCTCAAACCATGTATCCGGGTGAGGTGCCGCGTAAACTGCCCAATAAACAGTATTGGGAAACCAACCAATTTGATTTCACGAGCTTTAGGCCGTTGGAGCAGCATTCTGACGAGCCTTGTCAGCATCTAAGAGTCGACAAGGTTTTAGAGTATCTCATTGGCGACAAGTTGAAGTAATTGAGGCAATCAAAATGAGTGAATTAAAAACAAAACAGATCTTTGATGAACCGATGAAGACCTCGTTCGATGAGCCTGATGATAATGAAGTTACCCCAGATTTGGGTGCTCAAAAGCTATTTGCGGAACAAGAAAAGTTTGTACCCGTTGCACCACGAGTGGAAACCGACCTTGATGGTGACGCTGAGCAACAATTGGAACAAGTGATTCGACCGAGCAAAAAGAAGAAGTGGTTTGGAACTGGCTTAGTTGTCGCTTTCTCCGGTTTAGTGGGCTGGCAAGCGATTGACTCTGTCATTACTGCTGTTCAAACCGCTGACTGGCTAGCTTTAGGTTGGGCAGGCTTTATTGCAGCTATTGCTTCATTGGGTTTAGGCGCAATAGGTAAAGAGCTATGGAAGCTGCGTTCATTGAAAGATCATTTCAGCGTTCAAGAGCAGAGTGAAGAGCTATTGCAAAGCCAAAGTGTCGGCAAGGGTAAAGCGTTCTGTGAAAACATTGCCAAGCAGGGCGGTATTATCGCTGAGTCTCCTTCGTACGATAAGTGGCGAAACAGCATTAACCCGGCACACAGCGATGCCGAAGTGTTGGATATGTACGATGCACTCGTTGTCGCCCAGCAAGACAAAGTGGCGACTCAAATTGTCACTAAGTTCTCCACGGAATCCGCAGCTTTGGTTGCGGTGAGCCCATTGGCGGCTGCCGATATGTTGCTGGTGGCGTGGCGCAATTTCACCATGATAGACAAGCTTGCTGATGTGTATGGCATTGAGCTTGGCTACTGGTCGCGTATTAAGTTGTTCAAGTTGGTGTTGATCAACATGGCAGCTGCGGGTGCCAGTGAACTCGCGATAGACGCGAGTATGGACCTCGTCTCGATGGATCTTGCAGGCAAGGTTTCAGCTCGAGCAGGACAGGGGCTCGGTGTCGGTATTCTCACCGCGAGACTGGGTTTAAAAGCCATGACATTGCTGCGTCCTATGCCTTGGCATAATGAGCGAAAAGTAAAAATATCGGACCTTCGCAAAGCCGTCCTTTCTGAAATAAAGCGCATTACGCTTAAATAGAGTGAGTTGCTTATCAATAAAGCGAGTCACTTAGCAATAAAGTGTATGACATTGAGTCGTTTGCGAGTGAAGAGTAAACATATGTTTACTCTTCTTCTTGACTGAACTCAGAGCTTAATCCACACTACTGTCAACTTATCCTGACACCTATAATAGGACTATTTGTGCGTCTTGAAGTATTGTGTGAAGACAGACTCGGCTTAACGCGTGAGTTGCTCGATATCTTGGCCTCAAAAAGCATTGATTTAAGAGGAATCGAAATTGATGTTAAAGGCATTATTTACTTAAACTGTCCTGATATCAATTTTGATGCTTTTAGTGAACTTATGGCTGAAATTCGCCGAATTTCAGGTGTGAAGGATGTACGTAAAATCCAATTTATGCCAAGCGAAAGGCATAACACAGAGTTGATTGCTCTGCTGGCAAACCTACCTGACCCTGTGATAGCGATTGACCTTAAAGGCTCAATCGATATGGCAAACCACGCTGCATTGAACCTTTTTAACAAGCAAGAAGACGAAGTGATCGGTGAGCCGCTAGCGACGTTCGTTCCTAGCTTTAACTTCGCTCGTTGGATTGAAGGCGATGTAACACGTCATCGTGAAGTTGTGGTGTTAGATGGTTTAGATTTCTCTATTGAGATTCTGCCGATTTACCTCGGTGGTGATGTGAACGAAGCGGTACTGGCTAGCGCGGTAATGACAATTCGTTCTTGTAACCAAGAGATGAACACGCCAGACGCAATCCCTGAACAGAATAACCTAGGTTTTGAACACTTTGTTGGTGTCTCTAATCGCCATAAAGCTTTGATCAGCCAAGCTAAGAAACTGGCTATGCTGGATCAACCTCTGCTTATTGAAGGGGACACTGGTACGGGCAAAGAGATGCTGGCTAAAGCGTGTCATAACCGTTCGAACCGAGCGTCATTCCCATTCTTGATTCTAAGCTGTGCATCGATGCCTGATGACGTAGCGGAAACGGAATTGTTTGGTCATGCTCCGGGTTCATTCAATCATGAACAAGGTCATAAAGGCATTTTCGAACAAGCGAATGGCGGTACTGTATTTTTAGATGAAATTGGCGAGATGAGCCCACATCTACAAATCAAACTGCTGCGTTTCCTACAAGATGGTTCATTTCGTCGTGTTGGTGAAGAAGAAGAGATGCACGCGGATGTTCGTATTATCGCATCAACGCGCCATCGTCTTTCTGAATTAGCCGACTCAGGTTCGTTCCGTGAAGATCTGTTCTACCGCTTGAACGTGCTGACTTTATCGATTCCTGCTTTGCGTGAACGTTCGAACGATGTTGCCCCATTACTGGAGCTATTCGTTGCAAAGTACGCACAGCAATTAGGTATGTTGAAACCAAAGCTGACTCAAGAACTAATCGACCAATTAGGTAACTACCAATGGCCGGGCAACATTCGTCAGTTAGACAATATGGTTTTACGTGCACTAACAGAGTTGGATTCAGATACTTTAACGGTTGAGCAATTCCACCTGCCACAGCTTGAAACCATGACTGCTGGAATGGCGAACTTGAGCTTAGACGGCTCGCTTGACGAGATCATGAAAGACTATGAATCTCAGATTCTAGAGAAGCTCTACCAGTCTTTCCCATCAAGCCGTAAGCTTGCAAAACGTTTGAATGTATCTCACACCTCAATTGCGAATAAGCTTCGTGATTACGGTATTAGAAAGAACTGATCGAATAAGAACAAGATTATGGAAGATTTGAGTACACCGGAGCGCATTTATAAGCGTGACGGTAACCTGATTCTGAGAACGGCTGAAATCGACGACGCAGCGATGATCAGTGAGTACTTTCAGGCTAACAGAGAGTACCTGAAACCTTGGGAACCGATTCGCGAAGACGCGTTCTTTGATAGAGCGAGTTGGGCGCAGCGACTGATCAAGTTAAACGAGCTTCATAAAATGGGACTAGGCTATTACTGTTTACTGATTAATGCTGACTCTAATGAAATGTTAGGCACCATATCGTTCAGTAATTTGTCTCGTTTCCCGTTCTACGCCTGTAATGTCGGTTACTCATTGGCGCAAAGTGCACAGGGCCACGGTTACATGCGCAGAGGCTTGAGCATGGCAAAAGACTACATGTTTGATGTGCAGAACATGCACCGCTTAATGGCGGGCTACATGCCTCACAATGAACGCAGTGCGGGTGTATTGAAACATCTTGGCTTTGTTCGAGAAGGTTTTGCTAAAGAATACTTACAGATTAACGGTAAATGGGAAGACCATATACTGACCGCGTTAGTTAACCCTAACTGGGAAGACAAACGCAATGTCTAGACTAAATAGTATCTAGGCGTAAGAACAAGTAATGAATTTAAAGGCAGCGAATATCAAGCGACCTCTGGTCGCCGCTGTATCGAAAGAACATATAGGCATGGTAAATCCATCAGCCTGAGAAGATATTTGAGGAAATTTGATGTCATACACAACTTTGGACGAATACCAAAGAAAATGGATTTTCACTCACCAGTCAATGCCGCTGCCGGCAGAGGATTTGGAAAAGATTAAACCAATGACACAGGCGAGAGCATCTCAGTTTTGGAAAGAGAACGTGAGCCCTCAAAGCCCTGATGCGGAAAGACTAAGTTCGCAAGACTGGCCAAGCAAAGCATCGAACTGGAATGAAGAGATCAGCTGGATGGCGAATTGGGAAGCCGACGAACCAGAAATGCCAGAAGAAATCCTAAACTTCATTGATTGGCAAGATGACGTAACTGTTTATTTTTGTTACGAAAAATACAACGTCCTTGAAACTAAATGGTCAGTATTTAAGAAACATTGGAAGAACTTTTTGTTCTACGATGATGGCCCAATTTTACTAGGTCGTCGCCGTTCAGAAGCACTTTGGTTTGCAACAAATGGTACCGTTAAAATTGGCAACCGAGCTTAAGTAAGACACTACTTAATCAAGCGAATGTTGAACAAAAGATTGATAAAAAGCGAGCTCTGAGCTCGCTTTTTTTGTGGCTAAAGATCGTCGAGGATCATCGATAAATACACGCCATTTGAAGCCGATTTCTGATGAGGGTTTCCATTAGCTTAGATCTAGTAATTTTCGAAATTGAGATCGCTATCTCATTGGCTTGGTTGAAGTTTTGTGGGTTTGGGTTATCTTTATAGTACTGCCTTAGTGGAGGTGAAGTATTATGATTTGGGATACTCTCGAACGTGTAAATAAACTTCGCAAGGAAGCAATGGAAGATCCAGAGTTTTTGGATTCAGCAAAAATGCATGAGCAATGGCTTTTAAGCGAAACTCATAATCAATCGAACAAAGGAGCTAAAGAGAAGAAACCGAAAAAGTTATCTGATATTTATGAAAATACGGATTTTCCTATCAACCCAACAGGAACGAAACATTAACAATGATGAACTGCAATACGGCTAAGGCTCTTAACCAAGAAGCGATAAGTCGACTAAACATATCAGCCTTAAGCCACCAATAAAAAAGCCACTTTCAACGAATCGAAAGTGGCTTTTTCTTTACTAGTTAGCTCTCCAATCTAATGAGCCCTAAAACTAGTTATTAATCAGGCTTAACCCGCTTGGTAATGCATCACCAAATACGCGCTTAGACTCGCTCTCAGAAAGCTCAGTCACTTCACTCACTAGCGTTAGCCATGAATCAGGTACCTTGCTTTGCTTTAGCTTCTCAATCACTTGATTACGATAGTCGTCAGAGATGTCAAATTGACGGTCACCAGTTTTACGGCAAATCATCACAGCAGCGAAGGCGATCATCTGCTCTTTCTGCCAGTTCTGTTCAAGCAGTTTTGGTAACCACTGTTCAGCTTGCTCTCTAGGAATTACGCTGTGTTGGCTGCCATACAAAGGCGTTCTTGATGCTAATCGTCCTAGCGCCCACCAGTGAGCCTGTTCGAACTGGTTATGGTTAATCGCTTTGCTCAAGAACCAGCTTGCGAGCAGCACTTTGTCTTCCACTTCAAGTTGCTCAAGCGACGCCGCTAAACGAACCATGGCTTCATAGCCATTATCTTGTGCATCTTTGGCTGTCTTAGGGTTTTTCATTGCCCCCGGGTGAAGGTACTTAGCGATATCAGCCAAGATACTCTCTTGCTGCTCTTGGTTTAATCCACCGGCAACACGACGCCAGAATACCCACCAGTCCGTCCAACCTTGGTGGTTCTGGAACTGAATGTTTTGTTGGTAAAGGCCCCAAATTTGTTCGATACGCCATGAGTCAGTCGGATCGCCAAAGCCTGGACGCAGCGAGTAGCCCGCCAAACGCAGCCAGTTCTTCTCGTGTGCTTCTGAACGACGGCGGCGTTTACGACCTAATGAAAAGGTATCAAACAGATGGCGAAGGGTCGTGAAGTCCCATTCATCACGCTTACCAAGTCGCTTCTCAAGATCTTTCGATAGTGTTTTGATCTCTTTCGATTCAGCACTCTTCTTGTTGCCGCTGTACAGACGAGAAATCAATTCCTTACATTCATCCAGTCTTGGGTGAAGTTTAGCGGTATCAGACTCATCGCCTTGCTTGTTTCTTACTTCAAATTCAAGCAACCAACGCTTAGTGTCATCTTCCGTGCTCACACACTCCATTTTCAGTGTGCCGACTTCTGTTAATTGACACGCGAGCAATACTTCGACGCGTTCTTTTTGGTTGGCTTGGAGCTCTGCAGTACCTGAACCTTCTAGCGTAGAAATATACGGTGGAAGAGGGGAGAACAAGTCAGCGTCGACATTGACCATCACGCCATTTTGAATGGCAGTGTCATGAGCAATTTGATCGTGCGTTGAAGTCAGTAGATTGAAACGTACCGGCTCACCCAAAGTTAGTGAGAAACGACGACTGTTCAAACGTATTTCTTGGCCTTCTTCAGTCCCTTTGGCAAGCAGACAAAGTGCTTTACCCATCTTGTTCTTCTCTTGCAGATGTAAGAAGTAAGAACGAGCCGCACCGCCACCAATTTTAAGTTGCGCACCGCGGCGAGCCTTACCAAAGGCCACTGCGCCCAATGCCACAGACCAATCAGGATGAGGGTTATCTAAGACGGTGATTGGCGCACCGTTCCAATTGCCAAGTAACTGAGTAATACGTTCAGTAACAAGCTCACTGTTGAATACACCGCCGTTGAGTAGTACACCGACAGGTATCGCTGGTTTTGTCTCATCAAATTCGATTGCGCCAGATTTTTCTAGTGCCGCTTTTGATACTTGCTGATGTGTCGCTAGGAATTCGGCAACGTGCTTACTTACCGCAGGATCTGCAGCGTAGGGTAGGCCGAACTCTACAACCGCGCTACGGCGTTTGTCAGGTACTTCAGTGAACTCAGAAAGTGGGAAGAAACCTTCCAGTGCAATCTGATGAACTTCTTGTTTCGTTAAACCAATACTCTTGGTACCGCCAAGTAGCTTTGAACCGCTGCCCAGCATGGTGATCTTCACATCGTCTGGCGCGTTAGCAGAAAGCAGGCTCTCTTTTGCGGCGCGAGTCTGTTGAATCAGTTTGGTTAAGCTTGAGGCATTCAGCTTTTTGTTTTGATTGAAGCGTTGCTCTGCAAGGTGGGCAAGGGCTAAATCTAGGTTATCACCGCCGAGCATTAAGTGTTCACCAACGCCGATACGGTCGAGTGCGAGTTCTTGGTCATCGCCATTGTTTGAGTTGAAGCTTGCTTCGATCAAACTTAAATCGGTGGTACCACCGCCGACATCACACACTAGAATCAGCGGGATTTGCTGAAGTTCATCGGCAGCGGTTTGTTGATGACGTGCATACCAGTCATAACAAACGGCTTGCGGCTCTTCGAGTAACAGAATCTTACCTAAGCCCGCCAGTTCTGCCGCTTCGAGTGTCAGCTTACGTGCTGTCTCATCGAATGAAGCAGGAACGGTTACTACAACGTCTTGGTCTTCAAGCTTGTTGCTAGGGTTACGGTAGTTCCATGCTTGGCGGATGTGGTTGAGGTAGCTGGCGCTTGCGACAACAGGGGATACCTTATCGACGTCAGTTGCGCCTGCCCAAGGCAGAATGTCGGAGTTACGATCAACCGCTTGGTGAGATAACCAGCTCTTAGCACTGGATACTTGGCGGCCTTCAACTTTTGCGCCCAGTTCGCGTGCCCATTCACCTACGATGACGTTTTGAATATCGCCTTCAACCAAGCTCGGTTCCCAAGGCATAGTGAGATCGGAAGGGGAGATCTGACCTTGTGCAGGATGGTAACGAAAGGATGGAAGTAGCGGTTTGCGAACCACTTCACCGGGGCCGATGAGTTGGTCAATATCGAAAAGAGAAACGGGAGCATGTTGTAGGTCGTCGTTGATTTCACAGTAAGCAACAACGGTATTGGTTGTGCCTAAGTCAATGCCGACTAAAAAACGAGGAGATGCCATACAAAACCTTATTCTGCCAAAGTGATGACCAGTTAATGGATAGTCTTGGTCTTATTATTGTCTTTGGAATGCTTTTAATACAGGGCTAGGGAATCGCATTGATAAAATAACGGCACCCGTTAAGGTGCCGTTGATTCATTATGCTTGTTCGTTTGAGTCGTTATTCGAGTCTTCACGAACATCGAACTCAACGTGCCATTTCTGACCATTGTCTGTGGCAATCGCTTCTAGGTATAACGTGCCTAATTCAGTAACACGAGACGCCAAAGTCACGGGAACTACTTCGCCTTCGCGACGACCTTCAGAAACAGGCAGTGTCACTTGGATTTCAGGAAGCTCATCCAGATCTTCTGGAGCCCAGTGATCAAGGTGCGTACCCGCTTCATCTTCACGACGTGTGGTTGAACCGAAGAATTGGAAGTGTACTGGCTGACCAATCACTAGACCAAACTCTTGGCTAGGAACTTGAACGCTTGAACCTTCTTCCATACCAAATGGTGCAACACACAGTGCTTCCATCGGAGGAGCCATACCTGGGATTGCTGGCATCGCGCTTTCAATTCCTACGTAGTAAGAAGAAGCAATACCACCGCGGATACGAACGCCTTGGCCACGACGTACTGCGCCGTAGTAAGAAGCGCCACTTGCAACCGCTAGGTCTAAGTCTAAGCCTGAAAGCTGTTTAGCGAATTCAGCGTCTGCGTTAATTAGCCATTCATTGATCGTGTCTGAAAGACGATCAGCTAGTAGGTTAGATTTTAGAACACCACCATTGAACAGTACCGCTGTTGGTTTGATGAAGTCTGCTGCTGGCGCTTCTGACCCTTGCGCTTCTGTACCGGGCATACCGGGCATATTTGCAAACGGGTTGAAATCTTGTTGAGCGGCTTCGGTATTTCCAGAAAGCGCATTGGCTTGCTTAGAAAGGAACGCGGCAATATGACGAGTAATACCTGCGTCTTGAGCGTAAGGCAGACCCATTTGAGTCAGTGCACCACGAGTTTTCTGTACCGGATGATCCGTTACCGCTACTTGTGGGAAGAAGCCATCAACCAATGTTTGTTGTACTTCTTGCTGAGTCAGTTCTGTTTTCAATGTTGCGCCAAGTAGCTTAGAGCCACGGCTTGGAACAACGATTGGCACAGATTGAAGCTCAGCATCGTTAAGCAGAGCTTCTTTCGCATCACGACAAGCGTGAGTCATCGCTTGAACCTGCCAAGGAGCCAGTTCTTTGCCTTCTTGAGCCAGTTTCATCTTCAGACGGTAAGCCAGAGCTAAGTCCATGTTGTCGCCGCCCAGTAGGATATGTTCACCTACAGCGATACGGTTCAGGCTTAGGTTGCCTTCATCTTGTGTTACTTCAACCAACGAAAGGTCAGTCGTACCACCACCGATATCGACAACAAGAACGATGTCACCAACGTTCACTTCATCACGCCATGTGTCGTTGCTGTTATCAATCCAGCTGTAAAGAGCCGCTTGTGGTTCTTCTAGAAGCGTTAGGTGAGTGAAGCCCACATTACGCGCAGCTTCTGCTGTAAGGTCACGAGCCGCAGGATCAAACGAAGCTGGAACCGTGATCGTTACATCTTGGTCTGCCAGTTTGTGTTCTGGATTCGCGTGATTCCAAGCATCTTTAAGGTGCTCAAGGTACAACTCAGTTGTTTTAAGCGGAGATACTTTTTCAATTTCTTCAGGGCTACCTGCTGGAAGAAATGCGTCGCGACGATTTACACCACTGTGGCATAACCAAGATTTCGCGCTAGCGACTAAGCGAATAGGGGTCTTCGAACCAAGGTTACGAGCAATAGCACCAACCAGTGCTTTAGGCTCAGAAGACCAAGGTAGAACGCGAGAACCCGCATTCATTTCATGTTCGTGTGGCTGGTATAGGAACGAGCCAAGTTGGCTGCGAGTTTCTACTGTACCAGGTGCCGTTAGCTGAGGGATTTGCATCACCTCTACACGAGCATCTTCATTGGTTGTGTCGATGTAAGACAAAACGCAGTGTGTGGTACCTAAATCGATACCAACACTGAACTTAGGCGCTTGATGTTGCTCTTGAGAAGATAGCTCTTGTGAATGCGTCTGTGCAGACGACTCGTGCGATGATGGCTGAGTTTGGTGTTCCATTATAGCTCCACCTCTGCCGGTGCAATCACAGATGCATCGTAGTTCTCAGCAAGCTTAGGCAGGTTCATGTCAGTTGCTTTCCAACCTTTGTGAACCAATGTGCCATTGAACGGTGCGTTACCCGTTACGTTGCCTGTTAGGCGAATTTCTTGAGGGTTGAAACCTTCAGCAATAGTGATACGTGTTTCTTCATCTTCAGTGCGGATGTGAGAAAGCGTTACATAATCAGCTAATACTTTTTGACCGCCAGTGTGAATAACACGAGCAGCTGCGCCAACTTCTTCATCAGAGAATGATGTTAGGTCTTCTTTTAGGAAGTCAATTAAACGAGCTTCTTGCTGCATGATAGACAGTAGCTGCATTGCAGAATCTGTTGGTGCTGTTGCCAGCTTAGATTCAACTTCTACTACTTTTTCGATCACACGTTCAACTTCAACAACTTTCTCTACTTCGACAATTTTCTCAACTGGCTTTTCAACTTCAACGATCTTTTCTACTGGTTTTTCTACGACTTTCTCAACCACTTTGGTTTTACGAGAAACGGCAATTAGCAGTAGTAAAACGCTTGATGCCGTTAGGCCTGCGTGAAGCATATCAAACGTTTGTGGGATTAGGTTCAAATCAACGATCATAGTGATTTCTCTTTAAAATTGATTTAACGGTATATTCGTCGGTTTAAAGGAATATACAGGTTGGAAAGAAACTCAGTGGCATAAGGCCAAAATGGTCACTTTCAAGCTATAAATATGGGTGGATACTAGCATATTCAAGGCTTAAGGGCTTTATTTAATGTTTTCAATAAACTGGCTTTTTGGTGACTTAGCTTGAAAGTTAATCGAGATTTGTTGGTTTATTAGCCGCAAATGTCCATGGGTTGTAAATAGTGTTAGTTTTATCCCATTGTGAGAGTCAAAGATAAATAGAGCCTAGCATTCCGGCAGTGTATACTTTCGACTCAAAATAACATCATATGGGAAGCTGTATGCCCCACACTACCGACCCTATAACAGGGTTGAAGAAACGAACTTTGCCGTTAGTTGTCTTTTTTGCCACATTTTTGATGACGGTGTTGTGTTTTGTTTTAGTTGCGTTGAATCAAAATAGGTCTTTGAATGAGAATCTGGATAGCTTTGCACAGCATCAAACGCTCAGTTTAAAAGCGTTTATTGATAACGATGTCGCTTATATCGGTTCCGGTGCAAATTTTTTCTATTCTAATGATGTCGATAGTCGGGATCGATTTGATCGTTTTGCTCAGCAAACGATTAACGGTTCGAAAAGCCTGATCGGATTGCAGTGGATGCAAAAAGTAGCGGTAGAAGATCTTGCCGAGCACACCGCCAAAATGAAAGCTCAATACCCATCCTATAGAATGTTTACTATCCCTAAACATGGGCCAAAAACTTATGGTTATATCTTGGATGGCGAGCCCGTATTTATCGCGACAGATATATATCCGAATGATCCAGTGAACAACGGTGTTTTGGGTTTTTACTCTTCTCGTGAGCGGTTTAATCTGATCATTGATAACATTAAAAAAACACGTGAAGCGAATATTTCAGACAAAGTTCGTCTATTGCAAGATGGTTTAGACAGCAACACACCTAAGAGCGGAATGTTGGTCTACCACCCTGTGTTTGATGGTGAAACGGACAATTTGTTAGGGGTTGTGATTGGTGTTGTTCGTACCACATACTATTTTGAGAAACTTCTGGCATCTACTGTCGGCGATATGGACGTTTATGTGCGTGTTACCGATAGTGGTTTTGAAGCTGAAGATGCCCCGATAATGTTCGAAACCAATGGTTATGAAGCGGTAACTGGGCAGCACATTACAAAGACGATTACATTAACTAATCGTGAATGGATTATCGACTTCAAGATAGATGCATGTATTTCATTTAATGGTTACTTAGTGTTGGCGGGAATCGGCATAGTTGGTACCACTATCTCGTTACTGCTTGCTTATATCGTGAACCTGCAAATTAGAGAGAAAGAGCGCTTGTATCGAATGATTGATGAAAGAACAGAAGAACTTCGCTTTCTTGCCAATCATGACAGTTTAACGGAAATTTATAATCGCCGAGCTTTTAATAAGATGCTTGGTCAATCGATACAAAGCGATAAGCCGTTTAGCTTAATAGTGTTTGATGTTGATAAGTTTAAAGAGATCAATGATAAGTTTGGGCACCCAGCCGGTGATGCGTTACTTATCCATGTGATTAAGGTTATCTCAGTGAGCTTGAAGTCTGGAGATAACCTATTCCGGATGGGAGGGGATGAGTTCGGTATTATTTCGAGCATCACCGAACATGACTCATTGTCTCGCTATTTAGAATGTATTTTAGAGACGGTGAGTGAGTCTCATTGCGAGCATTCTGGCCAGCTATTGAGTTGCACTCTAAGCATCGGGGCGACCATCCGCACTAATGAAGACATTGAAGCGCTCCTTCAAAAAACTGACAGCATGTTATACCTAAGTAAGTCAAATGGCCGAAATCGAGTCACAATTGCAGGCTAAGTGAGCACTTGATGCAACTGGGGTCGAGTTCTTTATTAGGCTCATGTACAATTTCACGAAATTTTTGACGAGAGAATTAGGCGACGTATGAATCACAATCGAGTGGTGTGTTTCGATTTGGAAATGTGCTGTTGGAGCGAAGACGGTGTAGGAACAACAGGGGAGATCATTGAAATTGGTCTTGCTGAGATCGATCTTGTATCTGGAACCATCGTGAAGCGCGCGCAATATTACGTTAAGCCCGAAAAAGACGAAGTCTCTCTATTCTGCGCCGAGTTAACGGGTATTACACCTCGTAAAATCGAAAAACAGGGTCGCCCATTAGAGTCTGTTATCAAGTCGATGATTAAGAACTTCGGTGGCCCAAAGAAAATCTATGCAGCGTGGGGACGTGACGACCTTATCTTACACAAAGAGTGTATTGAGAAAGGCATCGAACCGCCATTTAGCGAGTTCTTGAACATCGCCACACTTTATCGAGTTCAGAATCGATTGAAAGAGAAACGTATTGGTCACCGTGCTGCTCAAGAAGCGAAAAACATTGAGTGGGAAGGTCGTCAGCACTCTGGTTATGTTGACGCTTATAACTTGGCAAAGCTTGCGCTGACGATGTTGTGATCGTTTGTATTTCAGAGAGGCGCTTGGTTAAATACTGAAAGGTTAAACACTTAAAGTTAGCCTGAATCTTGTGAGTTATTAAAATGAAGAGCCACCTACTTATTAGGTGGTTTTTTTGTGCCTGTTATTTGAGGGTAATGACGATGCAAATTGAGGGCAATGACTATTCACGTTAAGGGCAATGACTATTCCAAGAAACCTAATTTCAACAAGTGGCTTATCAATAGTGAATGGCTACATCGCTTATTTTACGAGTGAATAATATTCGTTTGAAATTTAGCTTTTTAATTAATATTAAATCGTAGGTTTCGACCTTGATTGGGTAGGGCTAGGTGGTAGCGTTAGCTCACCCAAAACAAGGAGAATAGGATGAAGAACATTATTAAGTATGGATTGGCACTGGGGGCGCTAAGCGTAAGTGCGTTGGTCTCGGCACAACCTGTTGTATTGATAAACACTTTTTCAGTCGAGCCAGCCCATGAAGCCGCTACGTTAACGTATTGGGAAGATGCGCGAGACGTATTGGTGAAGCAACCAGGATATATCTCTACCAAATTGCACCGCTCTTTAAGCTCGGATGCGACATACCGTTTTATTAATGTTGCAGAGTGGGAAAGCAAAAAGCATTTCCATGATGCGATACAGGCGATGAGAAAAGAATTACCACCTTTAAAAATTGAAGGGGTTTCTGCTGACCCTAACTTGTATGAAATTATTCGCGACTAATTAGGAAGCCACCACAATGAAAACAACTCTAGGAACCTTTTTAGCTATTTTTAGCTTTCTATTTTCAGCCATTCTTTTTTCAACCCATGCCCACGCAGCGGCATACGGCGTGTCAGTGGCTTGGAAAACCGATGACGCCCAAGCCGTATTTGAGGCAATGCCTCATCAGAAAAAAGCATTTGCCAACCTGATTGATGCGGGCTTGGTACACGATATGTTCGTATCACAAAGCTTTATTGGGGATAAAAAGTTTCCGATGATTAAGTTTGTGATTGAAGCGGACAGTGAGCAGCACGTTAGAGACTTGATTGGTAACTTACCATTCCAATTTAAAGAGCTTGTAGAGGTGACTGAAATCAGAGACATCGGTAATAAGTGGTTAAACACGGATGTCGCTTTCACAAACTACGCAGTAGAACTCGCTTGGAAAGAGCCTGAGAATCAATTCATTGTCGATGAGGTTATTAGCAAAGATTTACAAATGGTTGTCGATTGGAGTGCTCAAGGTGTGATTACGTCTGCTTACTTAAAACATCAAGAAATAGCAGAAGAGAAGCCAAACCAAAAAGCGATGATCAGGCCTGTTTATTCAATGGCAATATTGGCTAAAAACGAAGAGCAAGCGCGCGAAGTTGCCAATCAGTTGAATGCAGTAAAGTTAGGCTTCGCTGAAGTTATGGTAAGTGAACTTGGATTCAAACTGGAACTCTAATTTCGCTAGAACAGAATTGTGACCTCGTTTTCAGATTGCGTAACGACGAGGTTTTAATATAGGGCATGACCAGTTTAGAGTTAAACCTTGGCTATGTTCAAAGGTGAGTTAGTTTACGTGACTGACTCACTTTGTTGTTATTTTATATTATTACTCACTGAGCTTATATTGTTGCTCGCTGAGCTTATATTTAGCTTAATTATTGGCTAAACTTGTCACTACTCTTTTCTATGTATGGTTTGCTATTAGTTCGACCAAACAAACACTTTTTTGATGACCTTTTTATTTATGAACACCTCGCCGAAATGAACGCCAATAGCCATGAAAAAATCACCTTAGACGCTTCGAGCATCGAGTTGATTAATAACACACTCATTGATTCGGAATCTGGTAAGCGGGTCACCTTATCCCCCTCAGAAGGTCTGATCCTTGAGCATCTAGTGAAGAACAGCCCAAAAGCCGTTGGTCGAGACTTTTTACTTGAGCATTGCTGGCCGGGCAGGGTTGTGACAGGCAGTTCACTTAATGTCGCGGTTAAGAATATTCGCACTGCATTAAATTCGTTTGAGTGTGATTGCAAAATCTTAACGGTTCAAAAGGAAGGGTACAGCTTCAATGGTTTGAAACAGGTCGGTAGTTATTTATCGATGCCAACATCTACCGCTGAAGCGCATGTTGAAGCTGCGTTTTCAGAGAAAGCTGGCATCGTTTCAGAGAAAAACATCATCGTTTCAGAGAAAGGTGCCATCGTCGATGAATTGACATCAGCGCCACCGTTTAAGCCGAAGCACTTTATCGCTCGTCACCAATCTCGTATTGCCGGAATTGTAGTCAGCGCGCTTCTTCTCATGCTGTTTTATCAGTTTGCTTTTTTTATAGATAAGAGTGCCTACCGAGGTATGGATGTTTATCACGACAGTTTGAATTTTGATGAAGCCGTCATAAAAGAGTTGGATGCCGTGTCAGAGCTCGGTGTTGATTCGCTCTATCTGCATCGCATTGGCGTTGGGTGTCAGAATATCCAAGCCGTCGCATTGATAAATGGACATTGGAAAGAGATAAGCCATCAGTTTAAAACTGTCTCTTGCGAAGGCGACAATGACAATGAGCGAGGGCAATAAGTATGAATCGTAAGTTTTGGATGCCTATCTTATTGACGCTGTTTGTGATTCTAAATGTAGGTTTAATCTCTGGGCTCGCAACCAAAAGTACCTATCGATTTTCTGCGGAATACCCGATGGTCGGGTGGGAGAGAATCTCGCTCCGATTGGAAAATGGTCGAGTCAAAATGCAGTATATTGGCTATGACATGGATGGGAATGTCGCTCAAACCAAGCAAATGTTTGGTGTGTTCTTGCGCTGGGGGAATCATTACTACCTTTATCAATTGGACCAGGATCAGGCCCAAGATAAGCAGACATTCAATATCAAGCACTTATACATTCAACAAACACAAGGCAAGCGCAGTGTGTTGGTATCAAATCAGCGCGGCCTTTATGTCACTAAGAAGGGCACGCCGTTAGAGCTTAAAGGCATCATGCATGGCGATCGATTACGCTGATAGATACCGTCAGTTTAATCGATAGTTAACTGCCTAGTAGAGCTCGTTTGCTCTATTGACGGCCATTAACGCTATTAGCACGATTAGCGACCATTAACGCTATTGGTGCCATTAACACGATTAAAGAGCCTTTGGTTAGTTTTTACCGAGGACGTTCAGCTTAGTCTTGATAAAGTCACTGTGGTCAACGTAGAGCAGTTCCGCTGTTTTACGGATCACAGAATCTTCGATAGGGTCAATTTCTCCGTCGGCATGCGCCACTTCCCACATCGCTTTGATTAAGTCGATTCGCACTGGCTGAGAAAGGTCTCTAAGTTGTGATGTAAAGTCATACAGCGATACTGATTGCTCTACTTTCGGTTCTGCTTGCGCTAGCAGAACCTTTGCTTGTTCTTCATCTAAATCCAGCAAACGTTGCAGAAGCTGTAGCTTAGCGACTCTTTCTGATTCATTGATCTGATGGTCGGCTCCCGCGACTTCACACAATAAACTCGCAATGGCGACATTAGGTGATGCGCCTTGGTTTTTGCTTAGGTCCTGGCCTTCAATCAATTGTTTAAACATTGATGTGAGAGAATTGAACATAACGAGCTCCAGTTAAAATTTGTATCGGGTTCCGTAACGCTGATAGCTATCAACTATAACTACAACTATTGGGTCTACAGAGTGTGATCGCAAGCGTCTTTACTAAAAACTGACATTACGGATAGGCGAGCGATAAGGAGCACTTTATCAATCTGGCTCTGGGAAACGGGTAATTTTACCATCACCACTGAGTGTCGTGATCGATTGCGGTTTCCCGTCGTTATCTAACCTGAGCTCACCAATTGCACTGCGGTTTGAAAGGCGATAGAAGGTCTGATTATCAGGGCTTCGCTTCTCGATTTTTAAGCGTTTACGCTTAGTGAAGTAGTTCAAAACTGAGCGAGGGCTGTATAACAGGCGGTCCCATACATCGCAGAATTTAAGCAGCGGAGCAGGGAACTGATTTTTAATGCCACTACAGGTGATTTGATAGATGTTCGGGCTGTTGCGACGATACCTAAGCTTGATGTCATAAGCGAAGGAGTAGTGAACGTCACCAGACAGTACCACGAAGTTGGTCGGTGTTTTTGTATGGGTAAAGATACTGATCAGTGTATTGGCACTGCCCGGATGCGCCATCCAGTTTTCAGCATCTATAACTAATGGCTTGCCGATTGTGGTCGCCATCTTTTGTAGTGTTTCAATAAACTTCACGCCAAACATCGGTGCCGCAGAAACGATCACTACTTTATCTTGATTCATTAACTGATGCTGAAACTCAATCAAGGCTTCCCAGTCCATTAAACCTGAAGGCTTATTCATGCGTGACTCTGAACGCCAACGACGTGTTCGAGTATCCAACACAATGACTTTGGGTGAGGTATCTATTGTGTAATGCCACTCTTCAAAGCGACTTAACATCTCAATGAAGGCTTGATGCTTGTCTGGCTCGATATTGCTAACAGAGTGAGTAGTATTGCTATCATCGGCTTCATTATGCGCTTGTTTAGTAATGCGCGGTTGATCGACAAAAAGATGTTTTGCTTGCTCGATGAACGCTTCGTCGAAGCTCTCCGGCTTGTTACCCCAGCCCTGACACATCCAGTAAGCCGCAAGGCCGTTACCTATTACTTGAGTGGCGAGCTGGTTTTGGTCGACAGCATGCTCCCAACCTACAGTGAGATTCCAATCATCGGTAACATCGTGATCATCGAAGATCATGTAAGTCGGAATATGAGCGAACAGGCGCTGAACTTGCGGTAAGCCTGTAATGAAATCATCCATGATGACGTTTTCATCACGCCACTGTTGCTGGTCAGTCGGTGTTAATTGGCGTCCACCTTGAGTGAAGTTATTCTCAATCAAACGTCCTCGATTGACGCATTGCCACAGTGTCGGAGACCAAACCAACAAGTACATCGCGATAAACTCAGACAGCGTGACCAAGTGGTTTTCACAATCGGTAGAACTAAAAATCGGCACGCCGCGATTCGGGAAGAACTTATCGAGCATGGATTCTGAAGCGGTGTGGTGCGGTAAATAGTGATGACGCTGATATAAGTGATATTCACTGCTATACAGTGCGTCACTGCTGTTGATTTCTTTAATTTGTGAGTCGGTCGGTAAGCTCTCACCAACAAGACCAAGCAGTTGAATCACTTGTTGAATAGCATCAAGTGTTGGGCCTGCCACATGGTCGGCGTAAATCTGGTCGCCGCTCATCATCAGCATGTCAGGTCTTTCAGCGACGGTTTGCTCGGCTATCTTGTTATCGGCTGCGACTAAGCTGTCTTTGCTGGGATGATGCGGGTTACGGCAAGAGCCATGAAGAATGTAATCAGCCGATGTAGATATTTTAAACTCAACGCGAGATTTACCGTTGTAAACAAGGTGAGGGGCGAGCTCTTTTAGTGAACCTGACTCTGTGTGAATGTCATATTCAAGAGGCGTATTAGTCGGGAATTCACCTTGTAAGCGAATTAGCGTTACCCACGCATGCGTACCGATTTGAATCGAATCATGCTCTTCAAGCGATGAGGTATAAAACGGTTGGTTTTGTTTTGGTTCAGAATGCTCTTTTTCGTTCGAAAAGCCTGTTTCTCGAATATGCTCAGTTTCACGAATGTGCTCAGTTTCACTAATATAAATATCAGCCCGGCCAACAAGGGGCGAGCTGGAGGCTAACCAAAGTACCACTTCAGTCGCGGTGGTTTTTCTTAAAATGGGTCCGGCGAGTAACAGGGGAAGAGATGATGTCGTAGAGGGTTTCAATACGGTACCTAAAATCATTGGTGGTTAGTCGTCGTGGAGTTCTTTTGTTTCGAGCTTGTTCGTGTCTGGTTTTGTGGTTTCAAGCTTTGATGCTTCAAGTTCTACTGAGTCAGATTCTGTTGATTCAAGAACTTCGATAACTTCCGAGCTAGAAAGTTCATGACCCATTAGAAATATTGCCAATAGGGCATCGGCTTTGGTCTTGGTATCGGAAGGCTCGTCTAACAACAGTTCGAGCTTTTCTCGAATCATAGCAATCTCGTGCTCAACAAAGCCACGGCCTTCTTCATCCCCTTGATTGTCTTCAGGGGCATTATCGAATTCAAGAAATAGCATGTCGCCGTCTAGGTTGGTATCCACCAAACGCTCGGGCAGCCACGCCTCACCCACAACAATATCTGGATCGGAATCTTTGGGTAACTGATCTATAATGTTTTGTAATTCGGAGACTTTCACAATACTTTCATTTAACCGAGAATATTCTACATTGTAACGGTCAATGCCGATCAAACCTAAAAATAGTTAGCCATCATGGTTAATAAATGTCTATTCAGTTACACAATATTTATTACAAAGAGTAATTACATAAGAATGAAGCTCAAATATTTACCGACTCTCACTTCAACTGGAGTGGCTTTACTAAGTAGCGCTTTCCTAAGTGCTAATGCGTGGGCTGCTGAAGAACAAGAGTGGGGCATCGCTGCAATGTTCCGTACTGCAAGCATCCCTTATGACACGTCTGGTGGTGACCAATCGGTTAACTCATTCGTACCGATGCTGTTTTTCAAGAACGACTATGTGTTCATTGATGGTACCGAGATGGGTGCTTATCTTTATCAAACAGATGACGAGAAATGGTCTTTTAATGCTATTTCTCGCATGCGTTTTATTGATATCCCAGCTTCTGAGCAGAACGCAATTGAAGGCGATACTGCGGACTTCGGTGCTCAACTGACCTACCAACTTGATGGTTCTTGGTCTGTCGAGACGGAATTAATGAGCGACAGTGAATTCAACCTCCATGGTAACTTACGTGCGAAAGCCAAGTATGAAACCGGAGATTGGGAGTTTTACCCAAGTGCGACACTTCGTTACAAAAGTGCTGACTTCAATAGCGAGTATTACTCAGCGTCTAATGAAACCATTGGTGCAGGTGTAGATCTGAATGTCGGCGTTGAAGCGCGTTACCATGTGGCTTCAAACTTGTACTTATTGGGTTCAACCGGTGTGACTCGATTAGATGATAATGCCTATGATTCGTCGATAGTTGAAGACCGTTATCAAGGTGAATTGTACCTTGGCTTTGGTTTCTTTAACGACAAAGAGAAAGCGCCGAAACCTAAGCTGAGCAATGCGCCGTATTTACGTGTCGCACACGGCTGGGCTACGCCATCCAATATTGGCGACATCATGAAGTTCAATCGAGAGAAAGACGAATACAACAACCAGTTGACCTCGTTCTTCTATGGCCACCCGTTAACCGATGAGATCTTCGGCTTTCCATTGGACATCTACCTAACGCCAGGTATCGCGCATCATTGGAGTTCAGAGGTTCAATCAAGCAGCACTGAATACATCATCGCAATCAAAGCGTACTACACCTTTGATTGGCCAACTCAGTGGCGTGTTGGTGTGGCAGAGGGTATGTCTTACATCGATTCGATTACCTATATCGAAGGCTCTGAGATGGACCGTAAAGGTTACACAGCAAGCCATCTGTTGAACTATTTAGACTTCTCATTCGACGTGAACGTCGGCGACTTGATTGGCAAGAACGACTTAAACAATTTATGGTTCGGTTATTCATTGCATCACCGTTCTGCGATCTTTGAAAACGCCTCTCAGTTTGGTCGTATCAAAGGCGGCAGTAACTACAACACGGTATATTTCCAATACGAGTTCTAAGCGTAGTTTTTAGCTGTTCTTTTTAATCGTGGTTTTTGACTGTCATTTTCGTAGAGACAGTTTTTAACGTTAGCTTTAAGCCAGAGTTTACTAAGTACGACTTGCATTTGACCTCGCTTCTATAGCTCCTGCGAGTGTTAGCGAGATTAATCAGCCTGATAGCAAAAGGTTTTCCCTTTGCTGTCAGGCTTTTTTGTTTGAGACTTGTGATATAATCGCGCGAGTTTAATAAGTACAAGAATAGGACACGCTTTGACTTCGTCTCCGGAAAAAGCAGACAACAACAAGAATGCAGCACAGCCAAGTTCTCCACAGAACGAAGCGAAATCGAATAAGCCTGCATCGAACCGACCTGCTAAGCAACTAAAAGCTAAACAACCAAAAACTAATCAACCAAAAGCTAAACCTGCCGATCATTCAGCAGCAGCCCATACTAAAACATCTCAAAATAGCCCAGCTTCTCTTCGTAAAGCGCTCAACGAATGTATGATGCGCGATCGCTTCCGTCTGAGTAAGCGAATTGCTGGTGCGAGTAGAATTAAAAACGAACAATCCAAGAACGTTGTCTTCGATGAGATTGCGTTAGACATTGCCAAGTCTATGATGACGGCAAATCAGCGTGCCTCGCACAAACCAACCATCGAATACCCAGAGATTCTCCCAGTTAGCCAAAAGCGCGATGATATTGCGAAAGCCATTTCTGAAAACCAAGTGGTTATCGTGGCGGGTGAAACGGGCTCGGGTAAAACCACTCAGTTACCAAAGATTTGTTCTGAGCTTGGTCGTGGCCGCTTTGGCTTAATTGGCCACACTCAGCCTCGTCGTCTCGCGGCTCGTTCGGTTGCAAACCGCATCGCGGAAGAGATGGAAACACAGCTAGGTGATTTTGTTGGTTATAAGGTTCGTTTTAACGACCAAATTTCTGACAACACGCAAATCAAATTGATGACCGACGGTATTCTACTGGCGGAAATTCAGCACGACCGTTTCTTAAGCCAATACGACACCATCATCATCGATGAAGCCCACGAGCGTAGCCTGAACATTGACTTCATCATGGGTTACTTGAGAGAGCTTCTACCAAAGCGTCCTGATCTTAAAGTTATCATTACATCGGCGACCATCGATCCTGAGCGTTTCTCGAAGCACTTTAACAATGCGCCGATTATTGAAGTATCAGGTCGTACTTACCCCGTTGATACGCGTTACCGCCCACTAGGTGGTGATGAAAGTGATTCAGATCGTGACCAAATCGAAGGTATCTTTGAAGCCGTTGATGAGCTGTGTGATGAAGGCCAAGGCGATATCTTGATCTTCATGAACGGTGAACGTGAAATTCGTGACACTGCCGATTCTTTAAGTAAACGTAACCTGCGTGATACTGAGATTGTTCCGCTGTACGCGCGTCTTTCTGCTGGCGAACAGAACCGTATCTTCCAGTCTCATACTGGTCGACGCATCGTTCTGGCGACCAACGTGGCAGAAACCTCGCTAACTGTTCCGGGCATCAAGTATGTCATCGACCCGGGTACGGCGCGTATTAGCCGTTACAGCTACCGTACTAAAGTACAACGCCTACCGATCGAGCCAGTGTCTCAAGCGAGTGCGAACCAGCGTAAAGGTCGTTGTGGTCGTGTTGCTGAAGGTATCTGTATTCGTCTGTACTCTGAGGAAGATTTCGAATCACGCCCAGAGTTTACTGACCCAGAGATTCTTCGTACTAACCTAGCATCGGTTATCCTTCAGATGACTGCGCTAGGCTTAGGCGACATTCAAGCATTCCCATTTGTTGAAGCGCCAGATAAACGTAACATTCAAGATGGTGTAAGGCTGCTTGAAGAGTTGGGTGCGATCGCGACAGTCGAACCGTCTGCGAATAAAAACAAGAATCATGGCGACGACAAGAAGAAGCTAACCGCGATTGGTCGCAAGCTCGCTAAGCTGCCAATTGATCCGCGTTTAGCGCGTATGGTGATTGAAGCGCCAAGCAACCGCTGTCTGCACGAAGTGATGGTGATTGCTTCTGCGTTGTCGATTCAGGATCCGCGTGAGCGCCCATCAGACAAACAACAATCGTCTGACGATAAGCACAAGCGCTTCTTTGATAAAGAATCTGATTTCATCACGTTTGTGAACCTTTGGGATTACGTTAAGCAGCAACAAAAAGAGCTGTCGAGTAACCAGTTCCGCAAACAGTGTAAGCAAGATTACCTGAACTATTTACGTATCCGTGAATGGCAAGATGTGTACTTCCAAATTCACCAAGCGATGCGTGAATTGGATACCAAGCTGAATACAGAACCGGGCAGTTACGATGGCATTCACATGTCTCTGCTATCAGGTTTGCTTTCTCACATTGGTATGAAAGACCAAGAGAAGAATGAATATCAAGGTGCACGTAATGCGCGCTTCCATATCTTCCCTGCGTCTGGCCTATTTAAGAAACAGCCTAAGTGGATCATGTCTGCTGAGCTGGTGGAAACCTCAAAACTTTGGGGTCGTGTTATCGCGAAGATTCAGCCTGAATGGATTGAACCACTAGCAAAACACCTGATTAAGCGCAGCTACAGCGAACCACATTGGTCGAAGAAGCAAGCGGCAGTAATGGCACACGAAAAAGTGATGCTTTACGGAATCCCAATCATCCCGAAACGTTTAGTGAACTACGGTGCGATTGATGCCACTGTCAGCCGTGAATTGTTCGTGCGCAGCGCTTTGGTTGAAGGTGAGTGGGAAACCAAACATGCCTTCTTCAAGCAGAACCGTAAGCTACTGCAAGAAGTAGAAGAGCTAGAACATAAATCGCGTCGTCGTGACATCTTGATCGATGATGATGAACTGTTCGACTTTTATGACCAACGTGTTGGCGAAGAGGCTGTTTCAGGCCGTCACTTCGATACATGGTGGAAGCAAACCAGCCAGAAAACACCAGAGCTGCTTAACTTCGAAAAGTCGATGCTGTTCCGCGGTGATGCAAGCCACGTTACTGACTTGGATTATCCGAACTTCTGGCACCAAAATGGTATCAAGCTGAAGCTGAGCTACCAATTTGAGCCGGGCGACGACAACGATGGTGTAACGGTACACATTCCACTGCCTATCTTGAATCAGATTGACCAAAACGGTTTTGATTGGCAGATCCCAGGCCTACGTCAGGAACTGGTAATTAGCCTAATCAAGTCGCTACCTAAAACGCTACGCCGTAACTTTGTGCCTGCGCCAAACTACGCCGATGCGTTCTTGGCTCGTGTTACACCACTTGAAGCACCGTTGTTGGATTCTCTTGAAAAAGAGCTGCGCCGCATGACAGGTGTAGAAGTGGTGCGTGATGACTGGAAGTTAGACCAGATCCCAGAGCACTTAAAGGTAACATTCCGCGCCGTAGATCATCGCAAGCGTAAGCTGAAAGAACAGAAAGACTTGCATGAGCTAAAAGAAAGCCTGAAAGACAAGGTTCAAGAAACGCTTTCTAAAGTGGCAGACGATGACATCGAACAGCAAAACCTGCATACGTGGAGCTTTGGTGAGTTACCAAAAGTCTACCAGCAGAAACGCGGCGGCTACGATGTTAAAGCCTTCCCAGCGCTGGTGGATTCTAAAGACAGCGTAGAGATCAAATTGTTCGAAACCGAGCAAGAACAGATCTCTGCAATGAAATCGGGTCAGCGTCGTTTAATCCTGTTGAACGTGCCATCGCCGATCAAATACTTGCACTCTAACTTGCCGAACAAATCTAAGCTTGGCTTGTATTTCAACCCATACGGACAGGTGCTCGATCTTATCGATGACTGTATCGCTTGTGGTATTGATAAGCTGATTGAAGAGAAGGGCGGTTTGGTTTGGGAACCAGAGCAGTTTGAAGCACTGAAAGAACACGTACGTGCAGAGCTGGGCGATAGCGTTGTTGAGATTGCTCAACAGGTTGAAACCATCCTAACGACCGCATTTAGCATCAGTAAGAAGCTCAAAGGACGTGTCGATCTTTCAATGGCATTCGCACTTTCTGACATAAAAGCTCAGGTAGAAGGTTTGATTTTTAAGGGGTTTGCCACAGAATGTGGGTGGAAACGCCTGCCGGATATTCTACGCTATATGAGAGCGATTGAACGCCGCATGGAAAAACTGCCGATTGACCCGAACAAAGATCGCTTGCATATGATCAAAGTTGAGTCAGTAATGAATGATTACAAAGAGCTGCTGAATAAAATCCCAAAAGGGATCGCGGTTCCAGAAAATGTAAAAGAGGTGCGTTGGATGGTAGAAGAGCTTCGTGTAAGCTTCTTCGCACAGCAGCTCGGAACGCCTTACCCAGTATCAGATAAGCGTGTTAAAAACGCGATTGATGCTTGCTAAGGAATAAAGCTAGACGCAATAGCAAGGTTTAGGTATAAATCTTGCTTATTGCATTACTAATTGAATAGTTATTACATACAGGGCGACTTGGTGGCAATTTATTACCACTCAAGGCCTGCCACTAGGACGAAAAAGGTCGAATATGAAAAAAACGTTATTAGCACTAGTATTGCTAGGTGCATCTTCAACAGCAATGGCTGATTCATGGTTATACGGTGGTGTTATGGGTGGTCAAAACTCATTTGCTGGTGAAGATGAAACGGCGATGGGCATCCACGTAGGTACAGGTATCCTTCCACTAATCGGTGTTGAAGCGGGTTACTGGGATCTTGGTTCTTTCGACAACGTTAGCTACGGTAACCGTGCTAAACAAGGTGTTGACGTAAGTACTGCTTACCTAGCGATCAAGCCAAGTATCGACTTCGGTCCTCTTCACGTATATGCGAAGGGTGGTCTTCACTCTTACGAAGTGAAAGGCGATAGCTTCAAACAAGACGACGTTGATATCATGTACGGTGTAGGCGCAGAATACTTCATCTTTGGTCCACTATCTGTCGGCGCTAGCTACCAAAACTTCAAAATGAAAGATGACGACTCTGGCGTATTTACGCTAAACGCAACTATCCACCTACTGTAATTAATCAGTAAGGCGATCGTAAATAACGGTCGGATAGTCGTTAAAGAGTTCGTAAGAATTCATAAAAAATGCCAGCTTGATAGCTGGCATTTTTGTATCTGTAGAATAGTAATGTCGCTGACTTAAGCGGTATAAGTTAAGCGAGGAGCGCTATTTCTTACTGTTTAGAATCTTCTGAATTCTTGGGTTCATCGCTTTGCCGTGTTGGCTTTCATACTCTTCGCGTTTCAAGTCGTTTAGGTTCTTCACTGAGTTAGCGGCAAGCAGGAACTGCGGCAATTCTGTTTCCAGCATACCTTTCTCATCTAAACGCTTTGCTTCCAAGTAGTATTTCTTAAACAGGCCATCGAGCTTGTTTTCAGCCGTACGCTTTAAGTCGTACAGTTTGTTTTGGATTAACCACTTCTCAATCTTGTTCACAGCAGTGCGCGACAATACACGAATACGGCTATCAAGCAGCTCTTCTTCAGTCAAAGAATCTTTAAGGATCCAAAGCTCACCCATTTGCGGCGGCCAACTGTTTCCAAGTTGAATACGCTCATGGCAGTGCATTAGTACGCGGTTAAGGCCGTCTGAGTCAACAGAGTGGGCAAACTCAAGAAACTTACCGCTCGGTTCACTACCGTATTGGTATTCCCACTGAGTTTCGTACACGCTCAAGAAAGAACCGAACACATGGATACACCAATCGGTTAGCTCAAGATCTGCTGGATCTTGATCAACAACAGGCACTTGTTGAGACGTACCAGAGCCCGCAGCGTTTGGTGTCGCTACTTTCACTTCTGTACTTTGTGCTTCAATCACTTCAGGTGCGTTAGGCTGTACTGTAGCGTCGGGAACAACAGGTTGAGCTGGCTCAGAAGGTTGGCTTTTTGCCTTTTTGAATGAGCTGCTGCCTGAAGCGTTCAGATGGGCTAAGCTTTTGTCTATACCCATTTCCTTGAGCTTGTCCTGCATTTCCTGAATATTGAGAGGTCTTCTGCTGTTGTTGTCTTTCATTTTGCTTCTCGTTAACTAGCCAGTACTGCAGCTTGGATTCGATGCGAGATAATGGCATTAATTCATTGGCTTTGGCTTTATACCAGAGGACAAATTTCTTCCATACTAAACTATGGTCACCGGTCAAACCGGAGAATTTAAACGCACGTTCTGCCCATGATGGTATCTCTTCTTCGTTGAGATCATGAGTAGAGACGGTGTTGCTGTTCATTGAGCCTCGACCTTGTGGGCGAGGGGCCTGCTGCATGTGTTGCATTGGTGCCGGAGCAGGCTGAAACTTGGGTGCAGGTGCAGGTGCAGGTGCAGGTGCAGGTGCAGGTGCAGGTGCAGGTGCAGGTGCAGGTGCAGTAGAGTAGACCGGAATACTATTGGTCGGTTGAACCTCAACGTGCGCCGTAGCTTGCTCTTGCTCAATGAGCATTTTGAAAACGTGAATCTCTTTCTTATCTCGATAGTCTACTTTCACCTTATCGAGGAAACCTTGGTCGACTAAACACTTAAGGCAGTCGGCTAAACCAAACGTAGAGAGAGCACAAAGCTGACCTGCCGTTTGCAGGCACACATTGGTGTAACCGAATTCATCAGCACCATCTGCAAGCATCAATAAAACCAGCTTTTCTGCTGGGCTAGAAGTATTCACTTGCCAAGCTAAATAAGAATATTTGGCGCTCAATATCGTGTTCTCAAAAAAGGTAAGTCGTTGTCACTATTGTAAGTCACCCCTTACCGAATTTATAGCAACTTAACAGAAAACGACATTAGTAAGCCAAATATTGACCATAAGGAGAGGTCTGCCCCAAAAAGTAAGCCTACACTCATTCATTCTAGGTCAGAAGGTGGCTAAAGATGGGGTTTACGGCCGTCTTTTTCGGGTCTGATTCTGTACCAAGGCTTAAAATAACGTGGTCTATTAACGTTAAGAATGAGCTTCTAAACTTTCGTGTTGTCTTCATGAAAGCGCCTATCTTCTCTCTCTAGTGACTGTTGATGATTTCTTTATCTACTTATTGACATACTTACCCATACATTCATAAGTTGTATTTAATTTATAAAACACCTTGATATGATCAATATTTGCGCTATTATGACGATAAGTCAGAAATGACGAAGCGTCATAAAATGGTTAACCACATGAATTTACTATTCGTGTTAATATATTGGACAGGAGCGTTTTAAATGCTGATTAAGCTTAGGTAATAGCTAAGCTCAAATACGGACTGAAAAATTATGTTTGGCTTTGGTTGTAAAGGCGATAAACAAAGTATCTTTGGTTGCAAGGCGGTGCTGTCTAAGAAGCAGCAATCCATAGCCGACCGAGAAGTAGAATTGATGTTGTTAGCGAAAGATCTGGTTCGAGAACAAGGGTTCGGAAACCTGACGATGGATAGGCTAACGGCGGCAAGCTCTTATTCTAAAGGTACGATATACAATCACTTTTGCAGCAAAGAAGACGTGGTTTTAGCGTTATGTATTCATTCTCTTAAGTCTGAGGCACTGTTGTTTGCTCGTTCTGGAGAGTTTGAAGGCAACTCACGCGAAAAGATTGTCGCATTGCACGTTGCGTACCGAGTTTATGCTCGTATGGAACCGGTATTATCAACTTGCGCGATTATGGCGAAAAGCCCATGGGTACTAGAGAAAGCCTCCAGTGCACGCGTGGCCGAGATGAATCAATTAGAAGAAATCGTTATCGAACAAGCGGATCTGCTCGTCAATCAAGCAGTAGAAGCCGGTGACCTAAAGTTCTCTTCTGGCGTGGGTTCAGATGCCATCGTATTCGCCAACTGGTCAATCGCATTTGGTTCAAATGCTTTGTCTCAGAATGCTTCAAACAGTCATTGTATCAAGCGGTTACAAGACCCGTATTCAGTATTACATAACGCGAACATGATTTTAGACGGCCTCAACTGGCAGCCCCTTTCGAGTGATTGGGATTACCGTAAAACCTGGCGCCGTGTAGAACAAGAACTGTTCAGTGAAGAAGTCGCTTACTTAGAGTCAGTAGGTCGATAAGCTTCAACTAAGCCCACCTATGTGGGTTTATTAATAACCATTAGTGACGATTCGTCATAAACTTAAGTTTAGCCTAGTGTGGTTTTGGTTTTCTTGAGTATATGACTAAGAATTGTGTTTTTGTCAGCTTCGGCTGGCTTTTTAAGACACAACTATGACGAATCGTCACAAATGGAGACTGTGATGGAACATGACAGCCAGAAGCCAGCTTTCGATCACCAAAATCGAGATAACCGTAATGTCGATAGCGTAAACGGGGATCTAAATAACAGTTGGCACTCAATACCGACCAAGCGTTCGTTTATCGTTCTGCTGGTGGTTTTTTCAATCATCATGCTCTCTGCATTAGGGGCGAAGAACCTCTATTTTAGAGGGGACTACAATATCTTCTTCGAAGGCACCAACAAACAGTTGATGGCGTTCGATGAAATCCAAACCACCTTTGCGAAAACTGACAACCTCGCGATTGTCGTCGCACCAGAAGGCGGCAATGTCTTCACCCCAGAAACCCTCACCTTAATTCAAAACCTCACGGTCGATGCCTGGCAGATCCCGTACTCAAGCCGTGTCGATTCGCTCGCCAATTATCAGAATACCGAAGCCGTTG
Source organism: Vibrio sp. L5-1 (assembly GCF_021728315.1). Classification (NCBI taxonomy): domain Bacteria; kingdom Pseudomonadati; phylum Pseudomonadota; class Gammaproteobacteria; order Vibrionales; family Vibrionaceae; genus Vibrio; species Vibrio sp. L5-1. Next base: position 409,612 of record NZ_JAKKCQ010000002.1, on the reverse strand, counting down.
AAGACGACTTGTTAGTGGAAGATTTGCTGTACGAAGAATACGAGCACACACCAGAGCGGATCGCTAAAGTAAAACAGATCGCGCTCAACGAACCACTGCTTAAGAATGCACTGGTATCGGCTTCTGGTGACGTGACCATTGTTAACGTGACGGTGCAATTGCCCGAAGTGGACAAAACGGCGGAAGTGCAAGAAGTCATTGCGGCCATCAACGCCATGATTGACCGCTACGAGGCACAATATCCTAATGTCGAATTCCACAAGGCGGGCATCATTGCCATGAATAACGCCTTTATGACCTCGGCTCAAGAAGACAGCTCCACACTGGTGCCGTTAATGCTGTTAGTGGTGTTGGTGTTCTTAACCTTTATGCTGCGCTCGTTCTTTAGCGTGCTTGCTACCTTAGTTGTGATTATCTCTTCGATTGTCGCGACCATGGGTTTATCTGGTTGGGCAGGGATGTTCCTCAGCACCGCAACGGTTAACGTGCCAACCTTGGTTTTAACCCTTGCTGTTGCCGATTGTGTTCACGTGATTGTGACCATGAAACAAGCGATGCAACGCGGGATGGAGAAAGCACAAGCCATTCAATACAGTATCAAGCTTAATGCGATGCCGATCTTAATTACTTCTGTCACCACCGCGATTGGTTTCTTGATGATGAATATGTCGGACTCTCCCGTATTACGAGACTTCGGGAACTTGTCGGCATTGGGCGTGATCATCGCGTGCTTCCTCTCTGTGACCATGCTTCCTGCGCTGTTAAAGCTCTTGCCAGTTAAGACTTTACCAGCCAATGAAGCAGCGGAAAGCAAAGTCACATTCATGGATAAGCTCGGTGATTTTGTCGTTGCTAACCGCAAAGCGTTATTGCCTATTTCTACTCTAGTTATCGTTGGCGCTGCCGCGTTAATTCCATTGAACAGAGTAAATGATGAATCGGTGAAGTATTTCGATACCTCAAGCGAGTTCAGACAAGCGGCGGACTTCATGGAAGAGACCGTGAGCGGCATGACCACCATCAGCATCGCGGTCAAAACTAACGAGTCTCAAGCAATTGCCGATCCTGTGTTCTTGCAAGCGATTGGTGACTTTACCGATTGGCTACGCGTACAACCAGAAACCGATCATGTGGCCACGCTCTCCGATGTCTACATGCGTTTGAACAAGAACATGCATGGCGACGATGAAAGCTACTACCAATTGCCGCTTAACCGTGAACTTGCCGCGCAATATCTGCTGCTTTATGAGATGTCATTGCCGTACGGCTTGGACTTAAACAACCAAATCAACGTCGATAAATCATCGATCAAAATGGTGCTGACGGTGGACAACCTGGGCAGTGTGGAATTAGTGGAACTCGAAGAGCGCATCTACTCATGGTTTGCCGCTAATGCGCCGCAATATGAAGTCGTAGCATCTAGCCCGTCATTGATGTTTGCTCACATCGGTGAAACCAATATGGCGAGCATGCTATCGACTCTGCCTATCACCTTAGTGCTTATCTCTGGCTTGATGATCTTTGCATTACGCTCAGTTCGCTTGGGCATTATCAGCCTAGTGCCAAACATTGCCCCGGCGATTATTGGTTTCGGTTTGTGGGCGCTTATCTCCGGTGAAATCAACCTAGGTTTATCGGTCGTGGTCACGCTCACACTGGGTATCGTTGTCGATGATGCAGTGCATTTCTTAAGTAAATACCAACGAGCACGATTAGAAGGGAAATCAGCAGAGGAAGCCGTTCGTTACGCCTTCCACACCGTTGGTCGCGCACTGTGGATCACCACTGTCGTGTTAGTGGCTGGTTTCTCTGTACTAGCGATGTCGAGCTTCAGACTCAACTCAGACATGGGTTTACTCAGTGCGATTGTGATTTTCATTGCGCTGGTGGTCGATTTCATTTTGCTACCTAGCTTACTGATGATCTTCGACAAGCAGACTCATTACGAACCAAAGTCATCCGCTAAAGCTCAACCCAGCCCGTCTAACCCAACTGGCGAACTGACTACTTCAACCAAATAAGGAATCGTCAGCCTGCTGCGGTGGGCTGACTCAAGGAGATCATTATGAAAAGCTTTAAACACTCTATTACAAAGAAAACACTAATAACGTCATTGATGACTATTGGCGCGTTCGTGGCTTTCCCTGCGTTAGCCGATCCTGCGAAAGGCTTAGAGATCGCCGAACAGCGTAAAGCCGTCGATATAGGGTGGGGCGATTCTGTTGCGACCATGGAAATGCTACTTCGCAACAAACAAGGCGAAAGCAGCTCGCGCCTAATGCGATTGAAGTCGTTAGAGGTTGATGACGACGGCGATAAAGGGTTGACCATTTTTGATGAGCCTCGTGACGTAAAAGGCACGGCTTTTTTGAATCACTCACACATAGCGAAATCAGATGATCAATGGCTGTATCTACCAGCATTGAAACGAGTAAAACGCATCTCTTCACGTAACAAATCGGGCCCGTTTATGGGAAGTGAATTTGCTTACGAAGACTTGAGCTCGTTCGAGCTAGGAAAGTACACCTTCAACTACATTGAAGACGCCGAAATCGAAGGCGTGGATACCTTTGTCTTAGAGCAAGTTCCGACCGACAAAAACTCTGGCTACACCATGCAGAAAGTATGGCTAGACCAACAATATTACCGCCCCGTTCAAGTGGAGTTTTACGACCGTAAAGGCGCATTGCTAAAAACCCTGACGTTCCAAGACTACAAACAATACCTAAACCAATACTGGCGCGCGCACACCATGTCGATGCAAAACCACCAAACAGGTAAGAGTACCGTATTAACCACGACAGATTTAGCGTTCCAGACCGGTCTTAAGGACAAGGATTTTCAAAAAAACACACTTAAACGTGCAAAGTAAGGCAAGAATATGAAAAGGATTGTGTTAACAGGAACGCAGTTATCTTTAACCTTGGCGGCGACCGTTGGGCTTATGCAGGTGTCGTTGCCATGTGTTGCGGCAGGTTTTAGCTCTGAGTTCGTAGAACAGGTCACCCCAGAACTTGCAGGGCAGGTTAACCTTGAACACAGGAAGTTCTTTAGTGACGGCTTACAAGGGCAAGATAAAGGGCAAAGCTCACTGGTGTTGCAACCGGAGTTTTACTGGGAACAACAAGAGGGCAACGGCAGCTTTACCTTCACGCCATTTTATCGCCTAGACAGCGAAGATGATGAGAGAACCCATGGCGACGTTCGTGAAGCTTTGTATCTTACCTACTGGGATGATTACGAACTGCGAGCGGGTGTCGGTAAGGTGTTCTGGGGTGTAACCGAATCAGCGCACTTAGTGGATGTGGTAAATCAAACCGATGCTATTGAATCGGTCGATGGTGAATCCAAATTGGGTCAGCCTATGGTGCACTTCACGTCGATCAAAGACTGGGGAACGATTGATGCCATGTTATTGCCGTATTTTCGTGAGCGTACCTTTGCAGGGGAAGACGGTCGATTAAGGCCGACTGTACCTGTATCGGACGATGCACTTTACGAATCCTCGAGAGAAGAAAAGCACGTTGATGTAGCACTGCGCTATAGCCAAATGTACGGCGATTGGGATGTTGGTTTAAGCTACCTAGGTGGTACAAACCGCGACCCTTATTACCGTGTAGAAGGCAATGAACTTAAGCCGTATTACGCGCAAATGCAGCACTTCGGATTGGATGTGCAAGGCATTATTGGTGATTGGTTATGGAAGCTGGAAAGCATTTATCGCGATAGTTACGATAACCACACAGGTGTCGCGACAGGCTTTGAATACACTTGGGTTGGGGCGCTTGAATCATACTGGGATATCGGTTTCATTGCCGAATACTTGTATGACAGCCGAGGCAATAATGCCCAAACCATCGGTCAAAACGATGTGTTCCTTGGTGCGCGTTTCGCCTTGAACGATGAAGACGGCACCGAAGTGCTTACAGGCATCACTCAAGACTTGGACAACAGCGATGTCTACAGTGCCAAGTTGGAAGCCTCAAGCCGCATCAATAACAACCTCAAGTGGCGACTGAACGCTTGGTTGTTTGAGAACGAAACCCCAGAAGACTTGTTGTTCTTCGCTCGAAAGGATGATTTTGTTGAGGTAGCGTTGGAATATTATTTCTAATGTTGGTTTGGTGGGGCGCTCTTGTTAAAGGGGGCGTCTCAGATTTAAGACGCGCTATATTTAGAATGTTCAATGTCATCTTTTTATAAAATAGAGCAAATAATCGAATAGCCCCACAGGTAAGATGGTTATATTTTTCGAACCTCTATAACCTCCGAATATGCATGTAAGTTGTGCTGGTGGTATCGGCCCTAAGGGATTTATGAATTCATTTAATTGGGATAAAAACTTTGAAACAGGCATTGGTGTCGTAGACGAACAACATCAATACCTTGTTGGTTTTATCAATCACTACGGAAACCTGTTGTCAGAGAATACGATCTCTATAGACGGCATGAATGTCGCTTTACTCGATCTCACACGCTATGCCGAATTTCACTTTAAAGAAGAAGAATCTTTGATGAGAGATTGCGGACTCTATGACTTACACATTGAAGAACACATCAAAGTGCATCGTGTGTTTATGCAAGATATCTACAGCATGCAAGCTTTCATCTTGGAAGAAGATCAGGCGTCAGCACGTCACCTACTGGATTTCCTCATTCATTGGCTTGCTTATCACATCCTCGGCATCGACCAAAACATGGCGCGACAAATAGCCGCGATAGAAGAGGGCGCAACACCCCTCCAAGCCTTTGAAGCAGAAGAAAAGCAGCAAGACTCGTCAACCATCCCTTTATTAGCCGCGCTTAAAGGCTTATTTGAGCAGGTCTCTGAACGCAACAAACAGTTGTTACGCTTCAATCAGTTACTCGAAGACAAAGTCGAGGAACGTACGGCAGAGTTAAAACAAGCGAATAAGAAACTTGAAGAACTCTCCTTAACAGACTCACTCACTAATTTGCCTAACCGCCGCTGCGCTTTTAAACAGTTAGCCGTGCATTGGCAAGACTCCAAAGAATTTGGCGTGCCTTTGGTATGCATTATGATTGATGCCGACCACTTCAAGCGCATTAATGACACCAGTGGCCATGATGCAGGTGATTTGGTGCTAAAAACTCTCTCGCGCGAACTGAAAAACACATTCCGCAACGATGATATTGTGTGCCGATTAGGGGGCGATGAATTCTTGGTGATTTGCCCTGATACCGATCTTAAAGGGGGTATGCACATCGCAGAAACGACTCGCCAGAAAGTGTCTGAATTAGAGGTCGAGACCGGCAACCAAGCTTGGATTGGCAGCATTAGTGTCGGTGTGGCTGAAATGACCCAAGAATTCGAAACCATGAATGAATTGATTAAAGCGGCTGATGAGTCCGTTTATTTAGCGAAAAACGCGGGGAAGAACAGCGTTTGTTCGATTCAGATTTAGATCTCGATTTACTTAAGATTTAGAACCATAGCTCTCGTCAGTTTTAGCGCTCAGGCCACTTTAGTTTTTGAGCTCTACTCGCTTAAAACCTCGAACCAAGCAACTTCAAATTGAGAGCCTTGCTCACTTTATTTTTTGAGCGCGATTCGCTTCCAAATTAAGGAGTGGTACCAGTAATTGTTCCACTTCTTCCTACTCCTCATTAATATCCTGTTAAATTTGCCGTGTTTTTAGTCAATAACTTGCTCTTTTAGCGATTCAATTTGGCATTGGTAGCGTGTTTGATTACTATGTGTAGCTATCTAAAAAAACTAATCATCCGATACGGACACTACCAACTGGTAGATGAGGAAATGATGCAACATCTAGAAGAGATCATTGCTAATGCAACGACTGCTATTGATACAGCAGATTCGTTAGTCGCACTTGATGAAGTGCGAGTTCAGTATTTAGGTAAGAAGGGTGAATTAACTCTTCAACTACAAAGCCTAGGTAAACTTCCACCTGAAGAGCGTCGCACTGCTGGTCAAGAGATCAACAAAGCGAAAGGTGCTGTTCAACAAGCGATCGCAGCTCGCAAAGACGCACTTCAACGTGCAGAGCTTGAAGCGAAACTAGCTGAAGAAACTATCGATGTGAGCCTACCAGGTCGTCGCATTGAGAACGGTGGTCTTCATCCAGTTACACGCACAGTTGAGCGTATCGAACAGTTCTTTGGTGAGCTTGGCTTTAGCACTGAGTCTGGCCCTGAGATCGAAGATGCATTCCACAACTTTGATGCACTAAACATCGCAGACGATCACCCAGCTCGTACTGATCACGATACTTTCTTCTTCAACCCTGATCTAATGCTACGTACGCACACTTCTGGTGTTCAAATCCGTACGATGGAAAACGGCAAACCGCCTTTCCGCTTCATTGCTCCGGGTCGTGTTTACCGTAACGACTACGATCAAACTCACACGCCAATGTTCCACCAAGTGGAAGGTATGTTAGTTGATGAGAACGTAAACTTCGCACAACTTAAAGGCATTCTTAACGATTTCCTTTGTAACTTCTTTGAAGAAGAAGTTGAAGTGCGTTTCCGTCCTTCATTCTTCCCGTTCACAGAGCCTTCAGCTGAAGTTGACGTGAAACGTAAAGATGGCAAATGGCTAGAAGTTCTAGGCTGTGGCATGGTTCACCCTAACGTACTTCGCTCTGTTGGCATCGACCCTGAGAAATACTCTGGTTTTGCATTCGGTATGGGTGTAGAGCGTCTAACGATGCTTCGTTACGGCGTAAATGACCTTCGTGCGTTCTTCGAGAACGACCTTCGTTTCCTTAAACAATTCAAGTAATCCGGGGCAGTCAAAACTATGAAATTCAGTGAATCTTGGCTACGCGAGTGGGTAAAACCTGCAATTAACAGCGAAGAGCTAGCTCACCAAATCACTATGGCTGGTTTGGAAGTTGACGATGTAGAACCTGTTGCGGGTGTTTTCACCGGCGTTAAAGTAGGTAAAGTGGTTGAGTGCGGTCAGCACCCTGACGCAGACAAACTACAAGTTACAAAGATCGACATTGGCGAAGAAGAACTTTTAGACATCGTATGTGGTGCATCTAACTGTCGTCTTGGCCTAACTGTAGCAGTAGCAACAGTTGGCGCAGTACTTCCTGGTGACTTCAAAATCAAGAAAGCAAAACTACGTGGCGTTCCATCGCACGGCATGCTTTGTTCTTTCTCTGAGCTAGGTATCGACGTAGAGTCTGACGGTATCCTTGAGCTGCCAGAAGGCACAACGCTAGGTATGGACGTACGTGAGCTTCTTGAGCTTAACGACGTAACTATCGACGTAGACCTAACTGCAAACCGCGCAGACTGCTTCAGCATCCGTGGCCTTGCTCGTGAAGTTGGCGTACTAAACCGCGCAGACGTTACAGAGCCAACAGTTGACGCTGTTGCAACAAGCATTGAAGACACAGTATCTGTTGAAATCAAAGCAACTGATGCTTGTCCACGTTACCTTGGCCGTGTGGTTAAGAACGTAAACGTGAAAGCGGAATCTCCAATTTGGATGCAAGAAAAACTGCGTCGTTGTGGTATCCGTTCAATCGACCCAGTTGTAGACATCACAAACTACGTGATGCTAGAGCAAGGCCAACCAATGCACGCATTTGATCTTGCTAAGATCGAAGGCGGTATCGTGGTTCGTCTAGCAGAGCAGGGCGAAAAGCTAACACTTCTAGATGGCAACGAAGCTGAACTAAACAGCAACACACTTGTTATCGCTGACCAAAACAAAGCACTAGCAATCGCTGGTATCTTTGGCGGTCAAGATTCAGGTGTTACTACTGAAACAACTGACGTACTTCTTGAAGCAGCATTCTTCGCACCGGATCACATCCGTGGTCGCGCACGTGCTTACGGCCTTCATACTGATTCTTCTCTACGTTTCGAGCGTGGTGTTGATTCAACACTTCAAGCAGCAGCAATGGAGCGTGCAACACAGCTTCTAGTTGAAATCTGCGGTGGTGAAGTTGCGCCAGTAAACGGCAGCGAATCTGAAGCTGATCTTCCTAAAGCAAACGTAGTTGCTCTACGTCGCGCTAAGCTAGACAGCCTACTAGGTCACGAAATCCCATCTACAGACGTAGTGGAAATTCTTACTCGCCTAGGTTGTGAAGTTGAGACTACGGACGCTGGCTGGACGGCAACGTCTCCATCTTGGCGTTTTGATATCGCAATCGAGCAAGACCTAATTGAAGAAGTAGGTCGTATCTACGGTTACGATAACATTCCAAACCAAGCGCCTAAAGCGGCACTTAAAATGAATGACCACAAAGAAGCTAACCAACCGCTTAAGCGCGTTCGTGACCTTCTTGTAGACCGTGGCTACCACGAAGCAATCACATACAGTTTCGTAGAACCAGAACAGCAAAAACTTGTTGTACCTGGTGTTGAGCCGCTAATCCTGCCATTCCCAATCTCTGCGGACATGTCAGCAATGCGTCTTGGCCTAATCCAAGGTCTTCTAAACACAGTTGTTCACAACCAGAAGCGTCAACAGTCTCGCGTTCGTCTATTCGAATCAGGCCTACGTTTCATCCCTGAAGCAACGGCTGAAAACGGCATGCGCCAAGAAATGATGCTTGCGGGCGTTATCTCTGGTACTCGTGGCGAAGAGCACTGGGACATTGCAACGAACACTGTAGATTTCTTCGATCTTAAAGGTGACCTAGAAGCCGTTCTTGAGCTTTCAGCAAACGAAATCGCATACAGCTTCAAATCTCTTTCTTCTGAAGCAAAAGAGCGCAACCCAGCACTTCACCCAGGTCAATCGGCTACGATTATGGCTAACGGCAAAGAAGTGGGTATCATTGGTACTGTTCACCCAGAACTAGAGCGTAAGTTTGGTCTAAACGGCCGTACTATCGTATTCGAAATCGAATGGGCAGCTATCAACACTCGCGTGCTTCCAGAAGCAGTAGCCGTATCTAAGTTCCCTGCAAACCGTCGTGATATCGCCGTTGTTGTTGATGAAGCAGTTGCTTCTGGCGACATCGTTGAAGCGTGTATCGCAGCGGGTGGCGAATTCCTAACAGGCGCTAAACTGTTCGACGTATACGTTGGTCAAGGCGTTGAAGAAGGTAAGAAGAGCCTAGCAATCGCACTTAGCCTACAGTCTGTAGAGCGCACACTTGAAGATGCAGACATCGCTGGTTCAGTAGATGCTATCGTAGCTTCAATCTCAGAGAAATTCGGCGCAGCACTTCGCGACTAATCTCATCTGATAGATAGAAAAACCAAAGGCCTCGCATTGCGAGGCCTTTTTTGTTTGTATCGTAAAGGGGTAGGGCTAGTTGTTAAAATAATATAGATTGTGAACTCAACTGAGAATAGATGACAGTAAATCATGAGTATCTTTGATTATCTAGCTTGTAACATCGTAATAATATTTTATTAACTTTAAACTAATCTCTTTTTTAAGCGGCTTTGCTAAAACTATATTGACTCCATTTATGAGCGTTAAATTGTCCTTTATCTTCATAGAGAAAATTAGGAATTCGAGCAACCGTTGTTTTGAAGCTTTAACTCCGGAGTGCCCAGCTCCTAATAAAGGCAAGTTAATCGGATAAGCGTTTGAGTTTTTTTCTATAAAATCAATGAGTTTTATGACAGTTTCTTGATACTCTAAATTTGTCAGTTGCGCTCTGTTATTTTCATCGAACCTAGTAAAAGCGACAAAGAAAAACACTTGTCCATCTCTTTGGATCTTTATAGTTGTACCTAACGGATATCTTATATCGTTACCAAGTTTTCGGTTGGGAACTGATTGTCCTGTATAGTTAACAAGTTCATTTTTGATTGCGGAATCCAAAAACTCGATGTCACCTGAAAAATAGTTTTCTATAACCTTCCCATGTAAGGTGTTTCTCGAAACTATCTCATCATCAACGATAACATCAAAAAAATCATTTACAGGTATGATAATAATCCCTTTTTGTGAAAATATATCACCATACTTAACTTTTAAATTAGTTCTATCAGATATTCTTATATTTATGCTTTTTCTTTCTCTTATGATAAATAAAGAGACAAGAAAGCAAAAAACAGCGATGGAAATATAGGTTTGAGTAACGTACCCAGAGTAATAACTAGCGAACGAACTATTGACTGAGCTAAGTATTGTTAATAAAGCGCTGACAGCACCAACCACATAAAAAAAAGTTCTAAAAAGCAATGTCATCATCAAAATCCTCGTTTTGTTTTTCTATGCTTTCATTTTTTTTTCTGGTTTTTTTAGCATCCCAGAAATACTAAATGACTCTAGGGAAAGTTTACTGAATACAACATCCCCGTATTTATCCTTAAGGGATAAATAATATTCAAGTTCAATGCTTTTTATATATGACAGTAACCCATTTAGAACAGGAATATCTTTTTTCTCAAGTTTCTCGTTGACATATAAATGAAGCATTGCTCTTACTTTTTTACGCTTGTGACGGCCAACGGACAATTTATTTTCGTGAGTAATAACTACTCCAGTAACTCTTTTTGATTGATTGTTACCGATAAGTACACGTTTTTTGTCGTTCAGAATTAAAAATGGTGTTTGAGTTTCTTCTACCAAAGCATTCAATTCTTCTTCTGCCTTCTCCAAACTTTCCTTTGATTGGGCAGATAAGGTTAGATCATCTGCGTATCGAGTGTAATTGACGTCATGCTTTGAGCAAATATCACTTACAGCATTATCAAACTTTAACATTATTATATTTGAAATGATCGGTGAAGAGGGGGCACCTATACTCAATTTTAGTTTTCTGTCAGTTTTGTCCATCCAGAATAAATAGTGATTTAATATGTCAATCTCAATACTAGATATTTCTTCGTATGCTTCAGTTAAATAAGACTTTAAATGTTCTGGTCTTATAGAGTGGAAGAAGTTTTTAAAGTCTAACTTTAGAATCCATGCTGAATCTTTATGAGGCAAAGCATTATGATAAATCGATTTTTTGTTCCGATAGGCTGTAGCTGCATCGTGAATAGGTAGTTCATTAAGAACTTTGCTTATAATCGCATACTGATAGTTTTTGATCTCTTTTGAAGGCTGTGAAATTTGCCTAAAGCCGCCATTTCTTTTCTTTATTTTAAATTCTTTGTATTTTCTAGGTGCAGTTAGATAATTGGATATTATTTCACCAATGCCTTTCCCTAAACACTCTGATATATCGGATAAAATTTTCATATCAAACTCCAATCCCCATTGCATATAGCCTTTCCCTGTCATTTTCAAGGTACAGAGAAAATAGTTTTGATTTAACTGAACTTACAGATAGTTCCAATTCATTCTTAAATTCTTTTTTGAAGTGATATTTAATGAAACCTTGATTTTTATCAGTGGGTAGAAAGTATTTTGCTCCTGCATTTTTTTCCTTTATTAACCCTAGGTTTTTTAAAGAATATAGATACTCCTTTAGAATCTTTTCTTCTATTTCTATTTTTAAATATTCATTGATGAACTTTTTTATTTCTCTCAATTTTAGTGCGTAGAATAAAAAGATTAAGTCAGCTACCAATAAACACATATCAGAAGGGTTATCTTTAGAAAATGTGGATGTTGGTTTATTTTTTGACTGAATATCAGAAGCCAATTGATAACCGATAAGATCTACAAGACGTTGGAAATCAGAGTTATTGTCAATTGTTTGAGATATCATGTTATTTTCTAGATTATAACTTACTACCCACTCATGCCTTAAAACTGTTTTCTCATTGTTTTCAAGATACTTAATTGGCCCCCATTCGATGAATGTCCTTTGACCATCGCCTACATCGTTCGTGTTGTAAATTGTAATTAATTTGGATGATATTTGGGGCATAACACTAAAGGCCCCGAGCTCAGCATATGCTCCAGGTCCTTCAACAACAAGTACTACGGCTGAAGCAAGGCCTGCCAATAAAACCTCAAAGTCGATAAGATTATTTATGTTAGCGTCTTCTAGCCAATCATGAAATTTTTCAGCAAGAACAATATCTTGGTATAGCTCTTTTTCCTTGCTGCAGAGGTAATGAAGTACGGCACTACGTAATGATTTTATTTGTTGTTCTGGCTCTTTTCCTATTTTAGATAGGTCATCACCATTAAGCCCTCCGCCACAAAAAAAAACGTAGTTTGGGCGGTTTTTTAAGCTGATTCTTTCTATGTCAACATTATCAAGGAATGCAGTGGTAAGCTCTTTTATATCTTCCATAAGACCAACACGAATAAAAACGGCCTCGTATGAGGCCGTTGAAATCTTTACCTAGATGGACACGGTTGCGGCAACAAATCGCGAAGCGATTTTTGACGTGACCGTGGTCAAATTATAAACAATCAATAATTCTAGTGATACACCAGATGAAGTCGTCAACGCTTCTTACGCGTAAAGATTGATTGATATTTTCAAACTAACTAACCGATTTGTCAAGGTTTTTTGGTGAACCTCAGTGTCACGAATATAACGAGCTTTTTATCGCCAAACTTGATTAGTATGATTTTTCAAGCCCTTGATTTAGTCAGTGTCTTAGACTTGTTAGTTCTTGCAATAGCTTATTGCTCGCTAATGACTCTTGACCCGTCTAAAGCTTCACACTTTATAGTGGCTATATTGATTGAGAGGGGGCGCTTTCTGTATTCCCTCCAAAGTAAGTAGAGAGACACTATGAAACGTTTAATTCTAAACATCACACTCTTGGTATTCATGGCGCTTGGTAGCTTTAATGCCATGGCTCATGCTTCAACAGTTAAGTACGCTATCGCGATATCTCACAATGGTGAGCAAATTGCGTATGGCAAAAGTGGGAGCGGGAATACGGCATTGATCTTCATTCACGGTTGGAGCTTAGACAGCAGGTTATGGCAAAACCAAGTGAGTGAGTTTTCAAAGCAGTACCAAGTAATCACCATGGACTTAGCAGGGCATGGTAACTCATCCTTCAATCGCGAAGAGTACACCATGGTTGCATTCGCTGAAGACATCAAAGCAGTCATCGAAAAAGAACAACTCGAATCCGTCATCTTAGTTGGTCATTCCATGGCGGGTGGTGTGATTGCAGAAGCCGCTAAATTGATGCCGAAAAGAGTGAAGGGCATTATTGGTGTCGATACATCGCAAAACGTCGCACTAGCCGTTTCACAAAGTGACCTAGATGTAATGACCAAACCGTTTGAAGCAGACTTCCAAGCGGGCATTACTATGTTCGTGAAGGACTCGCTACCAAAAGACGTAGACACGGATTTACTTTACTGGGTAACGCAAGACATGGCCTCAGCACCGCCAGCTATCGCGATAAACCAGTTCCGTCATTATCTAGGCCAATACGTGACAGGCGAAGCACACCGCGTGTATGAGAACGTGAATGTGCCAGTAATATTGGTCAACGCTCGCCTATGGCCAACGGATTCAGAAGCGAACAAGAAACACATTAAGGATTACAGCATTTACTACATTGAAGACTAAGGTCACTTCCCAATGCTTGAGCAATCAGGCCAGTTCAATACAACGTTGATGAAAGCGGTGGAGTCAGTGAAGTAGTGTGGTTACACGTGAGAATAGGCTGATAATCCCCTCCTAACCTCCCCCTTGGTTTACATCACCAATCTCTTGTTGGTAATGGAAAAGGGGAGGAACTGAATAGCGATCGCTACATGTGCTGCTATATGTTCAGCGACAAAGAATGTTCTCCCCCTCATTCTTATATCTCAAGAGATCGGGTCACTTCATTCGAGGGGGAGTTAGAGGGGGAGGCTTTGGTCTATTAGAACCATTCCATACACGTTGATGAAAGCGGTGAAGTTAGTGAAGTAGGGCGTGTGGTTGTTAAATGATGGCTGTAACTGTTGATATAAAAACCAAGGCCTCGCGTTTGCGAGGCCTTTTTGTTGGTCGGAGGTTTTGCTAGCTACATTCATTCCCAATTTGCGAGTGATGATCGCATCGTTCACTCGTTTATGGTCCTTAAACTTGTGCCTCATAGTTATATAAATGCTCTATCAACCACCTCTAGATACGTCATTAGCGCTGCTGTTCTTAAGGGCTGACCGAATCTAGGGGTGCTTTCTACTGATAATCACTTTAACTATGTGTTTAGGACGTCCTGCTATGGCTAAGAAAATAATATTCATTCATGGTCGCGCTCAAAAGCCCGATAAAGATTCCCTTCAATCACTTTGGTACGAGGCTATAGAACATGGCTTGCAGCGAGATTGTGGAGACTCAAGTTCATTACAAGCTTTTAAAGATGTCGATAAACGGTTTGTCTATTACGGTGAGCTATCGAACACATTGTTAGAGAAGCCAACGGAAGACCCTACAAGTCGACAGCAAGCGTTGTCTGAACTCAAAAAGTACAAGACAAGCCAGTTCAATAAAACAACGTATAACAAGGTATCCAAAATGGGTTTTCTAAAAGAGGCGTTAGCAGATACTTTTTCATCAATATTTGGGCGATTGGGTGCGGCAGAGTCACTCATCACTATGGTAGCACCAGATATGGCGCATTATTGGAATGAAGATACCTATTTTGGTAGCGATGTCAGACATAGGCTAATGGTTGAACTGAAGGAAGCGCTTGATAATCAAGATGATGTGATGATTGTATCGCACAGCCTTGGGTCGATGATCAGTTATGACGTGTTATGGAAATTGTCTCATTACGGAGAGTATAGACACGACTATGGTGCGGATAAGAAGGTCAACTTATTGCTGACGCTCGGGTCACCGTTAGGCGATGAAAACGTAAAAGACAGGCTAAAAGGGAGTCGCTTGAAAGATGAGAAGAAGTACCCTTTAAACATTCAGCAATGGATAAACATATCGGCAGAAGATGATTTTATCTCTCATGACAGCAAAATTAGAAATGACTTTAAGGATATGCTCAAACTGGATCTGATACCCGGTGGAATGAAAGACATCCACCCAGTTTATAACCTCAATATTCGCAACGGAAAAAGCAATCCGCATGCTTCTATCGGTTATCTCATCAATCCTAAATTCATCACAGTATTGGATGAATGGCTCTCGAGTTGATTTGATTTACCATCGCCAATTGCATCGGTGCTCGTTCGTTGAAACTTAGATAAAACAAGGCCTCGCGTGTGCGAGGCCTTTTTTTTGTGCTGACGAGACAGCTAACTTGGACAATATTAACTACTCTGTGTAGATCGCTATTCCATTAACCGTCTGTTCTGAAACAGGGATTAAGTACTGGTAGTCTGTGCCGACACCTCCCAATACTACAGAGTTGTTGCTTCCTGTCGCTTGAAGTAAAACACCATTAGCTCCTAATTTAGCCGCCTGATTTTTTAACTCTTCGATTGCATAGTCGATGGAGCCTTGTTTAGTCACACCTGCATCACTAGATGCATCAACCAAAGCTATTTTTTCATAGGTCTCAGGCGCTTCAAGATAAAGCCTAACCTCTTGAGGTGTAATTGGGTCTCTGGCTTCACCAACTAATATTGCTGAACCAGATGCACAGCCAACTAAAAAGAGCGTGATAGAAAGAGTTAAGGTTTTAAAGATATTCATTGAAATTAGGTCTGTTACTGGAATCAGGAGGCGGATTATAGCGAAATAAGACCATTTGTTATTTATGGGTATTGTAACAAGTTGCGTCATTACTGTTTAATCGACTGTACGTAAGGTTCGACTTGAGCTCCCCTTGATTGACATCTCTAATCTCTTGTTGGTAATGAGAAAGGGGAGGAATTGAACAAAGTGAGTTTGTGAAATTCCTAATTTAGTAAATGACGGATTATCTTTAGTAGGGCAATGTAGTTAGTTAGTTAGTTAGTTAGTTAGTTAGTTAGTTGTCGGTGCGATCCCTCTTGTTTCACCAATTTTCATTGTCCATAGATTTTTGTCAGAAAATCCACTATCTCTTCCCGCCTTCTTAAAGCGTATCGGAGGTTCAAATGTTGGCTCATCCGATAAACCGCTAATGGTTCCCCAGTGAGAAGCAATCAATGTTTTTGCGCGAACATCTATGCCGATAGAGACAGCCTCTTCAGGTGTGGCATGCGACATCCACAATAATTCCCTAGGCTCATATGCTCCAATAGGCAAAATAGCAAAATCAAAGGAGCCATATTTCTCACCGACATTATTGAATAGTGTTTCTGAGTAACCTGTATCGCCAACAAAAAGGAGACGATTTTGTAAACTTTCAATAACCCAAGAGGCCCATAGCGTTTCATTATGATCAGAGGTACTTCTTGCTGAATCATGAACAGAAGGCTCCGCTGTTATCTCTATCCCTGAAACTGACACTGACTTTCCCCAATCTAACTCAGTAACCTTGTTATAACCTCGTTCGGTAAAAAAAGACTTAAGTCCTAAAGGAACAACGACATGAATATTGTTTTTGTTGTCTAACTTCCTAACTGTTTGATCATCCAAGTGGTCATAATGATTATGTGAAACAATCACTATATCAATAGGAGGCAATTTATTTATAGGTATGGGTAAATCAACAAACCTTTTTGGGCCGGCCCATGAGACGGGGCTGGCGAATTTTGACAAAAAAGGGTCAGTCAGGATCGTCACTCCAGAGGTCGTAATCAAAAAACTTGCATGCCCTAACCAAGTAACACTATCGCTTTCAATAGAGTTTAAAAGTTGAAGAGACTCCTTCTCTGTTAGCTGATGTCCATCGGGGATATCAGGGACAAACACCGAGTCCCATGCTCTTTGCATATAAAACAAACCCCCTTTAGGTGCGGCAGTTTCTACAAATGGGTGGTTCTGATAACCGTTGCTTGTATGATGGTTTGGCTCATCCACCAATGAAGGTTTTTGGGAGGATTCAGGCGAGTGTGAAGAACATGCAGATAAAGTAACTAAGACTAAAATGGCACTAATGAATATTTTCGTATCGTTCATCATTGACTCTCTAAAACTCTTTATATGGTGATTCGATAATGTGCCAGTTTAAAATAAACTTAGCTATAACCACACTAAGTTAACCAACTGTTTGTTAACAACGAGCGTATAGCTCAAAACTGATTCTATCAACTTCAAACCCGCAAAAACCAAAAGTGAATGCCTTTATGTAAGGTCTCTACAGCCTTTTATTAAGTATCAATATTTCAATGAATTACCATACCTCGATGGTTTTGCACGTTATCTCATTTGTCATAGCCAAGTTCATAGTGCTCGTGAGTGATCCGCACCAATAGTTTTGGACACTGACTTAACGGAATTGGACTGCCCAGAATCCAGTCTGGCTGGAGAAAATGATATTAGAAAAGATTGGTTAATCTGAGTCGACGTGTTTATTGACAAGGCTAGCAATTAGACTAAGCTTTAATAACTGATGGAACATCGTCAGTGGAAAACGAACAAGTTTCAACGTAAACCGTAACACTGTAAAAGAAAGAAAAGATATGTACATTGTAGAAAAATAGAAAAGCCACTTTTTACATTAAGTGGCTTTTTTTTGTCAAAAAAGATTATCAACGATAGCTTCAATTTTTAGTGCAGATAACGAATCCAGTTTGAAAGTTAACAACAGAAAGAAGCAACCACTCAATCATTTTAATCTAGAGGTTAACGAAAACTTGGGATAATCGCCGGTATGCCCGGTAGAAGACCAACCAACGCCATCACACCACTTAGCACAATGAACATAGTGCCAGGCAACACCCAGCGGCTCATTTTACTCAGTTCACTACTACGTTCTTTACAACCGACTAAGCCTAAGTTATCCAACAGCATGGTGAGAGCCCAGCCAAATGCAGGGTTAACGAGCGCTGAAGAAAATACAACAATCGCTGCCGATTGGGTGGTTTTCCCTTCACGCGTCATTTCCATTCCAGCTTCTAGCAATGGTACAAATACCCCAACAATCAGCGCAACACACAGTACAGGCTGCCATATAGCTAAATCCATCGGGTAGCCCCAAACAGCGGCGATGATACAGAACAGAGCCGTGAGCAATGCACCGGCAGGAATAGGGCGTTTAGCAATCGCCGCCGGTACGATATAAGTACCCCACGAAGACGTAAAGTTAGTGCCACCGAGCAGAGAGCCGAACGTTTGACGAATTGAAGCCGTGGTCATGGTGTCGTCAATGTTCATGTGTACTTTTTCGGTACGCTCTGGATAGCTGATTTTTTGAAATACTTGATGTCCTAAGAAATCTGGCGACCACATCGCTACGGCTAAAATAGCAAACGGCAATACCACCATGAAATGTTCAATGGTAGGTAGGCCTAGCATCCAACCTGTATCTTCTCCCCACCAATACATAGGGTTCATGTTAGGCAAGCCTGGCTCGGTGTGAAAAGCAAATGGGGCACCCATGGCAAATGCAATCGTACCACCCAGTAAGCAACTAAGAGGCACAGCTAACCAACGTTTACGGAAGTGTTCCAATAGTGCGTACAAGATAATGGTGCAAAAGATCACCACAAAAGCGATATGACTCATGCCGATTCCTTCAGCCCAAGCGAACAGCTTTTTCACTTGAGAGGCGGTTCCAACAAAGCCAAGGTAGAGCAATAAGCCGCCACATACGCCTTTACTGGTGAGGTTGGCCAACATGCTGCCCCCTTTACTGATGGCTAAGATGAGGCCAAAAGCGCCAATCAGCAACCCAAACGCCATAGGGTGTCCGCCTGCTGCAACCACAATTGGAATTAAAGGGATAAGTGGGCCATGTGTACCTGCGAGGTTCGCGGTCGGCAATAGGAAGCCAGAGAAAATAATAATGAAAACAGAGGCGATGAGGAGTTCATAACGAACGTTTTCTAGAATGAAGTCTTCATTTAATCCGAGAGCCCCAGCAAAGGTGGCTGCAATAGCGCCCACCATAACCACTTTACCAATGGTCGCCGCCATCGCTGGGATGGTGTCTTCTATCTCAAATCGATAGTCTTTAAACGGCAAATTTGGACGCCAGCGCTTAGGCGACATGATTTGTAATTCATGTTCTAAATACTGTTCTCGGGAATCAAATTCCGATCTTGGTTTATGTTGTTGTTCATAAGTGAGTTCATCCTCATTGGCTTGAGGCTTATCTGCTTGTATATGTACGGACTCTAAAGTACTGCTCATGTTGATTCCTTTCGTTCACACTCTAAGGTGTGTTATTCCAACAAACGTTATTTACTCACGCAAAGGCGTAAACAATGTGTCAACTTATAATTAAAAATTCATTAACATTTAGTTGTTAGTACCTTATACCAAACCAAAAAAAACAAATAGTCTCAGGTAGTTAGACATTAGTCGTAGAGTTGGACGACTAGTATTAGACACTGTAGATAGTATGTGTCTGTTTATTGGTAGGCTCTTAATTTCAGGAATAACAAAGTCACTTTCAACAACAAATGGTTCGCCTCTAAAGACCCAGAAAAAAGTCCAACAACTTACGTTTGGTTGCGTTCTTGGTGTGATTGATGGTGAACATCTTTTCCAGTTTTATGCTGGATATATTGGGTAATAAGCAGGGGTAGGGATTGCCTCTAGTAACTCAATTTCTCCTACGTTTGGCCCCTGATAGTGTTAGAATCTCCGCATCAGAACTATCGAGAAACTAGGTATTTATAAACAATGTTTATCCATCACGTAAACGGCATCGACTGGCTGGTGATTACAGCTTTTGAAGAACTGAAACCGATGTTTATCGAAGATGCTGGTCCAATCCCAGCTTACTTCTCTAGCACCAGTGAATTGAGCCTGATTGATCAAGCCAAGCGCAGCTATGGATTTTTGCCTAAACTCCGCGGTGTGATCACCGATACCGGCACGTATCAAAGTGAAAATCTTGAAGAAGATTTGAACCCACAGCTTGCGTGTATAGTGGAAGGGCGTGGCCGGGTGTTTATCTATCACGGCGACTATGTGGCTTTTGTGGATGACGAGCAAACCTTCATTACCCGAATGAACTGAGAGTGATTCAGTGAGTTGAGATCTACGAATTGGTAAATTGGCGAGTTAGCTCCCCTAGAATTAAAAACTAAAGGATTAATACGATGGCAAAAACGGTCTCATTGGTACTTGGCAGTGGTGGTGCAAGAGGCTTGGTTCACGTTGGAATCATCCGTTGGCTAATTGAGCATGGCTATCAGATAAAATCCATCTCTGGCTGTTCAATTGGTGCACTTATCGGTGGTGTCTATGCGGCGGGCAAGTTGGATGAATTTGAAGAGTGGGTTACCAGTATCGACCAATCGGATATGGCTATGATGTTGGACTTTTCATGGCAATCGAGTGGTATCTTCAAAGGGGACAAGATCATCGACACACTGCGTGGATTGATCGGCGAGATTTCAATTGAAGCTCTGCCTATCCCTTATACCGCAGTTGCTGCCAACGTCGCCGATGAAAAAGAGGTGTGGCTGCAATCAGGTTCTCTGTTTGATGCCATTCGCGCCTCCATCTCTTTGCCACTGTTCTTCACACCCCATGTCATTAATGGCGAAGCGCTGATTGATGGCGGAGTGCTCAATCCCGTACCGATTGCGCCGACCTTTAGTGATAAGACAGACTTTACTCTGGCTGTGAACTTAGGTGGTGAACCTGAGATGCTTCAACAGGAAGTGATACCGGTTTCCCTACCTACAAAAGAGAGCAATCTGCATGAGAAGGTTGTTCACTTTATCGATAATCTAGGTAGCAGTGTAAAAAGTAAAATGAGCTTCAATTTTGCTGCCTACGACATTGCCAACCAAGCGTTTGATGCGATGCAATCGACCATTGCTCGCCAGAAACTGGCCGCTTATCCCGCCGATATTACGCTTGAGATCCCGCGTAATGCTTGTGGCACCTTAGAGTTCGATCGCTCACAAGAGATGATAGACAGAGGCTACCATTTGGCACAGGCTAAACTGGGTAACCGGCTTTAATGTATTTGCTGCTGAATGAGAGTATTTATGGAAACTGAACTAAAAGAGCTTGAACTCCACGAACTTATGGCAACAAAAGATGTCATCGTGCTCACCAGCATAGAAGTGTCAGCTGTATCTTGGCTGATAGATTGCTATCAAGAGAATACTGATATCGACATTATCGAGAACGCACATCAACTCGATACTGAAGCGATTTTGGCGCAATGCCGAAACAGCCTGAGTGAAAGTAAAAAGGTAATACTTACCGCGCAGTTTCGCAGCCAACTGCCTATCATCAATATCGCTTCACTGTGTAATGAGAAGCGTAAATCACTGATCAATATTGAGTTATCGGGCTGGGACGAAGAAAAACGCCTTCCTCACTCTTTTAGCAGTTTCTAGGTCATAGTAGCTTCTGGCTTCTGGCTTCTGGCTTCTAACTTCTAGCGGTTTATTGGTAACAGCAGTCGCTAGTCTTTAGTGTTTCTATGTTGACGTAAGCCCACAAGATATGGACTTCACTTCAAATGCCTGCCGCCATCAAGGTGTAAGGTTCGTCCTGTCATGTAGTGACTGGCCAACACAAACTTGATGCCATCTATTATCTCCTCAAAGCCCGCTTCTGTGGGGATCAGAGCTTTCTGCAGCGCTTTGGTTTTGTATTCGTCATCGTCATGTTCATTGAACTTAATCATGGCTGGAGATAGGGTATTTACTTTGACCTTGGGAGCCAGCATTGCTGAAAATGACAACGTTAGGTTGTTGAGCGCAGCTTTGCTGGCCGCGTAAGCGATGTGCTTTTTACTGCCTTTTTCCGCAACGTAATCACTGATGTGGATGATGTCTGACGTTTTATCGCCAGACATCAGTTGGTCTTTGAGCGTTAAATTGAACAGATAAGGCACCGTAGCGTGAATCGTCATCATCTGGTGCATTATTTGGGATGCATTGTCACTGGGCTTGTTTTTGTTTTCAGGCTTCCAGTCTGAAGCGTTGTGTATGACGGCTCGGAGTGTCTTATATTCTTGACCAACATAATCAAGAAAGCTCTCTAAGCTGCTTTGTTGATAAAAGTCTACCTGCTGCAAGTCGGCTCCACTATCGCGCAAAAGTTGCAATTGAGGATAGTCGCTGCGATATGTGCCAACCACTTTGTATCCATCCGCTAAAAGTTGCTGCGCCAGTGCGAAGCCTAGTCGCTTTCCCACGCCAGTTATTAGTATCGTTTCACTCATCGTAAAAACTCAGCTCTAGTTTGAGGGTTAGTTTTGAAGATACCACCGAGCGCGGTTGTTGAGGTTTCAGAGTTTGCATCCATGACGCCTCTGGATTTAACGCAATAGTGAGTCGCTTTAATCGTCACGGCCACGTTTTCTGTTTCAACGAGAGTCTGTATCGCGACCAAGATTTGCTGAGTAAGGCGTTCCTGTACCTGAGGGCGCTGAGCAAAGAATCGAACAATACGGTTTATTTTAGACAGCCCAAGAATCTTGTTTTCAGGGATGTAGGCCACTTCTGCTAAACCATCAATGGTGATGAAGTGATGTTCGCACGTCGACGTTAAATCTATGTTCGATACTTTAACCATTTCATCAACGGACATTTTATTTTCTATAACACTGATTTTTGGGAAGTTATCGTAATCGAGCCCTGAAAAAATCTCATGGACGTACATTTTCGCAATGCGATGAGGGGTTTCAGCGAGGCTGTCGTCGGTTAAATCCAGTCCAAGCGTACTGACCACTTCCGTTAAAAGCCCTTTGATGCGGTTGTACTTCTGACTAGGGTTCATTTCGCTCGGAGTCATTGGGGTTTCAAGTCCTTTTGCGAGCAAAGCTTCTCTTACTTTTTCGGCTTCTGTATTCAGCATGACTCTCTCCTTATGAATTATTGTCGTTGTCTGCTTCATAACTCAGGGTGAGCGAAACAGAGTCGGCAAAACGTAGCGCATGAGGCTTGTCGATTCTCACTTGAGCGTATTTCACCCATGGATGATCGATACAAATGCCGAGTACGTCGCTGGTCAATTTTTCTAAAAGCAGAAACCTTCCGGATTCGACGTGTTGAATGACCTTCTTGCAGATGTTTTTGTAGTTGAGCGCGTTCTCCACATCATCAGAGAGGCAAAGGTTATTGGCGGGGTAGTGGATTTCTGCATTGATAACGATGTCTTGCTGCTTAGACTTTTCTTCTTCGTTGAAGCCGATGAAGGTTCTTAGTCTCAGGTTTGTAATGGTGATAATGGCGTTGTGATTCATAACAGTGTCCAATCCTTAGAAAGTGAAGTCAGTTACGTGCTTGTTTTAAGAAAAGATCAGTAAAGCTCACGCGATTAAGAATTCAGTTATCCCTTTCGCAATTGTTCCTGTTGCATTCGTTCTTTTTTCAGTCATGCAAACGCTAAGTGAAACCGAGCTCGAAAGGTATGGGTTCGGTTTTCTGACTTAACTGATCGAAGTTTTCCCAGAGCTGCTGATATGAGATGTCTAGAGTGGGGTGACGTTCTTGCGCAGCAATATCGACTAATGGCCTGAGCACAAAAGCGTACTCGGTGATTTCACCTCTAGGCAGCTCTACGCCATCGATAACGCCGACTTGATTACCATAAAGAAGGATGTCGATATCCATCGTCCGTGAAGCATACGCTTTGGTCTGACGCTTGCGATCGTTCTCTGATTCGATTTGATGCAGAATCTTAACCAGTTCTGCGACAGGAAGATCACACTCGAATCCAACGACGAGGTTAAGGAAGTTATCCCCCTCGAAACCGACAGGTTCGCAATCGTAGAAGTTAGAAATGTGCAGCGGTGCAAAGCGGTAATGCAATGCTTTGAGAGATTCTGTGACGTGATGTTCGCGGTTAATGTTGCTTCCGATGCTGACATAGACGGTGGCCATAGTATTCCCTTCCTTTTAATCAGCCTATACGTCCAACTCGCGATGAAGATCAGCAATGCATCCTCTTAAAGGTAGGAAGACAAAAGAAAAATACGGTTCTGTTACAAGTTTTGCCCGTTTTGAGCCCGAAAAAAGGGCACCTGTGAGCTAGAAAGTGCCACGAGTCAAAGCTCGGCCTATGAAGGTATTGGATAACTATTTTGTCAGTGGTTTTGCTAAGTTAATAGAATACGGATTAGTTATAGCATCGAAAACACCGCTTTACTGAAGTTGGCTTGCCTCAAATAGAGGTGTATCTGGCTTTTTATCGTTACCCATGTCAAAGCTCATGACAACAATTCTAATCAGGAGGTTAGATTAATCAGGCCACAACATACAGCCATCAATCGAGCGGGCAAAGCGATGTGTCATTCCAAGGCGCAGAACTAGACCATATTCTATGGTGTCACATATTTTAACTGTATTCAGGCAAAACCCCTCTCTTCCATGCCGCGATAAAATCATCTTCTTTTAAGGGCTTAGATAGTAAGAACCCCTGCACTTCCTGGCATCCTTTGTTTCGAACGTAATCTAATTGACTCACTGTTTCTACGCCTTCGGCAATGATATTGAGATCATAAATTTTGGCCATTTCAATGATCACTTCAATAAGCTGTTTGTCTGTTGATTCAGAGTCAATTGCGTTGACAAACATACGGTCGATCTTAAGCGTATCGATAGGATAATTTATCAGTTGGCTAAAGGCTGTATAGCCGGTACCAAAATCGTCAAGAGAAACCTTCACTCCGAGTTGTTTCAACGCCTTAAGTCTCTCAATATTCTGTTCATCTCCGGGTATAAAGCAGGTTTCAGTGATTTCCATTTCAATCATGTGAGCTGGAATCTCATAGCGCGTCAGTAACCCAGAAAGTACATTGACAAAGTCGGAATTATGGAGCTGCCAAGATGAGAAGTTAATCGCTAATGTACCATCAAAATTCAGCTCTTCTATCCAGACGGACAGCGTTTGCAGAGCATTTTCAAAAACCCAATAATCAATATGTTTAATTAAGCCTGACGATTCTGCTACAGGTATAAAATCCGCTGGCCCGTAGGAAAGAAGAGCCTCGTGGCTTGTACGGATTAGAACTTCTGCACCTTTTATCTTACCTTTTTCGATATCATAAACTGGCATATAGGTTAGATAGAACCCGTTAGATTTAATCGCATCTTTCAAGTCTTCATTAATTTGAGTATGACGCTTTATTTCTCTATCCATCTCTTTTGAGTAGAATTGATAATGGTTTCTTCCCGCGACATTTTTGCAGGCATACATCGCTGAATCAGCATTGTTAACCAGTTCGGTGACAGAGTTAGCATCATCAGGGTAAACGGAAATACCGACACTGACCCCAATATCAAATTGAGTACCATCCACCTCGAAGCCGTCCTCAAAGAGAGAGAGAATTCGATGGGCAAATTCGGTAAGTATATCTAAGTCGTCCAATCCACCAACTATGATGGCAAATTCATCCCCAGATAGCCTGGCGAACTCAAGCTCAGAGATAGTTAGATTTCCCCACTCAAAATCAACAAAGCTGTCGACAAGGCGTTCTGAAAACACTACGAATAAGTGGTCACCAACATGATGTCCGTACTTGTCATTTACGTGTTTAAAGTTATCAATATCAAAGTAGATAACGGCGCACTTTGTATCTGTTTCGGTGCAGTTATTCATTATACGCGTGATATCTAAATTGAATTTTTTCCTATTTGGTAAGCCCGTCAGAGAGTCTCTTTTTGCCAGATCATCGAGATCAGTAATCAAATTAATGTACTTATTGGTGAGGATGGAGACTTCGTCGTTACTTTTGGAACGCTCTATGTAGACTAAGCCATCATGATTTACGGACTCCACTTTCTTAGTCAGTCTCTCCACTGGCTTAATGATTTGTTTTACGATAAGCCACTTTAGTAGTAAGAAAGTGACAGCCGTTACTAACAAAACAATAACAGCGTAAAGAAGTTGAAAGGGTTTATACAACTTATTGAGGTGTATTTGAGATAGGCAAATTTTGATAGACCATAAGTCATGTATTAACTGAAAACCTAATTCATAGTCTGGCAAGGTAATATCTTTTATCTGTTCTTCGTTACCCAGCGAATACGAGGTGGCATTAGGTCTAAGTATCAGTTGAGCGTCAGGACCGAGCCTACTTTTCACAGATACTTGAAATTCATCGTAGTGCCTGATTTTTGAGCGAACCACTGCAGTAAGTAATGTCTGCCCATAAGAAAAGGTTGGGACAGTAAAACTCTGCTCAGGTGTAAATGTTTTTACAACTAAAAATTCAGGGCCTTCAACACCATCGTTCAGTTTGTAGGTAGAAGCGTTAACGTGAGCCACACCTTTCAAATCTAATGCTTGTTGAATCGTAGCAAGGTGATCCGTCACAACCGTATCAGCAGAGTATTTTGCAAATGGATCCGACGTATTAAAGTAGATAAGCTCTTTGCCATTAATATCCACTAGAGCAAAGCTCTCGATCGTACTGTGATTGAGCTTTAATTGATTGATATAAGCCGTTAGCTCTTTCTCCGTGTAATATTGAGCAGTGTCATCATATATTTCAATAAGATACTTTTGAATGTAGTAGTTCTCTAGACTCATTCTAATCGCAGAATCGAGCTCTCTAAGCGCTTCATTAAGCTCATGAGAGATATGAGTAAGTTCACTTTGTAATTGTTCCGATAGCGACGAGTTCAGTTGCATTTTTTGACTGGTATACGAAAACACTCCGGCGATGGAGAAAATTACCACCATAACAGGGAGCAGAATATAATTGATCTTTAGCGACAGTTTCATTTTTTTGTTTTATATCTTTGGTTATGAATAACAAAGAGTATTTGGCTTCTCAGGTCTGAAGCTTCTTTGCTTAGTGTCTTATAGGTAAACGATGAACCGCTGTCTAATCCCGTTGGGAACAACTCTTCATCTAACAGATAATCATCAGATGCTAAGCCCAAAACGTGTCTGTTCGAGCTTGCGAACCACATCTCTTCTGCATTTAATGCCGATCTTTCAGGTGTGTTAATAAAGTTAAGGAACTCTATCGACGCTTTGCTAATAGGCCTGTCTTTATGGACACTAAAGCATTCATGCCACATCAAAGTACCTTCTTGAGGAATGGTATAGATCCAATCATCTTGCTCTGTATACGACGCTATTTGTTCTTTTTCTCCTGAATAGATAACGGCAACTTCCATTTTAGAGCCAGATTTTTTATCTAGAGCGTAGCCAATAGCCGCTCTTATTACTAATAGCTGTTCACGGACCTTCATTAACAGTTTGTACGCTTGTGCCAATTCGACTTCATTTTCGGTCATAGGATCGAACCCTAACGCCAATAATGCGATTGCAATGGTATCTACATCGTCATCAGGAATCACAACAGTTTGAGGGTGCTCTAATGCGTAGTCGAAAACGTCCATCCAAGAGGTTATACCTTCGGTAGCTCTTGAAGACCGAAATGCGACCCCCATGGTACCATTAGCGTACGGAATGCCATGCACCCCGCAAGCTCTGCGAGACACCTCTGTAAAGTTTGAATTACCTTCCTTCAAAGTATTAGACAAATCCCCTAAGGTGCCTGCTTTGCCCAGTTCGCCAATGGTTTGCCCATCAATGATAAACAAATCATAGGCTAGGGCTTTACCTGAATACACCACAGCATCACGCAACATTTCATTTTCAAAATAAACTTGAGAAACAGTATGACCGTACTGTTCTTCAAACTCTTCTATCAGAATGTCAGAGATATAGTCTTCCCAAGTGAAAATTTTTAGCTCTTCGGCAAAACACCTAGCGGATAAAAAAATAGTACACGTTAGAGTAAAACAAGTTAAAAAACGCATCAGATACCTATTACTAATTGTTTTCGATGGTGTTTAACCATGACGTTGGTTTTGGCCTTATTTATCAAACATAGGCGTAATTGTGCCTCATCATTCAATATATTAGTGAGATGTATATTAGATATCGTGCAAATAGTTGATTTGTGGGACTAGAATCGACATAGAGAATTGAAAGTGTAAAACATCGTTAAACGTTATTTTTCATATTGGATCAAATCGGAGCATGTTCTTTACTACAAACTCAAACTCAAACTCAAACTCCAACATCACCAACTTGCAACTCCACGTCGTCAGTTTGCTTTGAGGAAAAGTACTGAAATTCCAGTAGCTCGATCTTCCACGAAGTAATTACGTTAATGCGGAATGGGGCGAAATATTTGTTGGTGCAGTTCAGGAATTTTGAAGAGCAGCCTCTAGCGCCCCATAAACCCCGAGCAAAAGCGAACTTCATCTATCTCACTGGCAATTTGGTCTTTGTTTTTACCTGACCGAAGGCGAATCTGGATTCGATAGAAGCTATATTGGGTAGGCGAGTTAATTGCTCTGTAGATAGAATTAAGGCCTCGCGTGTGCGAAGCCTTTTTGTTTGTATCGAGCGGGAGTAGCAAAAGCCTCTTGAGGTTTTACTTGTCTAAATTGTGCTTAATTATCTGCTCTACCACACCATCCATCGTCTTTGAGCTAATCTCCGGCTTCAAATACAAGGAATGATACTCAACTCCTGTTCGGTCTATATAGGCGGCTTGTAAGCCAGCAGATAACGCACCATGAGTGTCCCAATCGTGAGTAGCGACAAGACGAAGGTTATCGACAGGCTCTTGTAAAGTTTCTGCTGCAAATTTATACACATCTGAACTAGGTTTGAAACTGCCTGTTTCTTCAACGGAAATGACGGTGTCGAAATAATCTTCTAAGCCCGAGTTCTTGATTTGAGAAGTGATAAGGTCGAGGGATGAGTTGGAAAACGCGACTGTTTTAAAACCACTTTTACGCAACTTATGTAAAGACTCTTTGATATTAGTGTGCGGTGGTAGATTGGCAAAGGAAGTTAATAAGGCACCTTTGCTTTCGGTCGTTAAATCACACTTGTACCGCTGTGCAATAGCGTCGAGCGCTGCATTCGCTAATTCAGAAAAAGTAGATTTTACGTTTGTTGCGATGCAAACCGTTGAGGAGTGTAAAAGCTTTGAAAACCAGAGCGATAGTGCATCCTCACTGCCAAACACCGCTTTAAATTTAGGCTGTAATGACCCCAAATTTAAAACCGTTTCGTTTATATCAAACAGTATCACTTCTTTTTTCATGCGAAGAACCCAGAATTAATTGAATTTCATACTTACATAATCTGCTCTCATCACACCGTTTTCAACCTCGATTTAAGTAACTTAAGCTTTGCTTCTAATTTGAAAAGGGGCAGGAATGAGTCAGCGATGAACACGTCAACTCAATCTGGCGTTGCTTAATGAGTAGCAGGCAACGCCAAATCTAAGGTGAACTCTTTTAGCTTAATTTGCGGCTTCTATGGTGCCTTTGAAAGTGCTGTCTAAAAAGTCATTGATCTCTTGAGAGTGGTAAATTGAGATGATCTTTTTATACGTTTCATTATTTTTGTCTTCTTCTCGCGCCGCCACAACCATCACGGCTAAAGGTGCGTCTTTTTTCTCTAAGTAAATGCCTTGTTTCTTAGGGTCCAGTCCAGCAGACATCACATAGTTCATGGTGATTGCAGCTGCATCTACATCGTCAAGAGAGCGGGGTAGTTGAGCGGCATCCACTTCAACAAATCGAATGTTCTTCGGGTTATCAACAATATCGCTTAATGAAGCGTTGAAACCAGCGTTGTCTTTTAAAGAAATCAGCCCAGCATCTTCAAGTAGCAATAGTCCTCGCCCACCATTCGTTGGGTCGTTTGGAATCGCGATTCGTGCGTTATCTGGGATAGAGTCAAGCGAAGTATACTTGTTCGAGTAAACGCCCATACGCATCAAAATTGAACGTCCGATAGAAATTAACTGGCTATCGTGATTGGCATTAAAGTTGTCGAGAAATGGCTGATGTTGGTAACTATTGAGTTGAATACTTCCATCGTCCAATGCTGCGTTAGGGGTGATGTAGTCTGAGAATTCGACGAGTTCAATGTTAATCCCTTGCTTTGCTGCTTCTTTGGCGACTGCCTGTACAACTTGTGCATGTGGGCCAACTGTCGCCCCAATCTTGATGACAGCCTCGTCTTTTTTTTCACATCCTGTTACGCCGAATACGAAAGCTAATGCCAACAGGGATGCTGTGATTTTTTTGTAGCTGTTCATGATAACTCCATTTAATTAACCAAAAGACATGTAGGCGTCTAGATGTCTATATTATCTATTTATGCGATCGGGTCAATAGGTTTGTTAGAAGCAAAGTTAGATTGATATTAATAGGTTAGATTGATATTAAGAGTCAGGTTTAATTCATATCAGAATGTCGACGACCCCAAACCTATCTGTAGGGCAAGCCCATATAGCGTTGAGAAAACAAAGGCCTCGCACGTATGAGGCCTTTTGGGTTTCGTTGAATAAGGTATAGGGCAGTAACTTGGAATTTAAAGAAAACGGGTTAGGTAAAGCTGCCTGTTAAGAAAGCTTTTTATTAAAGAACTCAAGTGTACGTGCCCACGCTAACTCTGCTTCTTCTTCAGCATATCGACCTGTTGAATCGTTATGGAAGCCATGATTCACACCGTCATAGATGTAAGCGGTGTAGTCTGCCTCAATCTCTTTGAGTTCAGCTTCATATTCTGGCCAAGTTGCATTCACACGTTTGTCGATTCCCGCAAATTGGATGAGCAATGGCCCTTTAACATTCTTTCTTAAATCGGGTGCGGCAGGAGTACCATAAAACGGAACGCCCGCATCCAGTTGCTCTGGCATTACCGCCGCCAACATATTTACGATATAACCACCGAAGCAAAATCCGACTGCGCCTAGCTTGCCGTTACTTTTTTCATGAGATTTCAAAAAGTTTGCAGCGGCGATAAAGTCTTCTTCGATTTTATCTCTGGATAATGATTTTTGCATTGCACGACCTTCATCATCATTACCTGGATACCCACCAAGCGAATAGAGTGCATCAGGTGCAAACGCAATAAACCCCGCGGCCGCGAGTCGTCTTGCCACGTCCTTTATATATGGGTTTAAGCCTCTATTTTCATGAACAACTAAGACAACTGGCGCATTATCCGCTAACTCTTTTGGTACCACTAAATAACCACGGCCTTCTCCGTATCCTTTAGGTGAAGGAAATGTCTCGTAGGTTGCTGTGATGGAAGGATCATTGAAAGAGACTTGCTCTGCCTGCGCATAATTAGGGATCAGTGCAGAAGTTAGCGTCGTCATAGTTAAGCCAAGTACAGCTAGCCCGGATAGTCGAGCCATAAACTCTCTGCGATCAATCAGACCGTGCGCATATTCGTCGTACCAATCAAATGCTTCTTGAGGGATAGATCGAGTCGGATCTGATTGAGATTCGGTACTTTGATTCATAACTTTTCCTTGTTGTGAGTTGTTTGACCAATCAACTATAGTGGAAATTTTAATATATTTGAACGATCGCTCAATAACTTTTGAGCTATTTGTTATATCAAAGTACAAAAATTAGATGACAGCCAGATAAACGATCACTTCGAATCGATTCACATATCTTTGGTTTGTTTTACGGAATCAATCAACACAAGGTTAATGTAAGTGATTAAGTCAGTGAAATAGGCTGGTGATTATTATTTGTTTTTGGGGAAGTATTAGCTTTAAATTGGGCAAAGCTTGTTTATTTTTTCTTAATATGAATATTTAACCACCACATTTTGTTAACGCTCAACGATGCAATCGCGCCCTTGGGATTTCGCGTCATAGAGTGCGTTATCCGCTCTTTTAATTAATGAATTCCAGTCATCGTTTATGAGGGCTTGAGTCACTCCAATGCTGACAGTATACCTGCCAGATGAGAGCTCTTGATTGGAGTTGTGTTTTGCGTGGTTTCTTATTCTTTCGGCTATCTGCATTGCTTGAACTTTATTCGCTCTAGGTAACATGACAACAAACTCTTCTCCACCATAGCGAAAGCAGAAATCGCTTGTTCGGCATGTATCTTCAAGAATTTGACCAAAGTGCTTAATCACATCATCTCCCTTGTCATGACCATAGGTATCATTAATTTTTTTGAAATGATCTAGGTCGGCCATCAGTACAGAAATGTCACTCTCTCGGCCTGGTAGAACAAGCTTGGGTATCAGCTCAGCTAGGCCTCTACGGTTATAAAGGCCTGTTTGTTCATCAGTGATCGATGAACGATAGGTTTGCTTCAATAAACGATCAGTTAAGATCCAAAACACTGAAAATGCGAGGCTAATAATTGTGATTGTCATGATAACGAAAGACAATTTATGAATATCTGATATCAGGTAATAGTTCGAGTTCGTTCCTTTGGTATGAGCAAGTACGCCCCTAATTGCCATATAGAGAATGTTGATGAACAGGGTCAGGTTCAACAGGCACTTTGCTTCTCTGTTATCGTGTTTTTCCCCGGAATAGTTTGCACGTAGGGCTAAGATACATATCGTCACAACGAGAATACTTCGAGCTTCGATCCTAGAAGTAACAGAAGGTGCGATTATGGCGCTATAAAGAAAGAAGCTAATGCCAAGGGAGCTAATGATCATTGATATTACGAGAAAAGATCGACTTGCTCCTCGTAACACGGTTATGCCGACGAGTAGTAAACCAAAAGCCGTTGCGTATGCACCATTGGAAAGAAAAACGATGGATTCTGAAGATTGAGTAACGCCGAATGAAAGTGGTGTAACACTGGCTCCTAACAGCAAAGCAGCATAAGCAATATAATTCACCCCTAACGTGGTGCCTGCGAGTATATATTTATGCGTTAACAACATAGCACTCGCAACCGTGGCTGCTAACAAAGAGGTATATATAGCTAAGGTGTGTACATCCATGAAATCACCAACAACGTAAAAATGAACTCTCTCAATTCAGTATTACGCAATTTGTATTATTAATATTTAGTAGTTAATCATTATTAAACCATATGCTGATGCAGATCAATTTATGTTCAGGTGCGCGAGCTAGCACTAGGGCATTTCTGAACTAGAAAGTGTCACGTCAAAATTCAAGCCATCAAGATTCTGGACCCAATAGCGCCCCGCATTTACCTCACTGGCAACTTGGTCTTTGTTTTTACCTGACCGAAGGCGAAGCTGGATTCTATAGACGCAATATTAGGTAGGCGAGTTAATTGCTTACGAATAAACTGCTCGTAGCTTTTGAGTGATTCACTGACGACATGTAATAGGTAGTCGTGATTGCCCGTCATCAGAAAGCACTCTAACACCTCGTCAATCACTTCAATGTGTTGTTCAAAGTCTCGCATATTCTCTTCAGTTGGCTTTTCAAGTTTCACCAACACAAACACATTCACAGGCAAGCCGCATGCTTCTTGGTCGACACTGGCGTGATAGCCGCGAATAATCCCTTGTTTCTCTAGTGCTCGAACTCGGCGTAAGCAAGGAGAGGGCGATAGCGACACGCGATCGGCCAACTCTTGATTGGTGAGCCGAGCGTTGCTTTGCAGTTCAGCCAGTATTTTCTTGTCGATCTCGTCCATTAGCATAATCCATCAATATCGAATTTAGTTTGGCAATATTATTGCTCAAAGTGTATGTCTTACTTCGCAAATAGCAATTTTTAGCATCTGTACAAAACTAAAATTAAAGGAGGAACAACAAGCATGGAATGACTTAGGAATTATGAATACTTCAACTCAACTTAGCCCGCTGCGTAAAACAACCAAACATGAACAAGCAGAAGCCCTTGCGATTGAGCAAGCAAAGCATTTTGGTATCGATCCAAACAGTGATTACGGCGTCACTCTGATTGAACTGGCGACGACACTGTACAAAGCCAATACCAAGACACACGATCTTTGGGCATTGACGGTTGATGGGCTTTCAGACCTCGACAAGAGTGACCGAATCGCTTGGTTTAACGCCAAACGTTTCTTGTCATTCCAGATCGCTAAGATCCTAGACAACCTGCAAAACCCAATGCGTGCTACTTACCAATCTATTGCCACCAATAATGGCAATTTTGCGTCTAAAGGTGCGTATCCTATCTTCGATAATGTTGCCGCTATTTTCTCTGCCAGCCCTGTTATTACGCGCACCGCGACCTATTTGTTTGCGTGTACAGAATGGATTGAAGATGCATTCAACGGTAAAGAGCCGCTGCACGATATTTACTCTCGTCTTCTTAATCCTACATCGATTTCACTGGCTAATCACATGGTTGATATTGAGGCAGGTTCTAGAGCCAACGAGTATCTCGCATGGAACTTTAACTCGGGTATGGCGGCTATTGATGGGTTGTTAAGCCACTTGCTCGGGCATGAAGACATTGTCTTGGCTTCACGCAATATCTATGGAGGTTCTTACCAGCTGTTGGAAGATTGGTTTGGCAAGCCTTCGAACCTGAATGTCGCGGTAGAGTGGGTCGATGGTTACTCTGGTGATGAGTTTGCGGCTCGTCTTGATGAGGTTGCTGATAAATACGCGGATCGCCTCGCTGCGGGTAAGAAGATCTACGTTTACCTAGAGTCACCGTGTAACCCGCATGGATACGTGTTGGATGTTGCTAGTATCAGCAAAGCTGGTCACGTTCGTGGTTGGGACGTGATTGTCGACTCAACAGTAGGCACACCATTGCTTCATCCTGTGCTAAAACGCGATGATGTGATGGAAAGGCCAGATTATGTGATTCACTCCTACACCAAAGAGCTAGCGGGTTCAGGCACCACAACAGCTGGAGTCGTGATTGGCCGTAACGAAACCATGTTTGTTCCAAAAGGGGAGGAGATGACTTTCACCAAACCTAACGGTAATGAGGTCACCATTCCATGGAACGAAACCTTGTTTTGGAATGTGTACTACATTAAGGGCGCGTTCTTAGACGCAGACAAAGCGTTCGAAGTGCTCAATGGTATGAAAACCTATGAGATGCGCGTGGTGCAGAAAACCATTAATACTCTGACTCTCGCGAAGATCTTCGATGCTCACCCAGACATCAACGTGTCGTGTCCAGCTTTGCCAGATAGTGATAACTATGAACACTGCCAGAACAACATGTACTTGGGGTTACCTGCTGCGCTGTTTACTATCGATATGGAAGGCAACGGTGATCGTACGCCAATCAATCGTGATGGGTTTAAACAGTTCTTCGACATGCTTGAGCCCGCAATCGGCATGCAAGTGAGTTTAGGGCAAACCAATACGGTGGCACTGTGCCCGGCACTGACTACGCATTCTGAACTCAGCGACGAGGCGCTCAATGAAGCAGGCATCAAACCGACCACAATGCGTATCTCTATCGGCTTGGAAGATCCTCGAATGTTCATTGCTCATATAGTCGAGGCGGCCAAATTGTCCATTGACCGTAAGCACGCCGACTTCTCATCGAGTTTCCCTAGTGGTAACAGTATCGATGAAATCTATATGCAAACCTATATGGATGTACACCAGAGGTTTGTGAAGAGCTTGCCGAAGTTCAGTCAGCTTACTCAGTAACTTAGGTCTGTAAGGAAAGTTAACAAGAGAAGCCAGTGAAGTAGGGTTGCTGTAAACGTTATAGGACAGTCATAATCGCTAAATAGCAAAACTAGGGCCGCGCGCGTGCGAGGCCTTGGTTTTAGAAAGCTCTCACTACGTAGCTTCATCGAGTGCTATTCAATTGGTGCTTGGAAAGCTACTCTTTTGATGACTTATTACTGGGCTAATACTGAATAACAGAGAGCAAGAGCTCTAGAAAAGGAATGATTTTCGTAAAAAGTAAAATTATT
Source organism: Vibrio sp. L5-1 (assembly GCF_021728315.1). Classification (NCBI taxonomy): domain Bacteria; kingdom Pseudomonadati; phylum Pseudomonadota; class Gammaproteobacteria; order Vibrionales; family Vibrionaceae; genus Vibrio; species Vibrio sp. L5-1. The sequence goes on along the minus strand of NZ_JAKKCQ010000002.1, from coordinate 374,160 downwards.
CGATTAAGATAGCATTTAAGATCACCATTAAGATCATATGGTTATGGTTATGGTTTTTTTTGGTATTGTCATTCTACGTATTTTCAACATGAATGAATTATGAACGCTACTTTCATCCGCGATTAATACCACCTCCTGCATAGTACACCCATCAAAACAAACTATGACTCCTTAGAGGTTCTTATGAAAAACGTACTTATTGCTACTACACTGGTTCTGGCTTCAGGCTTTGCAACAGCAAACACTTTACCAGCAACGGGCGGATTTAATGGCCCGACGGCTAGCGCTCCTGTTACGGTTGCTCAAGTCCTAGAAGCAAGAGATGATACCCAAGTTCAGGTGACGGGTAACATTGTGCACTCTTTGGGAGATGACGAGTACAAGTTTACTGATGGCAAAAACACAATTGTGATCGAAGTAGAGGATGAAGCTTGGGCTGGTTTGACTATTGCTCCAAATGACAAGATAACGATTGTTGGCAACGTTGAAAAAGATAGCTGGGAAGAGGCAACAATTGAAGTTGATAGAATTGCGATTGGTAGCTAAATCGAGTGAATGCAGTAGTAACTGAAGCGATAACTTAAACCTCAAAGGAGCTCATTGTGGCTCCTTTAAAGTTTTAGAACTATGACAAATAGAGAGCATGTATTTACTTTGTGCTATTGCTCATAACTCATAGCTAAGTGCCATACCCGTCCAACATTAATTCAGTAAACAGTCTCCGTCTCTAATAAAGCTAGATTCTTAAGTAATAGACTGAATTTCGGCTGTACCAACCCATTTTTGTGTTTGGGACCAAATATAGCGGTGACTCATTTTGGGGAAAACGGTGTAACTCTCTCTGCTCACTCGTTTACTATTTAGGCTGGTGGCCAGTCTTCTTCGCAAGTTCTTGCATAGCCTCGGCAAACGTTGTTGTCCCGCCTTTCGCTTTAACCTGTACCACCTTATACCCCAGATTTTCCAGCGCTTGGCGCTCTGCTAAAACAGCTTTATCATCTGGCTGACTGCCCTGTACTGGCTGATGAATGTAACACCCTTCGAGTTGACCATCTTCGACCAGTTGGTGGTGTTTTAGTGCATTGATATCAAAATTCATAGTAAGTCTTTTCGTTTAGAATGGAGAGTCTCTGTGGCAAAGGCCGCGAGTATTTATAATTTGATTGTTTGTACAATACGGCATTTTAACCATAAGAAGCTAGTGTAAATACAGTAATCCAAAGGAATGTAGCTGGGTACGGTTTACTTCTTCAACCTCTTATTGGTAGTCGGAAAGGAGAGTAACTGAATGCGAACGTTACAAGTGATGCTGTATATTCAGCGATCAAGATGTTCTCCCCCTCGGTCGTTAATCTAAAGAGATCGTTGAACTTCATTTTAGGGGGAAGCTATAGTGCGAGGTGTAGTGGTCTAATGCTCAACTTGAATCTGAGTATTGGTCATCATTGCGATGAGACTTGCAATCCTTTTGCGCATCTCACGTCTATCAATAATCATGTCTAATGCGCCATGCTCTAATAGGAACTCGCTCTGCTGAAAATCTTCAGGTAACTTTTCTCGTACTGTTTGCTCAATTACACGACGTCCGGCAAAACCAATTCTCGCTTTGGGTTCACCGATATTGATATCACCTAACATCGCAATACTTGCCGATACACCGCCAAAAGTTTGATCGGTTAATACGGAGATATAAGGGAGCTTTGCATCTGATAGTCGCATTAAAGCAGCACTTGTTTTTGCCATTTGCATTAAAGCCATGAGTGATTCTTGCATGCGCGCTCCACCACAAGCCGAAAAGCATACTAGTCCACAGTTAGCCTCAATTGCTGCATCAACAGCGTCAACAAAGCGAGCGCCCACAACGGCACCCATTGAGCCTGCCATAAAAGAAAATTCGAAAGCGCACGCTACAACAGGTAATCCTAACAACTCTCCCTGTATCGCGACTATTGCATCTTTCTCACCTGTACTTTTTTGGGCTAGGGCAAGGCGCTCTGTGTAGCGTTTATTGTCTTTGAAACTGAGCAAATCTTGCGGCTCGTGTTGTTTGCCTAACTCAGTTTTCATACCTTTATCTAAAAAACTGTCTAAGCGACAGCGTGCCGACATCCTCATGTGGTGATCGCATTTTGGACATACCTCCAGATTTTCTTTAAGGGCTATGCTGTACAGGATCTGGTCGCAAGAGGGGCATTTTGTCCATATGCCTTCTGGAATATTCGCTTTACGCGTACTGATTATATTTTTCTTATCTAATAGTTTTTCTATCCAACTCATTGGAAACCTTATCCAGTTCACTTTTAATGATGAGTATTGTATAAGCCTGTTTCTGGTAATAAAGTGGCTAATATTGGCTTTATAATCCAACTGGGTGGGATTATTAGAATGGGTGGGATTAATGGGAATGCTTGAGAAGATTGATCAACAATGGCTAAAAAGTTTTCACTGTGTCTATGAGAACAATAGCTTTAAGAGAGCTGCGGAGTTTCTGTGTTTGCCGACATCAAACGTCAGTCGTCATATCGCGTTGCTAGAAGAGCAGCTGGATGCTCGACTTTTTGATAGAACGACTCGCCGAATTTCTTCGACAGAAGCAGGGGACCACCTCTATCTACGAACTCAGCCATTGTTGGATAAACTCAATGATGCTCTTGAGGAGGTGACACAACACTCTCGTGAAGTCATAGGGCAACTCAATGTTTTAATGCCAGACTCACCTGACTTGGCCCAAGCCGTCGTTTCGTTTTGTACTCAATATCCATCTATTTCATTATGTTGTGATACGAGTATCAGCCCTAAAGAGGATCCGCTTGACGGGTTTGACGTTATTTTGAGTTTTCATCGAGGGAAGCTAGAGGATAACAATTGGATAGCGAAAGAGATTAAGCGTTGGACTAGTGTTGTTGTGGCTTCACCCAAACTTCTTCATACATCTTCTAAGCCTTTTAAGATTACGGATTTGAAACATGTACCTTGTATTAACAGTTTTACTGCTTTAAATGGAACACCTTGGATATTCAAAAACGCGACAGGTGAGCTTATAACTCAAAGGGTTCAATCTACGTTTAAGGTCAATAGTGGACAGCTTGCTAAAGCAGGTGCATTGGCTGGTTTGGGGCTTGCGATACTCCCTGCTGAATTCTGTCGTAATGAAATAGATTCGGGTTCTCTAGAAGTTATAGAGCTTGAATACGAACCTGAGGACTTGGTGCTATATGCCTTTTATGCTTCTAGAAAGCACATAGCAAAAAAGGTTCCGATGTTCATTGAGCACTTACTGCATCAAGCAAATCTAGACGGGCAAAAATAACAGAAAATGCGGAGGCTAGGGGCTCTTCCCTAGGTTAGAGATGTACTCACTATTGATGGATAAAACTAAGACCTCGCGTTTGCGAGGATTTTTGTTTTTCGGGTAGTGATAACAAACTTTTTGACATAAATGAGCTACAAATTCCCCTAAGTTAGCAATTCATAGATAACTAAAGGTATGGAAAGTCGCTTAATGTAGCGTCTAGTATTGATGCTGCAGATCACTGACAAGCATACGGACCTTCATGACAATATGCTTTTTCAAATATTTTAAATCATGCTCTCTAATGCCTATCAATAAAAAAGCCCAAACAAAGGATTGGGCTCAATTCAATAATCATTAAACCATTGTCATCGTGATTATATTCCGATTAATTTCCCCAGATTTGGCTTACAAACTCTGGATGGTCAATAAATGGATTACGATTCCCTTGGAAATCATGTACCGCCTTATTTCGGTCGATTTCTTTTTGGCTTACTGGATCTTCAGAATGCCAACGCTTTAGCATAGTAAGTAGCCAAGGTTCAAAAACGGTTGTATTGGTTCCATCCAGAACGGCATCCGAGCTTGTAGAGTTTCCTTCCCAATTAGCGATTTCATTTTCATAGCGTGTTGCCATGTAGAAATATGCTCTTGCGAAATCACCTTTAAACTCATCAATTGGCTCAAACACCGTACCTACATAACCAAGAGAGTTTGCTGCACTGCCTAATTTAGAACCATTGCTTGATGTGTATGTTGCACTACTTACCTCACCAAATGGCCAATTACTACGTTTCGAGTTAACGTAGCCGTCAGTGGCAAATAAATGGTGACCGTCAGAGTTCATTGGCTCGACTTTCCCACCAAACCAGCTTTTCGGGAATGAGTGCTCACGGTTGTAGCAATCACCTTCTTTGCTGTATTGACCACATTGATCGGCCACCTTAGTAAATTGGATTGAATCTGAGCCTGAAGGTTTCTCTGAATACATATCGAGAATCGACCCATCAGTGTCATAGTATGCGTCTAGGTCAGCCTCAGACACTAATGTCCAAATAGCGGTGTAACCCTGACTACTATGATTATCAATAATTTGATATAAGGCCGTTTTTAACGCAAAGCCCACTTTGCCTTCAGCGTCTTTGTAATACTCACCTAACACTGGTGGTTCAGTTGGTGGTGTAGTCGTTGAGCCACCAATCGTAAATTCTGTACTCTGACTTGCTTGGAAATCACCACCAGATGCCACAACGGTTCCGTTTACCGACAAACTGTATGAACCATTCCCCACACTGCAGCACATTCCATCTCCATAAGAGTCTGAGACTTCTAGGGTGTAGCTACCATCCGCTAAACACATTTCCACTTCATTGTTGGTGTTACTTTGATAGTCTGAACCAGAATAAAGAGTTTGAGAAACTGAGTTTTTGAGAGACCAACTGGTTTCAGAACCATAGTTATCCGTCACTAGCGTGAGTGCGGCACTTGTGTCATTGCAGCTTTGTGTTGGTGGAGTCTCCGTAGGCTGAAAGTTATCTAAATACACCACTTCCGAACCATCAAAACCTGCATCATCATAAAATCGTATGCCCACAACGATATCTTTAGTGCTGGTAGCGCTGTACGAGTGAGTTAATGCTTGCCACTGATTCGTTAAACTATTATTCGAGTAGCCTAAATAGCCATCAACAAAAAGGCGAGCTTTCACGTTACCTTCAGTGTGATAAACATCGACAGAGAAATCATAAGTTTTCCCTTGTTCAACACTTATCGTTTGAAGTAAATCGGTATTACTTTGAGTACTTGTATTCACTGTTACTTGTGCAGAGAAACTGCCGTTATTTACAGGGTCGGTAGAGAGGGAAAGTGCAATGCCGGAGTCAATCACACTCCATCCAGATGGTACGTTTCCTTCCCAGTTTTCGAAACTTCCATTTTGCATTTGCGCATACGCACTCGCTGAACAAAGTAATGCAACGCCACTTAGTGTTATTATTCTATTTATCATATAACCTTCTGTTTAATCGGATAAAAACCAACTAAGCTTAGAAAGTAATCAAAAGATGAATGGAGATGCGCATCACATTTATAAATGTAAGCATTGTCACTTTTATTAATATATGTGATGTAAAGCAATGTGGTATCGATCTGTCAAATGCTTTCGCGCGCTAGATTATTGAAAAAGGTTCATCTCGGCTTTCAAGGGAAATCCGCGATGAATCAAAAATAAGCACTTATCCACAAGCCCTGCCTACAGTAAATGTAACCTCTACTAGAGTTCGATCCCGTCCTTGCCTAACCAACTGAAAATTATACATATAATTCAGTTTGGTTCTAATTTCTAGTTGAAAACCGTGCAAGCACATGTTGCTTCCGATTCAAGGCACGTTATCAATCAAAAAATTCCTTTTAGTTTTCTATTATTCAATGGCTTAGAAATAGTTGAACAACATATTCGTGCGTAAGTGTGATTAAAGGTTAGTCTGTTGTGGATTAAAACATTTAGCTACATTGTTGGAACTCTAGACATCAGGAAAAGTAAGGCAAGTTGCAGGGTTTGAAACTGAGTTCAATCCCTCTCAGGCTCACTTTGGGGGCATAAGTGAGCTAGTCAATTATGGAACTTAGTCAATGAAAATTACTTTTTAATATGGATAGACACTTAGATCGTGTATTGATATTGAAGATCAGTTTCATCTGAATCAGATGAAACTGACAGTGCCTTTGAGCGTTTCTACGCAATTGTAGGATTATTGTATCCAGAGCATTAGCCTGTCGCGCATTTCTCAATATTTACGACAGGCCCACTTTACTGCTGTGAATAGTTTATCAATGTCTCTCTGTAGAGTGAGAGTAAAGTATCGCTATCTACTTGAACGCCGACTTGTTGTGCAGGAAATAAACCCCATTCATCATTCATATAGTTACGTTGATCAGCTTTCTGAATGGTCATCCCTTCCGCTGGCCCATCTGTGACAACCCTGACCGGGCCATTACGACTTGTAAAAAGAGACGGTTGGATAACATAAGCAATGGCTGATGGGTCATGAACATGACAACCATTCATTCCTACTTTGTCAGAATAAAACTTTAAGTAGTAACGGCTAATGTCCCAGATGAACTGCCCAACTTCTCCAGCGTCATCTCGCAACTCATCAAGGTATTGACTGGTAAAAAAACTCTCCTCTGTAACATCGAGCCCGATAATGACGACTGGCCATGATGCCGTAAACACCTTATCGGCAGCATGAGGGTCATCATGAATATTCGCTTCGGCAAATGGTGTTACATTTCCTCTGTGGCCGTTTTCACCGAATGCACCACCCATAACGACCACTTCTTTTACCAAGTCGACGATGTCAGGAGCAGCTTCCAGTGCAAGTGCAAGATTAGTCAGAGGACCGACAGCCACAAGAGTGATCTCTTTAGGTTCAGCTCGAACACTGTCGATAATGAACTGATAAGCTGGCTTTTTAATCGCTTCATAATCTAGCGAACTTGGTGCCGTCACATCACCCAACCCCGTTTCACCATGCACAACAACCGTTGCTCCAACCGGATCTCTTAATAAGGGCTTATCCGAACCTTTTGCAACGAGTGCCTTCATACCGAATTTTTGCTTCAGATAGAGAGCATTTTGAGTGCCATTGTCTATCGTCGCATTTCCATAAACGGTCGTGATCCCCATTAGCTCAATATCTGGATGTGCTTCTGCAAATAGGATTGCCATTGCATCATCGATGCCCGGATCTGTATCTAGGATGATTTTCTTTGTCATATCAGCTTCTAATTAAACAGTTGAGAGGAGTAGACGATACCTAGAAAAAACACTGATGAACGTGACTTGAATCTCATGATGAGAGCAATTTAACTTAAACTCTCAAGGTTTGAATTGCTCGTATGAATATTGTACTCCGGTCATTTTGTTTCCGCCTTTTCTAAGGTATTAGTACCTTTAAAATATTGGAAAAATTCACCATGCCACTACAAGTTTTTCGACAGTGATGAACCACCAGTAGAATAGAATGTTCGATACTAAAGAAAGTTATCACGATGTATGCGGTGAGTGTTATAACAGTTTGTAAATCAGTTGTTTATGATGGGGTTGTTCATTTTTAAGATTCCAAGATCAACAGCGAAGTAGGTCTTAATTTGGAATGGATACCATCTACAAATAATGATGTTGTAAACGTTATAAATTCTCTAAATGAATTGGTTTTGCATGGTCACTTAAGGCAATTAGGTCGTTATGACTATATATATTCAATAACTGAAAAAGAACGTAAGTATTGGAATGAGTCAAATAACAAGTTTTAGATACTCTCTTTTTCCTAAAGGTGTGCCAAACGCTTCGCTTTAAAAATACAGATAAAAATCTGAGTGGCTATTGGGGTTTAAGAGCTTTGGTATTTAAGTCCTTTGATAGTTAAGCCCTGATTTAGCCTTCTAGATTACGCCGAACTAAATCGTGCATTTGCTTAATGGTCATCAGTGCTAACCAGATGATTTCTTCTACCGAACGTTGACCCGTTGTGGAAGTTGGGTGTTGGGCTTCAGTTTGATTGGTGATCGCGGGTAGCTCATGGACGCGGTTATCACGAATGGTATTGATCAATGCATCCATCGCATCATGAATCAAGCTTTCGACTTGTTGAGAGCCTTGATATTGCGTGCCTTTTCTGACCAGTGGGATCAGCAAGCAGAGGTAATGGCTTAATAATCGATAGTGACTCAGCATATCTTCATAATAGTGAGGATCGGCTCGAGTATGTTTTGGCTCTTGCTGCATCTCGTTGTAAATCAGCTCAAGGTCGCTTTCGGCGGTTAGCATCGCAGCACGTTGTTTGGTTAAGGCCATGTGGTCACGTTGTTCGGTGTCGACTTGCAATTGTTCATAGCAATACACAAACAAGCTTTTTGAGCTATTCAATGCTGTTAACGCTTGATTGTGGATCTCTTTACCTCGCCATTGCGGCCATAACAAACCATAACCGAGTAGCACAATGGCGCCACCGACGATGTTGTCGATCAAACGTGGTGCTGCGAAATCGAGCCCTTGGTGCGCCATGGTTTGATAAATCAAAATCAGTAGCGCGGTAATACAACCAATGGCTAGCGAGTAATTGCGCATGATATTAAGCATCGCGACGGGCAAGAGGATGACCATTAGCGTATACATCGCGGTCGTTGGTACGCCAATGTGAATTAAAGAGGTCGCGAACAGCACACCAAGCGCTGTACCTAAACAGCGTTGCCACGTTTTACTGCGTGTCGCCAAGAAGCTTGGCTGAATCACCATTAACATCGAAATCAGAACCCAATCAGGGCGAATCAATTCAAAGTATTCCGCAATTCCAGCACCAAGTGCGAACATCAAACCGACACGGGTAACATGACGCCAAATCGGATTGCCTCGGCTTGGTAGGCGAAAAGACAACTCGAACGGCTGCACTTCAAAAGAACGTTCATAAGCGGGTTCATTAAGCTCAATACGACGGGAAATGTGCTTCACTGCGTAGGCCCAATAACGAAAGCGGGGTTGGTCTTCGAGCTTGACCGCTTCAATCAAGTCACTAGCTTCTTGCTCTAATGAGCTTAAGTGCTTCACCTCTTCGTTTGTGTTGTGTAGAAGCTGTTTGGCTTTGTGTCTTAGTCTTTGCTGACAATGTTGGCTCCAAACCAATAGCAAGTCTCGTTTGTGTTTGCTGGACTGAAATTGGTTCAATAGATCGGGATTCGTTGTGTGGCTGCTGAGTATCACTTCAAACGTATCAAGAGCGAGGAACAAGGCTTGTCGAAGCGAGTTAGCATCTTCTTGTTTAGATCGAAAAGATTCAGATTGAAGAGCCTGTTGGAACAATTCGATGAGTTGGTATTTGATGCGTCTTTTCGGTGCTTCATTTTCGCCTCCTAACAAGAAGGCTTGGCGATATTGGATGTAGTCTGCCAACGTTTCGTAAATTGCAGATAAACATACACGCAGCGCATAGTGTTTCCACAGGGCAAACCAAAGCCAACTAAACAGTGCAAAAGTAAGGGGGCCAAGTACCAACATTGGGTACAAACTTAGCGCGGTGTTGGAATTGTGGAGTGAGAGTGTGACGATAGCAATTAGGAGGCAGGACATGCCAAGCCTCGCCCAGAATGGACCATTGACTGCCGCACTGGCAAGCAAAGCACCCATAGCACCATAAGTCACCCATAAAGGCAGTCCGCTTTTCAGCAGAGCGTAACTGACGACTAGAGTCATGCCCCAAGCGGTTGAGGTAATCGCAAAACGTGTCCACCGCCTTGGCCCAGCTGCATCGAGGCCACTAATCAGAGCGGCTGGCATGGTCATCAGCGCGGTCATGGCGATAGTGGTTTGATTCGACAACACCCCTAAACCGAGAAACAGCACAATGGCACTGGTGGCGCGAAGCCCAAGGTTAATAGAAGGGGAGTACCAGACTTTACGCAAAATGGCAGGAGAAAACGTCATAGACCCTCGTTATTTGTTTGATCTTAATGAGTGTAACGCCAAACCTCTTCGCGTGCTGTCTTCAATCACAGATTGATAAATTGAATCGCTGCAAGCCTCTTCTATTGGCATAGAACGCTATATAGCTTGGTTTATTCGAAAGCGAATCCACAAAGTTTAAGACAGCAAGATTCAAGATAGAGGGTTCAAAAATAGACAGCTTGGTAGTCGATGGAATCAGGAGAGAACGAAATTCGACTTAATCCTATCTTCTCGCTGCGATTGTATTCATTGATCGAGTGGTCAAAGCCATAGGCTGTCGAAGGGCCCATATATTGAGTTATGCCTTGTTGTGTCGCCGTTATTCCATCATGGCCATGACCGCAGATCACGTCACGAACGCGATATTTCCGAAGCACGTTCATCACATCAGCATCGTTTTCTAGACGGATGGCTTTCATCCACTCAGCTCCGACTGGAATAACAGGGTGGTGGATTACAACGATTGGGTTATTCGTCTTTCTAAGCTGTTGTTTTAGCCGAGCCATTCCACGGTTATCAATGCGCCCAGAACCGAGTGGATGACGTTTATCCAGCGGCTTGAAGCTGGAGTTCAAAAACACAAATTCTCGTCCACAGCTGGTGGCTTTATCGGTGACGAAAATCGACGATCCTTTTAACTCTGTACGCATTAAGCGAGAGTCATCATGATTGCCCGCAACCGCGTAAATGGATTGGTCGCTAATGTGTTGCCTAATGAACGCCTCTAATCGAATGTAGTCGCCAGACTTTGGATTACAACAAATATCACCAGTCAGAAAAATGGTCTTGCATGCTGTGTCTTTGCTGACGTATTCCAGGGCTCTACGCAGGTTTTCATAGCTGGATTTATCGGAAAGGTGACAATCACTGATTTGGTAAACGGTGTTCATTGTTGTTGTCCGGTTATGCCATACGAATTATTAAAGATGATAAATAAATGCCTGCCAATTTGGCAGGCATTTATTGATGCTAATTTGCTTTGGGTGCTTTGGGTGCTTTGGGTGCTTTGGACGCTTCGTGTTGCTCAACCATGAATGCAATGGCTTCATCGTTTAAACAAGACTTACTGACATATTGGCGCTGTTTTCTAATATGAAGGATAAAACCTAAATCGGTTTGTTGCAGCTGGGAGATGTCAGTCCAAGCGATAGTGTTGGTGTTTTTAGCGTTTTTATAACTCACACCGTTAACGTCACCTTGAAAGATCACTTTGCTGCCAGCACCTGAGCTGATTTTTTGTCGCCATATCCACCAGGTTCTCTTGCAGTAAACGCTGAACGCTTCAATCACACTTAATACAATAAAGAACCAGCCAACGTAACCGTTAGGTAGTAGCTCAAACTCTAATAAAACCACACCAAAAATAAGAAACAGTATTCCTTTTAAATAGGCTTTTGGAAATTGAGTCGGAAGGCTAGTTTGATCATAACACTCTGTGAAAAACGTCTTGTCGAGGATGTATTCTGTGGTGAAACCGGGATCTTTAGACATATCTGGCTACTTTAATGTTTTCTGTGAATGAGCTTTCTATAAAGGGGCTACTACGCTGCAATCTAGTAACTCCGGCATTGTATCGCTTGTCGGCACTTTTCTTTAGCGGTTTTGATGCTCTTTTGTAAATCAATAATACTGATGGGGTTTGCTCTTGGCATAGCTTACTTGTTTACCTGATTTGATATTAAATAATGACTAAAGCTAAGGCCTCGCGTTTGCGAGGCCTTGATATGTGCGGAGCGGGTGGAAAGAACCTCAGATATATGGCTACGTTCTTGCGCTCTACATGGTGAAAACAGGCGACATGCCGCTGTCTTGGCCGTTCATTAACAACAAGCCAATCAACACAAGTAGAATGCCACCGAAAAGCTGAAGATAGTGACCTGCGACTTTCAATGATTCACTACTGTTCTTGTTACCTGCTGCCAAATAGCGCTTCACTAGATGCTTGCCTGTTAGCGTCATTATTGCAATTAATGAGGTTGTTAATGCTGTGCCTACGGCCATTGCAAAGGCACTCAGTACGCCCATCCAATATAGGCCAACCATGTTTGCGAAAAGTAGAACCATGATGGCTCCGGTACATGGCCTGATGCCAATCGTCACGATGATTCCCGCGTACTCTCGAAATGTTGAAGCTTTATTGATGGCTTCTGGATCAGCGACGTGTTGGTGGCCGCATCCACAGTCGGTATGAGAATGATCTGCATGAGTGTGGTCAGCGGCTTGTAATGCATTGGTAGTGCCCATAATCATTGAACCAGATGAACGAAGCGCCATTGGCGCACGAACTGGTACTGACGAACGAACTGACACTGACGAAATTGCGCCTGTTGCTAATGGAGTGATGGCTTTCACTCTCAGAGTTGGTTGCGGTTTACGCATCGTTGAGTAGATGTTTTTCAGAGCTTTCCAGCAAATCAACGTACCTACCACGGCCACTAATGCAAAGCTTAATGAAACAAACATATTCGCTTTGTCATTCACCACTCGCATTGAAGCACTAAAGCCCCATAGCAACACGCTTACTAATAAGACCGCGACCAGTGCTTGTAAAAAAGCGGAGACGACCGTAAGTACTAAACTCGCTTTTGCTTTGGTTGGGTGAGTGGCTAAGTAGGTAGAGACAATAACCTTGCCGTGCCCAGGCCCCAGGGAGTGGAGCATGCCGTAGATAAAGCTGAATCCAATAAGGTAACTGCCTGCGCCCCAAGGATTAGATTTAGCTTCATAAAGTAGGTCTGCAAGCTCTGAATTGACTTCTCTTTGCCATTGGATGCTAGAGATAACTAACGATGGCCACATGGACCACACTTGATATGCCCCGACAGCAACAAGCAATAAAGCTCCGGCGCCAATAAGGTAATAGTTTGTTTTAAGTTGATTTTTCTGCATTTCACAAGAACCTATATCAGATATTTTTCTCTAAATGAATTGAGAAGCTTACGTAATGGCGGTAAAGAGTCACTTTATTAGGATGCAGGAACTGCTGCACAATGAAGCTCAACCGATTGTGTAAACAGTTGGCCTAACGTGTTATCTGGGTCAGCATCGGCTGGTAAAGACATCGCGTAACTCATCTGTTCTGGCGTCGGGTTGGGCTCGATTAATTCCAACTGACATTGTCTCGCTAGTTCAGGTGACAAGGTCACGTCGCTATTCGATAACCACGACATGTCGACGAAGTAGCTAGGGTCAAAAATGAGTACGCGGAGCGAGTCTCGTGTCACAGGTTTAGGCTTAGAAAGTGGTAGGTCAAATGTTAGAACCATTTTGGCTTTGTCACGCTCAAACTTGGCGTGTTCAGCAACCTGATATTTGATGGGCTCTTCACCATCATAAAAGTACGTGAAGTAGTGCTCATACTTCATGTTTTCAATAACAGACGCAGCGAGCTTTTTGAATGTTTCAGCTTCTGTATCGGCAGAGACATTTTCGCCATCCAACATGTACATGGATGTCATTGCATCAAAAGACCACTCCATAGAGAGACCGGTGATCATGCCATTCTCTCCCTCAATATGGGTTTTCATCTCTATCCAAGAGTGAGGGTGGGCATATAGATTTGGCGCAAAACACAGTAATACTAGGCCAAAAGGCAAACCCTTTAGAGAACGACAGCATGTCGAGAAACGGCTTACATAGCGAGAGAAGAAGCGATTGATTACATCGATTAGATTGAATAGCTGTTTCATGAGAACGAATGGTTATTAAGTGTAATGTTATAATATAACAATTGAGTGGGTTGTTCACATCAAATTTGTGTCATGTTTTGCCTGTTTACGTTTCTATTATCGGTTTCAATTCGGAGTTGCTTTTATTCGCAACTGCTTTAATTTGCAGCAATGCCCCGCAAGTGCGAGGCATTTTTTGATTGGGCATGGAGGGTACTAAGCCGCTTTTCTAGATCAGTCAGTGTTTGTTGGTAAACGGACTTTTAGAAGAACTTCTTAATCGCTTTTTCAGCACAAGCGACATCTAAATGGCCACCCGGAGCGCCACCCACACCAATCGCGCCAATCATGGCATTGTTCAGTTGTACCGGAACACCACCCGCTAGGAACAACAAGTTGTCGTCCATATTCTGCAAGGGTTGCATGATAGGTTTGTCGGCGATGAGTTTCATCAGGTTACCTGATGGCTGCTTCATGCTTGCCACTGTGAACGCTTTTTTGCGTGAGCTATCAAGAGTGTGGATGCCAGCGCCATCAGAACGTAGTTGAGCAATCACATTGCCCGACAAGTCGACAACAGTCGCAGAAACCTTGTAGCCATCGGCTTCGCATTGATTAACGGCTTCATGGGCAAGCTTGAAGGCCGCTTCTGATGAGATTTGAGTGAAAGAGACCGTTTGTGTTTCTGCTGCCATTGCATTGTGAGAAAGGCTAAGGAAACCAAGGGTTGCTGCTAGTACTGTTAGTTTTGTCGTTTTCATGTTTACTCCGTTAAAGCATCTGTTTTCAAAAAATATTCGTTTTCAAATTCCGAATTCTATTTTTTGTTTGTTTAGAAAGGGTGTTTTTAATCAACAGGTTCATACTAACGAATGCATGATTACGACTGGCTTTCTTGAACATTACAAAGTTGCAATGTTGGTTATATTCGAGAAAGGATATTGATAGAGTGTATTCAGACCACGGCAAATAAATAAACGGACGTTGATGAAAATACTATTGATTGAAGATGACATTCATATCGCGAGATTTTTGGTGAATGGTTTTCAGCAAGAAGGGATAACGGTGACGCACGCAACAGATGGTGTTGATGGATTACACGAGGCCGTAACCGCAGAGTATGACGTGATCATCCTCGATATCATGTTGCCAAAGAAAGATGGGTTTGAAGTGTTGGCTGAACTCAGAGGGCAAGGCTACGCGACGCCCGTCATCATATTAAGTGCCAAACACTCAGTGGAAGAACGAGTGCAAGGGCTACAGTCAGGTGCTGATGATTATTTGGTAAAACCTTTTGCGTTTCCTGAGTTATTGGCCCGTTGCCAAACCTTGGTGCGTCGAGGCAAGCAACCGACACCTCAGCCATTAGAATTGCATTACGGCCCGCTTAGCCTAGACCTACTTAAACACACTCTACAAAGAGATCAACAAACGATCACCATTAATCAGCGCGAGTTTATGTTGATGAAATTACTGCTCGAAAACCGAGAGGCTGTGATGTCGAAAACCGCGATTCTTGAGCATGTTTGGGGGCATCAGTTTTATCCGCAAACCAACGTGGTCGATGTTTTGGTTTGTAGGCTTCGCAGCAAAGTTGATAAGGGTTTTTCTAAGCCATTAATTCACACACTTCGAGGTGTTGGCTATGTCCTCAAGTCGTAGTATTGAACAGGCGCTCGCTAAAACACAGAGACATTTGTTGGTTCGCTTTATGTCGACCTTACTGCTCTGCTTGCTGCTGGTGGAACTGATTGTTGGGGCTATCTTCTTTTTCGACCTTTACCAAACGGAAAAGAAGATCCTTACGTCTATGTCGACCGAGTATCAGCGTATTTTGACTTACGATTCGAGTGAGCGATTGATTCATGTTTTAGAGGCGAATCCTCACCGGTTACTCGAAAACAACATTGCGGCGTATAAGCTTGAGAAGGGCGCTTCATCTGATGGTGTGTTTATCGCTGGTGTTCAACATTTATCGACAGAACAGTCTTTTTCTAGCTATCAAATTGATGAGAATCGTTCATGGTTAGAGAGCTTCATCTTGAGTCCCTATATGTCGTTGCCTATTGAAGGGGAGCAGTATGATTTCTGGTTGGTTTTGGATAACCGAGCAAGAGACTTTATCGCCTACAATCAATGGCTAATGACCTTATATGCGTTGCTTGCTCTCGTGTCCGTGACCGCAGTATTCACTCGTAACATCATCCAGAGTGCCATGTCTCCGTTAGTGACCTTTGGCGACCTGCTCGATAAGCTGAAAAAAGGGCAGTTAGAATTTCCTAGCACTAAAAATGAAGCCGAACCTGATTTACCGCAAGGGCTCAATGTGATCAGCTCTAGTGTCCATACTGCGGTTGCCAAGTTACAGCACGTGACGACAACCTTGAATACGACCGTCGATGCGATCGCTCATGATATTCGAACTCCTTTGTCGCGTATTACGTTAGCTTCCCAAACGGCATTGCTCAATAACGCCGACCAACAAGCGATGAAAGACGCATTGGCAGATTGTTCTGAACACGCCATGCAGGCAAGCAATATGTTAACCGCCTTGATGAAGTTGAACGACGAGCTGACCGGAAAGCGCATACCACAGAAAGTGCCGACTCAGGTCTCTGATGTGATTGCCAATGTGGTGAGCTGGTATGAAGATGTCGCAGAAGATAAACAAGTTGAGCTTGAGGTTGAGAGCGCTGATGCTCTTGTTATTCAGTCAGATCCTGACAAATTGACTCAGGTGTTGGTTAACCTTGTTGATAACGCGATTAAGTACACCGAGCCCGAAGGAAGAGTGACGGTCAAAGCCGAGCAAAGTTCAGAGGGTAAGATCGCGATAACCATCCAGGACACTGGTGTTGGTATTGAACAGAAATATCAGGATTTGATTTTCGAACGACTTTACCGAGTCGACAGCAGCCGCAGCAATATCGAGGGGTATGGTCTTGGGTTATCTTTAGCGCTTGCCATGGTCGAGAATCTAGAAGGAACGTTAGTCGTTGAATCTGAACTGGGTGTGGGAAGTACTTTTACTCTTTCGTTGTAACAACGATTTATATCGTCACTTCTGTCTTTGAAATTTCAACTTTTACGCACAAAGAATGCCCCGCACTAGTGGGGCATTCTTGTTTTTGGGGAAGGGAGGCTCTTCATGAACAGGTTCGGGAGGTACAGTAACCTGCGCCAACCCTATTGGCTGCTTGTAGCTTGTAGCTTTTGATCTTACCTGTCGATCCAGTAAATCTTATTTTTCACATGATAGTTATTGGCATAAGCCAATAATGGGGCGTATGCTGAACTTCTGATCATCAATAACAGGAAGTTACTATGTTATACGCAGTACCTTGTCGCGACCTTCATGTAGGCAACCATTTTGCTCGTTCCCCACAGATTGCGATTGTCGATGAACAACGACAAATAAAGCAGATTGTTCCTTTGGTTGAGTCCGACACCGCTTGCAATAAAAAGAAGCAATGGATCTCTGTCCTCCGTTCTTACGATGTGAAATCTGTAGTCGTCCGTCACATAGGGAAGAAGATGCTAGCGCACTTGTTCAACCACGACATTAGAGTCTTGGCATCAACAGGTAAGGCAGAAATCGGGACTTTGGATTTCGACAATCTACGGGAAGTGACCGATCTCGATTACGGTCGCGAACCTCGCAACGTTTGTCACAGTAAAAAAGGGCACAGTCAGAGAGAGTGCAGTAATAAAGGGAGTAGTAAGAAAGGCTGCGGTGAGGAAGGGCGCAAGAAAGACTCCGCGATTCTTATGGCACAGCCGAATCACTTAGGGGGTATTCGAGGGTTCCGAAAATGACCTTTATGTTGACGCTATTGGGGTTTGTCGGAATCGTCGCGTTGATGGCGATAGGTGTGATTTTTTCTCGCAAGCCAATCAAAGGCAGCTGTGGAGGGCTTGCGCAGTTAGATATTGAGCGTGAATGCAATTGCAAAGATGTGTGTGAAGGGCAGAGTCGAAAGCTGTATCAGATCTCTGAGCCATCAAGCTAAGTATCGAGAATTCACTGTCGTTGAGCTAACTAACGTTGGGCTAGTTCGCGAGTTAAGCGCTTTGAATCACCAACGCGTGACCGTTGACGATGCACTTGGCGACTTTGGCTCGTGCACGCTTGATGATGTTGCCGAACGTTTGGCGAGACACCTGCATTTGTTCAGCGGCTTCAAGTTGGCTCAATCCTTCTTGATCAGCCAAGCGTAAGGCTTCTAACTCTTCTAATAGCAATTCTTCTTTATGAAGCTCGTCCATAGGAACGCCATTAGGCTTAAAGCAAGAGTAAGCCGCTCGGGTGCATAACTGGCGATGTTTTTTTGGTCGAGCCATATCAATCTCTAGGTATTTAAGGTTAAAAGGTAAGTATGAAGGTTTTCATTCCACACAACCATCGGCGTTGCCAAGTGTGCAGCCAAGGTTTTTTCGCAGACAGCCCCATTTGTTTTGAAGCCGTTGGCGAGCGCGAGACTTTAGTCAATCATAAAGCCTTGGCCAATCATGAAGCTTCAATTAAGAGTGAAGCTTTAGCTAAATATAAAACCAGGGCCAAGATTGTACCAACAGATAAAGCTGAGGGCTACGATGGCATCATGCAGGGTGGCATTGTCACTGCGTTACACGATACCACCATGCTGCATTGCTTGTTCCAAAATAATATCACTGCCATGACGGTTAGCTTAACGTCTCGTTTTCATCATCCAATTTTGATTGGCCAAGAGCTAGAGATCCGCGCTCAATGGGTCAAAAGCAGACGTAACATTTACTTCTTAGAAAGCCAAATAACTCAATGCGGGAAGTTATGTTCATCGGCAAAAAGCCAGTTTATGTCGTCGCTTTAATCAATGAATCTAAGTTCGGTAAGAGTCGCTTTATTGAACCCATTCTTTTGCACAATAAATAGAGGTTTTCTATAGTTAAGTTACTAACGAAAAAACTAGGGCAGTATTGAATTTACTATCAACTTTCTAAGCTCCTGAGCGTGCTTAACTCTGTTTATTAGAACGAGCTCTTCTACTCGATTCAATTCATCGCTGCCTCTTTCTTGAGGGTTTGCCAATGCCAAGTTGTTTCAAATCGGCACTTCAATCTTGTGTAGCTTTAGTCATTTTTCTTTTAACTTTGTTTAGCACTTTTTCGTCGGCTTCTCCGCTTAAAGTCGGTGTTTATCCTTGTCCTCCTTTTGTGATTAGTTCTATGGAAAATGAATGGAACGGTTTAAGCATCGAGCTGTGGGAGCTGATAGCGAAGGAAATGAACGTAGAGTTTACGGTAGAGAATCACCGCTTAGATGATCTACTCAATTCCATTGAAACAGAGCAAATCGACATTGGTGTATCCTGTATTTCAATAACCCCAGAACGCGAGTTGTTCGCTGACTTTTCCCATTCCTTTTACGAAACTCATCTTGCTATTGCAGTGAAAAAGCAAGGTTACCTTCATACCTTACACGCCATTTTCTTAAACCCTGCATTGTGGCTGATCATTGGCGTTATCGTCTTTATCTCTGGTGTGATTGGTGACAGCGGTGAGCGAAACTTAAAACACCATGTATTTTTAACTTAAAACGTTTATTGACCCGAAATTACCCGAAATAAAGCGGGATATAACGAAACGAGAGAGGTGATTTCTGTCATGATTTGATGTTATGCATAAATGCATATCTTGACATATAAAGTTACGTTATCCCTCCTAAACTAGAGAGCATAGGACGACCGCATTCGGGAAAGTCCTCTTGTTGAACATATTCAATGAGTAATTTTCTATCACCGAGCAATTTAAAGTAATCTTCTTCGCTATAAGTTCCAACTCTAAGCTCTGAATACCGTTCATCTATCATCATGTCTGCTTGATACTCGGCAATTGCAGCATTGATGGCGGATAGTTTGTTTTTTTGCCATGACGCCTCTTGATACACGTCAATTTTATCTGATTGAATAAATTTACCGTTAATATAAGAATAAGAACTAATATTCTCCCAAAACTGAAGGGGAAGCTCGTTTGTGTCAATGTCAAACGATTCTATAATTCTTTCGCTAGCCACTTTACCTACAGCAATGACCAAGGAGTTTTTGTCGAGGTGTATTGTGATTTTATCTGTGATTGTATCCATACTTTATTTCCATGCTGATTTAACTGTAATCTCAAAGGTTGGAGCGACTTCCCCAGGTCTGGTCAGGTTTCGCGTCAGGGTGAATTTCATGCCTTTTACTGGTTTTTTATTTTCTGTTACACACGGAATTAAAATAGTTTGTAAGGTACCATGCTCATCACCTGATGCTCCTGCTGTAAAATTAAATTGTTTATGGTGCCCCCCTGATGAGTTTGATGTTGGACTCCAGTTGGATACAGCGCGTAACTTAATATTGCGTTCGTACTGAATTGTTGTTTTTATATCCACTAAAACAAAACTCGATCCGATTACCTCATCAGGAAGTTCCCAGTTTATCTGTTCACCCTCATTTGCCGTAAAAAAAACGTACAGGCTTAATGCCCCAAGCAGTTGTGGATTCTCAGGATTGAACATTGGAGCAAGCCCTTCACTAAGGGCTTTTTCTGTAACAGCTTTCGTTTGACTTGTTCCTTTATAATTATTAGACAGTTGGACCACACCCGCTAGTGAGGTGGTTGCCGCTCTACGTAATAGTTTCTTTATGGTAAGGAATGCAGAATCATCGTTTCCTGCATCAACTTGAGCATCGGTGGCGATACGTGCAATTCCCGATTCTAGCTCCGTAGCATGAGGGATAATTGGCGTTATATTGATGGTCACCGCTGAGGCTTGGTACAAATCCATTGAGCACTCAATTTCGATTTGAACGTATTGATTATCAACAGAAGGAATGAGAGTTGATGGGTATGAGCTATAAACAATAAGATTGCCATCAGAATCATGCAGACCAAACTCATTGATAAAGTGCCCTGAAAAGCGTGACGTGTCGACATAGACAATGGCATTGAACCAGTGCTCTTGTGTGTTGCCCTCATTAATATCTTGTCGACCAAACTCATTCACTAAGCGTGTGACGTCCGGTGTTGGCGTGACACTTGAGCCATTCGCATCGCCTAGAGACATTTGGTCAATTAATAACTTTTGCCCACTTTGGTAGGCCGCTTCCAGCAGCTCTTTACCCTTATCGGTAAGCACCGCCGTGTGCTCTTGTGCAGATCCTAAACTCATATTTCATTACTCTTATTTCGGATAGTCATGCGATGTCGACTCTTTAAGGTGACCGCGGAATATAGTCCGCCAATTAACGTTGGATTGGTTGGGAAGTTTTTAGAGGTAATTCGGTTACGTCCTTTTGAAACTGCAACGCTGAATATTCCTCCTGTCGATGGCTTGTTCTTTATTGTCATTTGCCAATGTTGAGAGCCTTGTTTGTTGCTCTCAACGAGCGTGACGACGTTCTCATAGTCTTTTTGAGTCAATCCACCTTTATCTTGAATAACTTCAACTAAAAAGGTGCCTTTAGCGCCTATTGGATTCATTTGATGCCAAACGGTCAGCGTTGGGTTGAAACCTGTCAGGTCCAACGCTCGCTTTACAGCCCAGACCGTGCCTTTGTAGCGATAAAGCACTAAGCCTTCTTTGACGACTTCACGCTTTCTCGCAACCGTCCAGGAGTCATCCCAGGTATCGACACGAAACCACCAAGAAAGCCAAGGTAAGTAAGACTCGTCGACGTGATCAATATCGAGAACCTGAAGTCCATGAATGGCTAAGCGAAGCTCGTCCATCTCTTGCGTCGTCAAGGCGCTCAGAGCTCGAAGTCGAACATCTTGCTTTAAGATTTTGGGAAGCATCATTTCGTCTCGTTTATCCAGTATTTATAGGATATTCAAACCTGACAACATAATTTCCGTTCGGCAGATGGGCGCTATATATAAAGACACAATACAGGCTCCAAATTACTCACAACGAGACAAGCTATGAGCACTAAAAATCAAACTAAAAACACCGTTGAAACTGAATTAGAACCAGAAGTTCGAACCTTCACTTTGGAAGATATTGCCCGTGCAATGATGGAGTTTGATATCTGCATGTTAAACACTCCGGTTCAATTTGGTGGGATGGAACTCAACTGTGCTAAGCGAGTGCGCAAAGCGCTGGTTAAGGACCGAATTGAAGCGGTGCGTTTCACCAAAGAGCAATACGGTTTTGAATCTAACGATGCCATCACCGCGCATATCGCCTCGAGCATTTTAGTGTTTGGTGAACGCATTGAAGAGAGGCGAGATGAGCATGGCAAGCTCACGAACTTGGGTATGAAAGGCGAAGTGGTCATTCCTGTCGATATGCTGATTAACCTGCCCTATGAAGAGCACATCAACTTGGCTCACCTGATGGGAAAGAGCTAAACCTCGCTCGAATCAAACAGAATATTTTTGATCACTCTTTTCGACTGCTCACCCATAAGAAAATCGGTCTTGTCTCCGTTGGTGAATTACTCAATGCCGACTGGGCACAATATACGTATCTCATAGAGGTCTTTAATCATGACAATAAATAAGGACAGTGGTTACGCGTTAGAGCTCATTGTTGGGGTTAAAGACGCGTTTACTCAGCAGTCGAAAAAGATTGAGAAAGAATCGAATAAGCTGGAGCGAGAGTTTAAGCAGCTGCAAAAAACCACCGCTGATGTTGATGCGTTTAAAAAGGCTGAATCTGCTATTGAACAATTGACCGAAGCCGAAAAACAATACTCGAAAATTCTAGGACAAAAGAAGGATGAACTCCCCAAACTGAAGGCTGAGCTTGCCAAAGTGACACAGCAATCTCGACTCATGGCCAATGAAGAATCCAAACTGCAAGCGACCATCAATAAGCTTCGTACAGATATGGCGGGGTTAAGTGACGCTGGCAGCACCAATACCAAAACTTTTAAGAAAAAAACGGGAGCCGTCGCACAAGCAGAACGCACATTGCAGGCGTATCAATCTAAACTAAAAAGCACGACTCAAGATGAAAACCGCATTCGCACTTCTATCTCTGCGACAGAGCGTGAGCTTGGGGACTTAACGAAGGCTCACCAGAAGAGCACCAATGAGATTAAAGCGCATGAGCGCTTAGTGTCACGCCTAGGTCACTCATTAAAAGAGGCGGGTCTCGATGTTAATGACATCATCCAAGAAGAGAAACGGCTGCAAGGCCAACTCAATCGAACCAATAAAGAGATTTCAGAGCAAGGTCGAGAGCTCGGCAAGTTACAAAACTTTGAAAAGCTGGGGGCGATTGCTGGAGGGGCCATGGCATCAGCAGGCTTCGCCTGGGCGGGGAATGATAAGTCTCGAAATGAACGTCTCCTTGCTGCTCGCAGTAGCTATTCATTAGAAGAGGTGCAATCGACCTCTCAACGACAATTTCGTACCGACTTGATTCGGATGTATGGTGCAGACCAAGAGAGCATTTTCGCTGCTCAAGCCCTCGCTAAACAGCAAAATTTAGGTGACGAAGATACTCAGGCATTAACAAAAGCCACTATCCAGTTACAAAAGATTTTCCCTGACTATTCATCCCCCGAAACCGTTCGCGCCCTTGCTAATATTTCAAAAGGCTTCGGCATCAGCATCGAGGAGGCTGCGAATAAGGTTTACGCCACCAGCTCAATGGTCGGTGATGCTAATGGGGATTTACTCGATACTTTCGCTGAATATTCCCCTCTACTCGGTGACAAGATTTCATTTGACCAATTTGCAGCCTCCATTGTTCGCGCCCGTCAAGCCGGTGTTTGGAATACAGATAAGGTAGGTGATTCATTTAAAGAATCCTTTATGGCTCGTTTTAGTGATAGCGATGAGTTTGCCAAATTGGTAGGGCAAGGCGATAAAGCGGGCACCATTGATGCCATCAGTGATGTCGATTTGCGTAACAGAATCAAAGAAGCCGCTTACCGTGTACGCAGTGACGTTGAAACAGGCAATGCGCCAGGTAACAACTATGCTGCACTATTGGCTCTAGTGAATAGTGCAAACAAAACCGATGCTGCCACCGTCAAACCCATTCTTGAAGCCATAGGTGGCACAATCCTGTCTGAAGATATTGGTACCAAAGGCTTAGACGCCATGCAGCAAGGTCTACAAGAAGGGGGAAAGGTCTTTGACGGTGTTGATTCTCTTGATGATGCCGCTCAAGGAGTCTCAACTTCTATCGACAAAGCCAAGCAATCATTCAATGCGACGACTGACACAGTATCTAACAGTGCGGCTAAGTTAATCGATAAGTTTGATGACTTAGGGACAGCGGTTTCCAATGTGACAGGCTCCGCGACTGGAGCTATGAATGAGAACTCAGGATTGGGTTATGCGGGTCTTGTCGGCGGCATAGGCGCAACAGCTTTCGGGGGAATGATTGCTGCCCGTCTTGGTAAAAAAGCCTTGGGTAAAATTCTTGGCACTGCAATGAGCACTCAAGGTGGCTTCAAGCCTGCGAGCATGTTTAGTGGCTTATTTAGTCAATCTGCTGCTAAGCCGGTAGCGAAGGTCGCTAAAGGGCCGAGCTTTTGGTCGAGTGCGGGGAAAAAGGTAATGGATGGCGGTAAAGGTGTTCTCAAAAAGCTGCCTGTGATGGGTCGAGCTCTAAGTGCGACCTCAACGGGATTATTTACAAAGTCAGCCACGAAACCAGTAGACAAGGTCGCTAAAGGGGCAAGCTCGTGGTCGTCTGCTGGGGAAAAAGTAATAAGTGGAGGTAAAGGCGCTCTCAAGAAGCTCCCCGCCATTGGTACGGCTTTGAATGCGGCCTCTATTGGCATGAGCGCCATTGAGGGAGATACGGAAGGAGTTTGGCGTGGTATTGGAGCCACGGCTGGAACCACACTAGGCGGTCTCGCGGGGAGTTTGTTTGGTGGCTTTGGTGCCGTCCCTGGTGCAATTGCTGGCTCTGTGGCCGGTGATGAGATTGCAGGTTGGTTATACGATGTTTTCAATGGTAAGGATGATCCTGTTAACCAACAGGCTGTCGCCCAAGTAGAGCAAACGGTTCAATCTGCGACAACGCAACCCAGAAACGCCATCAGTCAGCCACCAGCCACAATCGAAGTGAGTTTTGCACCTGTCATTCAACTGGAAGCGGTTAGCTCTGAGGCAGATGTGATGGCACAAACCTTAGTGGCAGCCCTGCGTGATATGACGCCTCAGCTCAAACAGACATTGCATGATGTGATGGATGAACTTTGGAAAGATATGGATCATGTTGACCTCAACTAAAAATAAATATACTGTATTTTTATACAGTATATTTAAAAGAAGAGTTTATTATGCGCGTTGATATGATCGTCAAAGCTTCTGGTTTACCCAAAGGGACATTCTCTTTGATTGAGCCTGAAATTCAAAAGCGTTTGTCGGTACTCGATCCCGATGTTTGTGTCCGTATTCGCAAGGGTGAAAACAATCATCTGGATATCATGGAAAGGGATAAAACCAAAAAAGAGAAAGCCCATGCGCTTTTGGAAGAGATGTTCAATGAAGCGGACGAGTGGCTGTACAACTAAATATGACAAAGGCGCAATTAAGCGCCTTTCTTTTTGTTACGGACTAACTATTAATAGCTTGGAAAGATGCTAGCGTTTTTTCAAAAGTTTCCTCTTCCATTTCAATACCGATAAAACGTCGATTCAAACTCAAACACGCCTTACCTGTAGAGCCACTGCCCATAAACGCATCGAGCACCACATCATGTTCACGACTGCTGGCCATAATGATATGTTGCAGTAAGTCTTGTGGTTTTTCGCAGGGATGCTTACCAGGATAATATTGCACCGGTGCAAACTGCCAGACATCGGTATAAGGCACCTCGCTGGTGACGGAGAACGGTCGACGTAAATGTTCGTATTGCGCTTTTAGATCATCGTATTCCAACACCAAGTTTTGGTAATTATTTTTTAAAACGTCATACTCCTCCACCAGGTCACCATGCGTCTTCGTTAATTCTCCTTTTTTACTTGCGAAAAGCTGTTGAAGCTTTTGGTATTGCGCTTTGTTGGGGAGTTTCCATTGGCTTTCACTAAACCAATGAGAGCACATTTGCGTCCCTGTTGCCGCATTGATTTCTTTTGCCGTGACCCTAAGCTGTTTACGAGCATTGATGAAGTAATCCATCAAAGGTTTGAACACGTGTTTCTTGAGCTCATTGCATTGAGAAGCGTAACCAGAGCAGCCTTTG
This sequence comes from Vibrio sp. L5-1, assembly GCF_021728315.1. Lineage (NCBI taxonomy): Bacteria > Pseudomonadati > Pseudomonadota > Gammaproteobacteria > Vibrionales > Vibrionaceae > Vibrio > Vibrio sp. L5-1. Next base: position 348,526 of record NZ_JAKKCQ010000002.1, on the reverse strand, counting down.
GCATAGCCTTCAGCGTTATAGTGGCCAGCAAATAAAACACGTTCGGTGGACGGAAAGAACATGCGTAAGTCCGGCTTATGCATTCTTCGCCATGGGCCTGACGGTTTGGCCCAAATGATGTGGTTAAACACTTCAAAGCGGCTTCTGATAAGGATTTCAGTATCACTAGCCAGCTTTGAACCACAGAACAGATAAAGACCTCCTGAGGGTTTGAGGACTCGCCAGAACTCAAGAAGCACTTCATCGAGCCATGCCAGAAATGAAGCGACATCTGGCCACTGATTGTCCCATGCATTACGTTTGACTTGGAAGTATGGTGGGTCGGTTAAAATCAGATCAATGGAGTTATCGTCAAGCGTTTTAAGGTAGGTTAAACAATCAGCATGGATGAGGGTGGCACGGCCATCGTGCAATGTGTGTTGGTGCATTCTTATCTCCTGTTAGCAAGAGCCTTGAACACAAATAGCGATTGAAAGCCGCCAGCAATAAAGAATTAAAGCTGGCGGCGTTTTGCTGCTTCCTCTCCAATTCCTTTATCAAAAAGGTCTTGGGTCTCAGGTACTCAAGGCATCAAAACACCTATCAACCTTATCACGCGAAACTGTGTTTTTATACAGTTAATTATTTCGAATTAATTGCGCTAAATCTGGATAGGGCTGTTGTGAAAGCTGTTCGATAACAAAGGCCACGTGATGGACAGAGTGCTCAGGCAGCATTTGGGATACAGAGATAGGGTCGACATGACCTTGTTTAGACTGTTCAATAATCAAACTGACTAACGGCTTACATTGGGGTTTAATCGTTAACATGCTGAAATTCCATGTAAATTTCACGTGGTTACGACATTAAGATGGTGTGCAGCGAATAGCCAGTGCTTTGTGGTGAAACTTGAGTTAATTAGGACTCCGCAGGATGTAACAGCAGGTGAGCTTGATGCGTTATTGCATTCCATTCTTTCATTTCTGCGATAAACAAACCATGTCGATGAATGCTGTCAATGAGGTCATAAGCTCGCTCATGTTGAATGAACATAGATAGAGGGGTGATCTGTGTCATATTGTCAAAACCATGTTCAATGTGTTCTTCTAACAGATACAAAACATTAGGTTCTGCCTCGGTTCCTTCCTCTAAAAGCCTCGACTCAATACCTTCTTCATCATATAAATACACGAGCAGTGAATACAATTTCTCCGCCCCAGCGATCTTGATCTTTTTAGCTTTTTCATTAAGTTGATAGAGCTTCATTTCAAGATTTCCTCCTTTTGTTCGAGCCGTTTGAACCATTAAGCGAATGTCTTTTTTAATCGCTGCGTAAGCCTTATTCTTCATTTTGGGTTTCAGATATTTCAATAAAATTTCATTACGCTTTGCAATGGGCACGAAACGCGAGCTGGTCGATACTTGGAACAACAAATGAAGCAAAGCATGCGTTATGGTTTGGTGTAGTGTTCGATAGTAATCAAAGTCTTTTGTGATTTTCATAATGATTAAAAGTATTTGACTGATATTATCAATTGTTATGCGGTCGTCCTGTCTTTAAATCAAGCTATTGAAATAATTAAAATGAAAGGTTGTTATCGCACTTCGATAAACATCTGTTTGGAAAGCACTTGCTGAGCGATAGTGCTTACTCGGTAGACCCGTGCATTGCCATACGCACTCGCAAACGCTACGCCTCTGAGTGAATCGTCTAACTCAAGCACAAACTGCACACTAGGTAAAAATTCACCACTTTCCAGCTCATCAAAAGCCAATAACACGTCATCAGGGGCGGCAAGCAATTTGTCTTGTATCATCTCTCGAAACGGCTCTAGCTCTGGCGATTGCTTTATCGCGTTATTGAGTGTGGTCGCAGATAAACCTTGTTTAGCGACAGCTTCTGCTTGCTCTTTCAAGACGCGTTTACTTTGTGCGTGAGAGTAATTGAGAATGCTTTGGGTCAGTCCATATTTTTGCGCCCGCTCCATCATCGATGCTGGCAGCGTTTTCATTGATACTAATGGCGAGCTAGTAAACTGATGCTCTTTGCCAGTCGTCGCATCCTTATCCAAGGCTGTGCCACTGACTTCGGCTGAGGCCTGTCGCATCGATGCTGGTAGTGCTTCATATTGCTTGCGTGACAACACTGACACGGTCGCACGGCACTTATGGTGGTTGGGCGGGTAAAAACTTTCCCAAAATGGATCGTCTTTGGGCTTAATCACGCCATCGAGCTTTCTGCACAGTTCTGTGGTGCCTGAATCGAGCACCGACGAATAAACCAGAAACTCCACCAAGTCGTTATAGGCAATCTGAGTCCAACGGCCTGAGTTATATGCGGTCATCATATTGTTGCGATAATGCAACTCTAACCAATAAGGATTGACCTGAGAGAGTCCTTCTTGCTCAAGAAGTTTACGGATGCTACCTAAGGTTTCAGAGCGTGATGCTCCGCTTTCTAATGCGTCTTCATAACGTTTTTTGACGCGATTGACCGCATCAATACTGGAGACGTTCGCGACCGTAAAGGCGCGCAGCTTCATCGCTGCTTCCATTTGACGATACGCTTTGGTATCGGTCGGTATCATGGCTTTGAGTGAATCAATCGCTTCCTGAAAAGGCACCTCATCCACGGCAAGATAAATCGGCGCGCAAGTGAGTTCGATAGGTTTATCGCTGGCATCATTGATCGCATTATGGATATGCGCTTGGCCCAGCAGCCAGCTCACCATCATCGAAGCGGCATAGATGTTGGTGTATTGCGTTGTCACTTGGGTGATATCGATATCGCCTGGGTTTGAATACACTTTGAACGCGGCTTCCAGTTCGTTTGAAAGGCTTTTGACGGTTAATGAAAGCGCCTCATCTTCGAGGCGCTGTAATTTAGTGAGGTTATCGGTCTCTTTTTTATCAAGACTCTTTAAAGCAGACATAAATGCTTTCCTGGTGCATCTGAAAGATACGTGGATTCACGACGGGAAGAGGGGCTGTCGACAATGTTGTTCACCAACTCTTTATAAGCGTCCTCATCCACTCGAATTTTGAGGCTGCCTTCACGACCATTGGCTAAGAAAATCCATTTAAGCAGCGTATCGTTAAGCGTCTTATGCACCAGGCGAGCATCGCGTTTGGAGACACGCATGCCCGCTCTTTCATGGACTTCACCCAATGACCGAGAGCCGTATTTTTGATTGCCGTTTGTCAAGGTTTGACCGGTGATGCGCTTGGCGATTTTGTTATCAATGTATTCAATGGTTCGAAGCAGTTCATCCACCTTACCGTTGGCATCAAGGGTGACGATTTCTTTTACACCAGAGAGTGCCACCGCATCTCCGTTCATCACAGGGGCTAACGAGTTGGCAATCGCTTGTACGTCATCCCCGCCATTGGCATTTTCAGCCAGAGCAATCGCCGTTGGGATCGCGTACTTCTCACCAAGGCGCTCGATGTTGGCCCAGCTGATCCACTTACTTTGCCAAATAGGCCACACTGACTCTAAGATAGTTTCGCCGTATGGACGCTCAGTGGTCGCATTGCGCAGCACGGGAATGACTTTCCCTGCCACAGGCGTTTTCGCTGTGTAATCCACAGCGCTGTACACTAAGGTACCATCCTTTAATAGGCGGAAGTCTTCAGGGCGTTTGGGCTCTGAGTGGGTGAGGCAAAGCTGTGAGCCGACTTTCTCCCAGATAAGCTCCACTGGCATAAAACCAAATTCCGTCGCGCTTAACATCTGCTCCATCAACATTTCTAAATCAAAGTCTGCCATCACCTCGTTGTAAAACGCGATGTCACTGGCTGAGCCTTCCATCACGTAGGGCACCGTCATGGCCGTGGCATGACGCATTTCAATGCTTGATGCGACCTCTTCATCGAGCAGCATGGCGCGAATGGCCCCAAAATAGTAGTTGCTGCTTTGGTAGCGAGCGTTGCCGAGCTCTGCTGGTAATGGGTAGTGATTAACGATAACGTCGGTGGGAAGCCGAGCGATAAGGGACGATAATGTGAGATTCTTGATCACGGGCAATCGCAGCTCCTGTGTATTGAGCACCGCTTTCAGTGCCATGGTTAAGGCCAAGCAAGGCGTTGATTAATGCGAGCGCTTCGTCTTTGCGATCATCAAAATCAAACTGGCTAATTTCACCTAACTCGTAAATCGCCCTTTGAGTCATGCCTTCAGCCAACACTTCTTTGTCATCCTCGCTATAAAGGCGAGACAAGGCATTCTTTTGACCAAGATAGGCATAGCACCAACGCGCGGCTGATTGACAAGCAGTTTGAGCGTTGTTCTCATCGTTGTAAGTTAAGGAGTGGTAGATTTGCTCATCCAGGGAGCTCGATACTCCCTGGATGGTGACCATCGCTCTTAACTCGGTAAGGGTAATAGCCATTATCACTCCTTACTTCAGTGCGTCATCGGCCCAGCAGATGGCATCCACGACAACCGCAGGCAAAGGCTTTGACATGGTGTACACATCCGCGCCACTTGGATCGTCGACTTTCTTTACTTTCGAGAAGAAAGGTAAGGCCTGAAGGCCTGCGTCCAAATCATCGAGCGCGGCATAGTACGGTGTGTGGCCTGCCTCAAGGTCAATCATCACCATCTTGTCATCATCAACGGTTTTTACGCGGGTTTTCGTACCGCCTACCATGGTTTCGTATGAACCATTTTCAAGATTAATGAGGTAGCCGCCTACATTGACTTGACCCTTGCTGACTTTCACATCGAGCACGTTGGATTTATTTTTCCCTGCTAAGGTGACAATGCGAGCAAACAACGTTTTACCACTCAATACTTCCAAATTTGCACCATAACCTTTCGCTTGAATGGCTTCATCCATCTCTTGCAATGCGGTGTACACTTGTTCGATGGTGGCGTCTGTGGCTTTCAGGGAGCGATTAAAGTTGTAGCGAAGGGTTTCCCCAAAATCCACTTCGAACAATTCCATTGCGCCGTCTGCGGTTTTCATTGGGTAGGCAATCTTACCTGTTAGCGATTGAGCACACAGCGCTTCAGTTGAGACTTCAATCTTGCGCATCACACCAAACTGAAGCATTTCAAAAAACTTTTTAATGTTCTTTAAACCTAATGCCTTAAGGTTGTTTAGCTCCGCCGCTGACACATGCGATACCGTCGAAAAACCCTGTGGCTCGATAGATAGAGTTTCTAAGTCATTGCCACCAAGCTGATACGCTTTCGTGCCACGACGTACCACCGGAATGTTAGACAGGGTCTCTTTGAGCACATTCCAGGGGATGCGCACGCTTGGGTAAAACACCGCCTCCCCAAACACCTTCTTGCGAATACGCATTGGCACTGGCTTGCGCTTTTTGTAGTTGTTTAGCAGCTCTGCCCACTCTTGAGGAGCTAACAGACTGCGTAAAATATCAATAATATCCATGCTTTGTTCTCTTTATAGCCGCTGATTGAACAGCGGCACGCATTAATGGGTGGGGTTATTGGTCTGAGCCTGACTCAGGAACGTTGTTGCCTGATTGCGCTTCACCATCGGGGGATGGCTCTGAGTCTTCTTTTGGCTCATCCGCAATCACTAAGCCAACGCTATCTTCGACGCGTGGGTATTCCCCTTTTTTCGTTAGGGCAACATGAATCGTTACTTCACCATCACTAACAGGAGTGATAAGTCCTGATTTTTCATCGACGGTGGCCACGGCTTCATCACTAGAGGTGTACTTTACGATTTGCTCGTAAGGGTTATTGAGAACAAGATTCAAACCACCGCTTTGCACATCAACGCCAAGCTCTGAGTACACAACCGGTGAGTCATCCACTTTACGAAAACCGACAGGCTCAAGCTTTAAGTTGTCGTCTGAATTATTTTCTACATCCGCTTTTAACTTTGCTTCCACAATAGGTTGACCTAATTGATGATAAGCATCCCCTTCACGTTTTAAGAGGTGAAGCTTTGCGATGGCTTGCTCAATCAAATCGTTACGACGTGAATGGTGCAGCAGTGTGCGTGGGTGAGCGCCCATTTGAACAAAGGCATTCGACGCGTCACGCAGCGCTTTAGAAAAGACACCATCTTGTTTGGCTTTTTGTTGCTCTAGGGGACTCATAACCAGGCTCCTTCTGCAAAGAGTTGAACGCAAGAAAGCGTAAATTCATTCGCGGCGGTGAGCGCAGAGTCATCCGCAAGCACCACACGGTCGCGAAGGTACGCGCCAAGGCGAAGTGCTGAAACAGAGGCATCACCTTTCATTTGTTTTGTGGTCACCACCCCCAGCGTCACTTGAGTGACGGTAAGGTTGCCAGCGCCATCATCTTGAACGGTGATCAACGGGGAGCCGTCCCAACGCCCAGTGATCACACCATCAGTGATCACCACGGCATGACCAGGCTCTAAATCGGTGATGCCATTGACCATCATTTGTTGGATGACGTTGCCACCGGTATAACTGCCGACAATGGCGGGAGCGCCCTTGATGGTGGTTTTCATTCCAAATTCCATTACCAACCCTCCGGATCAAAATTATCTTTTTGAGCATTGCCTGTATCCGCTAGCTCTAAGTTCTCAGTTAATTTATCCCAGACCGATGGTGTTGCCGGAACCGTTTTCTTCTCAGACATAGCACTTAGCATGCCTTTCAATTGACTGTAACGATTGCCATCACCAGAGGCGCAAAGCTCGATAGCGGACGCACCTTCAATCATGACTTTCACACTCTTGCGAAGCTCGTCGCTCATTTCACGCGAGTCCGCCAGTTCGGTCAGTGTTTCTTTACGATCGCCTGCCAACGTTTCTTGCATCGCAGTAACCGCACCGTTTGATTTGTCGTCATCGGTCTTGGTCGGCTCTCCATCTTTGCTTTGCTCACCTTCTTTTTTCACTGGCGGCGTATTGGGTTTAATCCCCATACCGTCAAGCTGCTCTTTGACGACATCGCCGAGCAGCGTTTTGAGTTCGTCTTTTTTCATGGTTATTCCTGTTTCATTGTCACCAGAGCCAGGTTGAGTACCGACATCTGCACTGAGATAGATAGCGTCATCACAAAAATCGCTATCGCTGAGATCCACCACATCACGGGTTTTCGTGTCCGCCGCCGGAGGAAGTTGACCCAAGAAGGCAAGATGGTGCATGTACCACTCACCTTCTTTATCCGGTACTGGATGGATGCCAGCACTGAAGCCTTCAAACTTGCCCGAATCTTCCAGTGTTTCCATTTCGGGGGTGTAAATCACCTCACCCACAAGGACGGTTTTTCCGCTTTTATCGCCACTGCCAGCTTCCGTTCTGAGGTTGGACGCTCGCCCCAACGCGGCAATCTGATCGCTGCCTTTGGTTGGGTGACCTGGGGTCACGGGAGGGCGGGCGTCCGATTTATAATGGCGAACCACCGATTCAAGCTGCGCTTTCGTGACGGGTTGACCATTTTTTTGAATGCCATCCGCCACAATTTCCAACTTACGAATTCGCATATCGACTCCTTACAAGGTCACGGTGATACCAAATTGCCCTGGTGCATCCGGTGGATATTTCGCTCCGGTTTGCATGTCGAGCATGAATACGCGTCCAGAGGTATTGCTGATCTCAATAAAATGCACAGCAATGTTGGCGCTGTACGGCGAGCCTTCATCGTTATAACCAGGCACCGGAGGGTTTTTCACAAACCCATGAATACGAGTAATACCCGCATCAATGATCTTGGTCCCCGTTTCGGAATCCAGCATGCGTACTTGTCCGGTGAGACGCAGCTTGATCCACCCATCGTTATTAGTCAGTTGAGCCACGTCGCCAAGCGCCACCGATTGAAACTCCACCGTTGCCGTTGGGGCTTCGTACTTGCCGGTTGGCACTTCGACATCACCCAGCCCCCCTAAGCCGCCCACCGTGGCCATCTTGCGCTGTAGGTCGCTGCTTGCGCTTTTTACGCGTCCGACGTATTGGGTTTCATTAATGAACGCCATCTGGTCACGCCAGACCACACTTTTCTCTGCCATGATTTACCTCATGCAATCAGTTTGTTAAAGGCGCTTTCTAACCCTTCAACGTAAATTTCAGCTTCAAATTCCACACTCTGCATAGGCACAGGCGGTGTCATTCGATAGCGGTACTTAATTTTGCCTTGCATCAGATTGGTGAGCGGGTTATCACCGGCATCAATTGATACATTGCTGTACACCAATGCGGTGCCTTCTTTCGAGCGAAGATAATCGTTCACCGTATCTTTCACGCGGCCACAGGTCGTATTGGCAATGTCAGTTGGGCTGGTGAACATCGGAAAGTCTAAGAACTGACGTGTAGCGTCCTCAATGCTTTCTTCTATGATGTCAGCCGTGCGGCGAACCGATAGAAATGACAGGTAATCGCTCTTGGCTGGAAATGCGGTGGAGTAGTTACCAAAGTTCTTCCAACCGCCATGGTTCATCAGCGTGGTAATGCCGTTCACGTTTAAGTAGTTCACATCACACGATGGATCGCTTGGGATGTAATCGAGCTCAATGGAAGGGCCTATCACATCGGCCATGACATAGTTTGATGGGGAGCACCAGTAACCGGTTTCCGGCACAATGTTCTGTTCGGTTTGGTTGCGATCTACCTGAGCAATTAAGCCGCATAAGCTTGGCGCGTACCAATCGACCACCGTAGCTCCGTCTTCATCTAAAATTTTTGGACGTGGCCAGCCAACATACGCTCGTTGTGAGGTGTACTTTTGCTTCCAAGCGTACGCCTCAGTGGGTGTTGAAATATGCTCTGGCATATCTCCTACCCAAATGCCACGGATAGTACTGACCGCCGCAACCGCAAGTCCCATCGCGCCTTCTTTATGTAAGATGCCTGGAGCCATGTTAATTTTGGATGAAAAGCCGTAGCTCTGTTTCGCTTTACGCAATAGCGGCAGTGCTTCCATAAATGTCGCCAGCAGTGCATCCGTCACACGAGACACCGTGAGCACGTAAGTCAGTTCAACGCCTGCCACATCGCCAATCACGACTTCAACGCCATTATCATTGATGTAGCGGACATTGCTCTTAGGGGCGAGTTTCACGGTGACGACGGTTTGACCTTCTGAAAGTGGGGTGATCGTGCCATCACCACTATCGACTAAGGCAAGGGCTTCATCATCAATTGACCAAACAGCGGTTTGTTCGTGCGGATTGATTAACGCGTTCGGCTGAGAGTCTGCGCCTAGAAACGCTGTCGCAACAGAATCCCCCAGCGTCGCTGGACTCATGGTCTTGCCTGCGTTTGGATTGATTTGCGCCACCGTCACCCCATAGACATGGGCTTCATCTACGTCATTCTCACCATCATTAAAGGTGACCAAAGCGGTGATGTTAGCAACCCCCGCTTTCACTGGTGTTACCACGCCCGTATCAGCATCGACGGTAGCAATGAGATCATTGTCCGAGCTGTATGCAATACGACAAGCGTGAGGGTTTAAAATCGTGACAGGTAAGCTTGCGCCATCATTAATATAAATAGAGACACTGGATGTGCTCATCGTGACGCCAGAGACCGCAGGCGTTTCAACGTCAGGGAAGTCGCTGTCCTTACCTAAAGGGATAGATAGAATGGAGTTGCTTGGAACATAGTGGTGAACGCGACGAATGGCATTGGCGAGCGTGCCTTCACCGAAGGTCTTCTTCGCGTCATCGTAATTAGTGGTGTGGTAGAGCTTTAATGGCTCTGCCAACTCAGAGGTGCCAAACACACCAATCACACTGGACGACACTTCGATGACCGAAATGGGACCTGTGAGCGATTCGATAGTTCGGATGCCGTGAAGTAATTCGGCCATGGATACTGTCTCCTGTTAATCAGTCGAGTCAGTATCTGAGATTATTGGAGGATAATTTCCGTTCGGCAGGCTTAAGCGTTAGTAAAATCGAACACGTCACTTTGCCCTGTGGCGAGGATTTGGCAAGAAAGCTTAATGCCAATAATGCCTTGTGGCAAATCGGTTTGAGTGACCACAATACTATCGAGTTTGACTCGAGGCTCATACTTGGCCACCGATTCAGCAATGGACACTTTCAACCCTTGCACTTCCCATTGAGGCTTATCAATGTACTCTAATGCATCCGCGGCGTAATCCTGCATATAAATACGTTCGCCTTTGCCTGTGTACACAATCATAAAAAGTGATTGCTTGATATCGGCCACCAAATCAGTGTTTCGTCCGCTTCCTGCAAATTTGAGTGAGTAGGTCATGCGTACCCCGTTTGAATTCGTTTGAAATCCGGTTTGAATGAGTTTGAATAAAATTATTTGAAATTCACACCAGATAGAAATTAAGCGCCCTTAGAATCGCTCTGAGGGCGTTTTGTCATTTATTGGTTTGCGTTGGACGTTGGTCTGCCTTTTGCGTCATTGTGGTTATGGCTAATCACGGCGACCGTAACACCATTGATGGTCACTGAGCCTTGCATGGTGGCACCGCTGCTCATCACGGCTGCGCCACCACTGGTGCTGCCGTAACCTGCTGCGCCTACTAAACCAGTAAAGGTGGCCGTTTTCATTCCCGTTAACGTATCCATCATGGTCGTCGCTTTTACGACCTTGAGGGTGTCATTGAGCGAGGTCGCACCTGTGACTTCCAGCTTCGCGTCAATCAATACCTTTTCTGTATTGACGGTAATGGCAGGGGTTCCACCGCCAATCTTTAGCACGCCCGTTTGGGTGGACTGGTCGTACTCAAGCAATGTGCCGTCTTTAAACTGAACCCCAAACTTATCGACATTCGCGATATAGGGCTTTGCTGATTTGTTTGCCATCGAGCCAAGCACAAAACCAGACATCATTGAACCGCTGGGGATGAACAGGCACAGCACCTGTTCACCTGGCTCAAGGTTGCACGAAATACTGACGCTCTTACTTCGTAGCCCCAGCACAGGCAGCCAATCTGACTCAGGGTAACGCAGCCCTGGGAAGGTCACTTTGACGCGCCTTAGCTCGGCATCCACCTTACTCACCTTGCCAATGCACACCAGCTTGCGCAGCATGGAGAGCACATCGCTGAGTTTGGTTTTCATTTCTACGAGTTTGTTGAACATAGAGATTCCTAACGCATCATTCGTCGCAAAGCACCACCACCAAAGCGTGAGAGCGCTTTCGCGGCGCTACTGATTGACTTGGGTGTTTGTGGCGTTGCGCCGCCCACAAAGCCAGATTCAAATCCACTGATGGCCATCTCCACCGCATCGGGGCCGTCATCATGACCACGAGGGAACTCTAAAAACATTTGACGAAGCAGCGTCTGAGTCTCTAAGAATTGGATAAGTCCGTTCTCCACTTGCGAAGAAAGTGACTTAATACGCACTTGCTTATTGCCTCCTTTGAACTCTCGAACCGGAAGGCGCACGCCTTTCTTCTTGGCATAACGCATCACTTCCTTTTTGTAAATCTTCTGGAACGCAACGGTTTCGAACATCACAAAGGACGGTCTGTGTTGCCGGAAGACATCCACAATACGCTGGGCAAACTTAAGATCAGACTCTTTCCAACCTTTGGCAAACAGCACATGATCCACCATAGTAATTTTATGTCGAGCCACCACGGCAATAAAGGACCAGTCGCCTTTTTTAAGGCCCGTAGCAGGGTCAATCGCCATACCAATGGTGCAATCTCGAAGATCCAATTCATAAGGTTTGAAATAGACAAACCACTCTTCCTTAAAGTCGGCATCTTCATCGGCAATGGGACGGTTCATCCATTCCGTCCACCACGCACTGCCTGACGCGATGCGTTTATTGTCTAACTCTTGCAAGCTCCAACGCGATGGAAATAAGGAATGCCCCGATGGGGTAATGGCACTGAAGCGCAGCCCCAACCAGTTAGGTAAACGACCGTCTTCAATTTGTTTAAGTAAACGTGACGGTAAATCGTCTGGGTGCATGATGGTGTTGGCGATAATAGTCAGCGCCCCTTTGCCCAGGTTCATAATAACGCGTTTAAACCAGCGCTCTGCCTGACGACGCAGTGTCGGCGATTCCACCTCTTTGTCATCAAGCAAGTCATCACAGATAATGTGAGTCGGACGTTGGTATTTATTCTTGATACCACGCAGCCGCTGCCCACGACCGACCGCCACGATGGAAGAGCCATTGGCAAGTTTGATTTTACGTTTAGTCCATGTGTTGCCGCGCTGCTCCCCATAGTCATCCAGAATCAATTCGTTATCTTCTAAGTCATCTTTAATGGCATCCATCATTTCTTTGGCGCTATCGGCGGACGCGCCACAAATGACAATAAAAGAGCCTGGATGATTAAGCGCCAGCCATAAGGGCATGGCCTGAGTATTACGGGTGGTTTTACCGTGGTCACGTGGCTCGATATCGAGAATGCCTTCATACTCCCCACGCTTGCCATTTTCAAGCGTAAGGGGCTGTTTGATAAAGCCGTGGTCGCGCGGGTCAATGAGCGCTTTGAACAGCGCTTCGTCTTGATGATTCAAGTGTCGATTGGCGGCCAGGCGAGTCAGTGCAAGCTGGTATTCACTGAACTCAAGCGTGAACGCATCCGGCATATAGATCTGACAGAAATACGCAAAGTCGCGTTTAGATTTGGCGCGGCGCTTTTGGCGCGCCTTTTCTTCTTTTTGTTGTCGTGCTAAATCACGCCGCTCTTGGGCTTTGGTGTTCTTCGTGACGCGTTTATCTTCAGCGGCGATATGTGCACTGTCTCGAATATTCTCTAAATCCGCATCGGATAATCCACCAAAGAGGCCGCTCATCGACGGCCTCGTTTCGGTTTTTGGTCGATACGAATCTTCTGAATGATGCTAACCAGCTCAAGTAAGAGCTCGGGGCGCGTCTCTTTGAGCATATCGGTAAGCTGACTTTCAAACTCGGCCTTTGCCGCATCCACACCTTTACGAAACTCGACTTTCAATCGGTCAAGGTTCACCTGTGCATCCGATAGTCGTGCTAACAAGTTGGCCAGCTTGTTCGGATCTTTAAATGACTCAGGACCAAACTCCAATTCACGCAATACTTTGAACATGTAGCGCTGCATGATTTGTAAGTTCAGCTCTGAGATATCGGTGTTGGGGCTGTCTTTGAATTCCTTTAGAAAGACCTCTGCCTGCTCTTGAACCAGACGCTGCTCTTCAATCAATTCCTGATTACTGCGAAGCACACGGTGCACTGACGAACGTGAAATATCAAAGCCGTCTTCTTTGAGCGCCTCCGCGATATCGTCCAGCTTCATCTTGTCCACGGTGTACATCTCAATGACGCGCTCAAGCAGCCCGTGCAATTCCACCTTTGAGCGTGGAGCCATGGGGTTTCCTTCTTATTGTTCTAGTGAGTGTGCAGCTTATCCCTCGAAGGGTTGATTAACTTCCGTTCGGCAGATGGCCGCTAAATAAAAGGCAGAATTTAAGCCTGGTTCAAACACCGTTCAATGGAGCGTATCAGCGATGAAAGGGTTTCTCGATGCACTGCACAACACCACCAAAGCGATTGAGGGACTGCCCGAGACGTTGGCTCCCTTTGGCTTGCAGTGCGTGCGCGACAACATGAAAAACGGCACTTTCAAAGCCAATTCACCATTGACCCAAAACACTAAAAACGCAGGGGCTAAGCCACTGTTTGATACAGGCGAAACTTATGCGTCATTGACGTATCAGGCAGGCAAAGATGAATACCGAGTGGGCACCAACAAAGCCCATGCGCCACTGATTAACAATGGCGGCGTGATTAAAGCTAAGAAAGCCAAGCAGCTCGCCATACCGGTCAACAAGCAGGTAAAGAAACGCACTGAGGTGTATGGGGTGCGTAAAACCTTGGAAGGATTAGAGCGTCAAGGCTGGAAGATTTTCTACCGTCCCCATTCCATCATGGGACGAGCGCCTTTGGGTGGTAAGGCTTTTGGGCAAAAGGTGAAGACCAAAGCCAACCGAAACAACAAAGGCGCAGATAAAGGCGTGTTCTATGTGCTGTATATCCGAACGCCGCAAATCAAAGTCTCCAGTCGTGAGTTCATGTATTTAAGTCCCGAGCAGCAGCAAGCGCAGCAAGAAATGGCGTTAGAGCAGTTAAAGGCGGCAATCCAATGAAAGTGATCCGAACATTAGAAAAAACACTGCAAACCTCACTCGGCATGCAGGCGGTAGTTGAACCTTCCAATGCCGTGGCCAGAAAAGAAGTGCGAGTGATGTTTAACGGCATTCGTGGTTTGAACCGCTTACCATTAGCAACGCAAGGCTCCTACGTCCCTTATGAAATGCTCCTTGATGTGGTGATTTCAGCCAGGGTCAGCGGCGGGAACACGCAATGCTTTTTATCTAGCCAGCAGATACAACTCAACCTGCGCATGACTGATTATCTCACCCATGATCTGATTGTTTTAAAAGACATTGGCGAAGACTTGCCTGCTGGTTTTGGTGAACTCTGTGAGCGGCTGACGGTCGTGGGCGATGCGGAGATGTCCGACGCTCGCAAACTATCATCGGGCTGGAGTGAGCCAAAACAAAACGATGACTTTGACTCCAAAGACGAACTGTTTACTTGGCGCGAGGATTGGCAAGCCACATTAGTGCTCACCGTACACAAACACTTTACCAACCCTAATGTGACTGAAATTACCGCCAAGAGCGTTCTCACGGGTGAGAGTCACACCATCAGTGATGAGGAACCATAGATGACAGAACAAACAACGAACTATTCCCAGTGGGGCGGCTTTGGTGACTTGATCTTTAAGGGGCGCTTCACACCAAACAAAATCAGCGACTCGCGCACTTTTAATATCAACAAACAAGATCTCATTAACGGTTATCCCGCGCACCAAAATATGGGGGAAGATGAGCACACCGCGTCATTGGAGCTGACCTTCAATAATTACTTTGTCGACATCACGAAAATGATCAAGAAGCTCGAATTAATGGGTGAAAACGGTGTGCCTCGCGCTTTGGTCGTGGGCTCAGAGGTGTATGGGCAGTTCTGTATTCGAAAAATCAATCGTACTCACATTGAAACCTTGCCCTCTGGCGTTATCACCAGTGTCAATTACCAAGTTGACCTAGTGGAAGTACGCGCATGAACACCTTGATTGCACGCCAGAGCGAGCGATGGGAGCAGCTTTGTTATCGTGCCTATCGCGCCAACAGCCAAACCTTAGTTGACGCGCTGTTTGAGGCTAACAGAGAGCTCACCCGAACCATGACAAGCTTTACTTTTCGTGGCGGTGAAACCGTTATTATCCCTGCAATTAAGGTGGTCAACACAGTCACCGTGGAGACGCCGCCATGGGCCTAATCGCCACGGGAGTTATTCGTCCGTTTGCCATTTTGCATTGGGCTGGCAAGGATGTGACCGCTGAGCTCAGTCGCTATGTCAAGTCCATGACCTATACCGACGTCATGGAAAGCAAACAAACTGGTACCGATACCTTGTCTCTCACTTTATTTAACAAAGACCGACGCTTTTGTCAGGCATGGTATCCGACCAAAGGGGACACCTTAAAACCGGGTATTGGCTGGTTAGATGAGCAAGGTCAGCGTCACGAGTGGTTGTGGGGCGAATTCAGTATTGATGAAGTGTCCTTCAAAATTGGGCCTGATGATGTGATGGTCGGTGCAAACGCCAAGCCGCCCACCATCAAGCGAGGTTTTATCGACAATCAGCAGTGCTTGGTACAAGAGAATGTCACGTTTGAGCGCGTTGCACAGTCTTGGGCAAAAGAGAGCGGCCTATCGTTTATCAAAGCGCCTGATACGCCTGACTTTCAATTTGCTCGCATTGAGCAGCGAGATGAAACCACCCCTGCATTCTTAACTCGATTGTCAGAGCAAACCAGTGTGCCGATGGCCATCAAAGGCAAGAACCTTGTGATGGGCAACTTTAAAGACGACGTGATTCAAATTGACACCTTAAACCGAGACATTCTCACCGCTCTCAATTTACCCGATAGCGCTCGTTCAAAGTACGTAGCGGTCGAAGTCAATGGTTATGACCAACAAGCCCAGCAGCTTTTTAGTTATCGCGCAGGGGATGCCACCGCGACGGGCGATCGAGTGAAGATGCTGCACAACATCGACAACGTGAAATCCATGGCAGACGCCAGAGCTTACGCCGAGTCCTATTTACAAAACGGCGCAGACGGGAAACAAGGCGCGAAAGGACGCATGTCAGTGACCAATATCATGTTAACCACCGCGCATTCGATTGAATTTTTAAACTTTGGCAACGTGCCAAACCGCTGGAAACCCACCACCGTGACGACCTCCATTAGTGGACGTTCGTGGACCGCCAGCGCGCAACTAGCAAGAGCGAACTGATATGACCAATCGATTCCCTAATATCCCAGAGCCGCAACTGGTCGAGGTGAATTATGACGCCGACCTTGTCAGCCTCAAGCAGCATTACCAACTAGGCACAGGGCACTATCCTGGCATCAACGA
The DNA here is from genome assembly GCF_021728315.1 of Vibrio sp. L5-1. Classification (NCBI taxonomy): domain Bacteria; kingdom Pseudomonadati; phylum Pseudomonadota; class Gammaproteobacteria; order Vibrionales; family Vibrionaceae; genus Vibrio; species Vibrio sp. L5-1. Next base: position 332,179 of record NZ_JAKKCQ010000002.1, on the reverse strand, counting down.
TCCAGAAACGTTTCATCTTGAGCAAATCGCGTATGAGAAGAACGAGCTCAAAGCGCTCATTAACTACGAAAGCAAACAGAACTTGCTGCCGTTTGCAGAAAAAGAGCGTTTAGACAACCTTGGACTGCTCACTGAAACCGAACGGTTGCCTGCCTCAAAGGCCCGTACGGTAATGGCTTTTACCTTTACCCCTCATACTGGCTTTGTCATTGCTAAGGGCTATCAAGTGATTGCCGTGGATAACCAAACCCTGTTTGAAACATTGGAAGAAGTGGTGGTCAGTGCGGGCACGCAGAGTATTAATACCAACGTCGAGTGCGTCGACGCTGGCCTTCAGGGGAATGGTTTTTTAGCCGGACAAATCAATCAAGCCGTTGCGCCATTGGATGCGCTTGAAAGTGTGACCAATACCGAAGCAACACAAGGCGGCTCTGAGATTGAGGATGATGATGATTTTGCCTATCGAATCTATATTTCGCCGTCAAAGTTCAGTGTGGCTGGGCCGTACGAGGCGTATGAGTACTTTGCTCGCTCAAGCAGTTCATCAATTAAGAACGTGTCGGTTTGGACTCCGGCCCCGAATGAAATTGAAATCAGTGCCATTTTGCAAGATGGCTCGCTCCCTAACCAAGCCATCAAAGACTTGATTAAGTCAGAGTGCTCAGGAGATAAGCGAGTGCCTATGGGGGATTTGGTGCGCGTGGTGGATGCAACGGATGTCAGGGCAACGGCCAGCTTTCACCTGCAGATCTTCAGTGACTACGCCTCACTGGCTGAGTCCATTCAAATGACAGCAAAAACCAACATTGAAGCCGTCATTAATACGTGGAAGACGCAGCACGGACGCGACATAGTGCCTGCGGCCTTAACGTCGCTAGCCCAACGTATTGAAGGGGTGTACCTCGCTAAAGGGGCGGTGACTGGCAGCGATGGTCTAGTCATTACAGAGACGAAACCGGTGACCCAAAAACAAAGGCCGCTGATCACCCTAACGGCCGTCACCTTTGAGATCATCACTGAAAGTAGTCAACAAACATTTGAATAACCACAATAAGAGAGAAAAAGCCAATGAGTGAAACGGGAATGAAAGCCATCTTGATGTCCCTAACAGACTTAGCGGGTCTAAAGAAAGTCGGCACGTCTGTCATGGCCACGATCGTCAGTTTTGGCGTCAATGATATCGCACAACTAGTTGCGGTTACGGTGGGCATTATCTCGGGTTGTATGGCCATTCGACATTATGCGGTGGCCACTCAGCTTAATAAAGCCAAGTTGGCGCGCCTGAAAGCCGGTCATGGCACCCAAATGGAGTCGGAGGAAACCTCATGAGTTTGAAAACTAAAGCAACGAAAGCCTTGGTGTGCTCCATCATGGCCGTATTGGCCATCGTGTTTAACATCGACGACGCATTGAGTGTCAGTGAACGTGGTCTGCGTCATATTGCGAATGAAGAAGGTTGCCGCGCTCAAGCCTACCAATGCAGTGCCAATACTTGGACTCTCGGTCTTGGGCATACTCAAGGGGTGAAGCAAGGTGACACGGCAACGAATGAGCAAATCGCCCACGACTTTGTTAAGGATGTGGCCAGTGCTGAGAGTGTGGTGAAGCAGCATCTCACACGAACGCCGAGCCAAGCGGAATACGACATGATGGTAAGTTTTGTGTTCAACCTCGGCGCGGGCAACTTTGCTCGTTCGACCTTACTCAAGACATTTAATCAAGGAGACCATCGCGCGGCCTGCTTGCAATATCCGCGTTGGGTCTATGTTAATAAGAAAGACTGCCGCATTAAAGGCAGTGGTTGCGAAGGTATCCCCAAACGGCGAGATAAAGAGATGGCGATTTGTCTGAACGGATGGCAATAACATGGGTGTTCTAAACCAACTCAAACGCACGGCTTTCTGGTTAGGCTGCGCGATACTCATCGTGAGTTTATTGGTGAACTACAAGCTCTTCCACTACACCAGTGAGCTAAAGGCCAGTAACCAAGTGCTAGGCGAGACCATTACCAGCCAGGAAACCACCAACCACTTACTGGCTGAGCGCATCACCACATTAACCACCCAAAGGCGTGAAGCGCAGAAAATCGCGGACGAGGCGTCGACTCGAGAGCGCAAGGCTCGACATCAGCTAAAAACACGAGTCGAACAATTGGAAAAGGAGCTTGAACATGAAATATGCAGCGCTGAGCCTATCGCTTATCCTGTTGGCTGGGTGTCAGGATACTAAGATTGTCACTCAGTATAAATACCAAGATATTATCCAATCGCCACCTGTGGGTGACCTGGTGGAGTGTGAGCAGCCGTTTGACCAAAAGCCGCTGACTTATGGCGAAGCGGCCAGTCGTGATGCCGTATGGCTAACCTACTTTCGATTGTGCGCGTGTAAAATAGAGCGCAACCGAACTTTCTACGGTTACACCAATAAAAATGGCGCTTGCTCCAAACTGGATGCAAGCGCCATTCAAACTCTTTCATCACCGCCCGCTACCCAAACAGACTGAGCTGCTCCTTAGGTTTGCCATTAGCGGTTTCGCCTTTATCTTTGACAAACACAAACCAGGTTTGCAGTTTGGCGGCAAAAAAATAGCCATCTCGCACATGATTACGCTGGGTGCGAGTGCAGCTATTAAACACCTCATAGGCTGGAAGCATACGGATCGGTTTCGATGGCATGATAATTACTCCTTCTCCATAGGTACTCGGCCAGCTCTTTAGGGGTGTACCAATTACGAATACCCAAATCACTTTTGATGATCGCTTTATCAATCTGATTGAGGGTAGCTTGAAACTCGATAGCTGCGATGCGGTTATCCGGATACATTTCAAGTAATAGCGCCTCGAGCTCTTCTTGAGTTCGAGGGTTAAGCACCTCATAGCGAGGCTCGGCCCGAAACTTTACTCGCCTCGACATGACCCCTCCTTTTGAGCAAGCCAACGCTCAAGCCCTACGATAACAGAGCGAATATTGTCACGAGTTAGCCAGCGAGCACGTTCGACTTTCACTGTGCGCTTTACAAAGCTATCCAATGCAGGGTCATCCAATCCTTGCCAGCCCATTGACTTTGCCAAAGCCGCAAGTTTAGCCCATTGTTTACTGGATGGGTGGCGGGCTGAGCTGCCACCCAAGCGTTTTTTAAACTTGAGCGAGTCCTCTAAATAGCCTTGCTGCTTTAATTCTTCTACCAACTGGCGTAATGCACCATCACTCAAGTTCTTACAGCTTGTTTGGCCCGTTTGAATACCTAAATAGTTGCGATACTCATCGTCATCATAAAACCCCAGACGGTCATTCAACAGCGCTTTCACGCCCTTGTGCACCAAACCATAGTAAGCATGACGATTTATCTTCATTTTCATAATACCTCCTCAATAGGTAAAGTGAAGGGTTTATCCAACCAATTTTTGTTAGCAACACGAAGCGACAGAACCGTAAAGAACTCAGATTTTTCTTTGGTAGAGAAACCGACATCCTGACATAGTGTATTAAATAACTCAGTCCTATCGATATCAAGAATAAACTTATATTCGACTTGACCTCATGCCTTGCTGCACAGGCGACTATCGCAGGTTCTATCAGCTTGAGATTTGGGGTTGTCGACTTTAGGTCATCTGATACGAGCGGAAGAAATGACCATAAACGTTACTCACTCACAATAAGTTATTGTTCATAGTTTATGCATCTGGAAGCGTTTGTAAGAAAAATTTGAGGGGAGATAAAAGAAAACCGCCCGAAGGCGGTTAAAAGCTTATTTAGCCTTTAATATCCTCGGAGCTGCGGGGTCACACAAAGATAAGATCGCCTGTTCCGTATCATTTAATTGTTGGTTTAACTCTGCAATGTAATCTGGATCCGCATTTCTCTTTTGGGCAGCTGTGAGTGTAACCTCAATTTCACTCTTTTTAGATCTTAATTTTGTCTTGGCAGTATGAGTTGGTAAATCATCAACGTCAGCAAGGCAATAAAGGGCGAAGTAGACAACACCGGACACGACAAAAGGAACGGATGCTTGTATGACGGTAAGCCACTCATTTTCTGCAAATAATTGATTAACAAACAAAAGAGCAAACGAAGAGATCCCTCCGACACCCAATGTTTCAACCTTACCGACTTGGGGCTTATTTGACATTTTTACCCCTTGTATTTAAAAGGGCTTGAACTAACTCGTTAGTATTGTCTAATTGGATTACATCGGTCGTTACAGAGCCATCATCAGCAACAGTTTGAATTTCAATTGTTTTTACTGGGTCAATAATGTTGAGTGCAAATCGGGTGAGCTTATAAAAGATGCTAAAAACCAGAGGTGCTGACATAAAAAATGCCAGCACCTTTAGTATATGTAAGCTAATTTCTATAAGCTCTTGTTGCATTAAGACTTATCACCAATAACACGGATTACTTCTTTCAGATTATACACGGTCTTTGTGATTTTCCCATCAACCTGAGTCACTTCTTTCTCTATACTGACAAGGTACTTTTTATCTTTTGCAAATTCAGCATAGCCACCATTAATACGGTTAATAAAGGCTTGGTCCTTCATTTTTATCGTTTGAGGTTTATCTTCACTAGGTAAAAAAACTTTCCACCCGGAGCTAATTGAATCAAAGTTCACAGCCGCAAATGTAATTTGGTTTTGAAGGTCTGTTTTGACCACCTTAGTGGTTATGGTTTTAGAGGAAATAGGAGCGAATGCTACTGCATCTTCATTGTTTACTTCAGTAACCACATTGCCACTTTCATCTTTGATCTTAAATTTGGCCTTTGCTTTGCCTGAGATTGGCTTATTGACTATCTCAGATAAACTTTTCCTTACTTCTGGATTAGTCACCAGTGAAACAATCTTTGTATCGATTTCAATTTGCTGGCCATCTTCAGTTTCAATAATGGATGCACCTTTTTTGTCACTGGTTCTTGTTAGTTTTATTTTTTTATTTTTTAAATGAGCTAACGTAGCGAAAACAGTACCTAGAGGCACAGATGCTGATACCATTGCTTTAGCTGAGAAACCCAACAGATCAAGTAGTTCTTTACCACCAGTGTTATACCAAGCAATCAACTCAACAGTAAAACTCCCTGGTTTATGAGCTTTTACTTGGAGCTCCATCTTACTTTCTTCACCGTTAATTAAGCGGTTCGATTCATTTACTAGCTTGGATATATTTACCAAGCTATGGCCGAGAACCTCAGCATCAATAGAATGCCCCTTCGTTTCGTCCATGTCGTACGAAATAGCAAAAATACTGTTATTTTTAAAATCAGGATTATCTGATGCGTCGTTCATAACTAAAAAACCTTAATGGAAACATGATGGTGGATTAGAGCATTGTATGTTATTTAGGTATATCAAATAAAGTTAATATAAAAATCCCACGCGATTACGTGGGCGAGCTAACAAAATGTAATTCATTTTATAAGGTCGAGAGCTTGTTTTGTTCTTGTCCACTAACGGCATGGTTCAGTTTGGTAGATTTACCAGCTAAGTGACCAGCCAAAAGAGCATCATCAACGCCACCTCTCGCGTGCTTGGTTGAAGCTTTACGCGTATCACCCGATTTTAGGTCAGGGTGGGCTTGCTTCATGTAAGTCGCAAGCCGCTGTGATTCTTCATCACTAAGCGCAAACGCTTGGACCTTGGCTCTTACACTCCCAACCCAACCTTTACAGAAGAGATCGGCTCTAGATGTTTTGGTGCTTGCCTTAATACACTTATTCAACGTTGAGATAAACACTTTACGCGCTTTGATAAGTTGTCGCTCTAACACTTCATAAGAGTAAGATGCCACGTCTGGGCGTTCGTTGTGGCCTATGAACGTAACAACGTATCCACCTTTAAAGCCGTTTCAGTTGAAATGTACACGGCAACCAAAGGCTTCAGCAACCATAGTGCTGAGGCAAGCAAAGTTGTTCGTAGGCTTTTTCGCTTTAAACTTCGATTGGATCTCACCAGTATAAACATCACTGAGTTCAGGACTCTCACTCGAAAGACCATATTACTGCATTAACGTTTGAGCACGAGACATTGCCGCAGCCGCTTCGTGTTCGTTAGCTGATTTTGCCAAGCGCAATAGCTTTTTAATTTTTTCGATATGCTTGGAGTTAGCCACGGAGCTTCTCCTTAATCGCACCATCCGTCACCACTGCGATAGCAAAACCTAAAGCGTAGGCAACAAAGGCAGGCGCAAGAATGTATGTGATGATAATTAAACCTAGTGAGTCAGGCTTATCAGGGTAATTGTTGTCATAGACACGAATACCAAGACAGCATACTATTGATATAATCTAGAGAATAATGAGGGAGTGAATCATTGCCTCTCCTTTATTAAAACAATCAAGAACGAACCAACCACAACACAGCCTCGTGCTAGAATATTCCAGTTAAGTGGGTTGATGTCTTTCAGCGATATTAATATAAAACAAGAGACATTAACTAGCACTAGATAAAAGAGCGTGACCATGAAGAACCATTTAGCCCTAAACCTCCCAAGCCTCTTAATATGGTCAAGATTAACCATTGGAAGCCTCCTTCACTCGTTGTTGTAGTGCCTTAACCTCATTCAAACAGCAGCGCTTCAGCTTCTTACCTGAAGGACAAACACAAGGCTTGTTGCGATTGCGCCTTTTACTTATGATTCGAATGAGTTCAGATAATTGTTTATCAGCCATGCCATTCTCGACTACCTTAGTCTTCATCAGTAATCACCCCCAAGTGTTCAACTGACAGGCCGCCAGCTTTACCAGAGACGTTTACAACGAGCTCACCACACACTTCCCATGGTTCGCTGCGTACTTCGCCTATGTGAAAGTGCGCCTTGTCTTTAATAAGAGGGAAATACTTAACCTGAGTACCTATCAGAACTTGTTGTTTTGCTTGCTGAATATTCATTTTGAAACATCTTTAAATCGCGTTTAAATATAACTTTCACTAAATTCAGGCAAAGCGAAGCCAAAGCGGGGTCGCCTAGAACGCCGCTTTCCTGTATTTAATTAGTTGGTTATTGGGTTGATTTACTCGTTGCGAGTAACTGTTTATCTACCTTGTAGATGATGGTTCTTAGCATGGAGATACGAGTCATATTTCCACATCTCACACTCGGCTTACCTAAGCGATCTAATACTTTCAGGGCTAATACTTTTGCTTCTTGAGGATCACGTGCAAGCATGCATTCCAGTGAGCCTTTAGCATCATCGACACTAGTCCTAATTAAAGTGGTCACTTTATCCATGATGACATCCTTACAGCTTGCTGAAGTTTAAGTGAACCTGTTGATATTCACCTTCATCATCGCGTTCATAAAAATTGAAGTACGACTTACTACCAATGACCAACAGTGAATCTTTTGCAGCTTCTTGAGCCTTGCGTAAGCTTGGGTCTTGAAAGTCTTTACCAATAAAGCTAATAGTGTTCGCAATAGAGGCATCATTCACAAAAAAGTCTTGAACCGCGATTAATACATCATGTGGCAGTTTGTCTTTTTGGCTGTTGTAATAGTCACGAGCGAGCTGACGAGCCGCATCATGCTCTGGGCCAAGGGTTTTGAGTTTGGCAGTTTTGTAAGTGATTTTGTACTTACCATCAAAACTGAACATTGCCACGTTCTCGCCATTCCCACGGGTATGCAGTTTCGTACCGTAGCTCTCCAACATTTCAATTCGAAATTCTTCAAAAGCTTTCACTAGGTTTTCTTTGAAGGCTTGAAGATGTTTTTGATGCGTTTTTACTTGCTTAACCAAACTGGTGACGAACGCATCTTTACGCAGCTCATGAGCGGGAATATTGCATTGGGCAATCAGATTACCTTCAGCGTTATAGACAAAACCTTCCGGTGCGGTTAGGCGAGTCGGCTTTACTTCTGGTTGTTGAGTCGTTTTATTCATTGTGGTGCTCCTGTTTTAACAAAATGGTCAGCTTGAAGAAGCTCGTTCTGTTGTTTTAAAAATTGACTGACGGCTTGGTAAGCCGTGTCTTTTGCGCCGTAAGCAGCGATGGCTGTGTTTGATTCCAATTGGGTCAATGCTTCTGCTCGATAATCGACGATAGAGAACTCTCCGATACCGTTTTGGTTATTTGGGTCAAAGCGAACAATCACTTCGAGCTTAATGTCTTGATTGGATTGCTGTCCCATTACGCCTCCCAATAAATAATGCTGTGGTTAAGCTTAACGGCTTGCATGTGTCGTTCGATGCCTTGACAGTTCGTGTTGATATCGAATTTTGCCATGTCGGCATCAGCAATTAATAAAGGTCTATCACTCATCACCAATTCACCTTTGCCTTTTGGTTTACGGCTGGCGACTCGACCGCCACGCAACCAAACAAATTCATCCGTTTCTCTGCGACTCATATTGCCTCCCAAGGACGTAGAACTTGGTTTAATAACTGGTAAGCAGGAGAGAGTAAAAATTGAAACTCAGCATCCAGCTGGGGGTTGTTGCCTTTGCTTCTTTTGGGCCTGCAATGTTTACAATGACCATTGTGTAAGTGCCATTTCAGAGTCTTCCCTCGGCAAGTAAGACAGGGGGAGTAAGGTGAGGTCCCTGTCAGTTGATAGAGGTATGCATTCCCTTCTTGCCCGCCAACGGTAACTGCGCCATGTGCTTTTAAACGTATCAACAGGTTCTTAATGGTGGTGAGCGCAAGGCGGTCACGTCCAACTTGTTGTTGCCAAAGAGCCTTACACGTGCAGGGCTGGTGCTTAGTCAACAAGGCCATTACGGTCTCGGTGGTGTTGGGGAGCAGTGTCATGGTTACACTCCTATGCTTTCTTTCAAGTAGTGGTGAGCAGCGGCCAAGTGCTTCGGTGTCAACGGCTCATGGTTTCGGGATGCTGACGAACTGGCTAACATGATCATGTCAGCGAGCGTTCTAAGTTGCCCTGTGGTTTTCGGCACAATAGCGTAAGCCGCTTTAAACAGCTCTTGGTCTTGAATACCCCAAGCCTGCATGTAGCTTTTGATGTCGCCATTTGACGTCACCTTTATACAGGTTGGACGTATCATTCGGCTCCAAATCGGGTTCATGTTGACTTGAGAGCGAGCCGCGCTCATACGAGTACGCACGACATCATTACCAAGAAGAAACACGCCGCACTTGCGCTCAGCTAAGATACGTAAGCCATTCAATACATCATCTGAAAGGTATTGCGCTTCATCGATAATGATGAGTCCGTTTGAGCCATCTAACTCCTGCGCTATTGCTTTTTGCATAAGGTAGACTGTCATATTGGACGCCTTAATATTCATGCGCTCACAAAGCTCAGAGAGGATGGCCCGCGCTGATTTACACAGGTTTGAAGCAGTCACAATCCAGACGTTGTTGTGTTTGCGTTGATATTCTTCGGCGGTGACGGTTTTACCAATGCCTGAGCCTTCATAAACCATCGACCAGCGGCGCATCGTGCGAGCCAAGTCCATCAGTTTCCAAATCGTTTCCGAGGTTGGCAGCATCAAAAAGTCAGGCTCTTGAAGTGACGTATCTGCTAACTCTTCAACTTGGGTACACCGTGTATTCAACCAGGTTTCAAGTTTATGAAGCTGAGTTTCGGTGTCGCCCGTATAAGGTTTGTTATTAAGCAACTTACTTAGAATGCCTTCACCAATATCAGATTCTTTGGCAATCTTTCGATTACTGAGATTTTCACTGACTTTCACGGCAAGGACTTGTTGAATAATGTGGTTCATTTTGCTTTCCCGTACTGCTGCATTAATGCGTCTAAATCCATAGTGGGTTCAAAATCCGCACCCACCGCTTTCTTCTCAAGTAAGCTTTCAAATTCACTCGGGTTCATTTGATGCTGCTCTGGCGTTCTTGCTAACTCGGGTGTCATTTCAGTAATGCTCGGCACCATACCGCCCAATGGCTCGGGCTTCTCATTGCTGCGCGTTAACTGGGCAAGGTCGTCGTTAGTTAATCCGACCATTTGCTCCTTTAACCACGCGGCTCGATTAATATCTTCACTTTGGTGTAGGCTCTGACGGCGTGCCGCGCCTAAATCGTCATAAGCTGCATCAGCAAACAATGGAACCTCGCCGATGAACTCCCCGAGCTCACTGTAGGCATACACACAGCCTGTTAAGTCATAAGGGTTGAAGCGAAGATGAACACTTTGACCGATGTATTCGAACAACAGTGGGCTGCGGTAACGATTCGACAAATGCTTGCTGTAACGCCCTGCGTTTAATTCAACTAAACCGCCAGCATGAACCTTCACACTTTTGCGTGTCCGGTGCAGACACAGGCGCAACTGTGTCGCGGTGGGTTTACGTACTTGTATTTGGGTGTAACTTTGCTCAAACACTTGCTTATAGCTGTGAATGCCGCGTGCCATTTCACTGCGACGGCCTTCCAAGCTATTCCAATCGGTCACCCACTCGGCAAATAGCTCAACCACTAACTCAACAGGTACTGTGGCTTCACCGTAGTTCGCGGGTTTGCTGGTGGCTGATTCACCTGTGTAGGCTCCTGCAAAAGCTGGATGGCGCTCAAACTGACCGAGACCACCTTTAGAATGGAACAAACGCTCAACAGGTTTAGCTCGCGCGTTACCTTTACGGCCTACGTTGTCATCTTCAACGCGAGTCCAGTTCACTTTTGAGCCTAGAGCCGTAATCGCGCCTTCAATCTCAGCGTTATCAAACTTTTTATGCTCTAACTTGCCTTTGCCCGTTGCTTTAGGGCGTGAGGTTCGCCCTGTCATTGCTTCACTTAACGCCACGGAACCTCGGTCAAGGTCGAACATTTCAGGGATACCAAACTTTGAAACCATGTTGAAAAGAGCAATGCCTAACATCTCAGTGTTCTCTGTAATATCGATGGCGTAGCCCACAATCATGGAGCTATAGACATCTTGAAACACCCAAACGTTAGGACGAAGCACCGTGCCATCTTCCAGGTGACAGCGAAGACGAAACTCATGACCATCACCCGATACGCGCTGCATAGCATGCATACCGACTCGTGTGCGACGCTGCGCAGGGACTAATGTTTGCTTGGCTGCAAATAAACCACCTCGGCAATACACTTGAAGCTCATAAGGAATATCGGTATTCACGCGCTCTCGGATTGTGGAGAGGCAGGGCACACTCCAACCTTCACGCTTAGCGGCTTTACCCATGCGGTTATAACATTCGGTTATGGTGGGCTGTTCAGGTCGCAAATAATCGGCCTGAAACATGGACCAAGCTTCCTGTGATAAGGGGGCGGTACGTTTACCGTGAGAGCCAATTCTATCGAGAAGTGCCGGCAACCAATCTTCCACTGGGATCTTGTTGGTTTGCAATCCTGGGATGTTGTAAAACCAGCTCACAATTTTGGAATAGGTTCTTCCAGACTCTTCCGCCACGCGCTTCATTGATTTACGCATGCTAATACCCGATTCAACATACGCCTTAACTCGCATACACAATTCATAGCGCTGCTTGGTTGAAGCTTTCTTGCTTTCGGTAGCTTCTTCGTACTCAAGCCATAGTTCATCGGAATCAGGAGTTACAACTTGACGAACATGGCGGCTGTCTTCAGCTTGTAGAGTTTGCTGCTTAGCTACGTCACGCAAGAGGTGCAAACGAGTTTCTTCTGGTAAGCAATCGAGATGGTACTCAAAGGCTTTAGAGCCTTGGCGTTTACGCTTTCGAACAACACCTAGTTGGTTTAGCTTGTATCTCACACCTTGAGGTGTGCCTGCCATGCCTGGTCTATTCAATAATTGCGATACATCAACCCACATCTCACACCGCCTTGTTTTGTCTGTATCGACTAGGCCAAATCTCTTTAGGGTGTTTGTTTAAGGCGTCAGCAATAATTCGTTCACCTTTAGGCCATGGACGAGATAAGGTGTTAGACAACGTTGTAGCAGCAAGACCTGCCTTTATAGACAAGCCTTTTAGCGTTAGTCCTTTCTTATGTAATGCTGCAACTATATCGATTCTGTGCATGTCTTTTCTTTCAATAGACATAATGATCCCCTAACTAAAAACTGATATGCTAATTAGTCGCTAAACTAACTATCGCTAATTAGTTTGCAAACTTAATCAAGGCAGTTAAGTTTTGATCACATTGTTGAGCAAATCAAGCGCAAAGTTGAACTTTCTTTTCGTATTTTGTTCGCACTTTGGTTTAACTAGTTATTATTCCATATAAATCAATAAGTTGAGTTAAAAGAAAGACTATGCGTAATAATGAAAAATTACTTTCTTTAGATGACAGTACATTAGAAAGTGTACATAACCGCATTGAAAGCCTGATGAATGGTAGGGTTGGTCGAGAATGCGCACAGGATTGGGATGTGCCGCATAGCACTTTAGTGACGCTATTACATCGAAGAAGCGATCCGAAACTATCTATGCTATTAAAAATAGCTAACGCAGAAGACGTGACCATTGATTGGCTTGCTACTGGTAAAGACTCATCAGCACAATTTGTAGAAGTTCCCGTTAGAAAAGACAACGTTGTTGAGGTAGTTCAATATAACTTTCAAGCTAGTGCTGGGGCTGGCTGTCTAGTTGTTTCAGAAAACCCTGTAGCCAGATTTGAGTTTTCAAAGGAATGGCTTATCCGCCAAGGACTGAACGGGAAGGAATTAACTATTGTTCCTGTACGTGGGGACTCCATGGAGCCAACATTGATGGATGAAGATCTAATGCTGGTGGAAGTGGTAAAAGATCCTAAACAGGCCCGTGATGGTGTGTGTGTGTTTAGAATCGATGATGAAGTGTTGGTAAAGCGTGTTCAGTATGATTTTGCTAGCGGTGGCTACCATGTAACAAGTGACAATACTGCATATAAGCCATTCTTTATTGGAGAAGAGTTTGAAGGCCGGTTCCAATTACTTGGTCGTATGGTAAGAGTGTTACAGAGAGCAAAGAAAGCATAACTAAAAGATCATTTTACGCACAATATGATCTGTTTTAACTCTTAACCATGAGCTCTTCATAAAAGTCCTAAAATCTTCAATAATTCACTTTAGAGCTAAAACTCATCTTTTCTTTCTTATTTTCAATGCGTTACCAACGTATAACTCACTTTCTCTTTTGTATTAACTTTTAATTCTCTCTCTCAATTGGTGCCTTTTTTTACGTATTGGAACACGGTGAAAATGAAAAGCTCTATTCGATGAAAAGCCGAACGGGCCGTTGGTTAGAAAGTTTCATATTGGGTTTGCTTTTTATCACTCGAGGCCCATTCAATTATTTTGAGTTTAAGAGCTTAACCGGACGAATTGCTACGGTGTTCATTGGTGTGCTGAGTATGCTGTTTATCGCCAGTATTACTGCGGTATTAGCCAGCAAGCTTACGCTCAGCCAAGGCTCTTCACATATTAAAGGCGTGAATGATCTTGCGGATGTTGAAGTAGGGGCAAAAGTCGCGACGACGTCTTCTTTGATGCTCACCAGTTTTGGTATTCGACACAAGAGTTATATCGATATGCCAAGACTGTTGGCGGCTTTAGAGGAAGGCGAAGTGGAAGCGATTGTCGCTGATGATGTGGTGCTCAAATATATGATCGGTAATGGCAGAATAAGCGGGCAGTTTGATGATCTAGAGGTGTTACCATATCAGCTAGAAAAGCAGAATTATGGCTTTATTATCACTGAAAACAACGTGTATGAAGAAGAGATTAATCGTGCTCTTTTGAAAATTCGTGAGTCGCGAAAGTGGCGTAAAATCTTGGTCGATTACTTTGCGGATAAGTAACCGATTTTAGCTGCTGACTCTCAAATATTTCTAATGCTGATTCCTAAAGTGGTTCTGAACTAGAAGCTTTGTTCTTTTTGAAGTATTTGAATGCAGTCCAGACGGCGTAAGCCGCAACACCCACAATCAATGCCGAACGGATGAGGATAGGTGCATCATGCTCAAGCTGGCTAACATGCGGCACAATACTGGCGAACAATCGACTGGTAAAAAGCAGCCCCATTACTAACATAACAATTTTATTCATGTGACCTGCCATTCAATTAGATGCGTTACACAGAACAAAGCATGAGTTAGTCACACTCTTGCGAGGTTAAAATTTGTTCTGTTCGAAATTAAAGAATGCGCTTCTCAAACTCGCTCGTCAACGCGATATCATCCAAAAACCAGTAAGCTAAAGTTTCGTTTTTGGAAGTCACGCTTTGCATTAATGGAAAGATAGGCAAAGGATTGAATGTGTGAGGAACAGTTGAACTTATTACGATGAATTTTAATTTTGCCATTTATTATTCTGATTTATGATCGCATGCAATCTAGGGGGGACAAATGTCCTCCTCTTTGTTTCTATCGGCGCAATAAGATAGGTGCTACAAAAATCAAATAATAAAGGACACCCCGATGGACCTATTCGCCCTACTTGATATCAATAATACCTTAGTCAATATCCCAATAGGGGATGGCTACGCGATGAGCTGGATTGAAGCATTCGGCACGGTGTTTGGCCTGCTTTGCATTTGGTTTGCAAGCCAAGAAAAAACCATTAATTACCTGTTCGGGTTACTGAATGTCACCTTATTTGCGGTTATCTTTTTCCAAATTCAGTTATACGGACTGTTACTTCTTCAACTCTTTTTCTTCTGCGCTAACATTTACGGCTGGTACGCATGGACACGCCCTAATGAGCAAGGTGAAACGCTAGAAGTTCGCTGGTTGAGCCAAAATAAGCTGGTGGCAACAGCCGCAGCGTGTGCGATTTCGATTGCCTTGCTTACTATGTACATCGACCCATTCTTTTTTGCGCTGGCAAACATCGCGGTTGATAGCCTGAATCTATTTGGTGCGGACTTAGCAGAACCTGTTCTTGAACCTGATGCGTTTCCATTCTGGGATGCGACCATGACCATTCTATCGATTGTTGCTCAAGTTCTCATGACTCGTAAGTATGTTGAAAACTGGATACTGTGGATTGTAATTAACATTATCAGTGTTGGTATTTATGCGACGCAGGGCGTTTATGCAATGTCCGTTCAATACGCTATTTTGATGTTTATTGCGGCGAATGGTACTCGTGAGTGGGCACGCACTGCTAAACGAAACAGTGATAAATCACAGACTCAAGCAACGGCTTCTTAGGAGTTAAGATGGCAAAGCAACCTCATATTGGCGTTGATGAAACACAAATTGCTCCGTTGGTCATTGTTTGTGGTGAGCCTGATAGATCAAACCGTATCGCGAGTCTGCTTGAGCACGCTGAGCTAGTCGCCGAAAATCGTGAATATCGAATTTTCACTGGTACTTATCAAGGCAAAGCGATATCGGTTTGTAGTACGGGGATCGGCGCGCCTTCAATGATCATTGCGGTCGAAGAGCTTAAGTTTTGTGGTGTCACTCATATCGTAAGAGTCGGCTCTGCGGGTGCGATGCAGTCCCATATTGGGCTTGGTGAGTTGATTGTCGCAGAAGGTGCGGTTCGTGATGAGGGAGGTTCTACCGCTTACGTTAAGCCGTCGTATCCCGCCTATGCAAGCTTCTCTCTGCTTAAAGAGCTAGACAAGTTCTTGCAGCAGCAAACAACACCTTACTATTTGGGCACGGTACGCTCACACGACAGTTTTTATACCGATGACGAGCAGGCGCTTTGTCAGTACTGGAATGGCAAAGGCATTTTAGGTGCAGACATGGAAACATCCGCGCTGTTTACCGTGGGACGCTTGAGAGGGCTTAATGTAGCTTCTATCTTGAACAATGTTGTCTTGTACGAACAAGATGTAAAGGAGGGCGTTGGGCAGTATGTCGATGAGGCAGAGGCAATGATGCAAGGAGAGCGGCTAGCGTCATTAGCGGCACTGGAAGCATTAATTACTCAATAAGAGCCTGAATAAATGCAAGACGAAAGCGATGGGAGACCGTCGCTTTTTTATTGGGTTCTCTCCTGTGGTTTAAGTGGTTACAATCGTTTGAATATAAACAGCAGTAATGCAATGAGAGAGTAAGTATGAAGATTGCACCATACTCAAGCGGACGCTTTAAAAACTACTTAGAACAAAAAAGCTCTGAATTTAGAGATCTCATCTACCAACACCAAGTTAACTCTCGTTACTTCAATCAAAATGATGAAATTCTGCGTCAAGGTGAGCAACTTCAGTATCTTTATGTAGTGCCCGCTGGGAGAGTCTCTATGAGTATTTCTGCGGCTAATGGGCGACGCTTTCAATTGGGTGAGGTGAATTGTGATTATCATATCTTCGGTGAGATGGAGTTCTTCACTCAAACGCCCTGCCAATGGAACGTAGTGGCTGACGAACACATGCAAGTTGATGTCATTTGCATTCAGAAACTAGCAGAAGCATTACATGAAAATCCGGAGATGATGTTCTTTTTCGCCTCAGCACTAGCGGAAGACTATCAAGACTCTATGGGCATTTACACTAACCGTCTTCTACACTCAATTACCTACAACATTGCCTACGACTTATTGGTTCAAAGCCAGACAAATACCGTGTTAGGCGGTTTCGATAAAGTGAATCAAGAAGCGGAACGATTTGGCACATCGAGCAGAGTGTATCGAAGAGCGGTTAAAGACCTATTAGACAAAGGTTTCATTAGAAAAGGAGACCAAGGGTTGGAAATTGTCGACCAGCAAGCGCTCCGAGCCTTTATTGATTCGTATGAGTAAGAAAAAGAATGACTCAAGTTGAAAGGGAAATTTAAGTGAAATCAGAAAGGTAAGAGCTGCTTCTCGATTCTAAGGCCCCGTATTATGAGGCCTTGTGTTTGTAACAAAATAAAGAGCGAGCGCCAGAAAGTAGTACCTATTTAGAAGGCAGTTGTTAGCTAAACTGAACTTGAATGTTGTGGCTCATTTTGTTCTTTAGCTCTTCTTCATACTGATCTAGCCACGCATACCGCTCACGATATAACTTACGTTTTTGGCGTTTCAGAGCCTCAAGGTCTTTCCTGTTTGGGTTGTTCGGTAGACGATAAAAATAGTCATCGTGTACCTGTCCATCGTGCTCTTCCCATAAACTATCGTACTTAAGGCTGATGTCTTTGTTTTTCTTGCCGTAGCGTAATGAGTTCGACACATGGCCAGATTCTTTTACCGCATAGATATTTTCGATACCTAAGCTAATGGCTAACAGTCGTAGTGTTTCTACCATGAAGGATTTAGGTCTTAAACCATAGAAAGCTTTTGTGAATGTACGGCTAAATCCATTGTCATTGGCTCCACCCTGAATACCACCGATGTAGATGCTGTTGTCGAAAACAGTGAACGAGATGCTATACATTTTTTCGAGTAGAGAATTGGTCAATGAAATTGTCAGTTCACCTTCTTTTCTCGCGTTTCGTTCAAAGCTGAGATTAACCAGATAAACGTTGTCATCTATCTCTAGTTTTAAAAGATTGAGTCTTTCATTATAGATTTGGTGTCTAGCTTCTGTTGCGAAGGTTTCTTCAAACCAGTCGTAGTGCTTGGATAAGATTTCTATCTTTTCTTTATTACTAAAGCCAGTACATAAGTAGGGAGTTACAAATTTGGATAAGAAGTTAGGCTGTTTGATAAATAACAGCTTTCTCTCTTCAGAGTTGAAATTTTCACTCATTTTTCTAGTGGCTGAATAGTAAAACAGGGCTCGAATAGTAAACTTAATTATCGCCTTGTACTTACCCTTATTTTTATGGGTATTGGCTTCTATTCCCATGCGAACGACATTCATAATCACCTCAAAAAAAGAAACGCCGCACCAACACATTAGTGTTGCGAACATTTCCCAGACTCTCATAACTAACAATGAAAATGATGATAGTGAAAAATGCGATTTGGGTATGTATGGGTATGTATGACAATGTAATTAAGTCAGTTACTTAACGTTCAAATTTTGGGCTGCTTTTACGCTTAACGCGGATTGATAAATGCAAAAAGTAACATTTACAAAACGATCGTGTAACAATTGAGTGGCGAGTAGTATGCTTCCTAATTCCGAAGCTGAGTTTCATATGACTGATTTTTCGGAGTAAAGATACTTTTGAGGAATTAAACATGGCAGGAAGCATATCACCGCGCAGTTACGGCCGTTTAAGGCGAAGCCGATGGAATCGGTGGTATAAATGATTGGTTGGGTACGCTTGTTAACATCGAGAAGTTCATTTTCGATGTTAGTGATCATCGCTATTGCCTCCGTGATAGCGAATACGGGGTGGCGAGTTGTCATGAACAATTTCGCTGTCGATACAGTGGGAATGACAGGAGCGGATGTTGGTCTGCTTCAGAGTGTAAGGGAGATCCCTGGTTTACTCTCATTTACAGTGCTGTTTCTATTACTTATTCTTTCTGAACAACAAGTTGCGGTGCTCTCTGTCGCCGCGCTGGGATTAGGGGTTGCCATAACGGGTTACTTACCCTCAACCTATGGCTTCTATTTCAGCACAACCCTGATGTCTGTTGGTTTCCATTATCTAGAAGCAGTGAATAAATCACTGTCTACACAACTTCTAGGTTCGGAAAACTTTAGTGAATCCATGGGGAGGATTCGAGCCGCGGCATCCTTTTTCTCCATGGTGACTTTCATATGTATTATTGTCGCTAATTATGTTTTTGGTGTATCAGATAAGGCTATATTTTTTGCTAGTGGTACAGCGTGCTTCTGGTTAGCTTTTTATCTACTCACATTCAAAAATGCTAGCTGCGGTGAACGACAGCACGCCAAGCTTATTGTACGTCGTGAATACACCACATATTACATATTGACCTTTCTAAGCGGGGCAAGAAGGCAGATCTTTGTCGTGTTTGCAGGCTTACTCATGGTCACCAAATTCCATTACACGATCGCAATGATGGCCGCTCTATTTATGTTATCCAGCTTGTCCGCTACTGTTGCATTACCTGTGGTGGGTCGTTTTATTGACCGAGTAGGAGAAAAGAGATCTCTACTGATTGAGTATGCGGCGTTGATGTTGGTGTTCTTATCGTATGCTTTTGTTGATAATCATTATCTGGCAGGTGGGCTATACGTTGTCGACAGCATCATTTTCAGTTTTGCGATAGCGTTGACTACTTATTTTAAGAAAATCGTCCGGTCAAACGAAGTGGCGTCCACGGCGAGTCTTTCGTTTACTATCAATCATATCGCGGCAGTATTTCTGCCATTCTTATTGGGAGTGGTGTGGATGTCTGGCTATCAATGGGTGTTTGTTGCAGGGGCTATTATTGCATTGCTGAGTTTTCTAATCTCGTTGACTATCGATACCAAATTGCATCAACGCCTTAATGGGGTGACTGAATTGCAGAAAGAGGTCGTTTGAAAGGGTTAATCGGTATAAGCACTTGATTAGTGAAGCGCTGTTTTTTAAATCAAAAATGCCACTGCAAGGCTGCAGTGGCATTAGAAGAATAACAAACTATAACTCTAACAGTTTTGCCAATTCACGCTCTTCCATAAGCTCTTCAATGCGCTGACGAGTCTTGGGCGTTTCGGCTTGTGCTTTGGTTGACTTGCCTGCTTTTTTACTGCGGCTAGCTTTAACTTTTTCTTTGGTTATAGACATAGTAATCTTCCTTGGATTCTGCTTTGAGATCGTATTTACTCTAAGCGTTACATGACTCTTTTAGTGCTTTACCTGCTTTAAACGCAGGCGTTTTTGATGCTGAGATTTGAATCTCTTCTCCGGTTCGTGGGTTACGACCAGTGCGAGCAGCACGAGAATTAACTTTGAAACTACCGAAACCAAGGATGGCAACATCATCACCCTTAGCCAATGTATTAGAGATACCTTCAACAAGTGCGTTTAACGCTGAACCTGCTTGATCTTTTGAGATGTCTGCTGAAGTTGCGATGTGTTCAACCAACTGAGATTTGTTCATATTCTATATTCCTTATTGAGTACGACTGGCGCTTAACTTTAAGGCCAAGCTTGTTCTATCTTAGCAATAAGGGCTGAAATAGTGTTAACACCTAGGCAGGGTTTTGTAAAGTAATCAACAAGATTGAGCGTTAAATCATCTTTCAGTATAACCGAATGCAGTTCTTTAGCTATTGGTAATTTAAATGCTAGCTATCAAGCTAGTATGAGAAAGGTGAACGTGAACCTTTCATTTGATTGATAAAGCTAATCATAAGTGAGCGTATTACTGGTTGGCTAAATGAGAGAATAGAAACAAAAAAGCCCAGCGATAGAGCTAGGCTTGGATGGTGAGGTGTAAATATTGTGAGGTGTTGAATGTAGTGAAGTATAGAATTAAAGCGACTTAGTGACGCAATAATTGACTAAAGCGTAGGTTGAAGGCTGCAGAGTCATCAGGGTCTAACATGATTCGAACAATATTGATGCCTTTAGGGGCTTTCAATGCTTCAAAGATGTTTGCCATGTCTTTTTCTGTGTGGGCGACATAACTATGAATGTCTTTGCCTTCGGTGCCTCCTAATGCTTCGCCAAGTTTTTCATATTTCCAAACCGCAATGTCATTATATGAGCGCTGTTTGCCTGGGTTAATCGCTCGCTCTGCACCATAACCAGAATTATCGAGAAGAAAAATAACAGCGTCCTTTTTATGGTGAATCAATGTAGCAAGATCTTGAGCGCTCATGGTAAACGCACCTTCACCTTGGATGGTGATAGATCGGCGATTGAGTTGTTCATTCGCAAAGTTTGCGCCTACGAACATACCGAACCCAGCGCCAAGTGACCCCCAGTTTCCACAACCGTGCATAATAATATCTGAAGGGAATTCAGCTTGTGTACTATTGATAAATCCACCAGTATCGCCATACAACATATCACCTTCTTCTAGGTAATTTGAAAATTGAATGAACAGTCGATCAATAGTTAAATCATTGTTTGTTGGTACAAAAGCGTCGCGTTGTTCAAATGCAAATTTTCTTCTTGGTTGTAATATCAATTGACCAGCTTCGATATCTTTAATCGCCCCCAATAATGTTGGCAAAAAATCACGTAAGTACACTTGGTCAAAGCGACGACCGTTGATTTCTACATAATCTTGACGGATCCAGATAGCATCTTGTTTTTTACCGAGTTGGGTGGAGAACACTCCAGTATCGAACTCGTTTAAGGTGACCCCTAATGCAATAGCAACATCAGCACCGTCGACCATTTCTTTTGTATAGTCTTCGCTGACTTCACCCATATAAATACCAACGTTGTTGGCATGTGCCTCAAAATCCCCCATTTTGCAGGTAAATGTTGTTGATACAGCCGCATTTAGTTGATTAACCAGTTCGATACCTTGAGGAACGAGAGCTTCACGTTGAAGTAGATGGCCAGTCACGACGCTACGGGTGCGTGAACGGTGCAATAGAGTAACGGTTTCTTGCAATGCGGCTTCAAGGTTTGATATCGAAGACTGATCTAGCATTAAGTCTAATGGTTTTGTTGGTGCATCGACATCCATTGTTTGCATGTCGTATGGGACTTCCAAATATACTGGCTTTTTAGTTTGCATGGCTTTACGTAGCATCTGGTCAACGTAGTAGGGTGCGGTGTCAATGCTCTCAACTCGTTGGCTCACACAAGTAATATGTTTGAACATATCAACGTTGGTATCAAACTTATTACCAATAGCATGATGATAAAGGCGTTCGGTTGGTGTTTTCAATACGCTAATGGCTGGTGCTCCGGCCAATACTAGAATCGGCGTATCGTCGGCATAAGCGCTGGCTAAACCATTGGCGCAGCTAAGTGAGCCAACACCAAATGTGACCGCCATTGCCCCAAATCCATTTTGCTTGGCGTAACCATCAGCTGCGTAAGTTCCGTTAAGTTCGTTACAAGGCATAATGTGTTGTACGCCATGGTCGCCATCAAGGATTTCGTCAAATAATGGAAGTACGTAATCACCGGGGATACCGAAAATGTGGTTCGTATTTAGTTCTTTTAGGCGCATTAAGATGTAGGTTGATAGTGATACTTTTTTCATGGTGTTACCTCATTGAATTTTATTGTCAGCGGTTGCTGTGTTTGGATGAGGTAATATTAAAAGGATCATAAAAATCGATATAGACGACTTTTTGAGTTCGACAATCTCATTTTTGGAAACCACCCATTATGCTTTCTACAACAGCCCGCTGAGCTGCGGTCTGCAGATTTTTATCTCTATATAACAAGCTGAATCTAACCGGGCTGATGGTGTAGTCATCAAATATTTCAATTACCTTGTCAGCAGCGGCAATATCTTCATGGATATAGGTTGGAATGACCGCATAACCAAGAGAATCTAGTACGGCAACGACGACCATTTCCATATCCATAACAGTGAGGCGGCAATCTATTTTGAGTCGAAACTGTTCTTCGGTAGAGCGGCGTAATACGGTTAGAGTAGGATGAGAAAATGTAGCAATGTAGGGAAGTTTATTGAACTCACCATTGGCAATTTCTGATTGATAAGAAGTCTGAAATTCATGACTCGCAACAAAGATTAACGGGACATCTATCAACTTTCTGGCGATGAGGTTTGTTTCTGGCAGTTCGCCGCTTGCAACCGCGATATCTACATCTTCGGTGAGTTCGGTTGAACTATGGGAGTTTTTAAGTTCGATCGAGAGATCTGGGTTCTGTTTAAGTAAGTCTTTGAGGTATGGGTACATAAACTTAAGGTAGAACTGCTTAGTAGCAGAGATCACCACTTTACCATGCAACTTTCCAGAGTCTTCATGTAACGCGTCCAATGAATGAACAAAAGCTTCGAGGTGTTGGTTGAGTGCTTGGAAGTATTTCTCCCCTTGGTTAGATAGAGTTAGTTTGTTCTTACTCCGAATGAAAAGTTGGACTCCCAAGCCTTGTTCAAGTCCGACAATTCGTCGACTTACAGTAGAAAGTGGCAGTTTTACTCGTTCACTGGCTTTTTTCATACTGCCGTATTTTGCGACCTGACAAAATACATAATAGTCGTCTATTTGATTCTTCATGTTTTACCGCTCTAAACTCGAACCTTTCTTAAAGAGTAACACATGAAAATACATACACATTCGGTATTTAAATTGCAGTCGGTAGTGTGTGGGGGAAACGGGGTAGTTAAGCGACATCCAACAAAAAAGCCCAGCGAATGTGCTGAGCTTTTGGTGTGTGTTTCTATTTTAAGACGAGACACTAAGTTAGTTCGGTAAGATCTACTTAGTAATAAAGATTTTCTCTGTTTCTAGTGACGTCATAGCACGAACTTGGCGCCAAATGTAATAGAAAATGCCTAACATCATCAGCATGCTAGGGATAGCTATGGCTGGGTAGCTGTAAAGTGTCAGTTTACCAAGTTCTTCATTAAAGGCTGCAGTACCAGCAGGGCTTGTCACAATCCAAGTTGCTAGGAAATAGTTCATCGCAGAAGAGAAAGCGAAGGTACTTGCGAACATGTAGTTCGATGTCATTAGACAACGATCAAACTTTGCTTGGTTACCGAACTGTCTTAAACGCTCTTCAATAAGAGAGATGTTTAACAGAGCTGGCGTAAAGATAACTTTTTGGATAAACGGGTAGCGAGTGAAGGTCGAGCCAAGGACCGCTAAACCAATTAGGCCAGGTATTAATGCTTCTTTTAGTGCTAACCAACGAGTATCTAGTTCGAAGAAACCAATGCCACCCGTTAATAGTACGCTGACGAAGCCAAGCGCAGCGATGAAGTTAAACTTCTTGTTGCGGATTAGCTCCATACCACCGTAAGCGATAGGGAAAGCAAGGGCGACAAGCAGTGCTAGACCGGTTCCTAGGTGCTCCTCTCCACTGAACTTCATTAAGATGAATGACGGAAGAAATACGTTAAAAACGATTTCGAAAAGAGGGTTCGATTTTTTGTTTTCTGTGTTACTCATAATTTCTAAATACATTATGTTATGGATTTATTCTCAGGGATTGTTGTTTACCTCGCCCAAGATGTAAAGCCTTAACACGTCATGCTGTGTAACGACATGTGACATCAACGACATCTCTGAGCCTATGTCACGTTGAATTCAAGGCTTTACGCATTCTAGTTTTGGATGCTCTTAGGTATCTCGACTGAACGAATCAAGCAACGTTTCATAATCAGGCTTGTTTGCCAAACTCTCAATGCTTATAAGTGTCAGTACGTCTGCGAACGGAGAAAGGTGTAAAAAATCGATGATGTTGCGGCTGTCCACTTCATCAAACAATTCAGTATGTCGGAACTGGACGTAATCTAAAGCGACATGGAGATACAAGGTGGCCAAGTTGTCGCTCAAAAGTGATTCTAGTCCTTGTTCTTTTATCTCTTGGTCAAGTTGCTCTAGGGCGGCAACCATACCTTCTTGCCCTCTATGGATAAGCGCATTGTCACTGTCTGCATAGCGAATCAATGCCGCGGTTCTAAACGCGATCTCCATTAACGTCTTTGCTGTTCCTAACGTTTGCATTTCATTGGCACGACTTAACGTTACCTGACGTAGCGTTTGAGGTTGGTACGTTTCAATTAGGTATTGGCAAATGCACAAGCTTTCCGTCAGTGCTGTTTCGTCTTCAAGTTTGAGTGCTGGAATTAAACAAAACGGATTGACGCTTTTTAGGTTGGCTGGGGAGCTCCATGGATCAACCCAAACAAAAGACAAAGGAGAGCAGCGTGTTAGAAGCGCAGTTGCTGCGACTACACGTGAAAACGGGGAGGTTTCATTTAAGTAGAGTTGCATGATAATCCTTTATTGTATTCGTCAGATGAACTGAGGAAGTTAGCTTAGCTCTAGGTCAATGTTCAGGCTTAGAGTGAGTGACAGTCATTAAGGTACACATCGCAGACAGCATCAAAGCAGCAGTACTAACGGTGAACAACACGTCGTATGAAGCCATATGATTTAAGTAGTACGCCATCAAAAGCCCAACCACACCTTGTGATATAGCAAAAGAGAGTGTCATTCCTGCCCACGCTTTGGTGTGCAGTTCATAGCCTACAATCTCCAACGTGTAAGTCGACACTAGAGTTACCGTTCCCGGCGTGAAAATACCAACCAGTAATGAAGAAATTAACAGCGCGATAGGGTGTGTACTAACAAGCGGGAATGCGACGCCTAAAGCCTTGAGGCTAAATGCAATGCAGAGGGATTTTTTAAGCCCTAACTTGTCTCCCAAGACACCGGTAATCAATGGTCCAATAGCGGCGCCAATACCAAAGGTTGCCCAGAACAAACCACCGCTGCTGAACGGCATACCCAGTTCGCGCACGATGTAATCTACCCAAAACAAGGTATGGGGTAAGTAGCCAATAGCGTCGAAGGTATACGCTGCCAGAATAAGCGCAACGCTGATTAGTTTTGGCTTTGAGAGCTGAGAGAATGAGGATTTTATATAAGGCGCTTTAGACGTGTTAGGTTGGGTTTGCCATGTATTCCAAGTCAGTATCGTTGTGACTAATGCGATGACTCCCATGCCAACCCAAGCCGACACCACACTAAAATAGATCAGTACTGGGATTAATGTGCCTGATAACATCGCACCAAGTCCAATGCCTGAAAATATGATACCGCTGACACGCGCCTTCACATCGGGATTAAACTTTCGGACAATCACTGGTGGGGCGACAACCATTAATAAGGCACCCGCAATTCCAGCCAAAGTTCGCCAAACATAGAACCATGTTAAGGGCGCTTCTTGTAGCGCACAGCCTAAGTAACTAAAACTGCTTATCAACATAGCGAATCGAATTAACTGCCCAGCACTAAAGTAACGCAGCAGTATGTTGGCAGCAGGTGCACCCAATATGTATCCAAGAAGGGTCGCGACACCAAGGTAAGATGCATCACTTTCGCTAAACCAACCACTTTGAATGAGAGCCGGCATTAATGCTATATAGGCAAACCTACCGATCCCGTTGCCTATTAGAGTCGCCCCCATTCCAGCCAAGCTGTCTCGATTAACGATGTGTTTATTCAGCATTAAAAGGGCTCTTTTTAGGTTCAGCTAGATGTTCTAGCACTAGGACAAGATCTTTGTTTAGTTTTGCATACTGACATCATTCGCCATCAATATCACTAGGCGGTTAGTCATATAATTTGCTCATCTAAAACCGGTTTGAGATAGGTAAATAGCGAGTGTGTTTAAACACTTAGGTGGATGTGTTGTTCTGCTGAGGATAAGGCAATAAGCGATTGTTTTAATCACCGCAGATTTGAGTGATTAATTGTTAGACTAAAGTTGGATGACCGACCGCCTTAATTGAACATGAGTGATTTGTTTATCTAGATCTGTGTACTGACTTGCCGGCTCTAACTCACATTCACCCACCTTAAACGATAGATGAATGTGAATTAAGAAAGATCTAACTGGGTAGGTGTGAACCCATTATTTATCGAAGAGCAGATTGAAGCTTAAAGGGATTTTGTCGGAAATCGCTAACCCACCAACGGTAGCTGATAGCTTGTTCAAGTTGTCTGTCGATATTCCAAAATCAGCGCCATTGACGATGATTGTCGAGGCTGAACTGACCATCACTAACTCTTCTGAAGGAACGATTAAAACGGGAAAATCAATCGTTTTTGTTACGCCGTGCAAGGTAACCTCCGCTGCAATGGTTGTTCTTTTTGGGTCACCAGACAACATTGACGGTTCAACTTTTCCAGAGATTTTTACTTCAGGGAAAGTCATCGATTCAAAGTAGAGCTCATTGAGCCTCTGATCGCGAATAGCGACGCCAGTACTCACACTTTTCACGTCCAACAATATGGAAAATTGACCCTCTTCGGTAAGACCACCAGATAAAGGCTTGATGGATGCGGGCTCAACAACAAACTGCTTCTTGATAGTTGCGAACGTAATATTCGATAAATTGGGGTCTAACGTGTAGCCCGTTTCCGCTAAAGATTGAGCTGAGATAACGATGCATAGGAGGCCGAGTGTAGAGATTAGTTTTTTCATAAGTTGTCACCACATTGATGAATTCACAAGTTTAACGTTCGCGAGTCGTGCATTTTTGGAGTCTTTATTTGAACTAAAGATAAATTAGAAAAAGATAGATAGAAGCTTAGTTCAGCATTGATCAAATTACCTGACGAAGGTTGAGCATCGCCATATTATTGGAACCATGATCGGCAAAGTTACTTGTGTAAATTGAGTTATGTTATAACATAACTTAAATCCGACATTACTGTGAACGACGTTTGCAGTATTAAAAGATAAACGATCAGCAAGCATCAAGGAGATGACGTAATGAATGCCGTGTTAACCAAGTCTTTGATAATGAATAGTAATCAGCCACTTAACATTAGTTCCGTTGTGAGTATCAAGGATCAGGCGAATCATAATCCAGGACTTAGCGCTTCTGAGCAGCCAACGGTATTAGCGGATATCTACCAAAGCGATATTAATATAGCGGTATGGCAGCGACAGTTTGATGAAGATTTAACTATGGCAATTAGTGAATTCATCGCCTCGAATCCTAGCTTCAGTAAGTCTATTAGCCTGTCACCAGACAACGCTTACGATAAATTGGAATTTGCTACCGACGGAACCGCTTCTAAAGCGTTATTAGAAAACATGACAGAGCTGGTGGATATGTTCTGTTGTTTGTTCGATCTCGAAGAAGTAGGGCTCCGTTTGGCGGTTCTGAATAAAGCGATGTGTCCTCGTTTTCATTTTGACCAAGTTCCTTGCCGCTTAGTGACAACCTATCACGGCGTTGCGACTCAATGGCTGCCAAACGAATCGGTCGACCGTTCTAAGCTTGGCCGTGGAAGTAACGGACAGCCTGATTCTATTTCTGGCCTGTACAGTGACGAGTCTGACATACAGAAAATGGCCAGTGGTGATGTTGCGTTATTAAAAGGGGAGCGTTGGAGTGGCAATGAAAATAGAGGCCTTGTTCACCGCTCACCAGTTACGTCATCAAATGAGACACGACTGTTGCTGACTCTAGATTTCGGTTAGTAAGCTTTTTATGAGATGAGATGAGATGAGATGAGATGAGCAAGCGGCTTAAATACGGCTTGCTCTTATTCATTTAAGCGAATACGCGGATGCGGTGGTTGTCTGGGTCAACTGCGAGGAAGTTAATGCCGTAAACGGACTCTTCTGGCGCTTGCCCAAACTGGATACCTTTTTCTTTCCATGCTTTATAGAGGTTTTCCAGTGTCTCTTTGTCAGCAAGAGGCATAGAAAGCTCAGTACCGCCACCCTTGATGTTACTTGCTGGTGTTAGAACGTCAGCCTGCTTGAGTGTTATTTTAACGTTGTTTGCAAAGTCTAGAACAGCAAAGGTCGGTGATAGAAGCTTTGGTTCGCAATCAAATGCTTTCGCATAAAAGCCCATGCTGCGGTGAATGTCAGTGACATAAAGAACAAATGAATCGATGGTAAACATAATAGCTCCTGAAATGTTCAATTGGATTTGCCGTGTTGGTTTCAGTTAACTCAGCTTTTGTCTTGAGCCCGATTTGGGACCACGGCAATGTATCGAACCCCTGTGACATTTTTTGTCAGTAGTGAATCACTTTATCTGTAATGCCTTCTATGTTCTGCCAATCTTTGAGCAAGTCATGACGTGGGCGCTGATACTTTTCTTCTAGGATTTTCCATTCAGCCATTCTATCGAGCCTGAAATTACGATATGCACTTCGCGTTTCACACCAAGCGACCAAAACGTAGTGCTGTTCGAATAAGCCAATCAACATTGGCCAAACGATTCTTGAACTCACATTAGCTTTTGCGTCTGTGTAATGAATCTCAGCTTTACTCTGCTGCTTAATTGCTAGCTTGATATCTGACAGTTCGATGGTTAACTCTGCAACCTCAATGATTGAAGCAACACGCACAATGTCTTCACTGCGTTTGATCTGATGGTCAGCAGGTAACACCGCAGAAATTTTGGCAATGGCATTTCTAGCCGATTCACTGAATTCCCCATTGGCTTGCTTGGCTACCCATTCAGCGCCAAGCCGTAACGCTTCCAATTCTTCCGTTGAAAACATCATCGGTGGGAGAGTGAAGGTCGGTTTTAACAGATAGCCAACTCCTGCTTCACCATCAATTTCAGCACCTTGTGCTTGCAGCGTCACGATATCGCGATAAATGGTGCGAGTACTTACGTTCAGCTTGGAAGCCAGGTGACCAGCTGAAACTGGGTATTTATGACAACGCAGTAATTGGAGTAGGTCAAAGAGACGTTGGCTTCGGGACATGGAAAACTCGGATTGCATAAAGACAATTAAGATTAATACATCGAAAAATATAACTCTATCCATAATCCATTATAATTTAACGGGTGTTTTCATCTGGAATTTGAGCCAATGTTTCGTCGCATTATATTTGCGAAACTATTTGTTTAAGTAGGCGGCTCATCTCTTTTCGTTCATCTGGCTCCAATACACTTAAATATTCTTGATTGATATGAACGGGAATTGGCAAAAGCTCTCTTTGGATAGCGCGCCCGTTCTCTGTTAAATAAATATTGAACGAACGACGACTATTTGGGTCGAGTCGTCGTTCAATCAAACCAAGACGTTCGAGCTTATCCAAGGTTCGAGTCGTGGTCGAATTTTCTACTTTAGATTTCCTAGCGATTGCTCGTTGAGTTATTCCTTCTTTTTCCCACAAACACATTAAGGTAGGCCAGAGAGCGATCGTTAATCCGTGTTTTCTAAGTTCCGAGTCGAATGTCTTCGCTGCATCGTGTGCAATTACATGGATCAACCAACTAGCAGTTTGCTGTCTATTAAACACTTCATTCATTGATTCGTTCCTATGCTCCAAATTAAATCGGTTTAATTTATGCCAATGCAACCAGAATAACGGTAAACATTGCAGCTAAAGCAAGTACAAACAACGCACGCCATTGCGATACAAACGCTACGCTTCCATTAAATTGGATTTGTGTTTGAAAGCCTGTGATCATCGCCCAAGTTAATGGTTTTGAACGTAATTTATAGAAAAGAACGGCAAAGACGTGTACACCAACCAGAGTAGGAAGAACTTTTATCATGGCAAGGTGAACGTTTTCTAATACCGAAAACACGGAGTCATTCAACCAAATATTTGCATAGGGCAAGTGGTCAAGAAATCCAGCTAAGGCTAAACCTGAGACACACTGAAGAACTAAAGCCAGTAGCAGTGTTACAACCATCCAACCACCTGCAGGGTTATGACCCGGCTTTGTTTTTTCTTTGCCTTGTAGATAGTGAATAACCGATCTTGGTGAACGTAGAAATTGTCTGAATCGGCTTGTTTCACTGCCAACCCAACCCCAAATCAATCGCCAAATGATCAATGTCATGAGTGTCAACCCCAGTTGAATATGGGGTCCATTACCAGAAATACCCGATGCCATTAAACCTATAAAAAGCGCGGCTTGAGCCCAGTGATATAGGCGAGTTGATAGATCCCAAATTTTCATAACTTCATTCTCTCTACTGTGTTTGTTTGTTTAATATATATTACATTTGCATTAATTTACACAACAATAGTTGCAACTGCAACTATTGTTGTGTAAATTAATCCCGTCAGAGCAAAACGGAACATCGAAACGAATCATCGATTTCTGTATCGAAACCAAATAGAAAAGCTATACGAAGCGAAGAGAGAGCAATATGAACAAGAGAATGCTGCACAAGAGATTGGTGAGCCTACTGTGTACTACAACCGTTTTACTGAGTACCCACGCTTTGGCCTCACAAGGCGATGCTAGTCAAGGCCATGCAAGTGAAAGTAATTCTTCACAAGATCATTCAAACCAAATTGAGCAGCGCCAACACACATTTACACAAGTTGAAACCTTAGTCGAGAAGGCCAATGACACTTTGGATGGCGATGATACTCATTGGCAGACGCTCGAAGACACGAGCTTTGAGCTAACAACTCACAGTCAGGCGTTATTGACGTCATTTCCGTTGGGTAGCCAAGAGGGGAGTAAAGCAAAAGAGAGTGTTTGGAGTGACCCTGAAAAATTCAATCGTCTCCTAACGCAAATGGATCAGGGTTTTCAGGAACTTTACCAAGGTAGTCAACAAGGTGATGCATCACTAGCGGAATCAGGATTAGAAGCAGCGCAAGATACTTGCAAAAGTTGCCATCGCTCATACCGCTCTCGTTGGTAGCGTTGTTTTAACAATTCAACCAACTCGACCAGTTAAATTTAATTAATTACATCTTTATCAGCCAAACCTAATCAGCCAAAAAGGAACAAAACATGAAAACTATTACATTTATCGCATTTGCAGCTTCAATCTTATTTTCTACCTTTACCAGCGCAGCAGACTATGCCGTTGAACTGGAGTGGAATACAAACAACTTAGAACAAGTCCTCGACAATATGCCGGAACAAAAAGCTGAATTCAGTAAGCTGATTGACCAAGGCGAGATAAAAGATATGTATGTATCGCATAGTGAGATTGATAGCCGTTCGGTGCAGTTATTGCGTTTTGTTATTGAAGCGAATGACTCACAACAGGTCCAAGCCAAATTGGCTCACCTACCTCTTTATAAGAAAGATTTGGTTAAAATTGCCAAAATTATTCCGCTAGGCTCAAAGTGGTTAGACAATACGCCAGACTACAATAACTACGGCGTCACAATTACATGGAAGCAGGGAATTGAAGCCCTTGAAATAGATCGTGTGCTTAGCATTGATTTACAAAGAGTGATCAGTCTCAACCAAGCTGGGCTTGTGACATCCTCATATCTTGATACGCAAAAACTTGAGAACAATGTTGTTCGACCTGTGTATTCGGTTTCTTTTATTGCTAAGGATGCGCAGCATGCAAAAGAGCTAAGTCACCAATTTGAAGCTGTTACGTTGGGGTATGCTGATGTGAATGTTCAATATTTGGGTTACAAGCTTTCTTTGACGAATAACAAATAATAGTTGCTGATTGAGTGCTGATTATTAACGAATAACCCTAATTATTGATAACAGCACCAAACTTACTCAGATACTCAGATACTCAGATACTCAGATAAATAGACAGACAAGCAAACAAATATAAAAGCGGACAGTATGAATAATCGATTGATCAATTTTCTAAACGAAATCGGCACCATCATGTATGTGGGCGGTATTTTTTCTCACATTGTAATCGGCGCTACGCTAGGCCACGAAACTGCCGAAACGGCTTACCATGTTGGTACTTATAAAGAGTTGAGTGCATATATTCTGATTTTACCAGGGTTAGCATTAAAGTTGTTTGCTGATTTATATTGTTACTTTTCTACAAAACAGAAGCCTAACTGGTTAAAAATGAAACTTGTGATGTTAGCGTTTTTGAGCGTCAATGCATTCGTGTTCTTGGTGCCGATGATGCCTGAAATGGTAGAGCTTGCTAAAGCATCAATACCTCAAGGAAAGGTAAGCCAAGCGTACCTAGACAAAGCTAAAATTGAAGAGCTGATCGGTATGTCTAATGCGCTTCCGCTGCTTGCAGAGTTAGTACTAGGTTCATTCAAACCGAAGCTATTTGGTGAAAGAAAAATCAAAAGCTAGAAAGTGAATTTTTCAACACCTCACCTATTTAAAGTCTCAATTTGTAGAGGTTATTAGTTTTCAATAAGTAATCTAAGTGTTCGGATATTAATATTGACCAGACAAGAAATTATATTTAGTCAATGTCAGTAGGAATAAAGAGGACTGAACGTCATACGTTGGGTCCTTTTTTATTTGATGTATCAAGCGTACTGAGAAAATAGAACGCATTCGATAAGTCATCCCCACGAGAGATTGTCAGAAATGATTTATTGAGGAGTGGCGGGCTATTTACTCCATGAATATGCCACTGTACGTGCCCTCGTTCACACATATCAATAATTCAATCCTCTGATTGGTTCTATTATTTATTTTAAAGCGTAAAATATATTCAGCTTGCAACCGTCTTGGTAACAAATTTGTCGCCACGGTTTTTTACTTCCAAATTATAGGTTTCCTATGTTCAAGAAACTCTCGCTTAAAAATAAGCTAGCGATATCAGCTAGTATGGCCATCATCCTGGGGGGGATTTTGGTTGAGGCCCTTTCTTTTCGTGCTTCACTGCAAAGGTTGGATATTGAAGTTGAACAGCGCTTAGAGGGCGCATCGGCTTCGTACAATCAATATGTATCGGATTGGATCTTATCCAAAGAGCGTGCGCTTACTTCTCTTTCGAAAGAGTCCAAGCAAGACAGCTTGGTGACTCATCTAAAACAGGTTCGTGACTCGGCCTCTTTTGATAATGTCTTCCTGGCATTCCCTGATGGTTCACAAAAGAATGCCAATGGTGTTGTGTTGCCACCGGGCAATGATGATCCACGCCTATGGGGTTGGTACACCAATGCGGTTGCTAACCCAAGTAAGGTATTCATGGACAACCCAACGGTTGCGGCCGCAACGGGTGCTAACGTTGTGTCGCTGGGTACCGCAATGCAATTACACGGTCAGCAGGTCGTGTTGGGTGCAGACGTAGAAATTACCGACATCCTTAATAGCCTTGAAAAGGTAATCCTTCCGGGTGAAGGTTATATGTTCATCGCGACCAATAAAGGCACGGTTTACACGCACGCAGATACTAAGCTACTGAATGAGAATATCAGCTCGCTTGGGTTAAATTTCTCCGATGTACAAAAGGCGTTGGTAAGCGGGAAAGACACTTCGATAGATTTAAACGGCAGTGACTATGTTCTGTATGCACGAGCGATTGATGGCACAAACCTGATTACCATCAGCGTGGTTAATCATGACTCTTTGGTGGCGCCGCTATTCGATGCGGTGATCGGTCAAGTGTTGGTGACATTATTGGTTGTGATTGTATGTACCATATTGTTCAATCTGCTGTGTACGATTCTATTTCGTCCGCTTAATCATGTATCTCAAGCCTTGGCACAAATCGCCAATGGTAGCGGTGATTTAACTCAACGAATTCATGTTGAAAACCAAGATGAAGTCGGTGAGCTGGCTCATAACTTCAATACCTTTGTTGGCAGTTTACAGCAGTTGATTGGTCATATCCGTGGACAATCAGAACAGCTAAACAGCCAGTCGGAGCAAAGTGCTCAGCGTGCAAATCGTTCTGTGGATGAGCTAAACCACCAGCAGCAAGAAATCACGATGGTGGCGACAGCGGTAACGGAAATGGCTTGTGCAACTCAAGAGATTGCATCGCATGCCGAGCAAACTGCGAAAGCTGCGCAAGATTCAGCGGCAAGTACTAACAGTGGTCACGCTCTGGTTGTCGACACTAAAGGCTCAATCAATAACTTGGCCAATGAAGTGAACGAAGCGGGCAATGTGATTAGCGAACTTAACAAGCACGCTCAAGAGATCTCAACGGTGCTAGCGACAATCCAAGGCATTGCAGAGCAAACCAACTTACTTGCGTTAAATGCGGCAATTGAAGCGGCTCGTGCGGGCGAGCAAGGCCGTGGTTTTGCGGTAGTAGCTGACGAAGTACGTGTGCTTTCACAGCGTACTCACTCTTCAACAGAAGAGATCAAATCGACGATCGATATTCTACAGCGCACAACGACTCAAGCCGTTGAGCTTATGGAGAGCAGTTCTAAACTGGCAATACATTCCGTAGAAGATGCCGACAGAGCTTCGCATGCGCTTGAAGAGATCAATACTGCCGTTGCTTTGATTAGCGATATGGCGACTCAAATCGCCACGGCTGCTGAAGAGCAAACACACGTGACGGGTGAAATTACCCAGAATGTGACGACCATTAAAGATGTTACCGACCACTTAGTTGTGGGCGCGCAGGACAGCTTAACTGAGTCGAACGAACTTAAAAGCCAAGCCGCTGGTTTAAGCGACAAAGTGGCGACTTTTAAGCTTGCTTAACGGTTTCATTCACTGATGCCTGATCAGTAAGTAATCGGTAAGCAATAAGCCAAAGCGACGTAGATTACGTCGCTTTTTTTGTGTCTGAAGAACGCACTTTTGTTAGCTCGCTTCTGAAAACTCTCTAAGCGCACTCATGGCGGCTTCAGCTTTGTCTTTTTGAACGAAGATATGGTCATGGTAATAACCAGCAATCACGTTGGCGCTAATGCCGTATGAGCCTAGCTTGGTGGCAAAAGCTGCTGTTAATCCAACTGCTTCAAGACTGGAGTGTACCGATAAAGTGATCATGCTAAACACACCGTCGAAACTTAACTGCGCTTGAGTCGCCACTTTTTCTGTCAGCACCAAAGTTAACCCTTCTCTTTCTCGAAAGGTCGCGATTGGCTCGAGTTGAATATAGTCTGCCAACGCTCCATCGACAGTACAGAAAACATAGTTGCCTTCAATGAGTTCTGGTGACATGGACTTTAACAAAATGTCTAAATCGGTAATGGCGGTCATCGTCTTTTTCCCTGCGTAATCGCGTTGGTTTATGGTGTTGGATAATGCAGCCAAGATAGAATTTAGCTCCGCATAAGTAAAATTAATAATACTTATTCCACATCAGTATCGTTAATGAGAGAGTTTATCTACCAGCTTGCAGATTGCTCCATCTCGCTAGATAAATGATCGATAAAGGCTCTTAACAGCGGAGTGACTTGCTTTCGGGTTCCGTAAACAGCGTGTACTCCGAGTGTTTTAGGTTGCCACTCAGGAAGTAATGACACTAAAAGACCATCTTGTATCAAGCCTTCGACGGAAGGGAAGGGCAATATGCTGATCCCATTGCCTTTAAGTGTGGCAGACAACAATACCTCAGAGGTGTTGGCACTGATATTTCCTTTAATCGGCACAGATTCCAATCCATTAGGACCATTAAACGTCCACGCGGTTTTGCCAAAGTAACTGAATGACAGA
The DNA here is from genome assembly GCF_021728315.1 of Vibrio sp. L5-1. Classification (NCBI taxonomy): domain Bacteria; kingdom Pseudomonadati; phylum Pseudomonadota; class Gammaproteobacteria; order Vibrionales; family Vibrionaceae; genus Vibrio; species Vibrio sp. L5-1. The sequence continues at coordinate 296,574 of NZ_JAKKCQ010000002.1, read as the reverse complement.
CAGTTGTGGTGCGCTAAATCTTGTGCGTTTGATGGCGTACCTTTCTCTTTTAGATATTGAGGAGATGCGCAAATCACCGAGCGACATTCACCTAGCTGCTTAGCGACAATATTGGGCGTCAGTTCGTTGGTAATGCGAATTGCCAAATCGATGCGTGATTCAACAAGATTGACTGTTTGATCAGTAGAAACGATATCAATTGAGACCTCTGGCCATTTAGCGATGAAGCGGCTGATCACGCCCATCAGGAAACTATCGACAATGGAGTAACTGGCGGTAATACGCAGTTGGCCTTTTAAGTGTTCGCGGCTTTGGTTTCGAATACCCGCTAACGACGCTTCAAGGGCAAGCAATTCTCTTGCGACTTCTAGTGTTTCTTTCCCTGCACTGGTTAAGCTCAAGCTTCGAGTGGTTCTATGAAGCAAGCGTGTGTCCATCCAGCTTTCGAGTTCCCCCAAATAGCGAGTGACTTTGGTTCGAGAGAGCTCAAGGTGCTCTGCTGCTGCACTCAAACTGCCACGTTCAACGATGGTGACAAAGACGTTCATTGCCTCGAGTTTATCCATTGTTCTAATTACCCAATGATTTTTGAATCTAATAGCTACCGGAAAATTAGTATATGTCCGAAAATCGCAACAGTGAAAGTTAATTTGATGTCTATTTCATCTAAATCCAATCAAATAAGATGTTTGCACACTCAATGAGTTGGCAGGCGTTCAGCTCGAAATAACGGAATCAAGCTATGAAAAAGTTATCTAAAATCCTTCTATCGAGAACCGCGCTTTTAGGAACGATGAGCCTAGGAGCAATGTTGGCAGCATCGAGTGTTGTCTCTGCTGCTGAACTAAACATCACTCATTACAATCCGGGTGAAAACGCGATATTCCCCGCAAGCTCTGTGTTGGTGGCTGGTGAGAAGGACGTGATTTTGTTTGATGCGCAATTTAGCGTCGTAGATGGGCAAAAGCTGGTGGATCAAATCAAAGCGACTGGCAAAGAGTTGTCGATGGTTTACATCAGCAGCGGCGACCCAGATTTCTACTTTGGCTTAGAACCGGTTGTGGCGGCGTTTCCAAACGTCGAGATCGTAGCTAGTGAAGCGGTTGTTGCACATATCAAACGCACTAAAGATGCAAAGCTCGAATACTGGGGCCCAATCTTAGAAGACAGCGCACCGTCTAAAGTCATTGTTCCAACCGTGCTTAACGACACCACGCTGAGCATCGAAGGTGAAACTATCGAAGTGAGAGAAATCAATACACACCAAGCTTATCTGTGGGTTCCATCTGAAAAAACGGTGTTTGGTGGCGTGTCGGTTTATAGCGGCGTGCATGTATGGATGGCAGATACTGCATCGAACGAGATTCGTAGCCAGTGGGCACAATCATTAGAGCGTATGAAAGAACTTGAGCCTGAAGTTGTCATTCCGGGTCACTACTTAGGTGAAATGCCAACGGGTACTAATGGCGTTCAATTTACATTGGATTACGTGGCTGATATTGAAAAGGCGTTAGCAAGCACAAGCAATCCAACGTCTGTAGATATCAGTGATTACATGAAGACAGCTTACCCGCAATTTAAGGCAACGGAAGGCGACCTAGAACTGGGTGCTAAAGTGTTAAGCGGTGAGATGGAGTGGCACTAAGTTCATTATCTCGGTTGTATCTCAGAAAAGCTTGAAGATTGTGTGCTAGATTTAAGTTGATACACAACTGGAGATATCGATGATCTGGCTTTCGGTGAAGGTACTACAGATTGGACTTGTCTACGGATACAGGAAGTATCAAAAAACGAAAAGAGCGCCAGTTTAGGGGCTCTTTTTTTGTTTTCCAAGTAAAGCCATTTTATGTTGAGTAGGATTGAAAGAAAAACCGCCATTGTCCGGTTTAATAGTCAGTATCTAAATTGACTCTGAAATGTCACATCATCAATAAGCGAATTTATGTTGAAAATCGAACCCATTACCCCTCACATCGGTGCTCGTATTCATGGAGTCAATCTCGCGACATGCAGTGCGACTGAACTTGATGAGGTTTATCAGGCGCTTCTAACCCATCAAGTGATTTTTCTGGATTATCAAACCCTTTCGTCAGAACAGCATTTGATGATTGCAGAGCGATTTGGAAAGCTTGAACCGGCGCACCCGTTTTTTCCTCGCGTCGAGCATGTACCTCAGGTGAGCGTGATAGAAACAACGCGTGGCAATGCTCCGATGGAAAGTTATTGGCATACGGATCTAACATGGCGCGAATTGCCGTCGAAAGCTTCTCTGTTGCATGCTCAGCATGTCCCAAATGTGGGAGGAGACACGATTTGGTGTTCGATGACTGCTGTATTTGATTCATTAGATGAAGACATGAAAGCAAAGCTGAGGAGCTTATCTGCGACTCATTCGCTGGTGGCTTTTGAAGGTATAGAGTCGGATCAGATTGAGCTTGATTGGCACAAGTCGTTAATCAAAACGGCTCAAGAAAATCCACCAGTGATTCACTCGGTTGTTCAAGCTCACCCTGAAACGGGTAAAGAGACGCTCTATATCAATGAACAGTTTACTCGTTATATCAATGAGCTCGACCGACAAGAGAGTGATGTTTTACTTAACCAACTGTTCGAAATTGCGAGACGCCCTGAGTTTCACGTTCGTTTCAAATGGGACAAGGGAACAATGGCTATTTGGGATAACAGGGTAACGCAGCATTACGCGGTGATTGATTACGGCGATACCCCAAGAAAGATGCATCGCGTTACAGTGACATAATGGTAAGTAAGAGGGGTAATTGGTGTAAGCGCTAGCGGACAAACCTTAGGAACTCAGGTTTAGTGTCTGAATTAAAGTATAAAACTGAGACTTCATTCATCTAAGTCAATAATTAAAACAAAAGCGTTGATACATATTTGATTGAAACCTCACTGATCGGAGGTGATTTGTAATATAATCGACGCCAAAATATAAGAATAAAAATCAAACCATAGAATTAGTAAACGTTAGGGCTTAGAGAATAAAGAATTTCGTATGAACGCTATTCGTAAAGTTTATCAGTACGCAGAACCAAACCTTACTCTCGTGGGTTGGATGGGCTTTGTCGGCTTCCCAATTTACTACATAGTGTGGGAGTTCTTGTTCCCTCAACCTTATGAAAACTTAATGCTGCGCTTGTTTTGCTCAGTGTTGTTTTTCGGCATTATCTATCGCAATCGTGTCCCATTTGAATGGCGAAAATACCTTCCGGTTTATTATCAAGTCGCCGTAACCCTCTGCTTGCCGTTTTTCTTCTTCTACATGTTACTAATGAATAATTGGTCCAATGTTTGGGTTATGTCATTCATGTCTGCCATTTTCCTCCATATTTTATTAGTGCACGTGACGAGAGTGATGTTTGCACAAACTTTTGCCGGTATTGGGATGGCGACCTTGTGCGCTTGGATTGCACAAGGCTTCTACCTAGAACTCACAATGGATTGGACGCATGTGCCAATCTTTTTGTTTATCTACTTATTTGGTAACTTGTTCTACTTCCGCAATCAGATGGAACACGAGAATAAGGTGTCGTTGGCGAAATCTTTTGGAGCCGGTATCGCGCACGAGATGCGAAACCCCCTGAGCGGTTTGTTGACCTCTATTGATGTTATGCAGTCCATATTACCGAACCCTAAAAGTGGTGAGCACAAAGGGCAATATGCTTTAAGCAACGAAGAAGTCATACAGTTACGTGAAGTGGGCGATGAAGCGATGGAGATCATTCACTCAGGTAACGAGACGATTGACCTGTTACTGACTTCAATTGATGAAAACCGAGTATCTCGATCTACCTTCAAGAAGCATTCAGCTCAAGCGGTGATTGAGGGTGCGATAGACAGCTTTAACTACAAGCGTTCAGCCGATAAATCAGCAATCTCTTTAGACGTACAGAGTAACTTTGATTTCTTGGGTAGCGACACTCTGTTGAAGTACGTGATGTATAACTTGTTCAAGAACGCATTCCACCATCGCAGCCCTGAAGATTTTCATATTCATGTCACCATGTGTAGTGATGAAGTGGCCAATCAAATAATGGTTACCGATAACGGGTCAGGCATCTCAAATGATGTGATTCGACGCATTTTCCAGGACTTTTATACTACTGGCCAATCGGGTAATTACGGCTTAGGTTTGCCATTTTGTCAGAAGGTAATGCGCTCGTTTGGTGGTGAAATTAAATGTCAGTCTGAAGTGGGTCAATGGACACAGTTCACGATGACTTTTCCATCTTTGTCTTCCCATTCGGTGAAAGAAATCAAGAATGAACTGACTAAACTTAAGACTGTGCTAATGGTGAGTGACCAGAAAGTTCTCACCAATAAAATGACTGAGGTAGCCCGTTTTATGGGGTTTGAGCTCACGGTGTTGGATGTAGCATCAGCGCTTAAAAAGAAGGAATACCAGTTCGAATTCGATTTGATATTCGTTGACATGGAGAGCTTGGATTTAAGAGCAAGTTGCCTCGATAGAATTGAATCTTTACTTTCATTCACTGAAGCTCGAATCATCTATTTGTATGAACGTCACCCAATTAAACGTGTCCGAAACGTTGCTTTTGAACCTATTTGGGTGGAAACACAAGTTTGGTTACTGAATACCAAGGCGACCATCGAACGCTTACTTTTCGACTCCAACTATGTGATGCCATCAGTTTCTGTAAAACCGTTAGAGGTTACCAATAAGCGCACGATTATGGTGGTCGATGATAACGAATCTCTGCGCCGATTTACCGCAATGTTATTGGAAAAGCAGGGTTTTGATGTCGTGCAGAAAGAAGATGGGCAACAAGCCTTAGACGCGTTGGACAGCGATGATATTGATTTAATTCTGATGGATATCGAGATGCCAATCATGGACGGTGTTGAAGCTTCTCGTCGAATTCGAAGCGCTAACAAAGCATACTCTTCAGTGCCAATTATTGCTCACACGGGTGACAGTTCTCCTGTGACATTGGAAAAAATGGAATCATCAGGCATGTCAGATTTTATCGTCAAACCGGCAGATAAAAACCGCCTGTTCGACAAAATTGCTCACTGGATTTAGTGAATGCCATAGGTTGAAGCACACGACCATTTTGTCAGCGAACAAAGACACAAGAAAGAGCTCAGCGAAATGCTGGGCTCTTTTTGCTTAGCGACATGATAGCGTCCATTCAGTCCTGCCGTTTGTGTTAGTTATAGAATTGGCAGAGTTATACGAATTCTAACTCTGGGTGATGGTACGCCTCATGACAAACCGTGAGCACATGGTCAATGTCTCGTGGTGTCATGTCGGCATTCACTGAAAATCGGATTATGTTCTTGTTCTTCCCCGTCGCGGGGCGGCAGAACACAGCACCGAACACATCACGCTGTTCAAGGAAGTCGCGCACTCGCTCGGTGTTTGTTTCACTACCACACTCTAGTGCCACTATTTGAGACTCGCTGCGGATGTTAAAGCCAATCCGTTTGAGGCCAGTAGTAAGCGATTTAGCGCTTTTGAATAAGGCTTCTCGTTTGTCTTCTGAACCTTTTATGACCTCTAATGTTTTCTCTAAACGAACCACCTCTTGTGGTAACACGGTCGAGCTGAAAATAGCTGGATACGCGACAAAAGGTAAGGTTTCTGAAAGCTGCTTTGGCCCAAGGATAGCACCAGCACGATAGGCAAATGTTTTAGCCAAGCTAACGGTAATAAAGTCGACTTGGTTAGTGAGGCCCAATGCGTGAACTAAGCCAGCACCATTTTCTCCATGCGTACCCAGTGAATGCGATTCATCAACGACAACGGCACAATCAAACTCTTGCGCCATTTCGTAGATGTCGCGTAGTGGGGCGATGGTGCCGATTGTGCTGTAAATCGAATCGACCACAATAACGCCTGAGCCGTGGCGCTCTAGCTGTTTGCGCAGGTGATTCATATTGTTATGCATAAATGGATGGGCTTTTGCACCAGCCGCGCGAATACCTTCCCACAGCGACATGTGTGCAAAAAAGTCGATATACACAGGCGTAGCTGGCGGACAGATAGTTTGAAGTAATCCAATGTTGGCCGCCCAGCCAGATTGAGAAAGCAAACAACTTTCCATACCCACATAGCTTGCGAGTTCGGTTTCAAACGCAGGTTTAGACTCTTCATCTTGCAGGAAAATGGCCGACATCACCACGTTGTCATCGTTTTCACTGATCGCCGCTTGGTGAGCTTGTTGGATCTGCTTGTTGTGCGACAGGGCTAGGTAATCATTGCTCTGCATGACAACGGCGTTGCACGGTGGACGTTTACCCAACACCAAGTGTTTCTGACTTTGGTTCTGGGTAATCAGGTCTTGAATATAGAAGTTCAAGCGTTCTTCAATAAAGGAAGGTAATGGTTTTTTTTTGGTTTTATCACTCATAATAGTTCTCTTCAAATACAGGATAACGCCAGCGCTGACGGTTGTATATTGACGATTAAAAGTGAGGTGTCATTAGCCAAGTTGCATAATTTTGTGCGTGCTTGCAAACTCAGTATTTAAGGGTTTTGAGGCGAGTGAATTTCCTTACGGTTCGGGGCTTTAACCTAGTTTAGATGGGAATAATGGCCTTCTTTTTTATGATAAAAGGCTATTAAAATTCGGTGCTCGAATGGCTATGAAAAGGTCGATTATGAAAAGCTACGGTGTGCTAGCTTTGTTTATTAACTAGCACGTATTACCTATGAATTAGCACGTATTACCTATGAATGTGAATCAGTTCTATTAAGTCGTCTAATTGCTGCTTGGCTTTCCCCTCTAACGAGTAACCAATATTGATGCGTAAGCAATTGCTGTAAAGGTCGAGAGTGCTGAACAGGTGTCCAAGCCTGATATCAATGTTCTGGTCGGCAACTGCCTGAGCAAAGGTTGATTGGTTCAAGTTGGGTATTTGTAACCAAAGCACCATGCCACCTTGTGGGTTACTTATCTTCACATCTTGAGGAAGATGCTGAGCCAAATAGCTTAGATATTGCTGGCGTAATGAAAGGATTTGAGCACACCTTCTTCGAACGTGTTTAGCGTATTGGCCTGATTCGATAAAGTCAGCAACCGCAAGCTGAGTAGGCAGGGCAACGCCATAGCTTGCTGCAGAAAACTGAGCCTTGTACTCGTCTATGTACCTTCCTGGTAAGCACCATCCTAATCGGTAGCTCGGTGACAGGCTTTTCGATACTGATCCACACCATAATACATAGCCGCCTTTGTCATAGTATTTTGCTGGCAGTGGCGTGTGTGAGGAATAAGAAAGCTCCAGATACACATCATCTTCAATGATCGGCACTCGATAGTGATTCGCTAATTCAGCCAGTATCTGCTTTTGAGTGGCTGACATATTGATCCCTTGAGGGTTCATATGAGAGGTACAGAAGATAGCGGCATCCACACGCTTGTTTTTCAGATGTGTTTCCAACTGTTGTAGGTCGACACCATCATCCAAAGACGGGATCTCGATGATTTTTCGCGACATTTGTCCGAGCAATTCCAGAATACCGTTGAAACATGGCGAGCTAATAGCGATGGTATCACCTTCTTTGGTACACGATTCAAGAGCAGCTTTAATCGCCGACATGCAGCCAGCAGTGATCACCATTTCTTCTGGTGAAAAGTGCACATCGAGCTTGGCGAAGTGGGTAGATAAAGCCTGTCTTAGCATCGGATCGCCCTGTGTATCAGGGTAATGGTTGAGCCTGCCGCCCATCCGTTTGATTGAGCGACGAAAGCTGCGTTCCAACTCAATGGTTGTTTGCTCATCGTTGGTGGTACTGGATACACCCAAAGGACCATTGGTGGTGTTATGTGTCGAAGAGGTTGGTTTAACGATGGATATTTTGCTTTCAAACTGTGCCCACTCAGGGGTTGAATGAGAAGGTTTATGTGGCGAAACAAAATACCCAGCTTGAGGTCGAGAATGTATCCAGCCTTGTGATTCCAGTTCTTGGTAACAGCTCACCACGGTCGACATGCTGATGGCCTGTTGCTTGGCCAATTGACGCAGCGAAGGCATGCGTCCGCCTTCCGGTCTTTTGCCGGTTTCTATCTCATCGATAAACTGATTGGCTAGCTTTCTGTAGATGCTCATTGTCACGACCGTTATTAACTGTACTGGTTTTTATTATAAAAATTGTATCTGTACTGGTTTTATTGTTCAAGGGATACTCATTCAAAACAAAGGAGGGGTGAGTATGAAAAGAAATGATTTGTTGTTAGCGGTATTCGTTATGGCAATTTGGGGGTTCAATTTCTCGATGATCAAAATGGGTGTGACCAACGTTCATCCATTATTGGCCACTGCTGCGCGTTTTTCGCTAGCGGTGATTCCGGTGATATTTTTCGTGGCGAGACCTAATGTTGCTTGGCGCTACTTAGTCAGTTATGGCTTTGTGTTCGGTGTGGGAATTTGGGGTATGGCTTCATGGTCGATTACTGCGGGTTTGTCTTCCGGGCTTTCATCGGTATTGCTTTCAACCAACGTATTAATCGGCATGGCGGTTGGCGTGTGGGTGTTCAAGGAGAGTGCTTCCGTTCGCAAACTAATGGGTGCGATGCTAGCCATGTGTGCGTTAGCAGTGTTGGTTTCGGCAGCAACGGGCAACGTGACACTCAATGGTGTTATCTTGATTATGATAGCGGCATGCAGCTGGACCTTGATGGGCGTGATTGTTAAGGCATCTAAAACCACTCAGGCTTTTGCATTTAATGTGTGGGGGATGCTGTTTGCTCCGCTGCCACTGGTGTTATTTGCCGTGATGTTACACGGTGACCAAATTATCTGGCAGGGTATTGAACAGTGGGATTGGAACACTACGATTGCCGTGTTGTTTCAGGCTTACCCAACCACGCTATTTGGTTACTGGGTGTGGAATAAGTTGTTGATCCAATATCCGTTAAGTACGACCGCGCCGCTAACCTTGTTAGTGCCTATCTTCGCATTGATCAGTGGCTACTTTATGTATGACGAAGTACTGTCAGTCGCCCAAGTTGTCGCATCGGTGCTGTTCTTAGTCGGGATTGGCTTAATCGTGAAACCTGCGAAGACACCGAGCGTTAAAACATCAGATAGCGCAGACGATAATGGAAAGCTTGTTAAGCAGTCGTGATTTGATTCGCTGCAAAGAAGCACGATGTAGATTAATCATCGAAACTACAGTGTTGAATAAAAACGAAGGCCTCGCAATTGCGGGGCCTTTGTGTGTATGTTTCACAATGAGTTATCGTTTCCATATTGAATTTTTGTGTCTACTTAGGACTATCTAGTGCCTGATTACGAAGTGTTCTGGAGAAATGAACTCATTGTTGTTATGTTATATCGTAACGATAAAGCAAGGGTGACTTGCACTTTCGATATTTGGAAATCAATGACATGGACAACATTAATCAAGTCTTACTGGTTGCTGGAACACACGGTAACGAGCTCTCAGGAATCTATTTAAACAAACTCATCAAAGAGCGTTTGTATGCCGCCGATCGTTCAACGTTTTCGACTACTTCTGTTACCGCAAATCCTAAAGCGGTAGAGCAGAACGTTCGATATGTTGATACCGACCTAAATCGTCAGTTTTCTAATGCTAACAACGACGATACTTCAGGTTTAGCTGAGTACACAGTCGCACGACAGTTTATAGATAGACACGCAAGCAAAGAGCAGCAATTGATCGTGGATTTGCACAACACGACCAGCAATATGGGAGCGACATTAATCTTGCTTTCCAATGATGCTTTCTACCAAAAAATGGGCGCTTACGTGAAACAGCGAATGCCAGAAGCCAATATTCTGTTTGAAGATAGAAAGCCTTGGGATGAGCAGCCTTACCTTTGCACAACAGGCAATTGTGGAGTGATGATTGAAGTTGGCGCTCAGGCACATGGCTCACTTAAGTTCGATACTCTCAAACTGATGAAGCAGATGCTGACCATGGTTCTTGATTACGTTGAGAAGCATAACCTTAACCAAGTACAAGCGTTAGAAGACTACAGCGCCTTCTTCTATGTTGAAGAGGTCAATGTTCCACTTGGTCCCGATGGTATGCGAGTAGCCACAGTACACCCAGCGATCTGTGGTCGAGATTTCGAGGTAGTGAAGCAAGGGGAGCCTTTGCTCGCGACTTTCTTTGGTTATGATATCTATTGGGAGCGCGAACAAGATATCTATCCCCATTTCATTAATGAAAGTGCTTACGCTAAAGCCAACATTGCAATGGCACTGGCAGAAAAGCGTTTGGTTTCGGTGAGTTAGTGATTTACACATAGCTGATTGGTTAAAAAGCCCTATGAATGTATCAATCCATAGGGCTTTGATTTTAGGGTGGGATAAGGGTTAACCAGTTCTGGCTAAATCTGACACGCCAACAATTGGTTCTCTAGGTCACTATCTATGCTTTGGCCTATAACCTCAATTCTGGTTTCATTGCATTCATCAAGTTCACACTCTGTTAGACCATCTTCCGTTAGGTTGTAACCAAAGATGCCGCTTTGAGTGATGAACACCGCTTTCATTCGTTCGGCTTTGAGTCCAACTAATACATTAAGCAATTGCTGACGGTCGAACAGTTTGTCAGCCGCGAATCGCCAACCAATACTTTCAAACCCTTCACCTTGGTTGCTCGCCTTTATCATGCCGCTTTCTGGCATCGGTAATTCAGAAGCGAGTGGTTTATCTTGTTTATGATCATGGTGGTGATGGTGCCCATGAGCTTGATGATGGTAAAAGCTGGTGTTTCCATCAAACTCGTCTGAAGGGATCTTACCGTGATGGGCAAATATTAGCTTGGTGTCTGGGTGACAAACCTGCGCGACGTACTCAGCCAGTTTTTCTGCATCGCCACTTTTGTATAGATCGACTTTATTACCCACGATGGTATCGGCAATAGTGATTTGCTGATTGAAGGTATCGTGTTCAGAATAGCGTGTGTCAGAAAGCTTACGGGCATCAACCAAAGTAACGTTCTTCTGCAGTGACAAGACTTTGCGGTAATGCTCTGAAGACAAGACTTCTAGCACTTCTTTAGGGTGACCAAGCCCGGTTGGCTCAATCAATAAGCGATCAGGTTTTGCCTCAGACAGCAGTTGATTCAGTGCGATCTGCATCGGTAAACCAGCCGCGCAACACATACAGCCGCCAGGCACTTCACGAATAAACACTTGTTGTTTGCTGTCGTTCCCTTGGATCAAACTGCCATCAACGCCAATTTCTCCAAATTCGTTCACCAAAATAGCCCAGTTTTCATCAGCGGGCTTATTCTTCATTAGGTTGAGAATCGCAGTGGTTTTACCCACGCCGAGAAAGCCGGTAATGATATTGGTTGGAATACCCAAGATAGGCTTTTTATCAGAGCTCATTGGCAATTCTCCGATAACCTTGCACAAGGGTATGGTTTGCTGAAACGACCGATTCTGAAAACGCAGAATACTCAGGTGGGACCTTGGAGATATTGTTCAAATCAAACCCTGAGCCGATGTTGGTCATCGGTGGTACATGGAAGTTTTCAGGTAAGTCGTGTCCGTCCACCACACAGTTATGGCGAATCACACAACCTTTGCCAATCACCGCATTAAAGACCACAGAGTTGAAGCCAATAAAAACGTCGTCACAGACCTCGCAAGGGCCATGAATAATCGAGCGATGGGCGATGGATGAACGTTCACCAATGGTGACGGCAGCGCCAGCTTTTGAGTGAATAACCACACCGTCTTGAATATTGGTATCACGCTTGATTACGATGGCTTTCATATAGCCTTGTTCATTGACTTCGTCAGCTCGAATCACGGCATAAGGGCCAATAAACACGTTGTCTTCAATGATGACCTTGCCACAGATGATGGCCGTTGGGTCAATGAAAGCGGTCTCCGATACTTCTGGCATATGGCCGTTTGGGTTTCTTCTTAACATATTGAGCTCTTTTATTTTTTCGTAATGCCACTGGGCATACCACCATTGATGGCGCTGGGCATTTATGTATCGACGCATTCATCGCACACGCAACTGATCTCTAGTTGAGGCGTGACCACGGTAAAACCTTCCTGTTTTGCATGGGATTGAAGCCCGTGAATCATGGCAGGGTCGATGGTTTGCTCGCTGATTTTGTCGCACTTTGAGCAAATTAAAAATTGAGGGATCCCGTGCTCATGTTCGCAAAGAATATGGTCGCAAAGTATGTACTTGTTGGACACTTGCAGCTTGTGCGCTAAGTGTTGCTGTTCAAGAAAATCCAACACTCGATAAACCGACATCGCTTGAACATTTTGGTCAAAATGCTCTTTACAATAATCAACGAGTTCATACGCAGACAACGCTTTGTCGGTGTGAACCAATGCCCGCAATATCAATCGTCTTTTTGCCGTAAATTGTTGGCCATTGGCTTTGCAGCCTTGTTTTACGTGCTCAATGATCGCTTCAATGTCTCTCATTCAATCTACATAATTAATGATAGTATTGATATGTTATAACATATCAAGTTGGGGTGTGAAACGTACTTTTTCTTTGTGGTGTCGAGGATAAATACTCAGGGTGATGAATATTAGTTTTGGCTGAGGTAGGTAATGAAAAGACTCGCCAAGCAATCATGGCGAGGGTTTACGGAATAATGAGCATGCTGAAATTTTTAAACCAAATTTACTGGCGCTTTGAGTGTTGGGTGGAAAATACCCTTGGCGCCCATGTCGACAATGGCATAGTCGTTGACTCCTTCAGTCATTCGGTTGTGCGACTGACTAATCTTTAGTGTTTTTAACATTAACTCCTCAAGCTTAGCGTTATATTCTTTAAATTCGTCTTCGGTCAACCTAAGCCTGGCAGTAATAAAGTAAGCCTGTTTGTTACGTGCATCGATATATTGCACGGCCTGTTTTAATGCATCTATGACTTGATTTTTAAACGTGACGCTAAATTGCGCTTGTTCAGAGAAAGCTGTATTTGTGGGCACAATGACGTGGAATTTTAAGCCAGATAACATCGTTATTAGTTTTAACTGTTCAAGTTTCCTGAGGTAGATATGCAGTGATGGTTCGTTTAAATCATAACTGGCCATTAACTGTTGAGCGTTTGCTCCTTCATTTACAATATCTTGGAAAATAGTAAATAACGGCGGCTTTTTGCAGAAGGCTGCATCTTGCTCATCCGTAAATAATGATACCGAGGCTAATGCTTCTTCTGCTTCTGTGATAATGGCTGATAGAGGAAGCTGAATTAGTTGACATATCTTTTGTAACTTCAAAATAGAGAGCGATTGATGGCCGTTCAGCAATCGTTTAATGCTTATTTCGGAAACTTCTGTGAACTCTGAAACTTCTTTATAAGAGATACCCGCCTTTTTTAAATGGCGTTTGATTGTTGTGCAAATTTCGTCGTCAAGTGCGTCCATTACTCTATACCATCGCTATTTCATACACCTAAGGTAGCATAAAGTGTCACTTTTATTATTCTCTTTGAAATATAAGCGATCTTTTTTGATACTTCCTTTCGGTAGTCAATACTATTTGAGAGGTTACGATGAATTTAAGGTTAGGGAATATCAATGTTGTTGTCACTGGAGGTTCTAGCGGAATTGGGGCGAAAATAGTTGAAGGCTTTGCTAACGAAGGAGCGAATGTTTGGTTCTGTGGCCGTTCTCAACATCGGATAGATAAGCTGCTTAAACAACTTGGAAAAGCGTCAAAGCAAGTTGTCGGAAAAGTGGTCGATGTCCATGATTTGGCACAAATGAAAGCTTGGATCGAGTCAATTCCGAATATCGATATTTTTGTACCCAATGTAAGTGCACTCTCTGATGAATGGGAAGATGTTCTGCAAAAAGACATTGCAGCCACGCAACAGGGCATTGCGTTAGTTTTACCTAAATTGCTTGAGTCGCGTTGCGCAGCAATCACCTATATTGGGTCGAAAGCGAGTGGATATACAGTTTGTAACGCCAATGCTTATGGAGCAGGGAAGGCCGCGCTTGCCCATTATATGAAATCCTTGTCTTTGACCTACGTTCGTAAGGTGAGAGTCAATACTGTTTCGCCTGGAGACACATATATTGCTGATGGTTTATGGGGGCGATGTAAGCGTGAAGAGCCGGACACTTTCCAGAAAGTTATCGATAGAAATCCAATGGGTCGCTTAGCTACCCCTGAAGAAGTAGCCAACGTGGTGACCTTTATTTCTAGTCCTGCTGCGAGTTTTGTTTCTGGGGCAAACTGGTACGTAGATGGAGCATCGACCAGCCATGTTCAATACTAGCTGTATCGGCTAGGTTGTTTATGCAAAGGTGAGCTTTATTATGTTAACTTCTAAACAAGTAACTCCGTGGGAAGCGTAACTCAGTAAGGTTTTATTCAGGCTAATTCGAATTAAATGCTGAAATGATACAAATCTCATATTTAATAACGCTTATTTAATAACCTCTGTTGAGTTCGATATCAAATCAAGTCGCTGATTTTATTGGGTATAGGATAAAAGTCTCAAAAATTATCATTTAGGTCTCTAAAGTATTAAATTCTGTTTTTAGTTAATTAATGGGTGTGTTGTTCTATTTGATGGTGGTTAAGTAGATGTTTTTTAGCCATATATGTGAATTTACAAGCGACTTATCTTTCTGATTTGAAAGAATAATTAAATAGTTGAGATAAAAAAGTTGGCGAAAATCAGAAGCTTGGCATACACTTTCCTTGTAAACGACCTTATCTCATTGATTGAATAGGGTAAATGCTTTGGCGCTACTGGCGATGGTAGCAATGTATAACATAGCTTTGAGGAAAGTTTTATGGCACTCACTAAAGCCGATTTGGCTGAGAACCTGTTTGAAACACTCGGATACAGCAAGCGGGATGCCAAGGAAACGGTTGAAGTGTTTTTCGAAGAAGTTCGTAAGGCACTTGAAAATGGCGAACAGGTAAAACTGTCTGGTTTTGGTAACTTTGATCTTCGTGAGAAAAACGAGCGACCTGGTCGTAACCCGAAAACTGGTGAAGACATTCCAATTTCTGCTCGACGTGTTGTTACTTTTAGACCGGGACAAAAATTAAAGGCCCGAGTTGAGAATATTAAAATCGAGAAGTAGCCAAGCAATAGACCACGCCTAGCGTGGTCTTTTTGTATCTATCCCAAGGAAAAACACCCATTCAATCTCTAACGGCTTTAACTTCCAAATTCCAAACCCAATCCTAGATTCACCATTCACCATTCACCATTCACCATTCACCATTCACCATTCACCATTCACCATCATTATGCCCATCTCTTTAGATTCGTTGATTTCACGGTTGGTTCTCAACCCCACAGCTTAAGACTGATGTATTTCCGAGCCTGTCATAACTTTATCTGCACCATATACTTTTAAAGTTCACCCAATTGTCTAGTTTACTTCTTATGTTTGTACTAGGAACTCAGTGTAAACAGATACAAAAAACACTAGACCGATCGGTTTGTTTTGTTTATTGTGTCATCAATACAGAGTGAAAGGGTGGCTGAAAGTCAGAAAATTTCTGCACAGAGCCTTTCAAACAGGCAGTTCAAAGAGAGAATCGCATCTATGACACTAGCATTGGAAAGTTATCTATTCATTGGGTTTTCAATGGCGCTATTGAGTCTTTGGAAAACGTATTCAGGGCCTGCTCTGGCAGCGCTCATGTCATATTCATACCCTGAAATGCTATTATTTAATCTACTTCCCGCATTGCTGGCAGCTTATGTTGGGTGGAAGGTCGCGCCAGTTTATTCGAGCATTTTTAATCGCCACAAAACCGTTGCTTTTAAGCCCAAGCTGAGACGCTTTATGAAGCGATGGAATAAATATGGTCAACTTACGATGGCTGTTTTAGCCCCTGTTCTGGTGGGAATTCCAAGCTACACCTTTGTTTCGAAGCGGCTTAATCAAGATTGGAGAAAGACGTTCGCCATGCTGACGTTGTCGATCTTAGGTTGGAGTGGTTTGGCTTATGGCTGTTTCTTGTTACTCGATGTTGAGCAGTACATTGCCATCGAAAGCATCATACCTAACGCAATGCTTGAAGAAATTGAATAGTACACAGTAAGTGTTAATCGACTAAATGGTGAAACTAATATGAACAAATCAATAATTATTGCTGGTGCGAGTGGCTTAGTCGGTAAAGAAACGCTTGCTGCACTGCTTAAAAGTGATGAGGTAAATCGCGTTTATGCATTGTCTCGACATCGATTGGCTGTTGAAGGTTCTAAGTTGACTCAAGTGATTGACGAAGCGCTGTCAGTCTCTCCAGACATCACAATGGATCAACCGCCAGAGATTGGCATCATTGCTTTGGGTAGCACGATTAAGAAAGCTGGCACGAAAGAAAAACTGCGCGAAATTGATGTCAATTTAGTCACAGCTACCGCTGAGAAAATGCAGCAGCTTGGCGTAGGTCACATCATTGTTGTGTCATGCCTTGGAGCGGATATTAACGCTCGTTCCCATTACCTTCGTTGCAAAGGTGAAATGGAAGCAAAGGTCGAATCTCTGGGTTTTGAACAAACGACTTTTTTACATCCCGGGCCTTTAGCGGGCGACCGTGATGAGAAAAGAACGGATGAAAAATTTCTGCAAGGTTTATTGAAAATTGTTAAGCCGCTAATGATCGGCAATCTAAGTAAATATGTCCCGATTGAGTCGTCTGTTATTGCTCAAAGCATTTTGACGATATCGATGATGCCCCATTCCAATCAGGTTGAAAGATTGAACTCGGTTGCGATGAATCAGCTCATTTCTTAGCGTGAATCTGCGTTCACTCTACTGATACTGATACTGATACTGATACTGATACTGATACTGATACTGTATAGGTATAGGCATAGCTTTGTTGGGCATGTGATTAAAAATTAAGAGGTTATCAATGAAAAATCGTTCTTTAATGATGTTGCTGGCGTTACCTTTGATGGGATGTGAGTCAACAGTTGATCCCATTGCTTATGTCTCTGAGCTACAAGCCGTCGATCAGAATGCTTTGACCGTCGAAGCTAATGCCCAAGGGCAAAATTTGGATCATGTGCTGACTATCGACCATTCTCGTTTAGCGGAACAAGCAGGAGAGTATTTGGCTCCAAGTCGTGTGGATTTCTACACCAATGACGCTCTTAATACCGCATTATTAAAACGCAACCCGGAAGTAGGACTCGATCTGCCTTTTCGAGTTTTAAACTACATGGAAGGCGGGATTCAAAAAACGGTCTACACAGACGCGGAGTTTATTCGAAAAAGACATGGGATCACAGATGACGCCACGCTTACACAATACCAACTACAGGTTGAACAGCTTGTTCTTGGGCTAGATAATGCTTCTGCAGTTAATAGTGCCACCTTAGAGCAAGGGTATGGCATTGAAGCGCTTGAATCTGATTATGACTTTGAGACGACGTTAAAGAACATTAAGCGAGATGTTCTTGAACAAGATGACACGGTTTGGTTTATGAATTGGGACTACAAGGCTCGGGCCGAATCGATTGGACAATCGATTCCTAAAGCAACTTTGTTGGTGTTTGGAGGGCCAGCTCCTGGCGCGACCGCGATGACTGATTTTCCTAGCATTGGTCTAGATGCTTTTGGTCAAAAGGTTCTTGTTATCGAGCAAGAAGGCAAGGTTATTGTGCTCTATAACGACATTGTCGATATGTCGGAACTGCATTACGGCGATAACGCAATATCTCACAAGATCATTAACTTTCGATTAAGCAAAACCCTTGGCGGAGCAGTATCGAAGTAGGGGGTGTTTTTACTAGAAGCGCTATTTGTTTGCTAAGCGGTTTCAGTAAGTCTGTATATCTATAGTTTACCAATTACCAATTACCAATTACCAATTACCAATTACCATCGCATGAGCTCTGTTTACGCCCGTCAAGCAGAGCTCTTATGTCTAGTTATTCTCCACAGTCGATCAATACCTGCCATTTCAGCTCAGTCATACAACTTTGTTCCCAGCACCTTATCTTGTCTCCATACATCGACGCCCGTCTTCATTTATTACCCGTACATTTAAAATGGACAGCTAGGCAGTATGTATTCAACGCACCTTATTTTTTTTAAACCCGTTCAGTGAAATTGAACAGAGGTTAAATCTAATTGAATTTAAATCACTCGAGTGATTTGCTGTAATGCGCTCAATAAACAGCCAGTTAATCTATTTTGTTGATCTAAATCTAAGGAGAAGCTTTGCGTAAGTCCGCTTTAGCTTTGATGTTACTCTTTTTATCGACTGTCGCTTCGGCAGCGGAGTACCAGCAACTTGCCAATATGTGCATTGCTTGTCATGGCAGTAACAACGACAACTCGTTTCCCTCTATCCCTAACCTTAAGTGGCAGAATCAAGTCTACCTTACTGAGCAACTGACTGACTTTAAAAGTGGTAAGCGTGAGGACAAAACGATGTCCAAAGTCGCGCAACTATTATCAGAAGAAGACATCAAGAAGTTAGCCAATTACTTTTACCAACTGAATAACACAGGGTCACCGCAATGAGTTTAGATAGAAGACAGTTCCTTAAAGCCGCGCTTTCAGCAACCGCAGTATCTGCATTGCCGGTGTCGTGGGTATTTGCCGCGAATCGACCTGAAGGTTTAGCTGCACTGGACATCAATGCATTAACGTGGGCAAAAGCAGAAGATCTACCGGATTACTACACCGTTTTAAATACCAACCCTTTGAATGCGTATCCGCCAGAAAGTATGCTTGCGCCTGCTGTGACTCCTGCAGATGTTCCTTTTGTTCGTTGGAATGGTTTGATGCCAGATTTTACGGAGATGGACCCAGATACTTGGACCTTCGAGGTGAAAGGTGAATCGGTAAAGCAAAGCAAAACCTATACGATCGCAGAGTTGAAATCGAAGTTTAAGCATCATACTCAAAGCTTGGTTTTAGAGTGTGGTGGTAACAGCCGTAATAACTTTTATCCAAGCACCAAAGGCAATCAATGGAGCAATGCTGGCGTCTATTGTTCGCAGTGGACAGGTGTGTTGCTGAGTGATGTGCTTAAAGACTGTGGAATTAAAGATGATGCGGTTTACGTCGGTAACCATGGCTTTGATAAGCACTTGAGTGGCAAAGGTGAGGCGATTTCACGTGGCGTTCCTATTGCAGCGGCGATGAACGATAACGCCTTAATTGCATGGGAAATGAATGGCGAGCCGATCCCTTATCTCCATGGTTATCCGCTACGAACTGTATTTGGCGGCCGGCCGGCTTCTGTTTCTCAGAAATGCACGACCGGCATCAGTATTCGAAATAAGATCCATGATGGACACAAGATGGCGGCTCCTGCTTATCAAGTGCCTAAGAACCCAATCGCCCCGGGTGAGAAAGTGGATAACAAAGATTTCCGAATCATTGAAGAGATGATTGTGAAGTCGCTAATTACTTCTCCAAAAAGCGGGACAGAGTTTGCCCTCGGTAAGAAGGTTAAAGTCAGTGGTCATGCTTGGGCTGGGTTAAGAAGCGTTGAGAAGCTGCAAGTGAGTTACGATTACGGTACTACTTGGCATGATGCGAAGCTGAACAAGCCAGTAAATAAGGGCGCGTGGCAACAGTGGGAAGCTGATTTAGACCTTCCTACGATTGGTTATTACGAGATCTGGGCAAAGGCAACCGACAGTGAAGGCGATAGCCAGCCAGTCGTACAACCGCAATGGAACCCTAAAGGTTATCTGTTCAATGGTTGTCACCGTATTGCTGTAAGAGTGTCGTGATGCTGTCTATTTCCAATAAGCCTATTGATGGCAGTTCTAAACTCACTAATTTGGTTGATGGCCACTCATTTCATGCAGACTCAACTCCTGTCAGCAAGCTCGGTTACCGTAAAGGCATAATGAGAGCGGCATTAGTGTGTAGTTTGTTAACGTCGATGCTTGTTCATGCTGATGAAGTTCCAGAGAATCCGAAAGAGTATTACGGCGTAGACAAAACGTCGGGTCTAATTATGGCACCCGGTTGGGAGACCGTGAAAGGGCAATGTAACGCCTGCCATACTAGCTTAATCGTTGCTCAGAATAGCGGCAACCGAGAGCAATGGCGTGAAACCATTCAGTGGATGGTCGACACTCAAGGGCTGTGGGATCTATCTGATACTTGGGATCCGGTATTGGATTACCTCAGTACTTACTATCAAGACAAAGGCATCGATATGAACAAGTATCGTCGTAAGCCTATTGATAGCGCCTTGATGCCACCTATGCCGGGAGACAGCCAATGATCATCAATCGATTAAAACGGACCTCTCTTACGAATGGAATTGTTGCGAATGGAGCTGTTGTTATTGGAGCTGTAGTTAATAGAGCTGTTGTTAATAGAGCTATTGCGACAGCCGCTGCTACAGTAGTTTTGTCGCTGTCTGCGTGTACTGATGAAAAGCAGAGCACTGAAGATAAAGTTGCCTCGCGAGTCGAATCATTGGGCATGGAGTCGGAACCAGCGCCGAAGCTTAAAGCGGAAGCTAAAACTGAGGTTGAAACTCTTGTCGATAGCAAGGTAATCACTGACGATTACATTCCGAGCTTAGTTGCAGGTGAAAAGTTGGTTCAGAATCTATGTAGTCAGTGTCATGGTGACAAGATCATTCCCTTCGTACAATCTTATCCAAACATCAAAGGTCAGAAAGCAGGGTATATTCTTAAGCAGCTGCGCAATTTTAAAAGCGATGAGCGCCAAGATTTGTACATGCAGTCGGTGGTGAAACACCTTTCGGATGAAGACTTACAAGATGCGGCGGCGTTTTATAGCACGTTGAAGCCATTGGATTTATACAATCGCACTAAAGAGTATTATCACCAATAGGTGAGGCTTTCTGGGAAGTTGGTTAAGTAGGTTTTTACGAGATTCGATAGGTAAAACAGTAGATAGCGATAGGTGAAAAAGTAAATAAAACAAAGGGCTGCGATTATGCGGCCCTTTGTCGTTGTTGTTTGTGATAAGCGTTTATGCCAGTGGTTAAGCCGCTTTGATGTGCGTGGTAATGTAAGGTTGCCATGCTTGTTGATAAAGCTCTAAAGATTGGCGTCTTAAGCTATTAATTTGTGCCGCTTCAATGTCATTGATAGGACGTTGTTCTGCAATTGCGTGACGCTCAATGCCTTGGATGATTTCGTAAAGCTCGTGCTCAGGGCCACTTTTCACATCAGCAATCGCTTTTAAGTGAAGTTGAACCTCTGCAATGATGTTGGTCTTTGGCAAACGAACCAACAAGTTAAGGTCACGGTAACCAGAGTCGGCTGGTGATTTAAACTTGTTTTTCAGCTTAACAACGTCTGCTTCACGGCTTAGTGCTTCGTAGACTTCAACCAAGCTCTCTACATCGTTCGCGATGATAGTTGCACGGGCTAAGTCGGTAATTTTTGTCACATCACCATCAAGCTCAAGGGCGATTTTTTCTTCTGCACGAGCTTGAGATTTAACGCCAGCAAATAGCGCTTCAGAATTGGTGAGTAGGGCAGTACTTTTACAGATAGTTTCTAGTTCAGCTTGGCCTTGATGTGCTTTGCTGTACAGAATATCGAAGTCGGTGTAAGGCTGAGTCGGGCGTGAGTCGAAGGCTTTGATGCCGTAAAGGCCGCTCAAACTATGACGGAATACGTTTGATGAAACTTGGTTTTGCGCAGGGGTGCGCGTTTGATCAGTCGAACTTGTTGAAACAGGTGCTGCTGCGAATGCAGGCGCTCGGCTCAATACCAATAGCATTAGGGCCGTCGTACGGAGAAATACACTCATTCAAACTCCAAAATACAAGGTTACAAAAACGGGTAGTCAAAAGGGGTAACCAGTAACGCATAAGAGTAAAAACAGCTTAACTAAACTCACTACATATTAAATGGGGCTAGCTAAGACAGAAACCAACTCTAACGTTTAATATTGCTTTAAAATGTGAAGATATAGACAAATAATCCAACCGTTAGTTCCGCAATTATCAGAACTTTGAACTTAGCCAGTTTCTGATTTTATCGAAACCAATGTGGTACTTTAAACCAAGCTAAGGTTGCTCTTACCTCTCTATACTGTACCCTTGCATTATGACTGTTTAACATGAACGAAAGATGAATAATCCTGAATTTTGGCACAATAAATGGGCAGCCAACCAAATTGGTTTCCACCTCGAAGATGTAAACCCACTTCTGATTAAATTTTGGGAAAAGACTGAGCCTAGCTACGAGAAGAGTGTGTTTGTTCCACTTTGTGGCAAGAGTGAAGATCTGATTTGGCTAGCTTCAAAGCATGAAGATGTCCAAGGTGTCGAGTTAAGCCAGATAGCGGTTCGCGCATTTTTTGCAGAGCACCTTTACACCCCGACTGTGACTCAAATCAGTGGTCAGCACGAGCTGTATCAATTCGATGAACTGAACATCTACACGGGCGATTACTTCTCAGCGCCAATCCAGCCTGTCGATACCATTTATGATCGCGCGTCTTTAGTCGCATTGCCTGAAGAGATGCGAGTGCAGTATGTAGAGCGTTTGAAACAACGACTGAAACCGGGTGGTAAGATCCTTCTAGTGACTCTGGATTACGACCAAAGCGAGATGGCAGGGCCTCCGTTTAGCGTCCCTAAACTAGAGATTGATCAGTTGTTCGTGGGATACAAAATCACATTGTTGAATCAAGATATTGCAGACGATGAACATCCGAAGATTGCCAAAAAAGGCTTGTCTCGATTTAGTGAAGAAGTGTACTTGATTGAGTCAGACGCTTAAGCGCAGTGAGCTCTCTAGCGAAAAGACCGCTTCAATAAAAAAGATAACACCAACAAAAAGACGGGCTCGATAGCCCGTCTTTTTTATTGTTCAGATTTGAAGCCGTGATTGCTCAGATGCGAGAAGGTAATGGTTCAGATCTGAGTTAGTCGTTACCAATTAGTAGTCATTAGCTAGAAAATGGTAATTAACAGCTAGTAAATTACTTTTACTTTAGAAGCACTCTCAATTGCATCTTCAATCGCTGTCTCAGTGCTGTTACGACGAGTAAGCGCCACACCTAGACGACGGCGACCATCGATATCAGGCTTACCAAACAAGCGAACTTGCGTCTGTGGTGCGTCTAGAGCTTCTGTAAGACCTTCAAAACGAATGTTGGTTGAAGTGCCTTGACCAAGGATAACCGCTGATGCACATGGACCGTATTGCGTGATTGATTTGATCGGCATACCAGTAAAGGCGCGTACGTGCAGTGCGAATTCCGATGAGTCTTGAGACATCAGAGTCACTAAGCCAGTATCGTGTGGGCGAGGGGATACTTCATTGAAGATCACGTGGTCGCCTTTAACGAACAGTTCAACACCAAAGATGCCGTGACCGCCGAGTGCGTTAACGACTTGCTCAGCCGTGTATTGCGCCGCTTTAAGTGCGTTGTCTGACATCACTTGTGGCTGCCATGATTCACGGTAATCACCGTCTTCTTGGCGGTGACCGATAGGCGCACAGAAATGAACGCCATCAACAGCGCGAACGGTTAGAAGCGTAATTTCGTAATCAAAGTCGATGAAGCCTTCAACGATTACGCGACCCGCGCCAGTACGACCGTCTTCTTGTGCGTAGTCCCAAGACTTTTGAATGTCTTCTTCTGTTTTGATAACGCTTTGGCCTTTACCTGAAGAGCTCATTACTGGCTTAACAACGCAAGGCATGCCCACGAATTCAACAGCGGCAGCGAAGTCTTCAAAGGTGTCTGCAAAGCGGTAAGGAGAAGTGCTCAGTTTTAGTTCTTCTGCAGCTAGGCGACGGATACCTTCGCGGTTCATCGTTAGCTTCGTCGCATTTGCAGTGGGAACGACATTTAAGCCTTGAGCTTCTAGCTCTACCAACTTGCTGGTGGCAATAGCTTCAATTTCAGGAACCACATAATCTGGTTTTTCAAGTTCAATGACTGCTTGCAGTGCATCGCCGTCTAACATGTCTAATACATGGCTACGATGTGCAACTTGCATCGCGGGTGCGTCTGCGTAACGGTCACATGCAATAACTTCCAAGCCTAAACGTTGGCACTCGATAGCAACTTCTTTGCCGAGTTCACCTGAACCTAATAGAAGTACACGAGTAGCATTTTCACGAGTAGCAGTACCAAACATAGAAATTCCTTCCGATCTTTTGAGCGATTGATTGAAAACGGGGTGATCATACTTATTTCAATGATAAAAGCAAACGTTTGCGCAAGTTGTTGCGTTAATTACAGGTATAAAAAAAGCAGCCCCGTTAAATAGGGCTGCTTATTTAAAATTTTGTTAATTAGATGTACTTAGATTGCTAAGTAAGTCACTGGAATGTCGGGATTAATCGCTTCTAATGTAGATTGCGTATCCGCTAGGTGACTGATGCTACCTTCGGCAATTTCAACCAACGCTGCACTTTCAATCTGTTCAAAATCGAAGCCAGCCAGTTTAAGTTGAATCAACGCCACTTGTAGAGGTGGTAAGCTCGGGTTGAACGCTGCGTTTTCAGCGTAAGCACCGGTGAAAACCTCACCCGACGTCAATTGCAGTGAAACACCACTTAGGTTTTTGGTGTATGGAGCATGGCTGCGGTTTAGTGCTGCTAGCGCTTCTACAACAATAGGCGTTGTTTCTTCAGTCGTGTGCTTATGATCAAGCTTAGTCATTAGGCCAGTCGTCACACCTAAATCAGCAGGGCCGAATGAGTCTGGCAGGTATTCTTGCAGAGACATTTCATCACGTTGTGGAAGCTGAACCTTAAGCTCTTTCGCTGTGGTCAGTTCGTTCATGAATTGACGACAGTGACCACAAGGGCTGAAATTGATTGTGATATCAGAGATACCTTGCTCGCCTTTCATCCAAGCGTGGCTGATTGCAGATTGCTCGGCGTGTACTGTTTGGCCAAGTTGAGCACCAGCGATTTCAAGGTTTGCACCAAAATACAGAGTGCCAGACAAACCACGCACGATTGCACCAACATAAAAGTCAGATAGCGGAGCGTAAGAATAGGCTGCGGCAAAAGGAAGTAGCGCAATACGTAGCTCGTCATCCGCTAAACCACTTGCTTGCAGTAGGCTAGCAAATTGTTCTGGAGACAATGTCGCGTCAAAGTTGTCTGCTAATACGATGTCACTCAAAAGTGCTTTGATTGCTGTTGGAGCACTTTCCAGCGCCAGGGTAATACGACTGTTCATGTTGAATCCTTAATTGACCTTAGGCTTTAATTCTATGCAATGCTCAGGAATTTTCTGTGACTTTGATCACTACTGCGTTGTTGTTGTTACATTGGTTTGCATAATTAGAGTGAGGTCACAGATGAAATCGATTGCAAGAGTAAAAACTACCATTGATATCGCACTTATTGCTTGAAATTGAGTTTGGTTTGTCACGTATTGATGAATAAATGAGAGAAAAAAGCCCAAGCTATCACTGAAATAATCAGGTTATGCTTGGGCTTATTGATATCTGTAACGCTTAAAAGTCGCGAACCAGTGAGTTTAGTTATTTACCAACTCATCTATTAGAGCGCGTATAAACTGTAATCAAAGTGGTTAAGAATAGAACCAAACCACGAGCGAAAATATACTCGGTGCAATGATTGAGGTGATAACCCCACAAAGAACCAATGCCAACGAACTGAATGCAGCATCTTCCTGATTCTTTTCAGCACAGGTCGCAGTACCTAAAGCGTGAGACACGGTACCCATGGTTAAACCACGCGCGATAGGGCTCTTAATACCAATGAGATTGTAGATTGGGTAAGCAAAGATTGCCCCAAATAGACCAACAATCAATACCAGTATTGCCGCAATCGCTGCTTCACCACCTAAATGGCTCGACACTTCCATAGCAATTGGCGTGGTGACTGACTTACCTAATAAACTCGCAATCAAAGTTAAGTCCGCTTTAAAAGCCACTGCGATTAATGCTGTCGTTGTCATGGACATCACACTACCTAGCGTGCAAGCAAAGGTGATGATGCGCCAGTTGGCTCTGATTTGAGGTAGCTGTTCGTAAAGCGGATAAGCAAGGGCAACAACCGCAGGCTGCAGCATGTAGGTAATCCAGGTGTTGTCTGCATAGTAAGTCTCAAACGGTACTTTGAAGAACGTGAGTATCGGAATGATGATACCAATGCTGATCAGCAGGGGATTACACAGCGGTGAGTTTACTTTTTGACTTACCCAGCGAGCAAACAGGAATACCACGATGGTGAGTAGAATCCACATGATCAGTTACCTCTCGAAAGCAAGCGGTCTAAAAACCATGATAAGGACACCAACACCAGCAACGTGCCACCAACGGCGCTCGCCATAATTGGCAATGCGTTCGCGATGAGCATGTCGAAGTGATCCATCAACCCAACACTGATCGGAACAAACAGTAAGATCATTAGGCGGATAATCAAGCTTGCACCGGGTTGTACCCAGTGCGAAGGAACAATACCAATCACCATGGCGGCAAACAGAATCAACATGCCAAAAATACTGCCTGGGATTGAGGTATCCAAAAAGTGCTGTAACGCGTTACCTGCTGTAAGTGCTCCTATGATTAAGGTGAAGGAGATTAAGCAGTAAACCAGCTGGATCAATCTTTCTTTCAAAGTGTTACGTCTCTTGATAATGGAATTAGCTAGCTAACTTTTCTACGTATTGATAAACCGACTTCAAGATAGCCATTTTCTTCTCGTCGCTTTCATGTTCATGCGCGAGGTTTTCAAGGTTGAGCATGTACTCTTCTAAACGGCTCTCATAAAACTCACGACAATGGTTCGCCCATTTCAATTGCTCAGCTTCGTCGAGCGTCCATGGGAAATGACGAGCACGGTAACGGAACAGTAACGGTTTAATACGTTCATCACCGAAGGTGATGTCTAAAGCTGCCAAGTTATTTGGGTCAGTTTCGCGAATGATGTTCATCGCTGTTTTATCAGCAGGTGAAAAGAAACCGTCGTAAAGGTGTGTATCAACATCATCACTCTTTTCGTACTCTCGTTCTTGTGAGTACAGGCCGATCAGTTTTTCGCGGATCTCTGGGTGTTCGCGCAGCAGTGCCAAGTTCTTCAAGCATTGTTGACGATCGATACCGATGGTTTCGGCATTTTCAGCCGTCAGCGTTTTGGCTGGAGCAAGAATAGGGCACTTGTTCAGTTGAACCAATTTAATTGGTACGGGTAGCTCGTCTTCACCCAGTTCACTGCGTTTGGTGTAGAGTCTGTCTCTGAGTTCATCAGCGTCCAGTTCTAACAGTGGGCTTGGATCTTTGGCTAAATCAACCACGATAACGGCATTTTGATTGGTTGGGTGCCAAGCCATAGGCACAATCCAACTTGTGTAGTTGCAGTCACGGCCAAACATGCCCGAAACGTGCATCAATGGTGTCATGTTTACAATATCAACCAGGTCATTCAGCTTACGCTTATGACGCATGTTGTAAAGGTAATCGAACATCTTAGGTTGTGCAGCTTTCAGCTTCTTCGCTAACTCGATGGTCGCAATAACATCGGCCATCGCATCGTGCGCGTTCTCATGTTCAATGCCGTTTGCCACAGATAGGTGTTCCAGTTTGAAGCTTGGATAACCTTCTTCGTTCTCTGGCCAAACAATGCCTTCAGGGCGCAGTGCGTGAACAGCGCGCATTACATCTAATAGATCCCAACGTGAGTTGCCGTTCTGCCAGCTCCACGCATATGGGTCGATGAAGTTTCGGTAGCAGGTGTAACGCGTTACCTCGTCATCGAATCGAATACTGTTGTAGCCAAGGCTTGTGGTATTTGGTTTCGCCAACTCAGCATGGATCTTTGCGATAAACTCTGGTTCAGGAAGACCTTGTGAAGCCGCTTTTTGTGGTGTGATGCGGGTGATCAGTGCAGCTTCAGGCGCAGGGAGATAATCAGCAGGAGGTTGGCAATAGATAACCAGAGGCTCTCCAATAACATTGAAATCTTGGTCGGTACGAACACCCGCAAACTGACTCGGACGGTCTTTTGCTGGGCTAACGCCCCACGTTTCGTAATCGAAAAAGAAGTAGGTCGGCTGATTATCTGAACTCATTGAATTTCCTGAACAGCAAGCGCGGAACGTTTACTGTGGCTGAAGGTTAGTTTTGTTCAGTATCTGATAGTATGCGGTACGCGTGCAACCCAGATCACAAATAAATTGCCGGAAAACGGTGCTTTACTATTCAATCGAGTCGGTGGGGAAGGTTTTGAATCCAATTGTGGCTTTTCTATGGTCACAATTCTGCCTGTGTACCTCTTTTTTAACTATCTTTTCACCTTATCTGTTGTAAAGCGATGAGTCGGGTTTTAGGTTTACCGCGAATGAGTTTGTTTGTCTTTTACTCTAAAGCTGTGTGATTAGAAACACCTCGTTGTTTTTTGACTGGTGGCTAATCTGCTGTACCTGTACCTGTACCTGTACCTGTACCTGTACCTGTACCTGTACCTGTACCTGTACCTGTACCTGTGGCTAAACCGCTGTGCTTGTGTCTAAACCGCAGCGCAGATGTCTAAACCGTAGCACAGGTGTTTAAACTGCTTCACTTGCCTGTCTAGGCTCTGTCCAATTAAGGTGTTTTTCGCAATACAATCCCCTTAGATTTAATTAATTTTTGGATATTTATGATTGTCGGGGTTAATTTTACTGGAGCGTTATGTCTGTCTCATTTTTAATACTTTCTATAATCCGTGTTTGAATTGGATATAAAGAAAGCTCTAATATTTCATTTTCATCACAATTTATTTTAATTGTCAGTATGTTTCATTTTTGAGACTGTATTGCAACACGGTGATCTATATAGTAATTAACCTGAATATAATAAGGCTTTATTCTTGTCCTTTATTCTTGTCCTTTATTCTTGTTCTTTATTGAGGGTTACTTTAATTAAGGTCATTTTATAGGAATAATTACGTACAAAAATAAAGGAATTAAGTGTAAAACCAGTTTTATATATAATTGGTGAAAATGAATCAATACCATCATTATTGTTAGTGTTATTTATATCAATTTGCGTGATCTTATTCTCACTGCGCCTCATTTCTTTATAAATAAGTGTCAATGTATATATTTTCTAAATAGGATTGTTGTTACTTAATTGTTAACTTTGATTGACTGTTAGGTAACCCTAATAATAAAGCCGATTTTATATAAAGGATTAAAAAATGAACAAAGTCTTTAAGGTTGTTGCTGTATCTGCACTTTCTATCTCTTCAGCGAACGTTTTCGCTGTGAGTGACACTTTTGATGCAACACTAGAAGTAAAACAAGCAATTACAATGACAAAAACAAGTGATCTTGACTTCGGTATCATCACTTCAGACAACACAACGGACGTTGTTATCGCTCAAGGTGATGCTGGAGCTGCGGCATTTACTCTTTCTGGAGAATCTGGTGATGCAGTAACAGTAAGTATTTCTGATACTAACTTGGTTAACGGCGTAAATACGATTGCAGCTGAATTCGACTTTAATAACGCTATTACTCTTACCGGTGGTACTGCGGCTCTTAATATTGGTGGTACTGCACGTACTTCAAGTGCGACATTAGTTGCTGGTACATATACTGCTAACGTTGCAGTAGATGTAACTTACCAGTAATTAAATGAAACCAGTGTAATATTGTGGCTGCTATAAAGCAGCCGCTTTTACTATGAGTGTTCTATTAAAATACGCGATTTATATTGGTCTGATGATTTACTCCAGCCCTTTTCATGCGCTAGAAATTATTCCTGAGAATATGGAAGTGAAATTTCCGGGTATGTATATCTCTGGGTCGGGTCAGAATGCGGATTCAAACCCATCCAATAGTCAGGTTTATGTGGTTCGTTTTTATGTTGAAGGTGAGCCTGGTAAAAAAATCGTGGTTTCTCTCCCTTCCAAGCAATATCTAAACCATTCTCGTAAATCCAAACGCCTGCGTATTAGAAAGTTCTATTTTGGTTGTGGCTTATCAAAGCGTGGTAGAGCCAAAATCAAAGGGAATGGAAGAAGCAAATTATTGTGTATTGGTGCCAAAGTGAAAATCGGCGCTAACCACCCAGCAGGTCTTTACACCAGTACAATCCCTTTTGAGGTTAATTATAAATGAAGTTGTTTATCTCATGTGTTCTCGGCTTAATCTTCACAACACAAGCCTATGCTCAGTTACTCATCGCACCGACTCGTTTTGTGCTGGATGCCGACACTTCGGTGACTGAAAAAATCGTCGTCGAAAACAATTCAGATCAACCGATTCGCTTGGAGATAAAACCGATTTATCGCCCGGTAAAGGCGAGTGGCTTAGTTCGAACTGACGCTAATATCGCGCAATCAGAAGATATCGCGAGTTGGATTAAAGTGTCACCACCAATAATTCGTGAACTTAAACCCAATCAAAGA
Organism: Vibrio sp. L5-1; assembly: GCF_021728315.1. Lineage (NCBI taxonomy): Bacteria > Pseudomonadati > Pseudomonadota > Gammaproteobacteria > Vibrionales > Vibrionaceae > Vibrio > Vibrio sp. L5-1. The sequence goes on along the minus strand of NZ_JAKKCQ010000002.1, from coordinate 266,295 downwards.
CGCACGGTTCGCTTACGTATGAATGCTTTACCTGCTGACATGGCTGATGGTGAATATCGTGCTTACTTGTGGTTTTCTCCAATAGCAAAAGCTACAGAGCTATCAGACATTGCGTTGTCTTCAAGTAAAACCAACAGTGATGGTTCAGCCTTTCAACTGAACTTTCACATCAACAGTTATGTACCCGTTTATGTTCAGAAAGGTGAGCAGGTGCAAGATGTTAAGTTTGCGTGTGACAACCAAAGCATCAAGATTCGCAACGATGGTAACTTTCAATTTACTGCGAAATTGAATGTTGATGAGCATAGCGAAAAAGTGGTGCTACTACGTAATTCTGAATTAACCAAGGCTTTTCCTAAAGACTCAAAGATCTCACTGGTTCAGAACGAACAGCCCCTGTACGAATGTGTTCTGTAGTGCTCGTTTCATTGAAGCGAACTCTGTAAAAGCCAGTGTTCAATTGCATGGTTTGGCGACTTTTGTTGCTCGCTTCACTGTTTCCTTTTGGTGCGTATTCGCAATCTAAAGCAGAAAGTGAGGCGAGTGAACTCTATCCAGCCCATGTTGAAGTTCGAGTCGGGAAAGTGGGGGATAGCTTTTATCGTGTCATGATGGATGACTACGAAGAACCCTTCATTTCGATATCCAATGCCGCTTTTTATCTGCTCGAAATGAATGGTCAGTGTGATGAAAGCGGATATTGCGAACTGTATTTGCCTCAAGATGTGGGAAGAGAATCTCCTCCGTACATTCTAGATACCGAACAAGCCATTTGTTATCGCGATGACAACAATATCCAGTCGATCAAATATCAAGTCATCGACTCAGAAACTTACATTCACTGGTACAGCTTACAAGTTTGTATCCCGGCAAAAGTGCGTTGGGATATTGATGATTATAGGCTCACCGTTACTCCAGAATTCAGTTCATTGACTGAACTGGAAGCCGCTATTTCTAAGATGAAAAATGAATCACGTAAGAAGGCCGAGGATCTCAAGCGAGCTGAAAGCACGCCAGCTTTCGAACCTGTTGCCGCTGTGGGTTTGGCGACTCGCTTAGCGACTTCGGTTTATCACTACAGTGAAACTGGCGGTGATGTTTATGCAATCTCAGACACCATATTAAGCACTGAACACTCTTTGTCTCGCTTGTCGATTGATTCACGAGAAGATAACCCCATCGTCTATTACAACATTGCGGTTGAGGCTCATGAAGGTGAAGGCTCTTTAGAAATAGGTCATGTGTTATTGGATGGCAGCGTCTTTACCGTGAATCAAACCCTCGAAGATGGGCTCTATTACACCAACCGAAAGCGACAGACAGAGTTCGGCAACCTTCAACTCGAACGAACTACTCAACCTAATATCAGCATCGATGTTTTAGTCAATGGCATTTATCAAACCACTTATCGCTCTGATGAGTTTGGACGCTTCGTGGTTGAAGAAGATAACATTTCCCCCGGTGACACCATCAAGTTTCGCTACTACCTATCGAAAGGTGTCTGGCAGGAAGAAGAGATCACCGTCGCCGGTTTAGAAGATGCATTTCTGCCAAGCAACGAGTGGGGTGTGCAAGTGGTGGGCAATGAAGGTGCAGACCGAGCTGGCGCTGTGTCGCTCGAATATGGGCTTGCCGATTACTTCACCGTGGGTAGTGCCTTTATGAGGCAAAATGGTAAAGACTTGATTGGTGTTCAAGGACGATACTTACCGGCGCATTGGTTCGCGGGTCATATCGGTTGGTTACCTGAGTTCAATCGCTTTCCAATGGAATTTGATATTTTGATCAATGGCGATCAGTCGGCATCGATAGAGCTCAATAAAACCGATGAATTGGACTTAGAGTCGATGGAGTACGATGTGTTCAAATACAGCCTGTCGCTTGCCAATCTAACGGCCTTTTTAACGGTAAGGGATGATGAAGATGAGTTGAGCGTTGAACCCAAGTTGAACTCGAAAGTGGCTCGTAATCTGTTTGTCTCATACGCCGGTGATTATCGATACACCAAAGCTTCTCATCAAGAAGACTATCTACACACGATTGGCTTGGCCAAAAGCGGTTTCTCCGATACGTCGTGGAATATTTCTGGAACCGTTGATGGCTCTGGTCATCATGAACGAACGGAGCTGTCTCTGAGAAATGCGTGCAAAGAGTGCCTGTTAGATCCGTTGGAGGTTTTTCAAGAGCTCACGACGAACGTATCGGCTCGCTATCAAAAGCAGGAGGTTTCGTTTTCCGCCTCTTTAGAAGCTCGAGTGAACCCTTATTTACTCTTTAAGCTAGAAGGAACCGAAGACCGATACGGTGTCGAGATGACGACAGAATTCGGTGCTAAAACTTACTTTGATGAAAGCATTGGTGAGTTTGTTGAGTGGAATCGATACAACCATTCTAAGCTGACGGGCGTTGTCTACGATCACCACAAACAACCCATACAAGGCGTAAGCCTACAAATCTTGGACCAACGAGCGGTCAGTGATGCAAAAGGCCGATTTGAATTCTCAAGTGTTCCGGCTCGAGATAATCTACCTATCTATATCGATGAAGGGGCACTCGACCTTAACCTCACGCCGATTCAAAACCCTGTGTTTGTAAACACTAAGCAAGTCGGGCTAACTCATGCTCACATCGAAATGGTGGTATCATTTGGCGTCGATGGCACAGTGGAAGGCGATCTAGAAAACAGTGCTTATCTGCACTTTAAACATATCCAGAAAGGCACCGAGTATTCGAGCGAGATTGAGAGCGATGGCTTTTACATGGTAGAGGGGCTCATCGCGGGCAAATACATTGTGACTTTAGAAATGGGCGACAAGCGATACGTGCAAGGTGCCGACTTGGACGGCGATTTCTGGGTAAGCGGCCTCACATTCAACCTCATTGATTTTCATAAGGTGTACTAAATCCGATCGCTTTGATTAGTCTGAAGGAGGCGAGAGTATCAATCGTACTTTCTGTTTCATGGTTAACTCTCGGTTCCTCAAATCTTTGAATATGGCCTTCCATTCTTGAAAGGTGACCACTATCGGGTTAAAACTGTTTACTGGCTTGGTGACGCCGTAACGCACGGTTTCAACTTCAGGTTCGAACGTACCAAACAACTTATCCCAAATGATCAAAACGCCGGCGTAGTTCTTATCTATGTATTGTGGGTTTTTTCCGTGATGTACTCGATGATGCGAAGGGGTGTTAAAGATGTATTCAAGTGGTCCCAAGCTTCGTATCCATTGTGTATGGACAAAGAACTGCAAACCTAGATTCAGAAGCACCACAAAGATGACCCATTTAGGGTCAAAACCTATGATGACCAACGGTACCCAGAATAGCCACATCCCAGCAAGTGGGTACATTAAGCTTTGACGGAAAGCCGTACTGAAGTTCATCTGTTCTGAGCTGTGGTGCGCGACGTGTGCTGCCCACATCCAGCGAACACGATGGCTTGCTCTATGGAACCAATAATAGAAAAAGTCTTGTAACACCATCAATACAACAAAACTCAGCACGCCCATGTCGATGTCCATTAAACGCCAACCAAACATCAAGAGATACAACTGCACGACCAATAACCCGGTGAGCAAATCGGAGAGTTGATGCATTCCCGCAAGCGTGAAGTTACACATCACTTCTGAAAGTTTATAGCTGGAATTATCTGGTAGTCGACCTTGCTTCTGACCGATAAAATACTCAGCCAACATGCACACCACGAACAAGGGCGCTAATACCAACAGTAGCCATTCTGGGTGATTGATTAATGCGTCGATATTCATGTTTTATCCTTGTTGAGTCGCCATACGCGTTCTTAGTATCAAATTTGCTTAGACTTGATCGTTTGTGATTCAGTAAGCAGAATTTCGCTACCAGCGTGCAAAGTGATCTTCTGTTAGACCAAGAGCGCCATCGAGTCGATGTGTCACTCCATTGTTGTCTTCAATCGAGCCAGAAAAATGACCAATGAACTGACGAAAGTTACTCTTTAACAGCCACAAGTTGAGCTTTTCGCTGCGGTTATTTAAGGGCGTAAAGGTCAGGTTTATACGTCCACCTTGTGATGTTATCTGCCAAGGCAAGTTCGTGTCTTGGCGACTGAACGTAAACTGTACCGGGTTAAGCAAGTGTCTGGTTCCATTGACCCATAACACGTTTTCGCAGCCTCCGGTTTCATTCACGCCCGCCGCGAGGTTTAGGCCAATATCTGTGCCATTGGATTGCGTGTTGATGCTTGCCCAGCGCCAACTGGTCTCACGTCTCATGTAGCCCGCTGAAAAGTCATAACCGGCACGAGCTTGTTCGAGAACGAGTGATTCTCCTTTGATTTGGATTTCACCGCTGATGCGCAAAGCATTGTGCTTTTGGGTGTAAGTCCAACCTGAATACCCCGTTGGGCTGCACATCGCCATGGGCAAGCTGTCGGCTTGAGGCTTTAAAGCGATATCGGCCTTGATGAGCTTGGTATTCAAGCGAACTCGCCATTGTCCGCCTTCGATATCGAAAGCAATGCTTTGATCTGCAATGCTTGTCTTTCCTTCGAATGGTGAAGGCGTTACATGCTTATCAAACCCTAATAGCCTCAACCAAGATGACTCTTCCAGATGGTTGTTTTCAATATCGTACAGATAACAAAATGCTGAGCCTAAGTAGCGAATATCCGCGATAGCGACACCAATAATGTGTGTGTCGGTGACGATACTGACAAACTGGAATTGCTTGTAGTGAAAGTGCTTCTGCCAAGGACCTGCTTTTGAATCCATCGAGTTTCGGTAGTCAAAGTTCTCGATGTTCAGTTGTTTTGGGATGCCATCGAAATGTCCAATGATCGGCTGACCATTAGAATCAATCAAACTGTGTGGGGCAGGGTTCGTTTTTATCATTGCGATGGTTCACATAAATTTAACAATTAAAGCCATTGTGCGATGAGTAGCGTAGAATTGGGAGGTCATATTCGGACAAGAGCGCGTTACCAATCACGATTTTGTCAGCAGTGTTGTTAAAGCTGAGTAGTCATGTTTATGGGAATGGGTTAGATATAAGGAGAGACGCTTGGAGATTATCGCGGAGTATAAGCCAACCGGACATCGGCATCAGTTGGGGACATTAGATATCGCGCTGCTGTTGAATACCTTAGAGCAACGAGGTCTCGATATTGAAAGGCTACTCATGGATGTGGGTTTAGAAACCATGGATTGGCGAGACCCGAATGGAAAGCTGACTTACGCTGATAAACTTGCGTTGTTTAGCGCGGCTAATCAGAGTTTTCCTCACGATGGTCTAGGTCTTTGGTTGGGAGAGCATGCAAGTCTGAGCCATTTTGGCGTGTTGGGTTATGCGCTATCAACCAGTCAAAATGTCGGGGAGGCCATCAAGTCGGGCTTTAAGTATTTGCGCCTGAATGGGCCTATCTTCTCGGTTAAATTGTTTCTAGATTCCGAGCAAGCGGTGATTCAGATTGAGAACACCTTGGAAGTGGGTGATCTCCTTCCTTTCTGCAGTGAGTACTTCTTAAGTTCAATTGTCTCTTTGTTCAAAGAACTGACTGGTTATGATTTAGCTATTAACACTCTGGCTTTTCCTTATGCTCGTCCCAATTACACCAAGCTTTATGACAACCGCTTCCAGTGCCCGGTGATTTTTGAACAAAACCATTGTGAACTGCGTTTTGATGTTTCTGTTTTGTCACAAACCTTATTGACTCATGATGCCGCGACACTGAAGCGCTATCTCGCGTCTTGCCAGTCGATAGTGGAAACGTTGGACTCGGAACATCTGTTGACTAACCAGATCAAAACGATCTTTTATCAAACTGCAGGTAGCTTCCCGAATATTGAACAACTCGCAGAAGAGTTTGGTTGCAGTTCTCGTACACTCAGGCGAGAGTTAGTGACCAATGACTCCAGCTATCAATTATTGCTTACCGAAGTTCGAGTGGAACTGGCCAAAGAGCTATTACTCGGTACAACCATGAGCATTGATGACATCGGTGAAAGGCTCGGTTATAGCGATCCTGCAAACTTCAGAAGAGCGTTTAAAGGGTGGCTCAATAAAACGCCTGCGCAGTTCCGTAACGGTTTAAGTTAAAGCGTTACTTGCTAAAAAACTGCTCCCTGAAATCGGATACTTGCTGCTGATAGTAACTGTCCCAATCTTGTTGAGTCCAAGTGGCATAACTTGAGGAACGCTGAGAGCCTAAGGTCGCTTTGAGCTGATCCAGTTGCTCGTGGTAAGTCATCACTGTTTGTTGCTGTTGCGCGACTTGTTGTTCTCGTGCGGCAATGTTATTGGCCTCAGTTTCATCTAAGTAGGTCTCTTGAAGGTCCGCTTTGACTGATACTATCTCAGCAGGGCTATAGCTGTTGGGTATCAAAGAGACTGCCAATTCATATTTTTGAAGCTGTGTTTCGGCGTTTAACGTGCCCGTATTGTTTTGCCATTCACTAAGCAAACCTTGATAGTTGGCCAAAAACTGGCTCGCTTCGTTTTCTTTAAGGGTGTTTGCGTCGAGCGTAAAATCTAGATGCGCAAACTGGTCTGCGAATAGCTGGTGGGCCAACTCGCCCCATACTTGCTGTGCAGATTGCTTGAATAAGGCAACACGATCTTCAAGAGTCTCTATGGATTCAAGTGGGATGGTACTTTGGGCTAATTGCCAGTCGACTGATAGCTGCGGATAGTCGCTCAGTAACTCAAACCATATACTCGGCAACTCTGATTTCAATCGTGCGAGTTGCTCAGTGCAGTCATCGCGTTGTTTGCAAAGCGCCCAGAACCCATCGAGTTCATCGAATAGAGCTTTACCTTCAAGTTCGCTTAAGTTTTCAACATGCGTTTCTCCGCCCGATGATTCTGCCTCGGCTTGTTTGTTCTGCGATGCTGCATTTCCCGAACTGGCGGTTGCAGTTGGCGTGGAATTATCGTCATCAGTTGTCGTAGAAACACGCGACTTAGCTTCTGTGTGTGGAGCAGAAGATAGCGGTGTTTCGTTCGTTTTTGATGACCATGAATAGCCAATAATGCTCGCCGTTAAGACGAGCATTATGATTAATATAACTCGATGCATTATGGGTTCACCGAGTTACTTGATGACAGCGCTAACAGGGAAGTGGTCTGAAAGGTTGTAGTGCTTCCATAACTTACTGCTTGTTGAACGAGGAACATCAACGCGGTTATTGTTGTGAGTTTTTTGTGCGTACTCCGAACTCACCACTACGTAATCCAAGTATTCGACGTTTTCCCCGCCAGACATAGGTTCGCCTGCAAAGTTGTTGATGCGAGGATCAAAGGTGGAAGCGGTATAACCTGAATACTCAGGCTCAGCGGCTTGCAGGTTAGCGAACATCTGTTGGTAGTCGCCTGGGAACTTCAGCTTGTTCACGTTGAAGTCACCGCTGTAAATAACCGTTTCTGAGGTTGGTATTTCCAGTGATTGAGCAAGCTGACGCATCTGTTTAAATTGACGCTGTCGGTAGTCACGAGCGGTATCCGTATCGAACGACGCGGTGTGAGTGCCAAACACATGGTAAGCCTGACCATTTTTGATGACCTCAGCGTAATTCACGCCCTTATCAGCGAAACAATCTGTGCCTGTACAATCAGGGAACACGTATTGCGCTTCGTTGACAATAGGGTAGCGGCTCACAATGACCACGCCACCGTCATAGATGTTAATCCCATCTTTATCGAGCATTTTGGTTTGGTACGGGTACTCTTTTGCAAGTTCACGCAAGAATTCATCTCTGCCGTTAGCAAACACCTCTTGTAGCGCCAACACGTCGTAGCCTTTTACATATTGAGGGAGAAGATCGTAGCGGTCACCAATATGCGAAGCGATGGCAGGTAGCGCCCAGATGTTATAGGTCATGACTTTGAGTGTATTGGCATCCGGCTCTGGTTGCTCATCTACTTTGGGTGGGGTGATGGTGTAATAAATATCATCGTAGCGCGCCGTAGAATCGGCTTTAAGTGCAAGCTCTGCATTGACCCCGAATGCATCGGTTGTGCTGCGATGAATATTACGATCGTCATGCAGCGTTAGGTTGACGTCTACGGCACTTAAACCATGTTGCAGTGTCGAGTTGTACCAATGACCTTGCATGGTTTGATTGAGCGTGACACTCTCTCCCACAGCGTTCGATACTACAGTGTCAAACTCGTAGGTCTTCCCAGATTTCACACCAGTCCAGCGATTGAAACTGATCAGCTTCTTCGTCTCCCAAGGGCCAATCTGTTCAACATGCTGTTGCCACTCATCACCGAATTGAAGCTGGTCAGTACCTGTGTGATTGGTTTGAATCGTCATTACTTGGCTAGTGTTATTGGTCAGGTACACATCGGTATCTGCAATAGCCGAGGTTGAAATGAATGAAGCTGATGCAAGTAATGCACTCAGGCAAGTCCATTGAGTTTTCATTTTCACGTTATCCTTACTGATTGGTTTAAAGAATAACGTAGTAAAGAGTTATGACATTGGAGTTATAACTCTATCAGAATTATCCAAATATTAGATATATGCCATGGTTTTATAAATTCGATTACTCATTGATAATTAACATATTGCTTTGTCGGAATGATAAGTGATACGCGCGCACGCCAACAAATAGAGGAACGATTTGGGTTTGAGGGTAAGTCACTAGTGGTTGTTTTCGTGGAAATCATAGGTCGGTAAATAACCAGAAATGGATGCTGTGAATCACGATAAGGAATAACGCTAACCGCCTTGCTCTATCAGCAAAAATTTTGCCATTGTTCAGTAAACAGATTCCTCAAAAACAGGTATGATAGTGTCGTTTTTAATCCTGAACTGGGAAAGTCATGGCAAAGTTAACACTCCAAGAGCAAATGCTTAAAGCTGGCTTGGTAAATGAGAAAAAATTAAAGAAGGCGAAAAAAGGCTCTAAAAAGTCTCGCGTTCAGTCTCGTGAAGCAAAAGCGGCAGCAGAAGAAACTAAACTGGCGCAGCAAGCGAAAGACAAAGAGTTAAATCAACAGTTGAAAGAACAGCAGTTGAGCAAAGAAATTAAAGCTCAAGTGAAGCAACTGATTGAGATGAACAAGATCGAACAGAAGAACGGTGAGATCAAATACAACTTCACCGATGGTACGCTAGTTAAATACCTTTACGTAGAAGACCTGACTCAAAAGCAACTAAGTAAAGGTATTCTAAGTATCGCGCGTCAAGGCGAAAGCTATGTTGTTATTCCTACTGCGGTAGCGAACAAGATCGCGATGCGTGACGAAGAATCTATCGTTGACACTCAAGCTTCAAGCTCTGATGAAGTAGACGAAGATGATCCGTACAAAGACTTCGTGATCCCAGATGATCTAATGTGGTAGTCCTCGACTAAACCACTATCTAATTCGTCAATTACTTGTGGCGTGAAGAAGTATTAAAAGCCCCGATGTGTCTTACATCGGGGCTTTTTCAATGTTGGCAACTGCATAGAATTATTTACGGGCTCATCTGAACCGGTCATGTCTCTATATTTGAGAAATAATTCATTGCCGGTGTCTCACTTACGACCGCTTTACTGGTAAGTAGCTAAGTAGCTAAGTAGCTAAGTAGCTAAGTAGCTAAGTAGCTAAGTAGGTAGGTTACCTACTAAGGCTTTGGCCAGCTAATCGGCAACAATGTCTGCGATGTCGAAAGTTGAGTCTTGTTGGTTGTTTTTAAGTTGATGATATTCGAGTTGATATTGCTCATAGCCATCAAAATAGCAGTCGCCGATTTCATTGCGTGGACAAATTTGTACATCGTCTCTTGCGACCAGTTCAGTTGAACAAGATGGGCAATGTTTCATAGATCCTCCTGATGGAATCCCAGTGTATAACCGACTCCATTAACTCAAACTTTTGTTTCGTTGTGATTTCATTTTTAAGTCAAGTAGTGGTTTTATTTGTCATAACCCCGCTACTTGTTGCTGTGCTTGGCCACAGAAAGGAGCAGCGATATAAGTTGCTTCGTGTTCGACAATGCTGTTTATTGGATGCTACATATATTGAAGCGAGAGCGACTACCTCCACCTAGCATTTTCACATTCTCTTTGTTGCTAAGTGCCTTCCAGGCGGTACTTTCTTCCGCACTGAGATTTGAAGGTTGATAATCTAAGTTAGCGTATCTGGATACAACCACTTGTTTATCCATGCTTTCAGATAGGCTATCGATTACATTAGTTGTCACTTTCCCATCGGAGTAGGCCATGACCAAAATTTCATCATTTTCCTCAAGCGCTGAGACTAACGTGCTTTCATTGTCTTTGCTGTATTGAACATCACTGTAACCTTGGTCTGCGTCTGTCTGTTTGCCTGAAATTGAACGATAAAGAAGGCTCTTTTTACGTTTCTTTAAGGAGTTAAGTGGGGTCTCATTCTGCTTGCTATAAATATTGACCACTTTAATATCGTTTTGAGCGGCGTATTTCAGAATTGAACTTTGGTTTCCGAGTCCTCGGCGTGTTAGCGCTGGTGAATTTTGCAAGCTTTGAGATAAGCGTTGTTCGGTAGCATCAACGATAACAATCGCAGGTTTGTTACCTTCACTTATCGATTTCTTTAGTACTTGTCTAACTTCGATATGTGCCATTTTCCCTTCTACAGTATCCCAGTTCGGTGCATGCTGAGGTGTTGCGGATGGTCTTGTTTCAAGCGTATATGGCTTGTAGTCGTAGTGCTCTTTCGGCCAATAAGTATTTCTTTTTGCTTTTCCCAAATCGTCAGCCAAATGAAATTCACTCACGATCTTTTCATTTTTTAAATACGCCTTAGGTTTTTCTTGTCCTAGCGCTTTCCATTGGAAGTACATCTCTTCACGAAGGTTGATGATTGACTGCCTGGCACTACTGATTTCCGTAACGGGATCTCGACCGTGTTCAGCATTGTTGTAGTGAGTAATTCCTGTGGTCTGATATTCATAATTTGGAATCACATACTCTGTCGCTTTATTGGTGTCTGGGTGACGGTGAAACAGAGGCGCATTACCTTGAGGTACGGCACCAGAAGAGAAGTCTCTCGCATGAATGAGTTCATGCCCTAATGCGACGGTTTGATCAAACGGTGTCTCTGTTCCTGGAATATTGACCATCTCCGTGGTGGAGAAGTAAACCGTATTCGAGACCCCCTTACCATTAAACTGTCGCTGCCAAGCTAGCGAGGCCTTTTGTTGATCTTCAAATATAGAGGGTATCGTCTCAAAGAGTCTTCCTGGTCCTTCTGGTTCTCTTATCACAGTGACAACCGTAGTATTAGAGTGGTCGATCCCCATTGTATGTTCAATTAATGGTTCAACATCGTCGTGAGGCGCATTGACCGGAACGTAGGTAGCGATTTGTCGTAAAATTTCTCGTCCAGTTTGTGACAACTGTAGCTTGCGTATTAACACGCTTATATCTGCAAGGTATGCGTCACTCTTTGTTTGTACGTAGAGGTTTCTAGACATGCGATAAAGTTTACCGTGGGTGTCTGAGTTGTACCCAGCAATCACTTTTACGCCATCCGGAGCGTCATAAAAGAGGCCGAATTCTGAGCCTTTTCCAGCATATACATTCATTGGGTCAACAAGCATTAAAAGTACTAAAAGCGTTAAGAACATTCTATTTTTCATTGGCTTATTCCTCTAATGCGATTTGTAATTCAATCCAATCTTCGAGTTCTTTGAGGAGCAGATGGTTGAGATGTGGGAGCATGGTGAATTCTTCTTGTTTAATGATTAACCCAAGCTGCCCAATCGCAGACTCGAGATCTCCTTGGCTCAACGCTATTTTTATGTTCGCGAGTTGGGTCCAGAGGGCATGTGAAGATACATAGCCTACTTGTTGTCCCAGCTCATCTTGATGCTCATCGGAAAGGTAGCTCAGGTGCAGAGGGGAAAGCGTGCTGTTGAACAGTTGATGTTGACTGTTAGGAGATACATTGAATTCTGACAGCTGATGTTGCGCGATTTGTAGATAGAGCGAAAGATCGCCTAATAAATATTGAAGTTGGTTGGCATTCGTCGTCTTCATTGCCTTTTCAATGATGCTTTCAATAGCGATTTGAAAGTTTTGGTCAAAGTTAGTGCTTGGCTGCGACATCACGTCATCGAGTATGTCTGCCATTTTTGGGGCATAAAACCTAAGATTTGCTGCAGAGTATACACTTGGATACGGTAACGAGTAATTGAGAGAGCGGATGTAAGACATTGAAATAGCAAGCTTGAATTGAGGCTGAATAAAATGTTTAAAAATTTCATATTGTTTGATTTGATCTAACACTCCGCCACTCGGTCGCTCTGTTAGCAGCAGTTCATACCAACGGCTAATCTCATACCAACTTTTACGAATATTTGGATCAGAGCTGTCAATACCTTTGCTCTCTAGGTACTCGTTGAAAGACGTTTGATAGCTAAGAATCTCGATGTTCGCTAACTCGGACACTAGCTCTTCAAATAGTTTATTCGAGGACTGGCCAGATATATAAGCGCTAGCGGTGTTGATTAGCTGAGTTCTAAATAAGCCTGCTGGCCAACCATTAACAACCCTCGATGCAATATGCTGTTCGACATTAAATCCTACCTTTTTTAGCAACAATTCGGATAACTCAGGATCCTTTATAGGGTGGTAAGTATCGTACAATGGACCAGAGTCTTTACATGCATCTAGAGAAGCTTGAATACCGCCTGGGGCTATGGAAGGAACACCCCAGCAAGTTCTTGCGGGGCGGACTTCTACAGTTGCTGTACTGAGTTGTTCCTCGCTCAGGTAATCGATATCCCACATTTCTTTCGCATACTCTCTCAATCCACTTTGCCTTACTTGAAATTCCAATATACTTCGGTTGATTTTGCTGTGTGTAATGATCGATACCACGTGAGGCTTTGACCTTTCTATGAGCCGTTTAATTGTGTTTTCTCTATGTGTGGATAGTCGGCGCAAAGCAATTTCAACAAGTTCTCTTTTCTTGCTATGTATATTCAAAGCGAGCTCGTTATAGTCATCTGCGTTCAGTTTATTAATCAGATCATCGATGCGTGCTGGTCCTTCAATGCGAATGCAGCGTTCGAGCGCTGTTAAAGAGTCTTGAGCATTTTTGCATAGCGGCTGGTGTAGATTTGAATTAGGGGAAACATGTCCGATTGACTTCAACAGTTCTAAATCAATTCGTGCCATTTGTTTAGATAACTGCCTGTCATACGCTGAAGCTAACCGGCGATACTCAGTGTCTGCTTCAAGAAGTAGGTTATCTATATACATAGAGGCAGTGAGCTTGACATGATCGTCGTATTTATTGATGAGTTCGATGGCATCTTGTTTTGAATGATGGAAACGAGAAAATTCTGATGAGTGGTTGGTAAACACGTAATGCGATTGGTTTTCAAATTCGGTGATTTTTTCTTTGGCTGAGAAGTACTTAATGTCATTCGATAATAGGTTTAGCTCATCACCAACTAGAGGAATGAGAGAAAAAATAGAAGCCGTTTTGTCGAGTTGAGTCGAAGATTCTTGAGAGAATGTTTGGACCATGTTGTCGACCCAAAAGCCCACCGCAACAGCATCTCCGATTGGCCCTAAGACTTCCAAAGTAGAAGAGCCGGCCTGACCCAACCGATTGATTAGGCTTTCTTGGCTCAGCGAGCTTTCGAATGTTTGTGGGACGTTAGCCAACGCTTTTTCTGTTTGTGGCCATGCTGATGTGAAAGATTGCGTGTGCGCATCGTGTTCAAGTTCGCCTAACGCAGTACCAAACTGTGGTTCCAAATAAAGCTCATTTCGAGACCATAAAGAGGCACGATCATTGTTTATTGTGTCTAGTGATTGGGTATCCTGAACTCCATTGCTTAAGCAAAGCGCGGCTGACATGGGGCTGTATAGTATGGCGACAAACCGCCATAACGTGTTTTTGTTTTTCATAGTTAACTTTTTCTTGGAGTAAATAGCTGGCCGTATTTATCGAGATAAAGGTTCACCCATAAACAAGAGCCTCGTTTGGGTGCCGATACGCAGGAGTGTTTTGGCTTTTTTGATTGAGGGGTTGCAAAAAGCTCACCACCAGTGTGGTGAACCTAGATTTGGGAATATGAGTTTGCTTACTGCTGCACAGGGTTAATCACAAGTTGAGCATCTAGATACCCAAGTTGAGCGAAAGTGTCAGGGTTGAAATCAGTCACTATTTTAATATCACCCGCGTAGTAGGTTTCGTGATTGTTGAACGTCGTTGTATCGAATGAATCAGCAGAATGCTCAGCGCCGATATCTATCATCCCTGAATATTGAGATTCAGCACTGAATTGGCCAGACACGTGAGAGTAGAACGGACGCACACTGGCACCTGCGGCATATTGCATGCTACTCAGCCCATTTGTGTTGATTGCCCAACTCCAGTCCCACCATTTCATTTCACCAGGTATATAGCGATGGTCCCATTGGTAGCGAATATTGGCTTGCTTTTCGCTGTTGGTGCCCATCGTAAAGGTGTGCGAGACAGTAGGGCGGTTTGTTGGGTGGGAGCTTAGCGCATTGCCGCTATAACGGAGGAAACCTGTGAAGTTCACGTCGTAACTCATGCTCGTTTTGATACGGTATGGGTATGAAATGGTAGAGCGCAAGAACTCAACCTGAAAGGGAAGTACTGAGTTCGCTGGTACAGTGATGATGGCTTGTAGGTCAGTCGGCTCAAAGCGAGAGCCACTGTTGGTATCAGAGAAGCGCTGGCCTTCTTCTAGCACGACTCTTACCTCTGTTTTTCGAACTTGCGGCCAATGAAAGGTCTCATCAATGACGACTGAATCAGCAAGGTCGAAGCGCTGTGTTTTACTCCATTGTGTTGATTGCTTAAAATGAAGGTCAACGACGATTTGTTTCGGCTGATCAGTCTTGTTAATAGCATAAGCTGTAAGGGTGTTGACCAGCTCTTGGTTAGTTTCTTCTACCGAGCCGTGCCAAAACGCAGTGTTATCGAGTACGTAAGAGAAGTTATCGACAGTGATGGTTGTCTTCTCATTACAACGCTCACCGGTACAGCTTCCATTGTTATTCCCTTTGATCTCCCAACCATTGTTAAGCGGTTTTATTGCCATATCTTGACCGACGTAACGCCCGTTATTGCCGCTAACCCAAGCGTAACCAAGACTATGAGCCAAGTAACTTAGCGGCCTGATAAAGTTCGTGTCGTCATTGACTAAAGCTCGTTGAACTTCAAGGTTACTGTTCTCTTGGATAGCTTGTGCTTCGTAGTATGGCAAGCCCGCTTCTGGTGTATTGGGGTAGCACCAAGTGCTATCGCTTGGTTGACCTGGTTTAATGAGGCCATGGTAGCCGGAGCCCATGATCACCCAATCATGCTGAAGGCCAACAACGTCCCAAACATTCATACGGGATATCAGTGCTGTTTTATGTTCTTGAGCTTCTGAATTGTTGAGAGCGCGATAGTCGAAACGACAGATATCTTCTCCAAGTTTATCTAAGACGATTTGGTCTGAGTATATCTTCGCATGAGCAGTAAAAGAGATTACCGATAGGGCTGTGCTAAATAGAATGGTTCTACTGACGTTAATCATTAATAAGTTCCTAAATGCCATTATTTGGCTATTTTTATTAGAATCGAGTTATTAGATTTTATTGATATTATTTAAAGCCGAGGGTTACTAGCGGGGTGTACTCTGCATATAAAACAATGCCAAAAATACTGAAATGAATTGAAAATAAATACTTATAATTATCAGCTAGTTATGTTGATTAGATTGTTGTTTTATAAAGGATTATTGCGATTGTTTTCAATTAGTTTCAACTATCAAAATATTAGGTGGTTGATTGTTGAACGTTTATATTTTCGTAGCTTGCTATTTGGAAAATTGGCTGAGTGATTAGCTAGCAGGAATGGTTGCCGAACGGCAAGAACAGACGTAAATGAGAATAAGAAATGGTGTTGTGATAGGCAGGATCAAAAAATGCAGCCAATAACCTTTCGGTTGTTGCTGCATCTTTGTTTTATATGGCTCTAGTTAACTCAATTGAACGTGTTTAAGCATCACCTGGCTGTTCGCGTTTACTGTTCCAACCCATAAAGTTGTAGATGTTGTAACGAGCAAAGCCTATCTGTTCATGCAAAGCAAAATCTGTGACCGCAAAGTTGTACCATAGTGGCAACCACGAAACTTGAGCTGCCATATAATCGGCTCTTACTGGAATAACATTTAAGCCGAAGTGGTTGAAGTAGAGCTCGCTGCGACGAATATGCAGGCCAGACGAAACTAACACAATGTTATCGAATTTATGATGCTTCATTAGGTCACTAGTGAGCTGTGCATTCTTCCAAGTGTTTACGCTATTTGGCTCTTGAATGATGTCACGTATTGGAACGCCAAGTCTCAGCAATTGTTGTTGATAAACTTCTGCTTCAGTTACACCATTATTTTGTGCATCGCCACCACTGATGATAACTGTGCATGTGGTTTGGGTTTTGGCGCAATCTTTATATTGGCTTGCCGCTTCGTTGATTCTGCCGAAAGAGAAAAAGGCTGGCTCGAACTCTTGCGTGCTTTTAATTAACTGCGTTCCCGCGCCCAGAAGAACAATAGCGTTATTGCCAGACCATTGGATATCAGGCTTACTTTCGTAATCAGTTTGTAGGTCGTTCAGTAAGTAACGAGGAATTAAGCCTGAACCAATCAACACAAATGACGATATAAGAACAAGAGATAAAAACAGAGAGGTTTTTCGCCACTGAAGTAAACGTGTAAAGCCTACGAATAGCAGAAGAAGTAATAATATAATAAAGCTCATGAGGATCCTGTTATCGAACTGGTGCCAAAATGATGTGACATACTGAAGCGGTGCATCATATCTCAGTTATGTTAGTCGTTCATAGCTAACTCATTGTATTATTGAACAAATGCACGATTTCTTTCTATTAAACACAATCATCGATGAGAGCATTCTAAAAATCGCTTTATTATTGTTCGATAATCCCATTCTAAATATAGGTATATAAATCAAGAAAGTTATTTAAACCTTATTTCGTGTTATTTGATTTATCTGTTCATCGGTTTCCGTTTTTTCAACTCGTTAACTCAGCTTTCATATTCTTAAACTACCAAATCTTCAAGCTCTTAAATGATCGAGCTCTCCAGTTTTCAAGCTCTTAAATTATCAAGCTCTCAAGCTCTCAAGCTCTCAAAGTAATGCTGAACAAATTTAACGAACACTTGGTGTTTCTTTGCAGGATAAATAACTTGCGGATAGAAAAGATAAATACTGTTGCCTTGTTGCAGGCATTCATCAGGCAGCACTCGCTCTAATTCTCCAAGCTCGACCTCTTTTGCGACGTAATAACTTGCGATACGGATGATGCCACTGCCTGCCATAGCTTGTTGCTTAAGTAAGTGGTTGTCATTACTTGAAAGCCAGCCGGACACATCAATATTTGCCGATTTTAAAGGCCACTCGGTTTGGTGCAGCGTTGCTAAGCATTGATGGTCATTTAAGTCGTTGGCATTGTTGGGGCGGCCAAATTGATCAAGATAGCCGGGAGTCGCGACTAAATCATGCTGATAGCTAATCAAGTGTTTCGCCACCATGTTATCAGGTGGCGTATTGGTGGCGCGAAACGCGATATCGATATCATCTTGGTTGAGATTAAAGTTGGTGTAGCTACTGTTTATCTCGAAACGGATCTCAGGGTATTGCTGCCTAAACCGTTGGCAGATATCGAATAGATATACCTCAGTAAACATCTTTGGCGCAGTGAGGCGTAATAGACCTTTTACGATGTCATGTTGCTCTGAAACGCTGCGTTCAAGCTGTAAGACTTGCGAGCGAATCGTTAAGCCTTGTTGTAACGCGCGGTCGCCTTCTTGGGTTAAACGAACACTGCGCGTGGTTCTGACCAAAAGCGGGCACTGTAAATCGTTCTCTAAACGTTTGATCTGCTCAGAAAGGTAGCTCTTAGAGATACCGAGCTTTTCGGCTGCCTTGGTAAAGTTAAGTTGCTGAGCAAGTTCTACAAACAGGATCAGTCGTTCTATTCTTTTGTGTTCGTTCATGTGCGTATGCCTTCAAAATTGGTCAGCTCTATTGTTCGTCATATCAAACAATCATTTCGTAACTAGCATATTCTGTTTTCTAAAAAGAACAATATGATAGAGGCATATTTATTGGCATCAAATCTTCAAAGCGAGATCAGGTATGACGAACAGCATTGAATCTACAAATAAAACGAATGATAAAAAGAACATTCCGTTATCAAACTATCTACCGAATGTCGGGCAGGTTGCCTACGGCTGCATGGGCTTAGGTGGTGGCTGGAATGATAATCCAGTAACGGCGGCTGATGTAGCGCAAACACGCAGCGTAATCGACACAGCATTAGAGTCAGGGATCAACTTGTTCGACCATGCAGACATTTATACCTTCAGCAAAGCAGAGCAAGCTTTTGGTCAAGCGTTACAGCAAGCTCCTGAATTACGTGATCAGATGTTCATTCAATCTAAATGTGGTATTCGTTTTGAAGGCGAGGGCAATGTTGGTCGTTATGATTTCTCGGCAGATTGGGTAAGTCAATCGGTAGACGGCATTCTCAACCGATTGAATACTGAAAAGCTCGACGTGCTGTTACTACATCGCCCAGATCCTTTGATGGAACTCGATGAACTAGCAAGAACGCTAGAAGATTTGAAAGCTCAGGGCAAGGTCGATTTCTTCGGTGTCTCTAACATGAACAGCCACCAAATTCAGTACCTACAATCTGCGCTCGGGCAACCCATTGTCGCAAATCAGGTTGAGATGAGCTTGGCTAAGCTTGATTGGCTTAATGATGGTGTGATGATTAACTCGCAAGGGCACCATCAATCTGATTTTGCTGCAGGTACACTTGAGCATTGCCAAATGAAGGGGATTCAATTACAAGCGTGGGGCTGCTTGGCGCAAGGTCGATTTTCTGAACAAGGCTTGTATTCAGAACATGACAACGTGAAAAAGACCGCGCATTACGTAGCTCAGCTAGCGAATCAATATGGCGTAGAAAGTGAAGCGATTGTGTTGGCGTTTTTACTTCGTCATCCAGCAGGTATTCAGCCTGTTATTGGTACGACTAACCTAGAGCGAATCAAAGCTTCGGCAGTCGCGACTCAGATAAATCTGTCGCGTGAAGAGTGGTACAACTTATACGTGTATTCACGTGGTCAAGCACTGCCATAAGGAATGAACATGTTGAATCAAAAGATCGCACAACAGTTGGTGTCTAACGCTCTCGATATTGCTGAGCATCATCAACAAGCAATTGCGGTGAGCGTGTGTGATACGCACGGAGAGTTATTGGCGTTTATTCGCATGGATAATGTGAGCGTACAAGCCGGGTTGTTAGCACAGAACAAAGCTTATACGTCTGCAAGAGACAGGCAGCCAAGTGGTAACTTAGGTGTTTGGGCGAGAGAAACTGGTAAAGACTTAAGTTACTGGACCGACTCAAAGCTCACTGGCTTTAAAGGCGGTGTTCCCATTGAGATAAAGGGGCAGGTGATTGGCGCAATTGGCATCAGCGGATTGAGTGAAGATGACGATGAATCGCTCGCCGAAAAAGTGATCCAACGAGTGCTCTAAGCGCTGTTGCTTGTGAAGTAACTGAAGCTAGATACAACAGATAATAAAAAACCGATGCATGTGCATCGGTTTTTTTGTTTAAAGAGACTCAAGTTAATGAATCCATTAAGCGTTCGCTTGTTCTAGATCCTGTTGCTTGTCTTTCTTACCCAATAGGCGACTTGTGATCGTACCCGCTGTCATTGCACCAGATACGTTAAGCGCTGTACGTGCCATATCGATAAGTGGTTCGATAGAGATAAGCAGTGCTGCAATCGTTACTGGAAGCCCCATAGCGGGTAGCACGATAAGTGCCGCGAATGTTGCACCGCCACCCACACCCGCGATACCGAATGAGCTCACTGTAATGATAGCAATTAGAGACAGAATGAAGTTGATGTCCATTGGGTCGATACCAACCGTAGGCGCAACCATGACTGCTAGCATTGCAGGGTAGATACCCGCACAACCATTCTGACCAATCGTCGCACCGAAAGTAGCAGATAGGTTAGCAATCGCTGGTGGCACATTTAGCTTAGTGATTTGAGCTTCAACGTTCAGTGGAATCGTTGCAGCAGAACTACGTGAAGTGAAAGCGAACGTTAGGACCGGCCAGATTTTTTGGAAGTACTCTTTCGGGTTTACACCAACAAAAGAGACCAACACACCGTGGACAACAAACATCAGGATGATTGCGACGTAAGAAGCAACGATGAAACCCAGTAAGCTTAGGATGTCAGAAGCACTTGATGTTGCTACAACTTTCGCCATTAACGCAGCGATGCCGTATGGCGTGAGTGCCATAATCATCTTAACTAAGCGCATAACGATAGATTGCGCAGCGTCAACGAAAGTACGGATCGGTGATTCTAGCTCTTCTTTCTCAGCCATTACTTTACGAGCAGCAATACCTGTTAGAACGCCGAAGATAACAACCGCAATGATAGACGTAGAGCGAGCGCCCGTTAGATCTGCAAACGGGTTGGTCGGAATGAAACTAACCAGCATTTGTGGAATGGTTAGGTCTGAAACACTTCCCATGCGGCTTTCTAGTGTTGCAATACGAGCTGTTTCGCGCGCGCCCTCTGTTAAGCCTTCAGCAGAAAGGCCGAATGCTTGAGCGACGGCAATACCAACAATCGCAGAGATCGCTGTTGTTGCGAGTAATACTGAAATAGTGATACCAGAAATCTTGCCCAGTGAACCGCCTTTTTCAAGCTTCACTACAGCCGCAATCATTGAAACCAAGACTAATGGCATGATTACCATTTTAAGCAATCCAACGTAACCACGACCAACGATGTTTACCCAGTCTAGCGTCTCTTTGATGATGGGATTGCCTTCGCCAAATAGCAGCTGTAGACCAAGACCAAATGCACTACCAAAAACTAAACCAAGTAAAACGAGGCGAGAAAGTGTGTTTTCTTTTTTCTGCTGTCCGTAGAGAAAAAAGAGGATACCAGTGAATACCGCTAAGGCAGCGATAGCTGAAAATGACATTTGTTTTCCTTATGAATAACTCTAAATCAATTAAGCACCTAGATGTATAGGTGTCAGTACTGCTGCTAAAATAACGTTCTGTTACAAAACGTAAAATAAGGAAAAGTAATTTATTAGAACGATTAGTAATATCCACTCAATGGGATGGGTGGATATTCAACATTGTGATGAATAGGTGAGCTTTTTAGCGATATTTTGCCAATAAATTGAGCATGTCACTTGACGAGTAAATTTCGGTATTTTTAAAATTATTTTCGAATAATCGGAACAACATTGCCTTCGCTACGTCTTCCGCTTGAATAGGGCGTAGGTTTTTGAACTGACCAAACATAAAGGGAGAGACTAAAGGAAAGATGCTTTGCAGGAGTTTTTCATCGGCTCTTGGTTCATCACGTTCACCAACCAGCGGCCCCGGACGTGCGATGAAAAGCTGCTTGAAGCCAATACGTTTTAAGTTTTGCTCCATTTGCCCTTTGCAACGAAGGTAGTGTGAATAAGAATCTGGTGAAGCGCCATAGCTCGAAACAACGGCAACGCGTTGTACCCCAAGAAACTTCATCGACTGTGCAACCTGGCTAACCAATTCAACATCGACTTTGCGAAGTGCTTCTTTTGATCCTGCCTTTTTCTTAGTTGTACCTAAGCAGATAACGCCAAGTTTAGGCGTCGCATTCGTATCATCCCAATTCGTGACTTGCAGGTCATTATGAATGAGTGTGTGGAGTTTATTGGAGTCAAATTGTGCATGGAGTGATCTTCGGGATAACGCATAGATATTGTCGACCGCGGGCTCATCAATGAGCTGCCTCATCACATGATGACCAATTAGCCCTGTTGCACCAGCCACAACAACCGATGTTTTGTCTCCAGCAATGCTCATTCTAATCCCTTATTCACTCCACAAGTGCTTGTTTAATATAAACAGTGTTTGAATTTTAAGCGAATAAAAGTTTGTTAAACGAGTGGTCAGTAGTGTGTGGGGAGTCACCTGTTTATGGAAAAGAGATGATTTAGTTTGGCTTGACGCATAAGTACGGCGTTAAACATAACAAAGCCCGCTGGGCGACGGGCTTTGTTACTTACTTTACTGCTTTCTAGGTGAAGGATAGTGGGATTTTCCTTACCTTTTTGCTGGTTTTCTTACTTGATTTATTTGGTTTTCTTTTACTAGAGTTTGGAATCATTACACCTCCTAAATCGTTGTTCTGTTTTGTCTTTCAATCGGTTGTCTTTCTTTGTGTAGCGTCAGTGTTGTGGGCATTCACTGTATGGGTACTTATCAATGGAGAGATTAATAAGTACTTTAGATAAAGCATAAACGATGCCAAAATGTAAGTTATTGATAAATCTATTATCAGTATTGTCGGTGTTTTAGAGTTCGTCAATTTGATTGTCAATTTGAGAAAAAATCAGCGTGATCTGTTTAAATTAAGAACACTCTCTACGGTTTCTGTTACTTAGGCATAGATACAGCATTGCTTAACACGTAAACTGAGTCGTAATTCACATAGACCAAGGACGTGCTATGAACCTCAAGCTTGATACTCTTGCTCCCACTCAGATTTATCACCTGATGACCCAAACCGTTGTTCCTCGCCCGATCGCGTGGGCATTGACAGAATCTTCTGACCAAGAGTACAACCTAGCGCCTTTCTCTTATTTCACGCCTGTTTCCAGCAATCCGCCGCTACTGATGTTGTCGGTCGGAAAGAAGCCATCGGGCGAAATCAAAGATACCACCCGTAATACCCTAGAAACGGGTAAGCTAGTGATTCACATTGCTTCTTCAAGTTCTGCCGAAACAATGACAGCAACAGCAGCCACTCTCGATCATGGTGATTCTGAAGTCACCGCGAATGATATTGAGCTGGTTGAATTTGAGGGCTTTTCTTTACCGAGAGTAAAAGAGTGCGCGGTCGCTTTTGGCTGCACCTTGTACGATGTAAAAGAAGTTGGAGAGGTGCCACAAAGCCTTATCTTTGCTCAAGTCGAAACCGTGTACATTGCCGAAGACGTGATCGATAAAGAGAGTGAACGTCTTAAGATTGATGCGCTGGCATTGGATCCACTGTCGAGACTTGGTGGTGGTGAATACGCGACGCTTTCTAATGTGTTCTCTGTTGCTCGCCCAAAATAGCCAATCCTAAATTTACGTACCTAGAATAAGCGTTTTTAAAAACTATGTTAGATACCCAATACTCGCAGTACATCCAACACCGTATTGACCAAAAAACCAAGCCACTCGGTGCGCTTGGCTTACTAGAAAAAGTCGCACATCAATTAGCTCTGATTCAAAGCCAAGGCAAAGAAGCTGCGGTTGAACATATCGAATTGAACAAGCCAAGTATTATCATTTTTGCTGGCGACCATGGCATAGCAGATGAAGGTGTGAGTATTGCTCCAAGTGCCGTGACACAGCAGATGGTGTTGAACTTCTTAAGCGGTGGCGCGGCGATCAATTGCTTCTGTGCGGTGAATAATATCGATATCACGGTAGTCGACACGGGGATATTGTTGCCTGTGGAATCTGACAGTGACATGTTGATCTCTCAGCGCTTGGGTACGCGAACCAATAGCTTTGCCAATGAAGCGGCAATGAGTTTAGAAACGGTTGAACGTGGCATTGAACTGGGTACAGAGCTTGTATCTAGAACCATTTCGAATGGCACCAATATCATCATGTTTGGTGAAATGGGCATCGGTAATACCAGCAGCGCATCAGCGATCTTAAGTGCATTATCGAATCGTGCTGCAGCGGAGTGTGTCGGCCTAGGCACTGGCATCAACAATGAACAGCTTGCACGTAAAGTGGCTGTGGTTGAGCAAGGTGTCGCACGTTGCAAAGGTTTAGAGCTTAAAGAAGTGAAAAAGCTTAAAGATATTAAAGAGGTACTGGCACAAGTCGGTGGCTATGAGATCGTTCAAATGGTAGGTGGTTTTCTTGGCTCTTACCAGAACAGAACACCAATATTAGTCGATGGCTTTATCGTGTCGGTTGCGGCGTATGTCGCGACCTTAATTGAACCGAATTGCCGCGATTACATGATCTTCGCTCATCGGTCTGAAGAGTCGGGGCACAAAATTCTATTAGAACTGCTAGACGCTGAGCCTCTGCTCGATCTTGGATTGAGATTAGGTGAGGGCACTGGTGCTGCGCTAGCTATGCCCATTATTCGTGCGGCAGCCGAGTTCTATAACAACATGGCGAGCTTCGAAAGTGCTGGAGTCTCGGTTTAATGAGTGATGCGCCAGAAAGATCGTTGAAAGGCCGAGTTACTTATCAGTGGGACCTGTTTGCGCTGGCTATGGGCTTCTTTTCTCGCTTACCAATGCCGAAGAACACGCCCTATTCATCAGAGCGAATGAATCGTTCTGGGCGCTACTTTTCAACGGTTGGTTTGTTACTTGGTGTTCTTTGTGGCGGTGTGTTCTTGCTACTTGATGCCATATTGCCGAGTGCGGTGGCGATCTTTTTGATGATGAGTTTTAGCTTGATGCTCACTGGTGCTTTTCATGAAGACGGCTTAACCGATATGGCGGATGGTATTGGCGGCGGCATGACCTTAGAACGCCGTTTGACCATTATGAAAGACAGCCGAATTGGCACTTATGGCGCGTCTGCACTGGCTATGGCTCTGCTTGGCAAGTGGGTGCTATTGAATGAACTGGTGAACATGACAGCTTTGTTTATGGTTATCGTTACCAGTTATACCTTTAGCCGTGCAATTGCTGCGTCACTTATCTATGACATGTCCTATGTCAGCGATTTAGATACCAGTAAAAGTAAGCCATTGGCCAATAAGCAAACTAGGGGCGAACTTGTCTTTCTATTGCTTGTTGGCGTTCTGCCAAGCCTGTGGTTTGGTCTTGAATTCGCTTTGGTTTTATCTGTCGTCGCTTATCTGTTCAGAACTGGTTTCAAAAAGTGGTTAACGGCTCGAATTGGCGGCTTTACCGGCGACTGCTTGGGGGCCGCTCAACAGTTGATGGAGTTACTGATTTACCTTGTATTCATTACTGCATTTTACAATGGCTTTCTATAACGGTTTCCTATGACAAACACCAATCAAACTATTCAATCAAGCCAGCGAAACAGCCATTTGGTATTGGGCGGAGCTCGTTCTGGCAAGTCGAGTTTTGCAGAGCAACAAGCATTATGTGCGTTTGAAGCATGTTCAAATGGACGCCTCAATTATATTGCGACAGCGACATATCTTGATGATGAAATGCGAGAACGAATCACGCACCATCAACAACGTCGTGGCGAGCAGTGGATTGAGCATGAAGTACCCGTCGAGTTAGCCTCGAAACTGCAGTCTTTTGATCAAGATGATGTGGTGCTGATCGACTGCCTAACATTGTGGTTGAACAACATCATCTTTGAACTGGGTGATGACGCGACTAATGAACAAGTGGAAGCAGTGGTTGAAGCCTTGGTCAAAAGCGTAGAGCAAAGCCCAGCGCAAATTATCATGGTCTCTAACGAAGTCGGTTTAGGTGTGGTACCTCTGGGTAAAGTGTCGCGCTTGTTTGTCGACAATGCGGGGCGAATGAACCAAGCATTGGCTCGCGTTGTCGAACGAGTTACATTGATCGCCGCAGGATTGCCACTGCACTTAAAACCATCTAATCAATCGCTTGATACTCAGGGTTAGGTCGCGCACATGATCAATGGAACAACCAAAAACATCTATTTGCTGAGACACGGCAAGGTTGAAGGGAAAGCAGCACTGAATGGTTTATCTGACGTGTTGGTTCATCCAAATATTCAACAGCGGATTTATGATGCGTTGGCTCATAATGATGTCGCTTTCGATGGTGTTATTACCTCACCATTAAGACGATGCAGTGACTTGGCAAACCTATATGCACAACGCATGTCGGTGCCTCTGTCTGTTGCACCAGATTTCCAAGAAATGAACTTTGGTGAAGTTGACGGGGTCGCATTTGATGAACTTGAAGACAAGTGGGCGATGCTAGACACTTTCTGGCAAGATCCCGCAAATCATCAACTGACTGGTGCGGAAAGTTTACAGAGCTTCCATGACAGAGTAACTCAAGCTTGGTCGCAACTTTTGAATGATCCAAGTGACAATCTACTGCTGGTTACTCATGGTGGCGTAATTCGAATGTTATTGGCGCATTGCCTTGATATTGATTGGAAAAATCCGAGTCTCTATTCGAAGCTATCGATAGAAAACGCGTCGATAACTCATATTCAAGTCACTCAGTTCGCACAGAGTTTTATCAGTGTAAAGTCGATAGGGTTGCCTGTTCTCTGAGTGTTAAAAATACACAGTTTTAAGAATTAACAATCTATTAGAACTGTAGATAGAAATATAAATAGAAGTATAAAGCGGCGTTTACAGTCGCTATACCAGATTGGTATTACTACCTACGTGAAAGGAATTTAGTCATGACAACTCCAAGTTGGGATTTAAGCATTGCTTATCGCGATCTTGATGATGCAAAAATCGAACAAGACATCGAACTGATTCAACAGTGTATTGAACTGTTGTACCTGCATGTTGAAAAGCGTCACATCATTCTTGCAATGCAAAACGCAATCCAGACCTCAGAAGCGGCAGGCACGTTACTGAGTACGATCAACACCTTCGCTAATTGCCACGCGTCGGTCGATGCGACACACACAGAAGCCAAAGCACTGCTTGGTCGTGTAGCGAAGCTGAACTCTGAAATGTCTCAAGCGTTCAGCCCTTACGAAGACACGCTAATTCACGCAGAACCAGAATTTATTGATGCAGTATTAGAGCACGAGAGCGCGGATGTTGCAGGGCAACGCTTTGCTATCGAAAGCTCACGTAAGTTATCAAGCAGTCGACTCAGTGTTGCTGAAGAGCAGTTGTTAGCGGCGATGAAGGTTGATGGCCGTGATGGGTGGGGGCGTTTATACGATAACCTAACCGGTTCTTTAAAACTGTCGCTAAAGCTGGACGGTGAAGACGAAGCTCTAGGTTTTTCACAAGCGGCGAGCCTGTTGTACGGCAGCGAATTCGACAAACAAGAACCTGCATGGCGCGCGGTTCAAGGCGCAATGAAGACGCATCAAGAGTCGTTTGCTTCGATCCTAAATGCATTGGCGGGTTGGCGACTGACTGAAAACAAAAAGCGCTCGAAAATAAGCGACGTACATTTCTTAGATCCAAGCCTGCATGGAAGCCGAATCGTTCCTGAAACCCTAGATACTATGATGTCGGTAGCAAAGGCAAATCGAGCAGTAGGACAGAAAGCAGGCCTGTTAATGGCAAGAGTTCACGGGCTCGATGAAATGAAGCCTTGGAACCATTTAGCAGCGATGCCACCGCTGGGTGACAGCGAATCTAAGGTTTATCCATTTGATGAAGCGATCGACGTGATTAAAACCGCCTTCGCTGAAGTAAATCCAGAGATGGCTGATTTCGTCGCATTAATGGTTGAGAACGGTTGGATTGATGCCGCACCAGCAGCCAACAAACGTTTAGGCGCGTACTGCACCAAGTTTGCTGCGACACGAACCCCGCTTGTGTTCATGACATGGAATGGTAGCCGCTCAGACTTAATGACATTGGCGCACGAGCTTGGCCACGCGTTCCACAACTGGGTAATGAAAGACATGCCGTTGTGTAAGACGCGCTACCCCATGACGCTGGCAGAAACGGCTTCTATTTTTGCTGAAAACATCGTTCGTGACCACTTGTTACAACAAGCTCAAACACGCAATGAGAAGCTCGAAATGTTGTGGGAAGAGCTTTCTTCTTCACTCGCTTTGATGGTGAATATTCCAGTACGTTTCGAATTTGAAAAAGCGTTTTACGAGCAGCGTGAGCAAGGCGAACTGACAGCTAAACAGTTGTGCGATTTAATGGAAACCACTTGGAAAGATTGGTACGGCGATGCAATGACTGAAGCCGACCCTTATTTCTGGGCGAGTAAGTTGCACTTCAGCATCTCTCAAGTGAGCTTCTATAACTATCCGTACCTGTTCGGTTACTTGTTCAGTAAAGGCGTTTACGCACAACGCGATGCTAAGGGTGAGAAATTCTACGGTGATTATGTCTCATTGCTTCGTGATACTGGTAGCATGATGGCGGAAGAAGTGGTGCAAAAGCATCTCGGAATGGACCTGACTCAAGCTGATTTTTGGCAACAAAGTATCGACATGGTCAAAGTTCAAATCGATGAATTCGAAAGATTGCTGAATCAGGAAGATTAATTGATCTCAATCTGTTCATAGCAGGTCAGAGCTGTGTTAGCTTACGTGGCTCTTATCTTGCTGACATGACTTGAGAAAAGCTGAGACGACCCAAAGTTACTTTAATTAGAGAAAGTTATTTGGAACAGATGTCGGTTAGTAAAGCCAGCAGGTAATATAAAAATATATGGGTAGTATTTGTGATTGATAACGGAGTTTCTGTTGATAAGTGCGATCCTAGCGACACAATTTCTATGTACAATTTATTAACATACGGCCGTGCAATTAAGGAGTAGCGCATGACGAAGACCCTCTTTCGCCAATCATTTCTTTTTGACAGCCTAGATCTTGAGCAAGAAGTGTTTGCAGGACAGACCGTACTGAGTAACGGTGTTGAAATTAAGCTTCATCAACGTGGTGTATTGGAAGTAATTCCCGCGGATTATAATTCTGAAACTAAGAACATCATCTTCTCAACAGGTGTTCATGGTGACGAAACTTCACCGATGGAGCTAGTAGATAAATTAGTTGAGGATATTGAGACAGGCTTTCAAGTAGTAAATGCTCGTTGCTTGTTTATCATCGCTCACCCAGAAGCGACCAATGCGCATACGCGTTTTCTCGATGTGAATATGAATCGTCTGTTTGATGAAAAGCAGCACGAAAGCAATCGAGAAGTGGATATCGCTAAGAACTTGAAGTTCTTGGTTACTGAGTTTTACAAAGAAACGGAACCTGCCACTCGTTGGCACCTGGATTTGCACTGTGCAATCCGTTTATCTAAGCATTACTCGTTCGCTGTGAGCCCTAAGGTTCGCCACGAAGTGCGCAACAAGGAGCTTTTCGATTTCATCAACAGTGCCCACGTTGAAGCTGTGTTGCTGTCGAATGCACCAACCAGCACCTTTAGTTGGTACAGCGCTGAAAACTTTGAAGCGCAAGCACTGACAATGGAATTGGGTCAGGTAGCAAAAATTGGTGAGAACCAACTTGATAAGCTAACAGCTTTTGATTTGGCGATGCGTAATTTGATTGCTGAAGCTGAGCCTGAGCATTTACCTAAGCGAACCATCATGTATCGTGTGAGCCGCACTATTGTTCGCTTGCATGATGACTTCGATTTCATGTTCTCTGATTCTGTAGAGAACTTTACCGCGTTCAAGCACGGTGAAGTATTTGGTCATGATGGTGATAAACCATTAATGGCTAAGAATGAAAACGAAGCGGTGGTGTTCCCAAATCGAAACGTGGCTATCGGCCAACGAGCTGCCTTAATGGTGTGTGAAGTTGAAACGCGATTCGACCACGGTCAGCTTGTGTACGATTAATACCGAGTCCGGTTTAAGCGACTAAAACAACTGCTCAACTGGTTGAAATATCAAGGTTCACATTACGGTGTGAGCCTTGAGTTTATTTGGGTATACAGGTAAGGTTACGCGAACATTTTCAAAGTAGCTTGATATGGATTTCCAACAACTTCTTCACCAAAAACAGCGTAAATGGACGCGAGCCATTTATCTGATGGCAGCACTGCTTGTCGCGCTGAGTGCAATTTACCTAATGGTTGGCGATCTCTTCATTTCCCCTCTGGGCACCTTGTCCACGTTAGAACAAAAACTACTGATTGATTTACGCTTACCTCGACTATTGGCAGCTATTGCTATCGGGGCTGGTTTGGCTGTATCTGGCGCAAGCTTACAAGTGTTATTAGGCAACGTATTAGCAGAGCCGGGTGTGCTCGGTATTTCCGGTGGCGCGAGTTTAGCCATGGTGATCGTGCTGTTCTTTTTGCCGTTTGCTCCCACACCTGAACTCTTTATGGTCGCTGCCGTATTAGGGTCACTCTGTTTTACCGTTATTCTGGTGAGTATGGTCAAAACGATGCGACTGACTACGGCCAAATTATTGCTGGTGGGTGTCGCGTTAGGCATTCTTTCCGGCGCTATGGTGACGTGGGCCTTCTATTTTAGTGATGACCTCAGCCTTCGCTTATTGATGTACTGGCTGATGGGCAGTTTAGGCGGCGTGACTTGGTATCAACACTCGCTTACGTTAGTGATGATCCCTGTGATTATTTGGTTGTGTCTGCAAGGCTGTAAACTAGACAAACTGATGATTGGCGAAACGCATGCCGCACAACTGGGCGTGAATGTTCCGAGATTACGCTGGCGTCTAATTTTCGCCGTGTCTATTTTAGTCGGCTGCGCGGTGGCATTGGGCGGTGTAATCAGCTTTGTTGGCTTGGTTGTGCCACACTTACTCCGTTTAGCGATTGGTACCGACAACCGATACCTGCTTCCTTTGTCTGCCGTTGCAGGTGCCGCGTTATTGGTGTTTGCTGATATTTGCGCGCGTACATTACTCGATTCTGCAGAATTACCTTTGGGTGTGATGACCACCAGTATCGGCGCGCCTATCTTCATTTGGATGTTAATTAAAAATCATGATTCAAATTAAGAGCCTGAGCGTCGGCGCTCGTTTATTACCACTATCATTTGAGCTCAAGCAAGGGCAGGTGACTCACGTTATCGGTCCTAATGGCAGTGGTAAAAGTACCTTACTCGAAGCGATATCTGGCATTGGAGATGGCTATAAAGGCGATATCAAGCTTGATGGGCAAGACTTATCTGTGTTGTCGTTACAAGACTTATCATTACACCGTGCTTATCTTTGTCAAAGCGCAAGACCCGCCTTCAATTTGGAAGTGTTCCAATACCTTGCGTTGTCACTGCCAAGCTCCTCACACGGCCTTGATACTGAAATCAACGCAGCTTTGGACGAAATAAGCCAGATGTTGGCCATCACAGACAAACTTCACCGCTCCATTCAAACCTTATCTGGTGGTGAATGGCAACGCGTCCGTTTGGCGGGAATGTGCCTGCAAATTTGGCCGTCGCTTAATCCTTACGCGAAGCTGCTGATCCTCGACGAACCCGCAGCTCCGTTAGATATTGCTCAAGAAGCCTTGTTATACAAGCTCATCGAGCGAGTGGCAGAGAAGGGCATCGCCGTGATCATGGCCAACCACGACCTGAACAGAACCCTAAGACATGCAGACCAAGTGTTGTTGCTCGACAAAGGCGTACTTCAAGTATCAGGTAGTGCAGAACAAGTTCTTACGCCTGAACAGCTAGAGTCCGTGTTCAACACTGAAGTCAAAAGTATCTCAGTCGATAATCAAACTTATATGTTGTTTGGTTAAGCCTTTATCGTTTGGGTAAGACGGTTGAATTTAGGATTGGAAAGCTCGGCAGTTATCGGGCTAACATCATCTCATATTCAACCATCATATCTGGCATCCCTAAACGCTGAACATAGCGCAACGTGCCTGTCGCTGGTTTTACTTCAACATCCCCTAAAAACTCTTCCCAGACATGAGCAATACCTTCGAATTGTGCAGAGTTTACTTCGTTGGTAAATGTCCAATCCGTCCTGACAATGTCGTTAACACTAAAGCCAGCTTCTTCTAAGAATGCCTTCATTTGGTCTAAAATCAATCGTGTTTGAGCAACAGGATCATTAGGGTGTTGAGTGATAAAGTCCGGGTTACAGTCAGCATGTCCTGTCACAAAGAATACTTCGCTGAATTCACTTAGTTTCAGTCCCCAACTAAACGCATTGCTCATATCGGGTAGGTTCTTATTACGAAAAGCTTGTTTAATGGCCATTTTATATCCTCTCTACTTGATAGTGTTTACAGCGAAACTTCCAATACGATTTTGCCACGAGCACGTTTCGATTGACTTAACTCCTGTGCTTGAGCGGCTTTAGATAGTGGGAACACCTTATCGATGTTCACTTTAATTACGCCATCATCAATTAAAGCGGCAATACGTTGTAGATCTCTGGCATTGGGTGAAACCCACCAACGTTGAAAATTTACGCCTAGTTGCAGTGGTAATGCGCTTTCAATGTCATCTAATAGTGAAACTACGTTGCCACCTTTTCGTACGACTTCGAGTGAACGCTCCGCGATGCCATCACCCCCAACAGCGACGAGTACAGCATCTAACTCATCAACCTCGTCTTCAAAGCGTTGAGTTTGGTAATCAATGAATTGATCGACCCCTAAAGCCGTTAAGTAGGCTTTGTTGCTGGCTGATGCTGTTCCGATAACATAAGCACCGAGCGCTTTCGCTATTTGAACCGCAAAGCTGCCTACACCTCCGGATGCATTGTGAATAAGGACACGTTGACCAGCTTTGAGTTGGCAGCCTTCAACAAGTGCTTGCCATGCTGTTGTTGCGGCCAATGGCACAGCTGCAGCGGTCACGATGTCGAGAGACTTGGGCGCTCTTGCTACTAAATCACTATCGACAGCAAGATATTCGGCGTAGGCGCCTTGTTCAGAAATGGGCGCATATACATAGACCTGCTCCCCAAGTTTAAGGTTGCTTACATTGTTGCCTTTTTCGACAACTTGCCCTGCTGCATCCCAGCCAACAATGAGTGGCATTTCATGTTGACCGCTAGCCTGTAAGAATCCCTCTCTTACCATCCAGTCGACAGGGTTTACCCCCGCGCCTTGTACTTTGATCAGCACTTGATTTGGTGTGATGGTGGGTTTCGCTATATCGCCGAACGTTAAGTTCTGCGCACTTCCATACTCTTCTAAATACACGGCTTTCATCGTATTTCCTTATAAGTGAGTCATCTGATTTGTTTTTCTACCAGCGGGTTAATCTGTTTGTGGAACTCACTTTGCCCAACTTGTTACTTATCGTCTAATTGATGATTGGTATAATATGCATTGATTAATATGATGAGTTTGTCGATACTCATTCACTAACTCCCTGTGTAATTAGGCAAGTAAGATGGCTAATGTCGATCTGAATTTAATGGTTATTTTTGATGCAATCATGCAGGAAAGCTCGATTACCGTGGCCGCAGAACGACTGTCGATGACGCAACCGTCGGTATCGAACGCAGTCTCTCGAATGCGTCACGCTTGGAAAGATCCTTTATTCGTGAAACAAGGAAGAGGGATTCGCCCAACCCCTTACGCCGTCGAGTTGTGGAAAACGATTGGTGAGCCGTTAGAGGCAATACGGATTGCAACTGAGCGTGATGAGTTTCGTCCTGCGACGTTAAAGCGCACGTTTAGAATCGCAACCACAGATTGGATGGCAGACCTGTTTTGGCTGCCGTTAAAGCAACGAATAGAGCTTGAAGCGCCTGACGTTAATATTCACGCCGTACCTTACAACGTCAATGGAGAAAAGTTATTGCTCAGTGCCGATGTCGATATGGTTTTGGATTATTTCGAAGGCAACTCAGCTCAAGTTCAAACTCAACATCTGTTTGATAATCACTTTGTGTGCGCAATGCGTGCCGATCACGCGTTGGCCAGTGAAGAGCTATCGCTAAGTGCGTTTGCTAGCGCTGACCATTTGTTGCTCTCGTTATCAGGTGAAGCGACGGGCGGGGTAGACATGCTACTAGGACAGAAGGGAATGAAACGGCGCATCGCCATGACGGTGAACCACTGTTACTCCATACCTAAGTTGCTCATTAATACTGACATGATCACGACGATTCCATTGCCGATAATATCGGAGAGCGTGAGCAAGGGAGAACTGGTGATCAAGAAAACGCCATTCCTCATGCAGCCGGGGCCCATTTCAATGTCTTGGCATGTGCGGCATCAACGTGACCAAGGTACGTTATGGTTGCGTGAGAAAGTACTTAGTGTTCTGAATCATGGTTTACCTAAAAATTTACTTATTGATCCGTTTCAATGAGAAGCGGTGCAAAGTGTATTCGTCTCGAAATTGCCTTTTTGCATTGTTAATCAGTATATTACTGACGTTATATATTGAGCATCGTCATAAAGAGTGACATTCTAAGTGTTGCTCAAATCTGAACAACATTTGATGTGATATTTGTAAATTGAAAGAGGAACTAGAGTGTTTAGATATATTGAACGACGAAGAATCAAAAAGGTGATTAAGTTACTGTCTGCAAAGATGGTACAGAGTTACGGAAGCCGTGACTTTTTCTCGATTGGGCAAGTTGAAACCAGCGCTCATGAACTAAGTAAACGCCAACAACAAATCGCATTGTCTTTGTTTACGGATCCACAAGATCTTGATGTTGAATTGGTTCCCACTATCCAACTGTTACGTAATGATGTGTCTAACGACTTCTTCGGCGGCGAAGACTACACCGCACGTGATGTGCTCAACCTCTTGGGTGGAAGCGGCTGGAAGGGCGGTCGTATGGACGACGACATGTCACATCGCATGGGCATGCATAGCCGTTATTAATGCTCTTCTCATTATTTAACTTCCTGTATATCCCCAAAGCGGCTTAATCATAAAGTCGCTTTTTTATTCATTTTGAATGATGTTCCCTCAATCAACACAGAATACTGAAATGTCATAATTCGAAGCAACATCATCTATCTACAACGCATTTGTTTGAGTTGTGTGATGCTGATTCCTATCAATATAAAACCCGCTGTTATTGATAAAATTGACGTATATATTTTTCGTTGTTCTTTAAGTCAGAAACTATAAACCTTCGAATGACAGTGCTGGTTGGTTAGTAACCAATTGGTTTTGTGTTTAGGGTAAAATAATAGAGAGTGGGAAAGTGACAACAATAAATAATAATATTCTAAAAATAGCAGTGGGTATGGCTATGCTATCGAGTGTGCCGTCAGTGGCAAATGCTCATGGCTGGTCTGAATTTCCAAGTGCACGTCAGAACACGTGTTACGAGCAAGGCGGGGTTTGGTCGGGTACACCACCAAATGCTGCATGTGCTCAAGCGAAAGATATTTCTGGATCATACCCGTTCGTTCAACGTAACGAGTATGCGAAAAATATCCAAGATTTCAACAACATCAATGCTGTAAAAGCGGCGATTCCAGACGGCACTTTGTGTTACGCCAATGATTCGCAAAAACGCGGCATGGGTGCACCTCATACAGGTTGGACTCGCACTGAGCTAAGCACAGGTACATTTGAATATGTATTCAACGCGACTGCGCCGCACAACCCATCATTCTGGGAGTTCTACCTAACGAAACCAAATGCAGATCTGAGTAAAGGACTAGCGTGGGGCGACTTAGATCTTATCCAAGAGGTGGGCAATGTTCCTGTTAGCGGTGGCAAATACCGTATCAACGTGACGATTCCATCTGACCGCTCTGGTGATGCAATCCTATATGTACGTTGGCAACGTGATGATGCAGCTGGCGAAGGCTTCTACAACTGTTCAGACATTACTATCGCGGGTGGTACAACTCCTCCACCAGAGCCAGGTCCAGAGCCTGATCTAGTCCGTGGCGACCTGTTTGTTTCTGACCAGTTTGGTACTCCACAAGTTGGCGACACCGTTAAGTACGACATCATCAACAAGTATGGTGAAGTAGCGCGTAGCTTCGACATCGTTATCGACGCTTCAAACGTTAATGATTGGGCTCGTTTGTTGGCTTCAGAAATTAATGGCTGGCATGAAGAGTTCAAAGATGGCGCGATCTTCATTGGTGATTGGCACGCTGAAATGCAGCACTACATGTACTTCCAAAACGATCCTTCACGTAACTTCTTCAACTCAAAGGATAGCCGTGCTTCTGGTCAGTTAACGCTGATTGATGGTGGCGACGGTGGTGTTGAACCACTGAAAGGCGACATCTACGAGCTAGTGAAGAGTGACAATGTAGTGAATGCTGGCGACAAAGTTGTGATTGCAACAAGCGAAGCGGCGACATTAACTCAAACTCAAGGTTCCGTAGTAAGCATTCAAAACAATGGCACAGCTTCTATTGTGGTTGATACGACTGCGATTACAGTGAACGAGACTTTGTCGTTCATGGCTAGCTCTATTGAAAGCGAGAGTGTTGAAACCTTCACGTTTGAAGTGATTGCTGATGACGGTGGCGTAACACCAGACCCAGATCCAACGCCGGATCCTGATCCGACTCCTGACCCTACGCCAGACCCAGGTACTTGGGACTCATCAGCGACTTACCTAGGTGGTGAAGTAGTGACTTACTCGAACCAGTCGTGGAAAGCGCAATGGTGGGTTCAAGGTGGTGAAAACCCTAAAGCGACCTACGAAAATGATCAGTGGGGCGTGTGGCGTCCAGCTAACTAGTTTGAATAGGATTAGTTAAGCCTTGAAAAATTAATGGCATCACTCTTTATAAGCGTGATGCCATTTTTTATGAGATAGCTGTCAACGGAGTTCTTTTTAAGAGAGTGTTTATGTAAGTCCTAGGTTGGCAGTGCGACAACGCATTGAATGTTATTAGGGAAGGACATTGTTTTACCTATAATATAATCTGTTCATCCACCTTCGAATACGAACGAACTTATTGATGAAAAAATCACAAATACTCGCCAATACAATCAAGAATCAGATAGAACAAAACATCTGGCTGAGTGGTGAGAAGATCCCATCAATTAGAGACGCATGTAAGCGCTATAAACTCAGTATCGAGACGGTGCTGCAGGCGTATCAACAGCTCGAAGACCAAGGCTATGTGCGCTCAAAGCCGAAATCTGGTTATTTCGTATTACCTCGCAGAAATGTATTCACCTCAGAACACATACAGCAAAAAGCCATAAAACCGTATCCGGTTAAAATCAGCGACCTGCTTTACGATGTACTTCAACGAGCGAAAGACCCCAGCATCATTCCACTTAGCTCGGCATTCCCAGACCCTGCCTTGTTTCCGCATCAAGCATTGTCGCGCAGTTTAGCTAATGCCAGCCGCCAAATGCCGGATAACAGCATGCTCACCAATTTACCACCGGGCAGTGAAACACTCCGTAGGCAAATCGCCCAGCGTTACCAAATGCATGGGTTAGATGTATTGCCGGACGATATTGTGATTACTTCTGGAGCGATGGAAGCACTTAATCTTTGTCTGCAATCTTGCACAGAGCCGGGTGACTTGGTCGCTATCGAGTATCCTGCGTTCTATGGTGTGTTGCAGACCATTGAGAGGTTAAACCTGACGGCAGTTGAGATACCAACAGGCCCTGAAACTGGTATAGATTTAGATGTGTTGGAATCGGTGTTCGCTTCAATGGACATCAAAGCGTGCTGGTTTATGACGGAATCGCAAAACCCAGTTGGCTATTCGATGAGTGACAGCAACAAGCAACGACTGGCAAAGTTGGTGAATCAACATAAGATCCCGATGATTGAAGACGATGTGTATCGAGAACTGCACGTCGGTAATCAAAGCTCATTGCCTACTAAAGCCTATGACACTGGCGAGCAAATCATGTTGTGTGGTTCGTTTTCCAAATCATTGTCGCCCGGCTTTCGAATCGGTTGGGTAGTTGCAAGGAAACAAGCGTTAAAGATTCAGAGATTGCAGCACCTTTCGACGCTCTCCAGCAGCATTCCTATTCAGCTTGGTTTGTCTCACTACCTAACGTTTTACAGCTATGACAATCATCTTAAAAAGCTTCGTAAATTGCTGAATGAAAGGAAGAAGGCGCATATAGCACTACTCGAATCCAGTTTGCCCAAGAGTGCTCTGATTCATAAAAGCCAAGGTGGTTACTTCCTTTGGATAGAATTGCCTCACTCTGTTTGTGTTGAGAAGCTGTATGAGTTAGCTCTTGAACACAACATCTCTGTCGCGCCAGGGATCATATTCAGTAGTGACAAGAAGTTCTCCCATCACATTCGACTTAATTGCTCGTATGCTTGCGACGACAAAATCGCAGAGGCAATTCAAACGCTCGGCAACCTAATCAGAACCATGGAATTGCAAGCTTCAGCCGTTAGCTGAGTTACCGACTGTTTTACACTTCAACGCTAGTCTCTACTGACTGGATATATAAACTGTTCTGTTTTTTAACAATCAATCTGTTCTAGTTTAGTTTGTTCGAACTGTGCTGAAATACGCTCCAATTCTTAATATGAAAGCCATCATTATGATGTTTGGAGCTTTAATGTTTGATGTTGTTGAATTGTCGCGTTTGCAGTTTGCGTTAACTGCTATGTTTCA
The DNA here is from genome assembly GCF_021728315.1 of Vibrio sp. L5-1. Taxonomy (NCBI): domain Bacteria; kingdom Pseudomonadati; phylum Pseudomonadota; class Gammaproteobacteria; order Vibrionales; family Vibrionaceae; genus Vibrio; species Vibrio sp. L5-1. The sequence continues at coordinate 228,092 of NZ_JAKKCQ010000002.1, read as the reverse complement.
TTTTCTCTTTGTCCCCTTAACCATTGGTATGTCCTGTCTTTTGGCGATCATGGAATCGATCTATGTGCTGACTGGCAAGCAAATTTACCAGGACATGACTCGCTTCTGGGGCAAACTGTTCGGTATTAACTTTGCATTGGGTGTCACGACTGGTTTAACCATGGAGTTCCAGTTCGGCACCAACTGGTCTTATTATTCTCACTATGTCGGCGATATTTTCGGCGCACCTTTAGCCATCGAAGCGCTTGTCGCGTTCTTCTTAGAATCCACCTTTGTCGGCTTATTCTTTTTCGGTTGGGAAAGGCTATCGAAACGCCAACACCTTGTAGTGACTTGGCTGGTGGCGTTGGGCTCGAGCTTTTCTGCACTGTGGATTTTGGTTGCCAATGGTTGGATGCAAAATCCAATTGGATCAGAGTTCAATTACCAAACCATGCGTATGGAAATGACCAGCTTTGCCGAAGTGGTGCTCAACCCTGTCGCTCAAGTTAAATTCCTGCATACCGTGGCCTCAGCGTATACCTGTGGCTCGATGTTTATCCTTGGTGTGAGTTCATATTACTTACTGAAAGGTCGAGACATCGCATTTGCAAAACGTTCTTTCGCTGTGGCTGCATCTTTCGGAATAGCTTCTATCATTTCGGTAATCGTACTTGGCGATGAATCTGGTTATGAACTGGGTGATGTCCAAAAAGTAAAACTCGCAGCGATTGAAGCGGAATGGCACACCGAGCCTGCACCGGCTGCATTTACATTATTTGGTTTACCAAACCAAGAAGAAGGTAAAACCGACTTCGCGGTAAAAATCCCTTATGTGATGGGCATTATTGCAACGAGATCTTTGGATGAACAAGTGACGGGTTTACACGATTTGCGCGATCAGCACCTGGTCCGTATTCGCAACGGCATTATTGCATATGACTTGCTAGAGCGTTTGCGAGCGGGCGATACGTCTGATGAAACAGAACAAGCCTTCGACCAAACTAAGCACGACCTCGGTTATGGACTGCTACTCAAGCGTTACACCGATACCGTAACCGATGCGACTGAACAGCAAATCCAACAAGCGGCAGATGATTCCATTCCAACTGTCTGGCCACTTTTCTGGTCATTCCGAATCATGGTGGGTTGTGGCTTCATTATGTTGTTTGTCTTTGGTGCAGCCTTCCTGCAAACCTACCGTAAAAACATTACGCAAAAGCCTTGGTTACTGAAAGCAGCGCTATGGTCAATTCCATTGCCTTGGATTGCGATTGAAGCTGGCTGGTTTGTTGCGGAATACGGCCGTCAGCCTTGGGCTGTGGGTGAAATTCTTCCTGTGACGGTCGCGGCATCTTCGCAAACCGTTGAAAACCTGCTTACGTCTCTTGCTCTCATTATCAGCCTATATACCGTATTTATCATTGTTGAAAGTTACTTGATGATTACCGTTGCTAAAAAAGGTCCAAGCAGTTTAAAAACGGGTCGCTATCACTATGAACAAAATACAACTTCACTTGAAGCCAAATTGGCACAACAAGTTCAACAATAAGGTGACTGACTCATGTTCGAATATGACACATTACGTTTAATTTGGTGGGTTCTGATTGGTGTACTGCTGATTGGTTTTATGATCACCGATGGTTTTGATATGGGAGTGGGGGCGTTGTTACCGTTTATTGGTAAAACGAACGCTGAAAGACGAGTCATGATTAACTCCATCGCGCCCCATTGGGACGGCAACCAAGTTTGGTTAATTACCGCAGGTGGTGCGTTGTTTGCGGCTTGGCCTCTGGTTTATGCGACATCGTTTTCAAGCCTTTATGTGGCGATGTATTTGGTGCTTATTTCATTGTGGTTGCGTCCTTTGGCGCTTGAGTATCGAGCAAAGATCGACAGCGATCAGTGGCGACGGGTGTGTGACCTAGCTATCTCTTTCTCAGGCTTCTTGCCACCTATCTTGTTCGGGGTGGCGTTTGGCAATTTGATGCAAGGCTTACCTTTTACGCTCAATAGCTTTTTAATGGTTGAGTACCATGGTTCGTTTATCGATTTGATTAACCCATTTTCGCTTTTGTGTGGTCTGGTTGGGTTATTGATGGCGCTGTTACAAGGCAGTGCGTGGTTGATGATGAAAACCACAGACGCAGTGTACAAAAAGGCAAGAACGGTGACGCAGGCGAGTGCTGTATTTGTCGCTTTCCTTATGGTGATTGGCTGTATGGCGATAAACCATATTGACGGGTATCTAATAGTCAGTGCGATGGATCATAGCTCGGCTTCGAATCCTTTGAACAAAGAAGTCGTCAAACAAGCAGGTGCTTGGTTAACCAACTTCGATACGTACCCTTGGATGTGGTTTGCGCCGATCGGCAGCGTGACCATTCTTTTACTGGCTTTAATTGGCGCAAGGTTGAAATGGGATGCGATTGCTTTTATTAGTTCAAGCCTGACTAACGCTTGCATCATCTTAACGGCTGGTTTCTCGATGTTCCCGTTCATTATCCCGTCTAGCGTTAACCCGAGTAATAGCCTAACGCTGTGGGATTCAACCTCCAGTGAACTGACCTTGAATATCATGACAGGCGTGGCGTTTGTGATGGTGCCAATCATTCTGTGTTATACCGCGTTCAGTTATCGAACCATGTTTGGGCGACTTGATAGCGAGTATGTCGAACGTAATGGCCATTCACTGTATTAAGGAGTTTTTCATGTGGTATTTTGTTTGGATATTGGGCTTATTTCTAGCCTCTGCTTTTGCGGTTTTGAATGTCATTAGCTTAGAGAAAAGTGACTCAGAAACTGAGTTATGATTGACGCTTTAATTCATAAAAAGACCAGAAGCATGATGCTCTGGTCTTTTTTATACCTTTAAATCATGGTTATGCTGCTTTATTAGTTAGTGGCACAAAATGGTAAGACTCGAATCGAGTGAATGACTAGAATTATCTCAAACGAAACAAGTGAATTAGGGCGGATTCTAGTCACTTTATCTTATTCGAATGGATGCTTTGAAAGCTCGAAAGAGGATTATTTTATGTACGAACTCACACTGATTCTAAGCCTTATGATGGGTGGAGCTGATAGCACAGCAGAAATGGAAGTTAACACCCAATTTACGACTCTTGAGCAATGTAATGAAGAAGGCGCAGCGCTAGCTGAGAAGCTAAATGCAACAGATCTTAAAGTCATGCAAGTTCAATGTCAGCGTGATTAACTAGATCAAGATGAACTAGTTCATGATTAACCAGAACAGAACTAGTTAGATCATGATGAACCAAAGCTAACTAACTCCATAGATTTGGAGGCGTGGGCACACCCGAGGTGCCCATATCGAATTACCTCCAGTTTAACTAACCTTGATTCCTCAAATGTACTTCTTCAGATCATCCACATACATTCCCCACATCAGTCCAATAAAAACAATTTCATCTAACCTATTGTTAAATATTTACTATTTGATAGTGTGTCTAGGTGCACATTAAGGATGTGTTTCATATTGAGCGATGAAAATAGTAGGAGTTGCGATGAGTATTATAGTGAGACGGTCTGAACCGTCAGATGCAAAGGGAATCAAAGAAGTTTACGAATGCACTAATGCTTATACCGGTACGCTGCAACTCCCAAATCCATCTCTGGAAAGCTGGCAAAAACGAATCTCTAATATGCCTGACAACGTGTACTCGTATGTCGCGATGATAGACGATGAGATTGTTGGCAACTTGGGAATGGAAGTGTGTGTGAATCCAAGAAGACGACATGTGGCTTCATTTGGTATGGGTGTTAAAGACGATGTGTTAGGCAAAGGTGTGGGTAGTCAATTGCTCGCAACAGCAATCGATCTGTGTGATAACTGGATTAACATCAAGCGAATGGAGTTAACGGTGTACACCGATAACGAAAGAGCGATCAGTTTGTATAAGAAGTTCGGTTTTGTTATTGAAGGGGAGTCGGCAGGGTTTGCCTTTAGAAACGGTGAATATGTAGCGGTTTATCACATGGCGCGACTGGTATAGTGGTAACACTGTGACGTGTTCAAGAACGAGAAGACACAGAAAATAAGACGATAGATATTAAAACGCCACGTTATCGTAACGTGGCGTTTGTTGTTTTGACTCGCTAAAACATTAATGATTTAGAAAGCTAAAAGACTCGCCTAAGCTGTTAGTGGCTCAAGATTCGCAGGACGGTAGTGTACTGATTTAAGTACTTTACCTTGGCGAATTGTCTTACCTTCAGATACAAAATCTTCTGCACATTTAGCGATGATGTATTCACCTTTTTGAACAGCCATCAGCTTGATGTTTTGCTCAGCATAGAAAGCTTCTGTTTCAGCGTATTCAGTTTCGTTGCGACATACTTTGCTCATGTTGCTTGAGTGTACTTCGTCCCAACAAGGCAAGAAGTCGATTGAACGGTTTTTACAAACATTCAATAGCAGGTCGATCAGGTAGCTGATCGCTAGGTTATCTTCAACCTTAGCTTGGCCAAGGTGAACCAAACGTCCCATCAAAACATAAACGCTGTCTACGATAGCGTCAGCTTGCTCGATTTTAGAGTCTGCTTCTGCTAGTTCTGTTAGTTCTTCTATCGCTAGAGATGTATGTAGCGTATCGCCTTTTTCGTCCATTGTTTCAGGAGCAGCAACAGGCAGATCAAAAGTGCTGCGGAACTCTTCAATGTCGCGGTAAAGGTGATCGTAGATTTCTTGGCTTAGTTGAGAAAGGTTCATTTTCCTATCCATTCTGTTTCGTTAATGGATTATTTTACCAAAGCTAGGAATAGGGTGCTAACGCAAAGTCGAAGAAGTAGACTTTTATTCATTGGACCAATGAGGTATTTTGCATACAAACCAATTGATTATTATGTTTTTTTACCCTTTACTCTTTTTAATATACCAAATGTTGATGTTGCCATTAACTTCTGCAGTAGTGGAATCCCTGTTATGAACCAAGCTAGTGAAAGCGAAATTGTTATACGCCGCTTGTATCAAATCACCAATGATTATCGAAAGGGCTTCGAGAGTCAGATCGCTCAGCTGCTTATCATGGGGCTCGAACGCTTTAATTTGGATATTGGTATTTTATCTAAAGTCGATGGTAATTCTTATTTAGTCGAGCACTGTGTTACGCCAGAAGGGGTTGAACTCAACACTGGCGACACCTTCGATTATCGTTCGACCTATTGCGAGATTACCTGTAAATCGATTGGTCCTATTTGCATTGAGCATTGTGGCAAACACGATAAGTATGCGACGCATCCCGCTTACCAGTCTTTTGGTTTAGAGTCTTATATTGGCATCCCGATTTTCGTTAATGACGAGCTTTATGGCACCTTAAATTTTTCAAGCCCGGCTCCTTATCATCGTGAATTCAAGGAGTTCGATATCGACGTTATGAGGTTAATGGCCTCATGGATCGAAGTGGAACTGGTTAGAAGACAGCAAGAGCGAAAACTCAAAGAGCTGAATGAGAAGTTAGAGTACCAAGCTATGTACGATCCTTTGACACACTTGCCGAATAGACGTTGCTTGTTCAAAACGTTGAACGCAGAAGTGGAGCAGTTAAAAGGATCTTTAGGAAAGGGAACCTTAGCGGTTGTCGACATCGATTTCTTTAAACAGGTTAATGACACTTATGGTCATCAAATGGGTGATGTTGTATTAAAGAAAGTGGCGAACGTGCTGAGCAATAACACTCAAGAGGGTGAGTTTGTGGCGCGCTTTGGTGGCGAGGAGTTCATTCTTTGGTACCCCAATAAAACACCAAGTTGTGTTGAAGATAAGTTCATGACTCTTTTAAAAGAGATGAAGAAAATCACGCTTGATAGAAAGCCAGTCACTATATCAATCGGTGCGTGTCATTTTGAGTTGAGTACAGGGGATACCAAAGGGGAAAGGATGTCGGCGTTAGATAAGCTAATCAAAGTGGCCGATGAATGCCTGTACATTGCGAAACAAAATGGACGAGATCAGTTCATTTCTCGTCCATATCATCAAGAACGCTCAGGAATATGAGCCATCTTGTTAGCGATTAACTGGACGATTAACTGAACAGGTAAGGGAACAGTTGACGACGTTCTTCCGGCGTTAAAGATTCAACTCTCGCGATGTTGGTATCAGGAATCGCTTCAGGGTTAGGGTAGTGCTTCAACACTTTTTCCATACTCGCTTCACGAATCAAATGGTAAACCGGATACGGAGAACGGTTCGTTAGGTTTTCATCGTCTTCTGGATCTGCACCACCAAAGCAATAGTCTGGGTGGAAGGTTGCTACTTGGTAAACGCCTTCCCAATCTTCTTGCTTGATCAACGCTTCAATCCAATCAATGAACATGTTGTAGTCGAAGAAATCTTGCAGCATGTTAGGTACAACCACCAAAGTCGTCTCTAATTCTGCGACTGGCGTGTTATCTAACTCTACGAAATGCGTCATGATGTCTTGCAACAACGCTTCTTCCGTATTCGCTTCACTCACAAAGATCTTAATCTGTTTATTACGTTGTGGCTTGGCTGCGAATGGACACAGGTTTAGGCCAATAACGACATCGTCTAACCACTGCTTTACTTGGTCGTGGATGGTTTGAAGCTCTGTGCTTTGAGTGTTCGACATAACAGGTTCCGAAATGAAATTTTGCGTAGGATATCAGAACGGACGTTAATCAAAAGCAATAATTGAGTTACAACCTCAGTCGCACTTATGCTTGTGCGAGTTTAGAGGCCGATACTTGAAGTTGTTTTAATTGGTAGACCCAAGCAAATATCGCAACATAGAAGATTGAACCGCCCGCAATCACGCCATTCCAACCGAACAGTTGCCAGCAATACAAGAGTAAGAAACCACCTAAGCTCCCGCCAATATAATAGTGAACCAAGTAAAGTGCAGTTGCTGTCGCCTTAGCGCTTGGTGCTTTTTGACTTACCCAAGAGTAGGCAAGGGTATGGGCGAAGAACGCGCCGCCACTAATCAATAACAAGCATGCTAGCATGAACGGAACTTTGTCGACGGCAGAAATTAGCATTCCGATTAAGCTAATACACACGCCCATCAATATACCGTTTAACGGGTCAAAGCGAAGTGTCCATTTGTTGGAGAGCTTAGAGCTTACCGTACCAGCCAAGTAACAGAGGAATATCAGTGAAGCTAAGCCCACAGGCACTGAGTGAGGTTCGGATACCAACCGAAAGCCCATTACTGAATACAGGTTAACGAATAGCGCAAAGTTAGCGCCACCAATCAACATCGCGAGCCACAAGGTACGGTTTCTTAAGTGCATCACAACCGAGCGGTTATGATGAAAGAACAACCCTTTCTGAGGTTTGAAGTTTTGTTGGTCAGGCAAGCTATACGCAATATAGAGCGCGCCAAGTAAAGAGCCGACCACAAAAAACAATACCGTAGCGTGCCAGTCAAAGTAATCCGTGATTAAACCTCCGAGGACACGTCCGAAAATACCACCCAACGAATTGGCTGCAATATAACCACCAATCGCGACCGCGAATGCTTTCGGTGACAACTCTTCCACCATATAGGCAACCGCTACACCAGCAAAAGCTGCGACAGCGATTCCCATGAATGCTCGGGCAATAACCAGTTGTAGCAGGGTCGTCGTGAACACCATGCTCAGTCCAATCAAAGGAATAGCGAACAAACTGAATAGGATAATAGGTTTTCGACCAAAGGTTTCAGAAGCGATTGCCCAAGGCACCAAACTGATGGAAAGCCCCAGCGTTGTCGCGGCAAACAACCAGTTGATTTGAGTTTCAGATACTTGGAAGTGCTCGGCCATGTGCGGCAAGATAGGCTGAAAGAGGTAAAGGTTACAGAAAATGATAAACGAGCCAATCGCCAATGATTGGGTGATACGTTTGTATTGAGGACTGCCTTTATCAAACATTGACGTTGTGCCTGCGCAAGTTAGTAAGCTATTTGTGAACAAGTTATCAGTACAGGTGCGATTAAAGAAATATATTAAAGATATCACCTCCATATATAAAATATATCGCCATGCTTGAATCAAAACCACTTCGACATTTTCTGGCTGTTGCTCAGTTTGGTAACTTCACCCAGGCTGCCAAAGCGTTGTATATTGCACAGCCTGCATTGAGTATCTCCATTAAAAAACTAGAACAGACGCTTGAGTTGATTCTATTCCGTCGAGGCGATAAATCCGTCACTTTAACGGAGGAGGGCAAAGTACTGTTTGAGCATGCGAAGCGAATCGCCCAGCAGTTTGATGATGCTCAACTTGCGATGAATGAACTAAAGGGACTAGAAAAAGGCGAGGTTCGATTAGGCGCTCCAAGTATGATGGGCAGTTACTTTTTCCCGCAAGTCGTGATGGCATTTAAAAGCCAATACCCAAACCTAAAGTTGACCTTGATTGATGCTGGCACCGCATCGATTCGTGAAATGCTGTTAAACGGCGAACTCGATATTGGTGTAATTAATCATGAGAACGTCCCTGATGATTTGGAAACGGATCATCTGTTAAGTTCTGAGATGGTCGCCGTTGTCGGTAAGGAGCATCCGCTAGCACAACAGCCTTCGATGACCTTTGAAGAATTCTTTGCTCAAGAGCTGATCATGTTCAAATCGGGCTATTTTCACCGTGATTTTATCGATGCGACTTGTAAAAAATACAACCTCGATATGACCATTGCGTTTGAAACCAACTTGCTCCCGATGATTCTTTCTATCGTTAAACAAGAGTTTGCGATCACCGCGCTGTTGAGCTTAGTGACAGAATATGAAAAAGACGTGATAGGCGTGCCATTTAAAGACCCTGTAAAACTGAATCTATCGTTGGCCTGGAGAAAGGAAGGGTATTTGTCGAAAGCCGACAGAACCTTTATTGATTTCGTTAAGCGATATGTGTGATTGAGTAAGATATAAATAAACAAAGCCCGAACATCCTCGATTGGATATTCGGGCTTTGTTGTATAGAAGTATGACTGGCTCAAAACACGTTAGGTGTTCTTTGAGTTATACATCTTATCGAAGTTTTTCTGATTCCAGCCGACCATCACTTGGTCACCGATTTTCAGCACAGGGATAGAGCGAGCACCCATCGCCTGTAATTCTTTACGGCCACGCTGCATTTTTGCATTCGTTAGGCGATATTCAATTTTCTTCGAATCCAAATAGCGTTGTGCATCTTTACAGTGCGGGCATTTGTCTGCGACGTACAATACAACACGTTTCATTTTTACAATCTCTTTTTGAGTGTAGCTCTTGGTGAATCTCGCTAAAGTGTAACGAATCCTAGGTGATTAGAAAAGTGTGATCAGTTACACTATGCGGCTCAATTTTCAAGACCACAACATATTGTCGTGGTGTAACTTGTACGGTCTTTCAGCATGCATCCTTCTTTACGCTATATTCAAGGCTACCCGAAGCACATTCTCGACCCTGTGACTCAGTTAGTTGAGTCGGGTAAGTTAGTGCCGTGGTTTGAAGCTCGCTATCCAGATAATCACGAGATAAAAAGCGAGAAAGCCTTGTTTGACTATGCGATTGAGATAAAAAATCGCTATATGAAGAAAACACCGCCGATTAGCAAAGTGATTTACGACGGAAAGATCCACCTGATCAATAATGCACTAGGTCTTCACACTTATGTGGCAAAGAATCATGGTGGAAAGATAAAGTCGAAGAATGAAATTCGTATCGCGAGTGTTTTTCGAAATGCACCAGAACCTTTGCTGAGAATGCTGGTGGTGCATGAACTGGCGCACATCAAAGAGAAAGAACACGACAAAGCCTTTTACCAACTATGCTGTCACATGGAGCCGGAATATCATCAACTTGAGTTAGATGCCCGTTTATTCATGATGTATTTAGACTTAAAGAAGTAGCCCAATGAGCCAATCACAAAATAGAACTACGCTAAGCCTGTCGAAAAACAGTACCTCATCAACAAAAACAAAAGACAACCAAGCTGATCAAGGTAACCGTAAGCACGGTGATATTAAGCCAAATGCCGGCAAGCCAAGCAGCGACAAGCGTATTTCTACAAAGAACACATCAGACCGCAAAAACAGTGCTCCCAAAGGTGCTGACAACAACAAAGCAAAGCGACCTTTTGCAAAAGATAGCAAAGGTAAACCGGGTGCGAATAAAGGATCATCGAATAAGGGTTCTTTCAATAAAACTGCTTTTAACAAAAACGCAGCCCAGAAAAGACGCTCGACTGAAAAGCCCCAAGGTGGATTGCACCCAAGAAACCAACATACAGGTCGCTATAACTTCGAGTTATTGGTTGCAGCATTGCCTGAGCTAAAAGAACACCTGATCAAGAACCCGGTGGGCGAAGACACCATTAATTTCTCTGATCCATTAGCCGTTAAGCTACTTAACAAGGCTTTACTGGCGCATCACTATGGCGTTAAGCATTGGGATATTCCTGCTGGCTACTTGTGCCCGCCAATTCCTGGCCGTGCAGACTACATTCACAGAGTGGCAGATATCCTTAATAGTGATGGCCAAGGTGAACCTTATAATCATGCTTCTGTGAAAGCACTAGATATTGGTGTTGGTGCAAACTGTATTTACCCAATCATTGGTGCGACAGAGTATAAGTGGCGCTGGACAGGTACTGATGTCGATTCAGTATCCATCAAAACAGCGAACTTCATTGCGGCAAGTAACCCTAATCTAAAAGGTAAGATTCGAGCTCGCCTGCAAGCCGACTCAGAATCTATCTTTAAGGGCGTGATTAAGGATAATGAACGTTACGATGTCACAATTTGTAACCCTCCATTCCATAGCTCTCTAGAAGAGGCGGAAAAGGGATCACAACGTAAACTGGATAACCTAGCGGCAAACCGTGCTAAGAAAGCCGGTCAGTCGTTCAAGCCAGAAACGAACAAGAAGCCAGTTAAGTTAGACAAATCAACTAAGCAAGAGAAACCAACCTTAAACTTTGGTGGCCAAAAGTCTGAACTTTGGTGTCCGGGTGGTGAAGCAGCTTTCATCATGAAGATGGCGAGAGAGAGCCAGCTTTTTGCTACTCAAGTATTGTGGTTTACGACATTGATCTCAAAGAAAGACAACGTTGATATGGTTCGTTCAGAGCTTGGCAAGCTTAGAGCTAAACAAGTAAAAGTGGTTGAGATGTCACAAGGCCAGAAGGTGAGTCGCTTTATCGCATGGACCTTTATGGACGACGAACAAAGACAAGAGTGGATTGCGCTTAAATAACAGACTGTACTTAGTTAAGATATTAAGTTGATATTACGAACGGGCTTGTTGTTAACGCAACAAACCCGTTTTTTATATCTATCGCATCGACTCTAAGCTTAGTTAGCCTTAAACGGAGAGCAGTTCGTCTAATTTACTTTGGTATTTCTGTTGAAGTGCACGGTTACCCGCTTTCTTTTCGAGTTCGACCAAGATTTGAAGCGATGGAATTTGATAGCCATAACGTTGGTGGAATTTGAATAAGCGGAGCCTAGCGTCATTGTATTCGGCCTCACTGACTTCAATTTTAGAAAGCTGTAGTACGGATCTAGCTCGATTTGGGTCGTGGTCAATCGCACGAGAGAAGTAGTATTTTGCTTGCTCGACCTCTCCGGCCTTAAACGCGCAGAATGCGGCATTTTCATAACTTGCAGAGACGAGATAATAATAGGGTTGGTCGATGGCACGGTTAAAGTATTTATCGGCTTGCTCGTATTCGCCCTGTTTACACAAGAATGTACCGTAGTTGTTCAATACATTGCCGTTTCTTGCGTCTAACCTCAGCGCTTTCTTATAGGCGTCTCTTGCTTCGTCAACTTCCCCAACTTGTTCGTAATAGTGCGCAATGGAAAGGCGAGCTCGATAGTAGCTAGGTGCGTGTTTGATGGCGAGTTCTAGGTTCTCACGTGCTCTCACCATATTCCCTTGTCCCATATAACCCAAACCTAATTCAATACGAGATTCAGACATCGCAATAGGGTCGCTTTCGATCTTTGGCGGTCCTTCAGTGACAGAAACACAACCGACCAACGAAAGAGAGGCGAGTAGTATCAGGCTCGATAACGAAAGGGGGCGGGATAACGAAATAGGTTTAGATAATAACGGCTTGGCGGGCATGTGAAGCTCCTTATGAACACCAACCCATCATATGAAATCAAACCCATTGAAGTGGTAAATCTATTATGGAATGCGACTCAAACACCATAAAAAAACCGTGTCCAATTTGGTGTTTTATCAACAACCTACTGAACACGGCTTTATGTGATTGTGAATCGGAAGAAAGAACTTAATCGTCTTTGGTAAAGTTGTCTTCGCTGAAGTGATCCAAATCGTAAGGCGTTTGTTGGTAAACGCAGTAGTTCAACCAGTTCGAGAATAGCAAGTGCCCATGACTACGCCAACTTGCGACAGGCTTATTATCTGGATTGTTGTTCGGGTAGTAGTTGATTGGAATCACGGGTTCCATACCTTCGCCTAAATCACGAACGTACTCACCGTGCAATGTATGCGCATCGTATTCAGGATGACCCGTTACAAACACGTTTCGCTTATCTTTGGTTGCCGCCAGATATACGCCAGCCACATCAGAAGTCGCAAGAACATCAAGGTCGGTATGCTCGGCTAAGTATTCCTGAGAGAAATCTGCATAGCGAGAATGCGGTGCTAAGAAGGTATCGTCAAAGCCACGTAGAAGCGGGTGGTAAGGGTGATGAATCTCGTGATTATAAACACCAGAAAGCTTCTCTTTGCGAGTGCGCTTTGGTAAATCATACAGTAATTTCAAACCAGCCTGAGCGGCCCAACACACATACAAGGTTGAGGTCACATGCTTGTTTGCCCATTCCATGATGGTTTTTAGGTGGTCCCAGTAAATCACATCTTCAAATTGAACCAAGCCAAGCGGTGCACCAGTGATGATCAATCCATCAAAGTTTCTCCCTTTGACCATTTCAAATTGGCGGTAGAAGTTATCAAGGTGTTCAGTCTGTGTGTTTTTGCTTGGTCGGTCATCAATACGCAGCAGCTCTACATCCACTTGCAATGGACTGTTTGATAGTAGGCGTAAGAATTGAGTTTCAGTTTCAATCTTCTTCGGCATTAGGTTGAGGATCAAGACTCGAAGTGGACGAATTTCCTGCGTCGATGCTCTTGATAACGGCATCACGAAGATGTTTTCTTCACGAAGAACATCAGATGCTGGCAATTGGTCTGGAATGCGAATAGGCAAAGCTTTCTCCCTAAGCTAGATATGTAGACGTCTATACATCTAAATCTATAGTAGTTTGGTACGCTTGTCGATATGCAAAATGGATAGATGTAAATTATTTGTGTTTTCTATCAGAAGCCATCTTCCGACGTCGAGGGCGTCTTATAATGTTTTACGACTACCCGAGTAAGACATAAGTGCTTGGTTCTGTTATGTAGAACTAGGCAGTTATCAGAGCAAGCGGCTAGCATTTACGATAAACTCATGTTTTCGAATTAGCCTGTAAAGTGACAGATGAAGTTAATACTCATCCGAGGGTTGCCCGGTTCTGGCAAATCAACAAAAGCAAAAACCTACGATGCATTGCATGTCGAAGCGGATATGTATTACGTGAATGAGCAAGGTGAGTACCATTTTGACCCTAGGCAGCTGCAACAAGCTCATGAGTGGTGCCAAAACACGGCTGAAAACGGCTTAAAGCAAGGGCTTGATGTGGTTGTTTCGAATACCTTTATTAAGCATTGGGAAATGAAGGCTTACCGTCAACTGGCAAGAAAATACAAAGCTGACTTGTTCATCGAAGTATGCCGAGAGCAATATGGCAGCATTCACGACATCGAACCGTCTGTGATTAAGCGCATGGCAAAAGATTGGCAAGAATAGCCTCGTGCTTATCCAGCTTGGCTGAATGGCAAATAGAATTAAATTAATAGAACAACCCCAAGGTAACGATTGAAATGGCAAAGCGCTCTGTTGTGGTCGATATGACATCTTACGGGATCTACACAACGTGGGATTCTAAATCTAAAGACCTTCCAAAAATCCAAGAGTTTACTACTACCGTTGATGCCGAAATCGATGTGGAGTTTGGCTATATCTTGAATATTAAGAAAGCCAAAGGTGAAAAGATCCGCTACTGCATCTATCACCCGGATATCACCACAGAGAAGGGTGAAGTGCTCGAACCGTTCGATGGTGAAGAGCATGTCGGTAACAACGACTGGGATTTCTACTTAGGTGACACCATCTGGGCGCCAGTCTCGAACAAGTTAGGTAAGTGGCGCATGACCGTGGAGCTAAAAGGCAACATCATTGCCGATAAGACATTCGACCTTGTTGCAAAAGACGAAGGCCAATTCTGGAAGCGTAGGGGTTTTTAGACGAAATTTCTGGTGGACGTTAGCTTTAGGCTAAACGCAGACAATAAAAAGCCGAGTCACACGTCGTATGTGGGCTCGGCTTTTTTTCATAGTGCTAGATAGAAGTGACTACCTAACTAATGGATTAGATTATTGTGTTACGTAAGCTACAACAAACTCAGTGATAGCGACCATATCTTTCACTGCAATGTACTCTTCAGTGGTGTGAACTTTCGCCATACCAGTAGAAAGGTTAACCGTTGTTAGACCTTTCGCGTTGAAGTTGTTCGCATCGCTACCGCCGCCAGTGCGTTTAGTATTTGCGGTTACGCCAAGCTTCTCAAACGCTGATTTGATAGAAAGAATATGCGGGTGATCGTCTGCAATCACGAATGCATCGTAAGCACGAGTAGATTCGATTTCTACTTCAGCGCCGAACTGTTTTGCACTCTCTTGGAATGTCGAGATCATGTGCTCAACTTGAGCCGTTAGCTTTTCGCCGTTTAGAGAACGCGCTTCAGCCACGACTTTAAGCTCTGGCATTACGATGTTGGTCGCTTGACCGCCTTCAACAATACCCACGTTTGCCGTCGTTTCTTCATCGATACGAAGTAGGTTCATCTTAGTGATAGCGTCTGCAGCAACTTGAATTGCGCTGATGCCTTCTTCTGGCGCTAAACCAGCGTGAGCTGGGCGGCCTTTGATTTTAGCAACAATCTTTTGCTGACCTGGAGCTGCATTTACGATGGTGCCAATTGGACCGCCTGTATCTAGAACGATAGCGTGCTCAGATTGAATGTAAGACATATCAAAGTTCAAGGAACCGAATAGACCGCCTTCTTCGAAGACAGTAAACGCAATCTCGATAGTTTTGTGTTCTTGACCTTCGGCTTTGATGCAACGAACCGCTTCCATAATAGCTGCGATGCCTGATTTATCGTCGCCGCCTAGAATGGTGTTGCCTTTTGAACGGATGATACCGTCTTCGATGATTGGCTCAATGCCGATACCTGGCGTTACTGTGTCCATGTGGCAGCTGAACACTGTGCTACCTGGAAGGGTACCATCTAGACGAGCGTAGATATTGAAACCGTTAGACACTTCTTCAGGGACAGCCAGTTTGTGAACTTCAAAGCCTAGTTCACCAAGTTGTTCAGCCAACGCTTCAGCAATCGCTTTTTCATTACGAGATTCACTATCAATTTTCACTAGATTGCAGAAATGTTCTACAAGACGTTGTTCATTAATTTGGGTCATTGTTAATTCTCATTATGCTTCCGCTCGTTCTAAAGAAGCCGCGGAGGTAGGAACAGGAAAATTACTATAACGCCAATGAGGTAGATGATTATCTGAGTTAAATCAAGAAAGTTGCCTGATTATTCTAATTGATGAGAAAAAGCCAACTCAGATTCTCCAATGCGCAGGATTTTAATCTGTATATCTGTCGGGTATAATGTTTAACCGCTTTGAAAAAACGTCGATGAAATTGGAATGTAAACAATAATGGCACTGATAAATGAATAGAAACAATGTGTTAGGTTCATTCCTTTTAGTGGTGCTAATGAGTGTTGTGCTGGGGCTGTATTTGCTCTATCCAACTTATGACGATGATTTAAAGCACATTCGCCCTGAAAATCCGAGTGTTTATAGTCCAGAGAAAGAGTTATTACTCTCTCAATACGGAGCTACATTGATTGATATTCTCGATGTGTCTCGTGGTGATCCTAATCTAGCTGCCCAACAATTAGAGGCTCTGCGAGCTAAGTTCCCCCATCAAGATAAAGCCATCTATCGTGCCTACGAATTGATGATTTTGTCGAACCTCGCCCAACACAAACTGGATACCGAAGCGGTTTCAGAATACGTCAGACAGATTAAAACACTCGCACAACACGAACATATGGGTTGGCTAAAGGCCCAATCTCTTGTTGAACTGGCGATCGAATACATCAGTAAGGGCGAGCTAGCGGAATCTGAAATCCAAATCAGAGCAGCGATAGATATCGCGGAATCACTCCACTATGAAGAGTTGTTGATTAAGGCCTATAACACGGCTGGTGTCATCAATAATATCCGCAATGACTTTCCTGAAGCTCAATATTTTTTCCATAAAGGCTTAGACCTTGGCAAGAAGTACCCTCAACACATCTATAACAGTAAGTTAGTGTCTAATATGGCATTGCTTTATATCTATTTAGAAGACTGGCCTAAAGCACTCAAGTTGATTAAAAGAGCTAAAAGACTCTATTACAAGAGTGGACTACTCGAAGCTTCTACCATCGGTGTGCTGCATGTAAATGAGTCTTTTGCTTATCTGCGCAGTGGTGATTTGGTTAAAGGCCGAGAGGCGTATCAAAGTGCGGCTAAGCTCAATGGCGATAATGTGAGTGAGCGATACAAAATCATCTTGTTGAAAGCAGAGAGTGATGTGTTGTTGGCGGAAAAGAACTTTGAGTTAGCACGGCAGGTCGCAAATTTGTGTCTCAGATATCCGGGAGTGGACAAATACACACTTCAACTGGGTCAGTGCTACTTAAACAGAGCCTTAGCAAATATCGGTTTGAACCGAGATAATTTTGTCTTTGCTGATCTTAAGCGATCGTCTGCAATGTTCGACGTTGTGGGTACTCGCAGTTGGAAAGTCCTCGGTTTAAGAACACTTGCTGAATATTACGATTCGAGAGGCGACAGCGAAAACGCACTTCGTTACTTTAAGCTCTACTACAAAGGTAACAAAGCGCTGTTGTTTGATAAGCGTCAGAGCGATATCTTTTTACTAGAGCAAGATTTCACCACGGCATCATTAGCCCAAGAAAATGAACTGCTTAACGCAGAAAAAGAGCTTGGTGAGCTGACGTTAGATAAGCAGCAGTTACGAAATCGAATTGTTGTCGCGTTGGGAATAATGGTGATGATCAGTGTCGCATTGTTGTTGATAAGGCTTCGCAGCATCCAAAGTAAAAATAAAGCGTTGGTCACCCAATCTACAACGTGTGCGCTAACGGGTTTATACAACCGACGCTATCTAGAGCAGTTGTTAACTCAGCCAATGCCATTTAATACTTCACGGTTTGGAATCAGTTTAGTTATTTTAGATCTTGACCACTTTAAGCGCGTTAATGACACCTTTGGACATGATGTTGGTGATGAGGTATTAGTGGAAGTCGCAAGGCGAGTTAAACAACATTTGCTTCCGAATGACGTAGTGGCTCGCTGGGGTGGTGAAGAATTTGTCCTGTTGCTATCTGGATCCGTCGATCCTGAACAACAATTGAACGCAATTCGTTTAGGCATTGCTGAAACGCCAATTGATACGCACTCTGGCTCTTTAGACCTCACCACATCGATAGGAGCGTCGATTGGTATTGCTCATGAGCAACTCAATCAAGATACTTATAAGAAGTACCTCAAAGCCGCGGATGATGCATTATATCAAGCGAAAGAGTCGGGTAGGAATCAAGTTATCATCGCTGAAAGTTAATCGCTAATCTGGAAACAAAAAGCCATTCTGATCTTCGTGAGATAAGAATGGCTTCTGGAACACTCTGAGATCGCTAATATCAAAATTTGAGTGAGAAGTGGGGTTTACTTAGCGATATGTCGAGTTTATCTATATCAACATTTCTAAATGAGTTATTTAGCGGCACCTTGCAGCATTTCAACCAGTTCGCCCTCTGTAGCCGGTTCTTTTGCCAGTTCAATCACCGCGGAAGCACCGCCTTTTAACATATAAGCTCGAGTTCCGCAGTGGTCATAGTGGAACCATTTACCGTCTACACATACGTCCGTATAACATCTTGGGTCTTGTTTGAGTTCCATATCAATTTCCTTATTAACATTTGCCTAACGTTTTTCAGACTAGTTGATCACAAATTTAGGTAAATTGATCTAAATCAATCTAGAGTGTAATTGATGATTTGATTATCAAATAGGAGAGGTGTGTCTAGCGTATGAGCGACCTCTTGTTGATTACAGCATTCAAAGGTCGTGATTCTGGTTGGCAACTCTCGCTCTTTTGCTTGCCACGTGAGGCTTTTCTACATACGCTAGCCACTCTCTTAATCCCTATACAGACGTGATTGTGTTGGAAAATGACTAATATCTTTATCGTTGTAATTGTTCTGGTTGTGTTCTTTTACTTTATCCAAAAGTATCTAGTGAAGCATGACGACACCAAAGATCATGCCTATCAGAAAAAAGGGTCGTTGATGTCGACGCAACAGGCGACATTTTATAACGCACTTAAATCTGCAGTGGGTAACCATGGCGAAGTGTTTGCCAAGGTCAGCATGTCGAACGTTCTTGTTCCTGCTAAGGCGAACAACAAGAAGAATTGGTTTATCGCTAACAACAAAATCTCACGTAGCTATTTTGATTTTGTCGTGTGCGACCCGCGAACGTTAGAGCCCCGCGTGATCATCGAACTTGATAACGGCAAAGAGCTCAACAAGGGAAAGGCCGATCGAGAAAAGCTACTGATCCACGTGTGTAAATCGGCAGGATTGCCACTGATTGGTGCATCTATTAAACACAGCTACCAAGTGAGCCGTTTGAAGAGGTTACTGGCAGCACACATCGATTTAATCGAGCCATCAAAAGAAGTTCGATTCTGTAAGAAGTGCGGCAGCCCGATGATCATCAAACTGGCCAGCCAAGGCGATTACAAAGGCCGACGATTCTTCACTTGTAGCCGTCAACCAAACTGTACGTATACAGAGAACTACAACGTTGTATTCGATGTGGATGAAGATTCTAACTAATATCTTGAGTTAAAATGCTTTATTAGAGGAGTAAGACACGAAACAGGCAGATGTATATAGCTATTGAACTATAGGCGAAATGTGATCTACTTCAAGCCATTGATCTGCTTTGTGTTTAAAATTCATTCTGATTGTTGTTTTTAAAAGCAAACGAACCGTTTTGTGCAAATTTATCCTTGCACGCTACCCATTCACTCGTTATTATCCATCTCGTTCTGAAGCGTTAGCCACTTAGAAAAGCGGTTAGTTAAGTTTCAAAGCATTGCCCGCTTAGCTCAGTTGGTTAGAGTACTTGCATGACATGCAAGGTGTCACTGGTTCGAGTCCAGTAGCGGGCACCAAATTCGTTCTTTATGAACAAGCAAAAAAGCCCACCTAGCGTGGGCTTTTTTGTGTCTGTAATTCCTTTTTTATCAGACTCTTAACCATTTCTTGGTCCCAACAGATCCCATAATATGTTGTAAACCCCAAGGTTTGTGATTTGCATATCTATCCTATAATTAGAATTTTGGGCTTCTTAATTTCTTGCTTGCTAAGCTTTTGGACTGTGCCCTTCAATGCTCCAAAGTGCAATAACCACTTAAAATCCATTCGGGTTGTCAATAACGTATAGCCAACCTCCATCTATATACTTCATCACTTCGAGAGCGGTGCCTTTGGGGCCTCCAACTATCTCCCAATCAGACCTTATGAGAGCCGTGTCGCCGTTAATATGGATAGACACATCATGGGTGAGCATTTCAACGTCACCTTGAAGGTAACTTTTCAATATAGGCTTAATAGCCTTTGGCCCTCTAGCAAGGTTACCCTGATTATCTAGGACGAATATGGCGTCTTGATGGAACAGAGTGCCTAGTCCGTCTATGTCTTGTTTTGAAAAGTATTCAGCGAAAAGTTGATGTAGTTCTGTTGGCGACTGCGGTTTTTTGTAATCTGTTGATGCGTAAGAATAGAAAGTTATTAAGTTTAAAACTACGAATAGAAGTATCTTCATGGAACCACCTGCTTGTTTGTGTTTTGGGTTGAAGCCATAATAGATAGGCTGATTACTAAAAGAAATTAGCTACCTAAAAGTAACTAATTACCTATAGGTAACTATGCAATTGTTACTATGGATAATCTAAGAGGTGGATATGAGTGAACAGGGTAAGCAACCTGAAGGTTATTGCAGCGCTGATAAATATTTGGCATTGATCTCTACTAAATGGACTGCTCACATAGTTTGGATCTTAGGTCAGAGTAGCGAAATACGTTTTGGACAAATTCAAAAGCAGTTGGCTCTAGTGTCCAGTAAAGTACTTAGTGAGCGGCTGAAGTTACTCAGCAAAGAAGGTTTCATTTGGCGCAGGCAAGAAGAAACCGTTCCAGTGACGGTATATTACGGTCTGACCAAAAAAGGAAAAGAGCTGGCGGATATTGTTGATATTATCGTGAAAAAATCGGATAGCTGGAATTAGCCTAACGTAATGGTTGTAAAGCTATTCTGATATCCAACGTCATTACTATGGTGGATTTTTCTGTGTGTATGGTTTAGGCGGTTATTTTCGATATTTAGTGACAGACGAGGTCATAGGTTAAATATCGAATACGTTTAATAGGTTAGTTTTTAATTAGATTTAATCACAAAAACATGTGAGGCTAAATAATGGAAAAATACCAGTGCATATGTTGGTTATTACATGTCGGTCTTGGTATTAGTATTTCGTATGTTTTATTTTAGATATATATTAGGATGAGTCATCGTATTGAAATATCACACTCGAAGCTGAAGCGTGCAATAGAGTGTGATTGTTAGATTTCAACAGAGTATCATTGAGTCAAATCAGCAACAAATGTTTGCTTGTAACTGGCAGTAGTTTGCAACTCTTTTTTGATCCATTGGTTGAACAAGCTAAAGTCAGAGTGTAATTGCCAGAAAAGGGACGCAATAACTCGCTTACCAAAAAAATCAGGGTGGTCTGTAACTACTTTAAGTTTACTATTTTCTACACTTCCCTCTATGAGAAATCCCGGTAAAAAAGCGATGCCTTTTTGAGCCTTACATAGATCGATGATGGTTGCTAAGTCATCCAGTCGCCATAAGTTGTACGATGCTATGTTTGACAAGTTAAGCAGCTCTTCACAACCATCCATTAATAGAACTCGTTGTGATGGTGCTTGAGACTTAAAGGTTATCAGGTCTTCATGAGCCACCCACCAACAGTTGACGTGAAATAACTCCTCTATATTGAAGTCGTAATTTGTCTTGTGATAGGGGTTACCTAGGGCTAAATCTATCTTCCCTTCATTTATATAGTTACCTAACACGAAACTGGGTTTAGTTACGACAAGTAAATCAACGTTAGGGAATGCTTCTGAAAATGCTAACAGTGTTTTCTTTACATTATTATTAAACACTAATGGGTCTATGCCTACCCGATAGACTATCTGGTCAGATATATTCATTTGCTGTGCGATCGTGACTAGATTACGATATTTCGATACCACAGGTAAAGATAACTGGAATAGTCGTTTTCCTTTCTCTGTTAGCCAAACTTTAGAGTGTTCTCTATTAAATACATTGAAACCTAAATCGGACTCAAGATTTTGAACAGCCGTGCTAACGGTTGATTGTGACTTGCCAAGCTTGCGAGCAGCAGAGCTAAATGAACCTTCCTCAACTACCGCTATGAACGAAATGATATTTTCGAAATGTAGTTTCATGATTCGACTAACCTTTTGACACAAATAAATTATATTTTTTATGGTTTGTTGATTTGAAGAACAATAGCGTGATGATAATTGTATTTCAACAAGTTTTATAAGGAGTAATAAAATTGGGTAAATTAATTCTTAGATTGGTTCCAAAGCTTATATAAAGTTTAGATAAGTTAAAATATTGACCAATGTCTTACTTTTTCAAGTTTATAAATTTTATTTAATATTGTCTTTTGAAGTTGATCTTATATGTAACTCATTGTTAATTATAGTTTTGTTTTTAATTCCTTTGTTTTTATTGTGTTTATTTTGATCATTTTTCGTCCTGCCTATTGATTAAGTCGATAGGGGTTATTTTCCATAGATTGGTAGCGCTAATTATAATGGCGACGAATTTTCAACAGCCCTTATAGGAACAAATAATGATTACTAAGCTATACGTCAAAACAAGCATGTCTTTATCACAATTCAAGAACGATGAGCGCGGTGTAACTGCGATTGAATATGGTCTTATTGCAGTAGCAATGGCTGTATTAGTAACTACTGCAGTAGGCGCTGATGGTTTCATTGGTAAGTTAGAAGGTGCTTTTGAAGATGTAGCTACCGCTATTGACACTGCAAGCAGCTAACATCAAGCCTTATTGGCTAATGTAGATCATATCGAAAGATATTTGTGCCAGACCTATGTTTTCCATTGGTCTGGCTCAGTTAATTAGGAACATCAATTAAGACATACTTTACGCTAATCCATATAAATCTAGGTGATATTTCTAATTTTGAGTTTTGACGTGTATTTACTGATTTTGGTAATCGTGTGTGTCTATGTATCGGCTACCGATTTTCTCTATCGAAAGATACAAAATCACACCTTGTTGATATTGCTCTTTTTACAATGTTTTTTGTCACCGTTAGACATTCAAATTATGAGCTTTCTGCTGGTGTTAGGGGGAGGGTTGATTGTTTACGCCCTGATTTGGATTGGAGCTGGCGATATTAAATATGCCGCGGTTCTATCACTTACTATACCTCTCAATGATTTACTTTGGGCGTTTGTTATGACGGCTTTTGCCGGTGGATTTCTAGCCGTTATTTATCTCGTATACAACAAGCTGATAAGTAAAAGGCTAGTAAGAAAAACGTCGAACGGCCAGCAAGGTATTCCATATGGGATAGCGATTAGCGTTGGATTCTACTTGGTAATTTTAACTCAAAACACGCCACATATATAAACCTCCAAGAATGAGAACATTATGAGATCTCGACTGGTATTACTTGTTGCCATTGCTGCCCTGATAGTTGGCGCGCTAGGCGTTGTCGATTTGTTCAAGAGTGAACCTCAATCGACAACGACCGCTGAAGTGGTGGAAGAAAAAAACGAAGAACATGTTGCCGTTTGGATGACCACGGAACCTTATGAAAAAGGAAGTGCGATCGATGCGCAAGGTGTCGTTAAACAACAACTCCCTCTTAGCCAAGCATTGAAGCTTGGCGTTAGAGAAGACGCTCAAATCAGCTTTGCACCCTCCACTTTACTCAATCGAAGCCTCAACGCTGGCGAGGTTGTACTGCCTGAATATCAAGTGACGCCCGGCCAGCCTGGATACATAGATCTTTTGGTCACGGAAGGCATGACGTTGTACCCACTTAAAGTCAGTGACAAAAACCTAATCAACGATTACATCCGTCCTGGAACGTCCATCGATATCTTAACTGTAAGTTCTCCGAACGATAACTTAGCTGGAAATATCGATAAGCCGAAGCGCTTTAGAGGGGTGAAGGCGTCGATGTTTCTTAAAAACGTCAAAGTACTCAACATTGGAACTGATGCAACTGGCGATAGCTCAATTACCGCTCGCGCTCCGAGTAAAGAGGATGGGCTGACTACGGTGGTCATCGAAGTCAGCCCCGACGAGTTACCAAAACTTGCGCTAGCACAACGAACAATGCACATCGAGATTTACCGAAGCCAAACCTACACGCAACCTGAGTATGCAGAGGTGCGCAATATTATCGATAACTATACGGGGATTGCTGAGTTACGTGGTAACGAGAACAACCCGAGAGAGGCTTTGTGATGATGATTCACCATCGAATCAAGCAAGTACTGTTTGCTTCCATTCTAGTGCCGCTGATTGGCTTACTTTCTATAACAAACGCTTTTGCCGCCGATCGCTCCATCACGCTCAACGATGGTCAGCACATCCAGCTAAAAAGTCCGATTGGCCAAGTGTTTATTAATAACCCTGACATCGTCGACTACAAAATAATCAACGACAACACGATAGTTGTGTTCGCCAATGCTATTGGGCAATCACGACTGATCGTCTACGGCATTGATGGTGATGTTCTGCTTTCCGATCGCATTATTGTTGATTTGGATTTAACGGATATTAGACGACAACTAAAATTTCATTTCCCTGATGCCAAAGTCAAGATTCAGTCTGTGGGAGAGCAAGTCGCCGTGAGTGGTCTTGTTGATTCCGAAGCGACTCGTGACGATATCTATCGTTTGGTTGCCACTCTGCTTGGACGAGAAAAAACAGAGAAATGGGACAAAACGGTGAAACTGGAGTTTAAGTCCGACAACTCAAATTATGAAGAGCCCGAAAGTATGGTGTTTGCCCGCAATATGACGTGGGAAGGGATCATCGAACGCATTGAAGTAGCAACGACCCAGCAAGTGAACGTCAAAATATCAGTGGCTCAAGTCACCGAGTCATTTGGACAAACCGTTGGTGTTGATTGGAGTTCAGTCGGTTCAAGTGTTGGCGAGTTTGTGTTCGACCAGTTCGATGCAGCAAACCTGAGTACGTTAATCACGGCATTAGGTAACGACCAGATTGCTGAAGTTCTGGCTGAACCTAACTTAACCGTGTTATCCGGTGAATCTGCAAGTTTCCTTGTGGGCGGCGAAGTGCCCGTTATCGTTACTACCAGTAACAATGTAAACATTTCCTTCAAAGAGTTCGGCATCAAACTCGATCTCACCGCGAAAGTGCTTAGCCAAGACAGAATCCGCATGCAATTAGCGCCAGAAGTAAGCGAAGTTGAAGGTTATATAGAAACGGCAGGTATCAAAGTTCCGCAACTGGCTTCACGACGTGCGATGACAACCGTAGAGTTAGCTGATGGTGATAGCTTCGTGCTAGGTGGCTTGATGAGCAGTGCCGATTTGGAAAAAATGCAAAAAATCCCTTTTGTTGGTGATATTCCAGTACTCGGTGCCGCCTTCCGCAAAGCAACCACAGAAAGAAAACGAACTGAATTGATCATCGTTGCCACGGTGAATCTTGTAGAGCCAATGAAGCCGAAAGACATTCAACTGCCTTACATCAAGAAGACGTCTACTTTGGCGCGTTGGCTAAACATTAAGTGGGATGGCAAGTCGGTGACATCTTCCGATGCAACGATTCGTCTGTTGTCGCAAGGAGGGTTTATTCAATGAAGAAATTACTATTAATGGCGTTATTTACCACGTCACTTTTAGGCTGCGCCTCTGAGCAATATTTTGTTGGTCATGGTGCTGAAGCCTTGGTGTACAAAGAGCACCACAGTTTTGAGTTTGCGATGAAAAACCGCGCTGAAACGACGAAGCAGATCAACGCTTTGATTCAAGATATTGAGTCAATGGATAAAGAAGCCACCTATGTCGTGGATTACAAATCAACCCGTAGCAAGCAGATGTTGCAAGAGATCTTCGATCACTATCCGTCGCATGTCATCGCACCACAAAGAGTCTTGTATCGAAACGCTCAGTTGTTGCCGAGCGACTTAAAGGTTCAGGTGACCTTAGCGCGTTTGAAGACTCAGGAATGCGCACCAGCACAGATTCACGTTCGATTGAGGCAGTCAGATTGCTTTGCTGAATCGATGCGTTTGAAGCAAGTGGCTTACAAGTCTCGATTGGTAGGAGAGCAATAATGTTTGACCTGACCAAAGCATTAACAACAAAGGCTAAGCCAGTGCAAACCGGAACGACAGGTGTTGCCGGATGTACTTTGTTCTATCAATCTCAAGAGTGTTTAGATCTTGTTCAAGAAGTCTTTCGATTTGAAGGGTGGAATGATCCTGCATGCGTTAAAGCCAAAGCTGGATTGACCAAGCTGACAGAACAACAAAGTAGCCACATTGTGATTCTAGAGCTTAATGAATCGACCAATGTGGTTGAAGACGCTAAAGCCTTTGCCAGCAAACTACCCACACACAAAGGGGTGGTCGTGATTGGTAAAGAGGATGCCATTTCTACGCTTCGTTCTCTTAAAGACATGGGGTTTTACTACGTGTTCTGGCCGGTGAATAAGCAAGAATTTGCTGACTTCTTAAATCACGTTAGCAAGAACCTGAAGACGTTTTCTGGTGTGAGTCAAAAACGTAAAGCGAAGCGCGTGGCGATTGTCGGTTCAAAAGGTGGCGTTGGCGCATCGTTTATCACAACTGAGTTGAGCTCACTGTTATCGACGCAAGGCTCGGACACGATTCTCGTCGATCATCAATATGCCGATACCAACATTGATGTTTTGCTCGGCCTAAAAGACTTTAAGCCGCGAACCATTGACGAGTTCACTGCGCCATTACATGAAATGGATGAAGAAGGGGCGTTGAGTTATCTAATCAACGCTCGCAAGAATCTACGTCTGTTGGCGATTGATGGAGACATGAGCCAAACCGATGTTCTTAATTACAACCAAACCTTGTGTGACCTGTTAGCACGCAACACCAATTTCATTATCGAAGACTTTTCTGGTGGTGTGGATTTCAAAGTTGAACCTCAACTCTTGGTAGAAAACTTTGATGTGGTTGTGTTGGTTTTAGACGCATCAGTGTCTTCAGTAAGAAGTGCAAAGCGACTGTTTGAAAAAGTCTCCAACTTACAGCTTTCGTTATCGTCGCGCACTCGTGTTATTACGGTGGTGAACTACCATCGCCCGGAAAATGCCTACGTTTTACAAAAGCCTGATCTTATTAAGTATCTAGGCGCAGAAGTTGATCTAGAAGTCGACTACTGCAAAGCGCTGGCGCACATCATTATCGATGGAAAACGCGGGCATAAGCATGATCGTCATATTAGTCGTTCTATGGACCAGTTGGTGAAGCTGATTAATGGTCAACCTATGGACCAGAAGGGCATGAACTCTTGGTTGAAAAAGGTGCGTGCTAAATGAGTTCTAACAAAGACTTATACCTCGCGTTTCGTGGCCAGATATTTGAAGCCCTAGATGCAGAAGCGGTTCAGAAAATGAGCCGTCGAGACCTTGAATCGCAGATACAAGCGGCGGTTGATTTGTTGGCGAATAGCTACCAAAGACCGATTACTTCGATGATGAAGTCAGGCTTGGTGAAAAGCCTGATTGATGAACTGTTTGGCTTGGGGCCTTTACAGCCCTTAGTCGAAGATCAGTCCATTTCCGACATCATGGTGAACGGGCCCAACAACATCTTTTTCGAACGACACGGTAAGGTGAAAAAGTCCGAAGTCTCGTTTGTGAATGAGGAGCAGTTATTAGCCATTGCTAAGCGTATTGCCTCACGTGTCGGAAGACGTGTCGATGAACTTTCGCCGACAGTCGACGCTAGATTGGAAGACGGCAGCCGTGTGAACATCGTAATTCCTCCCATTTCGTTGGATGGTACTTCGATCTCCATTCGTAAGTTCAGAGAGCAGAACATCGGTTTCGAAGATTTAATTGGCTTTGGGTCGATGTCTCCAGATATGGCGAGAGTGTTGATGATTGCTTCGCGTTGTCGCATCAATGTACTGATCTCTGGTGGTACAGGCTCAGGTAAAACCACGCTGCTCAATGCGCTATCTCAATACATTGCCGAGGATGAACGTATCGTCACCATTGAAGATGCGGCCGAACTGCGTCTGCAACAACCCAATCTAGTTCGACTCGAAACGCGCACCTCGAGTATTGAGCAAACTGGCGCTGTGACTCAGCGTGAGTTAGTAATCAATGCACTTCGTATGCGTCCAGATCGCATCATTCTTGGTGAGTGTCGAGGATCTGAAGCGTTCGAAATGCTGCAAGCTATGAACACCGGACACGATGGGTCGATGTCTACGTTGCACGCCAACACGCCGCGCGACGCAATTGCTCGTGTTGAATCGATGGTCATGATGGCGAACCTGAATCAGCCTCTTGATGCGATTAGAAGAACGATCGTGAGTGCCGTTCAAATGATTGTTCAGGTTAACAGGCTGCGTGATGGGTCTCGTAAGATCACAAGCATCTCGGAAATCGTTGGCCTAGAAGGCGACAGTGTGGTGATGGAAGAAATTTATCGTTTTCGTTATGACGACGCGCATTACGGAGAAACCGTTAAAGGCGAATTTGTCACCGACGGCATTATGCAGCGATCTGAGCTTGTGAAAAAAGCGCAATTCTTCGGGCTCTACGAAGAGCTGAAAGCATCGTTTAAGGGGGCCTAGCATGCTTTGGCTTTCGTTAATCCTCTTTGCGTTTGTGCTGCTTTTGATCCGAGATTCAAAGGTAAAAAAGGTCAATCAGTTTTTCAATATTGAAGAAGTTGAAGCTGAAAACTTCAATGCCATTAACGTCAAGTCTTTGGTACGTAAACAAAACTGGCAAAAGTTCAAAGAGTCCATTTCACCCACGTTAATGGTGTTAGGCCCACGCTCTTCTCTTTACATCGCGCTCTATATTACGGGCAGCATCATCGCATCTTGGTACATCGTTGTTGAGTTGTTATCAATCACCAATACGTGGTTTGTACTGGGTTCATCTATGGTGTTTACCCTTTGCGGTTATCGATTCCTGGTCACAAGAAGACGTACAGAATTTGAGAATACATTTCCTGATGCGCTGAACATTCTAATGAGTGCGGTAACTGCAGGTGACAGCTTAATGCAAGCTATTGGTTATGTAGGCGATGTGATGCACAACCCGATTGGTCGCGAATTTAAGTTAATGGGTGACCGACTGAAGTTGGGTGAGTCGCCAGAAGTGGTGCTTAAACGATCGTGCAAAAACTACCCCTACCCAGAGTTTCTATTTTTTACCGTGACGATCAGGGCGAATATTGCGCGAGGCGGTCAACTCAAGGGTGTGTTAGCGCGGTTGATTAGGGTTTTGGTTGACTCTCGAACATTAGAGAAAAAGAAAATGGCGATGACTTCAGAAGCTCGAATCTCTGCCAAAATTGTTGCCGCAATCCCTTTGATTTTTATGCTTATTCTTAACTACGTTAATCCAGATAATGTGGAGTTTGTTCTCTACGATCCAGAAGGAAGGCTTGTATTGTTTTACGTATTGGGTAGTGAACTGTTCGGTCTATTTCTTGTTTGGTTGTTAGTGAGAGGAGTTCGCGCATGATGTTATTGGCTTCCCTTATTGTGTTGTTTTTTTCGCTACTCTTTTTGATTATCGACTCTATTCGTAAAGAGCAACGACATAAGAAGGTTGCGCTCTATATCGGGGATAATTCGACTCGTGCGCCTTCGCGCGTAAATCGCTTTTTTGTTCGTTTTGGTAAAGAACATCGACAAGAACTCGAGCAAAAAATGATTGAGGCGGGTTATTACAACACGGATTGGGCAAAATTTTATTTTCCTGCCAAGTTGTTGGTATTAGCGTTGGTATCAGGCTTGGTGCTGTTAGGGGATATGACCTCAACCAATAAACTGATCGCGGTTATTTTTTCGTTGATTGGCGTCATTGTTGTCCCAGATACAATGCTTCAAATGCGCCGCAAGATGTTGATCAGTAGAACCTCAGCTCAACTGCCGTATTTGCTCGATATGATGTCGGTATGTGTTCAAACCGGTATGACGATTGAAGCGGCGCTGGTTTATTTAGGGAAAGAACTGGCTGAATTTGACTCAGATCTTTGCTACCAGATTAAGCGCACATCCGATTCTGCAAAAATACACGGTTTAGAAAAGGCGCTCAATGATCTGAGTGAGCGTATTCCAACGCCTCCAGTACGAAGCTTTGTATTGACCATCATTCAAAACCTGCAATACGGCACATCCGTGGCTCAGGTGCTAAGTGACCTCGCGGAAGACATGCGAAAAGTCCAAATTCTTACGGTCGAGGAGAAGGTAGGTAAGCTTTCAGCGAAGATGAGCGTTCCTTTGATCCTTTTCATCATGTTTCCGATCGTTATCTTGATTCTCGCACCGAGCATCATGCAAATGACATTGAATATATAGGGAGACGGCGAGTGATTGGAAAACGTTTTTGTCTCATTTTGTTGTCGATGAGTGTGTTGGCGGGCTGTCAATCGGCCCCTTCACCACAAGACCTGCAGCTTGGCAACGTGACTAGCATGGAAAAAGTGAAGAACTATGACGGCTTGATTAGTTATTACAAATCCGAGCTAGAGCAGGGCTCCGAAGATCCAGAGGTGAAAGAAAAGCTGGCATGGGCATATTTCCATAAAGGGGATATCGAGTCGGCAGACTTCTATGTTCAACATTTGCAAAAAGAGGGGTTTGAAAATCCCAATTTGTACCAGTTAGAAGGGCAAGTGTTTGATGCAAGAAATGACGTTGAAAGTGCCATTGCTGCTTATATGGCGTCAGTAGATGCGGGGAACACCACCGGTCAAATTCACGTCTTACTCGGCGTGTCATACACCAAAGTTGGAAGATTCAACGAAGCGTATCAAGAGCTCAATCGAGCACGTTTACGCGGTTATGACGATGTCGTTGTTAAGAACAACATTGCGATGATTCAAATGGCCAATGGCGAGTACCAACAGGCGATCGAAACGTTAGCTCCGGTTTTAAAAGAAGACCCAGCGAATAAGATCGTTAAAGCGAACCTAGCTATCGCACTAATGAAAACTCAGCAAATCGACTCAGCCAAAAAGTTACTTAAAGGCGATTTCTCAGCGGAAGAGATCCAGAGCATCGCCGCTGAATTGACTCAAGTAGGAGTTAATGATGAAGCGTCTTAACAGGCAGAAGGGCGTGACGGCGATTGAGTTTGTGTTGGGTGCGCTTGTTCTGTTTTTCGCCACCTTTGCGATCTTCGAATCGAGCTATCAAATCTACGTTGTGAACATGACCGAGTATTCGCTGAGAGAAACCATCAGGAATACCAAAATATATGAAGGTAAAGGGATCAACGAGCAGTACGAAACTAAGTTCAAATCGTTAATCGAAGATGATGACAATCTATGGAGTTTCTTAATTGATAGCTCAAGGTTCTCTATCGCAGGTCAGTATTTCAAAACTTATGACGATTTCATCGCGAACAGGGGACATTCTGATCAAGGCTTGAACTTCAATTATGACTTAGCCGAGATCACGGTGACCTACCGTTATACACCAGTCATTAAACTGGCCGGTGCTGCGGATAGGGATATCTCAAGCACTATGGTTTTGAACTTAGAACACGAGGGGTGGGACAATGATGCGCCGTAAACAACGTGTGTCTTACGCGATTCGCCAGCAAGGTTCATTTACCGTTGAATTGTTGTTCATCCTTGTCGCGTTGTGGGGCGTTTACCTCTTTGGGGCAGACTTGAGCAATCAGCTACTTGTGCTGGCCAAGCTCGATCGATCCAGCTTTGCTTTAGTGAATGTGATCAAAGAGCGTACTCGTTATTTTGATGCCGACGTGCTGGCAGGACAAAACCTACCCGTAACTAATTCAGAGTTAGAAGACATGGCTAAAGTGGCAAGTCGCATGCTCAATACACCAGTCGATAACGTGGCGATCAAGATAGAGTCATTGATCAATAAAGTTAATGTCGCCGAATTCTCAACCAGCAAGTACCGAAGCTTAAATTGCCAAACCGATTCGATTCTCACGCATGCGGATCTAGCTCCAGTAGAAAAGGGCGTTGTGTATCCATTATACCGAATCAGTCTTTGTGAAGAGCAAAGCTCTTGGTTCAAGCCCTTCTTCAACAGTGGTACCAGCACCACGGTTAAGATTGGCTCTTCTTCAATCATGCCTGGGAGATAATGAAATGAAAATGCAGCACGACCGTCATATCAATCGCCAGCATCTCAGTCTCCAAAGACAGCAAGGGGTTGCCGCGGTGTGGATGGGCTTATTGCTTGTTCCAATCATGGGCATGACCTTTTGGGCGGTTGAGGGCACACGTTATGTTCAAGAAACCAGCCGATTACGAGATTCAGCAGAGGCAGCAGCCATAGCGGTGACCATTGAAGATCAACCGGATCAGGCTCGTGGGTTAGCGACCAAGTATGTCGAAAACTACGTGCGAGACATCAAATCAACCAACCTATCAGCAGACCGATTTCACCAAGCGGAAGACGAGGGCACTGGGGTTCTGGAATACATCCAATACACAGTGAATGCCAAGACGACGCACGACTCTTGGTTCGCGAGTAGCTTTATCCCTTCGTTTGATCAGCAGCAAGACTTAGCGGGACGCTCGTTAGCGAGGAAGTACCCTGTTTATCTTGGTGACAACAACATCGATATTGTTTTTGTGTCGGACTTTTCCGGTTCAATGAACGACAGATGGGGCTCAAGTCGACACATAAAAATCGACGATCTGAAGACAGCTATTGATGAAATATCTAGCAAAATTCTTTGCACATCGATTAAGCAGGACTACGTCGATGGAGAGTGGAAATACGTTTGTGATGAGCCCGGAGAAGATACAACCGGAGACAAGCTGCTTAATCGAGTTGGCTTTGTGCCTTTTAACGTTCGAACTAGGGAGATCGTCTCAGGAAATCAAGCTCGGGCGACAAGCCAGTTGAGTTATAAAGATAACTATAAAACGAACGTATCACCTTATTCCTACAACGATGTTAACTGGGATTACTGGCGTACCTATTCGCAAAATGAGGTGATCAACTGTGCGAACTGGCAATCATATTGTCCCAATCCAAAATCAGACAATCGACGGTACGCCAAACGCATTCAGGATGTGATTTATCAAGATAATTACTTGGTTGCCGATGTCTACAACTACGTTGATTTCCCGAGTTCAGTATCGACGATGTTTACTGATAAGTCGGGGTTACAGCCTGATTTTTATAGTGTGAGTGGAACAAGTTTATTTAACGCGCATGGTTCTTCCAATTCATCGCAGTTTTCTAACATTCAACTATCGAACAAGCTTTCAGACTTGAATCCGATTAATTCGATGTGGGCAGACGGTGGCACTGCGGCTTTTCAAGGTATTTTGAGAGGTTCTCAGGTGCTTCATGACGGTGACCCGAACAGTTCCGATCAAGAAGAACAACAAGTCTACAACAAGAAAATCAAGATGCTGCTGATCTTAAGCGATGGGCAGGAGAGTCCGAATAACGGCATCCTCAAAGGGTTAGTCGACAGAGGCATGTGTAACAAAGCAAGAGAGGAAATACCAGGCTTATACATAGGTGTTATTGGTATCGATTTTCGAGCATCTCAACAAAGTGGTTTTCAAGACTGCGTTGTCGACCCAAATGAAGACATCATCGACGTATCTAACTTAGATGAATTGATTGAAAAGATAGAAGAACTCATCCGTAAAGGCTCAAAAACAAGCGGAATCACTAAGTTGTATTAGAGGAAAATATGAAAAAGTTAATGATCAGTTCAATCGTCCTATCGACATTGCAACTTAGTTTTATCGCTCATGCGGAAGAAGGTATCAGTGTTTATTGCGACACCGGATTCAGTGAATATCAACATAGTGTAAGAGTCGATAATGTCGTCGGCATTGCACAACACAGACAGGGCTTTCTACAAATAGAGCAGCCGTCTGACAGCAGTGAGCTAAAACAAGCGTTAGCAGGTCAATCCAATCTCGGTATGAACCAATCAGGTTGTAAGACTTGGATTAGTAACCAAGAGCGTCAAGGGTTGCTCGCTCGCCTTCATTTTGGTTTCGACCAACACAACTTAACACCAATGGGCAGCAAAGCATTGAGCCAACTAGCTGGCGAATTAAAGACTAACGGCAGTGCGATTACAGTGGATGGACACACTGACAGCACTGGCGAAGCAGGTTATAACCAAGCATTGGGGCTCCAAAGAGCGCTGACTACGTCGAATGGTTTAATCGCGGATGGTGTAGAGAAGAATCGCCTTGTTATACGCTCATTTGGTGAAAGTAAACCTATTGCGTCCAACGCAACGTCAGAGGGTAGAGCCAAGAATAGACGTTCAGAAATTTGGGCCTCTGCGAATGATGCTTCCGAACTAGAAAACTAGGATGTAGGGCTTGGTTGTTACTTTGTCGTAATAACCACTCTAAGCTATCGCTCTTGGAATTTTTGTTACAACGTATACTAATGAATATTCAATTAAGTTTAACTGTCTGATACTAAAGAAATATTAATGTTTTTTGATAAGTTCTCTTCTGAAGGGATGCAAAAAAATATCGATGTCGATACTTGGGTATCTATATTGGATAACATACGAGACATCATGGACGCATCGAATGCGGGCATCATCATGATCTCTGATTTGAGTTGCTCTGGTTCTGAGAGCGTGTGGAGCTCCTCAAACATATCGTGTAACCAACATAAGAGCAAAATTAGCCTCTTTTGTGAGTATGTGCATAACGAAAATCGCACGGTTTATTTGAGTGGTCATGCTGGTGGTGATTCCGTTTCTGCGAATGGGGCGGATGCCTATAAGTCGTTTTGCGGCGTCCCGGTAAGAGATATCGATGGCGAAGTGTTTGCGGTGCTCTTGGTTTTTGATTTAAGCCCAACAGCGTATACCGAGAGCCAAGTTAGCTTGATTGAAAACATATCGACTCTATTGCGTTCTGAAATTCTATTAAAAGAAGAGAGCCGGATTTTATACAAAAACAGTCACTTTGATATCATGACAACGCTGCTTAATCGAAGGGGCTTCTTCCATGAATTCAACAAAGCAAACATCAGCGATGGAGAGATCGTTTGTTTGTATTTCGACTTGGATAATTTGAAGTACATCAATGATACTTATGGCCACTTCAAAGGTGATGACTATATCTCTGGCTTTGCGTCATGCATAAAAAACAATGCAAAGTACAACATCATATCGGCTAGGGTCGGTGGTGATGAGTTCATTGTCGTCATACATTCGGAAGAGGCTGGTTATGCTTCTGAGTTGGTCAATAAAGTTCACGCTGAATTTGATGACTTCATTGAAGGTTTTCGTTGCGATGATGAGGTTCCCCTCGGTTTTTCTTATGGTTTTGGTACTGCAGACTCTCGAAGCTTCAACATCATTAATCTAATCAAGTCGTCCGATGAAAACATGTATCTCAATAAGAAGAACAAGATTTAGTTTTATTTTTCAGACCTTGTTGAGAGTAATGATCGTCAGGAACTCATTTCCCCTGTGTAAGAAATCAAAATATTAAACCTTAGATAATTCAGGAAAATTGTAGGACTGGATCGGACAAAACGAAATTTTGTTTATTTTGATTGTGTCTATAATGAATGCACATCGATACACAAAGACGCGATTGATAGCTTACTCATAAAGGTCTTTTGGTATTGAATTGTATTCCTCTAAATGAACTTTGAGACACGTGATGAAACCTATTAAGAAGCGTAATATCAGTACTTTAATTACTTTGGCTCTTAGCCTAGGTAGTGCCGGTGTATTGGCATCAGACTATGACTTAGTGATTGAAAATGGTCGAGTTATGGACCCAGAAACCATGCTTGATGCCGTGCTGAATGTCGGTATTAAAGATGGCCGCATTGCAATTATTACCGCGGACTCTTTAAAGGGTGACCATGTCATTGATGCAAAAAATCACGTCGTTGCACCTGGTTTTATCGATACACACTTTCACTCTCTTGATGGCCTTTCCATTAAGTTAGCTGCACTCGATGGCGTAACAACGGGTATGGATCTTGAGATCGGCGCAACCCGTGTTGCTGAGTGGTATGACGCGAAGAAAGATGCTTGGCCGTTAAATTATGGTACAGGTATTAGCCAGGAAGCGGCACGTCTTGAAGTACTAGACCCTGAAGTGAAAATTGATCGCGCTTATGATGCTCCAGATATTCTAGGTAGGTTGAGAGCAGAAGCAGCAAAAGATGGCGTCAGTGGTTGGTCAGATGTGAAAGCAAATCCTGAACAGATGACTCAGATTTTATCTATTTTAGATCAAGGCTTTAAAGAGGGAGCAATCAATCTTGCTTCAACAACGGCCTATATGAAAAATGGTTTAACATCGTTTGAAATGTACGAATCTCAAAAAGTGGCCGCGAACTGGGGACGCTTTACTGCTTCTCATACCCGATATCATGGCAATCCTGTCGATCCAGAAGGTCAACTAGGCTTTGATGAAGTCTTTGCCAATGCCGTTGCGCTCAAAGCTGGCCTACTGATGCTTCACAACAACGAGTTTGGTTGGTGGGAAGTGGAAGATAAACTGAAGAGAGCACGTGAGCAAGGCATGAACATGTGGTCTGAATATTACCCATATGATGCGGCCTCGACAGCCATTGGTTCATCTTTCTTGATTCCTGAGAGTATAGAAGGGCTGTTTGGGTACAAATATGAAGACATCATGTATGACCCAGAAGGCGATAAGTTCCTAACCAAAGAGGAATATCAAAAACTCTCGGTAGAAAATCCGGGCCACCTTGTCGTGATCTTTAGCCCACCACGTAAGGACTGGCTTAAGTACTTCTTACAGATCCCACATATGACAGTGGCGGCTGATTCGATTTATTCTGGTTTAGGTGTTGATTCTTGGGACGCTGACCCCTCTGAATATAAGGGACACCCACGTACCGCTGGCACACGTGGCAGAGTATTTACGATGGCTCGCGAGGAAGGCGTACCTCTGATGTTCACTCTGGCTCAAATGGCTTACTGGCCAGCGAAGCACTTAGGTGATGCAGGGCTTGAGTCGATGCAAGAACGCGGTCGTATGCAACAAGGAATGGTGGCAGACATTACTGTTTTTGATCCAGAGAACGTGACGGATAATGCAACCTACAAAGCGGGTGAGCAGGGCGCTCCGACGTCTGGTATTACTTACGTTATCGTAAATGGCCAAAAAGTGGTTGATAATGGTGAGTTTAAGAAAGTTTGGGCGGGTCAACCTATTCGTCACACCCCAGAAGACAAAGGTCGTTTTAAAGGACTTGATAAAGCCAGTTACTTAAAAAATATCACGGTACCGACATTTTCTACCACTCAGTCTGGTGCAGATGGAAATCCGACGTACAAACAAAAGTAGCGAGAGAGTTATGCGAATCACTAAAGGCTTTCTAACTTGTGTATTACTGATGACGAGTACTGCAAACGCCTCTTCGCTTGAAGAGTTAGCAGGTGAAGTTAATGCCTTACCTTCTTATGAATCTCAATTAGAGTCAATGACGGTGGTTAAGGATATCGACTCAACGGAGCTGTCTAAGTTCGTTTATAACGTCGGGTTGGATGTTTCGAATCTATCTGAAAACCAAGTCACTGAAATTGAATCGGATTTTGGAGATAAACCATTTTGGTCTTTTTGTGATGAGCACGATGAAGTCGAGATAGTGATGACGGGCAATAGCCTTTGGGAGCGCACCAAACTCATGAAACTTCAGCGTACAACGGATATCACTTTCATTCATTAAGTACTGATAAACCAAGAATTAAAGCCGCTAGCCTCTAGTTATATTAGATGCTGGCGGCTTTTTGCTTTCTACTTAGACAAATGGGATTAAAGGTTCAAATCTTCCAAAATATGATTAATGTAGTTTTCTAATGCGCTAATGATAGAAGTTCGGATTTTAACGAGTTGGCTAGAGTGAGGGCTCCAAAGGGAAATGGGGATTTCTATGCTCTTTTTTACTTCATCAATTTCGAGTGCCACTAAGTTTTGTCTAACATATTCAGAATAGATAACCGAACGAGGCAGCAAAGACCAGCCGTGCCCGAGTTGTACGAGTTTGATAATCAAAGAGAGTTGGTCAATCGCTTCATAATCTGCCGATAAAGTGACCTTGTCGGCTAGCCCTTCTTCGATAAGTGACTGCAAAACCAGTTGTTTCGAGACCCTTAATTTAGACAGCAATTCATTTGGTGGGACTTTTGATAGCTCACCACCTTTATTGGCAAATGGAATCAGTGATAGCGTTTCCAGATAAGTCGAATGGAAACTATTTATGGCTTTGCTGTCGTGAGTGTTAACTAAGCCGAAGTGAAATTCGCCGGACTCAATCCCTTTCTTAATGGTGTCTTTTCCACGCACGAAAAAGTTGACAGATAAATTAGGGAAGTCTTTAGCCAACTGCATTCTAATGTCTGCAATCGCTAATTGTGGCAAGAAACTACAGTATCCAAAGTTAATAGATTCTAACTCACCTTGAGCAAGGCTTATTGCTAGTTTATCAAATGCCTTGACCTGTTCAATGGACTGCTTAGCGTAACGATAGAGTAAATCAGCTTCCGTTGTTGGCTCAACTGAGCGTCCTACTCGGTCAAACAGCGTCACCATCAAAATGTCTTCTAGGTTAACGACAACCTGTCCTATCGTACTTCGATGTTTGTTCAGTTTTACCGCTGCTTTACTGAATGATCGTTGTTCATAAACAGCAACAAATGTATTGAGTTGTTCAAGGCTAAAATTCATTTCATCTCTCGAAAATGGTGGTTAATCGTCGTTTATCTGCGTAGATCCAAATGACATAACGGATATTAATGATTTTGTATTAATAACGATATCAATAATAGAACACAGCGGATCTTTGTCCAGTTGAATCCTACAAGTGTAAGTTCGGGAATGGTTGTATCCCGCATATTATGACGTTGAAATTTGAACACAATCTTGGAGATAACAATGTCAATCAAACACACAGTTTCACTAACTGCACTTACGGCTCTTGTTCTTACGAGCACTTCACTTTACGCCGAAGAAGATCACGATCCATCGGATATCGCACGAGCAACAACATCGTTCACCGTAGGAGCAACCAATAATGGTGATGTAAAGGGCATGCTGACCTATGGCTTTGGGGTGACTGATACTCAGCAAGGCATGGTGGCCGTAGAAGGCAACATGAACCAAGAGGGAAAATACAATGATTCTCGTATTCAATACTTTCATGTATTTAACTTCGAAAACCCAACAGTACCAAAGGTCGCAGCATCGATTGACATGATCGACAACGCTTCTATGACGACGGCAGCATTGGGTGCGGTCGTGGCAATTACGCCAGTAGAACGGTTTTCAATGTACTTGAGAGGCGGTGTGTTAGCGGGTGAGTACAGTGATGCGATGACCAACCAATTTAACGTGAGTGACGACTCTGCGGTAGGTGGTATGGCGGCTGGTTACTTTACGCTTAAGACGGGTCAAGACGGAACCTATGTCATGTTAAGCCCTGAATACACTTATGTAGATGGGGACATTGAAACCAGTACGCTTAAGTCTTCAGTACGTATTGGCACCCCAATGAATGCAGCGATGAATCATTGGGGTGAATTTAGACTTGAAAATACTTACGGCAGCGTGAAGTCAGCGGCGCTGAAGCAAGATATTGACGATACCGTTGCTTGGTTCATGTATAAGTCTTTCTTCTAAAACACCGTTATTCAGTTAACCAAAGTGATGTTTCAAACATTGTACCTATAAATGTTCCATTACCGTAATATCTCGCCACCAACAGTACGTCTGTGATGTGGCCATCGAGTAGATTCACAGAGAGTTCCATGAGAATACAATCCAAATTATCTCCCATTGCCATATTGTTGATGGCACTGTCTTACCAAGCAGTGGCAGCGGAAAGGCTTGATATATTAGCGACAACGACAGAGCTGAATGAAACCACAACAGAACCGTCGCACTTTGAATCTTGGACAGAGACGAAACAGCGCTGGCAAGAACAACATGGGCTGCAACTTGGTGTGGATTACAACATGTTGGGACTCACGGCAACTAATCCGTTGGGTGATTCGTCATCGGCATCTGGTGCTTTGCGAGTCTATGGACAATGGGACATGGTTCATACCGATTCTGGCTCGACGGGAGGGGTAGTTTTTAAATTTGAACACCGCCATAAATATAGCGACACCTCACCGAAAGAGTTTGGCGTTCAAGACCTTGGCTATATCGGGTTTGTCCACTCTTTATATGGAGACCAAGGCTTTAGAACGACCCATTTATTTTGGCGTCAATCGATGTTAGACGAACGCATGGTTGCCTACGCAGGTTTTCTCGACATGACCGACTACACCGATTTTTATGCGTTGGCGAGTCCTTGGAACGATTTCAATAATGGCGTATTTACATCAGGAAGTGGCACGATAGGAGGGCTTCCTGACGGTGCATTGGGTGTCATGCTAGGCGGCTTTCTAACCGATAAGATCTATGGTTCTGCGAGTATTCTTGATGCGAAAGGTAATGCGTCTAACCTTGGACAAGGTGTTGAAGATCTATTCGATAGCAAAGCAACATGGAAAAGCTTAGAGATTGGTTATACACCATCGAAAGAAGCGTTGTTTATAGATAATGCCCACGTGACCGTTTGGCAACGAGACGCGGTCGAAAATGATAAAGAAGGTTATGGTGTTAACGTTTCTCTATCGGGCTTAATTGATAACCAATGGCTACCCTTCTTGAGAGCAGGTTGGGCGGAAGATGGTGGTGCAATGTACGATGCATCGGTCAGCGTTGGATTTGGCTACATACCAGTAAATCGCAATCAAGATATGATGGGGCTTGCGTTTAACTGGGCAAGTCCAATGGCAAGTACCTTTGGTGATATTGAATTAGATGACCAATATACTGCCGAGCTTTATTACCGAGCTCAAGTAACGCCTTGGTTGCAACTGTCTCCAAGTGTTCAGGTGTTAAACCATACCGCAATCAATGTAAATGCCATTGAAACCGGTAATCAGGAAAATATTTTCATTAAAGATAAAACGGATGTCGTGTTTGGCTTTAAAGCGCGTTTTGCTTTCTAATTGAGCAAAACGGATATGCATATTAATAAGCGTGGTGAACAAAATTATCTCGAGCTAACAATAAAGTAAAGCTAGGGAATTTATGACAGATTATTTAAGTATTATGATGTTGAGCCTCTGCAGAATTCGATTAGCTGTAGAGGCTTTGTTGTGTAATTCAATGGTGCTAAATCTATAACCTACGATCTGATCGGCTACATTCATTCTCCTTCTTAGCCTCATGCCTAAACCTCGTTACAAAACAATCAACTGGAAGCAATATAACCGAGCGCTCATTAACCGTAGCTATTTGACCTTTTGGATTGATGAAGAAGTGATAAGTGGTTAGGCACAAAGCAAATAGAGGTCTCATTTAAGGCAAAATGCGGGGGAGTGGTACAGCACTTAGCCATTGATGCTACAGGCCTTAAAGGTTATTGCGAAGGTGAATAAAAAGTCAGAAAATACGGGACGGATGGCGAGCGCAAAGCCTGGCGAAAGCTGCATATTGCTGTCGCAAGCACTCATGAAATCATTACAACCGAACTACATTTATCGACGGTTACAGATGGAGAAGTACTCCCGAGCTTACTGAAACAAACATGTTGAAGCATCCTGATGTATCTGGCGATGGCGCTTATGACATGAGAGCCTGTCATGATGCAATTAGCATTAAGCGAGCAGTCGCGCATATACCTCTAACAGAAGAGGCAGCTCTCTGGGGACACGATCATCCTAGAAATTTAGCCGTTGATTGCCAGAAGCTATATGGTTCAAATAAGTATTGAAAAGAGCGATATCGATACCACAGGTGTTTACAATCAGAGCTGCAATGTATCGAGTTAAACAGTTGCTAGGGGGACGATTGAGCGTCAGAAACTACAATGCAAAGGTTGGGGGGAATTAAGCAATGCTGAATAAGCTTGCTGGACTTGATATGCCTGAAACTAGCCGTATTAATTGAAAAACATACAAAGCGAGGTAGTTTTTTCTCTAAACTGAATTACGCAACGAAGCCTTGCTTAGCTGCTTAGCTGCTTAGCTGCTTAGCTGCTTAGCTGCTTAGTTGAGAATGTTGAGAAAACTGAATCACTTTTTTATCGAATCTCTCACATTTAAAAGCTCGTGATTAATAAAAAAAAATGATAATAGCTGAGAAATTGTTTTACAGCGCGGATTGTCAATAAAAGGCGGCTAGATAAGCCTTATAAAGACTGCATTACTAATAAATAAGGAATGCAGTGATGAGTGTTTATTTTAAATTGTTCGTTGTCATTATATTGGGGACACTATTGAGTTTGTTGGTTTTCCCAGAGCTCTCTTACTTTTCTTTTACGCCTGGCGTTGAACATCACTATCCAATGGGCAGTTTCGAAGTTCATGCTTTTTTTGACCAGCATTGGCATTCCTTATAGTTAAAAATTCATATAAATCATCGTCTTTATCTTTTTTTATATCGCAATTTTATTTCATCATTTTATTTCATTTTAAAATTCTCGAAAAGAAATACAGGTTAAGGCAAGTTGAAGAGGAACAAAAATTACAATGAACCCTACACATCTGGAGTTTAACTATGACAACTAAAACAGCTCTTAAGCCTGGTATTCAATACAACGCCGAAACCGTCCTTTACACAGGCAACTTTATTACTATGAATGAAGAGCTTCCAAAGGCAGCAGCGACCATTGTACAAGATGGGAAAATACTATTCGCAGGTACTAAAGATCAGGCTGAAACATTTTTAACCGATAAAAGCTTAGAATATCGCTTAGATGCTCAGTTCGAAGGCAAAACAATTGTGCCAGGTTTTATTGAAGCGCATATGCATCCACTGATTGCAGCATTGTTTACAGGTATGTTTGAATATGGCGGACAATACGACCGTCTAGGTGTAGAAGGTAAGTTACTAAAGGGGTGTGCAACTGCTGAAACATTAAAAGCGCACTTACAAGATCTTAAAAAAGAGCACGACAAGGCAGGTAAAACAGGAGAATGGATCAATCTTTGGGGTTTGGACCCACTGTTGATGACTGATGGGACCATTGTGAATCGTGATTTCTTGGATTCTGTTATTGATGACTCTCCGGTGTTTTTTATGCACGCAAGCTGCCACTTAGCAGGACTCAATACATTAGCGCTTGAAATGTCAGGGTTCAGCTTGGGCGACAATGCTGAATTTGTATTACGTGAAAATGGTCGATTGACAGGCGATATTGCCGAAATGAAAGACATCTACCGTGCACTCAATGTTGG
This sequence comes from Vibrio sp. L5-1, assembly GCF_021728315.1. Lineage (NCBI taxonomy): Bacteria > Pseudomonadati > Pseudomonadota > Gammaproteobacteria > Vibrionales > Vibrionaceae > Vibrio > Vibrio sp. L5-1. Next base: position 185,267 of record NZ_JAKKCQ010000002.1, on the reverse strand, counting down.
AGCATTTAACTACGGAACTGACCCGGCCGTGATCGGAAAGACCTTGATCGATTACGCGAATATTGCCCACTCATTGGGTGTGACTACAGTCTCGGATTGTGGCATGGGCTTGCCGTCGAATCCATATCCGCTTTACCAAGCATTGAGTACCAACCCAGCGTTTAAGCTTCGTATTACGGCTTACCCTTTGGTAGGGCCTTTCAATTTGGAAGACGTAAACACCATGAAGCAGAACGATACAGACAGGCTTTGTATCGGTAGCGTGAAGTATGTGAATACCGATGGCTCAATTCAAGGTTTCACTGCGAATCTGTTAGACGGCCAAACTTATTATAATGGCAAGCCGAGTACCTCGCTGACTCGCGACGTAGAAGAGATCTACGAGTCTGCTTTGCCGTTCCATAAAGCGGGCTACAACATCTCGTTCCACTGTAACGGTAATGGCACCACAGAAAAACTGCTAAATATTATCGAACGCATGCAGAAAGACACACCAATGCCAGAAGCTCGTCACTGCTTAGAACATAACCAAATGGTGACTGATGAGCAAATGGACAGAATGGTCAAGTTAGGTGTGTGTCACAACTTGTTTGGTACTCATATTCCGGTTTGGGGTGACGTACACGCAACACAAACCGTTGGGCCTGAGTATGTCAATCGATTAAACCCGTTCCAAACTTCGGCGAAAAAAGGCATCCCGTTCTCTATTCACTGTGATGATGGCGTAACGCAGGTTAACCCGTTGTTTATGATGTGGGGTGCAATGAATCGTAAGTGCATTTTCTCAGGTAACGTGTATGGAGAAGAAGAGTGCCTAACCGCTGAGCAAGCTCTGCACGCTGTTACACTTGGTGCAGCTTATCTAATGGGGCACGAAGACAGTAAAGGCTCGATTTGTGCTGGGAAATTGGCTGATTTTGCTGTGCTAGACGCAAACCCACTAGAGACGCCAAAACAAGAGATTAAAGATATACGAGTACATGCCACGGTGTTAGGTGGCGATGTTTCAGTACACAAAAATGCAACAACGTCAGTGAAAGAACCAGAAATGGCTTAATCATATAAATACAACTTTCACATCAACTCAAAGAGCACGTAAGTGCTCTTTTTTTGTGTCTATAGAAAGCCCTTAAAAGTATTCACTATAACGTGAGGGTTTCACGGTACCTTTTAAAACATGCTGTAAGAAGCCGCTTCAGAGCCAGCATTGGTGGCAAGCAATATAGCCAAGGTCTGTAATGGCAGATATTAGCGCCGCTATGGATTACTTATAAGTGGACAAGAATACAGCTGAAACCCTAAATCTAAATTTTCGATTAACGAGCTGAGGGTTATAGAACGCCATTATTCACAAATGTATTTTCTAAAGTTGGATGAGTTGCCAATGGAGAGGGGAATGTCGAGAGAAACAATATTAGGGCGTTGATACTGGACTATCGTTTTCACAGTGTTTAAGGCGCTTTAATCGATGAGTGGAGTTGTCTCTAAAGGCTTGATAGCTGATGACCTGAGGAGCAAAACTTAAAAAGCCAACCCGTTAAGGTTGACCTTTCACTAGATTTTTAGAGAGTGTTTGAGAGTGGGGGGACGAGGCTGAAGCTTCGGTGGACCGATTCGAGAGCTGATATATCCACCGAGGAGTGAAATCAACACCAGAACCATCATCGCTAAGTTGAAACCAAAAACGCGAGCGTTTGCATTTTCATTTAATAGATATTCAGCTTGATGGTTATCTAACTGATAATTTTTAATCAATGTGTTAACACGGCTATCATCAACATAGGGTACATGAGAAAGTTGGTTCAAATCCGAAACGAAATCTTGAGGGTAGTAGGTCGCGATCTCATGGTTAGAGCGAATGTTGTGGTCCATTGCACCTTGGTTTAATCCGCCAAATAGACTGATACCTAATACCAAACCAATGTTTCTTACCGTTGCTTGTAAGCCACCAGATTGCTCCGCATCTCTTTCACCTAAGGCGCTTGTAATGATGACGGGACATTGGGAAGCCAAAATACCCATCGCAGCCCCTAGCAACGCCATGCCCAAATAGAAAGGGGCTAATATTTGCTGGCTTTGGCTCGATAATATCAATGTTAACCCGGCGAAAAACATTGTGATGAAAGCAATTTGGCAGAGTTTTTTCTGTGATTGCTGTTTAAATATGATTGGAGTCGCCACTGATAGAACAATCATACAGGCAGAGAACAGAAGAATAATGCTACCAGAGTGAGCAGAAGAGAGCGAGATGGCGACTTGCAAGTAAGTGACGGTGACAAAGCTACTTCCGCCTAGTGCGATGTACATCAGTGAGAGTACGATAAATCCCGTTCTTGACGCACTATTTTTGAACCAGCTAAATGGTAAAAGCGCAAAGCCGTGCTTCCGTTCAAACCTAATTTGCTGAATAACAAACAGCGTAAATAGCAAAACGCCTAGGCCGAGCAAAAACAGAGCAGGGCTTAATGGGTAAATTACGTTCAGCCAGTAGGGAACCTTTGCGCCGTTTAAGACTGTGAATACGCCCCAATAAGGCATCTTAATTAGCCCTAGAAAAACAGCGACCGTGCTTACTGCACCGAGTATTGCACCAACAACATCGAACTTAGTCGGGCTGTTAGTATGAATAGGACGAATAGCAAAGATGGCCGCCATTAAGCTTGAGAAATAGCACACTGCAATAATAACGAAAGACCAATACCAATCGGTGTTGTCGTGCAGCCAACCGCTCAACAAAGGGATGATGGCTGCTGCTAATCCGGTGGCGGCGGCCATAAAGCCGAATCCAACAGCGCGATTTTTCCCCGGGAAATGCGCAACCACAAGCGCCAGAACAGCGGGAAGTATGAGCGCAGAGGCAATGCCTGCAAGAGGGCGGACTAAAAGGGATAGGGTGGTTATATCATCGATTGCGATAAAACCAAGTGTGGAAATAAAGCCGATGCTTGTGCCAAGGATCAATAATCGTCGCCAACCAATAATCAAACCGAAAATGCTTGCAGAAAGCATCAAAGCCGCGCCAACAAGTGGTTGAACACTGCTTAGAAACTGGATGTTCGAAATGTCTGTTTGAAAAACATTAACCAGTGCGGAGGTGGAGATAGACAGGTTGGCGACATCTGCCGAGAGTGTGAATTGTGCTAAGCAGAGCGCGATGAGTAACCAAGTTGTTTTGCTATCGTTTTTCTTATCCATAAAATCTCATTAGGTGATTGAAATTACGTCGGGTGAAACGAATAAAGCCCCGGCATTGCCGAGGCTTGAGATGTTACTCTTCGCTCTTCATTAATGAACGTTGGGGAAGTTTAGAGCACAAGGCTAACCCACCAAGCATTAATCCAATCAAAGTAAATAGCGCATAGTGAACCGACTGTAAGCGAGACTCCGCCATGACTTCGATGACAATGCGTTGCTCTTCTTTATCTGCAATCAGATTCTCCATAAGGTCAACTGCCATAGCGTTTGATACGAATGGTAGCGAAGGTTGCTCAATAATGATTTGCTTCGTTTCTGCTGATAGCGCCTCATGTTCAGCTACGTTTGACTTAATCGCACCAGTTAAAGAGAACAGCATCACTGAACCTAGGATAGCCACACCAAACGCTTGTCCTACGTTACGAGATGTCGCTTGAATGCCACCTGATTGTTGAGCCTCACGCTCACTTAGTGCAGACGTTACAACAATTGAAGCTTGAGAAGCCAGTAAGCCAGCACCTGTGCCAAAGATGGTTAGAGAAATGTATTGCCAGAAGGTGATACCTTCAGTGGTAAAGCCTAAGAACATCAGCGCAGTACCTGTCGCAGCAATACTGAAGCCCAATTGGCAAATACGCTGACACGTTAAGTGAGCCAATTTAACTGGAGCACCAAGGGAACCAATCATCATGCCAAGAGCGAACGCACATAATGCCATGCCAGATGAGAATGCACTCATACCCGCGACAAGCTGCATGTAAGAAACGTTGATGAAACCCGTAGCGCCAAACAGTAAGAAGATCGTGGCACACAAGACTAAGCCGACCACAACTTGTGGATTTTTAACATAAGAAGAAGGAAGAAGAGGTGTGCCACCTTGCTCTTCAAAACGGCGCTCCCACACCATCAGCACTTTAAGTAGTGTAGCGCCTAATAGTACCGTTGGAATCGCTGGAGACATGCCCAAAAGGTTGAAGTCAGTTAGGGGCTTGATCAATCCCCAATCAGAGATTTTAAGCAAACCAGTCACGAAACAAAGAAGGCCAACACCTGCTAAGGCGATACCGATAGTGTCGAGTTTACCTTTGAAAGGGCTAGACTCAAGCGTTGGTAGTTTCATGCTACCGAACATCACAAATAAGCAGTAAATGCCTAAGCCACTGAAAGCGACTTGGAAGCTCGCGACATCCAAAATAAAGCCAAACAACAATGGCGTAACTGCACTTGCGAGGCCAACCAGAGCTGCAATCGCAGAGAACGCGATTGCTTGGTCTTTACCTTTGTAAATACCTGCCACGTTTGCCAGCACTGCAGGGATCAGCAAACAAGCACCTAAACCAGAACCCACACGAGCTCCATAATTTAAGACTTCCATATTTGGAGCGAATGCGGCTGCAAATGACCCCACAGCAAGCATGCCTGCTCCGATGATCATTTGACGCTTCCATCCAATAATCAGACCGATCAGGCCACCAGCGATCATGCCGGCGCCTGCAATAAGCGGGTACATTGCATTAGCCATTTGAATTTGCGGCATGCTTGCACCGTGAAGGGCTATAAGTGCCTCAGTAGAAATAGCCAATCCAGAGTTATCGGCCATGGTTGAAAATTGGGCTGCGAGGAGAACAATCAGAGGGAACCATTTGGCTAACCCTGATTTTTCTTCCGGAGTAGGGGGTGTGGTTGCGGATACCGTCATTGTAGATACCTTTATGTTGAAGAGCGAAAGCTCAAGTCGTTATAGTTATGAAATAATCTTCATCACCATTTAAACCTGTGAGCTCACTTACTCTCCAACCAAAAAAAGTATCTTTAGAAGAAAAAAAATTGTATTTGTAAATTGAGAGATAAAAAAAAGTAAATTAGTACTAACTACCTGATTTCTTGTCTAAAATATAAGATACATCTAAGCCTGCACTTTGCTCGACCTCAATAAAAATTCGACCTTCATCGAGGTTCCAAGCATTCAGACGGATCAAATTACTACCCAGTGGTATGTCAATATTGGTATTTTCGATAAACGCTTCTAAACCTCGCACTTCTCTCTTCTTTATCTCGAAATCGGTACTGACGTGCTCAACACGTTTCAATTCTAATGTGACATCGTAGGTGTAGTTAAATTCGTTGTACCGATTGCTTATTGAAAGTCGAATCCCATCGTTTGCGACTAACATCATTGCATTACTGTCAATCCTTGAGTCATCAATATAGACAGCCCCTTTCCCTTCCCATGCCCCTTCATTTAATCGGAGAGGATTATTTAAATATTGATAAGCTTGTGTGCCAAGTACGCCAGAAACGACAATGGCAATGACTATGGATAAAAGGGTTAAAGTTCGACTTGCTGGCATTCCAAAACTCCTCTTATCTCTGAACAAATTCGATAGAACGACTTATTCTTAGACACATATTTTGTCGAGTCTCCGGGTTGTATAGGTAACGAGCTGAGCTCCTGCTCTGTAGCATTGAAGAGTATCCAGTGATTGCCATATTGGTGGCTAATACGCTCAGGTTGATCAGTAAAAAGGCCAGATGCGCAGAGGGCGAAAGTAGCGATAGAGATAGCCAGTAATAGAGTGATTGAATTAACGATACTCCGTGGTGTGGCTTCTGTTTTGGTATTATTAGTAGTTACTGAGTTGCTCTGTTCGCTGGCGGTGTCAACTGTCTCTACCTCAGTACTTGATATTGTCTGGGCAGTTATTGATACGTCTACGGCCAACTCGTTAGCGTTTGACTCGTTGAGTTTTGGTACTGTGTTGTTGTCAATCTTTGGTGCAACTGCCAGAACATAGCCTTGCTTGGGGATGGTTCTAATCAAAGTTCTATCAGTGTCTTCTAAAGAAAACCTCAACGCTTTAACTGTTTGATTAATTGTTGCGTTTGTCGCGTAAGAGTCTTTCCAAAGTGTTTCTTCGATCGACGAACGTGAAAGGACTTCAGGGAATGTCTTGATGAGTTCGTGAAAGAGGTTGGATTCTCGTGCTCTTAGGCGACTTCGCTCTCCCTGGCTATCTATCACAGCAGAAGTTGGTGAATAATAGAGTTCGCCAACTTTATATATTGGTGGCTCTAGGCATAGTTTGAGCATTTAGTCTTCTCACTTACGTAACGTCTTTAAATATGCTAACTGGTATGCGTGGTTTTTCATTTTGATCCACAGCAATAAATGTTTCACATTGAAAAGCTAATCTTAAAAAATGAGAATTTAAGCAGAAATAAAAAATAACCATGTGTATCTAAATATTAATGACGCCATATCTAGTGAATCTGTTTTGTCTAGATATTAATATATTGAATATTAAGTGAGAAGAGGGCGAGTGTGATGTATGGGAAAGAGTGACAAAGTTAACGTTATTTTAGGTCTCGTCATTTGATACTTTGAACCCTACTTTTTTTTATTTTTTGTCTCTTTATTTTGTTATCTAGCGGGATCGAATTTCTCTAAAGTGTTTTGGAACTTGGCTTAATTAGGCTAAGAGCCCAATAACGTATAATAGGTTTTTGATCATGGCTAATTATAAAAAAATAACACTCAGTAGTGCCCTTATTCTTTTCTCATCTCATGTATTGTCAGATGATCATATCACGCCAGATGATGCCCCTGACCCTGGCGACCACACTAAGGTCTCATCCGTTATCAACGTGACTTACGGGAAGCAAAGTTTCAGAGAAGAAGATAACGACTTCGCACAGATTCAAGCTCAGATTTCCGGACAAAAAAGCAATGAGAACTTGTTTCTCGGGCAACTAACGATACAAGGTCAAGATAATGGAAAAGTGGGAAGTGAAGACTTTAACTTATCTCAAGTTCGAGCTCGTTATTTCGAAGTGAGTCGAACTGACTGGCAGCATGCACCAATGGTTGGTGTCTCACTTGACTATATAGAAACTAGTTTTACGGATGCTATCTCAGATCGTTTGTTCGCAGTCGGTGGGTTGATTCGTGTAAATACTCCTTTTGATAATTGGTTATCTTTCCCAATTTTGGCCGGTGCAGTAGGGCAAAACAACAGCGATTTTAGTCGATTAGGCCTTACCGATGACTATACCTATGGCGTTCAATTTAATTTCTTGAACTCGATTTATTTGCATGAAAACGGCACTCATGTACAAATAAATCCGCAGTTTAGCTCGCTTGATTTCGGTGGCAGTGTTGGGACGATAAATCAGTTGCAACTTGACCTCGCATTTCAAGGCCCACTATCGGGCAACCGCAAGCACTGGGGTAAAGTGACGTATACGGAATTCTTCGATGATACGGAGCAAAGCTTTGGTCACAATAGACAGGGAACAGAATTAAAGTTTACCTATAGCTATTATTTCTAAACTGGAATTGGATCTTATCGCACTCTAGCTTTGTTGATGGACAGGAAGAGGGAGAACAAACCGTGACAAAGCTAATTGTTGAAGACGGACAAAGAAGGCCAATAAAAAGTCGAGCAACTTGCTCGACTTTATTTAGCGTGATCATATTCATCAACGGATTAAATCGGGTTTATAGACACAATCAATCCGGAGACTTATAGAGTTAAACAATCAAAAGGTTTGTGTTAAACCTAGTCTCGAATGATCATTTGCTCGCGCTCTGGACCAACCGATACCATCACGATTGGAACACCCATCAACTCTTCGATGCGAGTAACGTAATCTTGTGCCGCTTGAGGAAGGCTCTCAAAGGTGCGACAACCCGTGATGTCTTCATTCCAGCCCGCCATGTCTTCATACACAGGTTTTAGTTTAGCCGTTTGTGGCCAAATCGGGTTCTCGCTATGTTCACCCGCGTAAGCCGTACAGATCTTAAGTTCAGATAAACCAGACAGGCAATCGATCTTAGTCAATGCGATTTCAGTTGCAGCTTGTAGTTCAACACCGTTACGAGTTGCTACGGCATCGAAGTAACCCATATCACGTGGGCGTCCTGTTGTAGCGCCAAATTCATTAGAGCTCTCACGGAAGCTGTCTTGCTCTTCCATTGCCGTTACTAGGGTGCCAGTACCAACAGATGAGCTAAATGATTTAGCAACAGCTATCACGCGTTCAGGGCGAAGGGCTGGTAAACCACTACCAATGCCAGCATAAGCAGCCGTTACGTTTGAAGACGTCGTCCACGGGTATTCGCCATAAACTAGATCACGACCCGCGCCCAATTGAGCTTCGAAAAGTAAGTTCGCGTTTTGCGCTTGCAGTGATTTTAGAGGCTCAGTCACATTGCAAATGAATGGGCGCCAAGCTTTAGTCACTTCAAGTAACCATTCGGTCATCTCAGCAGCACTTTGGGTGAAATCACATTGAGGGTAAAGCGCTTTTAGTTGAGGCATTTTCCAATCAAGCATGAATTGAATACGTTGTTCTAAGATTTCAGGTTGATTTAACCAGCCTACAAGAATGCCTTTTTTCATTACGCGATCGCCGTACGCTGGTGCGATACCTTGACGTGTTGAACCATAAGCACCATCGCCTAAGCGTTCTTCTTCAAGTGTATCTTCCAATGCGTGTAAAGGTAGGCACAGAGTCGCACGATCTGAAATCGCCATTTTAACTTCAATGCCAGCCGCTTGAACTTCTGCAATCTCTTCACTTAGTGCTGCAGGGCTTATCACCATGCCTGGACCAAGAACAGCAATACAATCAGGGTTAAAAATACCACTCGGCAGTTGGTGCAGCTTAAAGGTACCGAAGTCGTTTACTACAGTATGACCTGCGTTGTTCCCGCCTTGAAAGCGGATGCTAGCAGAAGCGTCTGCTGCTAAGAAATCGACGATGCGGCCTTTGCCTTCATCACCCCAGTTTGCGCCCACAACAACAATAGATGGCATAATTTTTCTCCTGACTGATTGAGAAATAATGTTATTCCTCAAATTTGGATAAGAGAAATTAATTATGTTTATTATCTCGATAAGGATCTCATATAATATGTAGGGATAGCGGAGGAAAGATGATGCTTGATATTAATTTGTTGAAGACGTTTGTGACGCTCGCGGAGTACAAGCATTTCGGGAAAGCCGCCAATGCGCTTCATATGACACAGCCCAACGTAAGTTTACACTTAAAGCAATTAGAGCAAACCACGCGCATTAAGTTGATAGAGCGAAGTCCATTTCAACTGACTCAAGCAGGCGAAAGGCTATTAGAGACAAGCCGAAGAACGTTACTCGAACTGCAGATTTGTCAAGCTGATCTCAATGCGATTAACGACCTTAAAATAGGGACGTTAACCATTGCCGTGAGTGACATCATTTCTCGATTCTTGTTGATTCGCCCTTTCCAGAAGTTCAAAGCGCAATATCCGGGTATCGATCTCACGTTGTTGAATACCACATCATCTCAAGCATCGAGTTTGGTCAAGAATGCTCAGGCGGATCTAGGCTTCGTTATTGCCAAAGAACAAAACAATGAGTCGCTGCATTTTACTGAGTTACAAGAGCTGTCATGGTGTGCACTGGGTGATGGTTTTGAAGCTCAAGTTATGGCGGGTTCGAAAGAAAGTGGCGTTCAAAAAACAAAGCCAAAAAACGCAGAACCAAGAGCTGAATCCGAGACTGACGCTGAGCTAACCTTAATTCTGCTTGGTCATGATACTAGAACGCGTGACTTCATTGATGAAGGTTTACCAAGCCTTAATCTACCCAATTATAGGGTAATGGAAGTAGGGAGTGTTGATGCTCAAATTGACTGGGCGGAGGCTGGCTTTGGGGTGGCAATCATTCCTGAGTTTGCAATATCGACAAAACACCATCTAATTTCAAAAGTAACGCCGTTAACGGATTTTTGTCACACCAGTCTCGGTTATATCGTTAGGCAAAACCAAGTATTATCTAAGGCGACCAAACAACTACTCGGTTGGGTTGATGATGAAATTACGCGATTGCAGCGCAAAGATATTTGAGAACGGCGAGTGATTCCCATGAAAGGTAAGATGCACTAGTTGTCTCATTCTCACATAGGCTGACGGTTTTATTAAGCCCACCAAGTGTGGGCTTTTTTGTGCCTGTTATTTGACCGAGCTGATTGGCTTTCAACATTTTTAAAGCAATCAATTCAAAGACACCTTAAACCAAGATTCGAACCAATTCTCGAAACTCGCCATTGACAATGTTTGATAATCAAACTAAATTCCAGTTATTACTTTGATTATCAAATTACTTGTAAATCAAAGAATACCGACCAACTACGATTATTAGGTCTCTAACACAAGATAAGGACGCCAATTTGAGCTTTCCAACACGTCATCAACACAATTTTTCTTCACATAATCAGCAAGGTGAGAAGCGTACTTTTTATGTCCTGCTACTAACCGTTGTCACCATGGTTGTCGAGATCATTGCGGGTACCATATATGGTTCAATGGCCTTGCTTGCCGATGGTTGGCACATGGGAACACATGCAGCGGCGTTTGGTATTACCTTGTTTGCATACCGTTATGCAAAAAAGCATGCTGAAAGTGAACGTTTCTCTTTCGGCACTGGCAAAGTCAGTGTGCTAGGCGGCTACACCAGCGCGATCGCATTGGGAATTGTGGCGTTATTGATGCTGGTGGAGTCGGTGCATCGCTTATTCAACCCGCAAGCAATTCAGTTTAACGAAGCGATCATCGTGGCATGTATCGGTTTAACGGTGAATGTCGTCAGTATGTTTTTGCTCGGGGATCATCATCATGATCACGGACACGAGCATGGCCACAATCATAATAAGAATCATGAACATTCACACGGTCATTTACATAGCCATGATCATGATAAAGACGATAACCATGAACATGCTAAGCAACATGAACATCATCAAGATCACAATCTACGTGCGGCGTATATGCATGTTTTGGCTGACACGTTGACGTCGTTGCTTGCCATTGTAGCGCTACTCTTCGGTAAGTTTTATGGGTGGAACTGGCTGGATGCCGCAATGGGTATGGTTGGCGCGGTTGTGATTGCCAAATGGACAATGAACTTAATGAAACAAACAAGCCCAATCTTACTCGATCAGAATATTGATGATGAGTACCGTAACGGAATCACTGAAGCTTTAGCTCCTTATGCGGCCGTAACCGACTTACACATGTGGAAGGTGAGCGGGCATCACTACTCAGCGGCGATTACTCTTGAATCAAACAGCGACAAAACCGTCTCTGAATATAAACAAATGCTCGCCAAGTTTGATAAGATTAACCATCTTACTCTTGAAGTGCACTCAAACGGCCATGCGAAATATAGAACAGCTTAACCAAATACTGACCGAGTTCTACGATAAAATGTCTTCGTGGGAGCAATCTGTTGTCAAAGAAACGGGTTACTCCTTGGCGCAAGTACATACTATCGAAGTGCTTGGTATGCATGGTGCGTTAAGAATGAAAGAGCTCGCAGAAAAGCTCGGCATCACTACGGGCACGCTTACCGTTCAAATCGAAAAATTGGTTAAGGCTGAATTGATCGAGCGTCACGAACACCCAACCGACCGTCGAGCGATAGTCGTGGCTTTGACAAGCGAAGGGCAGAAGATCCATGTTCATCACAATCAGCTTCACTTGAATCTCGTTAATGAACTCACACAAGAGTTCGAAGAAGATGAGAAAGCCGTATTACTAAAATGCCTGACTAAGATGGTGAAAGCGTTTTAGGCTTAGTGAGCACAAAGCACAAAGCACAGAACTTAGAACCAAGAGTCAACAACCACGAACACAAATAATTGGACTGTACCTGAATAGGGACGGTCCATTTTTTATGAATCTAATATATTGAGCTTCATTTTGTCTCCTCTGATCAGCCAAAATAATGTCATTAAAAGCAATAAGGCCAATAAAGTACGAAAGCTTTTTGATTCAAAGCCTTACGTAGTCTGCTGTTCAAGCCTTGTACGACCCGTCAAATAGCTGCCTCCCAAATCTATAATTCAACTAATGTACATGTTGCAAATCTGTGTTATTGATAATTTTAACTTTAGTAATGATTTCATTGGCAGCTCAAATCCAATTGAGAACAGCACGAGTTAATCACTATATAAGCAACCTGGGTTATGCAAGCGACTAGAGCTAGATAGACAAATTAAGCTAGATAAATATAAAAACAAGATAACAAAAGTTACAAAAAAACTTAGATACCCATAATTAGATTAGTAAAGACGAGTCACATATATGAACATAAAGAAAAAGCTCTATTCATTAGGATTGTTTTCCATTTTCGGCATGATTGCATTGCTGTTTACCACATCACAATTCGCAGATACCACCGCTCAAATGGGCCAAGCTAAACAAATCACCAAAGAACTTGAAGTGCGATTGCTTAACCTTCGCCGTAATGAGAAAGATTTCTTACTGCGCAGTGATTTAAAATACCTCGACAAATTTGACGTTAACTACAACAAATTTCTAGTGTCTGAATCACAGCTCAATACAATACTCAACGACTTGGGTTTGGCCAACAGCACACACTTGCGTGAAGATATTGAAACGTACCATACAAGCTTTGTTAACCTAGTCAAAGCCAATGAAGTCTACGGATTGGCAAGAGATAAAGGCTTGCTCGGCCAGTTTCATGAAGAGCTAGACAGCATCAGTGCAACAGTCGGCGCAGAGCAAAAAGTAGAGCTGTACCTGTTTAACGATCTGATTGAAAAGGGCACATTTGACCCAAGCGTTCTTTCTATTACTTCGAATGCAAGATCAAGTGCACTTTTAGATGCTGCAAAGCAAGTCGTTGCGCAGAAGCGTGTGATTGGATTGAAGCATAACGAAGGTTTGTTAGGGCAAGCACGCTCAGGTTCTCACGCGATTGAAACTCAATTTAAAGAGTTCTCAGCCGTGTTAGAGCAAGAAACCCAACAAGAGATGGATAAACTCTCGCTGATCAACAACATCCTTTGCGTCACGTTACTTGTGTCGATCATTCTGTTCAGCTGGTTAATCGTCCGCTCTATCATTGGTAAGATTGAGTCATTACTCTCGGTAATCCGCAACATTGTCGATTCTAACGACGTGTCTATTCGTTCACACCTAGACGGTAAAGACGAACTGAGCACCCTAGGCCAATACTTCAACCAATTGCTTGATCAACTTGAAGGGCTTATCGCAGCATCGCAATCTAAATCACTTCAGCTGACACAAAGCACATCAAACATGCATGATGAACTAGAATCGGTAATCAAACAGTTTGAAGTGCAAGCTAACCACACCTCGACCATGACCACATCAGTACAAGAGATGGTGTTAACGATCGGCGAGATTTCAGAAAGCACATCGGTTGCCGCTGAAGGTGTACATCAAGCGAAAGCGAATGCCGATAAAGGTCGTGAAGTGGTTGTAGACACCATCAGCAACATTACTCAGTTGTCTGAACGCCTTTCAAGCAGTCAAGATTCAATAAGCTCGCTGAACCATCATGTTGACCAAATCGGCGATGCAGTAAACATTATCCAAGGCATTGCAGAACAAACCAACTTATTGGCATTGAACGCAGCAATTGAAGCGGCACGTGCGGGTGAACAAGGCCGAGGCTTTGCTGTTGTTGCAGATGAAGTCCGTGCTCTTGCAAGCAGAACGCATCAATCCACCACTGAAATCACCAGCGTTGTGACGGCCATCCAAAGCCAAATGAACGCTTCGATGACAGAAATTGGCGAGTGTAACCAACAGGGCCAATTGACTCTGAAAGATTCTGAGGAGCTAGATGCCAGCCTGCAGCTTATCTTGAGCGATATGGAAAGCATTCAAGGCAACTCAGAACGTATCGCGTCAGCAATTGAAGAGCAGGGTGCTGTGATGGCGCAAGTGAGTGATTCAATCACCGAGCTAAACACTATATCTAACGACAACAATGCTTCAGCGCAGCACTGTCTAGTTGAAGTTGACAAGGTCGCAGAGCAAGCCCATGAGATGGATAAAGCGGTGGCGCAGTTCAAGACATCGTAACGTTCCTGAAACTAGCTAAAACCAAAGGCGCAGTTGATCTGCGCCTTTTTGCATTTTGAGTGCCTTGGATATGATTTGCCTTGTCAAAAAAAGACCCTGCTCGGGGGAGAGCAGGGTCTTTTGGTTCAAGAACGCTTGTTACTGTTGCTGTAACTATTACTGTCGCGTTGTTATTTACTTCGGCCTTCCAACACTTCTAGTGCAAGATCGACCGCTTTGTCGATGTTGTCGCATCCGGCTAACTTACCTGAACTTATCGGGCCCAAAACGTTAGCGTATAACGAGATCTGCTTATTAAATGGCAGGCTCAACTGCTCATATAAACGCTGGCGAATCTCGGCGTGTTGCTCAGGAGCGTGAGCAGCAAGGCTTTTCAAAGTGTCATAAACAAGAGTGGTGGTAGTGTTCATATGGCGCTTTATCTTTGAGTGGGGGATGCTTATTTTATAATCTTTTCGCCTTAGCTTGCTGTGATATATGTCATACAATAGTGCAAATGGTGTTTTTTAATTTTTGAAATCTAATGCCTATGGCGAAACCTTCTGAGTCTAATGAGAATAAGGCATTCCAAAATAGACTTAACTATCTGTGAAATATGACTAAAATGATGACAGACTATTAATGGTATCAACGTTACCGGCTTCATTGGCTTGTTGCTGATTGATGTTTAGATCTCAAAGGAAGAGGAACAACATGCACTACGACGTATTCAATGGAGATGCAGACGGCATCATCGCTTTACTGCAACTGCGCTTAAAAGAGCCGAAAGAAAGTGTACTGATCACTGGTGTAAAGCGTGATATTAAGTTGGTTTCTCAAGTTGTTACTCAAATTATGGAGCCGGGTAAGCAAGGTGACATTTCTTCCGTTACCGTTTTAGATGTGTCGATGGAGAAGAACCTACCTGCATTGCACTCACTGCTAGACGCCAACATCAATGTATTTTATTGCGATCATCATCGAACTGGTGAGGTACCTGACTCTAGCTATTTGGATACTCTGATTGATACCGCGCCAGAGAGCTGCACGAGCTTGCTGATTAACCAGAAGCTGAATGGTGCGCATGTGGCTTGGGCAATCGCGGCTGCTTTTGGTGATAACCTAAAAACAGTGGCCGCGCGGCTAGCGGATGAAAATGGATTCGATCAATCTCAAACAGAGTTTTTAGAAGAGCTAGGTACCTTGGTTAACTACAATGGTTACGGTTCTTCATTAAGCGATTTGCATTTCACGCCAATTGAGCTCTACCAAACCCTTTATCAATACCCGAACCCATTTGATCTTTTAGATGATAAAAACTCTGTGTTTTATCGACTACGAGCTGCTTATCAAAATGATCGTCAACAGCTATCAAACCTTGCTCCTGTTTATGAAAGTGAAGTAGCACGCGTGTTTGAACTGCCAGGTGAGACGTGGGCAAGGCGCATCAGTGGTGTATTTGGTAATGAAATCGTTAATCAAGATCCAAACCGAGCGCAAGCAGTATTAACGAAAAACCAAGATGGCGAGTCTTACACGGTGAGCTTACGGGCGCCATTATCAAACAGAACGGGTGCAGACGAAATTTGCTCAAGCTTTGAAACGGGTGGAGGAAGAAAAGCAGCGGCTGGTATTAATCAACTTAATGAACTTGATAAGGTGAATTTTATTTCACTATTGGATGCATATTATTCATCTAGTGCTGAGGGGCAACTGAAAAATTCCTGAGGTATACATCCAAAATTCCACAAATTTTCACTCCTATATGCCGTTATACGTGTGTATCTCTAGCACATGCATGACGGCTATATCCAAGCTATTTTAGTGATGTCACTCGCAATGGTATCTGGTCATAGGTCAGTAATTACGGTGTGTTTGGATCGATTTTTGTCGATTTTTGTCGATTTTTGTCGATTTAAAGTTCGTTTTTTCCTATTGGTGATTTTTTATATTTTTGGTTAATTATCTATGTGAATTAAGGTTGATTAAATATTTGCATGGTCAATGTGTCCAGCCGAAAATAACAGCTTTTAGCATTTCATTTTGAATGAAAAGTCAAAATCATATTGATTCTGATATTCAATCTGTGACTTAAAATCACAAGTTAAATCAAAGGTCATCTTTTCCTATAAATTCCATTACTTCTCTATAAATATTCATGATTACAATGAATTGGTTCGGTTGTGATTGGCACAGCTGTTAAGTAAGGAAGTGGGACTAATGTTGAAACGTAAAGCTCTACAATTAGCTGTATCGGTCGGCATGGCCGCAATGTCTGGCGCTGTTTATGCGAATGGTTCAGATATGACGAATCCAGATTCTGGTGTCGTGGTCGGTTATTGGCACAACTGGTGTGACGGTGGCGGCTACCAAGGTGGTAATGCGCCATGCGTGACGCTGGATGAAGTAAACCCAATGTATAACATCGTGAATGTGTCATTCATGAAGGTTTACGATGTGGCTGATGGTCGAATCCCAACTTTTAAACTGGACCCAACCATTGGGTTATCAGAAGAACAATTTATTGACCAAATTGCCGAACTCAACAAGCAAGGTCGTTCTGTACTGATAGCGCTGGGTGGTGCTGATGCGCACGTAGAGCTAGAAACCGGTGATGAAAGAGCCTTTGCTGATGAGATAATCCGCCTTACTGAGCGTTACGGTTTCGATGGCCTAGACATCGACCTTGAACAAGCCGCGGTAACCGCAGCAAACAACCAAACGGTCATTCCTGACGCACTTAAGCTAGTAAAAGATCACTACCGTGCCGAAGGGAAAAACTTCCTTATTACTATGGCGCCTGAGTTTCCGTATCTAACGACAGGCGGTAAGTACGTTCCTTATATCGATAATCTAGAAGGTTATTACGACTGGATTAACCCACAGTTCTACAACCAAGGTGGCGACGGTATCTGGGTTGACGGTGTGGGCTGGATTGCTCAAAACAACGATGCATTAAAAGAAGAATTCATCTACTACATCTCTGATTCGCTTATCAACGGAACGCGTGGCTTCCACAAAATTCCACATGACAAGCTGGTGTTTGGTATTCCTTCTAGCATTGATGCTGCAGCAACTGGCTTTGTGCAAGATCCTCAAGATTTATACGACGCGTTCGAGACCTTAACGACTCAAGGCCAACCCCTGCGTGGTGTAATGACTTGGTCTATCAACTGGGACATGGGCACTAACAAAAATGGTCAACAATACAACGAGCAGTTTATTAAAGACTACGGCCCGTTTGTCCACGGTCAAGTGACGCCACCACCAGTAGAGGGTGAGCCAGTTCTTAAAGGTGTCGAAAATGCCCGTGTTCTTCACGGCACAACGTTTGACCCAATGGAAGGTGTAACGGCAACCGATAAAGAAGATGGCGATCTAACATCTTCTGTCGATGTTGAAGGTTACGTGGAAACCAGTGTGATTGGCACTTACGTTCTAACTTACCGAGTGAAAGACAGCGATAACAACGAAACCACTAAAGCGAGAACGGTAGAGGTTTACAGCCAGAAGCCTGTGTTTAATGGTGTGTCTGACACTACTGTTGTGTTGGGTACTGCGTTTGATGCTATGGCAGGCGTGACGGCGAATGATGCTGAAGATGGCGACCTGACAAGCACTATCACACACACTGGCAGTGTCGATGTAAATGAAATCGGCAACTACACGCTTGTGTATAGCGTAACAGACAGCGCGAACCAAACTGTAACCGCTGACCGTAAAGTGTCTGTGACGGATGGTTCTAACTGTGCTGCTGCATGGGATGCCGACACCGTTTATGTTGAAGGTGATCAAGTCTCTCATGACGGTTCAACGTGGGGAGCGGGTTGGTACACTCGTGGCGAAGAGCCAGGAACAACAGGTGAGTGGGGCGTTTGGAGAAAGGTTTCAGACTCTTCATGTGGTGGTAACCCAGATCCGGGCGATGACTTAGAGCTTGCAGTTTCAGGCCTTCAGTCAGAATATGCGCCAGATAACGGCAATGTTCGTTTAGACCTGACACTGACATCAAATGAAGCTTTAGATGTTACGGCTATGGTGATCAACAGTGCAGGGTCTGTGGTTGAGCAAACTCAGGTTAACGTAACGGACAGCCGCGCTATTACCATCGACTTATACGATGTAGCGGAAGGGCAATATGCACTTGAGGTTGTCGGCAAGGTATCCGACGGCGAAATAGTGATGGTAAACAATTCGTTCACTGTGAAAGATGGTGGAGGAACGACTCCACCTCCAGGTGATTACCCGCCATATGAAGCCGGCACAAACTACGCAGCAGGTGACATTGTGGTAGGCAGCGACAATGGTCTATACGAATGTAAGCCTTGGCCATACACGGCTTGGTGTGCAAGCGCATCTTACGCACCAGCAGAAAGCCAATACTGGCAAGATGCTTGGACAAAGCTGTAGTCTGATAGCTCGACGTTAGCAATATAAAGTAGACGATCAAAGAGAGGCCATTGTGCCTCTCTTTTTTTATGTTCAAACATTTCTGACTTAGAGCTTTAAACCTTTCCTAACCTCAAACTCGGTTCTGCATTTTGCTCTAGATCAAAATAAGAGTGATTATCAATTGTATTAATGAGGTGGTAGATGCACTATGCGCACACTGAATTTGCTCTGTTGTGAATATTTGCATAATGAATCTTGCCCAAGTTGACCTAAACCTACTCGTTATTCTTAAACACCTTCTTGAAGAGAAGCACGTTTCCAACACGGCGTTGGCGTTGGATATGAGCCAACCTACGGTGAGCCGATCTCTACAAAAACTTCGCACTGTGTTCAACGATGATTTGTTGGTGCGAGCTGCCTATGGCTATGAATTAACGCCGAAAGCAGAGGTCATCAAGCAAGACCTCAACTCTGTGCTTACGCGCCTTGAGAAGCTGGTTCACGGAGACGTGTTTGAACCACAAACGAGTGATAGTACGGTTCGTTTTTTTGGCTTGGTTCCTCAGGTCTCACACCTTTTGCCAAAAGTAGTGGCACAAATTCGCCAGCAAGCGCCGAATATGGTTATCGATATTGACTCGATTCCTAAACGACACTTTGAGCCTCTGTTATCCGGTGATGCGCACTTTGTGTTGTCGACGCATGAGCCATTAAGTTCTGAACAAAACCTGTATCGAATGTTCGTAATCAGTCGCGATTATCGGTTATTAATGAGCAAAGACCACCCGTTGGCAGACAAAGAGATCACAGTCGATGATTTACTTAACAGCCAGCTTGGCCAGATTTCGCTGCAAGGTGACAAAAAACTCTCGATTGAAAGTCGATTTAAAGACCTTGGTTTAATTGATAAGCAGCGCCAACTCTCGATCCCAATTCAGTTGTCCAACTTCAATATTGCTGCGGATATTGCGGAGACGACCGATATCATCTTTCACTTGCCCACACCATTTGCGACAAAAGCTGCCAATCAACGAGATTTAATTTGTAAACGCGTTCCCAAAGCGATCAGAAGCCCATCAGAAGATGTTTATCTCTATTGGCATAAACGTTTCCATAATGACCCTATGTGTCGTTGGGTTCGTGATTTATTTAAAGAGATATATACCCAATCCATCTAGGTGGTGAATGCTATTGAGGTCATGCTATTAAAATGAATATGTATTGGTTTTATTATTTGAAAGTTGAATAACGAGAATCAATTTTTGGTATGAAACTTTCGTTGATAAGAGTGGTAACTGGTTATTTAATGCAAACCATTATCATTACCAATCACATATAAGAATGAATATCATGTCTGAGAGATCTCTTTTGATTCGCAAACCTCTTTTGGTTCGTAAACCCCTTTCGATCGCAGTCGCTGTTATTTGTACCTCACTTTCGGCTAACGTGTTGGCGCAAGAAGAAGCGCAAGCAACAGATGAGCAAATGGTTGTTACGGCAACTCGTACTGAAATGGCACTAAAACAAGCTCCGGCTTCAATGTCAGTGATCACCGCTCAAGACATTGAAGACAGCCCTGGTATTACCTTGGCTGACATCGTTGCAGAATCAACCAGTGTCGAATCTGACTTTGATAGCACACGTGCTGGCCGTCAGATGATCTCTATTCGTGGTATGGATTCAGATTACACGCTTATCATGGTCAATGGCCGTCGTCTAAGCTCGGCGAGTGCCATCATCCGTGGTAACGACTTCGACCTATCGACTATTCCTGCTGATTCAATTGAACGTGTTGAAATTATCCGCGGCCCAATGTCTGCACTTTATGGCTCCGATGGCATGGGTGGCACAATCAACATCATCACCAAGGCACCTGAAAATGATTGGAGTTCAACACTAAGTATGGACACGTCTTCACCGTTAGATGGTGATGGCGGTGAAGAGTACTCGATGGGCTTCACGACCTCTGGTGCTCTAATTGAAGATGAATTGTTTGCTCGCGTTTCTGTGAACCAAACTAGCCGTGATGCTTGGCAACCCTATTCTGGTACACATAGCTCTGGTTACGATCGTTCAGACATTACTGCGTTAGAAGAAAGAGAGACATTAAGCTTACTCGCGAGCCTGACATGGAATGCAACAGACAACCAAACCATCGATTTCGATTTTGGCTACAGTGACGACGAACGTGAATCATCTGCAGAAAACGTATCATCTGTGATTGAGTCTGACACACGAGTAGTGCGTCAGAGCCAAGCGATTACGCACAGTGGCTTTTGGAGCTGGGGTGATACACAAGTTCGCTACTCACGCGAAAATGTGACTGACAACGACGCTGCGGATTCTGATACTAACTACAGCAGTGACGTAGAAGAGTTAACTCAAATAGCAGAAGCATCAGCGACGACTTATCTTGGTGAGAATCATACCGTAACGTTTGGTATGGACTATCAGTTGAGCGAATTAACCAACAAAGAAAACTTGGTCAATGGCACATCAGAAGCGTATCAAGGTGCGTTATTTGTTCAAGATCAATGGCTGATGACTGAGCAACTAACAGCAACCATCGGTGGTCGTTTAGATAAGCACGAATTGTACGGTGAAGAGTTCAGCCCACGTGTGTATTTGGTGCATCAAACAACGAATGACCTGATCATTAAGGGTGGCGTGGGTAAAGCATTTAAAGCACCAACATTGACTCAAAATCAAGCCGACTACACAGTTAACAGTTGTAAAGGTGCTTGTGATTTATATGGTAACGAAGACCTGAAGCCTGAAACGAGCTGGAACTATGAGATTGCAGCGATATACAGCCAACCTCGTTGGAACGTTGAAGGTGCCTTGTTCCGTAATGAAATCAACGACCTTATTGATCGTGACGAAACCTACTGCGAGAACGGCGGAATGTTTGAATCGGGTAAAGGGTGTGCCGATAGTTCTAGCTCAACTGGCTATGTGAAAGGCAAACGTACTTATACCAATGTGTCTGAGGCTGTGGTTCAAGGTGCTGAGCTTACTGGCCAATTCCAAATAACGGATGAATGGGGCGTATCTGGTAACTACACTTTCTTAGACACTGAAGATAAGTCTACTGGTGAAGAACTGCTTGAGCGTTACAAGCACTCGGGTTTAGTTAAACTGAACTGGAGCCCAACTTACGACCTGAACACCTTTGTTAGTGCGCGTTACCGAGGTGAGCGTAATATCGAAACTGATTTGACTCAAGAAGCATACACTACGCTAAATATTGGTGGGGTATACAACATTAATGATTCGGTTAGAGTACGCGCAGGCATTACTAACTTGACTGACGAAGCGGTATCACAAGAGCTAGAGAGCATGGGTTATGTTGAAGAGCCACGCACTTACTACTTAGGTATGACCGCTGACTTCTAATCGAGAGTTCGAACACCGATAGCTTGATACAAAAGAACCCACACTGGCTGGATGCTCGATAAAGAGTACGGCGAGTGCGGGTTCTTTTTTGTCTGTGCTTGAATCTGGCTAATTCGTTTTGTATCGACGGACCTAGATTTTTACACAAGCGATCAGAGCATTACCTGATTTGGTATCCCAAGGTAACAGCTTGTCATAATCGTGCTCAAAAATATGAACCTCAAAGTAGGGCTTCAATATCTCGATCAACTCCTTAAACGAGAATGCCACCATCGGGTGTTCATCATTCCAAACTTGTGTCTCACCGGATGTTGTCTTTTCGATACTGAGTTTTAACGCCTGCTTGTCACCCTTGCCAGAGTAATACCAACCTGAGCTGAACGTGAAATCATCTTGTTCAAGATTGGTGGTGTGTCGAACAAAAAGATCATTGCTGATCTTGTCTTTATCCACCACATTAAAACAGAAAACTCCCTCTGGTTTTAAAGCGCGATGTACGCTCTCAACACATTCTTTTAGCTTCTCGAAACCATCGTTGTAATGGATTGAGTATAAGAAGCAGGTGATTAAATCCAGAGGTTCTGCCACTTCAAAACTGCTCATGTTTTGCACCGAGAAATTGGCTTCGGGGCAGCGAACCTGAGCGATATCTAACATTGGCGCGTTGAGATCGAGTCCATTACTTTGGTAACCAAAATCGATAAAGTGACGAACGTGTGGACCAGTGCCACAAGCTAAGTCGAGGTGAGTCTTTCCACCATTTCCGAAAATTTGATGTAGCCTACGTACGCAGTTACTTTGCGCTTGATAGTCAATATCAACACACATTAAATCGTAGTAACTGGATAGGTCGGTATAAAGTGCGTTGGAAGAAATAGTAGCTGACATATTGGCGGACATAAGTGCCTACAGCGTTAGCTGATATAATGAGGGTGGCGCATCATATACTGAAATGTCGAAATCGCAACCAAATATTCGATCAAGTTATGTGCTTTAATTCTCGGTGGCTGTACCTTAATTATGTGCGGCTGTGCTCAATTTGTACGGTTAGCCGACTCATTTAGCGTTAGCTTAAAAAGGCGTTGGATTATGAAAGAGAGCTGGTGGGTTATGCAGGATAGCCAGTGGATTATGAAGGAGAGCAGGGAACTGCGATCAAGCTAGTGCTTCATAGCAAACCACATCATCGTTGATTGAGACTTGATTTTTACCATTCGCTTTCGCACGATATAGTGCATCATCGGTCACGCGAATAAGTGTATCAATGGTGTTGGCAGAGTGGCACTCGCATTGGTTGGTAACGCCAATACTCACGCTCGTTGTAAAAGCGCGGCGATTAATGCCAAAGAAGGTATGTTGGTTAAAGGTGTGGCAGATTCGTTCGCTGATGATTTTGGTATGGGCCGATTTCGCTTTTGGAATGAACACAATAAACTCTTCGCCACCCCAACGTCCAACTACGCCACCTAACAATTCAATGTGAGTTTTAATGGTGTCTGCTAAGTGCCTAATCACCGTGTCACCCACTGTATGCCCAAATCGATCGTTAATCGATTTGAAGTCATCAATATCAATCAACAGACATGACATCGCCATATGCTGATTAACCGGCTTCTTGAGCCAACCGTAAATAGCACGACGATTGAACACATGCGTTAAATCATCATGCATCGCTCGATGCAGCAACTCCCGTTCTAGTAATACTTTATCGGTGACTTCTTCAAGGATCACTTGAATGGCGTCTTCGCCTTCCCAGTTAATCACGTTGTCATAGAGGTTGAAGTATTTGTGGGTGCCATCAAAGCATTGGTTATACACCACGGAACTAAAGTTGGGTGTATTGCCATTGAGAATGTTCTCGCAGCGTCTGATGGCCGTTGAACGCTGATCTTCAGGTACGATGGATAGGATGGAGTCCATCGCAAGCACTTGCTCTATTGAGTCCGCACCTTGTTGTTCTACCCATGCTTGGTTGACCATTAAAGGTTTGAAGTTTCTATGGATCAGGATCCCTTGTTTCGATGTATTAAGTAGCTTGCGATACATGCGATCTGTTTCGTTACGTTTGCGCTGAGCTTCGACTACGGATGTGATGTCGATGATAGTGACTTGGAGGGCGGGTTTACTATTGAGTTCAATAATGTGTGATAGGCAAAAGATAGAGATGTTGCGGCCATTGGCTGGAATATCGGTGTACAATTTTCCTTTTTTTAGTTTGCCTTTTATAGCCTCTAAGTAACGTTTCTTGGCTAGCTCTTGGTAACTGTCAGGAACTAACGCATAAACAAATTCAACGTTCAATAACAGCTCTTCACGGGTTCGGTAACCAAAGATCTGAGCGATTTCGTTGTCGACATCAATAATTCGGTGATTTTGCAGTGTCATGCGCCCTTGCGCGGAATCGAAGTTCTGGCAGGGTGTCGTGGTGGTTAAATCTAATTGAATGCTCATATCGACCTGGCTACTTATTCGTTAAATTGAAACAGGTGTTGTTCCTCGCCGTAGTGACCACACAGGCATTGTGGAACACTTTTATGGAGAGACTAGATAAGAAAAATATGCTATCTAGGTAAGGTCAGTATGGCATTTATAATTTCATGATTAATCGGTAATTTTACTGGTTTAAACGAAGTTTTTGAAAAGAAAACAATCAGGAAAGCAGGCCAGTAATTAAAGCCAAATCACTCAAGCTAAATAAGCGAACTAAACAAGGAGAGTTGAGGTAATGAAACCAGAAATAAAAGCACAGGATTCAATGGGAAACGGAACAGCATTGGAAAGCAGCACGTCAATAGAAATTAAGCTTGATGACTTGTCGGGTGGGGAAGTCGTTGAATTGCTTGAAGAGCACCTTGCTGACATGTATGCCACGTCACCAGCTGAAAGCGTTCATGCATTGGATCTGGATGGACTTAAGTCGCCAGAAATTACCTTTTTCAGCGCTTGGAAAGACAGCCAACTGCTTGGGTGTGTTGCCATTAAAGAGCTAAATACCCAACATGTTGAACTGAAATCAATGAGAACCTCACAGTTTGCTCGAAAGTCAGGTGTTGCAAGCCAACTGTTACAGCATGTAATAGACACAGCAACCGTTCGCCAGTATCGACAAATCAGTTTAGAGACAGGTTCAGAAGATTACTTTAAGCCAGCGCGTAACCTGTATGAAAAGTTTGGCTTTGGATACTGCGAACCCTTTGCTGACTATGTGTTGGATCCGCACAGCCAGTTCATGAGTATTGAGTTGCGTTAGATGCGGTCGAAATTGTAGATCGAAGTAAAAGAAAGATTCTCTATCACGTTCGTTCCTCACTGTAGGGAATGACGGGCGGGGTGTATCTCTACGCAGAAAGTGACACGGTTGTAGTTCCTCGCTGTTAAGAGTGAGGTGGTTGTAGCGCCTCACAGTAGGAAGTGACGTGCACAACATTGACTTGATTCCCCAGCGTCATTCCAGAACCGAGGGACGAGGTATGTGGAATCTCTAACCGCGAAGCGAGATTCCCTATAACGCTCGTCCCTCGATTTAGGGAATGACGATTATCCGGTCAATGACCAATGACCAATGGCTAAAGCGTTAGCGTGTTTCTAGTTCTGCAAATATCGCTTCTGCATCCACAACACTTCCTGAGATAGAAAGGGTACTGAAAGGAACCAAATCTTCTGGGCTTGATGGCTTTTTAACAAGCAGCTCTGGGTAGATTTTTGATTCACCCATTAACATCGCCTTTAGCTCTTTTACCGATAAATCAGGATAGCGCGACCACACCAACGCAGCGACGCCAGAAACGACAGGCGCAGCCATACTTGTGCCACTTTTCGAACCGTAAGTATTCCCCGGTGTGGTTGACAGAATTCGATATCCCGGTGCAAATACATCAACCGATTTCTGACCGAAATTACTGAAGTTTGCGACCAAGGTTTCGTCTGCGTATTTCGCTGATGCGCCCACATCTAACCACGTTGAAATAGGCTTTGAGCGGTAGTGCTTAGCGTAGCGGTTTGGAAAGCTTGGTTTTATGTCGTTATCGTTGCGGCTGTTACCCGCAGAGTGAACGATCAATACGCCTTTACGAGCGGCATAGCGGAATGCATGGTCGACGATGTACTTACGTGGCGAGTAACTTTTTCCGAAGCTCATGTTAATGATTTTCGCGCCATTATCGACGGCGTAACGCACTGCATTGGCAATGTCCTTATCTCGCTCATCGCCATTTGGCACCATGCGTACCGCCA
Organism: Vibrio sp. L5-1; assembly: GCF_021728315.1. Taxonomy (NCBI): domain Bacteria; kingdom Pseudomonadati; phylum Pseudomonadota; class Gammaproteobacteria; order Vibrionales; family Vibrionaceae; genus Vibrio; species Vibrio sp. L5-1. The sequence continues at coordinate 159,172 of NZ_JAKKCQ010000002.1, read as the reverse complement.
TGATTTGGGCATGATCCGCGACACCTTCAATACCAATAAAATTGCCGCGCTCCGCAGCGATGATTCCAGCAACGTGTGTGCCGTGTGAGCCTACAGGGCCTTTCACATCGTTGTTGCCGTAGCCTCTTTCCCAAGGGTTAGAAATGTCATCCCAAACAATATCGCCACGCGTATCGATCTCTAGGTTAAGGTGGAAATCTAAAGAGTCTTGATAGCGGCTACGACGTGATTCCAGATATTCAAAGGAGTACCATGAATCAAATACGCTCAAAAGCCCTTCAGCTGCTGTAACGACGCTAGCATTCTCACTATCTAACAGTGTTTTAAGACCGTTAGTAGAAAAGTCTTTTTGATCGACGAATTTAAGAATCTCTTCTTTGTACTCATTAGCTCGATTAGTTGCTGATGTTACGCGATTCAACGCATCTTGGTCATCTTTTAGAGACGACAAATAATCAGATTCAACACCTTGATAGTACTTGCGTTTCTTTCGAGGAATCCAATGTCCATTTTCTTTTAACTCGAGGTACTTTTTGTATTCTCTGGTGACCTCTAATGTATCTTGATCAACGTTAATACCTAACGAGTTACCCAGAAAGTTCCAGCCGTGGACATCATCGATGTAACCATTGCCATCATCGTCAATCCCGTTGTCTGGGATCTCGTCTTCATTGGTCCAAAGTTTGTTTTTGAGGTCTTCGTGTTCAACGTCGACACCCGAATCAAGAACGGCAACGATGACAGGTTGTGGTTGAAGAGGGGGCATCAAGTAGTCGTATACCACATCAGAACCCACGCCCTGAAGTCTTGTGTAGCTCGCCGATAAGTTAAACCAATCGCCGCGTTGTTCATCGGCGTTACTCATCATTCTCATAGAGAAGAACGAAGGTTGAATGGTTTCTCGTGAGTAATCCTCAACAATCGTGCCTTTTATATCTTGAATAAAAGGTGAGTTGATGGGTTGTGGCTCTGGGCTACTTTTGTTCAGAGTCGTAGCTGATACGTGGGTCGAAGCCATAATAGCTAGGGCTATAGTGGTAAGTCTTTGTCCGTGATTCATCTGTGGTGCATCCTTATCATTGTGCGACTAAATAGTTATGCGACTAAATAGTTATGCGACTAAATAGTTATGCGACTAGCACTGACTTCTTCGAAACGAAGTGTACAACGCGCAATAAGTTAGTTAAGTGAGAGGGAAATGCCCGCTCAAAACGCAGTTAAAAGGTAATATGCAATCAGACTTGTATCATTCGCTTGGTCAATGAAATGGTAGGAAGATCTCACTGTGATCGATTTTTAATTCTCAAACTTTGAGCTAAATTCTATTAATAAAAGCAATATTTATAAAATAAAGACTGAAATTAAAGATGTTTAAAATCAATTGATTGGATTGTTAATTATTGTATCGGAGGGTAGGGTAACTCGTTTCGATTAGAGTCGAAGTATACGTCTGCTTCTCGTCTTTTGGTTACTCTAATGGCCAAAAATACACGAAACGTGTCATTGATAAACAACAGAGTCACTTGTTAACAATCTGATTAATTGGCAGTATTGTGTCAATTATTACCGTCACTACTTTTACAGATCTTTTTCCATGACGACTTATTTTGCTGGTTTTTCCCTTGGCCTCTCGTTGATTCTTGCGATTGGCTCTCAAAATGCGTTTGTTTTAAAGCAAGGGCTTAAGAACCAACACGTATTGGCAGTTTGTGCTGTATGTGCGATTTCTGATGCCTTACTCATTAGCTTTGGTGTGACGGGCTTTGGCGCAATCGTTAAGCAGTTCCCACAAATTGAGCAGTTCGCCCGTTATGGTGGGGCTATCTTTTTGGGCGTCTATTCATTCTTAAGCTTCCGTTCAGCATTTACTGAAAACCACGCCTTAGAAGCCACTGCTGAAACCAAAGACTCGCTAACTAAAGCGATTGCGATGTGTTTGGCATTCACTTGGCTTAATCCGCATGTGTATTTGGATACTGTGGTATTGCTGGGTTCTATCTCAACCCAATATCAACCTAACCAAATGTTGTTTGGCGCTGGTGCAGTATCGGCGTCGTTTGTGTTCTTCTTTTCACTTGGATATGGAGCACGCTTTTTGGCTCCAATGTTTAAGAACCCGAGAGCGTGGAAGGTGTTGGAGTTTGTCGTTGGCGTGATCATGGCATCTATTGCAATATCTTTGATCGTCTAGTTACTCGTAATTAGGTATTCAAATATATTATCTAAAGTTCCTACCTAAAGTGACGACTTAAAATGACTGTCTTTAGTTGCCTTTGTATTTAATTATTTCCACAAAAATGGAATTATTTTTCGTCTTTCGGTTTTGGCGTTCGTCTTAGGGGTACAAATACAAATTAATGACCTAATTCGGAGTCAACCATGATTAAACTTGTTAGCTTTAAAAACTGCCCATTCGTTCAACGTGTAATGGGTGCTTTAGTAATGAAAAATGTCCCATTTGAAATTGAATACATTGAGCTAAACAATAAGCCTCAATGGTTCCTAGATATTTCGCCAAACGGACAAGTGCCGGTATTGATTACAGAAAATGACACGGTTCTGTTTGAGTCTGATGCAATTGTTGAATACCTAGACGATAAATATGCGCCGATAGAAGAGGTGTCTGCAGAGCAAAAAGCACTAGATCGCGCTTGGTCTTATCAGGCAAGCAAACATTACATGCCGCAATGTGGAACGATGGGCAGTAAAGATAAAGAAACCTTTGAGACACGTTTAGCGAATCTTCAAAAATCCTTCCAAAAGGCCGAGAACAAGCTGGGTGACAGCGACTTCTTCAAAGGCGATGACATCTCTAACGTCGACATCGCTTGGCTACCACTATTACACCGAGCGTCAGTGATTAAAGAAGGCTCAGGTTTTGATATGCTTGAAGGCTTCCCGAAAGTACAGAAGTGGCAAGCGGCGCTGATTGAATCTGGCTTGACCGATAAAACCGTTCCTGCGGACTTTATTGAGAAGTTCAGCGGCTTCTACTTAACGAATAACTATTTGGCTAGTCTCGTTGACGCTCGTTAATAATATGAATTAAATTGTAATATATTTTAATGGCAGGTTGTTCTAAATAAATGTCCTCCAAAAATAAAACTTATTCTTCTCTTTATATCTTTTATTGGGAAAAGAGAGAAACAGGATGAGTTTTTATATTTAGGCGTGAAGATTCAGGTTGTTTTTGAGAACGAGTGACAATTTGGCTAGTACGGTAACGACATGATTATAATGAACTTAATGTTGATGATGCTCAGGTTTACTATCAGGTTTATACGTATTTTAGTACTCGTCACTTCTCAGGAAATACACCTGTCTCATAAGTAAGACTGAATTAAATATCTTTGATTGTTCGTTTGATGACCTAAAAATCTTGTGGTACTTTCTCATTCGCTCCGTAAATGAACAGTGTTTTATTGTTCATTAGGGGCTGCTTATTTAATTTATTTTAAACAGTAACGCAACAGGTGAAATAGTGTCGGAAGCTATTTGCGGTTGATCAACGTTGCTGTAGGACAGACAAAAAAAGGGTATTTTCATGCTTAAATCATCATTTCTATTGGGCCTAGTTGGCTTAGTTTCACTTCCTACATTTGCTGCTGGTATTGAGGGTGGTCCATACATTGGCGCCGGCCTTGGTGTGTATCAAGACTCAGACACTGACGGCGCAGGTAATTTAGATGCTGAAAGCATGGGATATAGCCTTTACGGTGGTTACCAATTTAACCGCATTGTAGGTATCGAACTTGGTTACACGGATTATGCTGACTATGAATCATTTGGAACGAAGGTGTTTTCGCCAACATCGCTTTCTGTTGCAGCAAACCTTGGCTACACCTTCGATAACTCAATTCGTCCATTTGTACTAGCGGGCTTGAGCTACGTAGATTTGAACTCAAACAACGCTAGCTCTTTTGATGATGATTCTGGTGCCGGCTTTCATTTCGGTATTGGTGTTGAATACACGCCAGTAGAAAACCTAACATTACGTTTGATCTCACAAGCAGACGCAGTAAACATCGAATTCTTCGATAGAACAACGGGTAATCGATTGGAAAGCCGTGATGTAGCCTTTAGCACAGTAACTCTGGGTGCTTCATACAATTTCTAATGGCTTCTGTTAAATAGCTTAAAGCTAAAGCTATGGACACCCAAAACCGCTCTAACGTTGAGCGGTTTTTTATGTCAAAAATAACGATTGCTCACGCTGTGGGCGGAGTTGGTCCAAAGCCTGAAATTAGTTGGTTTTCACAAGCTTATAAAAGGGAATTATCTCGACTATTTTGGTAGATTAAAGGTATTACAGACTTCCAGTGAGCAGCAATGAAGATTCTTCACACGTCCGATTGGCACCTTGGCCAAAACTTCTACAATAAAAGCCGTAAGAATGAACATGAACGGTTTTTACAATGGTTACTTGAGCAAGTTACAGAGCACGACATCGACGCGATCATTGTTGCTGGCGATATTTTTGATACCAGCACACCGCCGAGTTACGCTCGTGAGATGTATAACAAGTTTGTGGTCGATTCGAACAAGATCGGCTGCCAGTTGGTGTTGTTAGGTGGTAACCATGATTCGGTGTCTGTGCTTAAAGAGACACAACAGCTGCTCAAATACATGGGTGCAGACGTGATTCCTAATACCAATGAAGATCATGCGACTCAGGTTGTCGAACTAAAAGGCAAGAACGGCGATGTAGAAGCGCTGGTTTGTGCCATTCCTTTTATTCGCCCTCGCGATGTGTTGACCAGCCAGGCGGGTGTCACTGGCGTTGAGCGTCAGAAGCAACTCGGAGATGCAATCAAACAGCACTACCAAAGTGTTTATGATGCCGCTGTAGAAAAACGTGCGACGTTTGAAAACAGCGAGCACATGCCGATTATCGCTACGGGTCATTTAACGGCGATGGGCGTTCAACAATCGGATTCGGTACGCGACATCTATGTCGGTAACCTTGATGGTTTTGCCGCTGATGGCTTCCCAGACGCAGATTATATTGCACTTGGTCATATCCACCGCCCACAAGTGGTGGCAAAGCGTGAATACATTCGTTACTGCGGCTCACCAATTCCATTAAGCTTTGATGAACTTAAATCTCAAAAGCAGGTCTGTGTGGTTGAATTTGTTGAGGGCGTGCGCACCATTTCTCAATTGCCAGTTCCAACGTTCCAACCCCTAGCTGAAATCAAAGGCGACTTGAGTGAAATCGAATCTCAACTGAATCAATATTTAGGCTTAGATAGCGAACAAAGCGTTTGGTTATCGATAGAAGTGCAAGCGCAAGATTACTTGTCGGATCTTCAAGAACGTATGCGCGCACTAACAGAAGGTTTGAATGTGGAAGTGCTTCAATTGCGCAGAGCAAGAGAACGTCGCAATCAGGCATTAGAGCAAGAATCAGCAGAAACCTTATCTGAACTGAGCCCGATGGACGTTTTTAGCAAGCGTATTGCCTTAGAAGAGTTTGAAACCGATTCTGAAAAAGCGCGTTTAGAGCGAATGACGGTGAAGTTTAAACAAGTGATGGTTGAAGTGTCTGAAAGCGCTCAAACACCAAACAAAGTAGAAGAGTAACCAGTATGAAGATTTTAAGCCTAGAATTTGAAAACCTGAACTCTTTGAAAGGGCGTTGGAAGCTCGATTTTACCCAATCACCGTTTGCAGAAAATGGTCTGTTCGCGATTACTGGCCCGACAGGGGCAGGTAAAACCACCATTCTTGATGCGATTTGTTTGGCACTGTTCCACCGCACGCCACGTTTGAAAAGTATCGCTAAAGGCAACAATGAATTAATGACACGTGGTACAGGTGAGTGTTTCGCTGAGCTGGAATTTGAAGTGCAGGGCAAAACGTACCGCTCTAACTTCCATCAAAAGCGAGCGCGTGGAAAGCACGATGGCGCATTACAAACGCCAACGTGTGAATTTGCCGATGCTGACACCGACAAAGTCTTAGAAACCATGCTGACCAAGAAGACCAAGTTGGTCGAGCAGGTAACAGGTCTCGATTTCTCTCGTTTCACCAAATCCATCATGTTGTCTCAGGGTGAGTTTGCGGCATTCCTTAATGCCAATGCGAACGACCGCGCAGAGCTACTTGAAGAGCTGACAGGAACAGAAGTCTATAGCCTGATTTCCGAGCGCATCTACGATCATTTTAAGTCGAGTGAAGAGTCGCTTAATCACCTGAAAGCAAAAGCTGAGGGTGTGAGTTTGCTGTCTGAAGAGCAAATCCAAGCGCTAACCGCAGATCGAGAAACGTTAGAAGCTGAACAGAAGCGTTTGTCTGAGCAGTTAAAAGAGTGGCAAGCTCATCTTAGCTGGTGGAAAGACGTGACCAAAGCTGAGCAAATTATTGCGACCAGCGAGCACGATCTTAAAACAGCTCAAGATGAGCTAGACCTTAACCAACCCTCACTAGAGCGTTTGGCAAACAGTGAACCTGCCGAAAAACTGCGCCCAATGCACAAAGATTTAAAGCGTTGCGAACAAGAGGTGAACACTACTCAAGCTCACTTAGATAACAGCACTAAGTTACTTGCTGTTCGTGATGCGGAAAAGCAAGACGCGCAAACTCAACTGACTCAAAGCAGTGACGCTGTTCAGAAGATAAAAACCGAACAACAAGATCAAGAGAAGATCATTGAACAGGTTCGTCCTCTAGATAACCAAATTGCTGTACTCAAAGATAAGCAAACTGCGGCCGTTAATGCAGCGAATACGCTAAACGAGCAACACACGCAGCAGCGTAATCAACAGGTCGATTTAGTTCAAAAAACTGATGCACTGAAGCAACAATATCAACTGAGCACTGAGTACTTAAATACACATCAAGCTGACCAACATCTGGAAAAGTACCTAGGTCAATGGCAAGCAAAGGTAGAGCAAGTTCGTACCCTTGAGCGCCAGCATTCAGAACAACTAAACTCAGCGAGGCAAGCCTTATCTGCGGTTGATGCTCATCAAACGATCATCAAATCTGCGCAAGAATCTAAAGCATCGCAAGATAAAACCTTAGCTGAATTGGTAGTGGCAGAGAGTAGTGCAAAGCAACAATGGGAAGCATTGCAAGGCAACACCAGTGAGCAAGTGTTGAATGCGCAAAAGGAACTGTTGGAGTTTTGGAATCGCAATACGCACTCATTACTTGAGATCAATCGTGGTTTCCTAAATGCCCAACAACAGCTGCACGTTAAAACACAAACACATCAAACTAACACTCAGTTGGTCGACAAGCTTTCGAAAGAGCGTGAAGTGTTGGTGGAGCGATATAAAGAGAAAGAGACTTCGCTTGAGCGATTAACGCGTTTGATTGATCAAGAAGGCGAGTTGGCGAAATACCGTGCAGCTCTAGAATCAGGCTCTGAGTGCCCGCTGTGTGGTTCAACAGACCATTCGATTGAACAGTCACAAGATATTGCAAATTTGGTTGCTCAAAAAGATAGGGAAAACCTAGAGTTAACGGCCATCAAAAAAGAAGGCCAAGAGCATCGTCAGCAGTTAGATTCTCTTGCCCCTATGATTGCAGCACTTAACGATGACATTCAACGTGCGCAAGCGGATATTCAGCAAGCTCAAATGAATTGGCAAGGCGTTGTCGGCAAGCTTCAACAGAGCTTATCGGATTTCGTTGGCACGGCTCCAGAGCTAGCAGTGCTAACGATTAACGATTTAGGCAATGAAGCTACACTCGTGACCTTTGCTCAGCAGTGTGAACTTCAACTAAGTCAGATCTCGCAGCAACTCAAAGCGTTGGCTGATACGAAAGCACACTATGCTGAAGCTGAAAAACAACGCTTGTCTGCAAGTGTTATGGCTGACAAGGCGCAGTCTAATCTCGAGTTGGCCGAGCAACGCTTAGCGGATCTGAATAAGCAAAATCACAGCACGAGCGAACAAGTGGCTCAGATAGCTCTAACAAAAGAACAGCAATGGAACGCTCTGAAAGAGAGCATTGTTCAAACGGCTATCGAAGCGCCTGAACTTGAACATATCGATGATTGGTTTACTGCGAAATCGCAAGCATCAAGCACATGGCAGCAAACTAAACAGCAACAGGTCGATATTGAGAAGCAACTGATTACTCAAAATGCCGAATTGAAAACCTTAGATGACAAGCTAAGTAGCGCAGAGAAAGAGATCGCGACACTGACGCAAGAGAGTGAGTCTCTAGTTTCAGAGCTGACTCGTATTAGTGCTGAAAGGGCTGAGTTATTTGGTGACAAAGACATTCAAGCCACCAGCAATGCGATGAAGCAGAAAGTCACTGAAGCGGTAAATGCATTTGATGCAGCGCAGTTAGTGCTTAACCGCTGCGAACTGGAACATCGAACTGAGCAAACCAAACACATTAGCTTCTCTGAAGAGTTGGCCAGCAAGCAGTCAAGTTACACACAAGCGTCGAATGCTTGGTTAGAAGCGCTTAAAACGAGCCCATTCGAAGGTGAGACTGATTTTGAAGCAGCATTGTTGGATGAAGAGGTTAGAACTCAACTTCAAAGCCTGAAGAAGTCTTTAGACGAAGCGATTGTCAGTGCTCAAGCTAGGTTGAACACTGCCAAAACGACGCAAGTGGAGCTACAAAACCACGAAAATGCTAAAATATGGCAAGAGCAAGACCAACAGCAAGTTGAACTTGCGACGACTGAATGCCAAAACGCACAACAAAGCCATGCGACCAAGATCGGCGCGATTTCGGCTAATCTTGAAACGGATAGCCAGAATCGCAGTAATCAGCAAGATCTGTTCAAGCAGATCGACGAGCAGCAGGTCGAGTTTGATGATATTTCACGTCTCAACTCACTTATCGGTTCTAAGAACGGCGACAAGTTCCGTAAGTTTGCTCAAGGTCTAACACTGGAAAACTTGGTGTATTTGGCGAACAAGCAGCTACAGCGTTTGCATGGTCGTTACGAACTTAAACGTAAAGCCGACGATGGTTTAGAACTGCAAGTGCTTGACACATGGCAGGGCGATGTGATGCGTGATACCAAGACTTTGTCGGGCGGCGAAAGCTTCTTGGTGAGTTTGGCGTTGGCATTAGCGCTTTCTGATCTTGTGAGCTACAAAACCAGTATTGACTCTCTGTTCCTAGATGAAGGTTTCGGCACGCTGGATAGCGACACATTAGACATTGCACTTAACGCGCTCGATAACCTGAATGCGTCTGGCAAGATGATTGGTGTCATTAGCCACGTTGAAGCGCTGAAAGAGCGAGTACCTGTTCAGCTTAAAGTGACGAAACACTCTGGCTTAGGTGTGAGTGAGATGGAGAAGCAGTACAAGGTTGTTGCTTAGCTTCTCGCCATATTCATTAGCGCAGAAATAGAGGTAGAGCTAGACCAAGCAGATCCCCGACTCAGTCGTTCCTCCTTCTCGAGGATGACGGAGTCGGGAGTTGTCATCAATCATGTCTCGTACTCCCTAACACATGGAACGAACATAATAATTATCGTCATTCCCTAAAGCGAGGAACGAACGTAATAGGGAATTTCTACTAGACGCAGGAAGTGGGCTCATCGAAAAGGAAACTGACATGCACAAGAAGCCCCATTTACCAATTAAGACATGTCCTATTTGCCAAAAGCCTTTCTCATGGCGTAAAAAGTGGCAGCGCTGTTGGGATGACGTGATCTACTGTTCTGAACGTTGTCGTCGTCATAAGCCAACTTTGGCGTAATTTCTGTTCGTTTTTAGAACACGTTAATAGTTTCGTCATTCATTTCTTAAGTTAATATTTCTATCTGTAAGACAACTAATGTATAAAGGCGGCATGAAGATACCTAAAAGAATACAGCCCTTAGTTGACGATGGTTTAGTCGACGAGGTGACAAGCCAATTAATGAGTGGCAAAGAAGCATCAGTGTACATAGTGCGCTGCGGCGATACGATCCGTTGTGCCAAGGTATATAAGGAAATAAGCCAGCGCAGCTTTAAAAAAGCAACGGCGTATCGTGAAGGACGAAAAGTCCGAAACAGCCGCCGTGCCAGAGCGATGGAAAAAGGCTCAGGATTTGGACGTGAGCAACAAGAGAAAGTGTGGCAAAGCGCTGAAGTGGACGCCTTGTATAAACTGGCAGAAGCGGGTGTTCGTGTGCCTGTGCCTTATGGCTGTTTTGATGGCGTGCTGCTTATGGAGCTAGTCACTGATGATGACGGTTATGTTGCTCCAAGATTGAACGATGTTGTAATGCCGCCAGAACAAGCGATTGAAGATCATGCAGTGATGATGACTTACGTGGTTAAAATGCTTTGCGTTGGTTTGATCCATGGTGACTTGTCTGAGTTCAACGTATTGGTTGATGAATACGGCCCTGTGATTATCGATCTACCGCAAGCGGTCGACGCTTCGGCTAATAACAACGCCGAGTGGATGTTGGCTCGTGACATCAATAACATCCGTGATTATTACGCTCAGTTTGCCCCTGAATTGGCGAAAACCGAGTATGCCAAGGAAATGTGGGCTTTATACGAGAAAGGCGACTTAAAGCCTGACAGCAAGCTGACGGGCGAGTTTACAGAAACGGACGATTTGGCAGACATCGAAGCTATTATGCAAGAGATAGACGCTGCGCGAATTGAAGAACAACACCGACGCGAGCGTGTTAAAGAAGAAAAAGAAGGTGTGGACGACAGCAAGTTCAATTGGGCTGAGTAGTCGTAATGATCCGTTTTGATCTTTCGTTAAACATCAGCCATCTCTCCTTAAATAATTGATGCATTCATTCTAAAAATAACCCAACAGAGTAACACTCGTTGGGTTTTCTTTTTTAGCACTCATCAAATTTTACCATTCATCAAAGCCAACGATTGGTATTCCTCACTACCAGTTTAACTGCTCACCATCGTAAGCGTAGAAGTGCCCACTTTTGTCCGGTGTGGCAGTGCGAATGATATCGACCAATTGATGGGCGACATAGCTCGACTCAAACAACTTACCTTCAGGGACATTGGTTTGAAAAGGCTTAGATAGAGCGGTGTCGGTTGTACCAGGGTGGAGCGCTAACACGGTGCCTTTCTTTATGGTACGTTGCCATTCAATCGACATGGTTTTGATAAACATATTGAGTGCCGCTTTCGATGACCGATAGCTATACCAACCACCTAAGCGGTTATCTGAAATACTGCCGACTTTGGCCGATAGCACTGCAAATTTTGGATTGTCACTGGCTTTGAGAATCGGCGTGAAGTGTTTCGCCAGTAACAAGCTAGGCAGGGTGTTTACCGAGATATTTTTCAGGAAGAATTCTGGGTCGATAGAGGACAAATTCTTTTCTGGGCCGAGCTCTGGTGTGTGAAGCATACCCACGCAGTTTATCAACCAGTCCAATTTTTCAAACTGTTTGCTGAGTTGCTCAATATCAGCTTCATTGGTTGCATCGACTTGGTGCCAGTTTAAGCGACTGTTTTCTAGTTCTGGCTGTTGAGAGTGATAAGTCGCGTCGACATGTACATCGAGAAAATCAAAGCGAGACAGCTCAGACAGTAGGTGCTTAACCACGGCGAAACCAATACCGCCGCTGCCACCAATGACCAATATGTGTAATCTGAGTTGTTCCACCATTATAAGTTCTCCAAGTTAGTCAGTCGTTGTTCTGCGGTGTCGAGTATCGCTTGTTGGTCTTGCTCATCCATATTGTCCCAAGAGCGATAAAGCATCCCCATTCGAGGGTTGCGATTTAAGGCCTCGCGATGTTTGTTCATGAAGCGCCAGTACAAGCTGTTGAATGGACAAGAACTCTCTCCACTGCGCTCTTTAATTTGGTAATGACAGCCTTTGCAGTAATCACTCATGCGATTAATGTAAGAACCGCTGGCAGAGTATGGTTTGGTTCCGACGATCCCGCCATCGGCAAAAAGTGCCATACCTCGCGTATTCGGCATTTCGACCCACTCAATCGCATCAACATAAATACCAAGGTACCAACTGTCGACTTGCTCCGGAGCAATGCCCGTAATTAAGCAGAAGTTACCGGTGATCATAAGCCTTTGAATGTGGTGCGCATAAGCAAACTCGAGGGATTGATCAATCGCGTGCTTCATGCAATTCATCTTGGTTTGTCCATCCCAAAAGTAATGAGGCAACTGACGGTCTGCTGCGTAGTGGTTTTTGTTTGCGTAAGCAGGCATGTTCGCCCAATAAACACCGCGTATGTATTCTCTCCAACCTAGAATTTGGCGTACGAACCCTTCGACTTGTGCAATATCGATAGTGGGTGCGTTTAGCTTAGAGGAAGCCTGATAAGCCGAAAGTGCCGCATCAATCGCTTCTTGGGGGCTTAGCAGTTTGCTGTTCAACGAAAAGGAGAGGCGACTGTGATACAAACTCCATTTCGAATCGTGCTCGGTCGTCATTGCATCTTGAAACTGACCAAACAGTGGTAAACAGACTTGGCAGAAGTGAGCGAGTAGAGACAGACTTTGCGCTCGATTGACTGGCCATAATAACTGTTCGCCAACTTCACCAATGGTTTGAACTTGATGATGCTCGATGCGTTCTAAAATCGCAGAAATGTCGTTGGCAAACATTAATGGTTGCGGCAGGTTCTCGATGTCTTGTTTCTTTAGCTTCTTGCGATTGTTTGCATCGTAATTCCATTTTCCGCCAACCGGTTTGCCATCGTCGAGCAGGATGTCGAAACGCTTTCTCATTCGACGATAGAAATGTTCCATCATGATGTGTTTGTCTTTAGGAAACTCGGTTTCAATCTCGTCAAACGGAAACAAGAAGTGCTCGGAATCGATACAGCCTTTGGTTGCATTGGTGAGTTTTAGCTTGTTCATCTGCTCTAAAAGGCGATATTCATCTGGCCTTTGATATTCGAATGTCTCTGCGCCGAATTCGTGTACATAGTGCTTTAGAAGTTTATCTAGGTTTTCAAATTGCGTTGTGTCGTCAAGAGTAAGGTGGAGTACTTGATGACCTTGTTCTTTGAGTTCGTCAGCGAAGTAACCCATCGCACAGAAAAACGCGGCCACTTTTTGAATGTGAGATGCAACATAATCCGTTTCTTGTTTGAGCTCAGCAATGATGTAAATAACGTCATCGTTAACTTGTTGAAACCATGAATGCTCAATGTTTAGTTGGTCACCTAATACAAGTCGTACCGTTTTAAATTTCATAATGCGTCCTGGTTTGTGAGGCTTGTTGAAACTGCGTTACCACCTACCCATTGGTTGATGAAGGAATGGTCTGGGTCGTACATTTCAGTCTGCTTGGCCAAATCAAAATGGCGTGATTTAGGTTGTGATTGGTTTTTAGTTTGCTCGTTGTGGGCGGGTTTATTGAGAGCCCCAGCGATATACGCCCAATTCCCCCAGTTTGATGCCACGTCATGGTCGATAAGTTGGCTCTCAAAATAGGCTGCGCCGTGTCGCCAATCGATCCCTAGTTCGTAGATCAAACAGCTGGCCGTTAACTGTCTTCCTCGGTTAGACATATAGCCTGTTTCATTAAGCTGACGCATACATGCATCGACAATCGGATAGTTGGTATTGCCACTCTTCCATTTGGCGAAATTCAGGTTCGACGTCGCTGAGGAGTTAGGGCTGTAGAGTTGACGGTTTGAAGAATCACCGAACAACGAGGAACCCAGTGACAAACACGTCCAATAGAAATATTCGCGCCACAACAACTCAAAGTAGATCCAATAGGTTGAATCGTTACTGCCATGATCGGCTTCGAACTGTTTTAAATGGCGATAAATCGTTTTAGGCGAAACGCAGCCGAGCGCTAACCACGGTGAGAACTTGGTTGAGTTTTCGATGCCGTCAAATGCGTTTCGAGTCTGCTTGTAGTTAAGGGCGTAATCATGTGAAAAGTAGTTTTCTAAATGCGCTAGTCCTGCGTCTTCGCCACCCAAATAATCGCTTGTTACTCCGATTTCATCATTTGCTGAACTAAATAGTGGGATTGTCGATATTGGTTCAGGTGTCGCTATTGGTGTTACTGCTGGTGGAAGGCGTGAAATAACCGTCTCACTTTCATTAACGTCCAAGTGTTCGACTAGCTTTCTAAATTTGCTAAACGAGCTCGGAAGCTTTGACCATTCAAACGGCAGTTCATCTTGGTCAAACAAGGTGGAATGATGTGATAAACACATCACTAAGTTAGGGGACTGTCTTTGTGTCGATCGAATCAATTGTCGCTCGTCGTAGCTGCAATGTGCGTTAGCGAAAAAGTGAGTGACGTGTTGAGTAGCGATGATTTGGCTGAGTGTTTTCTCAGCAGAGCCTGGCTCTATATGGTTACTGTGAATTACGACAAGTTGCTGCCCAAGCTTCACTAAATTCGATTCTAGATTAGCTATCGATTGTGAAATAAAAGCCTGGCGATGTGCGCCATAACTTTGCTCTTGCGCTAAATCAGCAGAGAAATGAACCAAAGTGGGTTCGACAATCACGCAAACGAGTTTATCGACGCTCTGCGCGGCGTAATGGAGCAATTGATTGTCGTTGATTCTTAAGTCGTTCGTAAAAAGATAGAGACCAATCTTTTTCATTGCTTGCACTCGTGATTTGTTAGTTATTAGACGGTTACGAGTGGATGAGCAAACAAGATCACAAATGATTACGCCGAATGGGTAATGGTTGAATTTGGGGAAAGAAGAGGATTGAGGAGGGAATAGAAGCCAACCAATAATACCGATAGAGGCTGGCGATTGAAGCTTGGCTTTATTAGCCCAAACAGCTATTTTTTAAGAGCGACAGTCTTTAGGAGCAGACAGTCCATAGAAACTCTAGTCCATAGAAGCAGTCAGTCTTTAGGAACGAGCTCTAGTCCATAGGAACGACGAGTATGTCGACAGGAGAAGAGTCTATCAATTGCTTCGAGTGCGAGATGATCTTATGCCAAAAATCATGATGGTGACCACAGAGCATCAGGTCAATGTTGTGCGCTTTTACGGTGTCTTTGAGCTTGTCATTCAAATCACCCGTACCCACAAAGATGTGCTGAACCGGCTGTTTAGCGTAAGCCTCAAACTCTCTTAGTTGTTTTATGGCATCTTCATTGACAGGTAGGTCATTCTCATTTTCTTGAATATCAACGAGTTCTGGGTAGATTTCTCCGTGAGTACCGTCGATATAAACAAATGAAAGTTCCGTTTCTAGTTTGTTCGTGAAGAAGGTTGCTCTATCAATGAGTATTTTTGAGTCATCAGACATTTCAAGTGCGACCAGAATATGTCGGTATTCCATAATTAAAGCCTCTTGTTATTAGTGATGTTACAAGCATAGTTTCTCTCTAAGTAAATGATATCGAAGAGGTCTCATATTGCGTAAAATCATCATTCAAAGATCTTCTAAGTACTCTCGTATTTATATCGCTTTGATTGATAAGAAATTTACAAAAGGTTGTTATAGTGACTTGAGTCCGAGCTTTAGTCTTTTTGCCATTAGATAAGTTCGACAGTCCAACGCGCCATTAACGAAGAGGCATCAATGACAGCATTACTTACCATTCCCACTCGCACATTAGGCTTCGACTACGATATTGAGATCAGTGATTGGTCACAAAAGCTCGTGGGCTTTCATGTGTTTGAAGATGGTAGACGCCCGCTCGATGGTGGTATTGGTTTAAGCCTCAACCTCGTTGAACAGTTTGATGTAAATGGTCGTTGGTTAGATTCGTTGCCTGCTCGTTATCGTGAAATCACCGATGATTTTCCAGAGTATCAATATCAAATGCTTTGGTTAGCTGCAAACACTTATGAGGCAGCTCAACTGCTTGAATTAAGGCCGGTTATCTTGGCGTTAATCTGCATGAAACACAGTGTTGATAACAAGAAAGCGTTGGAACTGAGTCGTTTAGGGCAAAAGAAGATCTTAGCTAAACTCGGCTTAGACGGCAGTAAAGCGACGCTCAAGTTTATCGACAAGTTAGAGCTACATTATAACGTCGGTGACGAGCTTGACCACATTGTGCGAATTCTTGAACCGCTGCAAAGACGTGTTCTTAAATTCAAGCACTATTCCAAAGTTGGCTACACAGCGCTTCGTTTGGACCAAGTTCATCCATTTCTAACCGGCAGTCGATTGGGCATTGCGATGGTGGAAGAGGGCAGGCTTAATGCGCCTTCAAAAATGGCAATGTTCCAAGATGCGATATTGTTAGGACTAGATTTGGAGATGGATGATCCATTACGCGCTATTACCAGTCAAAATTCCTTTGCTATGTTTGAGCAACTGCATGATAGATGGACAGAACAGCGTCAGTTACGCCGTCTAGAAGGAAATCGGCCTGTGGACATGGACATCCCTTATCCAGTTCCTTTACTTGGTAATGACAACATTCATCCGCTTACTGACTACTACGACCTTGAACAAGAAGGCGTGGAACAAAAACACTGCATTGGCGTTTATCATAATCGAATCATGAGCGATCGCTATGTGGTATTCCGTATGTTCAAACCTCAGCGTTTAACCATAGGTTTACGTCGTGTCCCGAGCAAAGCGTTTCCGTTTGAAATCGACCAAATCTGCGGCAAACGAAATGCACCGCCATCGGAGTCCGCTCGCCAAGTCATTCACGATTGGCTAGAACTGAGTAAGCAAAAGTATCCTAAACAATAGTCGTTGAACTAGAAGGAATAACAGGATGTATCAACAAGGCGATTTATGCCCGCATTGTGGTTTGATTATTGTGATGCCAACAGATTTGCAAGCCGAATGCTTAGGGTGTGGCGAAGAGATCAATCAAGACCCTGCAGACGATTACGACGAAGAAGAGTAACTTTATCTACACTGATATAAATCAAGGCTAGGATGGCCGTATTAACCCTTCGAAGGATGGAAAGACATGCAGAAAGTAATCTTTAGAAATTGCGATGAAAGTTCGCCATATTGGAGTGAATTAGAGCGCTTGTTTCAAAGTGAATGGTCGGATTTCAAGTTTAAAGATACCTATAAAGACTGCGTACAACTCCCTCCAGTAATAGTAGTGCTTCGCGATAATGTGGTAATTGGTGGCTTGGCATATTCCCATTTTCAGGAACCTCATCAAGTAAGAGATGTGGTTTGGGTCAATGCTGTTTATGTTGATGCTCAATGGCGAGGCCAAGGTATTGCAAGTGAATTGATTAATCGTGGTGTAAAACAGGTTTCTTCTACAGTACAAACTCAACTGTACGTGTACACCAATGTAATGGAACTCTACCAAGGGTTAGGTTGGTCAGTCGTCGATATCGAATCAGAAGCAAACCATAAAGTGATGAGTATAGAGCTTATTCGATAAGCTCAGAGCAAAGCCGACTATTAGGTTATCTACCTATCGAGTATTGAACCTATCTCTTTATCAACAAATTGTAATCCTGTTAAATTTTCGTTTGAAATGATACCTATATCGCCTTTAAATCAAACAACTCGCTGTTGATTAAAACGATCACTACGATTTATTGCAGCAGTTGTTGAGCACAAAGCCTATATTGACTAGAATGGCGCACTTTTTTTATTTACGTACATACAGGTAATGAACATGAGCGATACTAATTCAAAACCAGCTTTACCAGATCATCTAGCAGGTAACCCACGCAGCCCACACCACGTGGCTGAGTGTTTCGAATACCCAATCGGTATTCGTCTAAATGGTAAAGAGCGTACTGATGTTGAAGAATACTGCATCAGCGAAGGTTGGGTTAAGATCCCTTCTCCAAAAGCGCTAGACCGCCGTGGTCAGCCAATGCTTATTACTCTAAAAGGCTCTGTAGAAGCTTTTTACATCGAAGAATAATCGCTTTGTGTGACTAGCTAATGCTTCGTGTAGTTAGCAAATGTTTTGTCTAATTAGCCAACATAAAGTCACTAAGAGTTATTACTTGAAAGGGTCTAGAGAAATCTAGGCCCTTTTTGTTTGCATTAATGTTGGCGAACTTGTCGACGTCTACTATGCATACGTAGGAATAATGCGTTTACTGCTGGTTGATTTATGTTCGCTCGCTCGTTTTGGGTTGATTAACGTTCGAAATTACTGCTGATAAATTAACCTATCAAAAACAAAAATATGAAGCGTAGTCTAATTAAATGAAACTAAAGTGCTGTATTTAAGGTTATTTTTTGTTAATGGCTATCTCTATCACAGAAAATAATCCTGAAGCACATACAATTCCCAGGCTTTCGAATGAGCGCTATACTTTTTTCGTTCGAGCATTTTATTTCTATCGCCCAATACACATGAGGTTCCTATGTTTGGAATATTCAAACCTATGGCGCATATCGATCGCTTATCTACCGATAAGATCGATAGCACCTACACACGATTACGATGGCAGCTTTTTCTCGGCATCTTTGTTGGCTATGCGGGTTATTACTTAGTTCGCAAAAACTTCAGTTTGGCGATGCCATACCTGATTGAGCAAGGGTACAGTCGAGGAGAGTTAGGGATTGCTTTAGCCGCAGTATCCATCGCTTACGGTTTATCTAAGTTTTTAATGGGAAGCGTTTCTGATCGTTCAAATCCCCGTTATTTCCTAAGCGGTGGCTTGTTAATGTCTGCACTGGTGATGTTTTGCTTCGGCTTCATGCCATGGGCAACAGGCAGTATCACTGCAATGTTTATTCTATTGTTCTTGAATGGTTGGTTCCAAGGAATGGGCTGGCCAGCTTGTGGACGAACCATGGTTCACTGGTGGTCACGCAAAGAGCGTGGTGAGATCGTATCGGTATGGAACGTTGCTCACAACGTGGGTGGCGGCTTGATTGGCCCAATGTTCTTATTGGGACTGTGGGCTTTTAACGATGATTGGCGAACCGCTTTTTATGTTCCTGCATTTTTTGCCACTCTCGTTGCTATTTTTGTTTGGTTCACCGTAAGAGATACACCTCAATCTTGTGGCTTACCACCGATTGAAGAACACAAAGACGATTACCCAGACGACTACGACACGTCCCATGAGAAAGAAATGACGGCGAAAGAGATCTTCTTTAAGTACGTTTTCTCTAACAAGTTACTGTGGTCAATCGCGATTGCTAACGCGTTTGTTTACCTTATCCGCTATGGCGTACTCGATTGGGCTCCAGTTTACTTAAAAGAAGCAAAAGACTTCTCAGTAGATAAATCGTCTTGGGCTTACTTCCTGTATGAGTGGGCAGGTATTCCTGGAACGCTACTGTGTGGTTGGATTTCAGATAAGTTGTTTAAGGGCCGACGCGCACCAGCAGGGATCCTGTTCATGGTTCTCGTTACTGTCGCTGTATTAGTGTACTGGCTAAATCCGGCAGGTAACCCAACGGTTGATATGCTGGCACTTATCGCGATTGGTTTCCTTATCTATGGACCAGTAATGCTAATTGGTTTGTATGCACTTGAACTTGCACCTAAGAAAGCGGCAGGTACGGCTGCAGGTCTTACTGGCTTGTTTGGTTACTTAGGTGGCGCAGTTGCTGCCAATGCAGTGCTTGGTTTCATGGTTGACCATTACGGCTGGGATGGCGGCTTCATTATCTTGGTCGGTGCTTGTGTTGCTTCAATAATTTGTCTGCTTTATGCCTTCTTAGGAGAGCGTGAACACCATAAACAAAAAGAACTTGAACAACAGAAAGAAGCATTAACTCAGTAGTTCATTAACTGGACAACGTCATACTAATAAACAACAGAGGCAGGTATATCCTGCTTCTGTTTTATCAAGGGAAACAATAATGAAAACAACGTCACTGTCTCTGACTTTATTAGCACTTAGCTTATCTGCAAATGCGTTCGCCGATCCTTTAGTGATTGCGCATCGCGGTGCGTCTGGCTATTTACCCGAGCATACATTACCGGCTAAAGCACTCGCTTACGCAATGAAACCTGACTATATCGAACAAGATGTAGTGATGACCAAAGATGACCAATTGGTGGTTTTGCATGATCACTATTTAGATCGCGTCACTGATGTTGCTGACCGCTTTCCAGACCGTGCACGAGCAGATGGCCGCTATTACGCGATTGATTTTACGCTTGCCGAGATCAAATCATTAAAAGTGACTGAAGGCTTTAACTTAGATGACCAAGGTAATCGAGTGGCAGGGTTCCCAACACGCTTCCCTATGTGGCAGTCTGATTTTCGTGTCGCTACATTTGCAGAAGAGATCGAGCTGATCCAAGGCCTAAACAAGACCTTAGGTTATGACGTGGGTATCTATCCAGAGATTAAAGCACCTTGGTTCCATCGTCACGAAGGCAAAGATATCTCTAAAGCTGTGCTTGCCACCTTGCAGCAATATGGGTATCTATCGAAAGACGACAAGGTGTACTTGCAGTGTTTCGATGCCAATGAACTTCAACGCATCAATGATGAACTTATGCCAGCGATGGAAATGGATCTTAAGCTCGTTCAGTTGATGGCTTATACAGATTGGAATGAAACCATGACGTACCAAGGTGACAAAGCAATGCCGTACAGTTATGACTGGATGTTTGAGAAGGGCGGAATGGCAAAAGTCGCTAGCTATGCTGATGGCATTGGCCCATGGAAACCTATGCTGGTGGACGATGCATCGACCAAAGATAACATCATTATTAAACCATTGATGAAGTCAGCAAAAGACGCTGGCTTAGACGTTCACCCGTACACGTTCCGTGCTGATCCAGGAAGAATCCCAGCTTATGCTGATAACTTTGATGGCATGTTGGATGTCTTCTACAACCAAGTCAAAGTCGATGGTGTGTTTACCGACTTTCCGGACAAAGCGGTCGACTTCTTAAAACGTTAATTTCCTGCTCAGTTACGAGGTACTAGTAACGAGATACGAAGAGCTAAAAGCACAGCCTAAAGGCGCTTTTAGCTCTTTTTACTTCTTGGCTCTTCTTGTACTGGCCTCGAAATCCTACCCATACTCTTCTTTCTCAGCCCACATTTTGATATTCACTCGGTTTACAGCAATAACCTGACTTGATAGGTTACTCCCAATGCAGCCAGATGCTTAATCTATAAGTATTTATCGGCTCAACCTAATATTGAACTTGGAAAGATCATGGAAGAAAGAAGTAAAGCTTATCTTGATAGGTACCTCAACACATTGCCAGCAGACGTTGCCTCGCAATACACCTCCTTTAGTGCTGATTATTACTGCGCCGACGAGTACAACGCCAACCTTTGCGCGCAGTTGATTTTAAAAGGTGAAAAACAGGCTTCCTGCGGCCTTGAACACTGGTATACCTATGAAGGCGAGACGAGACCCATAGTGGGTCACTTACAAGTCGTCACCGATTGGGATGGTGAGCCTGTCTGTATTGTTGAGATCACGTCGGTGTCGTCGTGCAAATACAACGAAGTGAGTGCGGAGTTTGCTGCTGCAGAAGGCGAGGGTGACAAAACACTAGAATGGTGGAGAAAAGCTCACTGGAACTTCTTCTCTCGTGAATGTGAAGAACTCAAGATCTCACCAAGTGAAGACATGTTACTTATGTTAGAGCGTTTCAAAGTGGTTTATCAACAGTGATCTCCCCAGTGAGTGCCATGTTGAATCTCGAGGCATGGCACTTTAGTCTTCGTTTGAACAATACAAGATAACTAACAATCACAAGGAGAGTGATGTGAAAATAGCGATATTGGATGACTACCAGAACGTTGTTAAAGACCTCGATTGCTTCAACAAACTCGAACAACACGGTGTCACTGTATTTACCGAGACTTACTCAGAGCAAGAGCTCGTCGCTAAGTTGGTCTCGTTTGAAGCCATTGTGCTCATTCGTGAAAGAACCGAGATCACCGAATCTTTGTTATCACAACTCCCCAACCTCAAGCTGATTAGCCAGACGGGCAAAGTGAGCAACCATATCGACCCGCAAATGTGCGAACGATTTGGTGTTACCGTTTTAGAAGGTCGAGGCTCGCCTGTTGCGCCCTCCGAGCTATGTTGGGCGTTGATTATGACTGCATCGCGCCACATTCCGACTTATGCTTCAAACCTTAAACAGAACCAGTGGCAGGATTCTGGCTCATTAGGGTTAGGTCGAACTTTGAAGGACTTGAAGCTAGGTATTTGGGGCTACGGAAAAATCGGAAAATGCATTGCGCAATACGCCCAAGCATTTGGGATGTCTGTCGTAGTGTGGGGGAGCCAAGCTTCACGCGATCAAGCACAAGCAGATGGCTTCGAAGCAGCAGCAACCAAACAAGACTTCTTTCGAGAAGTTGATGTTCTTTCTTTGCATTTGCGTTTGAATGATGTCACCAGAGGATGTGTTACGGCACACGACCTTAGCTTGATGAAACCGAACTCACTGTTTGTGAACATCAGCCGTGCCGAGTTAGTCGAACCGATGGCCTTGTATCATGAACTACGCGAGGTAGCGACCAAAACTGCCGCTATTGATGTGTTCGATTGTGAGCCAGTAACAATAGACACCGAACCGCTATTGTCCTTACCAAACGTCACAGCGACTCCACATTTGGGCTATGTTGAACAAAATAGCTACGAACTCTACTTCGATATCGCTTTCGACAACATTCTGTCCAATCAAAGAGATGGCCTATAAAGGCGCGATGATTAATGCAGGAGGCAAGATGACAAAGCTAATCGAATTAACAGAAGTAGTCTTATTCGACTGGGGCAATACGCTGATGGTCGATTTCCCCGACGCACAAGGGAAGATGTGTGACTGGGAAACCGTACAAGAAGTGAGTGGTGCTCGTGTATTACTGGCTGAACTCTCCAAAAATCATCAAGTCTATGTTGCCACCAATGCCGGTGATTCAAGTAAAAACGACATCATTCGAGCCTTTGAGCGTGTTGGCCTGTCTCAATATATCTTGGGTTACTTTTGTAAGGCGAGCATTGGCTTTTCTAAGTTCGAACCGGAGTTCTATCCCGCCATCATTTCTAAGCTCGGTGTTGAACCACAACACATCACAATGGTGGGTGACACCCTAAAGAAAGACATTTACCCAGCACTTGAAGCGGGTTTGCAAGCGGTGTGGTTGAATACGGAAGGAGTTGAGCTTAAGTCAGAGCATCCGAATGTCATGCAAGTTCAATCCCTAAGCGAACTGTTGGAGAAGCGCGATTAACTACCTGATATCAAGTTCAGATAAAGCGCTTGTCCTTTTTGACGCCAACTTCTCATCTCTTTGTTATTTAATCCTCTAAGCTAAGTCTAGTTTCCACTATGAGGGCTAGGCTATGAATATCGAACGTCACGGAATATCGGTTGGAATTGAACGTGTTAGTGGTGAAACCATTGTTGTGTTTAAAGCGAAAGGTAAACTCACACATGATGACTATCAAGCAATGATGCCAATTCTAAATACCACGCTAGAAGAACTCGATTCATCCGAACTCAAGATGCTTGTCGACATCTCCACTTTAACGGGATGGGAGTTGCGTGCTGCATGGGATGATTTCAAATTGGGATTAGAGCTCAATTCGAAGATAGACAAAATCGCGATTTATGGTGATAAAAGCTGGCAAGAATTCGCTTCAAAAGTAGGGGGCTGGTTTGTGTCCGGTGAGATAAAGTCATTCGAAGAGCATGACTCTGCGCTTCAGTGGCTAGTCGATTGATACTCTTCGCGGGCAGCTAGAGAGTAGTTCGTAAACATCGCCAATGACAGTTGATGAGCATTGTCTCAAACGCTGTCATTTTTCGTTTTGGTTATGATATTTCCTATTCGATTCAATAGAGCATATTCATTCCAGCGTGTAACATACGCAGGCTTGGTTTGGTCGTGACTAGTAGCGCGGCCAGATTCAGTAAAAACGAGAATTAAAACAAAAATAAGGTCTAACGACATGCATAAGGTAATTGATAAGCTGGCTTGGATATTCATCAAAGACGGCAAGTTGTTGATGGTGAGATCAAAAGGCAAAGAACTGTTCTACCTACCGGGTGGTAAGCGTGAAACTGGCGAAAGTGATGAGCAAGCACTGGTTCGCGAAATCAAAGAAGAGATCTCAGTAGATTTAGTGCCTGATTCCATCAAATACGTTGAAACGTTCACAGGCCAAGCTGATGGCAAAGCGGAAGGCGTATCGGTGCAATTGACTTGTTATCTTGCTGATTATACTGGCGAATTGTCTCCAGATGCCGAAATTGAAGAGCTTAAGTTTGTGGATGGCAACGACAGAGCGGTATGTTCATTGGCAGCACTGGTTGCGCTTGATTGGTTAGAAGCGAACCAGTATTTACCACTTATCAGTAAATAATGGTTCGTTAATACAAAACGACTGTTTAGTCAGGATCTTTATAGATCAGTGCTTATGAAAAGCTTGAAGGGCGACTGTCTTTCATCAGAATGTCGAGTTTTCTTTGAGCTTTTTTCGTATCTTGTAGATCCACCACCTCAATCATTTCACACTCATCTCGTACCATCTCATTAATTAGGCTGGGGTAGTGTCTGCAATCTTCTGGTCGGTCTAAGTAAATACTACAGGTGTACTTGGCTTGAGCCTTGGTGTCTTTCGTCGGAACTAGCTCCAGAAAAGGGCAGCGAGTTAAACGTTCGCCAGATTCAGGGTCAAACCATATCTCGCTTCCTCGAACATATTCAAAGATGTCTGGGTTGAACAACTCCCACAAATCAATCTCTTCTTGCGTTGCGGCAAGGTCACCATCTCCGTATTTGATACAGCATTTCCCGCATTGATTACAATTTTTCATTAGTGACTTCATTGGTTGGTGAGCTTTTGTCATTTTACCACTGATAGGCGTGGCACGTTGACTTTGTTGTTCATGGTTAAACCGTTTCGGGAAGGGAGCCTAGAACAGAAGTGCTAAATATGACTTTTACAACCTAACACCACTCCAATCAAGGCTGTAAACAGTGATACAATTTGCGCCTAGCAAGTTATTAAAACAAAGGTATAAAAATGAGAACCGTATACACCACCGAAGGCGATATCAACGCAAAGAAACAGAAAGACGCTTACCCAAAGTTGGCGCTATGTGATAACTGCGTTCGAGATTATGTGGTGATTGCTCAAGGCGAACGTACCTACAAGCCATGCGCAAAATGTGGTGCTGACGATTAATGCGCCTTGATAAATACCTATGTAAAAGCACTGACCTAACCAAGCCTGAAGCGATTGAACACATCCATAATGGCGAGGTGAACGTA
This sequence comes from Vibrio sp. L5-1, assembly GCF_021728315.1. Classification (NCBI taxonomy): domain Bacteria; kingdom Pseudomonadati; phylum Pseudomonadota; class Gammaproteobacteria; order Vibrionales; family Vibrionaceae; genus Vibrio; species Vibrio sp. L5-1. Next base: position 134,130 of record NZ_JAKKCQ010000002.1, on the reverse strand, counting down.
AACAATAAAACAGTCACCGATGAATCGACTCAGGTTCACGAAAGCAACACCATCTTGTTAAATGGGACGCTTCTTAAGTTGCGAGAATTTCGATACCTTTTAATGCACAAGCCAGCGGGTACTATTTGCTCCAATATCGATGAGGTTTATCCTTCGCTGTTCAACTACATCGAGGTAGACAAAGCATCAGAACTGCACATCGCAGGGCGCTTAGATGCAGACACAACAGGCTTAGTCTTGATTACCGATGATGGGCGCTGGTCATTCAATATCACGCTGCCAACCAAGTCATGTAAGAAGGTCTATCACGTGACATTGTCACGAGATATCAAAGACGATGTCGCTGACAAGTTCAAAGCGGGCATTCAATTGCAAGGCGAGCAAAAACTGACGCGTCCGGCAGAGCTCGAAGTTATTACCAGTAAAGAAGTGCTGTTGACCATTACAGAGGGTAAGTTTCATCAAGTAAAACGAATGTTTGCCGCGGTAGGGAATCGAGTTGTTGGCCTTCACCGTGAACAGATTGGTGATGTTCGTTTAGATGTTGAAGCAGGCCAGTGGCGTTATTTAACCCAAGCCGAAGTCGACTCATTTCAGCAGGGTTCTGAGTAATCGTTTAACCACTAGAAGCGTAAAGCGTGTCAGCACCAGAACATCAACACTATAAGGATGTAGGATGGAAAACCTAAAAGTCTCAGAAATTAAGTCTTTCGTACCCGCGAGAGACTTCGTTTTATCCAAGCGTTTTTACCAGTCAATCGGCTTCGAAGTGATGTCTGAATTTCACGATATCGCCTATCTGCGTCACGGCAGTTGTGCGTTCCTTCTGCAAAACTTTTATGAACCTGCGCACTGTCACAATTACATGATGCACTTGCTGGTTGAAGACGTAAAAAGTTGGTATCAACACATCCAAAACTCTAATGTAGTGTCGGAATTTGAAGTTACTGTTTCCGAGGTTGTTGAGCAGCCTTGGGGAATGCTAGAGTTTTGTATCACTGACCCAAGTGGTGTGCTGTGGCGTGTGGCTGAAAACATCAGGCCGCGTTAATTCCTCCAACTTGCATTGAGGCCAGTGAAAACTTCAAATTATTCATCTGTTTCTTTATTTATGCCGATATAAGGCAATGATCAAATAGGTTCAAACATGGATATAAAGGCTAAAATGCACAGCCAAGACGTTTACTACTGTGACGACGTTGATTTGGTTGCTGAGCAAACTCAATGCTTAGAAGTGCTATACGATTTTAACCACACTCGTCCTAGTGAAGGGGATAAACGACAACAAATCATGAAGCAACTGTTCGCCGAAGTCGGTGAGGGCTGCTACATCGAGCCGCCGTTACGCGCGAACTGGGGGCGTCACACCCACTTAGGCAACAACGTATACGTTAACTTCAATCTAACTCTGGTCGACGACACAGACGTATTCATCGGCGACAACGTGATGATTGCTCCTAACGTGACCATCGCCACTGGCACACATCCCATCAGCCCAGAACTCAGGCTAAAAGCAGCGCAGTTCAATGTTCCTGTTCGTATTGGAAACAACGTATGGCTTGGCGCGCACACCGTCGTACTTCCCGGTGTCACCATTGGTGAAAACTCAGTAATAGGCGCAGGCAGCATAGTCACCAAAGATATCCCAGCTAATATGGTCGCAGTCGGTAACCCATGCAAAGTGATACGCGAAATAAACGAACGCGACCGAGAGTATTACCACAAAGATCGCCGCATTCCAGATGAACTAAAGTAAGCGATTTTTCACACACCTGAAATTAGCTGTGACATAAGCCATTGTTATGTAGTGGCTTAGTTGCATATTGCTTGTGCATATTAGAAACTAAACATAATTATTCTGTCTTTTAGCTGTTATACGCAAGGAGATAAATTGAAGTATCTAAGATATATTTTTCCATTGTTTATGTTGACTGTAGTTTTTGGAAAGGAATTTTATGTCGATTATCGTCAGGAGCAGAGACATGAGCAGCTAAAGGAAGTGTTATTTGATGGGGACGATCGTACCAATGTGAGAAGCGTTTCGTTAACGGATGAAGTTATTCGTGTTGCCGTCAATATACAAAATACGATAGTGACAGATGAGATCAAATCTAAGTTTCAAATAAATGCCCACAATGAACTCCCATCAAAGATATGTAGCAGTATAGGTCTCATGGAAATGATGAAAAATGGCACAAGAGTGTCGATTGCCGTAACTGCGAATAGTAATGTGACAATAACTAATGTGCGCGTCATGTGGGAAGATTGCACCTAAAAATCTCTTCAAGTTGATTCGTAACATTTGGTTGTTTTACTCGGAATCGTTTCAGTGATAAATGCAGAGCCTATGTAGAGTGTTGCACCACAAGTACATTAGGCGTTAGTTGCATTCAAATATGAATAGGCAAGGATCTTGGGAATATACAAAATGTGGAAAAAAGTTTATCTGGTAATTATCCATATATTAGCTGTTATCGGAATTTCAACTGTTTATTTGTCTGTATCGGCTAGCCTAGGAGTCAGTAAGCAACGCACTGTTGTTGAGCGTTCAGACGGGTGTCTAACAGGAGAAAGCGATAAAATATTTAGTCCGGAGGGAAAACGAGCAATCCATGCACAATTTTCCCAGTGTCCAGACAGTGACAATATAATGAAAGTGTGGCTTCAACCGGACGTAACTGTGACTAGATATGAACTTATTTATGAGTCTGTGTATAACACGGATGAAATCATTGATATTTCATGGCGTAATGCACGTGATATTGTCATTGGTATACCGAGTACAGCAAACCCCTCGTCAGTCGTATCAAACCAAAGTGGTGTAGGCGTATACGTTGAGAAAAAATAGTGTACATAAAATTTTAACTAACAAATTGTTCAACAGTAATTCTCAACGTGTGGCATTTTACTATTCGTTGCTTTTAGTGTTTGAGGCGGCATGAGTCGACTTTTGCATTGCATGGTTCAACCCTAAACAAAGTGTTATGCCTCTATCATTCTTACTGAGTAAAATTAACTATCTATACCTAGTCTTAATAGTTTGTTTAGGTTCACGGTGCCTTTCTTAACTATTTGGTAGAGTGACATTTCAGTGTGCATGGAGGTTTTGTAATGGGAACTGTAATCGGTTTGGTGATTCTAGCTGCTATAGATTTGTATCTTTTTCGTAAAACAGGGCTTCATATTCATAAATGGATCTCTAAAAAGTACGCCGCGTATCTGTCGGATAAGGGAAACAAAAAATAGCCTTTACTTATTAAGTCATCGGTATAAAAAGCGTTAGCTGTTATTAATTTTACACACATTACAAAGATTGGAGGATTCATGAAAGGTAAAGGAAAGTGCCTATGTGGCTCGGTTGAGTTGGAAGTAGAGTACGCCAGTAATGAATTGGGGGCTTGTCATTGTAGTATGTGTAGAAATTGGTCTGGCGGTCCGATGTTAGTCATTGATTGCGCTGATTCCGTCAAAATATCAGGTGAATCAAATGTAGTGAGATATAAATCATCCGATTGGGCTGAGAGGGGGTTTTGCGGTAAATGTGGTACTCACTTGTTTTACTTTTTGGTGCCAAATAATCAGTATCACCTTCCTGTCGGGTTATTGATGCCTGGGGATGACTACAAGTTAACTCATCAAATATTCATCGATGAAAAGCCTGAATACTACGAATTTAAAAATGAAACACAAAATATGACTGGTGCAGAGGTTTTTGCCTACTTTGAAAGTAGAGAGTAGCACTTAGTTTTTACTAGCTTAAGACTAATTCACAAAGCTCGGCATTTTTCAGTTTCGGTCGAGTTTTGTGTTTGCGGTGCAATGGTTTCGGTCAGGTGGTAGCGTTGTTCACGCTTAATCTCCCAGCCTCAACCCCCAATTTGAAGTGCCTCGAAACTCGATTGTGTGAACTCCGAATAGCTGAATAGTTACTCTAATATACACTGAGTTTTCTAATGGCTCTTAGGGGGCGGAAATGACAGATATGGCAATATCAAGTTACCTTGGCTGGTTGTTACTTCTTATCGGTTGTTATCCTTTCTTTCTTGTTGGTGTCAGTATGTTTTTCTATGATGCAGAGCGTAAACAAGCATTAAGGTGGTTGAATGGAGTTAGTTTTCTATTGGCTGCATTCCTTCTTTACATGCATATGCAGACAGAAGTCGTCTATGGTCGGGAACTGCTCGAAGCCTGGTATCGTGATAACCCTCAATAAAAAGCACATAACAAGTGTTTATTATCCATATCGGTATATAAGAGTGATGTTAAACGCTTGGCATTTCCTGTTCGAATCAGCTTTAGTGTTTTCGGTACATGGTTGAGGTGAGGTGGTCGCGATGTCAGCCACTTCAAGCGGCGATAACTCGTCTATCCAATTATGGTTATCCGAGTGAACCATGTTCTCTTACAAAGTGTCTGACATTTTAGATATTCAAATGTTGAGGCTCCGATGAATTTTCTCCGTAAGTATAAAATCAGCTTTCTTTTCTGTGTTAGTGGCCTTTTGTGTTTCATTGCTTATAACACCATCGGTTCATACGTAGATGAAAATGGTTTGTTAGTTGAGCCATTCGGGCTTATTCCTCTATTTTGGCTTTTTGAGCTACTTGCGTTGATGGCTTTGGTTGTGACCTTCGTTAGACACAGAAAGTGTCAGTAGACCAGTTAAGCTGTGAGTAAACGAAGATGTTTCGTTATCACAAACAACTTAGGCGCGATTCGGTACGCGTGGCATTTTTGGCATGCGGCGGTATTGGTGTTTCCAATCGTTTTAACTTCAGTGGGTTAGCTGTTAAATTTGAGAGTATTGGTAGCGTTGCAATCTGCTCAAGCGGGCGTTATGTTACTAATTGAATTCAACTTTTATATAGGATGAACATGGTAGTACTTAGAGGAATGCGCCAAGACGAATATCCAGCATATTGTCAGTATTTTATTGGCGATTACAGTCAGGAAATAGCTAGAAACTATGGGCATTCTTTAGACGTTGCAGTCGAATTGGCAAAGAAGGACTTGCATCGCAGCTTCCCTAACGGACTAGAGGGCGACGAGCATTCGCTATTATGCATTGATGCTGAAGTCGATGGTGAATGTAAGCTTGTGGGTTACCTATGGCACTCAGTAAATATTGGGTATAAATCTACGTTTATCTATGACTTCTTTATTTCGAATGAACATCGAGGTCTAGGTTATGGTACTCAATCAATTTCTGCGTTAGAGACCCAACTACTCGCTATTGGTATCAATCAAATAAAACTGAGGGTCGCATACCATAATGAGCGGGCGCTTAAGTTGTATAAAGAAGTTGGCTTTGAGGTCACCGGTTTCAATATGTCTAAGACAATCAGCGGGTAGCTTCAACATATCAAGCAACATACATAAACCTGCAGGTTTCATTCAAACATGGAGTGAAAATATGAAGTCAGACTTTTCAAAACTTGCGACAACCGATTACGGAAACATATTAAGTAACGATCATTTTATCAACTTTAGCATTGGTCCTCTTTGGCAGGGAATGCCGCCAATTTTTGGAGAGGCTTTTACTGTTCAGTTAGCGTCTGGTGATAATTTAATGCTTCATTCAGCCATATACGAAGCACCAGAAGGTTCCATCATTGTAGTGGATGGAGTTGATAGTAGCTGGCGGTAATGTATGTGCAGTCGCTAAGAGTCGAGGTATCAAAGGCTTTATTATTGATGGTGTCATTCGAGATTTGAGTGAAATTTCAGATATGAAGTTTCCAGTTTTTGCGAAAGGTGTTCATCCAGTCCCGGGAAAGAAAGAGGTCTATTCTGAATTGGGCGCTCCAATCACTTGCGGGGGAGCAAAGGTCTCTACGGGAGATATCATTGTTGCTGATGCAGAAGGTATTGTCGTTATTCCTAAATCCAGAAAAGACGAAGTATTTTTAATGGCTTCAAAGAAAGCAAGTAAAGAAGCGTCATTAACGCTCGCTGAGTGTGAAGCAAATCACAGGGCTAAAATAGCCCAAGCAATAACGTGTGCGAAACAAAAAACTTAATTGGTGCAGTAAGTTGATTTGTAACACGTGGCATTTGTCATCAATTAACAGGCGTTAGGCGACAACGAATAAATTCATCCATGGAGAAGAGAGTGATCGTACGGACTGCAACGAAAGAAGACTCAAGTGTCTTGTTAGAGTTTATTGAACAAAAAGCTGACTTTGACCGGAGTATGAAAGGGTTTAGTGGTGAAATCTCGACAACTATAGAGAAAATCGAACGCACATTATTCGGTGATTACGCATTTGCCCATGCATTAATATTGGAACGGAATTGTGAGCCTTTTGGCTTCGCACTGTATCACTATCGATATTCATCCTTCAGTGGAGAGCCATCAATCTGGCTTGACGACCTATTGATAACAGGAAATCAAAGATCAAAAGGGTATGGCCGTGAACTTATGTTGGCTTTAAAGTCACAAGCGGAGTCATCATATGCCTCTCACATCTCATGGACGGCAAGTCCACATAATAAGAAAGCGCATGATTTCTACAAAAGGTTGGGTGCAGAGGTTGAGCGAATGGATGGTCAAAGACCTTATTTCCGTTGGGCAATGTACGATTCGTGATCAGATTAAAAGAGAACGATGAATAAACAAAAACTAAAGAACCTCATTCAACAAGTTCCTGAGCTAATCGATACAGCCAAAGTATGTCGTGAGGTGGGCTTACCAAACTTCTATATTGCAGGCGGTGCTATCACTCAAATCATCTGGAATGATATCGAAAACAAACCGCTTCTAGATCAAGTCAAAGACTTCGATGTTGTCTATTTCAATAGTACCTCAGCTATCACCGAAGATGAGTTCAAAAGCCGCATTCGTTCGCGGTTAAGTCATTGTGTCGACGTGGACGTTAAGAACCAAGCGACCATTCATGAGCATTACGCTAAGAAGTTCGGTTGCCTCATTCAGCCATACGTACGTGCTGAGCAAGGTATCGAGTCTTGGCTCTCTGCATTTGCTATCGGGTTTACTTTGGATGATTCAGGCGACATCAAGTTGTTTGCCCCATACGATGTAGAGGACGCATTTGATATGCTGATTAAGCCGAATAAGCGAGCAATGACAGAAGCAAATTACAACAAAATGACCACTGGCTATAAGGCTCGATGGCAGCAAGTGAAAGTGCTCCCTTGGGGTTGATTGATAGAATGTTAAGGAGTTTTAAGTGAGCCAGGAAGTAAGAGTAGGTGTAGCTGCGGTTATTCTACGTGAAGGACGAGTGCTACTTGGAGAGCGAATTGGTTCCCACGGGGCTCATACGTGGGCAACGCCGGGCGGACACCTTGAATGGGGTGAAAGCATTGAAGAGTGTGCTAAACGTGAAACACTCGAAGAGACTGGCTTAGTTGTTAGTGCATTTGAGAAGCTGACTTTTACCAATGATATTTTTGAGAAAGAGAACAAGCACTATATAACGCTGTTTGTTGTTACTTCTGACACAAGCGGAGAGCCTCAGGTGATTGAGCCTGACAAATGTAAGCAATGGGAATGGTTTAAACTAGATGAGCTACCAGAACCACTGTTTCTTCCTCTGACGAATTTGCTTAACGATCCGGTCATTCTTGGGAAGCTAGCGCAGTAAAACGTGAACGATTGGAGAGAAAATCAATGAGAGCACCTTTTCAAGTTTTAGTCTTTCCCTACAAAACAGTCGATAACAAATCTCGATTTTTAATCGCACGTAGAAGGGACAATGGTGTATGGCAGGCAATATCGGGTGGTGGCGAAGACAATGAATCATTACTTGAAGCAGCAAAACGAGAGCTCTCTGAAGAGGCTCAGCTAGTCGGTTGTAACTGGCAGTTGCTTGATTCAATGTGCATGCTTCCAAAAGTCTTTTATGCAGGAAATCACAATTGGACTGAGCATCCATTCGTAATTCCTGAGCATTCCTTCTCAGTTAAAGTGACGGAAGACCCTCAATTATCAAATGAACACACAGATTACCGTTGGTGTGATTACCAAGAAGCTATTGAACTTCTAACATATGACTCGAACAGAAACGCGCTTTGGGAGATCAACGAAAGGCTTTACAAAGCTAGCTTAAAGTACACAGATTAGTTAACTCTATATTAGAGTGGAAATCCTGATTAGATTCTTACTAATCTCTCGCTATTTAGTGAATAGGAAAATCATGACATTACGAGTAGTTCCAGAGCTTTATTGTTTCGATATTAATGTGAGCAAATCCTTCTTTGTCGATGTGTTGGGGTTTGAAGTGAAATACGAGCGCCCAGATGAAGAGTTTGCTTATCTAACGCTCGATGGTGTTGATGTGATGCTTGAAGGGATTACGGGCAAAAGTCGAAAATGGCTTTCAGGTGATCTAGAGTTTCCGTTAGGGCGTGGTGTTAACTTCCAATGGGATGTTATCGATATCGAACCTCTATATCAGAGAGTTAACGAAAGCGCCGCTGATTCTATTTACTTAGCGTTAGAGTCAAAGTCTTATCAATGTGGGGATTCGATCGCGACTCAGAAGCAGTTCATAGTCCAAACCCCAGACGGTTACCTCTTTAGGTTTTGCCAAGATATTCTTTAACATATAAATATTATTGGTTACTTATTACGAGAAACATGGCTAACTAAGTACCTGCTTAAACAAGGAGAGTAGAGTGGTCAACATTCGGGAAATGGCAATTTCAGATTACGACTCCGTGATCGCGTTGTGGTGCCAGACAGAAGGCATGAGTATTCGCGATGCCGATTCGAAAGAAAGCATTGCGAGCTATTTAGCTCGTAACCCCGGTCTGAGTTTTGTGGCTGAAAGTAACAACGAGATCATTGGCGCTGTGTTGGTCGGAACGGATGGACGTCGTGGGTATTTACAACATTTAGCTGTCTCAGCCAACTTCAGAGGGCAAAAATTAGGTTGTAAGCTTGTCGCAGAGGCGGTCAACGCACTTGCAGGGCTAGGTATCCCCAAGACCCACTTGTTTGTTTATAACGACAACATCAATGCTCAACAGTTTTACGAAAAGTTGGGCTGGTTTCCTCGAGATGAAGTTCGAATGTACTCGTTTAATAGCTCGGATAATAGTAACGTTTAGCCTTAAAGGTTCGTGCAGGCTGAACTTGAATTTGTAACAGGTTCGCGCGCATCCGTCTAATATCAAAACAATCCTTGGAGTATTTAGAAATGTTGTTTTCTAGTCTGTCTAAATCATTGGTTCATGGCTCCGAGTTATGTTCTGAGCTACTCAATTTCTTAACCGAGCATAAGAGTGACTTCGAAGAAAAGTTAATCCCTGACCTGTCATACATCGATGATATGGCACATGTGGTGAACGGTATTAAAATCAAAGACGTTCTACACATCAATTCGAATCAATACCGACTTCAATATTCGTTTGATTGGGAGCTATTTCTCGGCTGTTCAGATAGAAACGAAACCGGTGTAGAGAATGGAAGTGTGCTATTCACTCTTGAGGACAATAATGTTCTTAATATCAACTTCCCAAACTACGGTTCTCGAGATACTAGCGATGAGCTGTAGTCGGTTTTTCGTGCGTGTTATACAGAAGGAAGAACAATGATAACTATCGAAAGGCTTGAAGAATCACATGTGGCGTTAGTTCAGGCCATCCAACTCGCCGATGAACAGGTCAAGTTCGCTGGCACAGCTGCAGAGTTTTTATTAGACGGCAGTGAAACGACGCACTTGCACGTGATTAAGTCTAATAACGAAGTTGTTGGTTTCTTTAAGTTGGATATCGCTTACGCAGATTCTTATGAGTTTTGCCCTGAAGGAAGCATTGGGCTAAGAGCTTTTGTGCTTGATAAAAACCAGCAAGGTAAAGGTTTAGGAACAGGCACGGTGAAGGCTTTGTTTCCGTATTTAAAAGCGAATTACTTAGCGTATGAGTCGATTTACTTAACCGTGAATTGCAAAAATCGCGCAGCATTCAACTGTTACAAGAAAGGCGGCTTCGAAGATACCAATGAACAGTATCTAGGTGGCGCAGCAGGCCCGCAATTTATCATGCGCGGTCAAATCGTTTAGTTACATAAACAGGTTAATTGTCGAACGACAAACGATCTAGGGAGGGATCATGTCAATTACATCAGGAATAGCTCTGTTTGTTGCGATGTTACTATCTGCAGCGATACCGGGACCCAGCGTTCTCGCTGTTCTGTCGAGGTCTCTAAGCTATGGCTGGAAACAAGGCTTGTTAGTGGTGCTTGGCGTACTAATCGCGGATTACATTTTTATATTCTTAGCTTTGTCTGGTTTATCGGCTTTAGCCAGCGCAATGGGTGAATTTGCTACGGTAATTAAATATGTAGGCGTTACCTATTTGTTTTGGTTGGCTTACACAACATGGACGTCAGATGTTAGTGAATCATCGAATACATCTTCGGAGCAAGGATCGAAAGCCTCAAGCGTGATTATTGGCTTATTGATGACAGTTTCAAACCCAAAGGCGATTTTGTTTTACATGGGTTTCTTTCCTGCATTCATAGACCTAAAAACATTTACCACGACAGATGTGATGATGATTTTGGTGATTTCAACTGTAGCTGTAGGTGGAGTATTGAGTCTTTATGCTTGCACTGCCTCTAAAGCTCGTGTTGTGTTTCAAGGGCGCTCAGCAAAGGCGCTATTGAACAGATTATCAGGTGGCTTTTTGGCGACTTGCGGTGCTTTGTTAGCAACTAAAACATGAGTACTCTTTGGACTGATTTAGCCATAACACCAAACTAAGCGTCAATACCTAGTGTCTTTACCTGCTTCATGGCATCATTCCACGCAGCTAAAACCCCAACAAGGTATGTTATGAAACAGAATATTGTCCACATTGCACTCGTGGTAAAAGACTACGATGAAGCGCTTGATTTCTATGTAAACAAGCTTAAGTTTGATCTCATCGAAGACACGTATCTACCAGAAGAAGATAAGCGCTGGGTTGTTGTTGCTCCACCAAATTCAACCGGTGTGAGCCTGTTACTTGCTAGAGCTTCCAAGCCAGAGCAACTTGATTTCATCGGCAACCAAGCTGGTGGACGTGTATTCCTATTCTTAAACACCGATGACTTCTGGCGTGATTACGAACGCATGACATCTTTGGGTATTAACTTTGTCCGAGAGCCAAAAGAGCAAGGCTACGGTACCGTTGCTGTGTTTGAAGATCTTTACGGTAACTTGTGGGATCTGCTTCAGTTAAACCCTGAACACCCAATGGCTAATAGGTAGAATAATAGCTTAGTCAACAACCCTAATTCTAGTCATACGGATTGACAGGAGCGACATGGAAGTCACAAAGTATCATCCCAAGTATTTAACCGCTTTACAGGCAATCTATTTAGAATCGAGACAGAACACCTTTCATTGGGCTGATACTAACGCTTTTAAGTTATCCGATTTCGACTTAGATACAGAAGGTGAGCAAATATGGGTCGCCGTTTCTGGCGATAAGGCTTTAGGTTTTGCCTCTATCTGGATACCTGAAAGCTTCATCCATCACCTCTATGTTTGCCCGCGAACGCTACGTTCTGGAGTAGGCTCTGCTTTACTCAATACCTGCAAACAACATTACTCTGATCTGACATTGAAGTGTTTGACTGCCAATGAAAATGCGATTGGCTTTTATCAGTCGCAAGGCTTTGCTATCTCGTCCACAGAGGGAGAGGGATTAGAGCGTTATCACTTAATGACTTACTAAGCTTGGTAATAATAAGCTTAGTAATAACAATCATAACAATCACAAGCCCTGCAATTACAACAAGGGTAATCAAGTCGGGAGTTTAAACAGAGAATATGGAAATAAAACAGCTTTCAGCGATTGAGGTACTTCCGGTTAGGCATCAAGTGCTTTGGCCTGATAAACCGATGTCGTTTTGTGTGGTGCCAGATGACGAACAAGCAACGCATTACGGCGCGTTTGTTGGTGAGCTGCTGGTATGTGTCGCATCTATCTATATTCAAGACAATGAAGCTAGGTTGAGAAAGTTTGCTACGCTGCCTGAATTCCAAGGGCAGGGAATCGGTTCCAACGTGATTGAGCATGCGATCTCTAACCTCAAAGATTTAAACATCCAATACTTTTGGTGCGATGCACGTACAACGGCTTTAGGTTTTTATCAAAAGTTTGGGATGGCTGTAGAAGGCTCTGAATTTGAAAAATCGGGTGTCGCGTATTACAAAATGTCGGTTCATTGGGAGTAACGGTTCTCTGTAGCTCTGTTAACCCTCCGTATCGCCAAATCATCAACTTAAGTTAAGGAAGCTCATCGTGGAAGAAATAAAAGGCATTCTGCAATTCATGGTCGAAATTGAAAAATTAAAGGATGTTCATCGACAAACAAAGCCAGTTGGATTGGCTCGATATGAAAACTCCGCTGAGCACAGTTGGCATGTCTGTTTGAGCGCGCTCATGTTGAAAGACTATGCCAATGAAGAAATCGATATTACGCGAGTGATGAAGATGTTGCTGATTCATGACCTTGGGGAAATCGATGCCGGAGACACCATCATTTATGCCAGTGAAACCGAAGAAAACAAGCTCAAAGAGAGAAACTGTGTTGAGCGCTTGCTGAAATCATTGCCGAGACATTTAAGAGCCGAGTACTTGGATCTATGGCTTGAGTTCGAAGCGGGTGAGTCACCGGAAGCCAGATTTGGTAAGGCGATCGATAGAGTGCCACCTTTGCTTCATAACATCCATGGAGGCGGTCACAGCTGGAAGAAGCACAACATATCTAAAGATAAAGTACTGACCTTTAATGGCGAGCGTATTTCTAAAGGCAGTCGTGCTCTATGGAAAGAGCTAGAAGTGCAACTTGAAGGGGCTGCGGACAAAGGGCTATTAAAGTAAAAATTAACTATCTTGCCAAGGAATGACAAAGAAGTTTCAACCTAACAACGTTTAAATTAAACTCGAGAATTCATAGTGTTACTTCAGCGTAGCAAGCCCATTGTTAAAGGAATAAGAACCACATGAAAACCACTGCTTTAGCTTTATTGTTGCTTAGTGTTTTTGGTAGTGCATTTGCAACCAATATTGAAGCGATCGATTACCAAGTGTCGGTCACTGTCGAGGATTCCGAATCAAAACTCAACTTCCCAACCTTTAAGTTCGACTCTTTCGGACAGGAAGTCTCATCTCAAACTGAAGAATGCATTTATTCGGGTGTTCTTTCTAAGCATGAAGCTAACGCTATTCTATTAGAGGCCAAAATGTCATGCGATTATGAAAATGGTGAGTCTAGTAGTGAGATGCCTGTTTTTATTCTTGATAAAGAGGGTGGAGAAGCAAGTATCGAGCTTGGAGAAGATGAAGCAAACCTGTGGAAATACACGGTTCTAATTAAAGCGCTTGACTAAATTTCAAACGATACACGGTTACTCTTTTTGTTCTGCTATTGAACACCGCAATGCCAATTCAAGTAGATGCATGACACATGGTATTATCTTGTGTCTCATTTCTTTCTAATAAAACTCTAATGGACGACAATAAGTTCGAGAACCGAGTGATAAGTTGTTAGTATGCATCAACTTTATAAATGTTAGTTGGCTTATATAAATGCTTGATAATAAGTATATTAAACACCCTTATCACTGTGAGCAGTGCAACGCACTTACCCCGCACCTTGCTGTTAACGCTTCCGATGCTCAATCTAAAGCGGACGCTGAATCTGAAAAGAAACAATGGAAACTAGGCGTGTTGATGGAGTACCTGATGACGTTATTGTTTAAAGGTGACAATAACGTTCCCGGTTTTTATGTCGACAGTGATTATGAATACCAATGTGAAAAGTGTGGGACTAAGTCGTGGCATTAATTGGGTATGAAAATTTGATTCAACCCTAATTTTCGAGCTCTAATCCCCAAAATCAATTAGCTTAAAGAACTAGTTAGCTTTAATAATTAATGAGTTTCAATCAGGCGTATTATTCTTACTTTGTTATGGAGGACAAACGAGTGATATACCCAAAAACTTTAAATATCGGTGACAAAATCGGATTTTTCTCACCGTCATCGCCTGCAACTGTCTTTGCTCCTAAACGGTTTGCTCGTTCTAAACGCTATTTGGAAGAGCAGGGCTTCATTCTGGTTGAAGGTTCGTTAACTGGAGAGTCAGAAGGGTATCGTTCTGGTTCCATTCAAGCACGAGCCGAAGAACTCAACCAGCTCATTCGAGACCCAGACGTGCGCTGCATTATGTCGACCATTGGTGGTAACAACAGCAACTCATTGTTGCCATACATCGATTATGATGCCCTTAGAAACGACCCTAAGATCATCGTCGGCTATTCAGATGCCACCGCATTACTGTTAGGCATCTACGCCAAAACTGGATTGGTGACTTTCTATGGCCCAGCACTCGTCGCGTCATTTGGTGAGTTCCCGCCGTTAGTCGACGAAACCTTCCAATCATTTACTGACATCTTATGTTCGGATTCAAGCCAACATCAGTACACGATGCCTGAGAGTTGGACGGACATCAAACACGACTGGGAAACTCAAGATTCGGCAAAGCCAGTTTACAATAACGAATGGCACTTCATGGGAATAGGTCAAGTAAGCGGTCGCGTGATTGGTGGCAATCTGAGTACGATGGCGGGGATTTGGGGCAGTGAATACATGCCAGAAATTCAGCCTGGCGATATTCTTCTTATTGAAGATTCACTAAAAGGCATTGAAGCGGTAGAGCGTTCATTCGCACACTTATTGGCTTGCGGAGTATTCGATAAAGTTGGCGCTATTGTACTCGGCAAACATGAGCTGTTTGATGACAAAGGGACAGGGCGAACACCCCTCGATGTACTTCTTGAAGTGTTGAACGGTAAAAATGTCCCGATCCTGTATGGCTTCGACAGTTGTCACACCCATCCTATGCTAGTCACGCCACTAGGTGTGCAAGGCACTATTGATTTTGATGACCAGACATTCAAGCTTCAAAGCCAATAGTTAGCGTCGAGTTAGCATAAACTGATGATAATAAGACGCATTAGAAAAGTGATCCTCTCTGCAAACTGAGAATGGAAACGCGTCTATACTGACATGGGTTACGTCACTGATTTAAGAAGTGGCGCTATGAATGTAAGTTTGATTAGGCTAAATCTCAGAGGTGACGATGAAAAAATTACTACCACTATGCGCCATTTTACTCTCGGCATCATTTTCAGCTGCGGCTTCTGATGGTTTGATTAAATACCAAAGTAATTACTCAGTGAAAGAGACTGCAGACCGCTTTGAAGAAATCGCTAAAAGCAAAGGTTTGACCTTGTTTGCGAGAATCGACCATCAGAAAAATGCGAGTAAGGTTGGTCTTGAATTGAGACCAACGGAAGTCATCATCTTTGGTAACCCAAAAGTAGGGACACCATTAATGCAATGCGCTCAAGATGTCGCGATAGATTTACCGCAGAAGGTGTTAGTCACTGAGGATTCTAATAAAGAAGTATGGCTATCTTACAACGATCCTAATTACTTGGTAGAGCGTCACGCAATCAATGGCTGTGACGAAGTGGTTAAGAAGATCTCGGGTGTACTAAGCAAGCTTTCAGAAGCGACAGTGGCGAAAGCTGAATAACCGAGCCAATAAGCACTCATTTAGACCATTAATGGGTGCGACTTGACGATGATATAGCTTCCCAATCAACGTTTGGCTGCATTGACAACTAAGCAACAATATATAAAAGTAGTGTTATGAAACTGAATTTAGCGCCATCTAACCAACGAATTATCATCATTCCATAGGAATGGTGGGATTGTTGATGCGCTTTGTTTATCGAACCCACCCGTAAGGTGGGTTTTTTGTCGCTGTCTTATGGGTTTTATCTGAATAGAGGAAGTCATATGAAAAAGGTCGCGGTTTTTGGCAAGCCTGGGAGCGGAAAGTCCACAATCAGCAAAGCTTTAGCTCTAGCTACAGAGATAGAGCTTCACCAGTTGGACTCTATTGTTTATAAGGCCAACGGAGAGTTTGTTGAACGTGAAGTATTCGAGCTGGCTCATGAGAGCATACTTAAGTCAGAAAGCTGGATCATCGATGGTTTTGGCCCTCTAAGCTCATTCAACACACGTTTAGAAGCCGCAGATACTTTGGTTTATATCGACCTTCCTTATCCAATTAACTACTGGTTTGTTACCAAGCGAATGCTCAAAGGGTTGTTCGTTAAACCTGAAGGTTGGCCTGATGGAAGCTCAGTGATAAAAGGCACGATACAAAGTTACAAGACACTAAAACTGTGCCCTAAGTTTTGGAATGACGACTTTAGACTACGGTTAGAATTACGCGCAAAAGAGAAAGAGGTTCACATCATCAGAAGCGTGAGTGAATTGAATAACTTTGTCCGCCAACACGTCACTTAACAGGTGAGAGCTTACCTTTCTTTGAAACGCTTTAATTTGCTCATAACTTCATGAAAATATTTAGATTTAATTCAACATGTGGCATATTTGCCATGTGTTGAATTTGTGCTTTAAGTTAAGGCTATAGATATTATGTATGGAAGTGAGAAGACGAGAGCGTTCTGCTGTAACTGTAAGGAACTTACACTGCATAAGTACACTATGTTCAGTAACCAAGCCGAAAAAGCGCCACAAGATGTAAAGAAGCCAGGGTTGCTGGGAATGATTTTATCGTCATTAGCTTCAAGCGGCGGAACCGGTGATTATAAATGTATAAAGTGTGGAACCAATTTGCGAACACCAGACAATCTAGACTGAGTTTGGCTTGGACAAATAAAAACGGGAAGACCTCAATGATCTTCCCGTTAGGTATTACTTAACTCATCGTGCTATTGGCAGTTTGAGTGAGAAGCCTTATGCACAACACTTCTTGTATTTCTTACCGCTACCGCAAGAACATGGGTCGTTACGGTTAGGTGTCTTTTCGAACGTCATTGTTTTTGGCTTGTTTAGCAACGTGTCGAACTCAAGCGTGTTTTCTTCTTTAGTTGCATCAACAGATACAGTAACAAAGATTGAATGCTCAGCCGCGATTGCTTCAACTTCTGCTTTACGAGCTTCAGTTTGAACCATTACCGCAACTGGTGACTCTTCAGTACCCACTTTAACATCGCGGTTTACATTGTAGCCAGCAAGAACGTGGTTCTGTCTTGTTTCGATACGGCCTTTGAAAAATAGTTTCGACATTGGGTACTCACAAAATTTGGGATGACGCTATTCCTATGCTAGGTAGCGTTATAGAGCGGGGGATTATACGCATATATTCCAATTGATAAAGCAGTGATGTGAGTAAAGATTGTTGGTTTTTGTTTGCTAGCAATTATTTGTTTTATTGCTTTGTTCTAATTAGACTAATTTTGAAACTCAAGACAATAAGATTTCCCTTAATAGGGCTTCAAGTGATAAATTGAAATCGTCAATTTAAACAACGAGATACCCCATGAAGTTAGATGCCATCCTGTGGGATTACGATGGAACCTTAGTGAATTCAGTTCCAAAGAATATCGCAATTACTAAAGATATTATCTCTGTGGTCGCGCCACGCTTATCAGGTGAGAACTTACCTAAATATCTGCTGAGCGAAACGCTTTATCACGAAGCCAACCACGGTGCTAAAAACTGGCAAGCTTTATATGTCGATTATTACGGCCTATCACATGACGAAATGTTGATCGCCGGTGGAATGTGGGCAGAGCATCAAGAGAAAAACCAAACTGCTGTCGCCTTGTTTGACGGGATGAACACTGTGGTAAGTCAGTTTGCTCATCTTCCTCATGGGATCTGTTCTCAAAACTCTCAATTGAATATTCGTGGTGTACTCGACAGTTATGGCATTGGCGATTTGTTTAAATCGGTAGTGGGCTATGACGATGTCTCGAACGGCCACCAAAAACCACATCCATTTGGTGGAGTGAAATGTGTTGAGAACATATTTGGCGTCGATCAGGCTAACGAGCTTTGTTTGATGTACATCGGTGACCATGAAGCGGACACACAGTTTGCTCGCAATATTGAAGACGCGCTGGGTAAAAACGCAAAAGTGATTGCGGTGGCTGCCGGTTATAGCCGATCTGAGCCTGAAAATTGGCAAACCAAGCCCGATTATATTGCTAACAATGTCGATGATCTTTTAACGATCATCGGTAAGTACGCATAGAAAGCTAAGTACGCATAACGAAGCAGTACGTTTAAAAATCACCACACCTGAATGACTTTAAGGAAGAATAATGACACCAAAACAAGTGGTATTAGGTTTTTGGGATGCAATGCGCAGTAATGATTTTGCCAAGGCAAGCGAATGGTTAGCCGCAGATTTTGAAGGCTATTGGCCTCAGTCGTCTGAATTGACGGTAGGCCGCGATAACTTTACGGCAATCAACTCTGAATACCCAGCCAATGGTGTTTGGGAGTTCACCCTCAATTCGATTGTCTGTGAAGGAGATTCCGTAGTGACGGACGTTTCGGTTACTGACAGTGTATTGAAAGACCGAGTGATTACCTTTCACACGGTTGTTGATGGTTTAATTCAAAAGCAAACTGAGTTTTGGCCAGACCCGTTCGAAGCGCCGGCGTGGCGATCGCAGTGGGTTCAGGTTATATCGAAAAATTAGTTTGTATCGATACGATCAGTTTGTAACGAAAACCCAGGTCGTATCGAATAATCAGGTTATATCGAACGATCAGGTTTCATCGAAAAATCAGGTTATAACAAACAAGTGGTATTAGGAGGTTTCATTGAGCAAGGTAGTGATTGTAACGGGCGGAAGCCGAGGTATTGGCGCAGCGACGTCTAAATTGTTGGCCAGTAAAGGCTATGCTGTATGCGTTAACTTTATACACAATGAGTCGCGAGCTGAAGATCTAGTGAACGAGATTCGCGAACAAGGCGGAACCGCGATAAGCGTGCGTGCGGATGTGTCTGTTGAATCGGACGTGAAATCCTTATTCGAGATTGCTCGTAACAAGTTAGGTCCAGTGACTCACTTGGTCAATAATGCCGGGATCTTGTTTACCCAGTCACCATTGGTTGATATCGAATTGGATCGCTTTGAGAAGGTGATGAAATCGAATGTATCAAGCTGTTTCCTGTGTAGTAAAGCCTTTATCAAACAAGCGGACGGTGCAGGTTCTATTGTGAATGTCTCATCTGCTGCTTCTCGCACAGGAGCGCCGTTTGAATATGTCGATTATGCAGCATCGAAAGGTGCGATGGATTCACTAACCAAAGGTTTATCGCTTGAATTGGCTGCGCGTAATATCCGAGTGAATGGCGTAAGGCCGGGTTGTATCTACACCGAAATGCACGCAGACGGCGGAGAGCCTGATCGCGTAGACAGACTAGCTTCGCAGTTACCATTACAACGAGGTGGCACGCCAGAAGAGGTGGCTAACTCTATCGCGTGGTTACTGTCAGACGAAGCTTCTTATGTAACTGGTTCATTTATTGATATTGCGGGCGGTCGATAGGACACGCTGGCCTTTACACTAAGATAAACCAGTTAAAACCATAAACACGCAACAAAAGTACCTAACTAAAAGAACGAAACTAAGAGTACAAACATGAAAAACTATTTTGAGAGTCCGTTTGTCGGAAAGTCACTCAAAGAACAAGTGACCAACCCAAACATCATCGTGGGCGAGCACAGCTATTACTCGGGTTACTACCATAACCACAGCTTTGATGACTGTGCGCGTTACCTATTACCGGATAGAACCGACATCGATAAGCTGATCATCGGTAGCTATTGCTCGATTGGTTCTGGCGCCGTATTTATGATGGCGGGCAACCAAGGCCACCAAAATCAATGGGTGAGTACCTTCCCGTTCTTCTACCAAGACGACGAGAAGTTTGAAGATGCGATAGACGGCTTCGAACGCTCTGGTGATACCGTGATTGGTAACGATGTGTGGATTGGCACAGAAGCCATGATCATGAGTGGTGTTAAGGTCGGTGACGGAGCAATCATCGCAAGTCGAGCTGTTGTGACTAAAGACGTCGCACCATACTCGATTGTTGGTTCAAACCCAGCGCGTCACATCCGTTATCGTTTCAATGAAACTGAAATTGCTCAGTTGTTAGAAATGAAATGGTGGGAGTGGAGCGAAGAACAAATCAAAGGCGCAATGCCATTGATGTGCTCTTCAGATATCGATGGGCTTTATCAATATTGGAAAGCGCTTAAATAATCTCTGTTACCTGAGCACTTTGTCTCATCGTTACCGCTTTGGTTTATTGGGTGAGCATAACGTAATGAATTAGATGCCAGCACCGACTTGAAAATAGAGCGCGGTATCTTCTTCACTGAACGCGATATCAATCCCCGAAATTAAACCATAGCGTCTTGCGATAAGGTAACGGAAACCAACGCCGTAAGCCGCGTGAGAGCTTTGATCAAACATGTCTTTATCGCTGTCACCTGCATAACCAATTCCCGTAAACACAGCGGTTGACCAGCGTGGTGTCCATTGTTTGCTTACTTGAACTTCTGCCGCTACGGTGTGTTCACCTTGATAACGATTACGGGCGATACCTCTCAGTTCAATGTCTGGGTAATATTGAGGAGAAAGCACTCGTTCATTGGTCGACAATGACTTGTACTGTCCTCGTAATGCTAAGTTCCACTCCTTGTTTAACTCCCAATAGTTCAGCCCTTCCACATTAAACGTTTGATAGGTGTAATCACTGCCAATCGCATCACCAAACCAAAGGTATTCCGCGACATAGTTGTATCCTTGCGTCGGATTCAAGAAGCTGTTCTTGCTGTCGTACTCAGCGATTAGACCCAAGCCGGAAGAGGTCGGTGACGTGTTGCCAATGTTGTTTAAGATTTCTTGCGCTTTAGGATGATTATTAAGTGAGAGTGTTGGTGCGAAGAACTGTTGAGAAAACCCCAGTAACCAGTGCGAGTCGGGTACTCTAAATTGGAGCTTCTGTATCCCGCCCATGCCTTTTAGCCCTAACTCAACACCTTCGTTTGGATCGAGTGGAGACAAGGCGTTCGGAGAGCTTTGTCTATAAAAGGTCATGTTGATATCGCCATAACCTAATCCACCAAGGTAGCGTATTGAGTCCTCATTCCAACTGCGCTTGTGACCAACAAACGCCATCCAAGTGCCATTCTCTGTTGCAAAGCCTCCGACCGCGGTAATTGCAGGCGTTAAAAGTTGTGCTCCGCCATCGAGTGATTTTTCAGCAAGTTCTTTACGCGTGTTTTTTTGCTCTTCAGATTCGTGCATGAAGATACCGGTGAAGCCGCCACCGTATCCTACCGCAGGCTCTGTAATTAGAATTGGCACAGGAAGAAAGCCGTAGGCATTTTCTGCGAGGTATTCTCCCATATCGAGTTGGCCATCAATTTCATCGATAAAGCTGACGGCGTGTGTCGCCGTTGAAACAAGTATCAGGCTACTTAGTGCTAAAGGTTTAAAGGTCATAACATTCCGTATTATTCACTATCCATTAAATTGAGTGTAATCAATCAAATAGATAGCGCAATAGAACGAGGAGTATTAACAGATATATCGGTTCAAAAGGCGAATGGAACAGCGTTTACTATTGGATAGCTTCTACGTACGTCAGAATATCCAGAGCATCTTGCTTGGTAATTGTACCTTTCCACGCTGGCATACCTTGTTCTACGTTACCCTCTAAAATGTCATCCGCCACAGAACTTGGACTGGTAAAAAAGCCGCCTAGTTTATTAGCGATATTGGCGGGCTTGTGTGGCAATGAAGCGGCAGTGGGGCCATCACCGTGTCCTTTGTCGCCATGACACACCTGACAAAGCTGCGTGTATTTGGCTTTACCATTGGCAAAGTGCCTCGCATCGATTTCTGAGGCGGCACTCGCATTAAACGTCATCATTGCAGCGACTAAACCTAAGAAAGCTAACACGTGTAAGTGGTTCATGGTTTTCATTGTATTGTTCTCAATTATTATTTAACAATGAAAGAATAAGCAGGCGTGAGTAGAAGAAACGTGAATGGGTAAAGCGGGATTAAGCTAAGTTTAGAAGTAGGTTTAGAAGCAAGTTTAGTTACGGACGAACATCAATGTGATTTGGGTAAATGATTGATTATATGCATATTGCATAGTATGGCGTGTCGCATTAGCGTGGTGGATGAATTGGAGGGGTATTATGATTAGTTGCAACGATTACGATTATATTGAGATTGTGTGTATGCACCGATACCCAATCAAATTAACGCTGAAGTCTGGCGAGCAGATTGAATGTGTCGGATTAGATACTCAACACAATGATAGCCGTGAAGAGTGCATTAAGGTCAGTATTCAAGGTGTAGAACAACTTGTCGTACTCACTGATCTTTCCACACTAGAAGTCTGTGTCGACAATCCTCATTTTCAGCAGATTTCATTCAAAACGTCATAGGCTTTCAAATGAATAACACCATAGAACAATGCTATTGCACCGCGTGCAGAGAAGACACACAACACGTTGTTGTGTTGGTCAGAAAGACGAGTGCGTTTGCAGACAAACCTAACCAAAAGCGAAGCGAGTTTTGGGCAGGCATGATAAAAGGTTGGTTCCTTGGCCCGTTTATCGCGTCAATGGATGAGTTTTCTCGTCACCTTGTCTGTGAAAAGTGTGGCCATAAAGAGATACAAGATTAGTCGCGTTATTTTACAAAACATTGGATTCAATACAGTTAGATCGTCAATTGGCTTAGGAATAAAACGAATGAGAGTAGAAACGATTGAAGCCGTAAAGGCGTATGGTTTTTCAGTAAGAACCACTAATACCGATGAGATTGACCCAGCCAAAGCCAAGATAGGGCAATTGTGGCAGGGCTTTTTTGACCAAGCGTTTCCTAAACTGACACCAGATTCAAAGGTGTATGGTGTCTACACAAACTACGAGTCTGACTTTACGGGTGAATTTGATGTCATCGCTTGTACTAGCGCACTCACCGATAACAATTTAGATGCGCTTGTCGAAACCGAAATACAAGCAGGCAAATACTTAACGTTTTCTGCTGAAGGTAAACTCCCTCAAGCAGTGATCGACCTATGGGGTGAAGTGTGGGCGTATTTCAACGCTGCAGATTGCCCACATGTTCGAACTTACACAACAGATTTTGAATTCTACAAAGGCGAAACCGAAGTCGAAATCTCGATAGCGATTCAGTGATCAGTTTAAAATAAACAAAAGGCTTAACTTAGACTCTAACATCCGGTTAAAGGACTGCAGTATCCAGTTAAGAGACAGTAGTTACCGGTAAAGAGACAGCTAAGCCTTTGAATATCTGTTTATTACAAATAAGATACAGTGTCACGTAATTACCTTAATACCCACGCCTTATCTAACTCTGAATTCCCCTAGATCACCCAAATTCCCTTAAGTCACCCAAAAACACAATCTTGCTTGGTTTCATTCCATAAAGGGTATTGCTTCATGACTTGGGTGTAGAGCTTACTTTCCAAGTGCGCTCTTAACCAACGTCTTACGTTTTGGTACTCAGATTGTACAAACCACTTCTTTTCGACTCGTACAAACTGGCTGACAAAAGGCATCACGGCAAAGTCGGCCAAGCTTGGGGTTTCTCCGAAAAAGTAGGGCTGATCGGTGAGTAGCGCTTCTAACTGACTAATGAACGCTTCGCAGGCTTGTCGACGTAGTTCAACATCGATGTTTCGATAACGAACAGACGCTCTGTACTTTTCTAAGTGGCCAATAAAATCTTCATCGTTGATTTTGATGAGCTGGTGGACTTGTTGGCTAAGTGTTGGATTACTTGAACGCAGAAGATCTTGAGGATCGTTTTGCTGAAGTGCCCAGTTCATCACATCCAAGCTCTGCTCAATGATTTGTCCATCTGGCAACACCAATACCGGAACGGTGCCTTTTGGCGAACTGGCCAATAGTTCGCTAGGCTTGTCTTTGGTAACGATTTCTCGAAGTAACACTTTTTGCTGTGATAGTGCGATGCCCATTCGTCCGCGCATGGCGTAAGGGCAGCGACGTAAAGAATAAAGGATAGGTAAATCGGATTCGTTTGGCATTATTGAGGTCATTTAGTTTGAAAAGTGTTGTTAGGTGGTAAAGAGATCGTGATGTAGGTAGAATACGCGGCTTAAAAATTATAAGTAAGTGAGCGACTTCAAAAATGAGCAGAAAGATTGAGTTATTAGCCCCAGGTGGCGATGTAGAGGCGATTAAAGCAGCTATCGTGGCCGGTGCCAATGCAGTTTATTGCGGTTTAGACACCTTCAACGCTCGTAACAGAGCCTCTAACCTATCGTTAGATGAGTTGAATGGTGTGATTCGCCTTGCTCATGAATACGGTTGTGAAGTGTTTCTGACTCTTAACGTTGTGCTGCTGGAGCATGAAATTAAGAGCATCACTAAACTGTTGAACCAGCTTGTGAACACTAAGCTTGATGGCATCATCGTCCAAGATCTTGGTTTGTTCGATTTGGTGAAAAAGCATTTCCCATCGTTAGATGTTCACGCATCGACTCAGTTAACGACACACAACGAAGGCCAGATTAAGTTCTTGTCTAAAATTGGCGCAACACGCGTTAACTTGTCTCGTGAATTGAACCTGCCAGAAATCAAAATGCTGACGGAAGTGGCACACGACCACGATGTTCTAACCGAAGTGTTTGTACATGGCGCTTTGTGTATCGCATTCTCTGGCCAATGTTACTCAAGCTCAGTAAGTGTGGGTAACTCAGGTAACCGTGGCCGTTGTAGTCAAGCATGTCGTGATGAATACGAAATCACTGATGCAGGAAACAAATTCCCACTGAATCTGAAAGATAATTCAGCGTACTACGACCTACCTGAATTGGTTGACGCGAAAGTCGACTCATTGAAAGTTGAAGGCCGTATCAAAGGCGCACACTACGTATACACAGTGGTTGATACGTGGCGCAAACAAATTGATAGCTTTGTAGAAAGTGGTTTGTTGATCGAAGACGATTCAAACCTGCACAAAGTATTCAACCGTGATTTCACTAACTCTTTCCTTAAGGGCAACTTAACGAAAGACATGTTCATTGATAATCCTCGTGACAACAGCATGAACTACGCCGTTGATAAAGCGACGAAAGAGAACAATGAAATCTCAGTCGTACAAATTCAAGAAGTGACCAGCGATCTTTATGAAGCGAAAAATGCCCTAGGCAGTGAAATGCGCGACAAGATCGAGTTCCTTGATATTCGTAAAACACCCGTGTCATTGTCGTTTAGCGCTAAGGTGGGTCAACCATTTACGGTGACAGTGAACACACCAAAAGAAAATTTTACGGTTCAATCTCAATCATTATTGGCAACAGCTAAAGAGACTGCGATTACTCAGGCGTTACTTGAGAAGCGTTTCAAATCAGTGAAGAGTGCGGTTCATACGCTAGAAAACTGTAACTACGACAACTTAGATGAAGGTCTGATTCTTCCTTTGAAAGAAGTGTCGGTCTTAAAAGACGAAATCGATTTCATCTTAAACGGTTCTGTGAAAGTGATTAAGCACGTTGAAGTGCCAGCACTGCCTCAGCAACCAAAGGTTAACGAGAAGCCAACCATGTCGATGCTTATCGCTGATGTGGAAGACTTGCACCTGTGTGACGTAACTGACGCGGATGTTTATTTCAAACTGCCTGAAAGCTTCAAGAAGCGTTGTAACAAGTACATCGACATCTTGGCAGCAAACCCACGTTTGATTCCTTGGTTCCCAGCAGTATTAATCGGCAAAGATTACGACGAAGCGGTTCGTATTCTTGAAGAGATCAAGCCAGCTCGCATCGTGACCAACAACACGGGTATTGCTTACAAAGCTTACGAGATGGGAATTGAGTGGGTTGCAGGCCCGTTCATGAACACGACCAACTCTCACGCACTGGTTACGCTGAAAGAAGAGCTGAACTGTGCTGGTGCTTTCATTTCGAACGAGATCAACAAAGGTCAGATTCGTCATATTCGCCGCCCAGAGAACTTCAAACTGTTCTACAGCATCTACCACCCAATCTTGATGATGACCAGCCGCCAGTGTTTCTTCCAAAGAACTGTGGGTTGTAACAAGCCAAGCATTGAAGCCGGTTGTATGTTGAAGTGTGAGAAAGCGACCACGATTACCAACGTGAAAGGCATCTCTTTCGCGGTTGATAAACAGAAGGGTGGCTACCCAAGCATTTACAACCACGAGCAGTTCTTAAACCATGACGCTGTAACGGATTTCTCGGGTCTGTTCGACGAGTTCTTCATCGACCTAACCAACATCGGCGCGGGCTCGAAAGAAGTACAAGACAAAGTAGAGCTGATTAAGCACTTCCAAGGTTTGATTGACGGCGTTGATGGCTCACAACAGAACCTAGAGCAGATGGTTGAAGTTCGAACTAATGCTCAATACGTCCAAGGCTTATAGGGTTCAAGGTTTATAGCTTCTAAGGTGAGAGCGTTCAAGGTAGAGAGCGTTCAAGGTCTATAAGTCTTAACCGCTTATAAGCACTCAGAACCAATAAACATAAGGCCACTCAATCGAGTGGCCTTTTTAATGTCTGAGTCGTTTTGAATCAGCGAATACGCTATTCCGTCACGGCTTCTTGTTTGAAGCATGGGCTTTTCAACGTGTTCATCTTTTCGATTTCATTGGTTAAGCGCAGCGAGAGCAGGGCTTTTTGATTCGAAGCAAAATCAAACATCACGATAGTCGCGGTGCCTATGGTCGTCAGTTTCTGCTGAGTTTTACTGACAATCGCGTATTCCATGGTGAATCGGTCATCTTGAATATCAGTGACACGAGAGCCAATCATCAACGTATCTGGATACGTGACTGGGCGGAAATACTTACAGTAAGTGTCACCAAGAACAGGGCCAACTTTGGTAATCGCCATCTCTTCCATCAGCTCAACGTGCTTGAAAAAATCTAAGCGAGCGGTTTCGAAATAGCGAAAATATACGGCGTTGTTAACGTGATTGAGTGCGTCCATTTCTCCCCAAGCGACTGGGATTTCTGTTACTACCGGGTAGTCAGATAATAGTGCTTCCATGCGAACTCTCTTATTTTTATCTGTGTAGTTAATGTTATCTGGGTAATTAATGTTATCGGCTTATCCTTCATCGGGATAAGTTGTTATTGGAATAAAAACCCTACCGCTAAATTAACAAAACTGCAACACGTGTGATTTAAGTTTTTGAAGCTTGAAACCACACAATGTCAGTGACTTAGCCTTTAGTGAACCAATGACTTAAACGCTTTTGCTCTACAACTTAGCTACTGAGGTGTTTGAATTGGAGTTCAACCAATCGTTGGTACAGTTCACAGCTATTGATGAGCGACTGGTGGTCGCCGATGTCTACTAGCTGTCCTTTATCGAGCACTGCAATCTGGTCGGCGTGTTTAATTGTTGATAATCGATGGGCGATAATGATCGTCGTTCTACCACGCATTAACTCTTCTAACGCTTGTTGTACGTGATGCTCACTTTCGCTGTCTAGCGCACTGGTTGCTTCGTCCAACAATAGAATGTTTGGATCTTTTAGGATGGCACGAGCAATCGCAATACGTTGTCTCTGGCCACCAGAAAGCCTTACACCGCGTTCACCAAGAAAGCTGTGATAGCCTTCAGGTAGGTTTTGGATGAACTCATGTGCGTGCGCTTTCTTCGCTGCTTCGATAACTTGCTCGTCTGTTGCCTGCGGGTTGCCGTAGCGAATGTTGTGGAACACATCGTTACTGAACAGGGCGGGTTGCTGAGGAACTAACGCCATCTGCTTTCTTAATTCGTTCGGATCAAACTGATTCAGTTCAACACCGCCTAACGTCACTTTACCTACTTGTGGGTCGTAGAAACGTTGCAACAGTTCGAATAGGGTTGTTTTACCTGCGCCAGACGGGCCAACCAATGCCAATACTTTGCCTTCATGGGCTGTGAGCGTGAGGTTGCTTGTTGCGGGCTGGTCGGGTCTTGATGGGTAACAGAAGGTCACATCATCAAAAGCGACTTCTGGTGTCACGTTATCCAGTGGTGTTGGGTTTTCTACAGGCGCCACAATGTGGCTTTCAACTTGTAGAATTTCAATTAATCGTTCTGTCGCACCTGCCGCACGTTGCAATTCACCCATCACTTCAGAAATCGTACCTAGCGATGAAGCAACCATGATCGCGTAGAAGACAAATGCAGCCAGATCACCCGCCGACATAGTGCCGTTGATAACGTCACTGCCGCCAACCCAAAGCATGCCTGCAATCGCACTGAACACGATAACAATCACACCAGAGATAAGAATCGCACGCTGCTTTACGCGTTGGCGACCAATTTCGTAAGCCTTTTCTACTTCAATTGCGAATGATGCTTTCTCTTGTGCTTCTCGGCTGTAGCTTTGCACTGTTTTGATGTGTTCAATCGCTTCGCCAGCATAAGAGCCTACATCAGACATCGAATCCTGGCTTTGGCGAGAGAGAGCTCTCACACGTCGTCCGTATACCAAAATCGGGATCAAGATAAACGGAACAGAGGCCAACACGATCAGCGTTAGCTTAATGTTGGTCGCAAACAACATGATGATTGCGCCAATACACATTAGCGCGCTTCGCATCGCCATAGAAAATGACGAACCAATGATGCTTTGAAGCAGAGTTGTGTCGGTTGTGATACGCGACATGATGTCGCCACTGCCATTGGTTTCGAAGTAACTCGGGTGCAGCGTCACAACGTGGTTGAAAACCGATAGGCGAATATCCGCACTCACACGCTCCCCAACAGAAGAGACCAAATAAAAGCGGAAAAAGGTACCAATCGAGATTAATACCACGACCACCATGATGAATTGAATCGCACTGCCTAAATCTTCTAATGAACGTTGGCTAAACCCCTGATCGATAAGCAGACGAATACCGTGGCCAACAGACAGCGTTAAGCTTGCCGTAAAGATCAACGCGAGCAGAGCGGTGATCACTCTCCCTTTATAGGGTTGAATGAACTTACTTAGCTCAAACAAAATGCTGAGGCTTTTCTTCTCAGGTTTGGGTTCTGGTGCTTGTTGAGTCGATCGCTGAGTCTGTTGTTGGTTTGAGTCGAACGTAGAAGAGACATCGTTTTGCATATGACGGCCTTAGTGTGTTGTCGCTTTAAGAATGATGACTTGTCGCTGGTGCTTATCTGTTGCTAACAAATACTCGTTATTCGTTATTCGTTATTCGTTATTCGTTATTCGTTAGTACTTGTTCTGGGCAAATATCTTTTGTAGATAACGATTCGTTGTTGGTAAGTACGAGCCATTAAAGCATTTATTGCCGCGTGACGCTCCCTAGGAAACTCAATTTCCAATATTTCATATACGTGAAGTGAATAGGAGCGAGGAAACTAAAAGAAAAATTAAGCATTACCTAGTACTTAGGTTAGGCATCCCAACTGGTTATTTATCCCTGATTTTTATGCAGGCAAATTGACGCGAATACAAGAGTGTATTCATAGAGTTGATACTGAACAGTGATTTATAGAACATGAGTAAAACGTTTGCTATTTGTCCCGTTCTTCACCTTAATCAACGAGGTGCGATTTATAGATGTATGACCAGTCATTGAGACTGTTTTTTGCGCAATATTTGTTACATAAATTCAACAAAGTAGTTTTTTATACATTTATCTTGCATAAAACTTCAGTTTGAATAGAATAACCAACAAATGACAATTAATGCAGTATTGTGGCATGAGTATTCAAGTAAAGAGCATCAACAAATCATACGGTGATACCCAAGTTCTTCACGACATCAGTTTTAACTGTGAAAGCGGCGAAACCTTGGTACTGCTTGGCCCAAGTGGTGCAGGCAAGAGTTCACTACTGCGTGTTTTGAACCTACTGGAAATCGCGGACAACGGCGAATTAGACATTGCGAACGAGCAATTCGATTTTGCAGGTCAGATCCAAGAAAAACAGGGTCTAAAATTACGTCGTAAAGTCGGCATGGTGTTCCAGCAATACAACTTATGGCCACACATGACGGTAATGGAGAACTTAATTGAAGCCCCGACCAAGGTTGCAGGCTTAGACAAACAAGAAGCCATTAAACAAGCGAAAACGGTATTAACCACGTTACAGCTTGCAGACAAAGCAGACGCTTGGCCACTTCAACTCTCTGGCGGCCAACAACAGCGTGTCGCGATTGCACGTGCATTGATGATGAAGCCAGACGTGCTGCTGTTTGATGAACCAACGGCAGCGCTTGATCCTGAGATTACTAACCAAGTCGTGAGCATTATTAAAGAATTGAGTGGAACTGGCATTACCCAAGTGGTCGTGACGCATGAAGTCGATTTCGCGAAGAAGATTGCTAGCCACGTTCTGTACCTAGAGAAAGGGTACATCGTCGAACACGGCACCAGCGATTCATTCGTTAATCCGCAGACACCTGAGTTTGCCGAGTATTTAACTCATTAGATTCAGCTAAAACAAGATGATTTCGTTCAAAAATAACATTTAGAAAAAACAATCAAATTATAAGAATGGCCACAGGCCACTATCTAACAGTATTCGGAGTAACAAAATGAAAAAGATTCTACTAGCTTCACTTATCGGCCTTGCTTCTTTCAACGCAGCGGCGCAAGAAGAAATCAAATTCGCAATGGAAGCAACTTACGCACCATTCGAGTACATGGATGAGAACAACCAAATTCAAGGTTTTGACGTAGACCTAGCAAACGCACTTTGTGAAGAATTGAAAGCAACCTGTACTTTCCACAACCAAGCATTCGATAGCTTGATCCCGGCTCTTAAGTTCAAACGTTACGATGCAGCTATCTCAGCAATGGATATCACTGAAGCGCGTCTTCAACAAGTGAACTTCTCTGATGCGTACTACGACAACTCTGCAGCGTTCATCTCTATCGAAGGCAAAGTAGCAGACCAAGCGGCATTAGAAGGTAAGCGTGTTGGTGTTCAAAACGGTTCTACTCACCAGAGCTTCCTACTTGAGCAAATGACGGGTGTAACAGCGGTACCTTACTCAAGCTACCAAGATGCATTCATCGACATGAAAAATGGTCGTATCGATTCTGTATTCGGTGACACAGCCGTTGTAGCAGAATGGTTCAAGAAGCAAGACAACCTAACGTACGTTGGCGACCAAGTAACAAACCAAGAGTACTTCGGTAACGGCTTTGGTATCGCAGTAAACAAGAGCAATCAAGAACTTGTAGACCAGCTGAACACAGCACTTGCAGCCGTGAAAGCGAACGGCGAATACGACAAGATTTTCAACAAGTACTTCGGTAAGTAATATGCAGTTAACGGGTTACTCTTTAGGGCTCGTCGAAGCAAGCTGGATGACAGTTCAGCTTGCGTTCGTAAGTCTATTGGTCGGATTAGTTTTAGCGGTACTGTTTGCTGGCGGTGAAATGTCTCGTCGTATTGCAATCAAATGGCCGACAACCGCGTTCGTGACTATCGTACGTGGTCTACCAGAAATTTTGGTGGTTCTGTTTATCTACTTTGGCTCAACACAAGTGCTTTTTATGATCACTGGTGACTTTGTTGAAGTTAGCCCGTTCTTATCTGGAGTTGTTGCACTGTCACTTATCTTCGCTTCTTACGCTTCACAAACCATTCGTGGTGCATTGAAAGCAGTAAGTAAAGGGCAGAGAGAAGCGGCGAGTGCATTGGGTATTCCTCAATCTCGCGCTTTCTTCAGAGTTGTATTGCCACAAGCAGTAAGACACGCACTACCAGGTTTAACGAACCAATGGTTGGTTCTATTAAAAGACACCGCATTGGTTTCACTGATTGGCGTAACCGATCTATTGAAACAAGCACAATTAACATCTGCAGCAACGCACGAAGCATTCACTTGGTACGCGACAGCAGCAGCAATCTACTTGGTCATCACTTTAATCACACAAAGATTAGTAAAAGTGATTGATGGTAAGTTCTCTATTCAAGGTTTGGGTAGCAAAGGGGCAATGGCATGAATCAACAATACCTCTCTCAAATGCTTGAAGGCTTGGCGACCAGTCTTCAACTGACAGGTGCTTCATTGCTTGTTGGTTGTATTTTGTCATTGCTGATGACAGTAACGTTAATCTTAAGAATACCTGCGATTCACTGGTTAACTCGTGGCATCATTACGCTGTTCACCGGCACACCATTATTGGTTCAAATCTTCTTGGTGTATTACGGTCCGGGTCAATTCGATTGGATTCGTGAAAGCTTCCTGTGGACATGGTTAAGCCAACCTTGGTTCTGCGCGATGTTAGCATTAGCTTTGAACACCGCAGCGTACAGCACGCTACTATTCAGAGGCGCATTCAACGCGATTCCTGCTGGGCAATGGGAAGCATGTCGTGCGCTAGGTATGGACAAAATCGCAACGCTTAAAGTGTTACTGCCATACGCACTGCGCCGCGCGGTTCCTGCTTATTCAAACGAAGTGATTTTAGTCTTCAAAGGCACCTCACTGGCAAGCACCATCACCATCATGGATTTGATGGGCTACGCTCAGCGTATCAACGGCCAAACCTACGACACGCTCACCGTGTTCGGTATTGCTGGCGCATTCTACTTAGCAGTGAACGGTGTATTAACGCTGATCTTCCGCCAAGTAGAGAAGAAAGCCCTCGCATTCGAAGCGGTATAAGCTAACTACTCACAAGCTTAACTAACGTATAAAGCCTGCCATTTATGTTCACATAGATGGCAGGCTTTTTTGTGTTTGGGGTAGGTGTAGGGGTACTGCGATTATATACAGTTTAGTGCGGTTTTCGCTAAAATCATACTATATAGAAATATTCTGCATTTTATCATTCAATGAGTTTATCTATGTTTTAAATCACTGAAATGCGGTGATTAATCATGGTAGAGTTCTGACCATATGAAACTAGATAGAATGATTCTGTATTTAAATGCAGAATTTTTCTGTCTAATATAGCTGTTAGTTTTACAAAGGTAGATTATGGATCAATACGAAGAAAAAGCGCTTAAAGATATAGAACAGTGCGGATGTCATATTCTCCATATAATGGAAGAGGATGAGTACCCAGGATTCTCTTATTCAATTGGTATAGAGAAAACAAGCAGTCAACCAGAGATAATAATCACCGGTTTAAATCAAGAAGTAGCACATTGGATTGCAAACGAATACAACAATAGAGTTAAAGCTGGTGAGATATTTAAGCCAGATGAATACTATTCAGACTTCCTTGAAGGATTTGATATAACTTTTAAAGAAGTAAGTCCAGAATACTACGCTGAATACTTTGGTTGGGCTAACTGGCTTTACAAAGGCAATAATTTCAAAGTCCTTCAGTTCATCTATCCGGATACTTCTGGTGTTTGGCCTTGGGATTCTGAAGCATCCGCAAATTTTAAATGGTTTTTACCTAAGCTATATGCAAACTAACAAATTGTTCAAGAGTGATTCGGCACGTGTGGCATTTTTACTATGCGTTGATTTTAGTGGTTAAGGTGGTATGCGGAGGCTCAGGTATTGCGTGCCTCACACCTTAACAAGGCGTTATATTTTAATTGGAGATTTGTGGTTGGAAGTTGATGTAAAAAAGTACGAAGAGCTTTATAAATATCAAAAAGAACAATTTGATGCAGCAAGAGCTAGGTTTAATCGTTTAGAAGAAAAGGCGGTTAAGTTTCTAACTTCAGCGACATTTGCTCTGAGTGCATATGTTCTCCTTGTCCGGTGGGTTTCAGACAAAATTTTCCCACCTCAGGATGTTTTAGGTTGGGCTGTTGTCATTTCTATTGTGTTCACTTTCCTTTCTTTATGTTCAACTTGGAGTATGGTTTTACGAAGTATAAAGCTACGGACGCTAGTTAAATTAAAAGCTGACAATGAAATGATTGAGTTTTTTAAAAAGCAAAAACTTGATACGGTTTATCTAGCCTTGGCTCGTAGATACGCTCAAGGTATTGATAAAACGAACGAAGAATATGAAAAGAAACTAAAGTATGTACGTAAAGCGTACAATGAAATAGTGTTTTCAGGTTGGTGCTTTTTTACTTCTACCATCCTGATCTTTGTCGAAATATGGAGTAAAACATGAGTAAATATGACTTTGACGATAATAACCCACAAGAGCAACTTCCAGAGCCAGAACCTATGGAAGCCGAAGCTCCTGAGCTTGAAATGATCTTTGAAAGCTATTCCGATAATCGTAACGATGATTCCGAGGATAAATAAAATATAACAAACTGTTTAAGAGTGATTCGCAACGCTTGGCATTTTTGCTATGCGTTGCGTTTTGTGTTTAAGGTGGTATGCGGGAGCTTCAGTATTGCGTTGCTCACACCTTAACAGGGCTACATGGATTCCCCCGGTTGTCAAACATCCGCTAAACTTATGTTGATGGGTTTTGGACTGCCGCTCTACATTCGGCCTACTTATCGACGATTCGCATACGTCGTGGCCCTGATGACTTTACGCGACTGCGGTGCCTTATTCGTTAGATGACATCTAGTGTGTCCGCCGCATTAACAGGCTCTCCGCAAGTGGTCTTAACCTATCTCCATCATTAGCGTCTGCAATGACCCGGTGGGTTTAACTCTTTATGTTGCTTAGGTTTTTACTTAAGCAGCATAGTTTTCATATTCGGTTTGATTGTGTGAAAGCGACCATATAATTCGTGCGTTCTTCGCGGCCAGTGCCACTATCGCTCGGTTCATTCCTCTTCGTTCCAGAACGCCTCTGCACCACTGACTTAACTTATCTTGCTTGTCGCCAAGGTTGGCAATCACGGTCCTTGCTCCGTGAACTAATAGCGTTCGTAAATATTTATCACCGTGTTTGGTTATTCGGCCTAACCGAGGTTTTCCTCCTGTGGAATATTGCTTTGGTACTAGTCCTAGCCAAGCAGAAAAATTACGGCTTTTATCAAATTGAGAACCATTGCCTATCGAAGCAAGTATCGCAGTAGCGGTTTGTGGCCCAATACCTCGAACTTTCATCACTCGTTGAACATTAGCGATGACCTTAGCAAAAGAATCAAAGACTTGCTCAGTATCGGCGATACGTTGATTTAATTCTCCAAGGTGGTGATAAGCATCGGCTATTACTGTTCTAGCGAGATGTGGCAGTTCACTTTCTGCATCTTCGAACATTAAGGGAACCTGTTTCATCAATGAAGAGCGACCAACGGGAATGATCAACCCGAACTCAGAAAGTAGGGCGCGCATGCGATTCATAAGCGCGGTGCGTTCACGAACCCAATGATCTCTCATTCTATGTACCGATAAGATGGCTTGTTGCTCGAGGGATTTTACGGGTACAAAGCGAGTGGATGGTCGCTGAACAGCTTCGCAGATAGTAACAGCATCATTAAGGTCGTTCTTTCCCTTAGTTCGATAAGGGATTACGTATTTAACAGCCATAATGCGGGCGTCGTGACCCAGTTTATTGAGTGTTCCTGCCCAATAATGTGCACCACCACACGCTTCAACGCCTATACGCATGAGTGGCATATTTGCTATTGTAGTCAGTAGTTTAGAGCGGGTTACTGACTTATGAAGTATGACCTTACCATTTTGGTCTACGGCATGAAGACTAAAGTGGTTTTTGGCTAGGTCGATACCGCAGAAATAAGAATAATCAGACATGGTGCCTCCGATGCATTTAAGTACCACATAAGTGTGGCAGATCCTCGGGAGGGGGAATCCATGTCATTCGTTAGCAGTACAGATTAAATCGGAGTAGTAAATGAACATTGAAGTTTTGGATAATCCCGAACAAGAATTAATTGATTATCTCGACAAAAAGATTGATGAATTTAATTGGGCTAACTGGGAGGTAAATGAAAGGCTTCCTTTAGCCGCTCAAATTAAAAATAATTCTGGGGAAGTAATTGCGGGGGCGGCTGCTCGTTCTTTTGGAGATTGGCTTTTGCTCGATACTCTTTGGGTTTCAGATGAATTAAGAGGTCGAAATATTGGTTCAAAGATCCTAAATGAAATAGAGAAAGCGGGTATAGAGCGGGGATGCAAAAAGTGCCTTTTGGATACTCTTAACTTTCAAGCTATGCCGTTTTACGAGAAGCATGGTTACGTTACTCAGTGGACACAAGAAGGCTACCCTAAGGACGGGTGTAAGTACTTTATGGTTAAAGTGCTATAAGTACTGCTAACAAAGCATTTAAGAGTGATTCTGTAGTTGACCCGAGCTAGTGGTGACATCCTTGTCGATATTGTTTTAGCCTTCAGTAACCTTTACTTTGTTGTACTCGCGTAGAGATCGCCCTCCGATCGGATCTGTACAGGTTAAGTTGATTAAGTATTCGTTGGTTGAAAGCAGGTTGGCGGCCTCAGTCAGTGTAGACGCATATACCTTATTCTTAGCTTTGTTGGTCCTATTAGAATCGGTGGGCGTATGAACTTTTCCATTTAGTATATATTGACCATCGAGGTTCCTTTTTGCGACGAACTCTAGGCCTTTAACTTTACCGCGTGTACCGATAGCTGAGATTTTTATTACGTTCTTATATGTCATTTTGGGTTTCTCTGAATTACATCCATAGATCATAAATTGCCAAGCCGGCATAATCAAAAAATAATTAATACCTAAAAATCAGTAGGACAATGTGTGTTGTAATGAGCATGCAAGAAATTTAAAAGCGATGTCCAATTTCGGCTTACTTTAGTTTAAGCGTCTATATCACAATGATTTAAGATCTGGTCATAACGTCACTTACACCTATACATAGTTTTGCTTTCTACAAGGGAATGAACATGAAACAACGAATTTTCAAGAACTTGAAGCTCGCAATAGGGGTTGGCTTTGGTGTCGCCATTCATCAGTACTTTTTTATGACGGATGGTGCGTTTGATTTCTATCGACCAATTGTGGCGTTTACTTTTACGTTTGTAGTTAGCAGTATTGGTACACTTCTAAAAGAAAGGATCATGCGTAACAAGCAGACTAAAGGGGCATCATGATTAAAATCTACTTCGTATGTGGCTTTATTGGCTCAGGTAAAACGACTTACTCTAAAGCGCTTGCAGAAAAGCATGGCGCCTTTCGTTTCTCAATCGATGAGTGGATGATTCCTTTGTATGGCGAGCATATGGAGCGTGAAGTTTTTGATCGCCGGTTGGCTACGCTTCAAGGGTTATTCAAGGACTCTGCAATGCAGCTGTTTTCCTTGGATGTTCCGGTAGTTTTTGATTTCGGTTTTTGGCGTAAGTCTGATCGGGATTCTTTTATAAGCTGGGCATCAAACCTAGGTGTGGACAGCGAAGTTCACTACCTTGGTGTTCCGCTTGAGACTTGT
The DNA here is from genome assembly GCF_021728315.1 of Vibrio sp. L5-1. Classification (NCBI taxonomy): domain Bacteria; kingdom Pseudomonadati; phylum Pseudomonadota; class Gammaproteobacteria; order Vibrionales; family Vibrionaceae; genus Vibrio; species Vibrio sp. L5-1. Next base: position 96,964 of record NZ_JAKKCQ010000002.1, on the reverse strand, counting down.
AAGGAGAGGGCATTCAGTCGTAACTCGGAACTGAATGGCAAATCTTATGAAATGACACCGGAAATGTTAGATCTGTTTTGGTCTTGGTTTGAGGTTCCAACTTCAAATGAAAATGTTGTTTGGGTTAAACAAGACGCTTAACAAGTTATGTAGCCAAACCTAATTTGAGTTAGCAGCTCCTTAGTACCGCAACAAGTGAATCGGAGGTTTAATGGACAAGGCAATCAAAACACATTTCGATGAGTATCCCAATGATGTTCGAGCTCGGCTTGAAGAGCTGCGTTCGTTAATCTTTGAGCTTTGCTCTGATTTAGAGCTAGGTGAAGTCGAAGAGTCTCTGAAATGGGGCGAGCCGAGTTACAGCGTTAAGACGGGTAGCCCAATTCGAATCGACTGGAAATTTAAATCACCAAACAACTATTACTTGTTCTTTAACTGTCAAACCAAGCTAGTCGACACATTCAGAGAATTGCACGATGGCACATTGGTATTTCAAGGTAATCGGGCAATCGTCTTGAACCTAACAGAACCACTTCCCAAAGCACCAATCAAGCAGTGCTTAGAGCTAGCCCTGACTTATCAACAACGAAAACATCTGCTGCTTCTTGGCGCGTAGTTCTTACGTGTTGTCATCATATTTCCTAAACTGGTTATCTGTGCTCTAGCTATCACTCTTTAAATCACTAAGACTGTACCATCTTGATTAGTATCAAGAGGCTAGGGAATCTATATAACCAACGCTGATTGTATTGCTTACCGTTTAAAAAGGTGTTTTAGTCACCTTGTATTTCAGACTTAAAGGTAGTTGTATGAATTTAGATAAAGCTAAGAAACGTATCGCAAAGCAGGTTAAAAAAGGCGACCACGGATACCCAAAAATCACTTTAGCGTATTTCGGAACGACCAAAGATCTTGCAACGGAAGTCGCGGTTCAATTTATGTTGGGTGAGGGCGATGGTGTCCAAGAAGAGCGTTTTTCTTGCGAAACCGAAATCCGAGATAATGAGCTAATCCAAACGACGTTACTCAAGATAATCGAACGCGCTAATGTTAACTCTGTGATTGAAGTTGAAGGCGTGGCTGTTCTTTAGTTTGCTGGTATCTGTGAGTTGCCGTCGTTGTCTCGGTAATGTGGTATTACATAGGTTCGTTGAGTCAGGATATTTAGAGTAATGCACTTAAGAAAAGCACAGCTTCATGAGCTAGATACCATTTATACAATGGGCTTCGATGTTTGGGGGGATGGCTTGACGTTAGACGATTACTTAACAGGTTGTCGTATCAGTGAAAAGTACTTATCTGGCACTTGGTATGTGCTAGTCGAGAAGGATAGAGTCGTCTCATCTCTAATCGTTTACAGTGACATGTTTGGCCTTGCAAAAGGATGTTTCGGTATTGGCTCCGTGGCTACGCCACAAAAATTACGACACCAAGGCTATGCGTCTGAGTTGATCAACTTGCTAAAAACGGAGTTATTCATTCATCATAATTGTAAGGCTTTATACCTACACAGCGACATTGAGCATCAATTTTATAATAGGCTTGGCTTTGTGGGCATAGTAGGTTCTGATTGTATGTATATTTCGAACGACTCTTCTGAGTTTGATGGACGAATACCAGATTACTTCTAGGCGTGAGTATTTCGATTCGTTATAAAATCGGGGGCTTAGAAGGTTAAGTGTATCCGAAGTGTTTTACTCATAATTTATCAAGGAAGAAACATTATGAAATTAGCTCAGTTAAATATCGCTCTGGCTAAATACCCGTTAGATGCGCCAGAAATAAAAGAGTTTGTCGATAACTTAGAGTTGGTTAATGGAATCGCAGAAAGCAGTGAAGGGTTCGTTTGGCGTCTGAAAGATGAATCTGGTGACGCCACCAACGTCCAAGCTTTCGATAATCCGAATATGATCGTGAACATGTCGGTGTGGGACTCTGTGGATTCGTTAAAGAACTTCATGTTCCGCACACATCACCGTGATTTCATGCGCCGAAAGAGGGACTGGTTTCATCGATTACCTGAAGATACTTATGTTCTTTGGTGGATTGAAGCAGACCATATTCCCACACTCGAAGAAGCGATAGAGCGGCTTGAACACCTCAGAAAAATTGGTGATTCGCCGTATGCCTTCACTTTTAAAACCAACTTTACAGCATCAGAAGCGCCAAAATAGCGTTCATAGATAACCAACATTATGTTTTTTAGACGTTTTTATGCCAACTCCCGTGAAGATTAGTCGGTTATTGGTATGATGTTTCTATAGTCTTCGAGAGGTTTTATGATGTTGAAAATGAAAAGTAGTGTACTTGCGATGTGTTTATTCGGTTTCAGCATGAGTGCTACCGCTTCAACACTGGAAGAGTGTGCCAAACTCCTTCCTGATGGTCACACGTATAAAGTAGAGATCATTTTAGACGTAGATAAGACTGAGAAGGATCCAACGGTGAAAGGCAGTTTTGGTGTGACGGGCGGAGCCGATGCGCCAGATACTTTTGATATCGGTGATTTTGTCGAGTGCGCTGGTCCTCTGATCAAAACCGTAGATACAGACAGCAACGAAGCGTCTAATTCCTAGTCATTGGTTGTCGCGTAAATAGTTCACTTTCATCATGGAAGACATGATCAGGGGTACTTAAACTAGGTTGAGGTGAATAGGGTAATTATGGGCGATTATTTAGATATTTGGTTTACGGTTACCTCCTTAGTTTTTATTGTAAGCTTACTTTCAGCTCTTTTTGTTGGGGTCTGGCGTAAAAATATAAAAGCGTTGATTCTATTAAGTGGAGTCGCAGCAATCAGTATCGTTCTGTTTCTCTCTCAGAAGTATCAAATCCGAAAGATCCTCGCTGAAGAGCTGAGCGTGTCGAGTTTCGTTGTGGAGACTCATGAGGAGTTTGAGGAATCTAAATTGTTAGATTCTTTGAGAAGTAGTAACTACGTAACGATGAATAGAACGAAACCTTTGTCAAAAAGTAAAGTACGTATTGTTATTAACTCTGGCGAAGTTGAGTTATTGATAGCTCAAGACTCTAAGAACGAAGATCTGTTTTGGATCTATTACCCTAAATACCGATTTAGTCGTTTAAACCCAGTTGGAAAGGTACGTATCCGTTAAACATGGGTGCACAATTGCCACAGCGACTTTCAGTAACAAAAATACCGCCGACGATATCGGCGGTATTTTTTATTACGCTTATTACATCATTCAGCAGAGAACAAAGAGCCTAGTTAACGTGGGCTAATTCGACACTCTGTGTTTCATTAGCTACTTTCCAATCGCCACCTAACGCTTTATACACCGCAATCGTGGCATTGGCGGTTTGAAGCTTGGCGGCGACTTGGCAATCTTGCATCGCTTTTTGTTGTCTTTGTGCGTCTAAGACCGACAAGTAATCGACTAGACCTGCTTTATAGAGCGACTTTGCCTTGCTCACTGCGTTGTCGACGGCGAGGGTGGCTTCATCGATGCGCTTTTGGTTCTCTTGGCTACGGCCATAGGCAAACAAGCTTGAATCGACTTCCGCAAAGGCGCTATCAACTGAGTGTTGATAGTTAAGCGCTGCAGAACGGAACCTTGCTTCGTTCATTTCCACCATGGCTTCCCCTCGGCCACCATCGAATACATTCCAACTTATGCCAGCAGATGCCGCCCAACCGAATGAATCGCTACCGAATAGGTCATCAAAACTTCCTGCAGTTACTCCTGGCGTACCCGTTAGGAAGAATTTTGGATAGCGATTGGCAATGCTTGCGCCGAGTTCTTCGTTAATGGCTGCCATTTCTCGTTCTGCAATTCGGATGTCTGGGCGTTGTTCTAACAAGTCAGAAGGTAAGCCTGTCGGAATCACATCGTTCATTCTCGGTAACGTAAATTCACCCGCTAAACGTTGGTTCACGCTCGTAAGTGATTCGCCTAACAACACTGCCATACGTTGTTTGTGAACTTGCTCTGCGATTTCAAGTTGAGGAACAATGGATTCAGTCGCGGCAAGCATGGCTTTGGCTTGAGCAAGATCTAACTCCGAGCCATAGCCGCTACGAACAACTTTGGTGACCAGTTCTAAAGTCTGCTTTTGGTCGGAAATGTTCTCTAGTGCGATCGCTTTTCGCTCTTGAGCGCCACGATATTGCAGGTAGTTGTGAATGACATCGGCAGTGATCAAGGTGTTCAAACCCGATTGGAATATCTCGGCTTGTTCAACTCGAATCGTCGCCGCGTTGGATTGCTTATCGATACGTCCAAACAAGTCCATTTCCCATGCGATGCTTGCGCCTAAGAACCCACCATCGTGTTGGGCTTCCAATAACGACATGCCCGTCGCTGATTCAACTGCATCAGAGGCGCCAAATACCGGGCCGAGTAGGGAGTTGTTCTCACTCAGTTGGTAGTTGTAATAACCACCGCCGACATTGATGGTCGGAACTTTGAATGACTCCACAACGCTCTTATATGAGTTCGCCATGTTGATTCGCTCAGCGGCCAGTTTAAGCGGGATATTCTGGCTTTGAACATCAGCCACTAACTGATTGAGCGTTGGATCATTGAACTGTGTCCACCAATGGTTGTGCTGTTCGTTTTGGCTCACGCCATCTTGGTTCACATCACCTTGGCTATATAAGTAGGTCTCAGCCATAGTCGTTTGCGGTTCATCGTAATCAGGGCCAACCGCACAACCTGTCAGCAATAAGGCAAGAGCAATAGGAGCCACTTTAAACTTAGTTAATGGATACATGTTTATTGCTCCTTGTTGAATGAGGTTGTAGTGCCGCTGTTTGTAGACTGAGGCGTCGCATCGAGCACAACTACAGCATCTTTAATGGCTTCAGCCACTGTCTTTTTTTCTTCAGTTCGATAGAAGAGCTTGTACAGCGCAGGCATTACAAACAGAGACAACACGGTTGCCGCAGCCAAGCCACCGATAATGGTCGCCGCCATCTGATCAAACAGCAGGTCACTAAGCAACGGGATCATGCCAAGTGCTGTGGTGAGTGCTCCCATCGAGATCGCCATAGTACGGTTCACGGTTGCTTCTTTAATTGCGTCTGACAGTGAACGACCGTCTTTACGTTCAAGCTCGATCTGGTCCATCAACACGATGCCGTTCTTGATGATCATACCTGTCAACGTTACCGCGCCAATCAACGCCATGAAGCCGAACGGTTTGTCCAACAGCAACAAGCTGAATGTTGCACCCGTCGCCGCAAGCGGTAGGGTGGTGAAGATGATCACTGGCTGTTTAAAGCCATTAAACATCGCAACTAGGATGATCACCATCAACAACATCGCTTTAGGTAGCTGTTTAAGAATATCGCTGACCGCTTTATGCTCGTCGTAATATTCGCCACCCCATTCCAAGTGGTAACCGTGTGGAAGGTGAATGGATTCTATTTGTTCTTTAACTGAGTCTCTCACTGCTGCAGGTGTGGTGTAGCGACCAACGCCAGCTTGTGCTGTGATGGTTTTTACTCGGTCGCGACGCCAAATCATGGTCTCTTCGCTTGTAAGCTCAAACCCGTCAATGACTTGACCTAGTGGAACGCTGTGGATGCCCAATAGAGAACGTACCGGCAAAGTTTCTAGCGATTGAATAGAGCTTTCTGTACCACGCAGTTGAATCGTCACCAGTTCGTCGTTTAAGTTCATACGACCCAGCGGCATGCCTTCTGACGCACGTTTCATCGCGAATGCAATATCTGCACGGTTGATGCCAGCAAGGCGCATCTTGTCTTGGTTGATGACAGGTTCTAGCACTTTGCTCTTTTGACGCCAGTCGTCACGCACGTACTTGGTGTCTGGGTGTCGAGCAAAGATAGCTTTCGCTTGTTCAGATAAGCCGTGCAGTACCTCGATATCTGGGCCTGAAAAACGCGCTTCGACACTGAATTTATCCGAAGTCGCAAGCTTTAAGCTTCTAAAGCGAGGATCGGCGTTTGGAAACTCTTCCATTAACCATTTGTCGCCACGCGCAATCAACGGGCTGAGTGAAGGGAAATCGGTCGCGTTAATCAAGATCTGACCGTAAGCAGAGTCAAACGGCTCTGGTTCAATCGTCACTGAGAAACGAGGAGCGCCAGCACCAATGTACGATGAAATACTCTCGACTTCCGGCTGCTCTAACAACCATTGTTCGATACGCTTCATGTCTTCTGAGGTCTGTTCAACCTTGGCGCCATTGGGCAGCCAGTAATCTAAGAACAGAATGGGTCTGTCGGCTTGTGGAATAAAGTTAACGGCAATATTCGGGATAGCCAATGCAGTGACCAAAATCAGCGGAATGAGTCCCGCAAGTGCTTTGAGTGGGTTATCTACCGTCCAGTTTACGCTCTTACGGTATAAGCTCACTTTGGTATTGTCAGCTTGCTTAGTTGGCTTGATGAAGAACCAACACATCAAAGCTGTAAAGGTCATTGCGACAAACCATGACAACAACAGTGAAGAGGCGATAATTAGGAATACTGAGCTTGCGAACTCAGCGGCATCGGTTTTTGAAAAGATAACAGGGCTCGCACCCATGATAGCAATGACTGTCGCGCCAAAGAGTGGTGTAGCGGTCTCTTTAACAGAATCAATGGCAGCTTTGGTGCGGTCAACGCCTTTGTTGATTTTCACAATCATCATATCGGTGATGACAATGGCGTTATCCACCAACATACCAAGCGCAAGAATGAACGTACCTAGCGAAACTCGGTGTAAATCGATTGAAGCGATGTTCATGTAGATAAGTGTCAGCAAGATAGTCAGCAGTAAGCTTGAGCCGACAATGGTTGCGCTTTTTAGCCCCATGAATATAGACAGGACGATGAATACAATCGCGACACTCTCTAGCAAGTTGCTTACGAAGTTGTCGATCGATTTCTGAACTTCTTCCGGTTGGTTAGCAACTGTCGCGATATCAACACCTAACGGCAGGGTTGCTTGAAAATCGCTGACGATTTGATTGATTTCATCACCAAGTGATACCACGTTGACGCCGGTGACTGGGCTCATCGCTAATGTGACTGCAGGTACGCCGTTGTAGCGGTTCTTCGTCATCATTGGCTCTTGGTAGCCCATTGTGACGTCTGCAATATCGCCTAAGCGGATTAAGCTGGTTCCTAATTCACTCAGGCCGCCTTTGATCATCAGGTTTTTGATGTCGTCTAATGAACCGAACTCACTCGACTGTTGAACTCGGATTCGTTCAGTTCCTGCTGAAAACTTACCGGCATCGAACGCCATGTTTTGAGTATTCAGCTGCGACCAAACTTGTGTGATAGATAGGCCGTATTGCGCTAACCTTTCATCTGGGATGTCGATATGAACAACGCGTGGCTGAACGCCGTGTAATTCGATCTTCTTAATACCATCGACGGTTTTAATTCGACGTTGCAACTCTTCTGCGTAACGTCTTAGCTCAGCAGGAGACGCATCCTTACTGTGGATAGAGAAAAGCATGCCGTAGACTTCAGAGAACTCGTCTTGTACGACACTGATCTGTGCAGTCGAAGGCAATAACAGTTTCATGTCAGATACTTTGCGACGCAATAAGTCCCACTCTTGAGGAAGTGCTTTTGAATTAAGAGACTCTTTGAGATCGACAAACACCATCGACATGCCAGGGCGAGACAGTGAACGAAGTCGGTTTAATGACCCCATCTCTTGCAGTTTAGTTTCGACGGTATCAGTAACTTGCTGTTCCACTTCATCCGCAGAAGCACCGGGGTAGAGCGTTACTACGACGGCCGTTTTGATGGTGAAGCTTGGATCTTCGAGCTTGCCAAGATCAAAGTAAGAAAACAGGCCTGCGATAACACTCAATGCAGTGAAAAACAGGATGAAGGTGCGTTGTTTGATCGCAAAATCAGCTAGATTCATCATGATTTACCTACAGACTCTTAACTTGAATATCGGAGAAGTGTTGGCCTTCCATGACGTACTGAGCACCACTCACCACGACGAAATCACCATCGTTGAGCGTTGATTCAACACATACGGTATTTTGGGACATCGAAACCACGTCCACAGTCACGCCATGAGCTTGCTCGTTCTTAACCGTGAACACTTGCTCGATGCCAGATTGATTCACCAACGCTGAATACGGTAAACAAAAATTACTGCTAGCTTCGCCAAGTTGAGTTGTCAGTGTGACGGCTTTTCCTGGCAACACTGACTTGTTGGTTGTTTCTACATGGTAGGTAACCGCGTAGGTTTGCTTGATCAGGTGAGGTGAAGTTGCAATTTCAGCGGCGTACCCAATCAGCTTTTCCTCTGAGCCATACCAATTGATAACAGCGGTTTGATTCGGTTGGAACTCATGAATCAAGTTTTCTGGGACTTGGATTTTAACTTCAAGCTGATCAGGGTTGTGGATGGTGAAAACCGAAATGCCCGGCAGAACTTGCTCAAACTGATCGAAGTTCGATGCTGCTACCACGCCGTCGAAGGGTGCGAGCAGTTGGGTATAACGAATCGAATCTTTCGCGCGGCGTATGTTCTGTTCTACGACTTTAACCGCCGCTTCACTTCGTTCATAACCGCTGATTGCACGGTCTAGGTTAACATCGGCAATCGCATTATCAGCGATGGCTTGTTTTACTCGTACAAGTTCGGATTTCGCTAATTTGTGTGCAGATTTCGCTTCGAGTGCTCGTGCTTGTAACTCTTCCAATGCCACTTGGTAATCGTGCGGGTCGAGTTGTGCCAACGGTTGGCCTTTCTTAACTGAATCACCAACCGAGACCATCATTTTTTGAATAGTGCCAGGCACACGAAATGCGACGCCAGCCGTTTCTGATGATTGCAATTTACCCGTGAAGGATTTTTCAACTTGATGAGAAAGAGGTTCAAGTTGGATAACTTGAATCGGTCGCGTTTGTTTTTGAGTTATCGTTGCCTCAGAGTCATTACAGCCAAACAGAGCGGTTAGGCTTAGTGCAATGACTGTGTATTTGAAGGTAGGTGTCTGCTGAAAGATAGACGAACGCTGCAAAACAGATGAATGTTGAGATATAGGCTTCATGGATTACTCCTGTCAATTTATGGAGTAATTCTATCTTTCAGTCTTGTTTAGATAATCTAGTCTGCACGTGAAACACTGTCACATTATTCGTTACAATAACTATAGTTTCGGAAGCTCTTGTAATAAAAAATCAATCAAAAGCTGTGCTGAATGGCTTAACGCTTTACGCTGAGGATAGAGCAGCCATGCTTCTTCTTCTTGAAGATTCTCGTCGGGGAACAGGTTAATCAGACTGCCGTCTTTAAGTTGCTGTCGTACCAAGAGTTCTGGTAACAACGCGATGCCTCTATGTCGAATTACACCGCCTTTCACGAAGCCAATGCTGTCGCTGACGACCGAAGGTTCAACTTTGATGATGTGATCTTTGATGTCCCATTGTTTATCGATGTCGCCACTTGGCCACCTGAAGCAAACAAATGGGTAATTGGTGAGCTCTCTTAGGTTTGAGGGCTTGCCTTGTTTCTCTAGAAACTCAGGGCTTGCGACAAAAATACGTTGGAGAACCATCACTTTACGAGCAACCACGTTAGCGTCGCTCAACGTACCACCATGCATAGCGAGGTCTAACCCTTGACGGTACATGTCGACAAAGCCGTTACTAATGTTGCGAATATCAAGCTCAACCTTGGGGTACATATCTTGGAATTTAAACAGAGTCGACTGCATGATGTCGCTGGTTTCAGGCAATAGACCAATCTTAACTTGCCCGTGTGCAACTTCTGAAAGGTTGGAAGCGACATGATTCGCTTTGTCGAGCGCACTTAATGCATTGAGTAGTTCTTTGTAATAGAGCTCGCCAGATTTGGTTAAGGAGAGGCTTCGTGTAGTTCTAAAAAACAGTTGAATGCCGAGAGACTTCTCAAGGTCGTTAATTCTACGGCTAACGTTAGCTCGGGGAAGGTCAAGTGCATTGGCTGCGGCAGTAAAACTACCCAGTTCGACTACAGTGGTAAATAGCTTAAGATCTTCGATTTTCATAACAACGGCATTTAATCGGCTTTAGAACAGTATGTTGGCATCGTATACCAATTGGATTTTAAAATCGAAGCGTTCTTGGTTTTGGCTTATTTTAAGACAGTAAAAAGCCAGCTGATCAACCATTATCAAAACTGGCTTTGTGTTCACATCGGACAAGACTGCTCTATTTTTCACCTTGGACTTGGCAACTTGTTCTTTCTCCTCACACCATATCAGTTTAGCGACCTCGACCGTCGACCATCACAATGATTGTTTTAGAAATGATGGAGAGGTCAGCGGCAATCCAAGACTTAACAGAACATAGGCTTAATGCGTAACTATGGTCAAAGCCCACTTTACGACGTACATCATCAATACAGGTATCATAACCTTGATTCACTTGTGCAAGCCCCGTAATACCAGGCATTACGCCGTATGTACGGTCAGCAAAGTAAGGGATTTCGTTTTCTAGTTTGGTGTAAAAAGTAGGGCGTTCAGGCCGTGGACCAATTAGAGACATTTCACCTTTCAATACATTGAACAGCTGTGGGAGTTCATCAAGACGTGTCTTTCTCAAAAAGCGTCCAACGGGTGTAATTCGTGGGTCATTCGCGGTAGCCCAGACTGCGCCAGAACGCGTTTCTGCATCTTCGTACATGCTACGGAACTTCATGATTTCAAAGATTGTCATTTTCTCCGGCGTAGATTTACCGACACGCAATTGGCGGTAGAAAATAGGACCGCGAGAAGTAAGTGCAATTGCCATCGCTATCAATGGAAATACTGGCGCTAACAAAATCACCGCAATCAATGAGCTAACGAAATCGAACGTACGTTTAGCACGTGAGATTTTGTATTGGTATAAGTTTTGAGTAGATAGCTGTTCAATGTTCATCATAATAAGTCCTTAATGATTCGCTCGTGTCCAAGGTGAGTTTTCTAGTCCGATTAGGTAACGAATGCCACCAATGAAGTTGGCATAGTGTCCAACTATCAAATAAGAGATTAATGAAATAGGTTTGTTTACTAGACGCTTTGGCAAGATACAACCAAGTACGCCAATGGTATAAACGGTAACTTGAGCCCATAACAGTGCTTCAAACACCAAGTAGTTACTAAGCAAGATGGAACACACTAAACACACGATCATTAAATATGGTGTTAGGAGGCGAAGTCCTTTTCCTGAGAAGAACGCAAACGCGATGCCCTTGAACTTAGGGCTGAATAAGCCAAACAATCGAATCGCTTGTTGCATGTTGCCCGCTGATATACGAAGTCTTCTTTTGAAGTCTGTTTCTAAATTTGATTCTTCTAGCTCTAATGCAACCATTTGGGTTTCGTATTCTGCGATGTAACCTTGTTTAACGATTTGCATCGGTAAGATGAAATCGTCATTAATAGTGTTGAGTGGAAGCAGTTCAAACAGGTGTGTTCTAAACAAGTAGAAAGCGCCATGAGAACCTACGCTAGAACCTAATGATGCCTCAGACTCTTTAACGGCTGTTTGATACTGCCAGTAGGCGTTTTCGCCTTCATTGCCTGTAGGGCATAGTTGATACGTTGCGTTTACCACACCAACCTTGTCACTTTCAAAATGAGCCGCTGCAATAAGCAATGCATCCAATGAAATAAGGGCTGATACGTCACTTAGCGCCGTGATGTCGCTGTTTATATTGGTCACTTCTTCATTGATAACCGCAACTTTTCCTCGGTTGGTCTTGTGGTCATGTATCTCGAAATAGATATCGCTGCACATCGCTTCTTGAATCGTCATTTCGGCGATTTCTACCGTGTTATCAGTGCAGCCATCACAAGCAATAATCACTTGTAGCTTCTTTTTTGGGTAATCTAATGAAGCAAGGTTACGAATTTTATCTGCGATCCACTGTTCTTCGTTAAATGCAGGAACAAGAACGGTGATGCTCGGTAATGTGCAATCTTGTTGTTCATCTTTGTAACAACGATGGCTCTCTTCAATTTGACGCGCTGGATGGCTTTTCGCGTACCAACGCAGTAACAGTGGATACGCGGCGTGGTGGTAGACAATCAGCGCACCAGAGAATAAGCAAAGTCCTGCAAGTAACCAGTCGATCATGCGCAAACTCCTTCTGAGATATCGTTATATGAGGCAACCATTTTCACAATGTCGAAGTTGTCGAGAACGTAACGACGAGGTGACAAAAAGCGTTCATTTTGTTTTTCTAATAGCGCACTGGCTAGTCCGGCAATACTGCCACTTTTTACGAGGGTGCCGCTAACTGGACATAAGGTCTCATCAACCGCACCTACGTTCATCGCGACAGTTGGAATGTTGCATGCTTGGGCTTCGAGTGTAGAAAGTGGAAGCCCCTCATGACGAGAAGGTAGGCAGAAGGTATCCAACGCGCCGTAAAAGGTGGTCATGTCATCCACTAAGCCAAGAAAGATTACACGGTCGCTGAGATTCAATCGGTTAGTGAGTTGTTCCAGTTGATTGCGTTTTGAACCATCACCAGCTAGTGCGACAACGGTGTTAACTGGAAGTAGAGCAAGCGCCTTAATCAGCTGGTCTTGGCCTTTCACGTGCTCTAAACGGCCCGCACAACCTATGATGTATTTGTCGGTTGGTAGGTTGTGCTTTGCTCTCGCGTTTGCTTTTGACATCGGTTTGAACTTCTCGCAATCCACACCGTTTTTAATCGTGATGATATTGCTGTATGAAAAGGCAGAGCGAAGTTGGTTGTAAACACGGGTTGCATCTGCAACCAATGTAGGCTGAGCTGCCTTTAACGCTAATGCTTGTAAGCGACGACGTTTGCTATTGTTCAAATGCCAAGCATCATGCTCAGTATGAATTCGAGTAGGAACCCCTGATACGCGAGCCGCATAACCAGCATAAAGTAGCGGGCCAATATGGTGGGTATGAACCACATCGGGTCTAATCCCATTAAATGCTTTAATCAATTTGATGATGATATTGAATTGTACGCCTGGCGCTTTATCCAAAAAGACGATTTGATTTTGGTACTGCTTCAATTTTGGCCAGTTGTTTATAGAATCTTGTTTTGTTCCTTCTAAACTGACAATCAACACTTGGTCCGTTGGTTTAGCAAGACGTAGCAAATCTAACGTTAGGGTTTCTAAACCACCAGGGGCAAGGTGTTGAACAACATGTATGATCTTCTTGCCATGCTTTGTTATCTGGTTATTCATAATTTGGGCCCTGCCTCTATAATTCTTGTTTCGCCATTCTTACGTTTCTCTTGAAGTAACTTCTTTAAAACGTTTGACTACAAAGGAGATTGCAGGAGTTGTGCCAATTAAATAATCGTTATCTTTCAATGATTTACGATAAATTGTTCTAGGGCGATTTTCATTTCTCAAAATGGGAATCAAAACAGAATACGAATGAATGGCTGTTTGAATCATGGTGCTTGGGGAAATCGAAAGTAGGATTAATAATTGGGGCTTTATAAAAGCCAAACGCCAACAGAGTGTTGGCGTTTGGCTCTAGGAAGCTAGGAAGCTAGGAAGCTAGCAAGTTAAAAATAGCTTTAAGGCTAATCAACTCATTTTAGGGATAACGGTAATAACAGGAACACCTAAGATGTCTTCAATTTCATCTTTACGCTTGATTGAAGAGTCAAACAGCTCAAACAATATCGCCAACCCAATGCCAAGGCCGATACCTGCAACGAAACCAGCCAAAACAAACACAAAAGAAGGTATGTTAGATTTGATACTAGGCGTGAAGGGTAAATCGATAATCTTCACACGTTTGTTTTGCTCGAATACACCAAGCGAACCCGTTAATTGAGCCATTTCATAACGCTCTGTCAGTTCATCATATAGCTGACGCTTGATTTCAACTTGGCGTTTAAGGCGATACATTTCTTTTGCATTTTCACCGAAGTTATTCGCCTTGTGTTCTAATTCGAAAATCATAGTACGAAGGCTTTTCGTTTCTTCAGTTAAAGACTCAAAGCGAGCGCGAACCAGTTGTAAACTGTGTAGTTGGGTGACTAAAAGAGGTTGGGTATCCGACAGTTTGTTCAGTGTCGTGCTACTTGCAATGTCCCAAAGCTGGTCGCTGTTCATCGTAGGTTGAGTTACATCGAGTAAACTCTTTCTCTCATTTTCAAGTCTGTCTAGTTCACGAACTTTAGCCTGTACGGCACTGTGTTTGTTTGTGTATTTGGCTTGAAGTAGAGCCAGTTCACTGCGAATATCGATGATCTGATCTTCTATTCGACCTATCACTGGGTTGGTTTTTGAAAGCTGTTGATCGATTGACCCTAAGCTTTTTTCAACACCGGATAACTCGGCCTCTTTTTCTGCCAGTGTTTGCTTGAGTGACGCTAAGCGATTCAAACTTTGGCTCTGTACCTCAGGCGTCGAATGAACATTCTCATTCATGTATAAGGCAAGGGCTTCTTCTGCTACTTCAAGTTCAGCACTGCGCTTATCTATATGAATTTTCAAGAAGTTGCTCGAGTCTTCAATCGAAGAACGTTCTGGTGCTAACAGTTGCTCAATAAAATGTTCACTTACCGAACGAAGCGTCGCTTCCATTCCATTTGGTGTGTTTGACGTTAAGCTTATCTTTAGAAAGTCTTTTCCAAGTTGAGTAACTGATAAACGCTGAGACAAGTCAGTAATGATCTCTTGTTTCTCAATTTCAGGCATATCGGGCGTGGTTAATTGCAGTTCATCTGCGACCGAGTAAAGCACATGTCGACTATGAAGTAGTGTTCTCAATGCGTTAAGGCGGTCTTTGAGCATGGTAGAAACGGCGATGTCTTCCAAGAATGGATTCATCTTGGCCGTTTCTTGAATCAACATACTGGTATGCGCGTCATATTTAGTCGGAGCCAACTTGCTCACACCAAAGCCTACAAAGGGCAAAATAAGGATTGGTAGAACAATAACGTAGCGTTGGCGCCACATGGCATTGATGATGACTAATAACCGCAATTTCAGATTATTCATAATAGCTCCAACATCCAATGTACGAAGTTACCGCGGTTCTGCCAACTGTCTTTGGAGACAACAGATACTGGCGAGTTTTCAAGGTGACGGCTTTGCTCGAGAGCTTCGACCATCTGTTGTCCATTATCAACGGACGTAACGTGATTCTTATAAGGAACCATTGCAGGAAAAGGAGTGGTCACGATAGGAGTTCCCGCGGCTAGGTATTCCATCAACTTTAATGGACTGCATGCTCTGATTTGTTCGTTATCAACGAAAGGTAATAGACTCACATCCCAGTGTTGTGAATAGCTTGGCAACGTGTGATGTGGGCGAGGCCCCAAGTAATGAACATTATCGAGGTTAGGCAACGACAATGCATCAAGCTCATTAGGGCCGATGAATACAAAGTCCCATTCCGGCATTGCTGTCGCCACATGTTTGACCATGTCGTAATCCAGCCATTGAGATAAGCTTCCGTAAAAACCTGCAATCGGGCGGTGGTGGCTTGGCAAGTCGTGTGCTCTTGGAGCTGGTGTAGAAAATAGCCCGACATCGACACCATGTGGTAAGAGTTGAGCTTTCTCACTAGGGAATTTGCCCATCAGCTTTTCACTAGCAGCGAAGATCAGATCTGATTTTTCAATCAATTCCAATTCATGCTGTGCGACAGTTTTGTGGTCAACGCCCGCGAGCGCACTAAAGTCATCCCCGCAGTAATAAACAACCGCTGACTCGCCTAAGTGTCCGCACAAATCAACAGCGGTAGGAAGGGAAGTCCATAAGATAGGAGCATGAAGCTTCAGCTCGGCAATAACTGGCTTCAACTGGCGTAACATCATTTGCTGAGCCAGTTTTCTAGACAAGTTAGAAGAAGGCGCAGGAATGGTTTTCAAGTTCACGACCGTTATGTTGCCTTGGTCGTTTGAATCAGCGACGTTTTGTGGATCCAGCATTTTTTGAGTAACTGCGTTGCTTCGCCCTGTCAGTTTATTGAATGCACGATTGATGTCTTTAACTGACAATCTTGGCTGTCTAAGACCAATAGAGTTGACCCACAAGACTTTATGTTGTTTAGCCAAGTGGCGAACCAAGTGTTGAGTCGATGAAGGTAGGCCACCAAAGTCTTCACCAAATACGATTAAATCACGCATGGTCGCCTCCATGAGTCTCTAACGAATCGAATACATCGGACTCTGTCACTTCAACGGATTTAATCTGACCGACAACTCGAGCAGGGTTGCCGCCTGCGATTGCGAAGGCAGGGATGTTCTTTGTTACCACGCTGCCTGCGGCTATTACGGCACCTTCGCCGATGGTTACGCCACCTTTAACGGTAACATTGGTGCCTAGCCATACATCTTGTTCAAGAATGATGTCGCCGATTTGCTGAGGGTCATCTCCTTCACCTAGTGCTCGACGTTTTGCATCAAGCGGGTGTCCAGAGTATCCAAACAGGAAAGCGCCGCCAGCGATGCGTACGTTGTCGGAGATAACGACTTTACCTCCAACTGCGATAGTCGATTGCCAACCGATGTCTACATTGTTGCCAATCGACAGTAGTGGGTGTTCCAAGCCTTCAAGTGGTTGGGTACAACCAGAGAATGTCGTGTGGCCAGAGATACGGCAGTTATCGCCAATCGTAATTTGTACCGGACCGCTCACGAAAGGGAGGCCACCGTATAAATACAGGCGTTTCCCACATTGAGCGACACGACCTTTGAAAGCTGGTGTCCAGTAGAAGAATCGAGTAAAACCAGAAACCAAATTCACCACAAGCTTGTGTGCTTGGTATAGGCAACGATTAAGTAGTTGGGGGGTAGGTAGCTCTGCGCTTCTGATGTTTTTCAAAATGATAAACACATTTCTAATTCGAGAATTAGGGTGAAACTTAAGCCAATGTTTGAATTGATGTATAGATACTGACGTCATAATGAAAATCCTCTTTTTTGTTATATAGAAGTACTTTCATATATTGTGCCATTTAATAAGTTTATTATTTTCAATGTGTTACAAGTTGGCTTTTAGATTTTCTCATTTTGACAGGCAGTATGAGATACGTTCGCAACAGCAACAATCAATGCGGAAAGGATATAGATAGGCCAGTTGAAGCCTTGTGTTAGGAAGGTACCCGAGACGATGGTGCCAATTAACCCAGCATATACGGCGTAAGCCGCGGCATTGAGATTTGGGTCGATTACGTTGGTCGTCTCTGAAAGCTGTTTGAGTGTCGAGCGTATTGTTTTGATCAGTGAGCCAATCAATATCAGAAAGATAATCAACCCTAGAAAGCCAGTTTCAGCGAGCACGCCAAACCAAGTACTGTGAACCGCATGATTCAGTCCGTCCCAGTGCGAACTATAAAAGAAGTAATTAGAAAAGAAATTGTTTAGGCCGACTCCGGTTAAAGGGTTATCCAGTGCCATTTTGAACGCGGCTTCCCATGCATAGATTCGCCCCATTGCAGATTCATCAACCCCTTGTTCAGCAGCACCGCCTGATGCTCTGTCTGAAATTCCAGCAACAAAGTAAAGGCCAATCGCTCCGATCGCGCCCAAAGTGATCAACAGTGATTTTGAACGTATTACTTTGAACGCAAAAATCCCGACGACTGCTAGCGCACCAAGTAATCCACCACGGCTTTGGGTTGCAACGATAGCGGCAAGTAACAATACAGCGACACCAATACTCAATACACGCTTAAAAGCATGAATGCCATGGGTGGTCGTCTGACTGAGCGCAAACGCAAGTGGAAACAAAAGAACCAGTGCTAAATCATTAGGATCTCCTAACATCGAACCAAAATCGCGGCCAATAGTGACACGTGACCCTTCGACTAATCCGATACCATTGATTGAGTTGTTAATTGCAATAAGTGCGACTAACGAACCGGCCATCATGATGATTGTCGATGTCTTTGCTAAATTTTCGACGCTGTTTACCAGCCACACAATAGCGAGTGTCATCACCATTATTTTCCAATACACGCCTTTAAATTCAGCTAACGCTATTGGACGGTTAGACGCGAAGATCAGGCCGATAAAGACGAGAGCCCAAAAAACAGCAAGCCAGCTCAATGTAGGGTGCCAGAATATTTTAAGTTCTTTGCTGATGAAAGCATGCCAGAGCAAAGCGGAAAGCGCGCCTAGCGAGAGTAATAGCGGTATCTTTAACGAATAGAGTTGAGGTATCGCTTCGTGGATTCGAAAAAATGAAAAGACAACGAACAGTATCACCATCCAAAAGGTTTTGTTAATAACAAACATTCCAGCCAAAGGAAGAAGTGCTAGCGCAACAATAACAGCGGGATGCGGCACGAAGTACCAGACAATACCGAGCCCGACACACAAGGCGCTGATCGTGATGATGACAGGCAATCTATTGGCTTCAGGATTGACCATTGTGACCTCTGTTCGCAAATAAACTCTTAATGACTCGGCTCGCAATCTTTTGAGACGTAGTTACACATGATGTTAAATATTGCAAAGCGAGTGCCAGTTATGCATTTTGTTTAACCAACTGATTTAGCTTTAGATTATTAGGATAGGGCTTAGCCTTGAGTTGAGTTTTTTCATTTTGAGAATCAGTATAAAACTGACTAAAGTACTTAAATCATTAAGTCCAAATAACCAGTTATCTACTAAGACGGGTATTAACGGTCGAGTTGATAGATTTCCAACAACTGCGGGACAACGGCTTGTGGCGAGTATTGGTGTTTGACGGTTTCTATCGCGTTATTCTTGAGGGAGTCACGTTGTTCGCGAGTCAATGACATCCATGAGGATAAATTCTGCTCTAGAACTAACGCGGTTTCTGAATCAGATTCTGAATTGGCGAGGTAACCATTAACTTGGTGCACGATGAGCTTAGGCAAGTTACCAACTGAGGTGGCGAGAACGGGAATGCCGCGAATCATGGCTTCTAATGCTGCCATCGGTAAGCCTTCAAAGCGGGAAGGGATGATTAACAAATCGATTTGGCTCCAGACGTCGTCCATATTGGTCTGATGCCCATGAAAGGTAACATTATCAGGCTGCGATTTAACTAAGGCCTCCATTTCGGGTCCGTCCCCAAAAAGCTCAAACCGAACATCAGGAAACTGTTTGGCTAATGCGACAAATCGATCAGGCGCTTTTTCATGGCTCAATCGCCCCACAAAACCAACATGGAATGGGCCTGATGAAGGGGAGCTTGTTAACCCGGTTGGGACTTTAACAAAGTTATTCAATTGATGGGTTTTACTCGGTACTTTCGCTTTAATCTTCTCACTAACCACGAGCGACTGATCAGAAAGGAAGCTGCTGTAACGGTCGAGCCAGTCATAAAGCCATACTTTGCCTATTGGGGTTTCACCTGCGTGATAAGTGGTGATTTGTTTGGTATTGCTTAAACGAGGTGAGATTTTTATGAGCTTGCTGACCAAACTGGCTTTGTAACCATGAGCATGGATAAGCCTTGGCTGATAATGTTGAACTGCACGTTTAAGCTGTGTCGCGCTATTACTGCTTGAATCCACACAGCCAGAGGCTAAATCGGAGAGGTAACTATAAGGGATATGCAGCGCATCTAACTTTTCAACGATGATCGCTTCAGGCTTAAACTTAGTCAAAAGAACGATTCTAACAGCCTCTGAATACTGAGCGCTTTCAGATATCAGGCCTTGTGCTAATTCTAAAACATGCGTTTCTATACCTCCAAAAGTTTGGCTGTCGATCAACAGCCAGATCTCATGAAGGTTTACGTTGAGTACACCTTTTTTAGGCTTGATTGTACTCATCTTCCGATTCCCAAGCCTGCTTCTTACGGTAAACGGTAGAAGGACTAAGTTCTAACAACACCGCAGCGTTTAGCACATTCCCATCGCAATGATTGATCGCGTGTTGAATGGCTTCGCGCTCTATTTGCCACATTGGACGAATAGCACCTTCGTTTGTTGTAAATGCGGGCGTCATCGGGTCGTTGTTAGCGGGAACAACTGACGATTGCTCCAACTCTTCAGGAGTAATCGGTGGCAACTTAGCTTCTGGTGCTTCCACAACAGCAGCTTGGGGCGCCGCTACTCGAATCGGTGTCACTGATTTCGAAGTTGGAGCTGCGTCTACTTTATTAATCGGAGGCGGTAACATGTCTTTGGTCACGCTCGTTTCATTGTTCAACACCACGATGTTACGGATGATGTTTTGCAACTGACGCACGTTGCCTGGCCACACATAACGTTTAAGTAGATTCTGCGTTTCTTTGTCTATGGATTTGAACTTCTTCTTGTCTTGCTTCGCATACAATTTCAAAAAGTGATTAGCCAAAGTCACAATGTCACTTCCTCGTTCACGAAGTGGTGGCATCTCGATAGGCACAACGTGAACACGATAGTAAAGGTCTTCTCTAAAACGTCCTTCTTCGACCTCAACCAGTGGGTCGCGGTTGGTTGCACAGATAATTCTGACATCTACTTTAATCTCGCGATTACCACCGAGTGGAGTAAACGTACCTGTTTGCAAAAATCGTAGGAGCTTCTTCTGCATCTCCAGTTCCATTTCGCAAAGCTCATCGAGAAATAGGGTACCGCCGTGTGCTTGCATTGCAGCACCTTTACGGTCGGTTGTCGCACCGGTAAACGCACCTTTGACGTGACCGAAGATTTCACTCTCCATTAGGTCTCGAGGGATAGCGCCACAGTTAATGGCAACGAAGGGCTTGCCGTTACGCTGACTCTCCTGATGAATAGCCTCCGCGCACACTTCTTTACCCGTACCACTTTCGCCGTTAATAAACACGCTAGCAGTGGTTGGCGCTACCGAATCAATGATCTTGTAGACAGCCTGCATAGGTAGGCAAGAGCCAATGAAATTATGAAAGCGGTCACGATCAAACTTGCTTTGCATGTCATCAACGAGGTTCTCTAGCTTAGCTCGTTTCAAATGCAAGCGGACAGAGGTCTTAAGTCGATCGGCTTGAATTGGCTTTTCCAAGAAATCTTCCGCACCGCGTTGGATAAGGTCTACAGCAATATTAACTGAACCATGTGCTGTCGCGATAATGACGGCGGTCGGTATTTCATTTTCGCTAATCCAATCTAGTACTTCTTCACCTGGCATGTCGGGCAACTTAAGATCGAGAATAACAAGCTGTGGAGAGTGCCTTTCAATGAAGATCTTAGCTTCTGCGCCGGTTTCGACGTGGAAAATATCGTAGGGTTCGTCTTTTACGTACTGCTTGTAGAGTACGGCGAGTGAGGTGGAGTCTTCAACTAACAATACCTTAGGGCGCATTGTGTATTCCTTTTGAAACTTTATCCTAACCAATCAATAACATAGTGGTATGCATCCATCAATACGAGTCTTGTTTATTTGTTATCTACCGCATGCAATCTCTTAACAAACTATAGATGTACTTCTCGCGTTGTTGGTCACGCCGGAGTACATGTTAATGGTGACTATATTGATAACGACTATGTTGAGTTTTTGTCTGATACTTATGATGAACATCCAAAGTTAACTGAAACCAGCCTCTTTTCTTTCAAGCAAGGCTTTGATTGAACGATCTGCGAGTTCTAATAATTCGTCAACTCGTCGAAATGCTGCATCATGATTCTGTTCTAAACATTGCTTCTCTAAGGCGCGAGCTAACTCACCCAAAGGGCGATTACCTAATGAGAGTGCTGTGCTGCCGAGAGTGTGTACCTCGAATTCTAGTGTTTGAGCGTCGTTCTGAGCGACAGCCTCTTTTATGGCGACCAAGCGTGTTTGTGATTCTTCAACATAATGGTCGATCAAGATCGGGATAATATCCGCACTTGTATCTCGAATCATTTGCTCTAGAACGCTTTCATCAACAAGCTCGCTAACTTCTTGTGAGTTTAGATGTGCAGCTGTGTCTGACGCTAAAGTGGAATTCATCAAACTAAGTCCTTCTATTGAGCCTAATATCCATGAGTACTAATAAGTTCTAGTCATTTTCTAGAATAATTTCAACTGCTTGCCGTATAAACAGAGCAATTAATTACTATCTCACTCATCTTGCTACAGGGTTTGTGACAAGCCTAACGGACTGATTTAATTTTGTTTTCTCTTATGAAATATAAACTTAGGTGCTTATAAACGTAAGGGGCGGGTAGAGCTCAGGAGAAAACGAGGCCGATACAAATAAAAAGACCACTGCAGTGAATTAACAACAGTGGTCTTGGAGGGGTTAAGTAGTTTAGGCTACGAAGCTTTATCAATCTTTGGCTTTGGGTCAGCTTCTACTTCTTCCTCGCTACTTTCAGAGAAGATATCAGCAACGGCGCTTCTCTCTAATTCACCCTTCAGATTTCCATCTTCGTCGACAACTGGAAGGGAGTAGTCACAAGACATGGTGTCTGGTAGAACTTCTTCAATGACCGCATCAGGTAAAACAGCAGGAACCTCTTCGTAAATCTCATCACTGAAGTCATGAACAGAGGCATCTTCAACGGCGTCTTGTAGGCTCTCTTGTGTGACTAGGCCTTGATAGCCGTCATCCGTTACGTGATAAGCGTAATCGTTTTTCAGCATCTTCATTTGTGCCAGAGCACCTTCAATCGTTTCTGAAGTGATTCGATAGAGAGGAGGCTGCATAACCGTTTCAACCGTCAATGCACGAGCACGGTTTACGTCTTTAACGAACGCCTCTACATAGTCATCGGCTGGATTCAGCAGAATCTCATGTGGTGTGCCTTGTTGTACCAACTCGCCATCTTTCAAAATTGCGATTCGATCGCCGAGACGGAGTGCTTCATCCAAATCGTGGGTGATGAAAACAATCGTCTTATGAAGCTTCTGTTGAAGTTCGATAAGCTGATCTTGCATTTCACTTCGAATCAAAGGGTCGAGTGCCGAAAAGGCTTCATCCATTAACAAGATTTCAGCGTTAGTACACAGAGCGCGAGAAAGGCCAACACGTTGTTGCTGACCACCAGAAAGCTGGGCAGGGTACTGCTTGCCGTAACCTTTCAAACCCACTGTTTCTAACCATTCATTGGCTTTTGCTAAACGGTCTTCTTTTTTGATGCCTTGTACTTCCAACCCGTACGCAACGTTTTCTACCACGGTGCGATGAGGCATTAAGCCAAAGCGTTGGAATACCATCGACATTTTATGACGGCGGAACTCTTCTAATTGCTTGGTGTTGAGGCTCATTACATCAATGCCTTCGACCATGATTTTACCCTGAGTTGGGTCAATTAAACGGTTGAAGTGGCGAATTAGAGTCGATTTACCCGAGCCAGAAAGCCCCATGATAACGAAGATTTCACCGCGGTTAATCTCGAGATTAATCTCTTTTAAACCGACGGTATGACCTGTGTCCGCAAGAATCTGATCTTTGTGTTCGCCGTTCTGAACTCGGTTCATAACAGACATCGGTTTCGGTCCAAACACTTTGTATAGACCACTAATTTCAATCAATGGTTTAGTCATGCTTGAGTCCTCCTAAATGCGCATTGGTTCTTCTTGCGTATGCCTGGGAAGCGCGGTCAAAAAGAATTGCGAGGGCAACAATGGCGAAACCATTCATCAAGCCTAATGTGAAATATTGGTTGGTGATGGATTTAAGAACTGGTTGTCCTAGGCCTTTCACGCCAATCATGGATGCGATAACAACCATAGACAGTGCCATCATGATGGTTTGGTTGATACCCGCCATGATCGTTGGCATTGCTAGAGGGAGTTGAACACCCCATAAGCGTTGTTTTTTGCTCGCACCAAATGCGGTAGCGGCTTCAAGAACTTCTTTGTCGACCAAGCGTATGCCTAGGTTGGTTAAACGAATCACGGGTGGGATAGCGTAGATAACCACGGCGATTAGACCTGGAATTTTACCGATGCCGAGTAACATCACCACTGGGATCAAGTAAACGAATGCTGGCATGGTTTGCATGATATCAAGCATCGGTGTAACGATAGATTGAGCTCGATTTGAACGAGCCATCGCAATACCAATCGGAATGCCTAAGAATATCGAAACCAAGGTACAAACAGTAATGATACTGAGCGTCCGCATGGTGTCTTCCCACATTCCAAAGTAACCAATAAGGAGCAAAGAAACGACACAACCTAAAGCCAGTTTCCAAGAACGACTCGCGGCGTAGACAAGGCTGGTACAAACGGCGAGGACTATAATCCAAGGGGTTGAGATAAGAAGTTTTTCAAACCAAACAAGGAATGAAAGAAGAGGGTCAAATAGAGATTCAATCATTTCACCGTATTCACGAGAGAATTCACGGTATGCGCCATCTAGCGTCTTTTTTATGGTTCGTAAATCAGCGCGTTCCATCTCTGGAAAGCTTGATAACCAATTGGTGTCAGCCATTTTATATCCTTATAGTTCGGAGCCGCTTGTTCATGCGATGAGGTATCGCCTATGAAAAGGGCTCCGAATCATGAATAACATCAAGTATAGCGACGTTATTTCCGTATTATTGAAGCGTAATTGCTTATTATTAAACCAAGCTCTTACAGCTCTGCTTCAACTTTCTTAGCGATTTCTTGAGAAACCCATGGGTGCCATATTTCTGGGAACTCACTCAAGAAATGGATACTCGCTTCTTCGCCATCCGCTTGGTTGTCTTCCATCCAAGCAAGAAGTGAGTTCATTTTGTCGTTAGTGAAACCACGTTTAGTGAAGTAGTCGTAAGCCTCTGGTGCTCTCGATGCGAAGTCTTCTGTAGTGACTGTGTGCACTGGTGAAGGTGGGTACATGGTCGCTTTAGGTGAATCACAGTCTTCTTTAGTGGTACAAGTTAGGAACTCTTGCTCATTAACACCACTGCCAAAGTCAACTTTAACCATGTCGTATTTACCTAGAACGGCAGTTGGCGCCCAGTAATAACCAAACCAAGCTTCTTCGCGCTCATAAGCTTTTGCGATAGAGCCAGATAAGCCGGCACTCGAGCCTGGATCAACAATCGTGAAACCACTGTCTTCCAGCTCAAGAGCGTTAAACAAGTTTCCGGCGCTGATCTGACAGTTCCAGCCTGCTGGGCAACTGTAGAATGCTGATGTATCTGGGTCTTCAGGGTGCTTAAACAAGCTAGCGTTTTTACGTACACCTTCGATGGTTGCCATCTCTGGGTATTGTTTAACTAAGTAAGCTGGAACCCAAAAGCCTTCTTCACCACCATTCACAAGTGCTTTACCTGCGTAGCGAAGACGTTTTTCTTGGACACCTTTGTCCAATGCATCTTTTAAGCTGTTGCTCCAAAGTTCAGGTGCAACATCAGGCTGGCCTTTTTCAATCATGGATGTGCCTGTTGGCATGGTGTCGCCAGGGATAAGTTCAGCATCACACCCATAACCATGTTCTAGGATGAATTGGTCGATATTGGCGATCAGTGTTGCAGAGTTCCAGTTCATATCTGCGATTGTTACGCTGCCACATTCTCCAGCGTTAGCATTACCGCTGGCTGCTGCTACTAACAAAAATACGGAGCTTAACTTGTATTTCATATTGAGTTTCCTTTCTCTTTAATAATACAACTAAGGTAACCAAGGTAAATCGATTATCTAAATTGCTCGATGGTGATCCTTTCCGTGTATTTGAACCATTTGAGCAGAAGGAGGGATGGGTGAAGTTTGAATAGATAAACGTGCAAAGTCAGTGAAGTGTGATTTGCCAATTCATCCACTGTGTTTCAACAGCCATCGGATAACTTTGTCAAACTATTACAAATTCGTCAAAAACCACCTCTATTTATAATCTTAGGGAATAATCGTACGAATTCCATCTTTGATGCGATTTACATGGCACTTTAACCGTCTGTGTCACATTACCGCTAAAGTTAGGCATGGGGCTGTTGATTTCTGAAGGGATTTAAAGGTGGTAAGACCATGGTTGGCGTGTGTGAAATGCGTTGAATGGTTTTTAAAATCTTATTTTCAATAATAATTTCGCCAAAAACACCCAATTTGGTTTTGGGGCATTTAGAGCTGTCACGGCATGAAATTTAATAGGATAGGTGGCTGTCATGGTATCAATGACAGCCATACAGTTGTACAAGAAAGCTATAGTTGTACAAGAAAGTTACAGTGGCACGGAAAAGTTACATCGGCAGGTTTAAAAACTCATTTTGATACAGCTTGTTTGCCAAGCTATCGCGAAGTTTAGTTGGAAGGAATTTCATTCGATTGATTTGTCTTACCAGCTCTTGTGCAAAGCTAGGAGTTTGTTTCATGTTCATCACACTGCCCATTAGATTGATACTCTGTGCATCAAGCAGCTTTTTCGCTTGTTCTAGGTGGTGAGTTGACGTTTCACCATAGGCGACAACCATCAATGTGCTGTCACAGGCACTCGCAACAGACTGTGCAGGGATATTCCCTTTGTTAATGTTGAGAAGCGGTGAGGTATCAATGATGACTCTATCGTATTTCTCTAACCATTTGTTCACTACTGTTTGTAGCGTTGTCGGGTCTTTATAAGCAAGCTGTGTTGATGCCACTTGAGGTGCCGGGACACCAATGAACATCCGGTGAGACTCAACATGTTCTATTAACTGCCCCTGTTGACTGTCTTCTAACATGTTCAAATCTTTGAAAGCGGGGTTGTATAAGTTGAGGTCAACATAAAGCGTGGAGTGACCAGCAAGAAGAAAACGTTCCGCTAATGCAGTTGCAACAGAGGTTACCCCGTCACCTGAGTGACAGGCCGTCACACAAATCGATTTCTGACCGTTAAGTTCAGAAGCTAAATACAGTTGCTCGACTTCGGCATGGGTTGCTGAAATAGTCATTATAAAGCTCCTATTAGTACGATGGTGGTCGTAATACGTAGTATGTCATCTAATCCGACACGTGCTTTTTCGATAAAGCTTTCACGACGATCTGGGATGTAAATGGTGTCACCAGCGCGTAGCACAGGTAAGTTGTAAATATTGGCTGTTTTGCTGAACTCAACAAGGTCGAAGGTACGAGCTTGACCTTGGCAACAAGACATATTCACAATGGTAATTTTCTCTACGTAAGCATTGTCAGTAGGGCCTGCCGCTTCTGCCAATATATCTAGAATGGTCATGTTGTCGTTAAACACATAGCGACCTGGGTTGTTAATCGCACCAAGCACACGAACTGTTTCTTCTTTCGGTGTGTCTAACCAGTTCTTACCTTTCTCTGGGATATAAATGGTGTCACCGGTGGTTACATTGGGCAGTAATGATTCGTCACCGGTTTCAAAGTACAGTGAAAGATTGAGTTTGCTTACTTTAGAGTAGGTTTTATCACGATGCGTGACACGAACGTTGTGTATATCGGCATCCTTAGTAGGGCCGTCAGCCGCAGACAAGATATCAAGGAAGTGCATGTCTTTGGTGAAGCGGTAACGACCCGGTGCATTCACTTGTCCAAAAATGTAGATCGAAGCATCAGAGCTTTGACGTACCCATTGAGATTTATTGTCTGAAGGGTCTTGTGGTAAGTCGTGGACACGGACGATAGATCCTGCACGAATTTGCGGCATCAGATCTCGTGGCGCGCCATTTCTGATGAAATCATCAAGATTAAACACAACCATCTTTCTACCCGTCACGACTTCAATTTTTGAGGTGTCAGCACGTAACGTAGGACCGCCGACGTGAGCCAATAATCCCATGAAGTTCATTTCATCTGACCATTCAATACGACCTGGTCGGTTGACTTCACCGATAACGTTAACCGCTCTGTCTGGTGCAATCTTCAACCAAGACTTCTCGTTCATGTCGGTTTTCTCTGGAACGAAAATAGCGTCACCGGCTTTAATGCTCGGTGGATTAGAATTAGGTAGACCTTCTGTGTAAGCCGCTAAATCGAATTTAAGGACTCTGCCATCCGCCTTGATCACACGTATTTGGCGCGATTCTGCAAATCGAGTCGGACCGCCAGCATTCGCAAGGATATCCATGAAGGTGGCGTCTCTTTTTCCTTCAAAAGCACCGGGAGCGGCAACTTCACCCATGACGTAAACCATGTTTGCGCCGGATTTGATCTCTTCTTCTTGCTTCGGCACAAAAATGGTTGCACCCGGGCGTAAGATTGGAAGTAGGCTTTCGTCACCAGAATCTAAATAACGTTTAAGGTTGAATAGCGTAGGCGTGTTGTTTGAAATTACTCGTATTTGCTCAACACTGGCATAACGAGTCACACCGCCCGAGCGCATTAGTACGTCGACAAGATCGGTGCTCTCTTTATAAGTGAACGAACCCGGTGCGTTGACCTCGCCAAATACTTTGATTGAATTGCGAGAGTCAGCACTGTCACCAGAGTTAGCAAGCTTTGCTGCGTCGAACTCTTGTTCAATATTGCCTACTAATGGCGATGCTGGAACAAAAAGCGAATCCAGTGATTGCAGAGTAGGTAGCGTTGATTCGTCACCTGAATCAAGGAAGCGCTTATAGTTAAACTCTTTCTTGTCCGCGCCTCGCTTGAGAATCAATTTGTCCAGTTGTGCTCCCGGGCGTAATCCACCGGCTGCGTAAAGCGCCATTTGGATGCTAGAACCCAATGACAGTGTGTATTCGCCAGGCTGTTCTACATAACCTTGAACGTAAATAATGATTTGTTGTTCTTTGACGTACACCGAAGCGTTTGAAAGGTCTTTATAAGCGGTTGCCAGTGATTCTAGAACGACTTTGTTAAGCTGCTCACTGTCATAACCGGCAACAAATACGGCGCCAACTTCAGGAAGTGTAATACGTCCACGTTTATCCACTTGGAACCCTGTGTTTAACGTACTTTCACCGGGTACGTTAACTTGGATAAGGTCACCGACTTGAACCGCGTCTGAAAACTCTTCGCTCGCATTCACGACATTCGTAAAGCATAACGATAGAGTGATGATAAAAGCGATCAATGATTTCATAATCCACCTCCCATTTTCTCGGCATTTTTAGGGGAGATAACTTCGATACTTACTCGACGGTTCGTTAAACGAGTGCCGTCAGACTCACCCTCAAAAAGGGGGACGGTTTCACCAACAGATACTGCCTTGATTCGCTGAGCACCTAAGCCAAAAATAGTCAGGTAGCGTTCGACTTGTTTAGCACGTCCAAGTGCCAAATCATCGTTAAATTTTTCGGTACCCGTAGCATCGGCATGACCCGTAACTACAAGGTCTAGAGATTTATGTTCTTTCAGTAGTGTGGTCGCCTCGGCAAGTCGTCCCATGTACTTGGGATTGACTTCAGTAGAGTTTTCCGCGAATTGGTTGTCAACGTTAAGCAGGTCGTACAACTGTTCGATAACCGACAATTGCATTCTAAATTGGTTTTCATTTTTTGGTGGTTCACAGCGGGCTTGTGAGGTCACATAGTCGAGTTGGACTTCAAGTTCATTTAAGCGTTTTCTTTGAATGACTAGGTCGTTGGCCGCATCTAGAAGCAGGCCACCTTGCAGTTCACGAGCGATACGATTTTGCTTCTCTATCGCTTGCACAACAGCAGCGGGGAAGCACCAACGGGCGCCTTCTTGAATCAAGGCATCAAGATGTAATTTAGCCAGTTGCCAATCAAAACGTAATCCGTGTTCAGGACCAAGAGGTTCGTCTGGCATCACAGGAGAAAAGTCGGAATTTTGGTAATTAATAGAGTCATAACTTTCAGCCAAACCGCCGGTGCCTTGTTCAGGGTAGCTAGTACAGCCACCTAGAACCAAAGCAGACAGAGAAAGGGCTATGTAGTTTTTCAGTATTTTCATGCCAACGTCCTATGTTTTTACTTTTTATTATTATGTTTTGTTACTTCTAGCTTAGTGGATCTTCATGAATTTGTAGGATTTTTTGAATTTACTGGAATAGCGTGGCCAATGCGTAGCAAGTTCATAATTTCAAGAGGCTGGCCAGTCACATTTTCAAGTCGCATGTTGCGCTCACGCTCAGTTAGGCGTTTGAACATGTAAACAATCGCGCCAACACCAGATGAATCTAAAAACTCAACTTGGCTAAAATCAACTTCGATTTCAGGGTGGCCATCATTTGAGATTACATCGTCAATATCGGTCTGAGCATCACGGCTACCTGCTGCATCTAAATCACCGAAGATAGAAAGAGTCAGTGTCGTTGTATTTAAATCAATCTTACGTAGTTCCATAGCGATATCTCCTTTTGAGTATGTATGGACAATTGCACTGAATGTGCCAACTTTTATGTTTATATTTTTCAATAACTTAAATAAAGCGCTAATCTCTATCTCATATTGAGAAAGTCGGTTTCTCAATATGAGAACTAAAAATGGGTGAACATTTGAGACCCATAAGTCATTAATTATATGAATGAAATTGAAAGTTAAATAAGGTTGATGTGTGGATCGCATCTTCTAGCAAAGGTTGTCTACCTACGTGTCAGAACGCTTAGGATTAAAGGCGTTTGTTGACCACTACAGATATCAATACGGAGCAGATGATGAGATTAACTAAATTGGCGATAGCAACTCTATGGGCGTGTTCGCTTTCTTCTCATTCATCCTATTTACCTCCCGACCATTTGGTACTGGCCAATACATACCAACAAGGCATTGATGTCTCTGAATACTGGAAGAGTGAAAAGCTTGATGGGATTCGGGCTCTTTGGGACGGACAACACCTTTATACTCGAAACGGGAATCGCATTTACTCACCGAAGTGGTTTACAAAAAACTTGCCTAAGGTACATCTCGAAGGGGAGTTGTGGGCAGGAAGAGGTCAGTTCCACTTAGTCCAATCTACCGTCCTCGATCATACGCCTAGTGACGTAGCGTGGCGCCAAATAGATTTCATGCTGTTTGATATGCCAGGGGCTGCTGGTGATTATCAAAAGCGCTATTACAACATCTTGCATTGGGTAAGCATGATTGGAGAACCTCATGTCAGCTACATCGAACATGTACCGATTCACAATGAAGAAGCTCTTTTCCATCAACTCGATAATGTCGATGAGAGTAATGGTGAAGGTTTGATGCTTCGTAAGATCACCAGTCGCTATCAAGCCGGTCGAAGTAATGACCTTTTAAAGCTTAAAAGGCATCACGATGCAGAAGCCACGGTTATTGGTTACAAAGGCGGAACAGGGAAGTATAAAGGGATGATGGGTTCGATTTTGGTTCACACAGAAGAGGGTGTTGAATTTTATATTGGAAGCGGGTTCAGTGACCAGATGAGACTTGCACCGCCTGAAATTGGCAGTCAAATCACCTTCCGGTATAACGGCTTTACGCAAAACGGAAAGCCCAAGTTTGCGCGCTTTGTTCGAGAAAAGAGTGAGTATTAATCTCCTGAGTATAAACTAATCGCCCCTAAATTATTTACAGCCGTAAGCGAAAAGAGCCCTGAAAATCAGAGCTCTTTTTGTATGTAATAACGGCGATACCGGTTTAGCGAGTACGAATCTAACGAGAGCTAAATTCTAGCTGAACATCATCGTCTTGTTTATGCATCCAATGCAAACGCATACCCAGCATAATGGCAGCTGATGTTAGGCCGACAATGAAACCAATCCAGAAGCCATGTGCGCCCATAGGTTCAACAATCCAATCTTTCATTCCTAAGATGTAGCCGATAGGAAGACCAAGTAACCAATACGCTACGAAGGTAATGTTGAAGATCGAACGCATGTCTTTGTATCCACGCAAAGCACCTGCAGCGATAACTTGGATTGCATCGGTACATTGATAAACCGCAGCGAACAATAGCAATTGCATTGCAACGGTAACTACTGCCGTGTTCTCCGTGTAAAGTAACGAAACCTGCTCTCTAAACAATACTGTTAATGCCGCTGTCATAAAGGCGGTTACCAAACCGACGATGATACCCACGTGTGTTGCGATCTTCGCACCTTCAGTGTTGTTTTCACCCAACTTATGGCCAACACGAATACTCACGGCGGCACCGATACTCATTGGAATCATAAATACGAGAGAAGAGAAGTTAATCGCGACTTGGTGTGCGGCAACAACCAATGAACCTAATGGGGCAACTAATAAGGAAACCACAGCGAATAGCGTGACCTCGAAGAAGATAGCGGCAGCAACTGGAAAACCAAGTCTAAACAAACGAATTTGAGCTTTAAGTTGAGGTTTGTGGAACGTCCCGAAGATGTTGATTTTAGCCAAACGCTTTGATGTTAAAACATAAGCGAACAACAGTGCAAACATCACCCAATAGACGATAGCCGTTGCAACGCCACAGCCAACACCACCAAGAGCAGGGGCTCCAAGTTTCCCGTATACGAACATCCAGTTTAGCGGAATGTTTAATAGCAAGCCGATAAAACCGATCACCATGGCAGGCTTAGTTAAAGACATGCCATCCGTAAAACTTCTCAATGTTTGGAACAGCAAAAACGCAGGCACAGCAAACATCACCGCGTTCATATAGCCGATGGTCTTATCTGCCATGAGTTGCTCAATGTCCATCCATTCCAATATCAGCTGCGTTTGGAACAGCACGCCAATGATAGGTAACGAGATGACGAGTGCCAAAAATGCACCTTGCTGAATCTCAAATGGGATTTTGACTTGGCGGCCTGAACCGTTCAGTTGTGCAACAACAGGAACCAACGCCATCAAAAGACCTACACCAAATAAGATTGATGGTAGCCAGATACTTGCTGCAATCGAAACCGCTGCCATATCGATAGCACTTACACCACCGGCCATCACGGTATCAACAAAACCCATTCCAGTTTGTGCAACAGATGCGATCAATACTGGGGTCGCAAGTTTGATTAGATTCGAGGATTCTTCTTTGTAACGATGCACAAACAACTCCAAATAAGAGGGAAAATTAGAATAATAGTGTAGGAAAGGACATTCTGAAGGAATCAGAGGCAATGATCTTAAGCTTCCACTGGACGAATCATAAAGAAATGTCACAATAACTGCTATGAAAAACTGTTATTAGGGCGTGTTGATCGTTCGAGCTGATTTTTGCAGCGAATTGCTGGGTATTAATACAAGGCAGAGGCTTTGATGTGTAGCTAGCCTACATGAGAAGCCGATAACGTAGTATAAATGACCAGCAAACGCTGCCCGAAGGGTTCGGCTAAAAGCGTTTTACTCTTTGTTGAGGGAGATTTGCTTAGGATGCTAGGCTACTTCCCCCTCGCCGCGATTAAAACGCTTTTATCTCGAACAAAATTTAACCGCGAAAGGTCAACACGCCCTAGAATGCTAAATAGGAATCTTATGTTTACAGGTATCGTTCAAGGCATGGCAACACTGGTTGCAATAAACAAAAAAGAGCTGTTTCAGACTCATACCATTGAGTTAACAGATGAAATGGTTGAGGGATTAGCAATTGGTGCCTCAGTAGCTCATAACGGTTGTTGCTTAACGGTAACGGAAATTTCGGGCAATCAGATTGCTTTTGATTTAATGCAAGCCACATTGCGATTGACGAACTTGGGCCAACTGAATGTTGGTGACAAAGTGAATGTTGAGCGTGCAGCAAAGTTTGGTGACGAAATTGGCGGACATAGTATGTCTGGCCACATTACTCTGATGGCTAACCTCGTTGATGTGATTAAGACAGAAAATAACTGTACGCTTTGGTTTGAGCTGCCGCAAGAATCAATGAAGTATGTGTTGAGCAAGGGCTACATCGGCGTTGATGGTTGTTCATTGACAATCGGTGAAGTGGAAGAGAGCCGTTTCTCTGTTCACCTGATCCCAGAAACGCTGAATCGTACTCTGTTTGGCGGCCGTGAAGTAGGCGACCAAGTAAACATTGAGTTTGATCCTCAAACACAAGCGATTGTTGATACTGTTGAACGCGTACTAGCAAACCAGAAATAGTAGTGACGGTTTATCAATAGCATTTGCCCCCAAAGCGACACCAAGTAAAAGTCGAAGATATTAAAAAAGAGCACATTAGGTGCTCTTTTTCTATTTGTGTTTTTCTAGGCTAGCCTCAAAATCGAGGGGAAGCTCTAAATCGAAGCGTAGCTCCAACTCGACAAGAGAGTAGGTGTTAGAAGACTTGTTCGTCGTCTGCATCAATCGAGAGATTAATTCTGTCTCTGACTTCATCCACCTGCATATCGAGGTGAATGGCATTGCAACACGCCGGACAATCGTCATAAAAATCTTGGCTCCCATTAGAAGCATCGAGCGTTATGCTGATTGCATGCCCACAGTGGGGGCACGAGACATGTTTCTCTGTGTATTTATGCATGGCTAATTCTCCTCACTGTATCTTGTCCAAATCGTATTAGCTTTAAAGATCGCAGTAGCTTGTATAGACCGCAACAGCTAGCTGTGATTGGTATTAAACGGCCTGTATCTTCTGAATACACGCCTCAGTTTGTGCCAAATATTCGCCGCCAAATTGATTGCAGTGGTTAAGAAGATGGTACAAGTTGTAAATGTCTTTCCGATCAGTATAGCCAACGTCGAGTGGATTGACGCTCTGGTAACCTTCATAAAACTCTTTTGGAAACCCATCAAACAATTCCGTTAACGCTAAGTCACATTCATGATCGCCCCAATAACAAGCGGGGTCGTAACAGATTGGCCCAAAGGCTGAATTCGCTACGTTGCCATTCCATAGATCACCATGAAGCAACGAAGGGCGAGGGTTGTGGCCAGCAAGACGCATATTCACCACATCAACGATGTCATCAATATCACCGAATTCAATGCCTTTCTCTTTTAGCAATTGCAGTTGGAAGCCGATGCGTTGTTCAGAGAAAAAACGACCCCATTTCTTATGCCAAGGGTTAGGTTGCAGCGTACTACCAATATAATTATCTTGGTCACAACCAAACTCTTTTTGCTCGCCCCATTTATGAAGCTGAGCAAGCTGCACCCCGAAATCAAAGCTGTTATTACCCGTATCAAGCGGCTTAGTTGGCAAGTAATTGAGAATAATGAATGAGCATTCTTTGGTTTTACCAATCAGTACCAACTCAGGCACATAAACGGTGGAGGTTTCTCTTAACAAGCGTAAGTTCTCAGCTTCGATTTCAAACTTAGGTAAAAATTCTCGCTGGTTCACTTTTACGAAGTAGCGTTCATTACCATCGCTGATCATATAGCAATCGTTAATGTCACCACCAGAAACCTTGGTACGTTCAGTAATCTGAAAGTTAAATAGAAGAGTATCTGAAAGTTGTTGAGAAATGGCCTGCCACATAGGAAATCCTCAAAGACTGAAAGTTAAAAAATTGAAGGTTAGAAATACTGTTTGTTAGCCATAGTTTAGGATAAATTTGAGCAATTTATAGACGTACTCGTCAATGTTCTTATCTGTTCTTCACCTTATGTAGAATCAATTGGCTGATTTGTGAACTCGAACTGATTCAAGCTCTTTGAAATACAAACAGAAATTGGCAACGCAAAGTTATAGAATTGTTTGGAACAGGCCTCACAATCGAAACGGTTTTGGTCGAAACAAACTGGAAAAGTAGTTGGAGCTTGTTATTGTCTACGCATCAACTTAAATGTGTTATTAGAGTAGGTTGAAACGACTATAGTTAACGATAGGGCACGTGACCATCTCAGCTTGCTAGCTATTTACTAACCCTTTAATAGCCGAGTAATGATGACGTGCTGAGTCTGCAAGTATCTTGACCAACAGACATCTAGCAACATGTATATATTCAGCTATTGGTTTAATATTTAAGCTGAAATACTAACTAGGATCATTTTAATACGGTTTTTGGTAATAAAGTGATGACAAATCGCTTCATTTACATAGTATTAAGCAAGTACGTATTAATCTGCTCTTGAGCTTAAAACGGAGATTTATTGTGGTTGTAGAAACCGATGGCTATTTGGCTCTGATCGAGCACTTATCGTTTAATCTGGATGTCTTTACAAATAGTAATGGCGATACAGGCAATGAGAGTGTTGAAGACATCATCACAGACATGATTTCAACAAACATCATGGCTATTTTTGAGCAAAATCCAGAGTTGCATTCGAGTGTTCGTTTTCAACTTTTGAAAGAAGCCGATGCTGTGGTAGCGGATTTAGGCGAAGTATTAGCGGGTGTATGGGCTAAGAAAGCGACCAACGAGCAAATTGTATTTCTAGATGAATACATCGCGCTAGTGAAGAATCTATTTGATTCTGCTGTCGCTAAATACGACTAACTATTTGTCTATTTCCTCGTTAGTCATTTTTTCACGATGATTATGTTCACGATGATAGGCGTTTACGTCGTAGCTTTAAAAGTGACCTCGTTTAGCGGTTAAGACTTTAAACAGCTATAAACGCCTAAAGTGCCAAAACTTTGAAGCCCAATAAGGGTTATCCAACCTCGATATAATGACACCTTTCGATGTCGAAGCATGTAGGAATTGATTATTTCCTAAATACACACCTACGTGTCTTACCGTCATCGACGTTTTGAAAAATACCAAATCTCCGCTTGTTGCTTGTCCATACGCTATTTCTTTTCCCTTTTTACTCTGATCTTTTGTGGTTCTCGGTAGGGCTTGTTGTGTCGCATTTTGCACGGCAATTTGAACAAAAGCGGAGCAATCTACGCCTCGAAATGATGTCCCACCGAAATGGTATGGCACACCTTTCCACTGCTCATACACACTCATATAAGCGTTTGTAGTCAATTGTTCTGACTTTGATAGGGGTTTCTGTGCGGTTTGACTAAGCTGAGAAGGCGATGGTGACGAGCTACAAGCAACCAATGTTGCTAAAGTTATTGTAACTACAGCCATTTTACTGAATTTCATATGTAACTCTTCTGACAAAAAACTGAAATAAAAACGTCATCAAGGACTTCTAGTATACGAACTAACTTAAGGATATCTCTTTTCGTAGTCAAACTGGATTTCACATGCCCGACACAAATTTATCAATAAAACCCTCACGTTATACATTCTCGCTCATTCAAACCGTCACTGCTGTATTTATTTCCATTCTTTTACTCGTTAGTTTTTTATCAATGGTTAGCATTCGGGGAGTTGAACGAGTCGGAGGACATTTTGACGCACTTTCAGAACAAGCTTTACCCCTTGCTTTACACAATGCCGAATTAACGCAAAGCGTATTAGAGCAAGTGAAACTTCTCACCTATAGCACCCAGTCAACCGACTTAGATGCGCTGAATTCGACAAGGGTTTCAATTGACCAACTCGCAACAGAGAGTAATACCACGCTTGAGGAACTCCTTTTTATCTCCCAATCTTTTCCTGATGCGATCTCTTTAGAGCAACAACAAAACCTTATTGATGATATGGCGCAACTGCAAACCATGACTAATACGGTATTGCTGGCGCAGATTGAGATTCAAAGTAAGCAAAACCTAATCGACAGTAAAATGGGCGAGTTTCGTTATGGTGTTGGCTCAATCGGACCAGAAATGAATCGAATCAGCTCATTCTTGGTTGAAGACAACCCAGAAGCGAGCGATGCAGCGAACCGATTTACATCCAGTGCGTCTGCTATGGCGAACACCTTCTTGATGTTGATGATGCAATCTGACATTGATAAAGCACAAGACGAATACCGTCAATTGAGAAACCGAATCGCAGGCCTTAACTTGGCTTACAGCGATTTTGCCGATTGGCACCCAGACATCGCTGAGTTCGCGAGCTTGACGGCGCCTTACGAGATGGTGAAAGAAGGCTTTACCGAAGAAGGTGTAATCAAACAAATCCTCTTGAAACTCGAACTGGTTCAGCAGCAAGAGCAGAACTTAACGCAAGTCATTACCTTAGCGAATACCGTCATCACCACATTGAATCAGTTGTCTTCTACCGCTTCCCACCTGATTGATGAAAGTGAACTCGTTGTAAATCAAACCATCACCAACATTGATCGTGTGTTGTTTATCAGCGGGCTAGTGATTGCCATAATCATCGTGCTCTCATGGTTTGTATTACGTCGCTGGATGAATAAAGGGCTTAAAAACATTACTCAACAACTGAGTTCACTCGCAGAGCATGATTTCTCTAAACAAAGTGAACTGATGGGGCCGCTAGAGCTGCAAGTTATTACTTCAAAACTCAATACGGTCGTAGATTCAACTGCGGATTCGGTTCGTTTGGTAACGCGCAACTGTGAAACGCTCTATCAAACCGCTGAAGTAAGCCATGACGCTGCCGAGCAAACCAATTCAAGCTTGAACGAGCAGAACGAATCACTACAGAATATGATCGCCACAATTACAGAACTTGAAGCATCCATTGGTGAGATTGCTCGTATCTCGAACGCATCGAATGACGACGCGCAGATAGCAGAAGACGAATCAGTCAATGGTAGCCAAGTGGTCGGCCTTAATCAGAAGCGATTACAAGCACTCGAGCAATCTCTTAGCTTGAATCAAGAATCGATGACGGACTTGGATATTCGCGTTAAACAGATTCGTGAAATGGTCGACGTGATCAGTGGTATTGCTGAAAACACCAATTTACTCGCATTGAATGCCGCAATAGAAGCAGCGCGAGCAGGAGATCAAGGCCGCGGGTTTGCAGTGGTTGCCGATGAAGTACGTAAACTGGCGAGTGGTACCTCCCAGCAAACCACTAATATTCGTAATATGATGAACGAATTGGTGGCGGCGGCTGACCGATCACGCGCTTCTGTAACGGAATCGAGAAGTGAAATGGCCAACGCACTGGAAACCAGTGGCGATGTAAAACAAGCCTTCGAGAAAATCGAATTCGCGGTTAGCCAGATTAAAGGACGTGTTGAACAAATCATGGTGGCAACCGAACAACAAGCACGTGCGACTGTCGATGTAACGCATTCTATCACTCGCGTGTCTGAGCAGGGTGAGAATACTAAACTGCAACTTGAATCTATGATCGAGAGTTCAGAGCAAGTCGGAGAGATAGCAGGGCACCAACAAGCTATGCTTCATAAATATGTACTGAAATAAACAAGCGTGCTGAAATAAACGTGCGTGAGAGTTAAGTTAGTGTGCGCAAGAGTTTAAGTACTAGCAGCACTTAGTCACTAACTACGCTTATAACGACTATCGATACAGAAATGCCCTTAGGTTCTCACAAGAATCTAAGGGCATTTTGTTTTGGCATTCAGCTAAGTTTGTATTTAAGCTAACTTCGTTATTAAGATAAGTTTGGTCTCAATACAAGCTTGAGACTCAGGTGTATTAGAACCTAGTTTTTCGTCGTCGGGAATCGTGCAAATGGCTGACGTAGCATTAGATCTAAGCGTTGTTCTTTACCATCTTGAATCTCTGGAACGCCAATCTGAACCTTATCGTGGCCAAGCTTTGGCTGAGCGCGGTAAGTCTTAAACCAGATGTCCCACACAGATAAAAAGAAACCGAAGTTTGAGTGGGTTTCTTTCACGATAACCGAGTGATGAACGCGGT
Source organism: Vibrio sp. L5-1 (assembly GCF_021728315.1). Lineage (NCBI taxonomy): Bacteria > Pseudomonadati > Pseudomonadota > Gammaproteobacteria > Vibrionales > Vibrionaceae > Vibrio > Vibrio sp. L5-1. The sequence goes on along the minus strand of NZ_JAKKCQ010000002.1, from coordinate 57,803 downwards.
GCATGTCTGGTGTCACAATCACTTTTCTCAACCGCTTATCAATCCACAGCGGTAGACGCGCATTGCTGTGGTTAAACATGGCACTGGCATTCAACACAATTTCGAAGATGACAACGGCGATCACTGGAACACCAAGTGCTATGACCAAGCTCACTTTAATCAGCATTGAAAGAATCATTTCTATTGGGTGAAAGCGGGTGCCCGTTGTGACATCGATATCGAGATCAGCGTGATGAACTCGGTGCAGCTTCCACAACCAAGGAACACGGTGAAACAACAAGTGCTGCAGGTAAATGGCGCAATCTAACAGTAAAACGCAGATCAGAATGGTGAGTTCTTTAGGAAGTGACAGGGTATTGAACAGACCCCATTGGTTTTCTTGTGCAATGACCGCCGCTTGGAATGCTGCGATAGGAATTAGAGTGGCTAATAGAAAGCTGTTCAAAACAACCAACGCAAAGTTATTCCCCCAACGAAACCATTTGCTTTGAGTCAGTGTTTTACGCGGAAAACGGTATTCCCAAAGCGCACACAATCCAAAAACGACAATAAAACAAACAAGGCGAAGCAGTGATGGGTCTTGCATGGGAATTCCTTCTATCATTCTAAGGACACTGTAAGTACAATCGTGCCACTTTTCTAGAGTTATCGTTATTGTCCATGAGAATCCACGCTTTTCACCGTTTATATCAACATCGTTTGTCCATTGCTACCAAACCGTTTAATGCGCGCGGGTGTAAAGTCGTGCGATGTGAATTCTGTAAAATCAAACAAGACAGCTGTCTCTGTGAGCATCAACCTAACGTTGATACGAACGTCGCGACTATGTTGATCTTGTCAGACAACGAAATCTTAAAGCCAAGTAACACTGGCCGTTTGATTGTTGATACGGTTAAAGACAGTTACGCCTACCTTTGGCATCGTACTGAGCCAAATCAAGAGATGTTGGATGTCCTCAAAGATGACAAATACCAACCTGTGATCGTATTCCCTGAAGACTATACCGACGACAAAACGCGCGTAGTTCAAGATCTGCCACAAATGCGTGACCCAAACAAAACACTGTTGCTGATTTTCATTGATGGCAGTTGGCGCGAAGCACGACGTATCTTCCGTCGTTCAGAGTATCTGCAAGATTTACCTGTGTTGTCGATTGAACCGGAATCGGTTTCTCAATACATGATGCGTAAGTCAGACAACGAACAACATCTATCAACGGCCGAAGTCGCGAGCTTAGTTTTGAAACAAGCCGGTGAAGAGCAGGGCGCTAAGACTTTACAGCTATGGTTTGAAGCATTTCGTGAAAGCTACATGTTGAGTAAGACACGTTATAAATCGGATCCAACCAAACCAAGCCTGAATGCTTTCATAGAGCATACTAAAAGTGAGACGTCACTCTAACCTTTAACCGCTTTGTGCTGACTTGTTGTTCAAACAGATTCGAACACGAGATAAGTTTGTTATCTATCACGGTTTGTAGGGGGAGTGTTATGGATAATGCTTCCTAGTTGTTTAATTTAAAAATTTATTTGCCCGAATTTAGGGAAAAATTGGAGAGATTTCATGTATTACGGCTTTGATGTTGGCGGCACAAAAATTGAGTTTGGTGCGTTCAATGAAAAACTTGAGCGAGTAGCAACCGAACGCGTACCAACGCCTACTGAAGATTATCAACTGCTACTTGATACGATTGCCGGTTTGGTAAAAAAATACGATAGCGAATTCTCTTGCGAAGGCAAAATTGGCCTTGGTCTTCCTGGTATGGAAGATGCGGACGACGGCACCATGCTTGTTGTTAACGTGCCGGCTTCAACAGGTAAGCCATTACGCAAAGACTTAGAAGCGCTGATTGGTCGTAGTGTTAAAATCGAGAACGATGCTAACTGTTTTGCGCTGTCTGAAGCGTGGGATGATGAATTGAAAGATGAACCATCAGTAGCGGGCCTAATTTTAGGTACTGGTTTTGGTGGTGGTTTGGTTTTTGATGGCAAAGTATTCTCAGGACGTAACCACGTTGCTGGCGAGCTCGGCCATATGCGTCTTCCTATTGATGCATGGTTCCACCTTGGCGACAACGCACCGTTACTAGGCTGTGGTTGTGGCAAGAAAGGTTGTTTAGACAGCTACCTATCTGGTCGCGGCTTTGAACTGATTTATGAACACTACTTCGGTGAGAAAAAGAAAGCGATTGAAATCATCCAAGCGTACAACGAAGGCGAAGCTAAAGCAGCTGAGCACGTTGACCGTTTCATGGAGCTATTGGCTATCTGTTTCGCAAACCTATTTACTGCACTTGACCCGCATGTTGTAGCTCTAGGTGGTGGACTTTCAAACTTCGAACTTATCTACGAAGAGATGCCAAAGCGTGTTCCTAAATACCTATTGTCTGTAGCGAAATGTCCAAAAATCATCAAAGCGAAGCACGGTGATTCAGGCGGCGTTCGTGGCGCAGCATTCCTTAACATTAAGTAATCGTTACTTACCGTTAAGCGAATTAAGGTTAGATAGTTAAAAGCATAAATAAAAATGCCGCAATCTCGAAAGAGGTTGCGGCATTTTTTATTGTTCAGTGTTTTCGTTTCGTTAGCTCTTATAACTTCTTAACTTCTTAACTTCTTAGTTCTCAAGTGAAAACGAAAAGCTAGAAGCTACAGATCGAGAAAAGAAGCCAGAGGGCTTATTTCTTCTTTTTTCCAACACCAAGGTTGTCTTTTTGCTTCAACGTAAGCTTAGTGAAGCCAAGCTTACGGAAATAGTTATCTTGGTAGTTACGAACCGCTTTAGTATCAGAAATAAACTCAAGCTGTTGCTCAGTTTTTAGGTACTCAGTAATGTCGATACCTTCAGCTGCAGCGACAGCTTCTTGGATCGTGCGGTGTTCTTGTTTCGAAAACAGTAACTCTTTGTCTTCGTCTTTGTAAGTGTACAGAATGGTACGAGCCATGATGCTCTCCAATAGAATTATTACTTTGCGCGCACTCTACATAAAAACAGTACGTGGCTCAAGGTTATGATAAAAAATCTTAAGATTATCGTTCTAACGTTTAGCGTAATTTAAGCTATTTGTCTTTTAGGCAACGAACAGGTTGTTTTTCACGAAGCGAAAAGAACAAAAAGCCCCATAATATCGAAAAATCTATAGAAGGGGCTTCATCTATGTTCTGGAAAAGAGCTTCTAAGTCGATTAAAAAGCAGCTAAGTTAATTAAAGATCTGGTAAGTCAATTTAGGTCTCATTGAACCTTAAATTAAACACGCCCTTGAAGAGGAATGATCGTTACCGTCTCACCAACTTTCACGGTATCAACCGCTGGTGAGATTTCGATTAAGCAGTTCGCTTCGCTCATTGAACGTAGAATACCTGAACCTTGCTTACCGGTTGTTTTCACTTCAAGCACGCCTGATTCGTTCATTGAGAACACACCACGGCTGAACTCAGTACGACCTTGACGAGAACGTAATTGCTCAGTTGCTATCGCGTTCGCTTTCACTGGCGTCCAGTTCGTTTGACCTTGTAGCTTGCGGATCGCGGGTTCTACAAAGTTAATGAATGACACCATCACGGCTACTGGGTTGCCCGGTAAACCGAAGAAAGGTTTGTCTTCAATTTTGCCGTAAGCAAGAGGGCGACCTGGACGCATGTTGATACGCCAGAAGTTAATCTCACCCAACTTATCTAACGCGAGTTTGATGTAGTCAGCATCACCAACAGACACGCCACCAGAAGTCAGAACCATGTCGGTCTCTAACGACGCAGAGTGCAGCACGTCCATCATCTTCTGCTCATCATCTTCAATGATGCCGTAATCTACGATGTCACAGCCAAGCTTTTGAAGCATGCCGATAATAGTAAAACGATTTGAGTCATAGATAGAGTTTGGTTTTTGCTCGCTGCCCGGTGCTTGAACTTCATCACCCGTGGAGAACACACCCACTTTAACTTTACGCAGGACAGGGCAGGTACCAAAACCTAACGACGCCATCATGCCCATTTCAGGTGCTTCGATGCGTGTACCACGAGTAAAGACAGGTTGGCCGATTTCTAAATCTTCACCCGCCATACGGACATTTTGTCCAATTGAGATTTTCGCACCTGGGAAGCTAACCTTATCGCCATCTTGGACGGCTTGTTCGCGCATGACTACCACATCAACGCCTTCAGGCATTGGAGCGCCCGTCATGATCTTAACGGCTTCACCTTGTTGAACGGTTTGCTCGTAGCTGTGACCTGCCATGACTTCAGCAACGATGTTGTAGCTGTCCAATTCTAGGTCTTCGCTACGGATCGCATAGCCGTCCATTGCAGAGTTAGTATTCTGAGGTACGTTGATTGGTGAAATAACATCTTCAGCGAGCACACGCCCGTAGCCTTGTAGTAATTCAACACTCTCAGTGAGGTCGAGCGCATCAATACTATCGACGATCTTTTGCTGACCTTGCGTAACGCTTAGGCCAGCAGGAGAGAAGGAGTCACAACACACAACAGGTGAATCGTCTTTTGAAGATGAACACGACGCTGTTTTGCTTGTTTTCGATGAAGGGTCGAATGACTGAGCATATTCAATGATGAAATCACGAATTGCCTCTAAGTCGCTGATCGCCATTTGTGGCAAGTCTGATTCAACTTGGCTGTTTGCAGCAATGGCAATAATGTTGTCATCGTTTGGATACAACCAAGGTTTGCCAACTTCGTCTCTGTGCAATTCAATTTTTGGGAAAGCGATGTTCTTACAGCCTTCAACCAGAATCAAGTCCAGCGTGTTGGTATCGAAACGTGTCAGTAGGTAATCAAAATCAGCTTCGGCTTCTGGCGTTTCTGTCATCATCACGTGACGGTTACGCGAAGCGATCAGCATTTGATTCGCGCCCGCTTTACGTAAGCGGTAACTGTCTTTACCCGGCTTATCGACATCAAAATCGTGGTGTGCATGTTTAAGAACACCCACTTTTAAACCCGCATCAGTCAACAGCGGAAGCAGAGCTTCAAGTACGGTCGTTTTGCCTGTACCGCTATAAGCAGCAAAGCCCAATAGAGGAAGGTTAGGGCGTTGTTTTGAATCTTTCATTATTGAAGCGTTCCGAATTGGGTGAGTTCTTCTGGCGTGTTCAGATTAACAAAGCAGTTAGGAGAATCGCTGAAATCAACGTATTCGGTAACACATTCTTTGTATAGCAAGATGATTTTACGATCACCACGTTCCAAAAACGCTTCTAGCTTTGGCAGAACACGTTTGTGGAATAGGGTGAATACAGGTTGCTTAAATTCGCCATCATGCGCGACAAGAATGTCGCTGTCTTCTTTGACTGCAGAACAAAAACGCTCAACAAGGTCGTCACTGATTTGTGGGCTGTCGCAAGGGACAAAGCCGACCCAGTCTGTACTCGCGTTTTTAAGGCCAGCATGAATGCCGCCCAATGGACCTGGATAGTCAGGGAAGGAATCGGAAACAACCGGAGCAAATGCTTGGTAACTGTCTAAGTTACGGTTGGCATTGATGGTGATGCTGACATCTTGCTGTGACAGCTTGTTTATAACGTATTGAATAAGCGGAGAACCGTTGAGCTCAACAAGTCCTTTATCTTTTCCGCCCATGCGGCTGGCCTGTCCGCCAGCCAAAATAACCCAACTAGTTTGCGTTGGAAGCAGCATAAATATTCTCTTGTGCTTTATCTTTCTGAATAACTTGCAGAAGCGGCGATTCGGTCAAAGTATTGTCTTTGATCCACCATTGCTTCTTACATAAGTCGGTTAACGCGTTAGTTTGGTGACTCGTGATGACTAAACTCGCGCCTCTTTGAAGAAGATCTTCGGCCATTATCACCAATCTTTCAATAGATTCTTTGTCTAAAGAGGCACTTGGTTCATCCATAAGCAAGATTGACGGCTTAAGAATCCAAGCTCGTGCCATTGCAACGCGTTGACGCTCACCCCCAGACAACACAGAAATGTGTTCATCTGCCAAGGTTTCTAAACCTACCATTCTCAGCGCATTAATTATTTGAGCTCGCTTATCTTTTTGGCTCTCTTTGTTAAAGCGAATGCCATAAGCGACATTTTGGTACACCGAACCATCAAAAAGATAAGGGGTTTGATGCAGGTAGATAATGTCTTTGAACTTGAGCCTAGGGAATAAGATCTGCTGCCAGCTTTGTGTTGGAGACTGAATGCGGCCAGAGCTTGGCTGAATCAATCCAGACAATATTTTAAGTAGGGTCGTTTTACCCACACCATTATCTCCTTTGAGATAAATGGCATCGTTGGGGCCGATCGACAATTCGGGAATATGGAACAAAACACGCTCTTTGTAGCGCATTGAAATTTGCTGCGTTGTTATTTTTATACTCATGACAGCGTTCCTAAGTTCTTAAATAGCCTTTTCCTCTCACACTGGAAAGGAAAAAGTTAAGGGCTAATGCCAATGCTAATAACACCATACCGAGGGCGACGCCTTGAGCGAATGCGCCTTTGTGGCTTTCCATAGCGATAGCTGTTGGGATGTTTCTTGTCATCCCCATAATGTTGCCACCGACCATCATTGAACAACCAACCTCAGTGACGATACGAGAGAAGGCAGCGATAGTTGCAGCTAAAAGAGGGAAGCGCGTTTCCCAAATTAACGTACACGCCACACGAGTCGTTGATACGCCAAGCGTGCGCGCCGTTTCAACCGCTCGGCGGTCACTGGCTTGGAGAGCGCCGTGCATCATCGCGACTAGGATTGGGAAACAGATCAGCATCTGACCTAGGATCATCGCCTTTTGGGTGAACAGTAATTCCCAATCACCGAGTGGGCCAGAACGAGAGAGCATCATGTACATCAACAAACCGATAACCACGGTTGGGATAGCTTGCAGGGTGTTGATCACCGATAACAATGCCCACTTCCCGGGGAACTCGGTATAAGCCAATAAGAAAGCCATAAGGATTGCAGGAACAATCACTAATGAGATGGCGGACAAAGATACGCTGAAAGATACCGCGACGATTTTCCACAATTCGTGGTCAAAACTCACTAGTAGGTTCATTGCATCAATCGTTGTTTGCCATAGGGTCATGAAGTATCTCGTGTGAATCGATAATAGGTCTTTATCGGTAATGACTGATGTTAATCATAGCTGACACAAACTATTTGAGCTCGAATTGGCCAGCTATTGTTTTTAAGAGTGTTTCGTTAACTGTTTAGCTAAGTGTAGTGCTTGTTAGTTTTGGCTAGACCTTCAACGCTACGCTTTACTTACAACCAACTATTCTGCGCTCGCAACAAACAGCTGTTTGCCGTGCAGTTTAAAGTCGTTAATCAATTTCTGACCTTTAGGGTTAACCAGCCAGTCACTGAATACTTTCGCAGCTTGGTAGTTGATGCTCGGGTAGCGTTCTGGGTTAACAAGAATCACTTGGTAAGGGTTAAACAGGTTCTTGTCACCTTGGAAAAGGATTTTAAGATCCAATTTGTTTTGGTAAGCCAACCAAGTACCACGGTCTGTCATGGTGTAGCCTTGCATCTCTGACGCCATGTTCAGAGTAGGGCCCATGCCTTGACCAACACTGCGATAACCACCGAAGTTTGGTTCCATTTTAGTTTGTGCCCAAATACCCATCTCTTTCTTATGAGTACCAGAGTCGTCACCACGAGAAACGAAGGTCACGTTATTGTTCGCGATTGCTTTGAACACATCAGTCACTGCTTTTTGAGATTCAATCTTCGCTGGATCGCTTTGAGGACCAACAATGACAAAGTCGTTGTACATCAGCTTGCGAGGTAGAACCCCGTAACCTTGCTCTACGAAATTCGCTTCAGCCTTCGGTGCGTGAGTCATCACTAGATCTACATCGCCATTCTCACCCATGCGAAGTGATTTACCTGTACCCGCCGCTAAAACATCAACTTTGATACCAGAATCTTTTTCGAACTCAGGTAATAAGTAGTCAAGTAGACCTGAGTGGTAGGTACTTGTGGTTGTCGCCAATTTGATATGGGTGGTGTCTTCCGCGCTGCTAGCCGTGTAACTGACGATAGATAGAGCTGCAATAGTTAGGGGAATTGCTTTCATTATTATTATGTCCATTCTGTTATAAATGAATGACATGCCTTCAGTTTTAAAGGGCTTAAAAAAGGGCATGTGCATAAGACGCTAATTGTTGTAATTAGAAATCTACACCTTATAAGCAATCTTAATGCCAATAAATCATGCATCAGATCTCATTAAATTGCTGTTATTTCGGACAAAACTGCGTCATTTAGCCCTCTAAAATGAATCAAAACATGAGCTAGGACAAAATGTCGCACATTGTCCCTGTTGCACAAAAGGTTAATTGGTACACTCTGTCCCAACTTTCCCCACCGGCTAATCATTATGTCTTTACCTAGTTCATCTGCACCCAACCTCAACCCGAACACATTGACTCAATATCAAGCGTTTTCCGTCTTGGTTGTGGATGATGAAATAGGTATGCAAGCTATTTTAAAGAAAGCACTGGGTAAGTTCTTTGGCAAGGTATCGAGTGCGGGGTCGGTTGAAGAAGCCGAAATACTGCGTTCGAGCGAGCATTTTGATCTGATTGTTCTTGATATCAACCTGCCAGGTCGGTCTGGTATTGAGTGGGAAGAGGCGTTTAACGACAACGACAAACGTGCCGATGTGATTTTCATGACAGGTTATGCTGATTTAGAGATGACGATATCTGCGCTTAAGCTTGGTGCTTCAGATTTTATTCTTAAGCCGTTCAACCTCGAACAAATGATACAAGCGGTTCTGCGTTGTATGGACAAGCGCCTTGATCAAAGAATGCAGTACGCGTTGAAGCGCGATGTTAGCCGTCATATCAAGACCGAATTGATCGGCAATTCAGACAAGACTAAACAGCTTAAATTGCTGATCAGTCAATTTGCACCGTCAAGAGCATCAGTTCTTATAGAAGGTGAGTCAGGTACCGGTAAAGAGTTAGTTGCTCGTGGTGTACATGAAGCTAGCAAACGAACAGGGCCATTCGTGCCAATTAACTGTGGAGCGATTGCGCCTGAGCTTCTGGAAAGTGAGCTATTCGGGCATACCTCTGGCGCATTTACCGGCGCGAAGAAAAACCGTGAAGGTCTATTCAGAGTCGCAAGCGGTGGCACCTTGTTCCTTGATGAGATCGGTGAAATGCCATTGCCAATGCAAGCTGCGCTATTACGCGTACTAGAGCAACGTACTATTCGTCCTGTCGGTAGCGAGAAAGAAATTGCCGTTGACGTACGCGTGGTGGCGGCGACTAACCGAAACCTTCAAGAAGAGGTCGATAAAGGCCACTTCCGTCGCGACCTGTTCTACCGACTCAATGTACTTAAGATTGATGTTGTGCCATTGAGAGAACGACCGTCTGATCTGATAGAGCTTGTTCCATACTTCACTCGTCTTTTATCAAGTGAACTGGGTATGCCGGTTCCAAACTGGGCACATGAAGATATCTTGGCAATGAATGAATACGAATGGCCGGGAAATATTCGCGAACTTAAGAACCTAGTCGAAAGATGCATTCTTTTAGATAAGCCACCAGCACACTATTGGCGTGAAGTGAATGGCGATCCAGCCCCAACCAGTATTTCGGTGACGGTGTCACATGGGGCGGAAATACCAAACTTGAATAATGCAGACGCTGCTGAGGGTTACCCGAACACCTGGACACTCAAAGAAGTCGAGAAATCTCACATAGAACAACTGGTGAGTTTCCATGATGGCAATAAATCTGCAGCTGCGAGAGATCTCGGTGTGGCACGTAAAACACTAGAGCGTAAGTACAAAGAGTGGAACACAGAAGGCTCAGAATATGCCGATTAGACGTCATTGGTGGACAAAGTGGGCGTTCCGGTTCAAAACCATGGTGCGTTATCGCCTGCTATTTCTAACATCCGCTCCCATCATTCTTACCTTGTGTGCGCTTGTCGCTATAACACTGTATTGGTCAGTACATTACACGTGGCAAGGTGCTCTGATTGATGTCGATGAGCGTTTGGATGTTGCTGACAACAGTATCCATCTAATTCAGAACCAACAGGCCTATAACGTTCAAGCATTTGCTGAGTCTTACAATTTCCGAATCAAACTCACGAGTGATATTTCGAAAGAAGAGCTCACACGTTGGGTTTCTGAAAACAAATCTCGCTATGAACTCGATTTCCTGCGCTGGCGTAGCGTCGAGAGCATGGAGAAAAAGCTTGAATACCTCAACATGACACACAAAGAATCGTTCTTTAGTGTATTGAGCCAAAACGAACTCAACGATTTAGACCAAAACCTTGCCAGGCAAGCCGAAGTCCCAATGCTCAATAGTCTAAACGTTGAAACTCGGGGGTTAGTTAGCCGCACCGTTGTGTCGATTCGTGACAAGAATGATCACGTAATTGGTTTTCTTGATGGGGGGATCCTCCTTAATAACAGCACACAGTTGGTTGATCAGATCAGCAATCTCATTTATCCGCAACGCGAGGGGTTCAATCGTCGTATTGGCACCGTTACTGTGTTTCTTGATGACCTACGTGTCAGCACTAATGTACCGTTGAGCAGCGAAGAAAGTGCAGGGCGCGCAATTGGTACTCGTGTTTCTCACGAGGTTCATTCTAAAGTATTGAATGAAGGCAAAGAGTGGCTAGATCGAGCGTATGTTTACGACGCTTGGTACATTACTGCGTATCAACCGATTCATGACCAATTCGATAACGTCATCGGCATGCTTTATACCGGTTATCTGATTTGGCCATTAGTGGAAACATACTTGACTAACCTTGGCGAAATCAGCATTACGATTGTGTTGTTGTTACTGGCTTCTGGTTTGATCGTTCACCGTGGTGCGCGTGATCTTTTCAATCCTATTGAACGAATCCATAAAGTCGTCAAGCTAGTCCAGATGGGGCAAGACAAGCGAATTGGCACGCTGGGTTTAAACGATCAACACGAACTTACTTTGCTCGCTAAGCAATTCGACAAGATGTTGGATTTGCTACACGAACGTAATCAAGAGATCCAACAAGCCGCTTCAGAACTCGAATGTAAGGTTCATTCTCGAACTGCTAGTTTGAAAGAGAAAACCGAAGAACTCGAACTGCATATCAAGCTGTTGAATCAAGCTCGAGACAAGCTGGTGGTCAATGAAAAATTAGCCGCGCTAGGTGAATTAACCGCGGGCATTGCACATGAGATTAATAACCCGACGGCGGTGATTCTTGGCAATGTCGAGTTGATGAAATTTGAACTCGGTGACGAAGTGGCTCGTGTAGACGAAGAAGTCCACGCAATCATGGAGCAGATCGACCGAATCCGAAATATCACACGAAGCCTGCTTCAATACAGCCGTCATGGTGGCGTACAAGATGAGATCACTTGGCAACACATTAATCCAATCGTTGATGAGAGTATTACGCTTGTCAAAACAGGCGCTAAGAAGAAAGGCATTGTGTACGTATCACAACTGCACGCGAAAACGTCTGTCGAGGTGAACCGCAACCAATTGCTACAGATTCTGGTTAACCTACAGATGAACGCGATTCACGCTATGGACGGAAAGGGCACATTGACTATCTCAAGTGAAGACTGGGTTGAAAATGGTGTATCTCACGGTGCGATTGTTCATGTTGAAGATGAAGGCTGTGGTATCAAAGAAGAGCAATTGAAACGCATCTTTTCGCCTTTCTATACCACCAAACGTGACGGTACAGGCTTAGGCTTGTCGGTATCTCAAAGTATCTTGAGCCAAACCGGCGGTGAAATACGTGTTGAATCTGAAGTGGGTAAAGGGAGCCGCTTTAGTATCTATCTTCAACAAAAAGCCACGCCTCAATTGCTAGTATCAAATCTATAAGTTCTAAGAACCAATTCACCGATATTATCACCTGATGATATTTCTACAGTGCTTGGGCTGTTACATGAACGTTTCAGCCCAAGCACGAAAATCCCGCACTACTAAACTATCACCCACTAAATCTCAACACCTGCCTGTTTGACGAGCACCTCCTTTTGGTTATGTAACACAGTGTATATCTTTTGATCTTGATGCATATCATCTGAACTGTACGAAATTTTGATAACTTGGTCGAAAATCCATAATCAAAACAAATAATAAAGTCAGTCAGCTATGAAATTAAGTAACTTATCTATCAAATCAAAACTCGTATCCATCGTCATTTTATCGGTTGTTCTATTGGTAATGGCATCCACTTTTAATCTAATGCAACAACGCGCAAGCTCTATGGAAGAGCGGCAAGATAAACTCAGCGCTCAAGTCGAAACTGCGGTCAGCCTAGCTCAACACTATTATGACCAACGAAATGTTCTTGGCGAAGAGACAGCAAAGAAACAAGCACTGCAAGCCATTGAAACGCTTCGCTATGACAGCACCAACTATTTTTGGATCTTAAACCAACAACTCAACGTTGTTATCCATCCATTAAAACCTGAACTCAATGGCAAGAACGCGGGTAACTTAAGAGATGGCGCGGGCAAGTATCACTGGCGCGAGATGGTGACCATTTCTCAAACAGCGCAACAGAAAGGCTTTCTTGATTACCAATGGAAGAGCCCGAATGGAGAGTTGAAAGACAAGATCTCTTACGTACAACTTTTCCCTGAATGGAACTGGGTGTTAGGTTCTGGAATATTGGTCGCGGATATTCAAGATGCGTTCTACGCGTTGGCGATTAAAGAAGGCATGGTTGCAGTTGTGTTGTCTGGGCTACTGTTTGCGATGGGTTACGCGATATCCAATAACATCCTTGTGCCTCTCAATAAGCTTATCGATAACACCCATAAGATTGCTGATGGCGACCTGCGTGTACGTATGAATATGACACGCAAAGATGAGTTGGGTGATATGAGCCAACAGATCGACACCATGCTTGATAAGCTGCAAGGCACGCTGCGTACCGCCAATGAATCTGCGGATCTATCGAGCAACATGGCAAGTCATATTGCACAAGCGAGTGAAGAGGCGGCGACCAGTGTTAACTCACAGCATGCTCAACTTGAGTTGTTGTCGACAGCGATGACAGAAATGAGTGCCACGATTTCTGATGTCGCCGTTAATGCTGAAAATACTGCCGCAAGCACCAATAAGGTTGTTGAGCACGCAAATCAGAACGACCAGAACATGCAAGTAACGTCTAAAACCATATCTCAAGTTTCAGAAAACATTTCGACGGCGAACGATCTCGTCAGAGACTTACAATCTGGTGTTACAGAGATAAGCCAAGTGGTGAGCGTGATACGTGATGTATCTGAGCAAACTAACTTGTTAGCGCTTAATGCGGCAATAGAAGCAGCCCGAGCAGGTGAGCAAGGAAGAGGGTTCGCGGTAGTCGCAGATGAAGTCCGTAACCTCGCAAGCCGCACTCAAAACTCAACCAATGAAGTTCAATCGACGATTGAAAAACTGACTCAGCAAGCCGAGCGTACCTTTAAAGCAATGCAAAGCAGTAATGAGAAAGTCGATCACAGTGTTGTCGCGTCTAACGAAACTCGCCAACAACTCGATGTGATAGTGAATGAGCTGCACAACGCCAACGACATGGTCGCGCAGATCGCCGCCGCCTCGGAGCAACAGAGTACGGTAGCAACCGAAATGAGTGAAAGTGTCACTGGGATTCATCTCGCTGCAAATGAGGTACTGCAGGCCTCACAATCGCTTGCAGAAGACAGTCAGAAAATGGCGAACACTACAGAACACCTTACTGATCAGTTGAAGTACTTTAAGGTTTAACCGCTAAGGTTTTTCATAACAAACTATGCCAGTCACAGGTTTCTTATCTTCAAGAGATGAATCCAAGAAGCCCATAACAAAACACCTCCGTACTTGAGATAAGTTCGGAGGTGTTTTCGTTTGTAGATAACTGGATTGTTAGCTCGCTCAACAAAAGCAGAGCATTAAGAAAAAGAAGAGCGTTAAGCCAATCTTGTTAATGTGCAGTCACTGAAATCTTCGGAGGGTTGATATTGTGTTTTCTAAACTCTTTCATCACACGCAAGGTAATATCGGTTTCAAACAGCTTCTCATACGCCGTGTCGACCACATAGGCCTTACAAGTTAACTGTATCGCCAAGTAATTATCCGTAATCGTCTGTTTGACCAGAACCGTAACAGGCTTCGGCAAGTGGATGTAACGACTTGAAGACGCCGCTTCTTGAATCAAGTCACGGGCTAGGGTGATGTCTTCATTCATACCGACATAAAATGGAATCACCACCTGCATATCCAGCGCGCCATAGTTACCGCTGGTCGTTACTTCGTTTAAGAACTTGTTGTTCGGGATCGTGATAATGTCGTCGTTCAGGGTTCTCATTCGAACAGAACGCAAACCGATGGTAATGATGTCGCCATAGTTACCTTCGAACGTGACGCGGTCACCAACTTGAAAAGGTCTGTCAATCATCACCGTGATGCCCGCGATGAACGATGCTGCCAAGTCTTTAAGCGCAAAGCCGACCGACACGGCGAGGGTACCACCAATCAAAGCTAAGATTTGATCGTTGATTCGAAAGCTCATCATGAACACGATAAGACCGGTGCTCACGTAAATAAAGAACTGAGTAAACGACTGCAGTTTCTGTAGCAGCATTCGATATTGCACGAACTGACTACCAAAGCTGGTCACCAACGAATTGATGAACTTAAGTAACAACCACATTGCGGCAATAACGATCATGGAGAAGAACACGCCGCTCCAACGCACCAAACTCGCAATCTTTGAGATGTTTTCTACGTTAGCTAACTCTTCCGTCGCGAAGGCCGGGAAACTGACAACACTTGCCAAGCCAACAAATAGTAGGATAAATAACTTCTTCATTTTACTTCACCAGTAGATGTTGACGGTCGAGAACGTTAGTAATGTGGCGGAACCAGTGCTCAGAAATTCGAGCCTTTTCTTCATGCCAACCAATATAACCACGGCTTTCAAAATAACGTAGAATCCCGGTTATCTCTGCAATGCTCAGCTGAGTACATTCAGACAACACTTCCGGAGAAGCTATTTCCAATTGCACGATAGAACGAAGTACAGCCAACATAGGTTTCGGCATGTTCTCGAGTTCCTGCGCTTCAGGAACATGGAACAAACGCACCACGGCTTGATCTGTCTCTTTATTGCGGTTCAAAGAGAGCCTAAAGAATCGCAGCGCAACGGTAGGGTTGCCATCAGAGTAGTGCCACAAGATTCGATAGAAGCCTTGGCGTGCACGTTCTTCTTCACTCATGTCATCTTGATCCCACTGCTTAGGGACCACTAAACCATCAAACGATAACGGCTTTTCAAGATCGGTATTGATGCGGCTAGTCAGTAGCTCACCAACTTGTTTCTCTGTCCAACGTGGTAGGAAACACACCAAGTCAAACAGCAGACGCTCGCCACGCGCTCTATCAACAAATCGCCAGCTTGATTTGGCAATCGATATCACGACACGGTGATTCTTTTTAGAACGACGGAGAAGGTTGGTTAAACGAATCAAATCAGACAGGCCACCGACCATTGGCTTAACTAATCGTTGGGCATTATCAATCGCAATTAGGTACGTGGTGTTACTTTTACGTAGGTGCGCCAAGATCTGAATCTCAGTCGCTTCTTCTTCCAAGCCGATACTCACGGCTAGATGTGCTAAGAGCTCTTGGTAACCTGCGTAAGGGCAACTCACGTAAACAGGCTCTGCGTTGGATACTTTATGCAGCAAGGTATAAAGCAACGTTGTCGCACCCACACCACGTTCGCCTGAAACAATACAAATAGCAGGGCTGTCAGACATTAAGTAACGAGAGAGTTGCTTAACCTCATCGCCCGCGTAATCAATTAAGGTGCTATCGATATTACCCGGCAGAATGTACTCATAGGTTTTGTCTCCTTTGATTCGAACCAAGTTTTGTTGGTTTTTATCAAGATCAGACTGCTTAGCCACTTCGATTCGAAAGAGATAGGCTAAGGCCTGACTAAACAACGTGTAACTAGAAAGCAATGCCATGATTCGATGTTGGAAGTTGTAAACACTCAACCAGACGATTCCAATTGCCGTCGCCAGTATATTAAGTAAGAAGGTTTCCTTGCGGTTTACCGCCCAGTTAACCCACACTGGACGATCGGAGATGTGTTGCTGCGTATCGAAGACTTTCGCTCTCCATAATCTAAGTACCGATATCGTGACCAGCACAAACCAGAAAAACAGCGCACTGTAGATCCAACTATAAATGGTACCTTTACCCAGTGTGATGCTCGATATCTGCAAAGTCAGACCTGCAACAATAATACTCCAAACATAACGACGAATAGTCGATAGTCTCAGCGCGATGACCTCTTGGTTTGATGTGCGACCTAAGCGATACGCAAATTCAAGAATAAAGCTTATGGCAATCGAACCACCTAGAATCCACCACGTGAATATCTCTAGGAAAATCAGGTGCTGCAGGCTAGGGATGCTAGAAAGCACTCTCAAAGAAAGTGTGATAGCGATTAACCAAGCAATCGCACGCTCAGCGCGGCTAATATACCAAATCACACGAACCAGAAAAGGAGGGTTCGTTTTCGCTTCGAGAAAGTTAACTCGAAACAACTCAATCAAGCGAGTGCTGTTGGCAAGCCACCATACTAAACCGAAGTAAATGAACAGCACCTTTAGAGAAGCCCAAATGACAGGCACTGGAGAAATAAAAATGTCTTTAACTAATGCTTTAAAGCTACGAATTTGGAAGTAAACAAGATACTCAATATTGAGCTTGGTTAATTCCCACTCTTGTTTAAATTGAGTCACGCCGTATGGGCCAAAACCGGTTAAGCGCTCTTTATTCGCGGAGTTTGTCTGCTCTAAAAGATGCTGTTTACTTACGTTCAAGCTATTCAATGTGACGTAGCTCGTTTGCACGGCAAACCATTGATCGGCGTCGTTGTTATCTCTATAGGCTTTTACCTGTTGCTCGAAGGTTTTGATTTCCAGCTTTTGAACTCGCAGAACTTCGGCAAGTAAAATGTTGACTTGGCGTCTGTCCGACTGCTCCATAAAGAGGGGATCAGGTAGGGAATCAATACGCTTATCCAGATCTACAGCACTATTAGATACCTGAGGCTGAGATTGTAAGTCATATTCCAAGTTGGCATGACTCGGCCAAGAGAGAATGGCCAAAGTGAAGATTAAGAAGCGCGAAAGTGAACGCATAAAAGTCTCTTAGAATTATGAGGTTAGGATTACTATAGTTAGTTAATCTTACTTTGTGAAATCCAACCCCGTATCGGGGGCGAGTACTTTATTCCCGTTTCGGCTGATTTTGTCATGAAATTGTCAGAGATTAGGCTAGTCTTGCCTATGTCTGTTGTTGCTTTGGTCAGGTTAGTTTTACTGTGACCAATCAGCATACGATATATTCAATGGTTGGCATGATTTGGGACGGTTATATACCGCCCATTATGGGGCGCTGTTCGATATTTTGTTTTTCCTAAAAATAGATAGTTTTTTAACGACAAATAGAAAATCAAAAATGTGAGTCAGCTCAAACTATGATTTGGCTAGGTTATCACTCACTTAATGGCGAGTAATTGCAATCAAGACTTGCAGTTAAAGCCCTGAAGAAGTAACGTTGCGGCGTTTTTCACATTAAAAAGGTAACGGCATTGATCTCCACAGCAAATATCACCCAACAATTCGGCGCTAAGCCACTTTTCGAAAATATTTCAGTTAAGTTCGGCGAAGGCAACCGCTACGGTTTAATCGGCGCGAATGGCTGTGGTAAATCGACGTTCATGAAGATCCTATCTGGTGAACTTGAGCCAAGTGCAGGTAACGTAAGCTACGATCCAAATGAGCGCGTTGCTAAGCTAAACCAAGACCAGTTTGCTTATGAAGAATTCACGGTAATCGACACGGTTATCATGGGTCACAAAGAGCTTTGGGCGATTAAGCAAGAGCGTGACCGTATTTACTCTTTGCCTGAAATGAGCGAAGAAGACGGCATGAAAGTGGCTGATCTTGAAGTTCAGTTCGCTGAAATGGACGGTTACATGGCAGAAGCGAAAGCAGGTGAGCTTCTTCTTGCTGTAGGTATTGAAGAATCACTGCACTTCGGTCTAATGAGCGAAGTGGCACCAGGTTGGAAACTTCGTGTTCTATTGTCTCAAGTACTGTTTGCAGACCCGCATATCATGCTTCTTGACGAACCAACGAACAACCTGGACATGGACACCATCAAGTGGTTGGAAGATACGCTAAACCAACGTAACTGCACAATGATCATCATTTCGCATGACCGTCACTTCCTAAACTCAGTTTGTACACACATGGCTGACCTTGATTACGGCGCACTTCGTCTGTTCCCTGGTAACTACGATGAGTACATGACAGCAGCGACACAAGCTCGTGAACGTCTACTTTCTGATAACGCGAAGAAGAAAGCACAAATTGCTGAACTTCAAACGTTCGTTTCTCGTTTCTCTGCTAACGCATCTAAAGCGAAACAAGCAACATCTCGTGCTAAACAGATCGACAAGATTCAACTAGATGAAGTAAAAGCGTCTAGCCGTCAAAACCCATTCATCCGTTTCGAACAGTCTAAAGAGCTATTCCGTAACGCACTTGTGGTTGAAAACCTATCTCAAGGTTTTGAAGAAGACCTATACAACAAGTTCGATGCGATTTTCGAAGTTGGTGAGCGTGTTGCTATCATCGGTGAGAACGGTGTGGGTAAAACAACACTACTTAACACACTAGCGGGTGCTCTAGAAGCGCGTACTGGTGAATATAAGTGGTCTGAAAACTCAAACATCGGTTACTACGCTCAAGATCACGCACATGATTTTGAAGAAGATCTAAACCTGTTTGATTGGATGAGCCAATGGCGTCAAGAAGGCGAAGACGAGCAAGTTGTTCGTAGCTTCCTAGGTCGTATGCTGTTTGGCCAAGACGACATCAAAAAGTCGGTAAAGGTTATCTCTGGTGGTGAGCAAGGTCGTATGCTTCTTGGCAAGATCATGATGCACAAACCAAACATCCTGCTAATGGATGAACCAACGAACCACATGGATATGGAATCTATCGAAGCACTTAACTTGGCTCTTGAGAACTACAAAGGCACATTGTTCTTCGTTTCTCACGACCGTGTATTCGTAGACTCTCTAGCGACTCGTGTTCTTGAAATCAAAGACGGCAAGATCAACGACTTCCGCGGTACTTACGCTGAGTTCTTGAAAGCACGCGCTTAGTACGCATTAAACATGAATACGTAATACAACGTTAGTACGTATCCCTGATTAAAAAGGCCTCTATCTTTATGAATAAGATAGAGGCCTTTTGTTTATTTATATCACTTCACTTGTATCAGTTTTTCCATCGCAAATACGCCGAGCGGTGGTCTCAAATGCTTGCTGCTAATCAATATTTAAACTGCGCCACAATCTTCTCTAGCTTCACACTCACGTTCGATACTTGTTCACTGCAACGAACAGACCCAGATACCACTGTATGAGTATCACTCGCTAGGTGCGCGATATCAGTGATGCTGCGGTCAATCTCCGCTGATACCATGGATTGTTCTTCAGACGCCGTCGCAATCTGGCTGTTTAAATCGAACATCTCGCCAACCTGAAAGTGTATACCTTCAATCGCATTTACCACGTCTTTGGTTTGGTGCTTAACTAAGCCCGTTTGCTCTAAGCTTACCGACATCTTAGCGACCGTTTTTGCTATTCCCGACGTTAGGCCATGAATGGTCGATTCAATTTGATGGGTTGAATCGTTAGTCATTAGCGAAAGCTCTCTTACTTCAGACGCCACGACTGCAAACCCACGACCGTGATCGCCAGCTCGCGCAGCTTCTATCGCTGCATTTAGCGCAAGTAGATTAGTTTGTTCCGCAATACCTTGAATGGTAGTGACGACTTGATTGATTTCACGACTCTGGTCTTCGAGCTGAACAATTAGGTTTTGAGACTCTGCAATATTCTCAGCTAGCACATTAATGCTGTCATTGGTTGCGTGAGTTTCTTGCAACGCCTGATGTGCATTGTCTTTGATTTTCTCAGCGTTCATCGCTGCGTTTTCTATGTTCGCCGTCACTTCATTGCTGGTCATCACCAGCTCATTAACTGCCGTTGCTACTGATTCAGATTGTTGCTTCTGCTTCTCTGCATTACTCATACTTTTGATTGCCGCTTCTTCAGAGCTACACGAACTATCGGTCAACACCGTCATCACGCCAGACAACTCTTTAATATTGCCATGCAGTTTATTGATGAAGGTATCGAAGGAATGCGCCAACTGAGCAAGTTCATCGTTGCCTTTGGCGTTCATGCGGACAGTTAAGTCGCCATCTCCATTGGCAATTGATTCCATCATCACGTTTATCGCTTTGATTCGCGCAAGTATGTTGCGACCAATAAACACCAACAGCAAAGAGAGCAGCGCAACAATCGCCGCGCCAAAAAGGTGTAGTGTGTTTTTGGTATGTGTACTCGCCGCTGTGATAGCTTGGCTTATCTCGGTTTGTACCGCTTCAATGGCTTGTTCTGTTCGGTGGACGTTGCTACGTAAGGCGCCTCTAAGACCGAGCTCTGCCGACAAGCCTAAATTGGTGTTAGCCAGCAGAAGCGTTTCAACCGCAGCCTTGTAGTCCGAATAGGCTTGCTCTGTCGCAACAGACGTTTGAGAGTAGGGTTCAAACTCTTTAAGAGCATTCGCTAACGCCATATGGGTTTGGTCATTGATATGAGCGAGATAGTGGAAGTCTTTTTCAATCAACTCCAATAGCGCAAGCTCTAACGCCAAACTCGATTCAGATTCGATCGCTGATTTTAACGCGGTTCTTTTACCATCTAACGCAGCGACAAAACCTAAAGGCGCGGTCGTACGTTCAATGTTATTTACTTGTTCGACAATTTGGTGAAACTGCTTTTGATATTGATGAAGAGTGTCCGAAATCCGCGTCATTTGGTCGGACAAATGAAGCTCGTGTGAAGCTAGAGTTTGGTTCAAAGTCACCAATCGTTGATTCAGGGTGTTGGAGGTTTCGTCGAAGCGTTCTGCGTATTTGTTATCGTGGCGAGATAAGAAATCTTTTTCGTGTCGCCTCAGGGTTAGTAGGTCAACAGAGCTCCTCAAATTTTCAGTAGCAGCACGTTCCAAAGATTCAAGCTTGTCTAAGCTGAACTGCTCATAGATGGCATAGATAAAGACTGAAACAAACAGGGTGAGGTTGATTAGAATGAATTTACTGCGTATTGAAAGAGACAGCGAATGACGCTGAGGTTCCGATGGATTACTCATGGTTAATTCCCTTTAAGCCAGTGACGTTAATATTCATCTTTGTTTTGTAATTAATAGATTCATTAAAATGATGAATATGTAACTAATAGCTTATAAGGTTGTTAAAGCAAGATTCGTTTACAACTAAGGTCGAGGGAGCCGTTATTTATCTACAAGCGAAAATCAGTGGGCACCGTTGATAGAAACCTCCAAGCTATATAGCTTACTAGGCATATCTTGAAATAAACTTTGAACAAATAAAAAATGCCACTCATCAAGGTTGTGAGCGGCATTGTTGTTTAGCTATATCGTTCGCCTAAAATCAACTTTAATTAGGCATGAACAGGGCTTTTGAATCTAGCTTTCAGACGAAGCCTGTTCGCCTTTCACATCGAATTCAATCTTCTCTGCGCCAGTGAACACTTGGAAACGCAGGCCTTTAGCACGAGCAATGGTTGTGATACCAAATTGCTGAGCCAAGTCTAAGCCCATTTGCGTTACGCCAGAGCGTGATAGCAGAACAGGAATACCCATCTGCGCTACTTTGATGACCATTTCAGAAGTCAGGCGGCCAGTAGTGTAAAAAATCTTATCTTCACCAGACTCTTTGTTAAGCCACATCTCACCAGCTAACGTATCTACCGCATTGTGACGGCCAACATCTTCAACAAACGATAGAACCTTGTCGTCTTTGCAAACTGCGCAACCATGTACCGCGCCAGCTTTCTTGTAGGTGTCGTTGTAATGAGTCAGCGCTTCTAAAGCCGTGTAAATTTCAGATTGCTTAATCTTGGTTTGAGGCACCTGGTAATCTTCCAACTGCTTCATCACGTTCCCAAACATGGTGCCCTGACCACAGCCAGAGGTCACCGTCTTCTTCTTAAGCGCTTGCTCAAGTTGGCTCGTATCTTCTTTGGTGATAACCGCTGCAGAGCTGGTTTCCCAATCGATGATGATAGACTCAACCGCTTCAGGGTCAGAAAGGAAGCTTTGGTTCTTCAAATAACCCAAGACTAAAGATTCAGGGCGCGAGCCAAGCGTCATCAGGGTTACGATCTCTTTCCAGTTCAACATAACGGTAAGAGGGCGTTCACAAGCGATCTGTTTGGTTAGCTTCTCACCATATTCATCAAACACTTCAACTTCGATTGTTTGAAGTGGGTTTTCGCTAGTTTTTATTATGTTTGGTTTTACCACAGTCACGTCCTACTTAATGAGATAGCGATTTTAAGAGATAAGAAGTTAACAAGACGGTCTAACGCCACTCTTGTTAATCGATTCTTTAGCCCATGCTTAAAGCAAATCTTATTCCAAAATAACGGGTATTCAGGAAAACATGAAGCATTCGATTAAAATAGCGCAAAATATGAGAGTTCACCGAGTGGAGTTGTCTGAAATAACCAGTATCGACTAACGTTATAGTGACAACTTGATAACGAACGCTATAGATACGCTCTCGCAGTTAATCCGTATTGGCGTGTTTATTGCTTTATGGGGTGTATATGATTGCGCACAGTACAAAATGTCCTAAGTGCATTCAGACCAAAGAAAATCAATTGGGTGAAGTATGTCTGAGATAAAAGAATTCAAAGAACAATATGAAAAAACAGAAGCAGCTTGGCCAATCGGTGTCCAAAGAATAGAGAAAGAGATCAAAACAGGTATCTGGGTAACGACACAATGGGAATTGAAGGGGTTTGAACTGTCGCCAGAAGACGATGCCCAAGACGTTTGTTTACTCCAATTACATAAAGACGAGCGTACAGACTATCGTTTCAACCTAAGCTCTCAGCAACCTAAGCTTTTCTTAGTGATGGATAATGTCGATTCTGGTGTTAAGCCAGTTATTCAGTTACTTACAGCATCACAAACCGTTGCAGGGCAATACATGGACGGTGACAACCAAGTCCTTTCATACGACATTCCGCTACCTGTGCAAGCTTGGATGGAAGCCTTCATAGGCCGTCATGGTGAGTTGCTAGAAGCAAGACGTAAGAAACGTAAAGGTGCGGGTAGATCAAATGGCAACTAACTTCTTTAGCCGTTGGTCTCAACGAAAGCTTGACGAATCCACTGACGAAGCTTTGGAAGTAGAGCAAACACTGGAAGTACCGGAACTCACTTCCTCTGATTCTTCATCTTCTGAGATTTCGTCTGCTGATCTTTCTTCTGAAATGGAAGCAGCAGCGCCTCAGTCTTTAGATAGTGATGCTTTAGAAACCAATGAAGAAGTTCATGCTTCTGACGTTCAAGATCCCGCACCAGAAGCCACTGAAGACTTGTCTGTTGCTCAATTATTGGTATCAGAAGCCTCAGAAAGCGTAAAAAAAGCCGCATTGCGTAAATTATTCCTCTCAGAAGAATTCAATGTTCGTGATGGTTTAGATGATTACGACGACGATTACAGTAATTTAAAGTCTCTTTCTGAAGGGGTTGCGGAAACCCTGCGTGATTGGGTTAAAGATAAAACGGAAGAAGACACTACGCCAGAAGAAGATCAAGTCATTGATAATAAAGATGAAGGCTCAGTTTTAGAAACTTCTGAAAGCGATCTTGAGGCATCTGATAATGAACTTGAAACTTCAGAAAGTGCCGAAATAACCGAACAAGAAAAAGAACTGTGTGAAAACACAGTATCAGATAAAAGCGCTACCACATCAGACGAAGATGACCTGAAAGAGATGGGACAAAATATACCACACAAAGAATAGGTACATTTTGACTAAATACTCAATGAACCGCTTGGGACAAAATGTCCCAAGCGGTTTTTTTATACGCACAATAAACGCTATAAAGAATTAAATTACTGATATATAAGGTTTATTAAATTGGCATGGCATTTGCTAAATAACGTTTATTATCAACTTTTTTGTAGATAGACGAATTCATAGTCTGACGAACGAGACACTGGCTAAAGGGTTAGTTGTTAACGGATTACTCAGCAAGTTCTCTATCGCTTACTACAATGAAGGTTGAACAGATTATCCATGTCCAAAGATGGAACTGAGCAATGCTTAAACAATTATTAGAACAAGCAACTTCAAATAACGCTAAAGCAAGACTGTATGCATTTGAAAATACAGTTGAGTTAACAAATCTGATTCCACCTACTGTTAGCTACGAAAGCGGCGGTAATACTCTTGTTATTGGTCCAACTGCGATCATTGAAAGTGCTGCGGCTCAATTACCTCAATTGACGAGCTTAACCTTATTGTCGACAGACGGCGAAAAGGGCAAAAACCCAGAACTGTACTTCGCGAATTCGGTTCAAGTATCCGGTTTCCTTGGTACGTTTGAAGTTGTGATTGAGAGTAAAGGCACATCAAGCAACTTAGCGAAAATCGCGATTAATCACGATTGTTTCGATGTTGTTCTAGACCTATGTCTGAATAGCTGCATGACAGAAGAAGTGCCTGTACCGGGTTATTACCCAGTGGGTCGAGGCTATCCAAAACTGGCCGAAGCACTGGAAGAGATTCCAACGCTAATGGGGACATTTGATAAGCCTAAGTTCTTCCGTTTAGACACTGACCTTTGTGCGCACAGTTCTCGTGGCGTAAAAGGGTGTGAACGTTGTGTTGATGCTTGTCCTGCTGGCGCGCTATCAAGTGAAGGCTCAGACAAAACAGGTCACAAGATCGAGATTAACCCTTATCTATGTCAAGGCGTCGGAACTTGTGCAACAAGCTGTCCTACAGAAGCGATTACCTATGCGCTTCCAAACCCTGACGATACTCAAAAGTTCATTGAACGTACGCTAGCTAACTATGAACATGCGGGCGGTCTGGATCCAATCGTACTTATCTGTAGCTCTCGTCATGAGACTTACAATGTAATGGCGCTAAAAGCACTACCAGATAACGTTATTCCAATCGTTGTTGAAGAACTGCCTTCTATTGGTATTGATACTTGGTTTGCAGCACTAGTGAATGGGGCGACTCAGGTTCTGTTTGCGGCTTCTCGTTTTATGCCAGAGACGATCATTCGTGTTCTGAATAACGAAGTAGGGATTGCTCAAGAGCTACTAGACCAAATCGGTGTTCCAAAAGAAACCATCGATATCCTGTATTTAGAATCTCTACGTGAAGGACCTCCAACACTGTGTGTTGATTCATTCGACCTTGCACTTGGCGATCTTCAAGGCAACAAACGTCAACGTCTGTTCACTGCACTCGATGCAATGTCTTCATCTCGCATTCCTGTTGAGAACATTGTTGAGCTTCCTTCGAATGCTCCATACGGCACGGTTTCGTGTGAAAGCAAAGATTGTACTTTGTGTATGAGTTGTGTGGCTGTGTGTCCAACACGTGCTCTGCATACCGACGGCGCGTCTCCATCACTTAAGTTTGTAGAACAAGACTGTATTCAATGTGGTCTGTGTGAAAAGGCATGTCCTGAGAATGTTCTTACTCTGACACCTCGTATGAATTGGGTGAAAGAAGAACGTCAACAAGCAGTTGTGATTCATGAAGAGAAAGCGGCGGAATGTTTACGCTGCCATAAGCCATTCGCTCCACAGTCTATGATTGACATGTTACAGAACAAGTTACGCGGTCACTCTCATTTTTCAGATGAAACTGCGATTAATCGTATTGCGATGTGTGAAGACTGTCGTGTAGTGGACATGTTCGACTCAATGGCTCAAGACCCATTGAATCAATTGAAATACTAGGAGTTGGCATTGGAAACTAATTTAGATCAAGAACAGACACTAAGAACTGAAATCTATTTGGTTCTTTCTGCATTGTTCCGTAGCGCACCTTCTGAAGAGGTCATTGATTTCCTAAAGACGTTAGACATTGAAGCGTCTGAGAGTGCAATGCAAAAAGCTTGGATTGCCATTCAACAAGCAGCAACGGAATCAAATCGCGAAGCGTTAGAAGACGAATATCAAGATCTGTTCATTGGCATTGGCCGTGGAGAGATTGTTCCATTTGGTTCTTGGCATAGAACTGGCGCCATGATGGAAAAACCATTAGCAGAGATTCGTCATGATTTAGAGCTTTTAGGCATTGAACGTGATGATCAAGTGAAAGAGCCAGAAGATCATATTGCGGCATTGTGTGAAGTAATGGCAATGCTAACCGGTGAAGAAGAAGCGCTTCAACAAGCTGTTTTCAATAAGCACCTTGGTCCTTGGTTCAACTCTTTTACGCGTCAGCTTGAAAGTGCAGAAAGTGCGAACTTCTACAAATCGGCAGCACAGCTGTGTGAAGCATTCCTAACGTTAGAGCAAGTGCGTTTTAGCGTGAATACAAAAAGCAGTAAGCATAAATTAAAGATTGATGTGAAAAACGTCACTGATTACGAGTAATCGAGCAGTACGCGATTATATCGATAGAGGGGCATTAAGCCTCCAAAAAGATCTACCGCAAGGTAAGGAAGCAATGATGAAAGATAATAAAGAAATAAACACAAGCCGTAGGGACTTACTCAAAGGCTTAACAACTGCAGCCGTAGCGGGTGCCGTTGTCGCTGGAACAACGAAGGTGGCAACTGCTTCAGAAACGGTTGAAATGCCGAAAGAAGACATGAAGAAGACGGGCTATCGTGAAACGCAACACATTCGCGATTACTACGACACGCTTTAGGAGATAACGGATGAAACTTGTCAAACGCTCCGATAGTGTGAGCAAAGAAACTAATCAACTGGGTGTGTCTCGACGTGCCTTCATGAAAAACACCTCTCTAGCGGCTGGTGGTGCGGTAGTAGGCGCTGGTCTATTCGCTCCGGGTATGATGAAAAAGGCGGAAGCTAAGTCAGTCGACCCTGAAGCGAAAACAGAAGTGAAACGCACTATCTGTTCTCACTGTTCTGTGGGTTGTGGCATTTACGCTGAAGTTCAAAACGGTGTTTGGACGGGTCAAGAGCCTGCATTCGATCACCCATTCAACGCTGGTGGACATTGTGCCAAAGGCGCAGCTCTGCGTGAGCACGGCCACGGTGAGCGTCGCCTTAAGTACCCAATGAAATTGGAAGGCGGTAAGTGGAAGAAGCTTTCTTGGGAACAAGCGATTGAAGAGATCGGTAATAAAGCGCTAGAACTTCGTAAAGAGTCTGGTCCTGATTCCGTTTACTTCTTAGGTAGTGCAAAACACAGTAACGAGCAAGCTTACGCATTCCGTAAGATGGCGTCGCTTTGGGGCACCAACAACGTTGACCACCAAGCGCGTATTTGTCACTCAACCACAGTAGCCGGTGTTGCAAACACTTGGGGTTACGGCGCGATGACAAACTCGTTCAATGACATGCACAACTGTAAGTCGATGCTGTTCATTGGTTCGAACCCTGCAGAAGCTCACCCGGTTGCGATGCAACACATCCTAATCGCGAAAGAGAAGAACAACTGTAAGATCGTTGTTGCGGATCCTCGTCGTACGCGTACTGCTGCGAAATCTGATCACTATGTTTCTCTACGCCCGGGTTCAGATGTTGCGTTTATCTGGGGTCTGTTATGGCATGTCTTTGCTAACAAATGGGAAGACCAAGAATTCATCCGCCAACGTGTATTCGGCATGGACGAGATCCGTGAAGAAGTTGCGAAGTGGAACCCAGCAGAAGTTGAGCGTGTAACAGGCGTTAGCGAAGAAGACGTTTACCACACAGCAAAACTGCTTTCAGAGAACCGTCCGGGTTGTATCGTTTGGTGTATGGGTGGTACTCAACATACTACGGGTAACAACAACACACGCGCTTACTGTGTACTTGAGCTTGCGCTAGGTAACATAGGTAAATCAGGTGGCGGTGCAAACATTTTCCGTGGTCACGATAACGTACAAGGCGCAACTGACCTTGGCGTACTATCAGACACGCTACCGGGTTACTACGGCTTGTCTGAAGGTTCTTGGCGCCATTGGTCTAAAGTTTGGGATATCGACTTTGACTGGGTCAAAGGACGTTTTGACGACAACGCATACGGTGGTCAAAAGCCAATGAACAGTGCAGGTATTCCTGTCTCTCGTTGGGTTGATGGCGTGCTTGAAGACAAAGACAAGATTCGCCAACGCGAAAACATCCGCGCCATGTTCTACTGGGGTCACGCGGTGAACTCTCAGACTCGTGGTCCAGAGATGAAGAAGGCGATGCAGAAGCTGGATATGATGGTTATCGTTGACCCATACCCAACAGTAGCAGCAGTAATGAACGATCGCACCGATGGCGTTTACTTGCTTCCAGCAACCACTCAATTTGAAACCTACGGCAGTGTAACGGCGTCAAACCGTTCTCTACAGTGGCGTGACAAGGTTGTTGATCCTCTGTTCGAATCTAAGCCTGACCACGAAATCATGTACCTTCTTTCTAAGAAGCTTGGTTTCTCTGATCAACTGTTCAAAAACATCCGTGTTGAGAACAACCAACCATTGATTGAAGACATCACTCGTGAATTCAACAAAGGTATGTGGACGATCGGCTATACAGGTCAAAGCCCAGAGCGTTTGAAAGAACACCAACAAAACTGGCACACGTTCCACAAAACAACGCTTGCTGCAGAAGGCGGCCCAGCGAATGGCGAGACTTACGGTCTGCCTTGGCCATGCTGGGGCAACCCAGAGATGAAACACCCAGGTACGCATATCCTTTACGATACGTCTAAACCTGTTGCTGAGGGCGGCGGTAACTTCCGTACTCGTTTCGGTGTCGAATTTGAAGGTCAAAGCCTATTGGCTGAAGACAGCTACTCAAAAGGCAGCGAAATCAAAGATGGTTACCCAGAGTTCAGTGACAAACTGCTGAAACAACTGGGTTGGTGGGACGACCTAACCGCAGAAGAAAAAGCCTCTGCTGAAGGTAAAAACTGGAAAACCGACGTTTCTGGTGGCATCCAACGTGTTGCTATCAAGCATGGTTGTATTCCTTTTGGTAACGCGAAAGCGCGTGCGATTGTTTGGACATTCCCAGACCGCGTACCACTGCACCGTGAGCCACTTTACACACCACGTCGTGATCTAGTAGCTGACTACCCAACGTGGGATGACAAGGAAGCAATCTTCCGTGTTCCTACGCTGTACAAATCCATTCAAGACCAAGATAAGTCTGGTGAATACCCGATTATTCTTACGTCTGGTCGTCTGGTTGAGTACGAAGGTGGTGGTGAAGAAACACGTTCAAACCCATGGCTAGCAGAACTTCAACAAGAGATGTTTGTTGAAGTGAACCCGAAAGACGCAAACGACATTGGCTTCAAAGATGGCGATGATGTTTGGGTTGAAGGTGCTGAGAAAGGCCGTATCAAGGTAAAAGCGATGGTTACTCGTCGTGTTAAACCGGGTTTAGCGTTCTTGCCGTTCCACTTCGGTGGTAAGTTCGAAGGCGAAGATTTGCGTTCTAAGTACCCAGAAGGCACTGATCCTTACGTTATTGGCGAAGCAGCCAATACAGCAACCACATATGGTTACGACCCTGTCACGTTGATGCAGGAAACGAAAGTAACCCTTTGTAATATTCGTAAAGCGTAAGGAGTCTTAAAATGGCTAGAATGAAATTTCTTTGTGACACCAAACGTTGTATCGAATGTAACGGTTGTGTCACTGCATGTAAGAACGAAAATGATGATGCTCTGGAGTGGGGTATTCAACGTCGTCGCGTTGTAACACTGAACGACGGTGAACCGGGTGAAAACTCTATCTCAGTAGCGTGTATGCACTGTACTGATGCACCTTGTATGGCAGTTTGCCCAGCAGATTGTTTTGAACATACAGAAGACGGCATCGTACTTCACAATAAAGATCTATGTATCGGTTGTGGTTACTGCTTGTTTGCTTGTCCGTTTGGCGCACCTCAATTCCCTAAACAGGAAGCCTTTGGTGAGCGCGGTAAGATGGACAAATGTACCTTCTGTGCTGGCGGCCCAGAAACAGAGCCAGGTTCTGTGGAAGAACGTCAGAAATACGGGGCGAACCGTATTGCTGAGGGCAAGCTACCAATGTGTGCTTCTTTATGTTCAACCAAAGCACTGCTAGCGGGTGATGCAGAGAAAGTCTCTGATGTATTCCGTCAGCGTGTTGTTGAGCGTGGTGCGAAGGGTGCAGGCTGGACAGACGGCAATGACCTTTCTTACGATGCGATGAAGAGCTAGTTAGGAGAGACATATGCTTACAATGTTTAAGCGTCTCTTCCTTGTTGTGCTGCCAATGTTGGCAGCACTAACAATGCTGTCTCCTATGAGCCATGCATCAGAGACTAACGCTTCACAAACTCAATCGAGTAGTGCAGAAAGAGAAATCACACAACTTGCTGGCGCCGATTTTTGGCGACAAGTAAGAAACGGTGAAGAAGGTTACACCACATCTCAATCTGCTGAGCACGGTGTGTTGATCAGTACTCCAGGTCAAACGTGGTACATATTGAAGGAGAAGTGGATGTCACCAGCCGGTGCTGTCGCTATCTTTGGCAGTATTGCTTTCGTTACCTTAATGTACGTTGTGATTGGCCCATTAATGCTGAGTGCGCCAAGAACGGGTCGTAAGATCAAACGTTGGTCGCGACTTGACCGCGCACTGCACTGGAGTATGGCGTTTACCTTCTTAACACTGGCTTTCAGTGGTTTGATGTTGGTTTACGGTAAACACTTCTTGAAACCTTATATCCCAACCGATTTATGGGGCTTCATCGTTCTATTGGCGAAGCAATACCACAACTACATCGGTCCGATTTTCTATGTGCTGTTGATGGCTGTTCTTATCAAGTGGTGGCGCAAGTCGATCTTCAAAATGGTCGATATCCAGTGGTTTATAAAACTGGGTGGTATGGTAGGGAAACATAAAGGTTCTCATCCATCTGCAGAGTTTTCTAACGCGGGTGAGAAAGCGCTATTCTGGCTATTGATTGTTATGGGTAGTGTCGCTGCGATCAGTGGCTTGGTTTTAGACTTCCCAATCTTTGGCCAAACCCGTCGTGATATGGAGCTTTCAAACCTAGTCCACATGTTGGCTGCTTTAATCCTTATCTGTGGCTTTGTGTTCCACATCTACATCGGCTTGTTCGGCATGGAAGGTGCACTTGAGGGTATGGTAACAGGCGAAGTTGATGAAACTTGGGCTAAAGAGCACCATGACCTTTGGTACAAAGAAGTGATGGAACAAGAGAAAAACGGCGCTGAACAAAGCGCAAACGTAGCAACAGAGAAAACAGAAGAGGTGAATAAGAATGAACAAACCTCATAAAGGTATTTGGGTCGCTTACATCCTAAGCTGCTTTACACCATTTACTTGTCTTCTCTCTGGTGTGGTCGCGATTATCTACGCAGGCTATCGTTTAGATAAAGGTGAAGACGGCGAAGTAGTGGATACGCACTACTATGGCTTGATTCGCTCGTTCTTCTTGAACCTGACGTTCTTTGTTGTGCTTATCGTCACGGTAGCGACCTCTAACGGCGTGTTAATTGGTGTGAACGATTACTGGTATCAAAACCATATTATCGATGACATCGCTTACTACATTCCCTATGTCGGCATGCTGTTTGGTGGTGTGGCGATCGTGGTGTGGTTTATTCGTATGTATCAAGGCATGCAGCGCTTAAGTCAAAACCTACCGCAAAACCCGACAACAGGACCAAACCTGTAGTGAGTATCAGACGAAGTAGATAACAACTTATCTAGAGCGCAACCATTGTATAGAAAGCCCAGTGATTCGAATCACTGGGCTTTTTTTGTCCACCCTGAACAAGGGTCTAGTCAACTTGGAAGAAGATTTTTAGCTAATTCTTCAAAATATTTGGGGTAGCTCTAAAACAGAACCAAGCTTGATATTGACTGCGCCAATATGGTGCAACTCCCTTAATTGGTGCAATTAATTTTAAACATCCCTCCATATCAAATATCCAAAAAAGTGCAGTGGTAATTTTAACCCCTTAAAATCATAAGCTTAGAATAAAAACTTGTTGCACGGAAATTACGTGAGCGTGTTGGAACGCATCTTGCGTTTACTGTTGAGTCTTTAATTAATTACGACATCAATTCGCACGGTTCTAGTGCAATTGAGACAAAGCTAAGGGAGAGAGCTTTAATGAGTCAAACGGTTACCCAAGTTCATAGCGCAGTAGAGAGCTTGACGCAGAGTTCAGACACTCTATTTCTATTATTAGGCGCCATCATGGTCTTCTTAATGCACGCAGGCTTTGCATTTTTGGAAGTCGGTACAGTAAGAAAGAAAAACCAAGTGAACGCGCTGGTTAAGATCCTCTCGGATTTCGGCGTTTCTGCCATTGCCTATTTCTTTATCGGTTACTGGGTGGCTTACGGTGCGCATTTCTTTGCAGATGCAGAAACCTTATCGCAAGGTAATGGTTACGAGCTGGTGAAGTTTTTCTTCTTGATGACGTTTGCTGCGGCGATTCCAGCGATCGTTTCTGGTGGTATCGCTGAGCGTGCACGTTTCTATCCAATACTCATCGCAACACTTTTCACCGTAGGCTTTGTTTACCCATTCTTTGAAGGGATCATCTGGAATGGTAATTTTGGTTTCCAAGATTGGCTTGAAGCGCAATTCGGTTATGGCTTCCATGACTTCGCGGGTTCAGTTGTGGTTCACGGTGTTGGCGGTTGGATTGCTTTGGTCGCAGTTTACTTCTTAGGTATGCGTAAAGGTCGTATTCGTGCAGGTAAACACACTAACTTCGCACCATCTAACATCCCATTCTTAGCACTAGGTTCTTGGATCTTATGTGTGGGTTGGTTTGGCTTCAACGTGATGTCAGCTCAAGCTATCAATGGCATCAGCGGCCTAGTAGCCATGAACTCACTTATGGCGATGGTCGGCGGCATTCTAGCGGCTTTAGTCGCAGGTAAAAATGACCCAGGCTTCATCCATAATGGTCCTTTGGCTGGTCTCGTAGCGATTTGTGCAGGTTCAGACTTAATGCACCCACTTGGCGCTCTCGTTACAGGTGGTGTAGCGGGCGCATTGTTCGTTTACCTGTTTACTTACATGCAGAACAAAACACAGATTGATGATGTGCTGGGTGTATGGCCATTGCACGGCGTGTGTGGCGCTTGGGGTGGCATTGCAGCTGGCATCTTCGGCCAGCAAGCACTCTGGGGACTAGGTGGCGTGAGCTTTGGTGCTCAGGTGATTGGTACGCTAGCGGGCATTACAGTAGCTTTAATCGGTGCATTGGTTGTCTACGGTGTGTTGAGCAAAGTAACTGGCCTAAGGTTAAGTGAAGAAGACGAGTTCAACGGTGCGGATCTTTCAATCCATAAGATCTCTTCGATTAACGAAGACTAACGTCATCAATCTTGATGAGTGTTAAGCCCTTGCTAGACACAAATTAAATTATAACTAAGCGGCTTCGGCCGCTTTTTTTGTTTCAGTGAAAAGCAAAACAGAGAGTTTGAGTAACAATGGCAGCACCCATCAAGCGAGTTATGTCACAAATAGCCAATGAATTCAGTTGCCTAAGACTATGGTCTAATCCCTAAAACTATTGTTGGAATTTGAACAGTGCTAAGCTGTTACAAAGTGACATATTGAAAAGGACGTTATATGCATTTCCCATATCGAAATATCGTAATTCTTACTGGCGCCGGCATCTCTGCGGAGTCGGGGATTCAAACATTCCGAGCACAAGACGGATTATGGGAAAACCATAAAATCGAAGATGTCGCGACACCAGAGGGTTTTGCAAAAGATCCAGACTTGGTGCAAGAGTTCTACAATAAGCGTCGCCATGGCTTACAGAACGAAAGTATTCTGCCAAACTCTGCCCATAAGGCGCTAGGTGAGCTCGAAGAGAAGCTAGGTGGCAAAGTAACGATCATCACTCAAAACATCGACAACCTGCACGAGAGAGGCGGTAGCAACAATATTATTCACATGCATGGTGAACTTCTTAAGGCACGTTGCAGCGAATCAAATCAAGTTCTAGAGCACAAAGACGACATCCATACTGGTGAATTGTGCCATTGTTGCCAAATACCAGCTCAAATGCGTCCTCATATTGTTTGGTTTGGCGAAATGCCATTAAGAATGGGCGACATCTATTCAGCGTTAGAAGAAGCTGATCTGTTTATCTCGATCGGCACATCAGGTGTGGTTTATCCAGCGGCTGGTTTTGTACATGACGCAAGAATGCATGGCGCACATACAATTGAAATCAACCTCGAGCCAAGTGCGGTTGAGAGCGAATTTGAAGAGAAACGTTACGGTAAAGCCAGTATTGAAGTGCCAAAATTAGTCGGTGAGCTGTTGTCTTTAGAGAAAGGCTCTTTAACGGCTTAACTAATCTTTATCCACTATATATAAGCAAATATACATTGACCTAAAGAGAATTAGAGTCGTATGTATGTTTGCTTTTTTGTCTCTATTTTTTACCTGCCTTACGGCCAAATCAGCCACTAAATAATGGTGTGATTAAGCTCGTTGATCTGTTCGCTGCGCTTTTTTCATTTCGTACATCGCTTTATCTGACTCATCAAGCGCCTGTTTAAAGTTCTCTCTACTCGTTACTTCAATACCGTAAGAGAAGCCGATGTTCTCTCCATATAATAGATTCGTCACTTGGCTTACAAACTCGCCACCACGGCCAAGTTGTGCAGTCGCGACAAACTCATCGCCGCCAACTCGAAACACCATTTCATCTTCCAATACCGCTTGGCTTAAAGCCTGAGAGAAGCGAACAATCATTAGATCGCCAACTTGATGTCCTTTACGGTCATTAACCTGCTTTAATCCATCCAAATCAAAATAGATCAACTCGAACTCCTTAAGCTGAATCGCGTCGAACTTCTTGCGATTGTATAAACCTGTCAGCTCATCTTGTTTACCCTGATCTTTCAACTTAGTTGTCAGTTCCGTAATGCCGTAGGCGATAAGTAGGAAAGCGATCTGCAATAAACCATCTTCTAGGAAAGTGTCGAGCAATTCGTTTCTGTCTGCCCATTCGTCGAGATGTTTAAGCTCTGTGGTCACGTCATAGAATAGATTAAAAATAAGCAGCAGAGCGCCGTAGCGAAGGGTTTTATGGGGACGAATGGCGTGGCGAGAGACGTAGTAGATATACATGGTAATCACGAGCGTGTTTGTTTCGAAAAACAGGTCGTAATTTGAGTCGATATGAATAAACGAGCTGAGGCCAAGCATCAAGAATGACGCGAGAAGCATCAGTGTCACAACCAATAAAATAGGGTTTGCTGGCATATTAAATCGCACTCTATATTGTTTGATGCAATCCTATATAAAGTGTAGATAAAAATAAAGCGGCTTACGCCGCTTTATTAACCTATC
Source organism: Vibrio sp. L5-1 (assembly GCF_021728315.1). NCBI lineage: Bacteria > Pseudomonadati > Pseudomonadota > Gammaproteobacteria > Vibrionales > Vibrionaceae > Vibrio > Vibrio sp. L5-1. Next base: position 22,346 of record NZ_JAKKCQ010000002.1, on the reverse strand, counting down.
AGTAACAATCTAGTTGTTTACTTTAAGTTTTTGGAAGTACTCGTCATAAATAACGCTCGCTTCGCCAACTTCATCTTGCCAAACGCCGTTATCCATCACTGATTGCGGTGGGAAAACGTTCTTATCTTCAGCAAATTCTTTAGGAAGAAGAGGGTAAGCCGTTTTAACTGGCGTCGGGTAACCGATCTCTAGAGCAATTTTCGCTGCGTTTTCAGGGCGAAGAAGGAAGTCGATCATCTTATGTGCCGCTTCAGTGTTCTTAGCGCCTGCTGGAATCGCTAGGCTGTCCATCCAGAAGATAACGCCTTTCTCTGGCCAGATGATGTCAATCGTTGCGCCTTCTTGGCGTGCCATGTAAGCAGAGCCATTCCAAAGCATACCAAGAGACACTTCACCCGCTAGGTAAGGGTTCGCAGGGAAATCTGAGTTAAATACCAATACGTTTGGCATCAGCTTACGAAGTTCTTCGTACGCTTCTTTGATTTCTTCAGGGTTCGTTGTGTTTGGAGAGTAACCCAGTTTAGACAATGCGATATGGAAAACTTCACGAGAGTCATCCATCATCATCAGTTGACCTTCCCACTGTGTATCCCACAGATCGCCCCAGTTTTTAATTGAAGACTTGTCTAGCATATCTGAGTTGATACCAATACCCGTTGCGCCCCAGATGTATGGGATCGAGTAGTTGTTGTTTGGGTCAAATGGCTTATCTAAGTAATTTGGGTCCAAATCTGCAAAGTGGCTTAGCTTAGTTTTATCAAGCTCTTGAAGCATGCCTTCTTTACGCATCTTAGAAACGAAGTAAGTAGAAGGAACCACTAAGTCGTAACCCGTACCTTGAGTTTTTAACTTAGCGTACATGCTTTCGTTAGACTCATAAGTTGAGTAATAGACTTTAATGCCAGTCTCTTCTGTGAAGTCTTCTAGTACTTCATTTGGAATATATTCAGACCAATTGTAAAAATACAGTTCTTGGTCAGCTGCGAAAGAGGGTGTAGAAAGTAAAGTAGCAGCACACAATGCGCCGGTATACAGTGTTTTTTTCATTACTGTTCCGTTCATTTGTTTGATTTGGAGCTGGGTATTGAACCCAAAGTAAATGGATTTCTAAAAATCGCGCTAAATTATAGCAGTGATATAACAAAATAGGCAGCCTAAGCTGCCTATTCGTTGATATTCTTATTTTTAACTTGTTGATTACCTAACTAGGCTTGTTAAGTAAACCAGTTACTTATTAGCCTCTGTTGACCAGAGCAATGAGATAACGAACTCGTTTACTGACCGGCTTTAAGCTTCATGAAGTAATCTTCGTACTTCACTGTCTTATCGCCAACCGCAGCTTGCCATTCAACACGGTCAAGATCTTCTTGCGACGGGAACAGAGCAGGGCTGTCTTTGAACTTCTCATTAGACGCTTTAACTGCCGTTAGGTAACCGGTGTCACGAGAGATTTGCTCTGCGATTTCTGGGCGAAGTAGGAAGTCGATCATCTTATGAGCAGCTTCTACGTTGATTGCGCCAGAACTGATAGCAAAGTTATCAACCCAACCGATGCCGCCTTCTTTAGGGAAAACCAGTTTGATTGGCAGACCTTCATTTTGCGCCGCAGCGGCAGAACCGTTCCAAAGCATGCCAAGACCGACCTCACCAGACATGTATGGCGCGCCAGGGTTATCTGAGTTAAACACAAGAACGTTTGGCATCAGCTTGCGCAGTTCAGCGTAGGCTTCGTCGATTTCTTTCTCGTTCGTCGTGTTACCTGAGTAACCTAACTTACGCAGTGCGATGTGGAACACTTCACGCGTGTCGTCCATCATCATCAGCTGACCTTCAAGCTCTGGCTTCCATAGATCAGCCCAGCTTTGGAAATCTTCTGGATCGTACATGTCTGTGTTAACAGCTAGGCCAGTGATCGCCACGACGTGTGGAATAGAGTAGTCATTGTTCGGATCATATGGCTTATCTAGGTAGTTTGTATCTAGATTCGCAAAATTGTTCAGCTTGGTTTTGTCGATCTTTTGAAGCATGCCTTCGTCGCGCATTTTAGACACGAAGTAGGTTGAAGGAACCACAAGGTCGTAACCTTTATTGTGCGTTTTCAATTTTGCGTACAAAGTTTCATTCGACTCGTAAGTCGAGTAAATCACTTTGATGCCAGTCTCATCCGTGAACTGTTCTAAGATCTCACTGTTGATGTAAGGTCCCCAGTTCATGAATACCAATTCTTTGTTATCTTTTGCAAACGATGGTGCAGATAACATTGAAAGCGCACATGCACTACCAGCTAATAGAGTAGCCCATTTTTTCATTGACGTTAGCTCCAAACTAAACGTTGCCCGAAGGCACTAGATAGAAAAACAGAATGGCAATTTACCATTCTGTTTATGAATAACATTTTTGTTAAACTTGAATCTTATCAAGTCCGTCTCAGTAAAGAATAGGAGACTTACTTGATTTTCTCTCTCGCTAATAACTGAGAAATAATCACCAGTATTAACGACACCACTAACATCACTGTTGCTAGGGCGTTGACCTCTGGAGATATACCGACTTTAACCATCGAGTAAATCTTCAGTGGCAAGATTTCGTAAGTTGGCCCTGTTACGAAAGAGCTGATGATCACATCGTCCAAAGACAGAGTGAAGCTCAATAACCAACCCGCAGCAACCGCTGGCTTAGCAAGAGGCAGGATGATCTGTTTTAGAATCGTCCATTCACTTGCACCTAAATCTTTTGCGGCTTCTAGCATCTTCACATCAAAGCCATTCAAGCGACTGTAAACCGTGACAACAACGAACGGCAGACAGAAAGTAATGTGCGCTGCAAGTAGGGTAAAGAACCCAAGTTGTACCCCCATAACTAAGAATAGCGCAAGAAGCGAAATCGCCATTACGATATCTGGAGACATCATCACGATGAACAACATGCCATTGACTATGCCTTTACCTTTAAATTGGTAACGGAATAAGGCTACTGCTGTCAGGCTGCCAACAATCGTTGCGGCAGTTGCTGAGAACACCGCGACGTTGATCGAGTGCCACGCAGCCTGCATTAGGCTATCGTTGTTAATCAGCGCGTCATACCACTTGGTGGTAAAGCCACCCCATTTCATACCAAACTTATTGGCATTAAAAGAGTTGGCAATTAATACGATAATAGGTAGGTATAGAAAAGCGTATACCAGCGCCATAAAGCTGAACTTAACTGTGCGACCCATTAGTCTAGCTCCACTTTCTTATTCAATAACTTGCCTGCACGGTAGTAGGCATAAAGCATCACGGCCATAGCGGTAGTCAGTGCAATACTGGTTGCGGCGCCAAACGGCCAATCACGTGCATTAAGCACTTGGCTCTTAATGACGTTACCGATCAACAGGTTCTTAGCACCGCCCAACAAGTCTGAAATGTAGAACATTCCAAGCGCAGGGAGCAATACAAGTAAACAACCACCGATAATGCCTGGCATCGTTAGGGGTAAAACAACCTTCAATAGTGTTTGAAGTTTGTTCGCACCTAAGTCTTTAGCCGCTTCTAAATAAGTATCGTCTAGCTTTTCTATCGCTGAGTACAACGGCAAAATCATGAAAGGCAATAGGATATACACTAACCCGATCATTACTGCCGTTTCTGAATACATGATACGAAGTGGCTTATCGATAATGTCTAACGCCAACAAACCTTTGTTCAACACACCTTGAGTACCCAAAACCACTTTTAGTCCGTAAGTTCGGATCAAAGAGTTCGTCCAGAATGGCACAATCACTAGAAACAACATGATTGGACGCCATTTCGCAGGCATTTTTGCCACGATGTAGGCGAACGGGTAACCAATAATTAAACAAAGTAGGGTTGCGACAATCGCCATATAGAAAGAGTGCATCAGCACTTTAAAATACAGCGGATCAGCCAAACGCAAGTAGTTATCGAGAGTGAAGGTCATCTCGATCAAGTTCGCTTCATCACGAGTTAGAAAGCTAGTACCGATGATCATGATGTTTGGAATCATCACGAACAGCACTAACCAACCTGTGATTAAAGCAACAATCGCGTTTTGTAAATTAAACTTCTTGCTCATCTTCTAACACCACTTCCCAGCTCTCAACCCAAGTTACTGCAACTTTTTGGCCCAGTGAGTGATCAACATCAGGGTCATCTTCGTTGAAGAATTCGCTAACCATGACACGCATACCTGATTCAAGTTCTACGACTGAATCTAATGTCATGCCTTTGTAGGTTCGCTCGACAATGTGGCCGACAATACCGCTTTGGTCCGACTCCTTAATTTCTTCGATACGAAGATCTTCAGGGCGAAGTAGTACTTGCAGTTTTTGGCCCGGTGCCACGTCTTTATCATGATAGATAATTGACTCTTCACCTTCGATTGTCGCAACAATGCGCTTTTCATCTTGACGAGATTTCGCTGTCGCTTCGAATACGTTAATTTCACCAATGAAACGAGCAACAAATAAGTTCTTAGGCTCTTCGTAGATTTCTCTTGGTGTACCGTCTTGTTCAATCACGCCATCACGCATAACAATAATACGATCAGACATGGACAATGCTTCTTCTTGGTCATGCGTTACAAAAATGAACGTGATACCAAGTTGACGTTGCAGTTGTTTAAGCTCGATTTGCATCTGTTTACGTAGTTTGTAATCTAGAGCAGAGAGAGACTCATCCAACAAAAGAACTTTAGGCTTATTAACGACAGCACGAGCGATTGCGATACGTTGCTGTTGGCCACCGGATAGCTGGTGTGGCTTTCGTTGTGCCATTTGTTCTAGGCGCACCATTTTTAAAGCATCCATGACACGAGGTTCAATCTCGGTGTTTGGCACTTTTTGCATGCGTAAACCAAATGCCACATTGTCGAAAACGGTCATATGTGGGAATAGGGCATAGCTTTGGAATACAGTGTTAACATGCCTTTGTTCAGCAGGAACTTGGGTTACATTCTGTTGAGCTAATAGTATTTCACCACTATCTGCCGTTTCAAACCCTGCAATCATCCTTAGTACCGTGGTTTTACCGCAACCGGACGGGCCTAATATCGTGAGAAACTCACCATGATTTACGTTTAGATCAAGATTGCCGATGACTTCCTTACCATCGAAACTTTTACTAATGCCAGTTAACTGTACGACTGGCTTTCCTACTGATTTTTTAGCGTTCAACGTCTGTTTTTCTCCACCTTGGTTCTATTTGAGACCTGTTGCTATACACCTTTAAGGCGCGCATCATAATCACCAAAAACGTGAATTCAAAGCATTTTTTACCATTCATAGATAAAAAAATTCGCAGGTAAAAGTAAACATCCTTTACCATACTGTTATTTATTGGGTTCACACCCTAACAAGTGTCTAATTATTAACCATTAAGACACAAAAGCAAGCCTTGTTACAGATTCATATTTTAGTTTGCAGCCGACATATGGGTATAATGAAGGCAATTTTTTATCAATAAGTTAGGTGGCTTCGTTTAGTTGGCGCACCTAGGTATCAATATGAACAACGACATCGAAAAAGATTTTAATTTGGGCGGTAGTATCGACCGTGCACTTTCCGGCGATTATGAGCTCAAAGCAACGGCTGTATTCCAAGAAGCTTGGAAACATACGATAAGTCACTTTCTTTCGTTTTCCCCTGCGATTGTTGCGCTGATGTTCGTGCAATTGGCTATCTTTTATATCGCACTAAAACTGCAGCTTGGTGACCCCGCGATTATCTTAGACGCGGTTATCGACCCAGAGGCATTTACACCACAGGTCGTTGAATCCATTTTTATTGCTAACTTCAGCTACGAAGTAATCAGCGCGCCTATCTATGCTGGCATCTGTTTAATGGCAATGAGCCACGCCGCAGGCTTACAAACCAAAGTGCGTCATATCGGAAAAGGTTTACAGTTCACGGTTCCAGTCATTCTAGTTACTTTGTTCAGCCTCATGCTTCAAGGCATCGCAGGTATGCTTTTGCCATTTTTGTCTATCTACTTCTCACTAGCATTCAGCAATTCAATTCTGCTGATTTGTGATAAGAAAGTACCGCCAATGCAATCGCTGCTGCTTTCTCTAAGAGCGGTAAATAAGAAAATCTTCGTCGTCGCATCTATCTACTTAATGGTTATGCTGATGTTCATTGTGGCAGCAATGATGTACGGCATTGGCTTGATATTCGTTCTTCCGTTTTTCTTTCATGTGAAAGGCATCATCTACCGTGAAATGTTTGGTATCAAACTGAAGGTTATTGCGTCAGATCGACCTGATAGTGATGACGACAACAGCAACGGCGACAGTAATAACGACGGCAACAACAGTAACGATGGTAACAAAAACCCTCAGGTGTTCGATGCGTAATAATGTCAAAGGCAGCGCAAGTAAATCACTTGCGCTAAAGGTAACTGCACTGGCGATCGTGGGTTCTATCTCACTGGTTGGTCCATACATTTACCAAGAAGAAGAGCGCCGACGTTCGGCAGACCAAAGTTCAAATACATCAAGTGAGTTTGGTGATTTGACCGTGGCTTCAGATCGACCAAATTTTGCTGCTATCGAAGATGTGAACGTGAAAAAAGACACATTCTTTTCATTCCTTCGCCCAAGCATCAATATTGAAAACAAACGTATCACCAAAGAGCGCGCGTTTTTAACTAAGCTATCTGAATCTGGTTTGAGCAATATTGACTCTGAAGACGCGTCTTATGCGAAAAGGCTAGGGAAGTTGTACAGCTTACCAGTACCTAGTGAAGGTTTAGATCAGGCATGGCTGACAGAGATGCTGAGCCGTGTCAACGTACTGCCAGAGGCGCTGGTACTGACACAGGCTGCTAATGAATCGGCTTGGGGGACATCGCGTTTCGCCACCAAAGCCAACAACTATTTCGGACACTGGTGTTACACCAAAGGTTGTGGACTTGTTCCGCTACAACGTAACGAAGGTAGCTCGCATGAAGTAGCAACATTCTCTTCAAGCCAAGAATCGGTGCATCGTTACTTCATGAACCTTAACCGCAACCGTGCTTACGCTGATTTAAGAGCCATTCGCGCAAAACTTGCTGCACAAGGTGAAGACCTTTTAACAACCGAAACAGCGACAGAGCTCACTAACGGCTTGTTAAAGTATTCTGAGCGAGGTTCAGACTATGTGACTGATTTACAAGCTATGATCCGTCACAACAAGGTATACTGGAAAAAGTAACTCATTTTGATACCAACTTGGTTGCCTTCGAAAGTCGGCTTACACCAATTAACATCACAAAAAGAGCAGCTCATTGGCTGCTCTTTCTATTTATAAACGCTCAACTTCGACAAGATTATAATAATGAAAAAGACAGTACTCGCTCTATTAGCCACTTTAAGCCTTGGCGTTTCTCTTCCTGCTTCGGCGCAAGAATACATGTTCACGTATTCTAAACTCTATACTCAGCTGAAAAACAACACCAAAGAAGGGCACGATGATGTCAAAGTTGCGGTCTTCTTTGTTGACCAACAAGCACAGGAAACCTGTCACATCAGCAAAGCTTGGATGGAGAAAGAAGAGCATTACGAAGAGTTAAAAGTGTCTCCTGCGAATGAGCTGCTTCTACCGGTAGATAAAAACCTACGCTCAGCAAACCCTCTTATCTTTGTACAAACCCAAGAACAAGAATGTGCGTATTCGCTCGTCGTAATGACTCAGAAGCCTTTGGCTGGAACGGTTGAGGTTGCACAGTTAGAAAACCTTTTACCACAGATGCAAGCGATGCTAGAAGACGTCAGCGGCATGTTCTCTAGTTGGTTCACTCCTGATATTCAAGGTTTGACGCTAGAATTTGATAGTAAACTTGAAGGCAATATTGCTCTGTCTAATGGTAAGCAAATCCCAATCAGAGAAGGGCGTGCGAAATTCACGCTGGACGAACTGAATGGAAGTGACAGCATCACGTTACCAGAAACCACAGTTCGCGTTTTGCCTTACATACCAGCGCAATAATAGCGACCAGCCAGAAGCTGTTTGCTCAGCTTAAGATCTTGACGAAACAGCCTGTTCTTCTTTGAACAGGCTGTTTTCGTTTAAAGCCTTAAACTTAAACCTAAACCTTTAAATCTTGCCAAATCACATATCTCGACGGCCTTTCATCTTTGATTCTTACCTCTTATTGCGACATATTTTTCTCACCGCTAGAGGACAGATCGTATGATAAGGCGGAATCTTTCTCCTGCTTGGCTTGTTTATCCTGTCGTTGCTGTTCCAACCTGAAATAAAAATCCGTATAATCCACGCCCTAAAACAGTCCCACTAGCAATCTACAGTCGGTAATACGACGGTGTGAGAGTCGCAATGAACCAAAACGAAAATAAAAAAGATACACTTGAATTCAACAAACTTCAAAAACTTCTAAGAAGAAATGTTGGGAATGCCATCGTTGACTACAACATGATCGAAGAGAATGACGTAGTAATGGCGTGCATTAGTGGCGGTAAAGATTCATTTGCGATGCTAGACATTTTGCTACGTTTGCGTGAAGCAGCACCCATCAAATTTGATGTTGTTGCCGTAAACCTAGACCAAAAACAACCGGGGTTCCCTGAGCATATTCTTCCTGAGTACTTTGAAACTCTGAACATTCCTTACTACATCGTAGATAAAGATACGTACTCAGTGGTAAAAGAAAAAGTGCCAGAAGGTAAGACGACTTGTGGTCTTTGTTCACGTCTGCGTCGCGGTACTTTATACTCGTTTGCAGAGAAGATTGGCGCAACGAAGATTGCTCTAGGTCACCACCTAGACGACATTGTTGAGACTATGTTCCTGAACATGTTCCACGGTGCTCGCCTTAAGGCTATGCCACCTAAGCTTCGCTCTGACGATGGTCGTAACGTTGTAATCCGTCCTCTGACTTACTGTCGCGAAACGGACCTAATCAAATACGCAGAGCATAAAGAGTTTCCGATCATTCCGTGTAACCTGTGTGGTTCTCAAGAAAATCTGCAACGTCAAAACATCAAAGCGATGCTAATTGATTGGGATAAACAGACTCCAGGCCGTGTTGAGAAGGTCTTCAAGTCAATTCAGAACGTGAGCCCAAGCCAATTGGCTGACCGTGAGTTGTTTGATTTCATTAACCTTCCACTGGATCGTAGCGAAGATCGCAAAGCATACGAATTCGAAGAAGCTGAAATCTCGTCTTCAAACATTGATGAGTCAATGTTCATCGATGTAACTAACCTATAACGCGATATAAACGATTCTGTTGTTGGAATCGCGTAAGCTTTAGATAAACAAAAACGCCTCAAGCATTGCTTGAGGCGTTTTTTAATTATAAAAAAACCAACTATTTAGACAGGTTTGGATCGAGTGGGCTAACGTAACCTGACGGTTTAAGAGCCAGTACATCGCAGTTAATCTTATCGATGACATGTTCCGCAGTATTGCCGATAAACACGGCAGACAAGCCAGTACGACCAGTTGTACCAAGGATAACCATAGCCGCATTGTGTTCAGACGCTACACGAGGAATAACATCTTCAGGCAAGCCTTGCTCAACCACGGTTTGCTCTTCACACATACCGTGTTTCTGGCGTAGTGCTTTCATCGCGGTTAAGTGATGGCCACGAACCGCATCAGTATAAGAGGTTGGGTCAAACTCTGGCAATTCGATTGTGATATTCGCAGGTGTCACCGGGTAGGCGTTCACCAAGAACGGTTCAGCATCCAAACGACCAGTGATCTCAAGTAATCTGTCGACCATCGTATCATTGAGCTCTAAGTGAGCTTCTGTTTCAGAGCCAACATGGACGGAAGCGTAGATCTTCGCGTGTTCTGGCCAGAAATCATTTTTAACCAACAGCACTGGGCTAGGGCACTTTCTTAATAGGTGCCAGTCGGTTGGAGTAAAGATGACCGATTCTAAGGTATCGTGCTTACGCGTGCCTTTGATCAAAATGTCATGCTCGCCACTGTAAACCTCAGCAATGATCGCTTCATACGGGCGATTATGCCAAACCACTTGTACGTTAAATTCAATAGAATCATCAAGGTAAGGAGCAGCAACCTTATTCATCCAAATTTCACGCTGATGAATTACGCCTTTGCGCATTGCGTCTCTCTCATCGACAGAGAGCATAGATGTCATTTCATACGAGAAGTCGTAGATCGACAAAAAGAAAGTGATGTGGCTTGTTGAAGTGCTTTTCTTGGCAAGTTGGATAGCACGAACTAGAGCAGGTTGCTCATCGTGATTAATGTCTGCGACAACTAAAATTTTGTTATAGATACTCATAACTAAGCCTACTTTTCAGACCGAACATATAAATAATGTAGCGTAGTTATGGAGAGAATAAGAGAAATATAAGAGGTTTTAAGAGAGAAACATGATGTAGCTCATTATTGAACTACATCATTGATATCTAGACTATTCTTTTGAAACACCAGCAAGTTCCATCAACGCATCGTGATCTTCGATAGTGATGTATTTACCTTTAACGCTCAAGATGTCCGCTTTTTGGAAACGACCTAACAGACGGCTGATTGTTTCAACAGTCAAACCAAGGTAGTTACCAATATCGCCACGAGTCATCGTTAAGCGGAACTCACGAGGGCTGAAGCCACGCTGAGAGAAGCGAGTTGAAAGGTTGTAAAGGAATGCCGCAAGGCGCTCTTCCGCGTTCTTTTTAGAAAGAAGCAGAATCATTTCCTGGTCACCTTTAATCTCATTACTCATCAAACGCATAATTTGCTGACGCAATTTAGGCATTTTCCCTGATAAGTCATCGAGAATCTCATATGGAATTTCACATACCATAGAAGTTTCCAAAGCTTGAGCGAAACTAGGGTGTTCGTCACCCGTGATCGCGTCAAAGCCAACAAGATCGCCCGCTAAGTGGAATGCAGTAATCTGCTCATCACCTTGCTCGGTAATCGTATAGCTTTTAATCGTTCCAGAGCGAATAGCATAAAGAGACTTAAGTTCGTCTCCCGCTTTAAATAGCTCTTGGCCTTTTTGAATAGGTTTCTTTCTTTCAATGATCTGATCAAGTTGATCTAGCTCAGATTCATTCAAAGTAAATGGGATACAGAGTTGGCTAATACTACAATCTTGGCAGTGGATCGCACAGCCACCAGACTGAACTCGTTTCGTCACAGGCTTTTCAGAAATCATAACAATCTTTCACTATTTGATATACGTCAATATTTTAGCATTCCTTAATCCTAAAGGGTAGTAAAAAAACCGGATTAAAGACACCGCTATGCGGTATAAATAATGAGCTGTAGCGCCATATAACCGGTATAGAAGCCGTAAATAAGGATTAAAATTGCGCCAAACTGGCGAAATAAGTCAGCTTGTTGCAGTTTTTTGAGGAAATTGGCACCCATTCCAACCGTGAGCATTGCTGGAAGAGTACCTAAACCGAAAGCAAGCATGATACCCGCTCCGTTATACCAACTTCCTGACACTGCCGCCCACGTTAGCATTGAGTAAACAAGACCACATGGAAGCCAACCCCAGATAAAACCAAAAGGTAAAGCATGGCTAGGGTGCTTTAATGGTAGAAATGATTTGCCTAAAGGAGAGATATAACGCCATAGCTTCTGTCCAACTTTTTCAAAGAACAACAAGCCAAACCACCATTTACCAATATACAAACCTAAGACGATCATAAAACCAGCAGCAAACAAACGCAGCCAGCCCAGCAGAGCATTAAAATCGCTCAGCTGACCTATCGAAGAGATTGCACCACCAATCACACCACCAATCACAGCATAGCTTAGCAAGCGCCCTAAGTTATAAAACAGGGGAATGACAGGGGAAGGTTTACTGTTGCCAATCGAAAGAAGCGACGCAATACCACCACACATTCCCATGCAATGGCCTGCGCCGATCAATCCAACAACAAAAGCGCCAATCCAATCAGGCGTCATCGTTCTTTTTGTCTAAGTTAGTTTGGCTTTCTACGTTAGCTTTATCATTCTTGACAGGTTTACTATCAGAATGATGATGAACATTAGTATCTTCATCAAACAGAATGTTGTGGCCTTGACGCTCAAGGTCTTCAAACTGCTCGCTCTTCACTGCCCATAGAAAGATTCCAACCGCGATACATACAAGTACGATCGCAATTGGAATGAGTATGTATAAACTTTCCATTATTTACCTTGCTCTTTTAAAAGCCTTAACGAGTTAGATACTACAATAATAGAGCTAGCAGACATGCCGACAACGGCAATGTACGGAGCAACCAAACCGGCGACAGCCAGTGGAAGGATAAGTAAGTTGTATCCCAACGACCACGCTAAATTTTCACGGATTATCTTACGCGTTTTAAGCGCTAATGTACGTGACTTAAGTAATCTATCGAGTTTATCCCCTAAGAGGACCATGTCGGCTGAGGCTTTCGCCACATCCGTACCACCGCCCATCGCAACTGAAAGGTGAGCACCAGCAAGAATAGGGGCGTCGTTGATGCCGTCGCCAACCATCATGGTGATGTCATTTGCGTCTCTAGAGTTTAGGTAAGCCAATTTATCTTCAGGTTTTGCATTAGCAACAATGTCAGTAATACCAATTTCTTCCGCAACAGGCTTCGCGTTGATAAAGGAATCGCCAGTGAGCAGAGTAGTTTTGATTCCCGCTTCTTTGAATTTCTGGATAAACTCGATACTTTCTTTACGAATCGGATCTTCATATGTAAATGTTGCGATATGACGATCAGACATTGATAAATAAATACCATTACTTTCCGATGGTTGAGATTCACCTAGAATAAACTCGCTACTGCCAATCGCAACTTTCTGTCCGTTCCATTCACCAGTGATGCCTGAGCCAATCACGTTGTTAACAGATTCAACTTCAACATCATCTGCAATGAAGGCTTTGAACGCTTTGGCAATAGGGTGGTTAGCGTGTTGTTCGAGACTAGCTGCTATTTGTAAACAAGTGTCTTTATCGAGATTTGCAAAAGTTTCAACTTGGCTGATACGAATATCACCTTCAGTTAAGGTTCCCGTCTTATCAATGATCAAGTGATTCACTTTGCAAAGCGTTTCAAATACGTGGCCTTTGCGCAGCAAAATACCAAAGTTACCCATACGAGATGTTGAACACGTAATCGCCGTCGGCGTCGCAAGAGACAGAGCGCAAGGGCAGGTCGCTACTAATACTGAAAGCATGATCCAGAAAGCGTCTTCTGGTCGTGTTTGATGCCAGTAGAACCAAGTCCCGAATGAAATGATTAAGATAACCGCGACAAAGTATCGAGCCACCACATCGGCGATTTCAGCAATTCGGGGTTTAGACAATTGAGCTTCATCTTGAAGGCGAACGATATTAGAAATCACCGAATCCGCTTTAGAGGTCATCACTTCCAATTCAAACGATTCATCACCATTCAATGTGCCAGCAAAGACCGTATCACCTTCATTCTTAACCACATGGATAGATTCGCCAGTCAGCATGGATTCATCGATATGAATTCTGCCAGACAATACTTTGCCATCTGCGGGAATATGTTCACCCGGAAGAACGCGAATCTGGTCGCCAACTTTTAAGGTTTTTACCGGAACTTGCTCACCGTCTAGCGTTGTCGCCATCGCAGGAACGAGCTTAAGCAGGTTACCGCTAGCTGCTGCCGCTTTACGACGCGCGCGCATCTCAAGGAAACGACCAAGCAACAAGAAGAAGGTGAACATCGAGATAGATTCAAAGAACACTTCACCTTGCTCTGTCACTGTTGCCACTAAACTCGCAACGTAAGCAAATAGCAGAGCGATCGAAACGGGTACATCCATACCCAATGTTCGGCCTTTAATACTGCGCCACGCATTAATATAGAAAGGTAACGCAGAGTATAGGAGAACAGGTGTCGCGAAGATCAAACTTACCCAACGGAAGTAACTTTTGAATTCAGGTTCAAGGCTGCCAAACACTTCGAGGTAGAGCGCTACAGCTAACATCATGACTTGCATGGTCGCTAAACCAGCAATACCAAGACGATAGAGATAATTCTTCATCGAACGATGATAGGCGGCTTCTTGTTGATCAGCCTCGAATGGTGCTGCTTTGTAGCCTAGGGTATGGATTGCAGACAACAGCTCGCTCAGTTTAGCCTGAGTGTTGTCCCAGCTGAGCAGGGCGCGGTTAGTCGTGGTATTAACACGAATGCTAACAACCCCTAACTTTGAAGAGACTTGCTTTTCAATAAGCCATGCACAAGCAGCACAAGAGACACTTTCGAGTGACAATGTCACTTCAGATGTATTTTCAGAGTTACGGACGAACTCCAATTGAACATCTTCGTTGTCGTAATGACTGAGTGCCAGAAGTTGCTCTGGTATTAGATCCGCTTTTTCAGCCGGAGCGGTACGATATTGGTAATAAGAGACCAAACCGCTATCAACGATTGTCTGGGCTACGGTTTCGCAACCTGGACAACACATCGGTCGAACCGATCCTAAGATTTCTACTTTAAAATCCGTTTCCGCTGGTACATCTTCACCGCAGTGATAACAGGATTCACACATAAGCTTTAGTTCGTTAGTTGAGTAGGAGTATCAATTGGAAAGTTCATGCGACCTTGCACTAACCATTCAGAATCATGCGGAGAAAGCTCGATAAACCATGGACCTTGCATTTCATGGTCCAGAGTCAACGTGTAGTTGCCGCTCGCATCAGCGGTCAGTAGCTGAGTAAAATCACGGTCAGGGAGCGTTCGGTGCACGAACATTGCGCTAATAGCAGGGAAGTGGTCTAGCTTGCCTTTGTCTAGGGTAATGATAACTGAGTTACCTTTCTCGCTAACTGAAGCTGATAGGCCAAGCTCTTTGGCAACGTTTACTTTTGAAATGTCGACATTAATACCTTTACCTTTTTTATAGTAATCTTCAGTGACAACGTTAACTGAATGGTTGGTAAGTATCGCGACTCGAACCAATGTTAGCATAGAAACGCCAACGGTTAGGAAGATCAAAAACCACGGCCAAAACTGCTTATACCAAGGTTGTACCATATTATTATTCTCAATATATCTAATGAAATAAAACTAATTTTTACAAACACTTAAGGTTATAACTGTAAAAGAAAGACAGCCCCTTAAGAAGGGGCTGTTATTATTATGTTACTCTTTATCTGAGTTGCTGAGGCTCCAGACGTAGGCAGCGACGAGCTGTACCTTATCCTCACCGAGGATATCCTTCCAAGCCGGCATTACACCAGAACGACCGTTCATTACTGTTTCAGTTACATCAGCACGAGAATCGCCAAACAACCAATCGCGGTCTGTTAGGTCAGGAGCACCAACAGCAGGGTTACCCTTACCATCTGTACCATGACACGCAGCACACACTACGAAACGTGCTTTACCAGCTTCTGCTTCACGTACGTTCACGCTACGACCAGAAAGGCTAAGAGTGTAGCTAACCACTTCTTTAACGCCTTCTTCGCCAAGTGCGTCTTTCCACGCTGGCATTTGACCGACACGACCATGCATGATGGTAGTAACGATCGCTTGTGGTTCACCGCCATATAGCCATGCATCGTCAGTCAAGTTAGGGAAGCCCTTTTGACCACGAGCATCAGAACCATGACACTGAGAACAGTTTTGCAGGAACAAGCGTTGACCAACTTTGATTGCGTCAGCATCTGATGCAATGTCAGGAACAGAACGAAGACCGTTCTCATCATGAGCTAGCTTCTTAAATGCTTCGCCAAAGTAAGTGTTCGCGTCATCAAGCTCTTTTGCGTACTCATCTAACTGTTTGTTAGCTTGAGCTGCAGCGATTGCAGAGCGAGACTCTTCTACGCTACGAACTGTTTGGTTTGAACTCGTCCAACCTAGTAGACCTTTAAAGTTGCCAAGGCCCGGGTATAGAGCAAGATAAACAGCTGCAAACACAATTGTGCTAACGAAAAGGTATGTCCACCATTTAGGTAGTGGGTTATTAAGCTCACGAATACCATCGTATTCATGGCCCATGTCATGACCTTCTTCTACACCTGTTTTATCGTTGGAACACCAACGAAGTAAGGCTGCACAGCCAATCAGCGTACCGATTGTGATGACTGTTACCCAAATACTCCAGAATGTACTCATTACTTCGTCACTCCTTGATTTTTATCTTTCGCAGGTGCTTCATCAGCGAACACTAGGTTTGCATCTTCGTCGAAGCGCGACTTACGATTTTTACCGAAAGCCCACCAAACGATGCCGATGAAACAAGCAAAAACAGTAACAGTCCAAACACTTTGAAATGTAATAATGTCCATAATTATTCCTTATTTCATTGCGTGGCCAAGCGATTGAAGGTAAGCGATGATTGCATCCATCTCTGTTTTTCCTTCAACATCTTGTTTAGCGTTAGCAATTTGTTCGTCTGTGTAAGGAACACCAAATTGATTACGGAAGATTTCAAGCTTCTGCTTAGTCAATTTGCCATCAAGTACATTCTCAGCAAGCCATGGGAAACCAGGCATGTTTGATTCAGGAACAAGTTCGCGAGGGTCGAGAAGGTGAACACGGTGCCACTCATCAGAGTAACGATCACCAACACGCGCTAGATCTGGGCCAGTACGCTTAGAACCCCATAGGAATGGATGTTCCCAAACACTTTCGCCAGCTACAGAGTAGTGACCGTAACGTTCAGTTTCAGAGCGGAAAGGACGAATCATTTGGCTGTGACATACGTTACAACCTTCACGAATGTAAATATCACGACCTTCCATTTCCAGAGCAGAGTAAACACGTAGGTTTTCTACAGGTTCAGTCGTTTGCTTTTGGAAAATAAGCGGGGTGATTTCGACTAAAGCACCAAAGCTGATTGCGATAACAATTAAGATCGCGAGTAGACCAACGTTTTTCTCGACCAACTCATGGCGATTATTTGAATTTGAGCTCATTCTAAATCTCCTTAAGCCGGTTGAGGGATAGCTTTAAGGCTATCTTTAGGTGCAGAAACAGTTTTGTACGTGTTGTATGCCAGTAAGAACATACCAGATAGGAAGATAAGACCACCTAAGAAACGTACAAAGTAGAACGGGTAAGAAGCTTCTACAGACTCTACGAAGCTGTAAGTCAATGTACCGTCAGAGTTAACTGCACGCCACATCAGACCTTGCATCACACCAGAAATCCACATTGCAACAATGTAGAAAACCGTACCAATCGTTGCTAACCAGAAGTGAACATTGATTAGGGATACAGAGTACATACGCTCTTGACCAAATAGTTTTGGAACTAGGTGGTAAACCGAACCGATAGAAACCATAGCAACCCAACCTAACGCACCAGAGTGAACGTGACCGATAGTCCAGTCCGTGTAGTGAGATAGTGCGTTAACCGTTTTAATTGCCATCATAGGGCCTTCGAAAGTCGACATGCCGTAGAATGATAGAGAAACGATTAGGAAACGTAGAATTGGGTCGTAACGTAGCTTATGCCACGCACCAGATAGAGTCATAATACCGTTGATCATGCCACCCCAAGATGGAGCAAACAGAACCAAAGACATAACCATACCTAGAGACTGAGTCCAGTCTGGAAGTGCAGTGTAGTGTAGGTGGTGAGGACCAGCCCAGATATACAGTGACACAAGAGCCCAGAAGTGAACAATCGACAAACGGTAAGAGTAAACAGGGCGACCAGCTTGTTTAGGAACGAAGTAATACATCATACCTAGGAAACCAGCTGTCAATAGGAAGCCTACCGCATTGTGTCCGTACCACCATTGCACCATTGCATCGATCGCTCCGGAATAAATCGAGTACGATTTAAACGCAGATACAGGAACAGCTAGGCTGTTAACGATGTGCAACACGGCAACCGTGATGATGAAGGCTCCGAAGAACCAGTTAGCTACATAAATGTGCGATGTCTTACGCTTAATCATAGTTCCGAAGAACACGACCGCATAAGCTACCCACACAAGAGTAATAGCAATATCGATTGGCCATTCAAGTTCTGCGTATTCTTTACCAGAGGTTAGACCTAACGGTAAAGTAATTGCAGCGGACAGGATAATCGCTTGCCAACCCCAAAAGGTAAAGGCTACGAGAGGGCCACCAAAGAGACGCGTCTGACAGGTACGTTGTACAACATAATATGATGTTGCAAACAGCGCACTTGTACCGAACGCAAAAATAACCGCATTAGTATGCAGGGGACGTAAACGACTGTACGTCAGCCACGGCGTATCAAAGTTTAGCTGTGGCCAAACTAATTGAGCGGCAATCAAAACACCAACGCCCATACCGACAATACCCCACAAAATTGTAACGAGGGTAAATTGACGGACGACCGTATAGTTGTAGTTTTGTTCAAGCTGCTTTTCTTGGCTCATTTGCATGCTTCCAATTTCTTATTTACTACACTTTACTTCCAACACGACTCACGTCGTAATGCCACCCAAATTAGAAAAGGAAATTCAGCCTATTCAGGGCTTTATTTCCACTTGCTGATTTTAAAAAAAAGTGGCATTTTCAACGCGACACTATACTTGAATTAACAAATCAATGACAGAGTAGTAACCTTACGCTTGGTCTGGAATTGGATTTTTATTTAAAAACTTTGAACTTTGTAACAAGGAGTAAAGATTATAATGGCGGCACAAAAGCTAACAAAAGGCAGGCTTGTTCAAATTATCGTCATGTTGGTTATTTTAATAGCGGCATTTACTTGGAGAACAGTAACATACGATAATCACGAAACAGTAAGCTGTATAATTTCAAAACCGTGTGAATTTGGTATTGATAATCATAATGTTTTAATTTCGGGCGATAGATCAGGGTATTCAATCGAAACATCTAAAACTGGCAAATTTATCATTAGCTACAATGAGAGTGGAATTCTAGAAGAAAAAGGGCCATCGAATTGGCTGTTACAAACTAATGATAAGACCTCCTCAATAACAGTTACATTTCCACAACAGATAAGCACGTTTTCCGTAAACCTTTCTAAAGAGTAATAGAGGGTAAACTGAGTCACGCCTCGGTTCTTTTGATAGAAATATGTACCAAATCAGTGAAACACCATGCATTAAAGTGTTATAAAGAGGACATTAATAAAGTTTCCCGGAATCTATGAAATTTCTATCAAAAGTCTCTTATTCCCTAGACGATAAAATCGCAGTAGATGAGTTGCTCAATGGGGTAGAAAACCCTGAAGATATTGCCTGTCTTATTTGCTACTGCACAGAAGAGTACTCAACACTCGCTGTGCAGAGATATTTCGTAGATGCTCTCCCTAACACCCCAATACATGGCTGCACCACTTGTCACGGCATTATGACCGAAACTGGGTTCCACTCTGGCCCAGTGATAGGCGTACTCATCATCTATGACTCTGGGATCAACGCCTATGGTACGGGTATCGAGCACTTTAGCGACTCCATAAACCAAAGCACCTTCAGCGCCATCGATAAAGCACTTAAGAACGCCAACCGAGAAGGTGAAATCCCTGATCTTATCTTACTGCATTCCACTCCTGGCAATGAAGAGAAGGTCATGGCGGCTATCGATAAGAAGTTTGGTACTGAGGTACCTGTTATTGGTGGCAGCGCGGCGGACAATCAGGTTTCTGGAAACTGGAGTATATTTACCGAAGAGTCACTCTCTATCAATGGCGTATCTTTAACTGTGGTATTTGCTTCTCAGTCCATCTATTCGTCTTTTAGTGCAGGCCATACGCCCACTCGCTATTCTGGGACCGTGACTAAAGTAAGAAACCGAATATTGTTGGAGATTGACCATAGACCAGCCGTCACCGTTTATAACGAATGGACCAATTTCCATCTAGGTGGTAGTGATGATGGCTATATATTCGAAAAGTCGTCCGTGTATCCGCTAGGGCGAAAAGTTGGCTCTTCATACGACTACCCATATTTCAAATTGTCCCACTCAATCAGAGAAACAGAGTGCAATGGAATCGAGCTATTCACAGACATCAATGAAGGCGACACCATTTATTTGATGCAGGGATCTAAACAGCAATTGATAAGCCGTGCCGCTAATATTATTCACTCTTCTTACTACAACGACATGGATTTAGAAGAGAAACTAGGTGCGATCAATATCTTCTGCGCAGGTCCAATGTTGAACCTTAAGCAAGATATGGACGAAGTATGCGATCAAATAAATCAAGCACTTAACGGACTCCCATACATATGCCCATTCACCTTTGGTGAACAAGGAAGGTTATCTGGCGGTGAGAGTGCGCACGGAAATTTAATGGTATCGTCTGCAACGTTTTATAGGTTGAAAAAATAATGGGCTCTGAAGGTCAAGAAGCGCTGCAAGAAGCTCGTATTGAACTGCAAAAACTAAAAGCCCGTGAGCGAAAACTGGCTGAAGAGAACAGGGTGATCTTATCAACCATCTCTGCGATCAGTAAGGCAAGTAACATATCTGAGATATTTTATAGTCTTGAATTTGTGCTCAAAAAATACATTAAGTTTGATGACTTTATCGTAATATCTAGGGTAGGGAACGAAGGTAATTTCAAAACCCTTCTAACCAATAACAAAGTCTTCGAACAAATGAATTGGAGTGATTGTGGCAAGCTATCTCGAGTGATCAATGGAGAATGCGCCATCCTTTTTGAACCCAAGTCTCTGGGTGAATTCAATTCCTTACATCCCATTATCCTCGATCAAATCAACTCTGTTCTAATTACTGGTATCGATAGCGGACTAACACAATCCGTCATCATCTTTATCCACTCCAATACCAAGCACTTTAGTGTTGAAACCAAAGCAACCCTAAACCGCTTTAGACCACTAATTGAGCGTGCTGTTTTCGATATTGAAAACAAAGAAAAGCTTGAAGCAACCGTTCGAGAACGTACAGCAGAGCTTGTCACCGCAAGAAAAGACGCAGAAAGAGCCAACAAGGCCAAGTCTGAATTCCTCGCAATGATGAGTCATGAATTAAGAACACCGCTAAATGCCATCATTGGCTTGATAGACGCCCTAAAATCCACATCACTGAACGAAGAGCAACAGTCTATACTGCTTAATATGAGCACATCATCTGAGCTTTTATTGGCAATTATCAGTGACGTATTGGATTTTTCTAAGATTGAATCTGGATGTTTCTCACTAGCACCTCAATGGAGCAACGTAAGAGACACTGTAACTTTTGTATTGTCTGAACAAAAGAAGACAGCAGACAATAAAGGTTTGGCGTTAACAATATCCAGCGATATCCCTGAAGGTGAACTTCATTACATCGACCCAAGTCGCTTGGCACAAATCCTATTTAATTTGATCGGTAACGCGATTAAGTTCACTGAGCGTGGGCATGTCCATGTTTCGATCAAATACCTGCAGAGCTCATTCTATATAACAGTAGAAGACACCGGGATTGGCATTAGCTCACAACAACTTTCGTCGCTATTCAGCCCATTCGTGCAAGCTGATAGTACAATCACACGCAGATTTGGTGGTACCGGTTTAGGCCTTGCGATAACCAAGCGACTGGTAGAACTGATGCGAGGACGCATATCTGTAGAGAGTGAACCCGGAAAAGGTTCTAAATTCGAAGTGCAGTTACCAGTACTTACCAGAGTCACGAACAATCTAGCTCACAGTGAAGAGGACAAATCTTCAAGAGAACTCAGAAGTCGCTATTCAGTTTTAGTTGTCGAAGACAATCCTACAAATCAAATGGTGATTAAATTGATTCTAACGCGACAAGGCCACGAAGTTTTTATCGCAAGTAACGGTGAAGAAGCAATTGGATTTGTTGAAAGAGGAAACGACTCGATAGATATTATCTTGATGGATGTGTCGATGCCAGTAATGGATGGCCTAACGACAACTAAATACATGAGAGACGCGAACATCAAAACGCCAATCGTCGCGCTAACAGCACACACATCACTAGAAGATAAATATTCGTGCTTAGATGTAGGCATGAATGATTTCGTCACCAAACCAGTAAGAACCAAAGAGATCACAGAGGCTATCGATCGATTAATGCTTGAAATCTAATAAACGTATTCTTAATCGAAGATTAGGATATATGTTTATTAGGTATTTTATGGTAAATAGCCTTACTGTTAAATAGAACGCCAATTTGGTAGATAAACAAGAGGCAGGGCATCACACAAAGATACCTGCCTTATAAACACCAAACTCAATTTAACATAATATACATAATACGCACCGACGGTGTTAGAGCAATTTAGTAATGTCCGGTTTGAGCCATTTTAAAATGTCCTCCTAAGCTTACCTATATTGGTCTGCTTAGGAGTTATTCGGATGCTTATTACTATGAGTGAAAAAGATATTCATCGATTCAAGGTGCTTACTGACGTACGTGAAAAACGACTACGCCAAGTTGACGCTGCTATCATTTTGAATCTGTCTGCGCGTCATATCCGAC